>NZ_NCEQ01000009.1 GCF_002280785.1 Brevundimonas subvibrioides
GTGGCTGTCGCCCTCGAAGGCCAGGATGTGGGTCGCCAGGCGGTCCAGGAACCAGCGGTCGTGGGAGATGACCACGGCGCAGCCCGCGAACTCCTCCAGGGCCTCCTCGAGGTTCTGCAGCGTCTCAATGTCCAGGTCGTTGGTCGGTTCGTCGAGCAGGATCAGGTTGCCGCCGGTGGCCAGGGTCTTGGCCAGGTGGACGCGGTTGCGCTCACCGCCCGACAGCTGCCCGACCTTCTTCTGCTGGTCGCCGCCCTTGAAGTTGAAGGAGCCGACATAGGCGCGGGTGTTGATCTCGCGCTTGCCGACCATCATCACATCGGTGCCGCCCGAGATCTCTTCCCAGATGGTCTTGTTGGGGTCCAGGGCGTCGCGCGACTGGTCGACGTAGGCCAGCTTGACCGTCTCGCCGATCTTGATGGAGCCGCCGTCAGGGGTTTCCTGGCCGGTGATCATGCGGAACAGGGTCGACTTGCCGGCGCCGTTGGGGCCGATGATGCCGACGATGCCGTTGGGCGGCAGTTTGAAGGTCAGGTTGTCGAACAGAAGTTTGTCGCCATAGGACTTGTTCAGCCCCTCGACCTCCAGCACCACATTGCCCAGACGCGGGCCGGGCGGGATCTGGATGACGGCATGGGTCTGGGCGCCGCGCAGGTTCTCCTGCTCGGTGACCATCCGCTCATAGGCGGCCAGACGGGCCTTGGACTTGGCCTGACGGGCCTTGGCGCCCGAGCGGACCCATTCCAGTTCGCGGGTGAGGGCGCGTTGGCGAGCCTCGGATTCCGAGTTCTCCTGCACGACGCGCTTCTGCTTCTGCTCCAGCCAGCCGGAGTAGTTGCCCTCGTAGGGGATGCCCTTGCCGCGGTCGAGCTCGAGCGTCCATTTCGTAACGAGATCAAGGAAGTAGCGGTCGTGGGTGACCAGGATGACGCAGCCGGGGAAGGCTTCGAGGTGGTGCTGCAGCCAGGCGACGCTTTCGGCGTCCAGGTGGTTGGTCGGCTCGTCCAGCAGCAGCATGTCGGGCTTGGACAGCAGCAGGCGGGCCAGGGCCACGCGGCGCTTCTCACCACCGGACAGGTTGGTCGTCTCCCAGTCGTCGGGCGGGCAGCGCAGGGCGTCCATGGCCATCTCGATGCGGCTGTCGATGTCCCAGACATCACCGGCGTCGATCTTTTCCTGCAGGGCCGTCATCTCGGCCATCAGCTCGTCGGTGTATTCCTCGGCCATCTCGCCGGCGATGGCGTTGAAGCGGTTGACCCACTGCTTCTCCTCGCACCAGGCCTCGACGTTCTCGCGGACGTTCAGGCTGTCGTCGAGGTGAGGCTCCTGCTCCAGATAGCCGCGCTTGATCCCGTCGGCGGCCCTGGCCTCCCCGGTGAACTCCGGGTCGATGCCGGCCATGATCTTCAGCAGGGTCGACTTGCCCGAGCCGTTGACGCCGACGACGCCGATCTTGGCGTCGTTGTAGAAGCTCAGCCAGATGTTCTCGAAGATCTTCTTGCCGCCGGGAAAGGCCTTGGTCAGGCCCTGCATCTGGAAAATATATTGCTGCGCCATGAGGTGCGGTGCGCCCTGTCGTTCAAATCGAATGGGGAGGTAGGCGCGGGATGTAGCGACCGCCGCGCCGAAGGGCAAACCCTAGGGGCCCGGCGAGGCGGATTGAAGGCGACTGCCGATCAGCGCTTCGCGGGCGGGATCTCCAGCAGGGCCCGGGTAAACTCTGCCGGGGCGACCGTCAGGTGATCCTCGTCCTCCATTACCATCGACCGGACCCGGAGGCCTGGGTGGTCAGCAGGACGCCCCGGATGTTGACGTTCAATAGGGCGCCGATCTCCGCCGCCGAGACGCCGAGGTCCTGAACGCGGTTGTCAGTTCAGCCATGGCGGCGTGGGAGCCGCTGACCGGCCGCTAGGCCGTTACCAACGGAAGGCGAGCCGTCCGATCAATGCTCCACCGGCCACGGCGACGGCCATTCCGATCGTATACCAGACCGCCACGAAAGCGGCCGCGTGCTCGGGGCAATGAAGACCGTAGAGGGTCGTGGCCAGGCCTCCAGTCAGGAGGCCTGCGGCAGCGCCCGCCAGCATCGGCCGGGTGGGGGCGAAGGCACGGGCGGCCCAGAAGACGAAGGGTGCGGCCAGCAGGCTGAGCAGAGCGATATTGGGCGCGCAGACCTGGGCGCTGTCGCCCATGACCGCAGGCATCCGCTCGGGCATGGGCATCACGGCGAGTTCGTAGAGGGCCATGCCGACGACCAGAACCAGGATCGTCGCCAGCAGGATCAGAGGCGCGCGCGGACTGGCTCCGGGGCGACCCAGCCGGTCCAGCAGCCAGAAGCCGGCGACTGACATGGCGATTGTATAGGCGGCCTTGGCCCAGAAGACTGGCCCCCGCATCGCCGCCATGAGGTCCTCGCGATAGCCCAGCCACAGACCGACGGTGATCAGGACGACCAGGGCGGCCGGGATCATCCACAGTATCAGGCGTCGATCCAGGTGACGCGCTGGCGGCAGGTCGGCGGACAGGGCGTCGATCAGATCATCAGTCTTCATCGCGCACGCCCTCCCGTTCGTGGGTGGGACTGAATTTCGCCGAGAGCGCCTTCAGGCTGCGATGAATGCTGACCTTGGCGGCGGTCTCGGTATAGCCGTGACGCTGCCCGGCCTCCGCGACAGACAGGCCCCGCAGCCGTACGTCCTCGATCAACCTTCGCTGGCGCAGGGGCAGCAATGACAGGCATCGGTTGAGGTCCGCCCGTGTCGCGCCGTCCTCGACCGTATGTTCGGCGAACAGGTCGGAGGCCTCCTCGATCGGGTGGGTTGGGCGACGGCCACGACGACGCAGATGATCGATGAGCTTATGCCTCGCGATCGCATAGGCCCAGCCGGTGAATGACTGGTTTGCGTCCCAGGTGGCGCGTTTGGCATGAATGGCGATCAGGGTTTCCTGCACGAGATCCTCGGCGTCGGCGCCGCTGTCGAACAGGCGCCGGGTGAAAAAGGGACGGAGATGCGCGCCCAGTTCGGACAGCAGCACGCGCCAGGCTGGCGCGTCGCCCTCCAGGCCACGGAGCATCAAGGCTCGGAAATGGGCTTCACGATCTGTCACGCGTCTGCCCGTACTACGTCGACCTAGGCGGGACGGTTACACATCCTCGAGGTCCCGAGGCGAAAATATTCACCCGGTCTTTCTTGTAACGTCGGCGTCGCTGTTCGCGAACTCCTGAGCATCCGGTCGCTTTGGCCGGTCCAACTCAGGAGACGACCATGAACCGCACTCATCTCGCGATCGCCGCCGCCACCGCCGCCGCCCTCACCGCCGGCGCCGGCCTGGCCCAGGCCGCCGGCCAGGACCGGTCCACCCACGGCAATCAGGCCGGCATGGAAAAATGCTACGGCGTCGCCCTGGCCGGCAAGAACGACTGCGCCGCCGGCCCCGGCACGACCTGCGCCGGCACGTCCGTTCGGGATTATCAGGGCAACGCCTGGAAGAACGTCCCGGCCGGCACCTGCACCTCGATCCGCACGCCGCGCGGCAACGGCTCGCTGACCGCCAACGCCAACCGCTGATCCGGCCCCGATGAACGACAGATCGACCGCCGGGCCGTCCCCCCACGGGCCCACCGCCGGCCTGGGCCTCAAGGCCCAGCACTATGAGCAGGCGCTGGCCTGCCCGGCGGCCGGTCTGTGGTTCGAGGTCCATCCCGAGAACTATATGGTGGACGGCGGACCGCGACTGGCCTGGCTGGAAGCCGTGCGCCGCGACAAGCCGCTGTCCCTGCACGGGGTCGGCCTGTCGCTGGCGGCGGACCAGCCGCCGGATCCCGACCATCTCGGCCGGCTGAAGGCCCTGGCCGACCGCTACGAACCCTTCGTCATGTCCGAGCACCTTGCATGGTCAGCGCGGGGCGACGTCTATCATCCTGACCTGCTGCCCTTCCCACGCACCAGGCGGCTGCTGGACCAGGTCTGCGACAACGTCTCGGCCGCGCAGGACGCCCTGGGGCGCCGACTGCTGATCGAGAACCCCTCCCTCTACCTGGACCTGAGAGGTCACGAGATGAGCGAACCCGAGTTCCTGTCCGCCATGGTCGCCCGCACCGGATGCGGCCTGCTGCTGGACATCAACAACGTCTTCGTCAGCGCCAGCAATCTGAAGCAGAGCGCCGTCGCCTACCTTGACGCCCTGCCGGCGGACGCGATCGGCGAGATCCATCTGGCCGGCCATGCGCCAGACGACCGATGGGGCGAGGACCTTCTGATCGACACCCACGGCGCGCCGGTCTCGGCCGCCGTCTGGTCCCTGTACGAAAGGACCATGGCCCGCATCGGCCCGCGTCCGACCCTGATCGAGCGGGACGAGAACCTGCCCGACTTCGACGTTCTGATGGCCGAGCGGGGCATCGCCGACGCCATCCTGCGCCAGATCCCGGAGGCGCGCCGTGCGTGAGCCCTTCATGGACGCGTTCGAGGCCGCATTGGGCGGCGATCCCGTGGCGCTCGATCCCTGGCTGGCGACCGGCGAGCGACCGCAGGCGGGTCTCTGGGTCTATCGCAACACTACGGCCAAGGCCCGCGCCGACGCCCTCGCAGCGCTCTATCCCACGGTCGAGCGGCTGGTCGGGCGCGACTGGTTCCGCGACGCCGCCCTGATCTTCGGCGGGGATCAGCCGCCCGAATCGCCCGTCATGGACGCGTTCGGCGCCGGGTTCCCCGACTGGCTGGAGCGGTTCCCGCCTGCCGGTGGGTTCAGTTACCTTGCGCCCGCCGCCCGCCTCGACGCGGCCTGGAGCGAGGCGCATCGCGCGATCGACGCCCCGGTGGTGGTCGCGGCCGACGTGACCGGCCAGCCGCCCGCCCGGCTGTTCGGCGCAACGGCGAGACTGCATCCATCGGCCCGTCTGTTCTGGTTCGACTGGACGGTGCCGTCGATCTGGCTGGCCAACCGCCCGGACGCCGAGCCGGGACAGACCGTCATCTGGGACGAAAAACCCGAGGGCCTGATCATCCTGCGCCCCCGCATGGAAGTGACCTCGCGCCGCCTGACACGCGCCGAATGGGCCTTCCTCGACGCCTGCCGGTGCGGACAGTCGCTCGGACAGGCCGCGTCCGCCGCCTTCCGCGTCGACCCCGCCACCGTCCTGCCAACCCTGTTCGCCGGCCTCCTGGGCGCAGGCGTCTTTACCGCCATCGATATGGAGCCGAGCCAATGACCGAAATGATCCTGACCCGCCCGTCACGCTTCCAGCCCGTCGTGGACTGGATCGAGCGACTGCTGCCCCTGGATGTCCTGAGCATCATCGTCCGCGTGGCCATCGCGGCGGTCTTCTTCATGTCCGGCCGGACCAAGGTCGAGGGCCTGCTGACCATCACCGACGGGACCTACTATCTGTTCGCGGAGGAGTATCGGGTGCCCCTGGTCCCCAGCGACATCGCCGCCCATCTGGCGACCTATTCCGAGCACTTGTTCCCGATCCTGATCGTGCTGGGCCTGGCCACGCGCCTGTCGGCCCTGGCGCTGCTGGGCATGACGATCGTGATCGAGGTGTTCGTCTATCCTCTGGGTTGGCCCACCCATCTGCTGTGGGCGGCTCTGCTACTTTACCTGATCCGTTTCGGGGCCGGCCGGTTCAGTCTGGACGCCGTGCTGAAGCTGCCCTGACCGTCAGGCGTAGTTGAAGCTCACCGAAATCCGGTCGCTCTTTGCGGCATTCATCGGCACCTCGTGGCGCAGCCAGCTTTCCCACATCAGCACCGTCCCGGCTTGCGGGGCCAGGTAGACGAACGGCTGTTCGGCCTGCGGCGCCTCGGGATCGACCGAGGGCCGGGCCATCATCATCGGCAGTCGCGGGTCCTCAAGCTTCAGGGCCGAAGCGCCGTCGGGAACGTCGACATAGACCGTCCCCGACAGGAAGGCGTGGGGGTGGATGTGGCCCGAGTGGGCGCCGCCGGGCTTGAGAATATTGACCCACATCGTGTCCAGCCGGGGCTTCCGGGCCAGGTCGAAGTTCAGCGCCCGCGCATAGGCTAGGGCGTGCCGGTCCAGATGTTTCTTGAGTTCCGCGAACTCCGGCAGTCGGTGGGGCAGGTCGTTCAGCGAGCCGTAGGAGGTGTAGCCGCGATAGCCGTGCGCCTTGCACCAGGCGCGGCCGGCGCCGTCCTCGACCGCCAGCATGCGGCAAGCCTCGGCCAGTTCGACGTTGAAACCGTCGAAGCCGGGGACGGCGGTGAGCGAGGCCTCATAGACCTGGGTGACGAAGAGGGGGCGCAGGGACATGGAGCAGGCCTCTAGCGCGCTGCGGTCCTCTCGTCGCGCGCGATCTGGCCGTCCTTGATCACCAGCCGAACGGCGCGGACGGCGGAGATGTCGGCGGTCGGATCGCCCTCGACGGCCACGAGGTCGGCCAGCAGGCCCGCGCGGACGGCGCCCCGGTCGGTCAGGTCGAAGATGGCGGCGTTGCCCGATGTGGCGGCGATCAGGACCTCGGCGGCGGGCATGCCCTGGGCGGCCATCAGCTCCAACTCCAGCGCGTTGTTCCCGTGGGCATAGACGCCGACGTCGCCGCCCATGCAGATCTCGACCCCGGCCGCGCGGGCGGCGGCGAAGGCGGAACGCTTGGTCAGAACGTTCTGCGGCGCAGGCTCGACGCCGTCCCAGCCGCGATAGCGGGTGATCTGGTCGGTCGCGGCGAGGGTCGGGCACAGGGCCACGCCATGTTCGGCCATCAGCCGGAAGATCTCCGGCGTGCCGGCATCGCCGTGCTCGAGCGTATCCGCCCCCGCGAGGATGGCGCGGCGCATGCCCTCGGCTGTGCCGGCGTGAACGGCGACCTGGCGTCCGGCGGAGTGGGCGGCCTCGACCGCCTCGGTCAGTTCGGCCTGGGAGAAGGTCGGACGGCTCGGCTCGCCCGGGCCCCAGCGGTAGTCGGCATAGAGTTTCACCAGGTCGGCGCCCGCCCCGATCTGGCTGCGGACCACGCGGACCAGGTCTGCGCCATCGGCCTCCTCGGCGCCCAGCGGGACCTCGACGCCGGGTTCGAAGCCTTTCGGGCCGTAGGCGCCGGTGGCGACGATGGCGCGTGAGGCGATCAGCATGCGTGGGCCGGGCACGATCCCCTCGTTGATCGCCCGACGCAGACCGGCGTCGGCATAGCCCGCCCCCTCGGTGCCGAGGTCGCGCACCGTGGTGAACCCGGCCATCAGGGTGGCGCGGGCGTGGTTGACCGCCCGGGCGGTGCGCAGGGCCAGCGGCTCATGCAGCACCTGATCGTCCCAGGACGTCTCGTTGTAGGGGTGCAGGAACAGGTGCGAATGTCCCTCGATCAGGCCCGGCATCAGGGTCTGGCCGGGCAGGTCGATGACGCGGGCGTCGGCGGGCGCCCGGACGTCCGGACCTGCAGCCTCGATACGGTTGCCGCGCACCAGCACCGACCAGCCCGTGTGGGGCCGGGGATCGATCCCGTCGAACACCCGCTCCGGGCGGAGCAGCAAGGCGTCCTGAGCTTGAACGGGCAGGGCGAACAGGAGGGCGACGAGGGTCAGGATCAGGCGCATGAGGCACTCAAGCGCGGGTGAGGCGCGGCGGCAAGCCAATCACCAGCCCAGATCGGCCTCGCCCCTCAGGATCGCTTCGGCCTCCGGCGCGTGCTTGGCGCCCGATCGATCGTGCAGCACGAGAGCCGGCAGCAGCCTGAGCGGGGCCTTGCCGGAGCGGATCGCGTGGATCAGCACCCGTTTGGCCGGCTGATCCGCAAACGGCTGCACCGGCCGGATCGCGAACGAGCCGCATCGTTCGGCAAGCAGGGCCAGCAGGTCTGCCAGCCGGTCCGCTCGGTGAATGACGACGATCCGTCCCCCGTCCCGCACGCCGTCGCTCAGAAATCGCGTCCAGGCGGCCAGTCCGTCGTCGGCGATCCAGGCTCCGCGCTTGGCCGGCGCCGGCGTCCGCAAGGTCGCCTCGTCGTCGAAGAAGGGGGGATTGGAGATGGCCCAGTCGAAACGTGGTCGATCCAGTGCGGCGAACCCTGCGGCGATGTCGGCGTTGAGCACCGCCATTCGATCCGCCAGATCGTTCAGCGCCGCGTTGTCGACCGCCAGTCCGGCCGCCTTTGCATCGCGCTCGACCCCTGTCAGCAAAGCGCCCGGTCGCCGGACCGCAAGCTGCGTCAGCACGCCGCCTACGCCGCAGCCCGCTTCCAGCACCCGCTCGCCCGACTTCGCGGGCACGGCGGCCGCCAGCAGGGCGGCGTCCATGCCCGCACGATAGCCGTCAGCGGCCTGGATCAGGCGAACCTTCCCGTTCAGGAGCAGATTCGCCTCGGGCGGAGGCAACGATGCGACGGTCACGCGGCTTGACCCTTCATGGCGCGGTCACCATTGTCCGCCCGAACGCGCGGCGGCAAGTCGTCGTGGCGCCGATGCGATGCGATCTCCCCGAGCGTCGTGGTTTTTGAGAGAGTTTTCCGTTGGACGCCGTCACTCTGACCGCTCCCCGCGCCAAGCCCCCACGGGCCCAGGGCGACGTGGACGCCCTGGTCGCTCTGGCCAGGGTCGATATGGCCGTGGTCGATGCGCTGATCGTCGCGCGCATGCAGTCGCCCGTGCCGGTCATTCCCCTGCTGGGCGAACACATCATCGCGGCCGGCGGCAAGCGCCTGCGCCCGCTCCTGACCATCGCGGCCGCGCGGGCCGCCACGGCCGCCTCGGCGGACGTCGATCTGGCCAATCCGGTGAAGCTGGCCGCCTCGGTCGAGTTCATTCACACCGCCACCCTGCTGCACGATGACGTCGTGGACGGGTCCGAGCGCCGCCGCGGCAAGGTCGCGGCCCATCTGATCTGGGGCTCGGCGACCAGCGTCCTGGTCGGCGACTTCCTGTTCGCCCGCGCCTTCGAGCTGATGGTCGAGACCGGACAGCTTCGCGCGCTGGGCATCCTGGCCCAGGCCTCCAGCGTGATCGCCCAGGGCGAGGTGCTGCAACTGACCCGCGCCCACGACCTGAACCTGGATCAGGAAACCTATCTGCGGATCATCTCGGCCAAGACCGCCGAACTGTTCGCCGCCGCCGCCGAAGCCGGCGCCGTGGGCATCGGCGCTGACGAGAAGACCACGTCGGCGGTCCGGTCTTTCGGTCTGAACCTGGGTCTGGCCTTCCAGCTGGCCGACGACGCCCTGGATTACGGCGGATCGTCCGAGGCCCTGGGCAAGAACGCCGGCGACGACTTCCGCGAGGGCAAGGTGACCCTTCCGCTATTGCTGGCCGTGGCCCGCACGCGCGGCCGAGAGGACGCCTTCTGGGAGCGCACGATCAACAAGGGCGAGCGGACCGAAGACGACTTCCGCCGTGCGCGCGAACTGATCGTCGGCACCGGCGCCCTGGCCTCGACGCTGGACGCCGCCGACGAATACGCCGACGCGGCCAAGGCGGCCCTCGCCGTCCTGCCCGTCAGCCCCTGGCGCGACGCGCTGGCAGGCCTGGCGGACTTCGCGGTCAGCCGCGCGGCCTGACCTGGATCGTCTCCTCGCTGTGCGACGGGGAGGAGACATAGAGGCTCTAGCGCAGCGAGGCGGCGAACCTCTGGATGCGGTTGCACGCGTCTTCCAGCACCGATTCCGAGGTCGCATAGCTGATGCGGAAATAGGGGCTCAGGCCGAACGCCGCGCCGTGGACCACGGCCACGCCCTCGGCTTCCAGCAGTGCGGAGGCGAACGTCTCGTCGCTGTCGATGACCAGGCCGGCTTCCGTCGTCTTGCCGATCAGGCCGTGGATCGACGGATAGACATAGAAGGCGCCCTCCGGGTTCGGGCAGCGGATGCCGGTCGCCTGGTTGAGCATCGACACGACCAGGTCGCGACGGCGTTCGAACGCCTTGCCGCGCTCGGCGATGAAGTCCTGCGGCCCGTTCAGGGCCTCGACGGCTGCCGCCTGGCTGATCGAGGAGGGGTTCGACGTCGTCTGGCTGGCGACCTTGCGCATCAGGTCGATCAGGGCCTTGGGCCCGCCCGCATAGCCGATGCGCCAGCCGGTCATCGCATAGGCCTTTGACACGCCGTTGACCGTCAGGGTGCGGTCGTAGAGGTCCGGCGCGACCTGGGCGATTGTCGTGTATTCGAAGTCGCCATAGGTCAGGTGCTCGTACATGTCGTCGGTCAGGACCCAGACCTGGGGGTGACGACGCACGACGGCGGCCAGGGCCTCCAGCTCGGCCCGGGTGTAGGCGGCGCCGGTCGGGTTCGACGGCGAGTTGAGGATCAGCCACCGCGTCCGGGGCGTGATCGCGGCTTCCAGCACCTCGGGGCGCAGCTTGAAGCCGTCCGACTCCTCACCCGTGACGAAGACGGGTTCGCCGCCCGCCAGCAGGACCATGTCCGGATAGGAGACCCAGTAGGGCGCCGGCACGATCACCTCGTCGCCCGCGTTCAGGGTGGCGACAAAGGCGTTGTAAATCACCGGCTTGCCGCCCGAGGCGACGTGAACCTGCGCCGCCGTGTAGGTCAGGCCGTTCTCGCGGGCGAACTTGGCGACGATCGCGGCCTTCAACTCCGGCGTGCCGTCGACATCGGTGTATTTCGTCTCGCCGCGCTGGATGGCGGCGATGGCGGCGGCCTTGATGTTGTCCGGGGTGTCGAAGTCGGGCTCGCCGGCGCCCAGACCGATGATGTCGCGACCGGCGCGCTTCAGCTCGCGCGCCTTCGCGGTAACCGCGAGGGTGGCGGACGGCTGGACGCGGGCGAGGGCGGTGGACTGCAGGTCTGACATGGCGATTCCCGGGGAGAGACCCGTTCCTTTACGCAGTCGCGAAAGGCGGATCAAACAGTGAGGCTCGCGCACACGCCGCGACCGGTGCTAAGCCGCCGTTCCATGAAGGGCATCCTCGACTTCATCCTGAACATGGAGGCCCGGCGCTGGCGGACGGCGCTGGCGGCAGCCCTGTTGCTCGGCGCGACCGTTGGGCTGCTGGCCCTCGGCAAGAGCCAGTTCGGGCTGGCGGCCGAGGAAAACCTGGAGGGCTGGCTGCAAGGGTATCGCGGCAGTCCGTGGGCCTTTGCCGCGACCGTGGCCCTGTTTGTGATCGCAGCCTTCATCGGGGCGCCGCAGTTCATCCTGATCGCGGCCTGCGTCGTCGCCTTCGGGCCGTCGCTGGGCTTCTTCTACAGTTGGGCGGCGACGGTGGCGTCGGCCGGCGTGACCTACTGGCTGGGACGAGGTCCCACAGCGCGGATGCTGGATCGGTTCGGCGGCGCGACCCTGGACCGTCTGAAACGGTTCGTGGGCAAGAACGCCTTCTACGCCAGCTTCATGATCCGCAACGTGCCGTCCGCGCCGTTCATCGTCGTCAATATGGCGTTCGGCGCGACCCGCGCCTCCTTTCCCGCCTTCCTCGCGGGATGCGCCCTCGGCGTCCTGCCAAAGACCGCGCTGGTGGCCTTTTTTGGAGGCGCGGTCGTGGCCGCCGTCAGCGGCGACGGGGTCTGGACCTCGCTGATCCTGGCGGCCGTCGCGGTGGTTGCCGTGGGGCTGATGCTGGGCGTGCGCGAGCTGGTGAAGCGTCGCGAGCGGGCCGGCGGCGCAGGGGATTGATCTCCGGCGATCGGACGGCGCGGAACCCCAAGCGGGGCCGTAACCTGGTCGTGATCGCAAGCGCGCCTTCGAGCCGCATCGGGGCTTGTATTCGCCTGCCCATGCGGGCAAACGGGCCACGACCGGTCAGGCGAGGACGATCAGGAAATCCGTGGCGTATGGGGATACGCGCCGGATGGGGCGTCGCCGGAACCGGTCCAACTGCAGCGCCTTGAAGGCCCCAACCGAACGGTATTCGACCCCCATGAGCTTCTCCCTCTTCGGCGCCATCTCGAACGACATCGCGATGGACCTCGGGACCGCCAACACCCTGATCTACATGAAGGGCAAGGGCATCGTTCTGAACGAACCGTCCGTGGTCGCGCTGCGCAATGTCGGCGGACGGAAGATCGTGCACGCCGTGGGTATAGAAGCCAAGCAGATGCTGGGCCGCACGCCGGGCCACATGGAGGCCATCCGCCCGATGCGAGACGGGGTCATCGCTGACTTCGAAGTCGCCGAGGAGATGATCAAGCACTTCATTCGCAAGGTTCACAATCGCAAGGGCTTCGTTAACCCCAAGATCATCGTCTGCGTGCCGTCGGGCGCCACGGCGGTCGAGCGTCGCGCGATCAACGATTCCTGCCTGAACGCCTCGGCCCGCCGCGTGGGCCTGATCGACGAGCCGATGGCCGCCGCGATCGGGGCCGGCCTGCCGATCCACGAGCCGACCGGGTCCATGGTCGTCGACATCGGCGGCGGCACCACCGAGGTGGCCGTGCTGTCGCTGTCGGGCATCGTCTATTCGCGTTCGGTGCGCGTCGGCGGCGACAAGATGGACGACGCCATCATCAGCTACATGCGCCGCAACCATAACCTCCTGATCGGCGAGACGACCGCCGAGCGCATCAAGAAGGACATCGGCACCGCCCGCATCCCGGCCGACGGCGAAGGCCTGTCGATCGAGGTCAAGGGCCGCGACCTGATGCAGGGCGTGCCCCGCGAGGTCCGCATCTCCGAGCGTCAGGCCGCCGAGGCCCTGGCCGAGCCGGTGTCGCAGATCATCGAAGCCGTGAAGGTCGCTCTGGAAGCCACGCCGCCGGAACTGGCCGCTGACATCGCCGACAAGGGCATCATGCTGACCGGCGGCGGCGCCCTGCTGCGCGGCCTGGACGCTGAAATCCGCGATCACACGGGCCTGCCGGTCTCGGTCGCCGACGATCCCCTGTCCTGCGTGGCCATCGGCTGCGGTCGCGTTCTCGAGCATCCCCGGTGGATGAAGGGCGTGCTCGACTCGGCCCTCTGATCCTCCCCCAACGCGGAGCCATCGGCCACGAAGTGGTGGTGGGGATCAGCCCCGGACACCGAATTCGCAGGTGGCCGCTCCGTCTCTTCGCTCCGCTTCGAGCCTCCTCCCCCCGGCGGGGGCAGGATTTAGCAAATCCTTGTGATTCCGGCCCAATCGCCAGTTTCAAAGTGGACCGGTTTTTGCGATAGGCTGCTGACAGCGGCGGGTGGCGTCCCGCCGATTCTGACCTCTATTGGAAGGCTAGGCCGTGGCGTTTCGCGACGGACCGTTCGAGTCGCTGAAAGTGCCGCTGGCGTGGACCGCCGCGGTCGTGACCGTGGTCGCCATCATCGCATCGATCCTGATGATCCTGGGGGACCGTCGCCACGATGCGACGGGCGAGGCCTACGGCCCCGTACGCGCGGGCTTCGACGCCGGCGCCGGCCCCGTGAACGGCATCCTGGCCTGGCCGGTGCGCTGGGCGGGCAACGCCACCGACTATGTGAAGGGCTATTTCTTCGCCGTGTCGGAGAACCGGCGTCTGCGCGCCGAACTGGAAGACCTCAGGCCCTGGCGCGACCAGGCCATCGCCCTGAAGAACGTCAACGGCCGCTACGAGGCCATGCTGGGCCTGCGGACCGAGCCGCCTGTGGCCATGGCGACGGCGCGCTCGATCTCGGAATCGCGGGGTCCCTTCATCAATGCCCGCCTGCTCGACGCCGGAACGTCGAAGGGCGTGCGCATCGGCAATCCGGTGATCAACGAGGACGGGCTCGTCGGCCGTGTCGTCGGTGCGACCGGCGGGGTCAGCCGCATGCTGCTGCTGACCGACGTCGCCAGCCGAACTCCGGTTCTGATCGATCGCACCGACGCCCGAGCCATGCTGACCGGTGACGGTTCGGGCAATCCGCGTCTTGAGTTCGTGCGCGGTCAGGACTCGGTCCAGGCCGGCGACCGTATCCTGAGTTCCGGCGACGGCGGCGGCTTCCCGCGCGGCCTGCCCATCGGGGTCGCCGCCAAGGGCATCGACGGGTCGTGGCGGGTCAAGCTGTTCAGCGACCGGGGCGCCGTGGACTATGTCCGTGTGCTGCTGTTCCAGGATTTCGGCCAGCTGGTCACGCCCGACGCCCTGAACGCGCCTCCGCTGGCCGGTCTGGGCGCGGCCCCGGCCCCGACCGCAGCGGCTGCCGCCGCCATCGGCGACGCCGCCGCACGCCGGGACCGTGCCGCCGCGGCCGCCACTCCAGCCACAACGCCGACCGTTCCGCCCGCCGCGCCGGCGAGGCCCGCCGAGTGAGACGCCAGGTCGCCATGCGGGTGGTCGGGCCGACCCAGTGGGTCTTCTATCCCGCGCTGGTCGCGATCGCCCTGACTGTCCTGCTGGCCACGCCGGTCGAGCTGTTCGGCCTGAAGCTGCCCGAGCCGGTCCTGCCGCTGATCCTGGCCTTCGCCTGGCCGCTGATCCGTCCGTCGATGATCGCGCCCGCCGTCCTCTTCGGCCTGGGTCTGTTCCTGGACATGTTCTGGGGCGGGACCCTGGGCCTTTGGCCGCTGTGCCTGCTGTCGGTCTACGGCGTCGTCCTGGCCTCCCGGAACCTGCTGGCCGGTCAGGAGACCCAGATCCTGTTCGTCTGGTACGCGCTGTGCGCCCTGGCGGCCTTTATCGTGGCCTATCTGGTGGTCACACTGGATGCCGGCCGGGCGCCCAGCCTGTTGTCCCTGCTGGGACAGGTCGTGCCGACCCTGCTTCTTTTCCCTGCAGCCGACTGGATGATCCAGCGGTTCGATGACGGCGACGTGCGGTTCCGATGATCCTACTCCGCCAAGGCTACGAAGGATTGATTCAATCCTGCGAAGCTCCTTCAAGGAGCGAAGCGGGATGAGCGGCGAACCTTCGATCTTCTTTGCCGATGTGAACGAGCGCCAGGGCTCGTTCCTGCGCCGCACCTTCGTGGTCGGCGGACTGACGACGCTGGGCGTTACGGCCCTGACCATCCGACTGGCCCAGTTGCAGGTCGTGCAGGCCCGGGAGTATTCGACCCTCGCCAGCCAGAACCAGTTCAACTTCCGTCTGGTGCCCCCGCCGCGCGGCCGGATCCTGGACCGCAACGGGGTCACCATCGCCGGCAACCGTCCGAGCTTCCGCGTCCTCGTCGTGCGCGACGAGACCAAGGACCTGGATCAGACGCTGGACCTGCTGGGCCGGCTGCTGCCCGACACTCTCGACCGCCGCCGCGCCATCATCCGCGACGTCAACGCCGCTCCGCGGTTCAGCCCCGTGCCGGTCAAGAGCGACCTGACCTGGGAGGAGTTCGCCAAGGTCAATCTGTACGCGCCCGAACTGCCCGGCGTGATGGCGGACATGAACGAGGCGCGCTTCTATCCCTACACCGGCGCCTTCGCCCATGTGATCGGCTATGTCGCCAAGGTCTCGGATCGCGACATCAAGGCGATCCGCGACAGGGGCGAGGAGCCGCCACAGATCCTGTTCAATCCCGGCTTCCGCATCGGCCGCTCGGGTGTTGAGAAGGCGCTGGACACCGATCTGCGCGGCGAGGCCGGCGGCACCCGGGTCGAGGTCGACGCGCGAGGGCGCGTCGTGGCCGAGGACGTCGGCGGCTCTCGGCCCGCCGTGCCGGGCAAGGACGTGGTCCTGACGCTGGACGCCGACGTCCAGAACCGGGCGCTCGAGGTGTTCGGCGACGAGTCCGGGGCCTGCGTGGTCATGGACGTCCGCAATGGCGACATCCTGTGCATGATGTCGGCGCCGTCGTTCGACCCGAACCTGTTCGTCTCGGGCGTTCCGACCCGGACCTATCGGGCGCTCGCCGACTACGAACGCAAGCCCCTGTTGGACAAGGCGATCAACGGCACCTTCCCGCCGGGCTCGACCTTCAAGCCCGCGACGGCCCTGGCCTTGCTGGCGGCGGGCGTCGATCCGGCCGACCGCGTGAACTGCAGCGGCGTCTTCCGTACCGGTCAGCGTTGCTGGGGCCGTCATGGCTCGCAAGACATGCACAACGCGATCAAGAACTCCTGCGACATCTATTTCTACACCATGTGCAATCGCGCCGGCGTCGATCTGATCCGCGACACGGCGATGAAGCTGGGCTTCGAGCACGAGTTCGATATCGGCGTCGACAACCAGCGCAAGGGACTGCTGCCCTCCACGGAGTGGAAGCGCCGGACCTTCCCGCGCGACCCCGTCTGGCATCCGGGCGAGACCACCTCGGTCGCCATCGGCCAGGGGGCGGTCACGGTCAACGCCCTGCAGCTGGCCGTCTACACCGCGCGTCTGGCCAACGGCCGCAAGGCGATCCAGCCGCGCCTGATCAAGTCGGTCGGCGGCGTTGACCGCCCCAGCGGCGCCGAGGTCCCGGACCTGCCGTTCAGCGTCGAGCATCTGGACATCGTCCGGGGCGGCATGATCGCCGTGGCCAACGACCGGTCCGGCACCGCCTATCGCCAGTCCCAGCTCGGCCTGGGCGACATCCAGATGGCCGGCAAGACGGGCACGGCCCAGACGCGCAACTATGGTTCCGGCAACCGTCGCTCGAACGTCTGGTCGCAGAAGGACCACAACCTGTTCATCGCCTTCGCGCCGGTCGATGCGCCGCGCTACGCCGTGGTGGTCATCATCGAGCACGGCGGCCGGGGCGGGGGCACCGCCGGGGCCCCTCGTGCCCGGGAGGTCATGCGAACCGTGCTGTTGAAGGATCCGGAGATGCGCGAACGCATTACCCGGCCGCCGCCGCCGGAAGCCACCGGCCCGCAGATTGACGAGGGCGAGATCGGCGCCGCGCCTGAATCGGCTATCGCTCCGCCTGCGCCCAGCGTCCCGGCGACGCCTCGCCCGACCAGTGGACCGCGCCCCTATCTCTCGGGGCCGCAATGACATCCTCGGCCCTGACCCGTCCCGGCGAGCGCGAGCGGCTGTCGGTCAAATTGACCCAGATCGACTGGCGATTGACGGCCCTGCTTTGCGTGATCGCCGGGATCGGAACAGCCATGCTGTATTCGATCGCGGGCGGGCACTGGGACCCCTGGGCGGCCAAACACCTGATCCGGTTTGGCGCCCTGCTCACGATGATGCTGGGCCTGGCCTTGGTGCACCCGAAATGGTGGTTCGGTGCGGCCTACCCCTTGTATGGGGTGCTGATCGTCATGGTGCTGCTGATCGAGTTCACCCCGCTGGGCTATACAGCCGGCGGAGCCAAGAATTGGCTGAACCTCGGCTTCATTCGTATCCAGCCTGCCGAGTTCATGAAGCTGGGTCTCGTTCTGGCGTTGGCCCGCTGGTACCATAGCCATTCCGCCCAGGACGCGCGCTGGTCGTGGAAGCTTGTGTTTCCCGCTGGAATGATCGGCCTGCCGTTCATCCTGGTGGCCAAGCAGCCCGATCTGGGCTCTGCCATGGTCATCGGCCTGACGGGGGCTGCGGTGATGTTCCTCGCCGGTCTGAGTTGGCGGGTCATCGCGGCGGGCGCAGCGGCCGTCGTCGCCATCGTGCCGCCGTTCGTCATGTTCGGCATGCACGAGTACCAGCGCAATCGGGTTCTGACTTTCCTCAGTCCTGAATCCGATCCTTCAGGCACCGGCTACAACATCATTCAATCCAAGATCGCCCTCGGGTCAGGCGGCCTGCTGGGAAGAGGCTACGGCCTCGGGAGCCAGAGCCAGCTGGAGTTCCTGCCGGAGCGCCAGACGGACTTCATCTTCTCGACCGTGTCTGAGGAATTCGGCTTCGTCGGGTCCTTCACACTGCTGGCCTGCTATCTGGCGATCATCCTGATCGCCCTGCGAATCTCATCGCTGTCGCACAGCCATTTCGGCCGTATCTCGTCGGCCGGCATGACAGCGTTTTTCGCCCTCTTCGTCCTGGTCAACGGAGCGATGGTGATGGGATTGGCGCCGGTGGTCGGGGTGCCGATGCCGCTGTTGTCCTACGGCGGGTCGTCGATGATGACCGTGATGATCGGGTTTGGCCTTGTGCTGTCGACCCGGGTCCACCGGTATGTGGAGCTCCCCAAGGGCAATGGCCTGATCTGATCGATCAGCCGGCGGCGGTGCGAGCGGTCTTCCGCTTCGACATCAGGGCCTTCGGGCGTGAGGATGCCGCCACCGTGAAGGCGTGAAACCCGTCGGACCCGGTGAAAACGTTCAGCTTCACCGCCATCCGGGCCTTACGCCCGGCGACAGCCTCGGGTTCCGCCTAAAGCGATGCGGCCCAGTCCGTGCCGCGCACCAGGCTGTCGATGATGCCGGGCTCGGTCGAGGCGTGGCCGGCGTCGGGGACGATGTCCAGCTTCGCCTCGGGGAAGGCGCGATGCAGGGCCCAGGCGCTGGCGATCGGGGTGACCACGTCGAACCGGCCCTGGGCGATCCAGGTCGGGATATGGCGGATCCGGCCGATGTTTTTCAGCAGCCAGCCTTCCTCGGGGAAGAAGCCGCCGTTGACGAAATACCAGCATTCGATGCGGGCGAATGCGACGGCGAAGTCCGCTTCGGCGAACTTGTCAGGGCGGGCCGCGGGGCCTTCTACGCTGACGGTCTCGCCTTCCCAGCTGGACCAGGCGATGGCGCAGCGTTCGCGCTCGGCGCGGTCGTCGCCGGTCAGACGCTTGTAGTAGGCGCCCATCAGGTCGTGGCGCTCGTCCTCGGGGATGGGGGCGACGAACCGCTCCCAGGCGTCCGGGAAGATCATCGAGGCGCCGTCCTGGTAGAACCAGTGCAGCTCCTTCTTCGTCAGCAGGAATATGCCGCGCAGGATCAGGGCGTCGACCCGTTCGGGATGGGTGATGGCATAGGCCATCGAAAGGGTCGAACCCCAGGATCCGCCGAAGACCGCCCACTTGTCGATGCCGCAGCGTTCACGCAGGCGTTCGATGTCGTCGATCAGGGTCCAGGTGGTGTTGTCGTCCAGAGACGCGTTCGGCCGTGACTTGCCGCAGCCGCGCTGGTCGAGCAGGACGATGCGATAGATGGCCGGGTCGAAATAGCGGCGCATGCCGGCGTTGATGGCCCCGCCGGGACCGCCGTGCAGCACCAGGACCGGCCGCCCCTGCGGATTGCCGCATTCCTCGTAATAGATCTCGTGGACGCTGTCGGTCTGCATCCAGCCGGACGCGAAGGGCTCGAGCTCGGGATACAGCTCGCGTCGGGGCGTCTCGGTCACAGGGAAGGCCATTCGGTGGTCGGAGCTTTCAGGAAGGGGTCAAGCGGTTACTGATTGTGACCGAAACGCGGCGAAGGCAAGCACCAGCCAGCCGGCGATCATCAGGACCCCGCCGATCGGAGCGACGGCGCCGAGCGCGGGCAGGCTGAGCAGGCCGAGGAAGGCCAGGGCCAGGCAGAAGATCAAGCCGCCGAAAGAGCCCAGCCATCCGGCCACGGCCCCCAGCCGACCGATCGGCGCGACGGCGCAGAAGAGGGCCAGCAGGGCGTGAGCCAACTGGTATGAGGCGCCGGTGGTCAACAGGGACTTGATCTGCGGTCCCGCTCCGTGGGTGGCGAACGCACCCACCGCCACCGCCATCGCGCCGTTGAACGCCGCGAACACGGCCAGGTGACGATTCAGACTCATGGGCCGAACCTAGCCCACGGATCCGTCGCCGTCTGCTATCGGATGCGCGATGACCCCGTCTCGCCGCATGGCGCTGCAGTATGTGTTGCTCTTCGGCGCCAACGGCGTGAGCCTGCCCTTCGCGGGATTGTGGTTTCGCGCGCAGGGATTCTCGGGCGCCGAGATCGGCGTGCTGCTGGCGGCCCCCATGCTGGCCCGGCTGTTCACGGGACCGGCCATCGCGGTGTGGGCGGATGGATTCCGGCGGCGGCGCTCTCCCATTGCGATCCTGGGACTGATCCTGGGCCTGGGATACGCGGGCGCCGGCCTGACCGAGGGCGTCTGGTTGCAGGGGCTCCTCTGGTTCGTCGCGGCGACGGCGATGGCCGGATTGATCCCGCTCAGTGACGTGCTGTCGCTGCAGGTCGCACGGCGGCACGGCTTCGACTTTGCCTGGCCCCGGGGTTGCGGGTCCGCCGCCTTCGTCGCGGCCAATGTTCTGATGGGCGCGATCCTGACGCGTGGCTCGGCGGACTGGGTCATCGTCTGGATCGCCGTGGCCGGGGCCCTGGTCGCCCTGACGGCCGCCACCCTCCTGCCCAGCGACCCGGTGACGGAGGGGCCCAGGATCGCCGGTCGTGAACGGCTGGCCGGGCTGGCGCGGCTGACCGTCGATCCGGTCTTCATGACCGCCGTTCTGGCCATCGGGACGGTGCAGGCGACGCACGGCTTCTACTACGGCTTCTCGGCTATTGCATGGAAGGCGCAGGGGATCAGCGAGACCATGACCGGCCTGTTGTGGGCGATGTCCGTCGTGGTCGAGATTGCCTTCATGTGGTGGATCGAGCCATGGCGGAAGCGGCGCGGGATCGGCCCGGGCGTGATCCTGACGCTGGGGGGCGTGGCGGCCGTGATCCGCTGGACGGCCCTGGCCTTCTCCCCGCCGCTGTGGATGCTGTGGCCCTTGCAGGCGTTGCATGCCCTGACATTCGCGGCGACCTATCTGGCGGGCGTGCAGATCATCGAAAAGCTCGCTCCGCCGGGTGGCCACACGGCGGCCCAGACCCTGAACTCCGTTATGGCGGCCGGCATTCTGATAGGATTGGCGACCCTGGCCGCCGGGCCCCTGTACGATCGAGTCGGCGTGCTGGGCTATCTCGCCATGACCGGACTGGCCGCGATCGGTCTTCTGCTGCAGTGGCGGCTACGCCGGGTCGCGGCGGTCTAGTTGACGCGGGCGCGAGGCAGGGGCGACAGGTGTCGCGCCATGGCGGCGGCAGCCGTCTGGACGCCGAGACGCAGTTGATCAACGTTCAGCGAGGCCGGGACCCGCAGCAGTCCGACCGACGGGGCGTCAGCGTTGTCGGGCAGGGCGGCCAGCACGCGATAGAGCAGATAGGAGCCGGTATCCTCCTCGCTGTCCGAGCTCGCGTCTGCGACGAGGCCGGCGTCGATCAGGGCGCGGACTATTTCGGCGGCGGGGGCGGTGGCGCGGACCAGGGCGGGGCCGGTCTGCGAGATCTTCTTGCCGCCGTCCAGGGCGCGGTTCTCGGCCCGCAGCTGGACGCGGAAGCCGTTACTCTTGCGCGTCCGTCCCACCAGCAGCACGGCGCGGCAATCGGCATCTTCGAGCTGACCGGTGATCAGGGCCGCGAGGGCGGCGGGATCGCCGGGACCGACCGGACGAAGGCGGGTTCCTGGCGGCGTCCAGCTGACGACTTCCTCATCGATGGCGGTCCAGAGGGGATCAGCGCTCTCATAGATGCATACGAGGATCGCAGGCCTGCGGTCGGGCTGGTTCTCGGCGATGGTGTCGAGCATGGACCCTGCTAGGTGCGTGACAACGTCATGACAGCGGCGGGACGGTGTCCGCAAGCGGATGATCCCGTCAAGCCAAAAGCGCCGATCTGGAGGGTTCGGCCGGTCGATTCGTGTTTCAGGCGAGGTCGCCGACCGCCGCGTCCAGCAGCATGAAGGCGCGGCCGGCGTCGGTGGCCAGCGTGGACAGCACGGCTGCCGCGCCGCCTCGCGCCTCGTCGTTCAGCCGGCCCGCGAAGGCGCGGACATAGCGTTCGGCATCGCTGCGCAACTCCGCATCGCTCATCACCCGGCGCGAGACGCTGCGAACGGCGGCCGGGGCGACGCGCCGGACGATCTGGCGCGCCCGGTCAGGATCGCGCCCGGCGAAGGCGGACGCGGCCTCTTCGACCCGCGACCTGGGCAGGAGGGCGTTCGGATCGACGCCCATACGGCGAATGGCGGCGGTGATCCGGTCGGTCAGGGCATCCTCGTCGGCGGGCATGACGGGGGTGTCGAGATCGAGCGGGGGCTCGCCCGGGCCGTCATCGACCAGATCGCTCCAGTCGAGCCGATCCTTCGGCGGCGGTGCGCCGCGCGCGCCCGGATCGTCGGCGGCGGGCGCCAGCTTCAGGCGACCGCGCAGGCCGAAGCCGCGTTCACGTTCGCGTTCAGACTCGGTCGCAGTCGGGCGGAGCGGCCGTTCCCCCGCAGGCGCGGCGGGTTCGGCCAGGACGTCGCGCCGCCGCAGGGGGGCTCCGCCGTCGCCGGACACGACCCCCATCAGGCGGACGGCCTCGGTCAGCATGTCGTAGTTGCGTCGGACCCGCTCCTGGAAGCCGGCGTCCAGCGCCTCGGTGTCCTCGGCGGCCTTGCGCGATGCGGCGCCGAGGGCGGCCAGGCCTTCCTCGACGGTGATGCGGACGGATTCGGCGCGGGCGCGGGCTTCCTCGGGCAGACGTGAGGCGCGGTCGTCCAGATCGCCGATGGCGGCATCGACCTCGGCCAGGGCCTGGGTCATGCGGGACAGGGTGGACTCCAGTTTCTCGATCGCCCGCTCGCCGGCCTGGTCCACCAGATCGACGGTCTCGCCGACGATCCGGCGCGCGCCCTCGACGCGCGCGTCGGCTGCGGCATCCGCCTTCTGGGCGGCGTCGAACAGAGCCTCGCCCAGCCGGTCGGCGCGGATCTGGGCCTGGCCCGCAGCTCCGTCGGCGGCCTGCCGGCTTTCCTCGGCCGTAGCCTTGAGCACCGCGAGTGTTCGGCGAGTTTCGTCGATCAGTGTGTCGCGGGCCTCGGCGGCCAGGGCCTCGAAACGGTCCAGCGACTGTTTGGTGGCGGCGTCGAAGCCGTCGGCCTCGCGCTGGGACAGGTCGACCAGGGCGCGGAACTGGTCGGTTGCAGCCTCGACCAGGTCGCGCAGCCCCTCGGACGCCTTGGTGGAGGTTTCGCCGAGGTCGCCGGTGGCGGTGCGGGCCGCGGACAGCTGTTCGGTCAGCTGGGCGCGCTGGCTCTCGACCTGGGCGGAGAAGTCTTCCTGATCGGTGCGCAGGGCGTAGGCGGCGGTGACCAGGGCGGCGCGCTGCTGGCCCAGCCCCTCTTCGACGGACTGGATCTGTTCGGCGACGCCGGTGCCGGCGTTCTCGAGGCGCAGCGTCTGGCGTGCCAGGTCGTCGGCGGCCATGCGGGCGGCATCCTGCGCCTCTCCGGCGGCGGCGGCGAGGTCGGCGGCACGGGCGGCGAGGGCGGCCTCGGCTTCGCGAAGCTGGGTCTGGGCGAGATCAGACGCATCGACGATCAGGCGCGACTGGCGCTCCACCGCGTCGAGCACGCCCGACGCCTGTCCGTCCAGGCGGCTGCCGAGGGCTGTCATCTCGTCGCGCTCGCGGCCGAGGGACTCGGTCAGGCGACGCGCCGTGCGACCGGCGGCCTCGGCGGCCTCGTTCAGGCGGCTGGTCTCCAGCGAGAGAGCCTCGCGCAGCAGGGCCATGTCGTTGCGGGCCCGCTCGGCGGCGAGGGCGGCCTGGTCGATATCGTTGCGCAGGGCCGACAGGACATGTCCGGTCTGCTGGGCCGCGAGCGCCGTCGGCGCGACGAGCGCCTCGGCCAGTTCGCGGGCGCGCCGGGTTTCGGAGGCCAGGCCGGCGCCCTGACGAACGGCATGGGCCAGCATGATGGCCAGGCCGGCGGGCGCGAGGGCGATCAGGGCGTAGATGGCCAGGCGTAGGGGATCGGGCGAGACCGCGCCGGAACCGACCTCATAGGCCGCCCAGGAAGCGACGCCGCCCATCCACAGGGCCGCGGCAATCCCGGCGATCAGATAGGAAGGGCCGGACCGCACCTCGGCGGGGCTCAAGGCAACCGCCGCTGCGGTGGGCGCGGGCGGCGAAGCCTGGGTGGCGGGCGGGGCGCCGACGCTGGTCGAGAACGCCAGGGGTTCGATCGCCGGTTCAGCCTCTTCGGACCGGATCGGAGGCGAGACAAGGGCTGTGGGTTCGGGCTCGGCGGGCGACGGAAATTCGAGATCAGCGGCGCTCCGCTCCTGCTCCAGCAGGCGACGGCGACGACGCTCCGACATCGGACGTTCGGGGGCGGCCCGGGGCTTGGCGACGAGTTCAGGAGTGGCGGCGGCCTCGAGTCCGGCTGTCGCGTCGCCCAGGGGCGCCGGTTCGGGATCGGACAAGGTCAACGGCGGCCGGGAGCGGGACTTCATGGGGCGCGGATCTCAGGTGGGCTGGCGCGTGACGCAGGAGTCATGCGCGACCACAACCCTAGACCATTTTGCGTGGGTATCGACCCGCCGTTGCGTCAAAAAATGGATCAGGGGTCTGCACCCGGCCGATTTCGGCCGGGCGGCGCGACTAGCAGTCGTTCGAGCGTGGCGCCGTTATGAGCGCCTTGGTCGGCGCCTCGGGGCAATCGCTGACGCGATGGATTTCGCGATCAGGGCGGGGGGCGGCGTTCAGGTCCACGCCGAACTGAGCCAGGGCCGCCGTGGCCAGCAGGGCGATGAAGCCGGCCAGCAACTCGATCAACGCCTGCATGATCGGCACTCCCTCATTCCGGCTCTTCTTATGCCTGATTTAGGCGAACCGGACAATCCAGCCTGGTGACGCCATTGACCGGCGGGGCGCGGGCATGGAACGGAAGACCGGTCCGGGCCTCTCTCCGAGCCGGACGATCAATCACCGACGCCGGCAGGGACACCGATATGGACGCCGCCCAAGGCCCGTTGCTGGACACAGCCGCCCTGTTGGCGCCCGGCGCGACCTGCTGGCGGGTCGAGCGGGCGGACCGGCTGTCGATCCTGATGGAGAACGGCGCCTATTTCGAAGCCCTGGCCTCGGCCCTGTCCAAGGCGCGGCGTTCGGTGGTGGTTCTGGGCTGGCAGTTCGACCCGCGGACCCGGCTGGACCCCGAGACCCGGCCTGGCGACAAACAGGCCGAGATCGGCCATCTGCTGCGGATGATGGTCAAGACTCGGCCGGAGCTCGACGTTCGGCTGCTGATCTGGAAATCGCCGCTGCTGATCGCGGCATCGCAGGGCTTCTATCCGCACAAGGCCCAGGCCTGGTTCAGGAAGCGGATGGTCGAGTTCCGGCTGGATACGCCGGGTCCCATCGGCGCCTGCCATCACCAGAAGGCGATCATCATCGACGACGCCGTGGCCTTTTGCGGCGGCGGGGACATCTCGGTCGATCGCTGGGATTCCGAGGCTCATGCGGACGATGATCCGAGACGCTGCCAGCCATCGGGGATCATCTCGCCGCCAAGGCACGAGACCATGTGCGTCATGGACGGGGCGGCGGCGCGCGCTCTGGGCGATCTGGCGCGCGAGCGCTGGTTCAAGGCGACCTGGGAGCGGACAGTGCCGGAAACGGTCGATGGCGATCCCTGGCCCGAGGGTCTGGCGGTCGACTTTCGCGACACGCCGGTCGGGATCGCCCGCACCGAGCCCGGCTTCGGCGGTCGTCACGAGGTCCGCGAGAACGAGAGACTGCACCTGGAGGCCATCCGGGGCGCACGGAAGCGGATCTATCTGGAGAACCAGTATTTCACCTCGCCGCTCGTCGCCAACGCCCTGGCCGAGCGGCTCGACGAACCGGACGGGCCGGAGATCGTGCTGGTCTCGACGGGACGCAGCCCGAGCTGGTTCGACAGCATGACCATGGATACGGCGAGGGCCGAGGTCCTGTTCCGGCTGGAAAGCGCTGACAGGCACAACCGCTTCTTCGCCTTCAGCCCCAATACGAAGAACGGCGTACGGATCATCGTCCACGCCAAGGTGACCGTGGTGGACGACGTCTTGCTGCGGATCGGCTCGACCAATCTGAACAACCGGTCGCTGGGTTTCGACACCGAATGCGATATCGCCATCGCGCCGGAGGATGAGGCGGGCCGCGAGGCCATCCGGCATTTTCGGCATCGGACTATCGGTCACTTCATCGGCGTGACCGCGGACGAATTCGGGGCGGCCGAGGCCGCCTGCGGCTCCACTGGCGAGGCCATCCAGAAGTTCGACAGCGGCCGGATGTCGCCATTGGGCGCGACGCCGCCGTCGATGATCCAGCGCACGATCGCCGAGTTCCAGTTGGGGGATCCGACCTCGCCACGGGACGCCTGGCGGCCATGGAAGCGGCGCAACCGCTCGCAGCGGCTTCAGCCGACGGGCTGAATCTCGAAATCGACCACCAGGGGCAGATGGTCCGAGGCCATCCGCGACAGGGGCGCGAAGGGCGCGTGGACGCCGGTGATTCTGATCTCCGGGCTGACGAAGACGTGGTCGATGCGGATCGCGGGGAAGCCGGACGGGAAGGTCTTGATGGTCGGACGCAGACCCAGCTGGCGCTGACAGTCGGCATGGTTCCGCGCCAGCGTCTGATAGGGGCGGGTGATCGAGGTCGCGTTGAAGTCGCCGGCCAGCAGCGTCGGTCCTTTGCAGTCCGGATGGCCGAGCCAGTCCTTGCCGACGAGGGCCGCCGCCTGGAGCCGCTGCTCGCGCGGGACGAGGCCGAGGTGGGTGGTCAGGACGTTGATGTCGACGCCCTCAATGTTGACGCGCACCCACAGGGCGCCGCGCGGCTCCAGTCCCGGCACGCCGCGCACGGTAGGGAGGGCGCCGACGTGCACCAGGGTTTCCGGATGCCCCGTCAGAATGGCGTCGCCGTACTCCTCGGCCTCGACCCGCATGGCGGCGTGGAAGCGGACGGCCATCGACAGGCGGCCGGCGATCGCGCGCGCCTGATCGACCCCCCCGGTCCGGGCGCGGCCGACGTCAAGTTCCTGCAGGCAGACGATGTCGGGTTCCAGCTCGGCGATGACGCCGGCGATGCGCTCGACATCCAGTCGCTTGTCGACCCCGACACAGCGATGGACGTTATAGGTGACTAGCCGCATGGCGGCACCGGCTAGGCCAATTCCCCGCCAAAAGCGAGACCGCGCGCAGCTTCAGATCTCGACCAGTCGATCGGGGACTTCGTTCGCATTGCGCGGCCTCGGCGGGAAGTGTTCGGCCAGGACGCCACCCACCAGGGCGATGGCCCGTTCGAAACCTTCGGCAGCGCGTCGGTCGCGCAGTCCCTCGGTCAGAACCTGGACCGCATCGGCCCAGATCGCCTGATCGACACGCGAATAGATGCCCTTGTCGGCGATGACCTCGACCTGTCGATCGGCCATGGCGGCGAAGATCAGCACGCCCGTGCGATGCTCGGTGACATGCAGGCCGTGGGCGAGGAACTGATGCATGGCCGCCTGGCGCGTCCGGTCGCGGCGCACCCCGCGCGGGGTTGTCAGCCGGGTCAGGACGGGGATCCGCAACAGGACATAGACCGCCAGGAACACAGCGGCCTGCACCACCGCATAGACCCCGATGGCCCGACCGATGGTCAGATGCAGGGCCGACAGATGCCCGGCCTCCCAGTTGTCGGCCAGACGAGGGAACCAGGCGGGCTCGAACCCGAACGGGATCAGCATCAGCGGCAGGAGCAGGGCCGCCGCCGCCGCCCAGGCCAGGCTGATATCGCGATAGCTCGAGACCCGTCCCGCCAGGACGCAGAAGATTTCGCCGGAGGTGCGCGCCTCCGCCGCCGCGATGGCGCTCGCGACGCGCGCGTGTTCGCCGGAGTTCAGTCGCATCACCATCCGCCCGAGGCCCCCCCGCCGCCGAAGCTGCCGCCGCCGCCGGAGAACCCACCGAAGCCGCCCCCCGAACTCCCCGAAGATCCCCTCGAGACATTGGACAGGATTTCCGCCGCCCCCCACACGAGGATCGGATCGATTCCGCTACGCCGCGCGCCGCGTTTGCGTCCCCGCCGCCCGATGCCGCGCAGCAAGCTCAGGAAGAAAAAGATGAAAATCAGGGCTATGACGATGCCTGGGAAGATCGGCGCTTCGGCCTCGCTGGGCGCGGCCTCGGCGGCGCGGGCGGCGGCCTCTGCGGGGTCCAGGCGCAACTGGGCGATGACGGCGTCTACCCCGGCCTCGATGCCCAAGGCATAGCCGCCGTCGCGGAACGGCGGCAGGATGTCGGTCTGGATGATCTGGTTGGACAGGGCATCGGTCAGGACGGGCTCAAGGCCGTAGCCGACCTCCAGCCGGACCTTGCGTTCATTGGGCGCCACGATCAGCAGCACGCCGCTGTCATTCTCCGCATTGCCGATGCCCCAGGCGCGCCCGAGGCGGTAGCCGTAGTCCTCGATCTCATAGTCCTGGAGGCTGTCGAGGGTGACGACGACAAATTGGTCGCCCGTATCCGTCTCCAGCCGGGCCAATTTGGCGGTGATCGCAGCCTCTGTATCGGGCGTCAGCAGCTGGGCCTGATCGACGACACGACCGGACAGGGCGGGGAAGGTCGGGTCGGCCGCGAAGGCGTGCGGGACGAGCGCGAACAGAACCGTCAGACCCGCGATGAGGATGGCCAGAAGAGAGTGTGTCGGCCGAACCGACTTGATCGGGCTCACCGGGCGGGCGGCGTCGAACCGGGGGCGACGGCGGCGGCCGCGCCGCCGGTCGCGACCGGTGTCTGGCCGTCGAGATTGAACTGCACCTGGGGCGCGCTCTGGGCCTCGGTCGTCGCAGTGAACAGCTGCATCGGCTCCTCACCCGCGAAGGCGGTCTTGGCCCAGATCACGGTCGGGAAGGTGCGCAGACTCGTATTGTAGTCGCGGACCGCCTCGTTGTAGTCGCGCCGCGCGATGGTGATGCGGTTCTCGGTGCCTTCGAGCTGCGACTGGAGCTGGAGGAAGTTCTGGTTGGCCTGCAGCTGAGGATAGGCCTCGACCGTCACCAGCAGGCGCGACAGGGCGCTGGTCAACTGGCCCTGCGCCGCCTGGTATGCCTGGAAGGCCGCCGGATCGCTGAGCGTCTCGGGCGTGATCTGGACCGCTGTGGCCCGGGCGCGGGCCTCGATCACCTGGGTCAGGGTCGTGCGCTCCTGGATGGCTGAGCCCTGGACGGTGGCGACGAGATTGGGAATCAGGTCGGCGCGCCGCTGATACTGGCTCTGGACGTCGGCCCACGCCGCCTGGGCGCGCTCCTGCTTGGTCGGGATGGTGTTGTAGCCACAGGCCGCCACGCTCTGGGCGGCGAGAATGATGGCGACTGAACCGACGAGACGAGATGCGCTGCGAGCCATGAACCCCTCCATCCGACGGCCGATCGCCGCAGGTCACCCCAAGACTATCAGCGGTTCGTGACGCCGCTTCAAGCGTCCAGACGTTCCGGCTCGATCCCGGCCGCGCGGCAGGCGGCGTTATAGGTGTTGGCCAGGAGGCAGGCGATGGTCATCGGGCCGACGCCGCCCGGGACCGGCGTGATCGCCCCGGCGACCGTGACGGCCTCAGCGAAGGCGACGTCGCCGACGACCCGTGTCCTGCCCTCGGCCGCCTTGACCGGGTCGGCGGAGGGGACGCGGTTGATGCCGACGTCAATCACGGTCGCGCCCGGCTTGATCCAGTCGCCCCGGATCATCTCCGGGCGGCCCACGGCGGCGACCAGGATGTCGGCGGCGCGGCAAAGGGCCGGCAGGTCGCGGCTGCGCGAGTGGGCGATGGTGACGGTGCAATTCTCGGCCAGCAGCAACTGGGCCATCGGCTTGCCCACGATGTTCGAACGCCCGACGATCACGGCGTTCAGACCCGACAGGTCGCCGAGCTGATGCTTCAGCAGCATGGTCGAACCCAGTGGGGTGCAGGGCACGAGACCGGGGAGGCCGACCGCCAGTCGCCCGGCGTTGACGACATGGAACCCATCCACATCCTTGTCCGGGTCGATCGCGCCCAGCACCGCCGAGGAATCGATCTGCGCGGGCAGGGGCAGTTGGACCAGGATGCCGTGGATGCCGGCGTCAGCGTTCAGCGTCCCGACCAGGGCCAGCAGTTCGGCCTGGCTGATCGTGTCAGCCAGGCGGTGGGTATCGGAGCGCATCCCGGCGCGGGCGGTCGTCTCGCCCTTGTTGCGGACGTAGATCTGGCTGGCGGGATCCTCGCCGACGATGACCACGGCCAGGCCCGGCTTGAGCCCGTGGGTCGCCTCCAGCCGCGCCGAGGCGGCGGCGACCCGCTCCACCAGACCGGCGGCGAAGGCCTTGCCGTCGATGATTGCCGCGCGCGTGTCAGGTCCGGCCATGGGAGGCCCTCTTTCGTCAGGATTCGATAAGGTCCGGGCGATTTACAGGCGTCGCGGTTCAGCGTCTATGTTGCCTCCACAGAACAGGGGACTTCCAATGCGCCGCTCTACCTTCATCATGACCGTCAGCATGATCGCGCTGTTCGCCGCCGGCCAGGCCGCGGCCCAGGACGCCACGCCGCTGCGCGTCGGCCAGACGGTCAACGGTCAACTGACCGCAGAGGACACCAAGGTCGATAGCGAGGAGCTCGGCCAGTACCTCTACGACACCTGGTCGATCCAGGCTCGCGACGGCCAGCGACTGGAAGTCACCATGCGGTCGGACGCCTTCGACACCTATCTGGAAGCCTATGAGGGCTCGGACACGGGCGAGGCGATCGCCATGGACGACGACGGCCTGGGCGAGGGCACCAACTCGCGCCTGCGCTTCTCGGCCGACAACGGAACCTACATCATCCGCGCCCGTACCCTGGCCGGTCTGGAAGGGGGCGACTACACCATCCAGGTGACCGACCGCGGGCCCGCGCCCCGGGCGCCGCGCCCGACTGCCATCCGACTGGGCGACGACGTCGACGGCGCGATCAGCGACCGCAGCCCGAGCGAAGAGGACGGGCAGTACGGGGAGTACACCTACAACGGCTACAGCTTCCGGGCGCGACAGGGCGAGCGGTTCGCCATCACGCTGGAGAGCGAGGACTTCGATCCGATCGTGCGTGTGGGCCGCATGGGCCGCGGCGGTGCGTTCGAGGAACTGGCCCAGAACGACGACTCCGGCGCCGGCGGCCTGAACTCCTATCTGATCTTCACCGCCCCCTCGAACGGCGAGTACGTGATCCGCGCCGCGCCCCTGGATGGTTCGGCCGACGGCGACTACGAACTGGCCCTGGCCGAGGCCCCGCCGCCGCTGGTGGCGCGTCCGATCGCCGTCGGCGAGACGGTCGAGGCTTCGCTGGACGCCGACGACGGCGGCAACGCCTTCGGCACGCGCGCCGACGCCTACGCCTTCACCGGAACGACGGGCCAGCGGATCGTCGCGACCATGAGCTCGGACGCCTTCGACACCTATCTCGAGCTGTTCTCGGAGAATCCCGACGAGGCCGGCGGTCGTTATGCGCTGGATTCGGACGACGACGGCGCGGGCGAGGGCACCAACTCCCGCCTGACCTACACCATCCCGTCCGACGGCCAGTACACGATCGAGGCCCGCGCCTTCACCGGTGAAGGCGAAGGCGCCTACACCCTGACGTTCGAGGAGGCCCCGCCGCTGCCGGCGCCGGTCGCCTTGTCCTGGGGCGCGACGGTGCAGGGCGAGATCGTCGCCGAAGATCCGCGCGACGACGAGAGCCGTGGTTTCGACGCCTATTCCTTCAGTGGAACAGCCGGAAACCGCATCCAGCTGATCATGCGCTCGGGCGACTTCGACACCTACCTTCAGGTCGGCAGCCCCGAGGGCGACTTTTACGCCATGGCCTCGGACGACGACGGTCTGGGCGAAGGCACGGACTCGCGCCTGAACTACATCCTGCCGTCTGACGGGGAGTTCGTCGTCCGCGCCTCGCCGCTCTATGCGGACGCCGACGGTCTGTATTCGCTGGAGCTGCTGGATCGCGGTCCGCAGCCCCTGCCGGGCAGCATCCTCGTCGGCGCCACGGCGCGCGGCACGCTGGGCGAGGACGACGCCCTGGCCGAGGACGGCAGCTTCTACGACGCCTACAGGATCACGGTTAAGGCCGGCGACAAGCTGCGTTTGACCATGGTTTCCAACGAGTTCGACGCCTTCATCGATATCGGCCGCGAGGATGAAGCCGGCGTCTTCACCTCGGTGGTCTCGGACGACGACAGCCTGTCGGACACGCATGCCAAGGTCGATTGGGCGGTCGAGGAAGAGGGCGATTACGTCATCCGCGCCCGCAGCTTCTCCTCGGGTCAGTCGGGCGCCTACGCGCTGGCGATCGAACCCAAGGAGTAGTCGATTGCCGTTCGCCGCCAATCGGTGAGTTGGCGGCGATTTCGACGACGCAAAGCCAGCGGTCAGCCGGCGATTTCGGTGACGATGGCGACGCAGATTTCTGCGGATTACGCAGAGACTGCATTTTCAGGGAGGCCTCGATGCGTTCGCGTCGGGGCCTCTTTCGTTTAAGGGTCGGACATGGCTGCGCTCGAGCATGATCTGATCCTCGTCGGCGGCGGTCTGGCCTCCAGCCTGATCGCCTGGCGACTGGCGCTCGACCGGCCAGAGTTGCGCGTCGCGGTGGTCGAACGGGACGGGCGGCTGGGCGGCGAGCACACCTGGTCCTTCTTCGATGGCGACATTCCGGCCAGGGATCGCGCCTGGCTGGAGCCCGCCACGCCGCACCGCTGGCCAGACGGGTATGAGGTCTTTTTCCCGGGGCTGAGCCGGGTGCTGGAGACGCCGTACAACAGCCTGACGTCGGATCGGCTGCACGCGATCGTCGCGCCGCTGCTGGGTGACCGGCTGATCAGGGGCGGGGCGGTCGAGGTCCAACCGGACGGCGTGACCTTGTCGGACGGGCGGGTGCTGCGGGCGACCGGGGTGATCGACGCGCGGGGCCCCGCGCCGACGCCGCATCTGGACCTGGGCTGGCAGCTGTTCGTCGGCCGGACGGTAAGGCTGACCCAGCCGCACGGCCTCACGCGCCCGACGATCATGGACGCCACGGTGGGTCAGGGCGACGCCTACCGGTTCGTCTATCTTCTGCCGTTCGATGAGCGGACCGTGCTGGTCGAGGACACCTATTATGTCGATGGGCCGATGCTGGACCGGGCCCTGCTGAACCGGCGAATCGACGCCTACATCCGCTCGCGTGGCTGGACCGTCGAGGCCGTGGTCGGCGAGGAGGAGGGCGTCCTGCCCATCGCGCTGGACGGCGACATCGACGCCTTCTGGGCCGAGGGACCACCGGTGGCGCGCGCGGGCCTGGCCGGAGCGCTGTTCCACCCGACGACGGGATACTCCCTGCCGGATGCGGTCGCCGTGGCGCGACTGGTGGCCGAGGCTGACGACCTGTCATCGGCCGCTCTGCGGGCACTGATTGAGGGATATTCGAAATCGCTGTGGGCCAGGCGCGCCTATTATCGGCTGCTCGACCGGATGCTGTTCCGGGCGGCGGAGCCGAGGGAACGGTGGAAGGTGCTGCGACGCTTCTACGGCTTGCCGGAACCCCTGGTGAGGCGTTTCTACGCAGGCGCCAGTACGGCGCTGGACAAGGTCCGCATCCTGGCAGGAAAACCCCCCGTGCCCGTCGGTCGGGCGCTGAGGCAACTCCGGGAATCCGGGCGAGGAAAAGCGGCATGAGAGACGTGACGGCCAGGCGCGCGGTAGTGATCGGCGCCGGCTTCGGAGGCATCGCCCTGGCCATCCGCCTCCAGCGCGCGGGCGTGCAGACAACCCTGATCGAGAAACGCGACAAGCCCGGCGGCCGCGCCTACGTCTGGAAGGAACAGGGCTTCACCTTCGACGCCGGCCCCACGGTCATCACCGACCCCGACTGCCTGACCGACCTGTTCGAAGGCACGGGCCGGTCACTGTCCGACTATGCCGAACTTCTGCCGGTGGATCCCTTCTATCGGCTGTGCTGGGAGGACGGGGCGTCGTTCGATTACAACGACGACCAGGCCGCGATGGAGCGCCAGATCGCGGCCTTCAACCCGGCCGATGTCGAGGGCTACAACAAGTTCCACGCCTATTCCGAGGCGCTGTACCATGAGGGATACCTCAAACTTGGCGCGGTGCCGTTCCAGTCCTTCTGGTCGATGATCAAGGCGGCGCCGGAGCTGGCCCGGCTGGAAAGCTGGAACAGCGTCCATGCCATGGTCGCCCGCTACATCGAGGACCCGCATCTGCAGCAGGCCTTCAGCTTCCATACGCTGCTGGTCGGGGGCGATCCGTTCAAGACCAGCTCCGTCTATGCCCTGATCCACGCCCTGGAGCGGCGCGGCGGCGTCTGGTTCGCGCGCGGCGGCACCGGGGCCCTGATCGCCGGGCTGGTGAAGGGGTTCGAGGATCTGGGCGGGACCGTCCGCCTGAACACCTCCGTCGAGCGCATCGAGACCGAAGGCAACCGGGCGACCGGCGTGACCCTCGACACCGGCGAGACGATCCCTGCCGACATGGTCGCGTCGAACGCCGACGTCGTCCACACCTACGACAAGCTTCTGGGCCGGACCCCGCGCGGAAAGGCGAAGGCGAAATCGCTGAAATCCAAGCGGTTCTCGATGTCGCTGTTCGTGCTGCACTTCGGCACGTCAAAGCCCCAGCCGCAGCTGGCGCATCACACGATCTGCTTCGGCCCGCGCTATCGCGAACTGATCTCGGAAATCTTCTCCGGCCCGACCCTGCCCGAGGACTTTTCCCTCTATCTGCACGCGCCCTGCGCCACCGACCCGTCGATGGCGCCCGAGGGGATGAGCAGCCACTACGTCCTGTCGCCCGTCCCGCACCTCGGCGCCGCCGACATCGATTGGGAGACCACGGGGCCGGAGTATCGCGAGAAGATCATCGACTACCTCGAGGAACGGTACATCCCGAACCTGCGGCGTGATCTGGTGACGACGCGCATCTGGACCCCAGCCGATTTCAAGGAAGACCTCAACGCCCACCTGGGCTCGGCCTTCTCGCTTGAGCCCATTCTGACGCAGAGCGCCTGGTTCCGGCCGCACAATCGCGACGATGTCATCTCGAACCTGTATGTTGTCGGGGCCGGCACCCATCCCGGGGCGGGCATCCCCGGCGTGGTCGGCTCGGCCAAGGCCACGGCGGGGCTGATGCTGGAACAGGCCGCCAGAGCGCTATGACCGACGCCGTCCTTGCCGCCTCCAAGGCCTCGATCACCAAGGGGTCAAAGAGCTTCCGCTCCGCCTCGCGGCTGTTCGAACCGGCGGTGCGCGAGGACGCGTGGTTGCTTTACGCCTGGTGTCGGGCCTGTGACGACGAGATCGACGGACAGGACCACGGCTTCGGCCACGAGGAATTGTCGGTCGAGGAGCAGCAGCGACGTCTGGCCCGCCTCTACGACATGACCCGGCGCGCCATGACCGGCGAACCCATGCCTGACCCGACCTTTGCCGCCTTCCAGCGCGTCGCCATCCGCCATCGCCTGCCGGAGCGCTGGGCGATCGACCTGATCGACGGCTTCGCCATGGACGTGGAGCATCGGGAGTATCGGACGCTCGACGACGTCATGGCCTATTGCTGGCATGTCGCCGGGGTCGTCGGGGTCATGATGGCCCGCGTGATGGGGGTGACCGACGCCGAGGTCCTGCGCCGGGCCCAGGATCTGGGTCTGGCCTTCCAGCTCACCAATATCTCGCGCGACGTGATCGAGGACGCCGAGGACGGCCGCGTCTATCTGCCGTCGGACTGGTTGGTCGAGGCGGGGCTGGAGCCGACGGCCCAGGCCGTGGCCGACCCGGCGAACCGGGCGGTGGTGCATGCCGTGACCCAACGTCTTCTGGCGGCGGCCGAGCCCTATTACGATAGCGCGCGGGACGGATTGCGGGGCCTACCGTTCCGATCCTCGATGGCGATCGCGGCGGCGCGCGGCATCTATCGCGAGATCGGCCGCAAGGTGCGTCGACGCGGGCCGGGGGTGTGGGTCAAGCGGGTGTCGGTCGGCCGGGCGATGAAGCTGTGGCTGTTCGGGCGGGGGGCGATGATCGCGATCTGGACCCAGGTCCTCGATCGCGGGAAGGCGCCGCCGGCGAGGCCGGTGCTTTGGACGCGGGTCTAATCTCCCAATTGTGAGAGGATGTTTGGAAGATCGCGGCTTGCATGCAGCACGCGCAGAATTTCCACGTGATCTTCGACCGCTCGATAGAAGACAAGATAGGGATAGCCGCTCGTTCGTTGGCTTCTCAGATGGGGAACCCCACTCTCCTGGCCGATCCGAGGGGAGCCGGAGTCCGGATAGGTGCGCACGGCGTTGATCTCAGCCTCGACGGCATCGACGAAACCCAGGGCCACCCGGTCGCTCGTTTCGGTCAGATAGAACTGAATCGCGGCTTCGATGTCTTCCCGAGCTGCGCGTCTACGGTAGACGCGAGTCAAATCGTGCGGTTCCGAGCCCTCTCTCGAAGGCTTTCGAACCAGGCCGCGTCCGCCTCGCCTTCGACAGGTGAATTGGCGCCTTCGAGAATCAGTTCGCGAAAACGTCTAAGTTCCTGATCGCGACGCAGCAGGGCCCCCAGATAGGCGCCCGGCTCCGAATGATCTTCTGAAGCTCGCGCATCGAGATACGCTTTCAGGTCTTCAGGCAGGGAGATCGTCACATCGGCCATGATGGAAGAGTAGTTCAGGCGGGGCTCACTCGCAAAGAGGATGGCTGTACCCTCAGCGAGACGCTCTCCGCAGTTCAGGCAACCGCCACCACGGCGTCCCCGGCGAAAGATGGTGCTCGTGGTGCATGCCGAAGTGGAAACAGGTCAGCAGCGATGCGATCCAAGGCATCGGAATCGTCCGGGCATTGTGACGGTCGGCGAAGGCCTCGGCGCCCTGGTCGTGTCGATGCGGCAACCAGGTGCCGAAGACGAACAGCTGCAGCGCGCTCAGGATCGCCGGTAGGGCCCAGAACAGGATCACGTTGGCGACATGGGCGCCGATCAGCAGATAGGCGATCAGCACAGCCGTCACGATGGCGAACTCCCGCCCGCCGAAATAGCGCGTGAAGAAGCTGTAGAACCAGGGCGCGAAGGCCTCGGGTCGGGCGGCGTGGAAGTCCGGGTCCTCGGCCTGGCCGGGCGTCCGGTGATGCTGATGGTGGCTGCCGTTGAGCTTGCGGTAGGAGAAGGCGGCATAGGCCCCGACGCAGATCTGACCCACCACGGCGTTCACGCGCGGACGGCCGGGCGCCAGCGAGCCGTGCATGGCGTCGTGGGCGACGATGAACATGCCGGCGCCGAGCCAGCTCTGGGTCAGGATGATCAGCGGTACGATCGCGACCGCCGGCCAGGTCAAAGGCTGGAAGAAGACGCCCCAGACATGCAGCGTCGCCCAGCCGCCGACGATCAGGGCGGCGAGGCCCAGGCCGATCGCGCTCTGGCGGCCGGCTGTCACTCCGGGGCCTGGGCGGCGCGTTCGGTGCGGCGGGCCTTCAGGACGGCGCTGAGGCGGTGCGGGTCAGGGGCGAAGACGAAGCCGAACGACACGGCGCCTTCCCGCGTCTGGACCGCGTGATGCAGTTTGTGCGCCTGGACCAGACGACGGGCGTAGCCGTTCTTCGGCATCCAGTGAAACGGCCAGCGCTGATGCACCAGTCCGTCGTGCACGAAGGCGTAGACGGCGCCGTAGAGGGTCACCCCCAGCGCGATGGCCCGCACCCACCACAGACCCGTCAGCCAGGCGATGACGAACAGGCCGGTCCCCACGATCGCGCCGACGACGCCATAGAGGTCGTTGGTCTCGAACATCTTGTCGTGGGGCTCGTGGTGATCGCGGTGCCACCCCCATCCCAGGGGCCCGTGCATGATATAGCGATGGGTCCACCAGGCGACGCCCTCCATGAGGAAGAAGACGGCCAGGGTCAGCAGGGTGAACCACACGGGAAGCATAGGCACTACGATACGCCTGCGCGGCCGCTGTTCCAACCGTGGCGTCATGCCGCTAAGCAGTCTTGCATGGCCGACGACGTGATCCGCGACCGCAAGGACCAGCATCTGGACGTTGTTCTGGCGGGCGGCGGACGGCATGCGCACGACGCCGGGTTCGATGCGATCCGCTTCGTGCACGAGGCCCTGCCGGATCTGGATCACGCCAAGATCGACCTCGGTGCTGACTTCCTCGGCCGACGACTGAAGGCGCCGCTGCTGATCAGTTCGATGACCGGCGGACCCGCCCGGGCCGAGACGATCAACGCCCATCTGGCCGAGGCGGCGCAGGCGCTGGGCATCGCCCTGGCGGTGGGATCCCAGCGGGCGGCGCTTGAGGGCGGGGCGAGCGGTCTGGACCAGTCTCTGCGTCGGCGGGCGCCGGACATGCCGATCCTCGCCAATATCGGCGCGGCCCAGCTGACGCGGGGCTTCGGCCTCGAGGAGGCGCGGCGGGTCGTCGACATGATCGGGGCCGACGCCCTGATCGTCCATCTGAACCCTCTGCAGGAAGCCTGTCAGCCCGAGGGCGATCGTGACTGGTGGGGCGTCGGCGCGGCGCTTGAGGCCCTGGTGCGACGGTTGGACGCGCCGGTCGTCGTCAAGGAGACGGGCGCCGGTCTGTCGGCGGCGACGGCGCGGCGTCTGGCGGAGATGGGCGTGGCCGGGCTCGATGTGGCCGGAGCGGGCGGGGCGAACTGGGGGCTGATCGAGGGCGAGAGGGCGGCCCATCCGGCCGACAAGGCGCATGCGCTGGCCTTCGCCGACTGGGGCATTCCAACCGCCGTGGCGATCGCCCAGGCGCGGGCGGCCTGTCCGGACATGGTCCTGATCGGATCGGGCGGGGTCCGCGACGGCGTCGACGCGGCCAGGGCCATCCGGCTGGGCGCCGACATCGTCGGTCAGGCGGCCGGCGTGCTCAAGGCCGCGACCCTCTCGACCGAGGCGGTGGTCGAGCATTTCCAGATCGTCATCCGCCAGCTGCGCACCACGTGTTTCTGCACCGGCTCGGCCAATCTTCAGGACCTGAGACGGGCGCGACTGCAGTAGAAACGGACGCCAGGCACGCAGAGGTAGAGGTCGACGTCCGCTGCGCCCCGCTCAAGTGGTGATCCGAATCGTGTACTGTCGGGAGGTCGCCGGAGCCGAGTCGTTGAGCGTTCACCCCTTTCCCGCCGTGTCCAAAGCCCCGTCTCCCTCCAGGAGCGCGCCCCCTCGGCGGCCGGATCGGGTCGAGCTGATGCTGGTCGCGGGGCTTGTGCTGGCGACCACGGCGCAGTTCGCCCTGTGCGTCTGGTTCTGGCTGGCCTAGCTACTCCGGCCAGACGTGGACCTGATCGGGCCAGACCTTGCGGTTGGGCGAGCCCTGATAGACCCAGTCGAGGGTGCGGGCGAGGGACCGCGCGCCGAACCGCTGGGCGGGCCGCGCCGCCGGAAGTCCGTGCATGGCGCGCGCCCAGTCCGGCAAAAGGTCCGCGCCGGCGGCCATGACCAGACCGGCAGCGACGCCCTCGGCCGGGCCGCCGATCCTCTGGCCCATGACGAGGGCGGCGACCTCGCGCGTGCGGGCGTCGGCCTTCAACTGCGGCCGCATCGACTGGATCAGGGCCTCGGCCTCTGCGCGATTGCGGGGCACGGGGTCGGCGCCGAGAGCCAGCCCTATGCGGGCCATCTCGTCGAAATAGGCGTCCTGGTCCGCGGCCGACATGTCCGGATCGCCATAGCGGACCCAGGCGTCGAGGAAGCTCGAGATCTCCGTCACATGGACCCAGGCCAGCAGGGCCGGGTCATCGACGCGATAGGGGGGGCCGTCCGGCAGGGTGCCGCCGAGCTTGCGATGGATGCTCTTGACCCGGTCGATGGCCGCCTGACCGGCCGAGGCATGGTCAAAGGTCGTGACGGCGATGAACTTGGCCGTCCGCCGCAGGCGGCCGTGCATGTCGGCGCGGAAGTCGGAGTGATCCCAGACGCCCGCCAGCACCGCTGGATGCAGCATCTGCAGCAGCAGGCCCGAGACCCCGCCGATCATCATGGTGACGATGTCGCCGTTGACACGCCAGGCCACGGCGTCGGTCGGGAACAGGGCGTCGGCGCGGCGCAGGGCCGGCCGCTCGCCCCGCTCATAGTCGTTGAACAGCTGGTTGATGCGGCGACGGATCGCGATCTTGACCGGATCCAGCATTGATCAGGCCGCGTCCCGCCAGGCTTCCAGCGCGCGCAGGGCCCGGATGCTCATCAGTCGCTTCTTGGCCCGGCCGCGTTCCTTCATCGGGATCTTGACCCCGGCCTCGTCGACCTTCGGCGTCTCCAGCGGGGGCAGAAGTCCATAGTTGATATTCATCGGCTGGAACTTCGAGCCCGCCAGATGGCCGCCGGTGATGTGTTCGACCAGGGCGCCGAGGGCAGTATGCGCCTCGGGCGCATCCAGCGACTTGCCCAACCGTTCGGCGGCGGCGAGACGACCGGCCAGCAGGCCCGTCGCGGCGCTCTCGACATAGCCTTCCACGCCCGTGACCTGACCGGCGAAGCGCAGGCGCGGCATCGACTTCATCCGCAATTGGCGGTCCAGCAACTGCGGGCTGTTCAGATAGGTGTTGCGGTGCAGGCCGCCGAGCCGCGCGAACTGGGCGTTTTGCAGGCCCGGGATCATGCGGAAGGTCTCGGCCTGGGCGCCGTGCTTCAGCTTGGTCTGGAAGCCGACGATGTTGAACAGGGTGCCCAGCGCATTGTCCTGACGCAGCTGGACGATGGCGTGGGCCTTGACCAGAGGATCGCGCGGATTGGTCAGGCCGACCGGCTTCATCGGGCCGTGGCGCAGGGTCTCGCGACCGCGTTCGGCCATGACCTCGATGGGCAGGCAGCCGTCGAAATAGGGGACGTTCTCCCATTCCTTGAACTCGGCCTTGGGGCCGTCGATCAGGGCGTCGACGAAGGCCTCGTACTCGGCCTTGTTCATCGGGCAGTTGACGTAGGCGGCGGCGTCTCCGCCCGGACCCTCCTTGTCGTAGCGTGACTGACGCCAGGCGATGTCGAAGTCGATCGACTCGGCGTGGACGATGGGGGCGATGGCGTCGAAGAAGCTCAGGCTCTCCTCGCCGGTCAGTTTCAGGATGGCCTCGGCCAGGGCCGGGGAGGTCAGGGGGCCGGTGGCGACGATGACGCTGTCCCACTCTTCCGGCGGCAGGCCGGCGATCTCTTCGCGCTGGATCGTGACGAGCGGATGGGCCTCCAGTTTGGCGGTCACGGCCTGGGAGAATCCGTCGCGGTCGACGGCTAGGGCGCCGCCGGCGGGCACCTGATGCGCATCGCCGCAGGACATGATGATCGACCCGAGCGCCCGCATCTCGGCGTGCAGCAGGCCCACGGCATTGTGCTCCCAGTCGTCGGAGCGGAAGGAGTTCGAGCAGACCAGTTCGGCCAGACCGTCGGTATGGTGGGCGTCGGTCCTGACGCCCGGCACGCCGCGCATCTCGTGCAGGACGACGGGGACGCCCGCCGAGGCGATCTGCCAGGCGGCTTCGGATCCGGCGAGGCCGCCGCCGATCACGTGGATGGGGGAGAGTTCAGTCATGCGGCTTCTTAGACACGGGAATGGTGTTCGTCAGCAGGCGTCTGGTCGGCGTGTGGTATCGCCCGCTATGATCGGCCGAACGCTCGGCGAGGGGGCTTGATGAGCAACAAGGATGTCGGAGGCCGGCGCCTGAACCTTCAGGCCGCGCTGGGGACGACGGTGCGCGCTCTGCCGCGCCTGTGGTCGGGTGCGGCCGGGGCGTTGATTCTGTGTGCGGTGCTCTGGTTGCTGCCTGTGTTCTGGCCCATCGAGGGGTGGATGCGGTGGGCATGGGCGCTGGCGGCCGCGGCCTCCGCCCTGGTCGCGGTCGGAGCATTGGCCCGGCTGTCGATCCGTGACGACCTGACCGGGGCCCGCGCTCTGGGTCTGGGGCCGCTGGGTCTGCAGGCGAAGCCGCCCGAGGCGCGTCTGGTCGGCGCCCTGCTGCTGTGTCTGCTGTTCCTGTCCATGATCGTGTCGATCCTGGCCCTGGTCGTCCTGGCGATCTTCGGCATGGCGGAGTTGAACGTTCAGGCCATCCAGGCGCGCGACTGGGCCGCCGTGGGCGCGCCGTGGAAGCTGGGCGTGCTGGCGGTGCTCGCCGCCGGGGCGGTGGCCATACCGCTGTTGCTCATTGTGCGGCTGTCGCTGTTCGTGCCCGCCACCCTGGGACGACGCCAGATGGTGTCGCTGAACTCGATGGGCATCGCCTACGGCAGCTTCTGGCCGCTGCTGGCGGGGCTGATTGCGACGGCCCTGCCCAAGATCGTGCTGCTGACGCTGATCGCGACCGGGACGCTGGCCGGGCGGACCGGAGAGGTCGTCTGGATTCTGGGACTGGTCGCGCTGCAACTGCCGCTGACGATCGGCTTCCTCGGCGCCGCCTATCGACAGCTGGAATACTGGTCCCCCGACGAACCGAAGTGATGGAGACGACGCGATGAAGCCGGGTTTTTCATTCAACGACGCCGTCGGCGCTCCGTTCGTGCTGCTGCGCCGGCGGCCGCTGAGCCTGTTCGTCTGGGGCCTGATAATGACGGCGCTGGTCGCGGGCCTGTACAGCCTGATGATCCCCGCCCTGGGCTCGATGATCGGCGCGCCTGACAGAGAGGCGGCGTTCGACACCTATCTGACGGAGTCGATCCGGCTGCAGGCGACGGTCAACGGCATGAACATCGTCATGTACCTGGTCATGCTGCTGACCTGGACGGCAGCGGCCCGCGCGACCCTCTCGCCGGGCCGTGGCGATCCGTTCCTGTTCCTGCGTGTGGGCATGGACGAGGTCCGGGTCGCCGTGACGCTGATTGCGGTCTTCTTCATCTGGTACATCGTCCTGATCGTCATGGTTCTGATCGGGGTCGGCATCGGCTTCGCGCTGTGGAGCCAGGGCCAGGCCACGGCTATCAGCGTGCTCATCGCCTATGGCCTGCTGGTCTTCGCACTGTCGGTCTGGGGGTGGTTGAGGGTGTCGCTGATCGCGCCGGCCAGCCTGATCCTGAAGCGGTTCGCCTTCACCGAAGGCTGGGCGATCGCGCGGGGCCAGATGTGGAAGCTGCTGGGCCTGAACCTGGTGATCTGGATCATCAACATGATCAGCGCGATCCTGATGTACGCTGCGGTCGGCGCGATCCTGGCGGCCGGGTTCTTCGGTCAGGGCCTGGTCTGGCCGCACGATATCGACAGCGTCGCGGACCTGGAGCCTTTGCTGCGGCCGATGCTGCTACCGGCGCTGGGGACCGTGATTCCGATGTCGCTCGGGTTCGGCTGGATGATGGCCCTGCATGCCGCCCCCGGCGTGGTGGCTGCGCGCCAACTTCTGGACGGCGTTCCCGCGCCGGCCCCGATCGTCGAAGACGCGCCGCCCGTCGATACGCTACAACCATCCCAATAGGGATTCACGGAGGGAATCGATGACCTTTTCAGCGACCGAGGCAGCCTTCGAAGGCTTTCGCGTGGTGCGCCGCCATCCGCTGGCGATTGTGTTCTGGAGTCTGGCCTATCTGATCTTCTTCGCCGCCTTCTTCGGGTTGTTCGGCGGCTCGCTGGCGACCCTGATGGCGACGACCGAGAGCCTGGAGGGCGCGCAGCCCAGCTCGCAGGAGCTGGAAGCCCTGGGCCAGACCTATGTGGGCTTCATGGCTCTCGCCCTGCCGCTTGGGCTCGTGATCGGCGCCGTGCTGAACGCCGCCGTCTCGCGCGCGGTCCTGTTTCCCGCCGAGAAGGGCTTCGGCTACGTGCGCCTGGGTGGCGATGAGTTGCGGGTGCTCGCCGTCTCGGTGATCCTGGGCATCGTCTTCTTCGCCGTTTCCATCGTCCTGTTCGGGGTCGTGGGAGTGCTGGCCGGACTCGCTGCCCAGGCCAATGCGGGCGTCGGCATCCTCGTCGGAGTCCTGGTCGGCCTCGGCGCCTGCGTTGTCCTCTTCTGGCTGGCGATCCGCCTCAGCATGGCCATCCCTCTGACCGTGGCCGAAAAGCGGATCGCGCCGTTCGCATCCTTCGCCATGACCAAGGGCCACGCCTTGCCGCTGCTGGGCATGGCGGTCATCGCCTTCATCATGTCGATCCTCGTCACCCTGCTGGGTACGATCATCGCCCTGCCCATCACCCTCGCGACGGGCGGCCTTGAGCAGCTGGCGACGATGGACGGCCAGTCGACAACGCAGATCCTGCAGGCCGCCGGCCCCGGTCTGATCGGCTGGGGCGTGGTCAACGCCATCTTCTCGGCGCTCCAGATCGCGGTGGTCTATGCGCCGTTTTCGGCCGCCTATCGTGACCTGAAGGGCCTGCCGCACGAGTGAGCCGGTCGCGATCCAGGCCCTGTCCCGGGGCCGGATCGAACAAATTCCGGGGTGTGTGCATCCATCGGGCGGGGCCGGGGCCTCATGACGGGATGGACCCTCATCCGCCGACCCGTCCGACTGGAGACCCCCATGACAGGAATTGAGCTGTACGCGCCGAGGCTGGAGCGTCATCGACGCACCTGGAGCGTGGCCGCGGTGGTTCTCGCCGCAGTCTTCCTGATTGGCGGGCCGCTGATCGCGGTCCTGATCGCCAAGCTCACGGGGCTGAATTCCCGGATGGGGTGGTCCAGCGAGCTCTATCAGCTGGTCGCCTTCTTCGGCCTGACGGCGGCGCTGCTGATCGCCTGGGTCGTCCTGTTCGAGCGGCGGCCGCTGTCGACCATCGGCTTCAACGGGCAGGGTCTGAACCGCTTCCTGCGCGGCTATGCGATCGGGTTGGGTTTCCTGCTGGCGACGATCGGCGCGATCTGGGTTGCCGGCGGCTATCGCATCGAAAGCGGCGGCGTGTTCGCCAAGGCCGGCGCGGTCGCGGCGCTCCTGCCCATCGGCGCCCTGTTGCTGGGCTTTATCGTCCAGGGCTCGGCCGAGGAGATCGTGTTCCGGGGCTGGCTGATGCAGCTGATCGCCTCGCGCCACGGCCTGGTCATCGCCCTGATCGTCAACGCCGTCCTGTTCGGACTGGCCCATGCCGGCAACACGGACCCGACGCCGGAGCTGGCGCTGGGCGTCGTCAACATCGTCCTGTTCGGCACCTTCATCGGCCTCTATGCGGCGCGTGAGGGCTCGCTGTGGGGCGTGTGCGGCTGGCACGCGGCCTGGAACTGGTTGCTGGGTCTGGGTTTCGGGCTCGAGGTGTCGGGTCACGTCCTCGACGTCACCCCCCTGTTCGTCGACCTGACGGCGACCGCGGGCGCGCCCTGGTGGCTGACCGGCGCGACCTTCGGACCCGAGGCCAGCGTGGTGACAACCGCCATCCTGCTGGGGGCCAGCGTCTGGGTCTGCCTGCGCGGACCCTTCAAGGGCCATGCGACGCCGGAACCGGTCGCGCGCGCCGAGGCGCCCGCGACCTGATCCTCAGGCGCTGGCCTTCGCCCGCGCCTTCTTCGCCGGGGCTTCTGTGGTGAGCTCGGCGACCCGCGCCCTGCGGCGCGTCTCGTGCCGGTCCAGCACCTCCTTGAGGTATTTGCCGGTCCAGCTCGCCTCGTTCGCAGCGACCTGTTCGGGGGTGCCGACCGCGACGATCTCGCCGCCGCCGTCGCCGCCCTCGGGGCCGAAGTCCAGCAGATAGTCGGCGATCTTGATGACATCGAGATTGTGCTCGATCACCACGATCGTGTTGCCGGCCTCGACCAGTTCCTGCAGCACCTCCAGCAGTTTGCGGATGTCCTCGAAATGCAGGCCTGTGGTGGGCTCGTCGAGGATGTAGAGGGTCTTGCCGGTCGCCCGTTTCGACAGCTCCTTGGACAGCTTGACCCGCTGGGCCTCGCCGCCCGACAGGGTCGTGGCCGACTGTCCGACCTGGACGTAGCCGAGCCCGACGCGTGACAGGGTCAGCATCTTGTCGCGGATCGGCGGCACGGCCTTGAAGAACTGGCCCGCCTCCTCGACCGTCATGTCCAGCACGTCGGATATGCTCTTGCCCTTGAAGACGATCTCCAGCGTCTCGCGATTGTAGCGCTTGCCCTTGCAGACGTCGCAGGTGACATAGACGTCGGGCAGGAAATGCATCTCGATCTTGATCAGGCCATCGCCCTGACAGGCCTCGCAGCGCCCGCCCTTGACGTTGAAGCTGAACCGGCCGGGACCGTAGCCGCGCGCCTTGGATTCCGGCAGGCCGGCGTACCAGTCGCGGATCGGCCCGAAGGCGCCGGTATAGGTGGCCGGGTTGGAACGCGGGGTGCGGCCGATCGGCGACTGGTCGATGTCGATGACCTTGTCGAAATGCTCCAGCCCCTCGATCCGGTCGAAGGGGGCGGGGGCGTCCGACGCATTGTGCAGACGGCGTGCGGCGGCCTTGTAGAGGGTCTCGATCGTAAAGGTCGACTTGCCTCCGCCGGATACCCCGGTGACGCAGGTGAACAGTCCGACGGGGATTTCGCCCGTGACCGCTTTCAGATTGTTGCCGGTCGCGCCCGAGATCCTGAGCATCTTCTTGCGGTCGATCGGACGGCGGCCTTCCGGCGGCAGTTCGATCTCACGCTCGCCGGTCAGGTATTTGCCGGTCAGGGACTTCGGATTGGCCATGACCTCTTCGGGCGTGCCCTCGGCGCAGATCTCGCCGCCGTGGACGCCGGCGGCCGGACCCATGTCGATGACATAGTCGGCGGTCATGATCGCCTCCTCGTCGTGTTCGACGACGAGGACGGAGTTGCCGAGATCGCGCAGGCCGCGAAGGCTCTCCAGCAGTCGGCTGTTGTCGCGCTGGTGCAGGCCGATCGACGGCTCGTCCAGCACATAGAGCACGCCGGTCAGGCCCGAACCGATCTGGGAGGCCAGGCGGATGCGCTGGCTCTCGCCGCCGGAGAGTGTGCCGGAGGACCGCGACAGGCTGAGATAGTCGAGACCGACGTTGTTCAGGAAGCGCAGCCGGTCGCTGATCTCCTTCAGGATGCGGCGGCCGATCTCCATCTGCTTGTCGCTCAGCTGGTCGGGCAGGGCGCTGACCCAGTCGTAGGCCTTCCTGATCGACAGCATGGAGATCTCGGCGATGTCGTTGCCGGCGATCTTCACCGCCAGGGCCTCGGGCTTCAGCCGCTTGCCGCCGCAGGCGTCGCACGGGGTCTCGGACTGGAACCGCCCCAGCTCCTCGCGCACCCAGGCGCTGTCGGTCTCGCGCCAGCGGCGGTCGAGGTTGGGCACGACCCCCTCGAACGGCTTGGACACCTCGTATTTCCGGGCGTTGTCGTCATAGACGAACTTGATCTTCTCCGAGCCCGTGCCGTTCAGGATCACGGACTGGGCCTTCTCGGCCAGTTCGCGCCACGGCTTGTCCATCGAGAAGCCGTAGTGGAGCGCCAGCGCCTGCAGGGTCTGGGTGTAGAGCGGCGACGGGCCGCGCGACCACGGGGCGACCGCGCCCTTGTGCAGGGTCTTGTCGCGGTCCGGGATGACCAGGTCGGCGTCGAAGGCCAGCTTGACCCCCAGGCCGTCGCAGACCGGACAGGCGCCGAACGGATTGTTGAACGAGAACAGCCGCGGCTCGATCTCGGCGATGGTGAAGCCGGAGACCGGGCAGGCGAACTTCTCGGAGAAGGTGATCCGGCGCGGTTCCTGGCCTTCCTCGGCATTGGCCCATTCCGCGACGGCGATGCCGTCCGCCAGGCCCAGGGCGGTCTGCAGGCTGTCGGCGTAGCGCGCCTCAAGACCGGCCTTGGTGACGATCCGGTCCACGACGATGTCGATGTCGTGTTTGAACTTCTTGTCGAGCGTCGGCGCGTCCTCGATGGCGTAGAAGGCCCCGTCGATCTTCAGGCGCTGGAAGCCCGAGCGCTGCCACTCGGCCATCTCCTTCTTGTATTCGCCCTTGCGACCCCTGATGACCGGGGCCAGCAGCAGCAGCCGCTCGCCCTCGGGCAGGGCGCCCAGTTTGTCGACCATCATGGAGATGGTCTGGCTCTCGATCGGCAGGCCGGTCGCGGGCGAGTAGGGCACGCCGACGCGCGCCCACAGCAGGCGCATGTAGTCGTGGATCTCGGTCACCGTGCCGACGGTCGAGCGAGGGTTCTTGGACGTCGTCTTCTGTTCGATCGAGATCGCCGGCGACAGGCCCTCGATCAGGTCGACGTCTGGCTTGCCCATCAGCTCCAGGAACTGGCGGGCGTAGGCGCTCAGGCTCTCGACATAGCGGCGCTGGCCCTCGGCATAGATGGTGTCGAAGGCGAGCGAGGATTTGCCCGACCCCGACAGGCCGGTCATGACGACCAGCTTCTCGCGCGGGATGTCGACATCCACGCCCTTGAGGTTGTGCTCGCGCGCGCCGCGCACGCGGATGAAGTTGTGCTTTTCGGTCATGCTGCCAGGAAACGGGGGCCGGGAATGCGGAGCGCCGGACGAGGGCCGGTGCGACAACGCTATATGGGAACTGATCCGGGGATATCAGCAAGAACAATATGAGAACATCAAGGCGCTGCCGCCAGATGCTGTCACTCCAGCAGCGCGGCCCCGGTGTTCAGGGTGACGACGCAGGCGAAGTCGTCCCCACCGCCGGTCGAGCCGTCGTCCATGCCGGACAGATCCAGTCCACGATGGCCGTCGTCCGGAACCCGCGGTCGTCGGCCAGGACCGGGACTCGACGGCCGGATCAGGACGGTCGCGGCGAGGATGGGGCGGATCAAGGCGACCTCCGGATGGCGGCGGCCTGACCTGTCACGCTTCGCGGCGTTCCGTCAGCCCCAGCCGGAAACGGCGCCCACGCGTCGGACAGCGGCGGCCGGCTCGCCATAGGCCAGGACGGTGCGCGGTTCGGCTTCGGCCTTGCCGAACAGCCAGCCCTGCCCCTGGTCAACGCCGAGATCGCGCAGGATTTTCGCCACGTCCTCGCTCTCGATCATCTCGGCGATGGTCTCGACCTTCATCGAACGACAGAGCTCGACCAGATGGCCGATCATCGTCCGGGCGCGAGGGTCGGTCTGGATCCCCTCCACGAACCGTCCATCGATCTTGACCGTGTCGACCGAGAGGCCGCGCAGGTAGTCATAGGAGGCGGAACCCGCTCCGAAATCGTCGATACAGACCCGGATGCCAGCCGAGCGCAGCGCGCCCAGTCGGCGGTTGGCGGACTCGATGTCCGCCAGGGCGGCGGACTCGGTCACTTCGACGATCAACCGGCGTCTCTCTTCGGGTCTGGACGCCGTCATCCGCAGGACGGCCTGCACATAGCGGTCGTCGGCCAGGGAGGCCCCGGAGACATTGACGGCGAACTTCATAAGACCGGCGCCGGGTCGCCGGAGCCGGCTGAGAGCCTTTTCCGCCACCGCGATGTCGAAGGCGTTGATCAGGGCGAGTTCTTCCGCCATCCGGATCGTGTCGGCCGGCCCGGCCGAATCCTTGAACCGCGCCAGCGCCTCGAAATGATGGACCGCGCCGGTCTTCAGGTCGACGATCGGCTGGTAGTGAAGATCGAAACTGCGATCGCGCGCCATGGCCCTGAAGGCGTCGGCATCCTTGAGCGTGCGGGACATGGACGCGGTGAACGACAGCCCGGGCCCGCCCGCACCGTCGTTCAGGCAGCCTTCGACGGCGAAGCGCAGCGCCCGGAGGGTGTTCAGGGTATTGCCGGCGGTCTCCGTGCCCACTTCCGTCGCGGCGACATCGAGCGTCAGGCCCTCGCTGAGGCCCAGTTCACGCATCTCCCCGGCGATGTCATGGGCGATCGTGCGGTCGCGCAACATGGCGAAACGCTCCGGGCCGAGTTTGCCGGCGCTGGCTCCGTCGATCGAAGCCGCCTGTAGCGCGGCCTCGACCCTCGCCGTCAGGCGTTGGCCCGCTTCGCCCAGGCCTTCGGCCGCCGCGAGACCGACGACATCGACGAAGGCGACCGTCATGTCCGCCGAGGCGTCCGGCGCCGTCAGCAGATCGCGGGCGCGATCCAGGAAGGCGCCCGGCGTCAGCGCCGGACGGGCGTGAGGATCGTGGAGCGCATAGGCCGGGCCCTCCCAGGTCACCGAGATCGAGATGTTCGGGGCGAGGTCCGGCAGCCCGAAAAGCCGCAATGTCGCCCGGCGCACGCGGTCCTCTCCGGACCGAAAGAGCACTTCGACCGGGGCGGATCGCGAGCCGGCGGCAAGATCGGCCACGACCCGCTCGAGGAGCTTGGCGCTGGCCTTGCCGATGCCGTCGAAAATAGAGCTGCCGATAAGGGATTCCGCCGACGTCTGAGCCGAGGGGCCGGATCCCAGCCCGAACGCGATCCGGCCGTCTCTCCCGATCTCCAGCAGGAGGTCCGACGAGGCGAAGGCCAGACCCAGAAGGCGATTGCGGATGGACATCAGCCCATACTGCCGCCAACCCGTTAAACTTGGCCTCAGACTTGTCGTTAACGCGCCGGCTCAGGCCAGGCGGTTCAGGCCGTGCGGTTCAGGGTGACGGCGCGGCTGTCGCCGCCGTTGGCCTTGCCGGAGGCGCCGTAGCCGGTTCCCATGGCGCGCGCGCCTGCGACCTCCTCGGCGATGGTGCGGACCAGGCCTTCCGAGATCGTGCGCGCCGCCTCGACCGTGCGGCCGTGGATGGCGAGCACCGCCTCGAACGCCTCGGTCGCCTTGATCAGGGCCATGCGTTCGCTCGCCGGAGCGGCGGCCAGGATCGCCTTGTTGGCCTTGAGGTGCCCGGATTCCTTGCGATACTGGTTGGCCAGCTCCTGGGTCTCGGCCAGGCCTGCCGTGACATCGGCCGCGCGACGGGTGGCGAAGGCGTCGGTCTCCTGCTCGAGCCGGGCGGTCAGTCGGTCGGTCAGCGCCGTGAGTCTGCGCAGATAGGCCGTGGCGGTGGTCGGATCGTGGCTCATGCGACCGCTCCGGGCTGGGCCTGGGTCTGTTCGGTCTGCATGCGGATCATCTCGGACACGACGGTGTCTGCCAAGCCGATGCCTCCGGCGCGGACGGTCTGTTTGGCCATTTCGTCGATCATGAAGCTGCGCCAGGTGCCCTCGGCCTCGCCGCCGCCGAACGGGCCATTGGTGTCGATACCCTCGAACATCGGCTTGAGCATCTGCGACAGGAAGGAGGCCTCGAACTTCTCCGCCGTCTCGCGCATGCGCGGCGTTTCGGCGGTCGGTGCGGGCATTGGCGAGGTCAGCAGGGAGGGGGAGACGGCCAGGTCGCTCATTACAGAACCTCGATGTCGGCCTGCAGGGCGCCCGCCGCCTTGATGGCCTGAAGGATGGAGATCATGTCGCGGGGCGAGACGCCGAGCGCGTTCAGCCCGTTGACCAGGGTCGACAGCGAGGTCGCGCCGTTCACCAGCCGGATCTCGCGGCCCAGTTCTTCCTCGACCGTGACATCGGACTGCGGGACGACCGTGGTCTGGCCCTGACTGAACGGCGCCGGCTGGCTGACCTGCGGGTTTTCCTGGACCGAGATGGTCAGGTTGCCCTGGGCGATGGCGACGGTGGAGATGCGGACGTTCTCGCCCATGACGATCACGCCGTTGACCTCGTCGATGATCACCCGGGCCGGGGTGTCGACCGCGACCGGCATGTTCTCGACGCGGCTGATGAAGGCGGCCATGCCGAGTTGGGCGGGCGCACGCAGGGCGACGACGGAGCCATTCTCGGCCAGGGCGGTCGAAGGGTAGGTGGCGTTGATGGCGGCGGCCACCCGCTGGGCCGTCGTGAAGTCGGGATTGCGCAGGGTCAGGCGCACTTCGGTGAGACTGTCGAGCTGGAAGCCGGTTTCGCGTTCGACCGTGGCGCCCGAGGCAATGCGGCCGGCGGTCGGCACGCCACGCGTCACCGACGAGCCCGAACCGCCCGAGCCCGACACGGAACCGGTCTGCACCGAGCCCTGACCCACGGCATAGACCTGGCTGTCGGCGCCCTGGAGGCTGGTGACCAGCAGCGTGCCGCCGAGCAGGCTCTTGGCGTCACACAGGCTGGAGACCGAGATGTCGACCCGCGAGCCGGGCGTGGCGAAGGGCGGCAGTTCGGCCGTCACCATGACGGCGGCCAGGTTCTTGGAGTTGGCGTTCGTCCCGCGAATATTGACGCCAAGGCGCTCGGTCATGCCTTCCAGCGACTGGCGGGTGAAGGGGCAGTTGCGCAGGCTGTCGCCCGTGCCGTTCAGGCCGACGACGAGTCCGTAGCCGACCAGCTGGTTGGTCCGGACGCCCTCGATCGAGGCGATGTCCTTGATCCGCGACTGGGCCGACACCGGGGCGGCCATCACGGCGCCGAGGGCGAGGGGGATCAGGAAGGCGGTGAGAAACTTTTGCACTGGCCGGCTTTCCACGAGGGTTCGGGGACAGGCGTTGCGAAGATCGTGCCGCGAAGGAAACCGTTTTAAATCAACGAATCGATCTGGCCGACGCCCGCCTCGCCCGGCAAATCCTGCCTTGCCGTTAACCAAACAGTGACGGTCGCCCGACGATGGTGCGGAATGTCCCGGAGTCTCCGCTCATGAAGGTCAACGGCCCGTCCGGCGCCGCCCCAACCGGCGGCCAGCGTCCGGTGCGCTCGGCCGGCGGCTTTTCCATGCCCCAGGCGTCAGGCGCGGCCCCGGCCAGTGCGTCGCAGGCGGCGGCTCCGGCGTCCGCGGTCGCCGATCTCTCGGCCCTGATGGCGCTTCAGGGCGTCGAAACCGCGACGGAGCGCCGTCGTCGCGCCATCCGTCGCGGCGGGACCCTGCTGGACCGTCTGGACGAGTTGAAGATCGCCATGCTGTCGGGTGAGGCCGGGGAAGGCGCGCTCGAACGCCTGGGCCGGACCCTGCGCGAGGAACGTCCGGAGGACGAGGACGCGGGCCTGACAGGCCTGCTCGAACAGATCGACCTGCGGGCTGCCGTTGAGCTGGCCAAGGCCGAAGTTCGCCGCAACGCAGCATAAGTGCTGGAAAACCGGCCTTATTCCCCTGTTCGCGGCCTAAGTGAGGACGAAATGTCACGGTCCCGGTTGCAACGAGGCTTCTCCGCGATCACGGACGCGCGAACCCGGTTGCCGCGACTCTCCGGCCTGCCTATACGCCGTCGTGCGCCATGGGGGGCGTTGTCCTAGAGTGTGAGTGCGATGATGACCGCATTGGCCTCGATCGTGTCTGACGAACCGGTCGCCTACCGACCTTCCGACGACGAGCCGTTCATGAATGAACGTCAGCTCGCCTATTTCAAGCACAAGCTCATGGCGTGGCGGGATGACATCCTGCGCGAATCCAAGGGCACCGTGGTCAACCTGAAGGCCGAGACGGAGAACCATCCGGATCTGCTGGATCGGGCGTCTTCGGCGTCGGACCGCGCGCTGGAGCTGCGCACGCGCGACCGACAGCGCAAGCTGATCTCCAAGATCGAGGACGCCCTGCGTCGGATCGAGGACGGCTCCTACGGCTATTGCGAGGACACGGGCGAACCGATCGGCCTCGGGCGGCTGGAAGCCCGTCCGACCGCGACCATGTCCGTCGAAGCCCAGGAACGCCACGAGCGCCGCGAGCGGGTCCACAGGGACGATTGAAACCGTCTTCCTTCTCCCCTTGCGGGAGAAGGTGGCTGAGCGAAGCGAAGTCGGATGAGGGGTCGCGCTGGCCTCACCGATCGTCCGTGCCGGCAGACCCGGCCGCCGGTGTCACCCCTCACCCGATCGCGCCAGAACGACGGCTTCGCCGCCGTGCGCGAGCTCCCTCTCCCGCAAGGGGGAGAGGGAACGAACACCTACTCCGGGATGTCGCTGAAGTTGCCGTAGCCGCTGCGGGCCAGGTTGCCGAAGCGGGTGGTGTCGGCGTCGAAGCTCAGTTTCACGATGCCGATCGGGCCGTGGCGCTGCTTGCCGATGACGACCTCCGCCTGGTGTTCCAGAAGGTCCATGTCCTCCTGCCATTTCAGGTGCTCTTCCGTGCCTTCGCGCGGCTCGGTGCGGCCCAGGTAGTAGCTTTCGCGATAGACGAACATCACGCAGTCGGCGTCCTGCTCGATCGAGCCCGACTCGCGCAGGTCGGACAGCTGCGGCCGCTTGTCCTCGCGGTTCTCGACCTGACGCGACAGCTGCGAAAGGGCGATGATCGGCAGGTTCAGCTCCTTGGCGAGGGCCTTCAGGCCGCCGGTGATCTCGGACACCTCCTGCACCCGGTTCTTCTGCGCATTGCCGTCGCCGACGGTGATGAGCTGGAGGTAGTCGACGATGATCAGGTCGAGGCCCTGTTCCATCCGCTTCAGGCGGCGCGCGCGGGCGGCGAGCTTGGAGATGGCCAGGCCGCCGGTGGCGTCGATATAGAGGGGGCTTTCGCCGATCTCGATGGCGGCGTCGCGCACCTTGCCGAAGTCGGAGGCGTCGATCTCGCCCTTGCGCAGGCGGTCGGAGGACACGCCGGAGGCGTCGGCCAGGATCCGCATGGCCAGCTGTTCGGCGCTCATTTCCAGCGAGAAGAAGGCGACCACGCCGCCGGAGACGGTCTTGCGGCCGTCCGGCGTCGGCTCCCAGCGGTAGTTGCGGGCCACGTTGAAGGCGATGTTGGTCGCCAGGGCCGTCTTGCCCATTGACGGACGGCCCGCGAGGATCAGCAGGTCGGACGGGTGCATGCCGCCGAGCTTCGAATCCAGATCGTCGAGGTGGGTCGCCAGACCGGCCAGCTTGCCGTCGCGCTGATAGGCCTCGCCCGCCATCTGGACGGCGCCGGCGAGGGCGGTCGAGAAGCTGACGAAGCCGGACGAGGGCGCCCCGGTCTCGGCCAGGGAATACAGGGTCAGTTCCGCCTGCTCGATCTGGTCGATGGCGGCGGTCTCGGGGTTGGGGGCGTCCCTGACGATGTCGCCGCCGACGCGGATCAGGTCGCGGCGCAGGGCCAGATCATAGACCACACGGGCATAGTCCGGCGCGTTGGCGCCGAGGGGGGCGCGGTCCATCAGGTCGGCCAGATAGCGCAGGCCGCCGAACTCGGCGAAGGCCGGGTCCTGTTTGAACCGTTCCATCAGGATGGTCGGCTCGGCCAGCATGCCCTGGCGGATATGGTCCTCGATCGCGTCGTAGAGCCGCTGGTGGAAGGGCTCGTAGAAGTGCTGGCCGCGGAGGCGATCGCTGAGCCGCTCGAAGATGGCGTTGTCGAACATCAGGGCGCCCAGCAGCGCCTGTTCGGCCTCGAGGTTATGAGGCAGCGACGGAATCGCGACGGCCCCGAATGAATCGGAGGGGGCAAAGGGAGAGAAAGCGTTCATCGGGTTAACGCTTACCCGTCCCACGCTCCTGCGACAGGCCCGGACGCACCCGTCAACGGGGATGGAATCAGTCGGTCTGTGGACCGCTGAAAAATCCCTAGGCGGATCAGTTCCGGCGCCGTCAGGCGGCCGGGCAGGGGTAGCGCGACGCCATCCATTCGCCGAAGCCTTCCGCGACGCTCATGCGCGTGCGGCGCGCCGGAGGAATGGCGTTGAGGAAGGCCAGCAACTGACGCGGATTGACCTCGATCCGCTCGGGCGGGCACGCGCCCGGCCGGCGACCCGCCGCCCGGGCAGCGCTGATGTCGGACCTGACCGTGTCGAACGACCGATTGGCCACCCCGACCAGCCGGCGCGCATCCGGCCGGATGGCGGCGAGCGGATTCAACGGGATGCGATTGGCCTGGGTGACGAAGGCATCCAGCGTCATCGCGGGTTGCGCGAAGGCCGGTGTGGCAAGCCCGACCGATAGTGCCGCGAAGGCGGCTGCGAAACTGGCGACTCTCACGACGATACCTCCGGTTGCTTTCCAAGCTTCAACGCCTGCTCGTGGCGGAAACATGGCGCCGAATTGCGAAACGGCGCGGAGATCGCTCTCCGCGCCGTTCCGTCGTTCAGGTCTGGAGCGCGCTCTAGAAGTTGTAGCTCACGCGGGCGAACAGGAAGCGGCCGTTGAAGCCGTAGGGCGAGAAGCTGGGGAAGCCCACCGAACCCGTGCCGCCGTTGAGCGCCGACGGTGTGAACTGCGGATACTCGTCCGTCAGGTTGTTGACGCCCACAGCTGCCGTGACGCCGATCGGGAAGGTGTAGCGGCCTTCCAGATCGATCAGGGCCGCGTCGCCCGCCTGGTAGTCCAGGGTCGATGTGTTGTTGGGAACCAGGACGCTGCCGTAGTAGGTCGCGCGCGCCGTGGCCGAGAAGTCGCCCAGGCTCCAGTCGACGCTGCCGACGACCTTGCGGCGAGGCGTGCCGTCCGTGAACGACAGCTGGTTGGCGCGGTCGAACAGATAACCCGGCGATGTCGGGATGGCGACGGTGGACGGGATTTCCGGCAGGGCCGTGATCTCGGTCGCGTTGAAGTTCGCGGCGCCCGTGAAGGTGAACTGACCGAAGTCCTGGTCGGTGCGATAGCGGGCCACGACGTCCACGCCGTTGGTCGAGGTGTCGACGCCGTTCAGGAAGAAGCGGGCGCCGGTCACGCCGAAGGGCGCGAGCAGGGCCAGGGTGGCGCTGGTGGTCGCCGCCGACTGGCTGGGACGGGCCAGTCCGAGCGTCTCGGAGTAGATGATCCGGTCCGCGATATCGATGCGGTAGGCGTCGACCGTCAGCTCGAACCCGCCGTTCCGCAGAACGAAGCCGCCCGAGAAGTTGGTCGAATGTTCCGGCTGCAGCGGCGCCGAGCCGAGGGCGATGGCGACCGGGTCATTGACCCGGAACGAACCGGCCTGGACCAGCGAGGTGACGGGCACGCCCCCGACCACGGTGGTGACCAGGTTGGTCGCGACATAGCTGAAGAACTGCTGCTGCAGGGCCGGAGCCTTGAAGCCGGTCGAGATCGCGCCGCGCAGGGCGAAATGCTCATTGGCGTCCCAGCGGGCCGACAGCTTGCCGGTCAGGGTGTCGCCGAAGTCCGAATAGTCTTCGTAACGTGCGGCGGCGCCGATGGTGACCGATTCAGAAAGGCGGCCTTCCAGATCGATGTAGGCGCTGACGTTGCTGCGGTCCTCATCGACCACGTTGGCCGGCTGGAAGCCCGGGAAGCCCTGGGCGCCGCCGCCGGCAGCGAGCGGGCCGCGGTTGTAGGAGGTCGGCTCGCCAGCGTGGACTTCGAACGACTCGCGCCGGTATTCCAGGCCGAAGGCGACGTTGAGCGGCTCGAACAGGTTGGCTTCGACCTGTTTCACGCCGTCGATCGAGACGGTGAGCTGGTCATAGGCCAGGCCGCCGGCGTCGAAGGAGGTCTGGGACGCCGCGCCGTAGGAGGCGTTCAGGCTGTTGAAGACGCTGTAGTCCAGCTCGTTGCGGCCGTAGCCGGCCGAGAAGTCCCAATCGATGCCGCCGGCTTCGCCCTTGAGGCCGCCGAACAGGTTGTAGTCGTCGATCGCGGCGCCGATCATCGGCAGGAAGCCGTTCGGATAGATGGCCAGGACGTTGTTGCTGTTGTTGAAGGCGCGGGCGGTCGCGGCCGATTCCGAATCCCGGTGCTGGTAGCCGCCGAAGGCGTAGCCTTCCCAGCCGTTTTCCAGCGGCTTGCCGGCGTTGAACCAGACCGACTGGGCGCTGGTCTTCGGATCGCCAAAGCGGCCGATGACGGTGGTGGACGAACCATTCGAGACGCTGCCGGGCGCGGCGTAGTCGGAGCGGTTGGTCGGATCGCGCTCCTGGACCTCGCCTGAGATCGTCAGGAAGCCATCGCCGAACAGGGGCAGGCCGACCCAGCCGGAGAGCGAGATCTGCTCACCATCGTTGCGGTCGTGCGAACCGCGCGCGGTGTCGAACTGGGTGTCGTAGACGCCATAGACGGCGGTCAGACCGCCGCCCGAGGCGGCCTCGCGCAGGCGCAGGTTGATGACGCCGGCGATGGCGTCGGCGCCGTACTGGGCCGAGGCGCCGTCACGCAGGACTTCGACGTTGCCGAGGGTGATCGCCGGGACCGTGTTCAGGTCGAACGCGGTCGATCCGCGACCGAGGTTGCCGTTGACGTTGACCAGGGCGGCGACGTGGCCGCGCTGGCCGTTGATCAGGACCAGGGTCTGGTCGGGGGCGAGGCCCCGCAGCGTCGCCGGGCGGATGTGGTCCGAACCGTCCGAGATGGCGGGACGGGGGAAGTTGATGGCCGGGGCGGTGGCGGCGAGCGCCGCCGCCAGCTCGGTGCCGGCGCCCTGGCGCGTCAGGACCTCGCCGGAGATCACATCGACCGGGGCGACCGAGTCGAGACGCGTGCGGCCCACGGTGCGCGTGCCGGTGACGATGACCTCGTCGACCGCGGTCGCGTCCTGAGGCGCCGTCTGGGCCATCGCCGCGATCGGGCAGGCGAGCAGGGTCGCTGCAGAGCTGAAGCCGAGAAGGACGGAGCGGGAAATTCTGAGGTGCATGACGAGCCTGACGAGATGGGGCCGACGCGGGACGCGTGGCGCGCGAGATGTGGTCGGATGTCCGGCGTTGACCGCCGCGTGGTTATCGGCCGACCGGCCACGCAAAAATATTGCGCGGACCAGCGCGGACGCCCCCTGTCATGCAAGCTGGGTGCGCCGGGCTGCGTGGTCAAGCGTGTGTTAATGCAAGCGACCGCACTCGTTGCAATTTTGACATAGTTCGGTTCGCTTGCAGCAAAAAGGGCGTGCCCGGAGGACACGCCCTTTAGCGTCTCTATCGGCTCGACGAACCGATCTTCAGGATCAGGCCTCGGAGCCGAGACCGTCCTGTTGACCGGCGCCGCCTTCGACCATGTCGCGGGCCTGTTCGGCGGCCGCGTTGCGGTCGTCGTCGTAGGCCGACTTGATCACGTCCTCGCCCTTCGCCTGACGTTCGGCTTCATCAGCCGAGCGTGCGACGTTGATCGTGACCGTGGCGGACACTTCGGCGTGCAGGCGAACCGGCACGACGTGGAGACCCAGGGTCTTGATCGGGGTGTTGAGCACGATCTGCGAACGTTCGACCTTGCCGCCCTCGGCCTGGATGGCCTCCATGACGTCGCGGCCGCCGACCGAACCGTACAGCTGGCCGGTTTCGCCGGCCTGACGGATCATCACATAGACCTGGCCGTCGATCTTCGAGGCGATCGCGCCGGCGTCGGTCTTGTTGCGTTCGTTGCGCGCCTCGATGGCGACGCGGTCCAGTTCGAACTTCTCCAGGTTCTTCGAGGTGGCGCGGAGCGCCTTCTCGCGGGGCAGGAGGAAGTTACGGGCGAAACCGTCCTTGACAGTGACGACGTCGCCGATGGCGCCGAGGTTCTCGACGCGTTCGAGCAGAACGACCTTCATCTTATTTCACCACGTAAGGCAGGAGGGCCAGATAGCGGGCGCGCTTGATGGCCTTGGCCAGTTCGCGCTGCTTGATCTGGGACACGGCGGTGATGCGCGAAGGCACGATCTTGCCGCGTTCGGAAATGTAGCGCTGCAGCAGCTTGACGTCCTTGTAGTCGATCTTCGGCGCGCCTTCGCCCGAGAACGGGCAGACCTTGCGACGACGATAGAAGGGACGACGGCCGGAGCCGCCCGAGCCGGCAGGGGTGCCGGGAACGTTGGCGGAGGGGGAGGTGGTGTCAGTCATGGGTCCAGATCTCCTTACGCGGCCACTTCGGCGTCTTCACGCGGCGTACGCTCGCGGTCACGCTCGCGCTCACGCTCGCGGCGGGCCAGCAGGGGCGACAGTTCCAGATCGAGTTCCTCGACCTTGACCGTCAGCCAGCGCAGCACGTCCTCGTTGATGCCGAGCTGACGCTCGACTTCGGCCATGGCGGGGGGCGGGCAGTCGATGGCCAGCAGGGAATAGTGAGCCTTGCGGTTCTTCTTGACCCGGTAGGTCAGGTTGCGCAGGCCCCAGTACTCGATCTTGGCGACGGATCCGCCGCCGGCCACGATGAGGTCCTTGATGGTGTCGTTGAGGGCTTCGGCCTGTTGCGCGCTGATATCCTGGCGCGACATGACCGTGTGCTCGTAAAGAGCCATAGTGCAGTCTCCCTTGTAGGGCGTCGGCGCAGCCGGACCGGGTAAGTCCGAACCACGATGGATCCTGAAGCGGCGGCCGGAATGACTTCCCGAACCCTTTGGTGTTCCGCGACAGGACCGAAGCCCTGGAAAGCGGGCGCGTATAGGGGAAAAGGGCGTGGGAGGCAAGGCGGGCGGTCAGGACAGGCGCGCCGCGCCCCTCGCCGAACGCCAGACCCGAAGGATGAGGACCTCGTCCTCCGTCACGCGATAGATCACCACGCACCCTGTCCGCGGCACGACACGCTCCAGCGTGCCATCGACCTCGCCTTTGCGCCCGCGACCTTCGAACACGGCCAGATCGTCGATGGCCTCGATGATCCGCCCGGCGACGACATGGGCGTTCTGCAGGCTGTCGCGGGCGATGTAGTCAAAGACTTCCCGGATGTCCTCTTCGGCATCCGGCGATGTCCGCACCTTCATTCGGCGGCGACGGCCGGTTGTTCATCCATGTAGACGCGCAGCCTGGCCTTCACGACATCCCAGTCTTCGAGGTCGCCCCGATCAGCGGAGTCGATCCCCTTCTGGACGAAGGCGCGATACTCGTCCCCGGTCGCCCCATCGGGCCGGGACTCGTCGTTCTGGAGACCCGCCCTGACGATCTGTGTCAGCGCCGCCTCAGGCGTCATCTCGAGCGCGTCGGCATAGGCCGTCAGGCGTTCAAGGGTTTCGTCGGAGAGCTCTATGTAGATCTCAGGCATGGTCGAAAGGTCGTCCCTCCACGGCCCTCCGTCAAGTCGGCCGGGTTGCCCGGAGGCGGCAACCGGCTTACCCCTCCGGGCTTCTGACAACGATCACGGACCCTATCGATGACCCTCGCCCTCCTGTTCCCCGGACAAGGCAGCCAGGCAGTCGGCATGGGCGCGGCGCTGGCCGACGCCTTCGCTTCGGCGCGGGATGTGTTCGCCGAGATCGACCAGGCCCTGGGACAGGATCTGTCCGGCCTGATGCGCAACGGGCCCGAGGACCAGCTGACCCTGACCGAGAACGCCCAGCCGGCCCTGATGGCGGTGTCCCTGGCCGTCATGCGGGTGCTGGACAAGGAGTTCGGCGTCTCCGTGGATCGCGCGGCCTTCGTCGCCGGCCATTCGCTGGGCGAATATTCGGCCCTGGCGGCGGCGGGCGCCCTGTCGCTGACCGACACCGCCCGCCTGTTGAAGCTGCGCGGCCAGGCCATGCAGCGCGCGGTGCCCGTGGGGCAGGGGGCCATGGCCTCCCTGATCGGGCCGAAAACCGACCTCGCATTGGCCGAAGCCGCCGCTGCGGCGGGCGCCGAGGTCGGGGTCTGCGTCGTCGCCAACGACAACAACAACGGCAATGTCGTCATCTCGGGCGAAAAGGCCGCCGTCGATCGCGCCATCGAAAAGGCCAAGGAACTGGGCGCGCGGGCCATCCCGCTGAACGTCTCGGCGCCCTTCCACTGTCCCCTGATGCAGCCCGCCGCCGACGAGATGGCGACCGCCCTGGCGGCGGCCTCGCTGGTCTCTCCCGTCGTGCCGCTCGTGGCCAACATCACCGCCCGGCCTGAAACCGACGCCGCTGCGATCCGTCGCCTGCTGGTCGAACAGGTCACCGGTCGCGTCCGCTGGCGCGAGTCGATGGAGTGGATGGCGACCGAAGGGGGCGTGACCCGTTTCGTCGAGATCGGCTCCGGCAAGGTCCTGACCGGCATGGCCAGACGCATCGCCCCCGACGCCGAGAGCCTGGCGCTCAACAGCCCCGAAGACATCGAGGCGTTCGCCCAAGCAGTGACGAGTGGCGGGTGACGAGTGACGAGTTCACTCGCCGCCCTTCTCGCCACTCGCCACTAAACACTCGTCACTACGGAGACAGACCATGTTCGACCTCACAGGCAAGACCGCCCTCGTCACCGGCGCCACGGGCGGCATCGGCGGGGCCATCGCCCGCGCCCTGCATGCGCAGGGCGCCACCGTCGTGCTGTCCGGCACGCGCGAGGCCGCTCTGGCGCAAATGGCGGCGGAGCTTGGCGACCGTGCGACCTTCTCGGCCGCGAACCTGTCGGAGCCGACCTCGGTCGATGGCCTCGTGGCGGCGGCGGAGGCTGTGGCGGGGGCTCCTCTCGATATCCTCGTCGCCAACGCGGGCATCACCAGGGACGGCCTGCTGATGCGGATGAAGGACGAGGATTTCCAGTCCGTCCTCACCGTCAATCTGGAGAGTTATTTCCGCCTGTCGCGCGCCGTCATGAAGGGGATGATGAAGCGCCGTTCGGGCCGGATCATCGGCATCACCTCTGTGGTCGGCGTCACCGGAAACGCCGGCCAGACCAACTATGCGGCGTCGAAGGCCGGGATGATCGGCTTTTCCAAATCCCTGGCCCAGGAGGTCGGCAGCCGCGGCATCACCGTGAACTGTATCGCCCCGGGCTTCATCACCTCGCCGATGACCGACGTGCTGAACGAGCAGCAGCGCGAGGGCATCCTGCGCAGCATCCCCGCGGGCCGTCTGGGCACGGGCGACGAGATCGCCGCCGCCGCCGTCTATCTGTCGTCCGACGAGGCCGCCTATGTCACGGGGCAGACCCTGCACGTGAACGGCGGCATGGCGATGATCTGATGATCGCGCTGCGCTACCTCGCCACCATCCTTAGCGGTCCGCTGCTGCTGATCGGCGTCATCTGGGTGCTGCAGGGGCTGAACATCCTGCCGGGCAGTTTCATGACCGGCCAGATCATCTGGGCGATCTACGGGGCGCCGATGGCCCTGGCGGGCGGCGCCCTGGCGTGGTGGGTCAATCGCCGTCGCTGATCAAAGCGCTCGGGCTCAGGTCGCGCGAGCGCGCGATCGCCCATCAATGAGAGTTCACACCTATTTCCCTCGCCGAGGGGTGTGCTAAAGGCCGGGCGACCGGTTGGGTCAGTGAGGCGTTGCCTCTTGCGCAAGCGGAGCCGTCGTGAGACGGCAAGACCACCATACGCCGCTCCGGCGGCTCTAGAAGGCAGAGACACACATGTCCGACACCCTGGAACGCGTCCGCAAGATCGTCATCGACCACCTGGACGCCGATCCGGACAAGGTCACCGAGAAGGCCAGCTTCATCGACGACCTGGGCGCTGACTCGCTCGACAACGTCGAACTGGTCATGGCCTTCGAAGAAGAGTTCGATATCGAGATCCCCGACGACGCCGCCGAACACATTCAGACCGTCGGCGACGCGGTGAAGTTCATCGACGAGAAGACCGCGGCCTAGGCCTCGGTTCACTCAACCGGCAGTCAATGGCCGCCCGGCCCTCCTAGCGGAGAGGCCCGGCGGCCATTACTGTTTCTGATTCAGGATTCGCTGAGCTGGAGCCCGACATCATGCGTCGCGTCGTCGTCACCGGTCTCGGCCTTGTCACGCCCCTGGGCAACGGGGTCGATTTGAGCTGGAAAGCCATCGTCGAGGGCCGTTCCGGCATCCGACAGATCACGGCCTTCGATACCGAGGGCTTCGGCTGCACCATCGCGGGCGAGGTTCCGAGCGTGGACGGTCGCGGCGGGGGCGGGCCCGACATCCCCGGCAGCTTCGATCCCGACGCCATCATGACGCCCAAGGAACGCAAGCGGGTCGACGACTTCATCCTGTTCGGCATCGCGGCGGCCGACGAGGCTCTGAACGACGCCAACTGGCATCCCGAGACGGATGAGGACAAGGAACGCACCGGCGTCATCATGGGGGCCGGCATCGGCGGCCTGGGCCCCATCGCCGACAGCGCGGCGATCCTGGCCGAATCCGGCCCGCGCCGCGTCAGCCCCTTCTTCATCCCCTCGGCCCTGATCAACCTCGCCAGCGGCCAGATCTCGATCCGCCACGGCCTGAAGGGGCCGAACCACGCCGTCGTGACGGCCTGCGCCTCCGGCGTGCACGCCATCGGCGACGCGGCGCGGATGATCATGCTGGACGATGCCGATGTGATGGTGGCGGGCGGGGCCGAGAGCTCCATCGTGCCGCTCGGTATCGCCGGCTTCCTCGCCTGCAAGGCCCTGTGCACCGCCTATAACGACACGCCGGAGAAGGCCTCGCGCCCCTATGACCGGGGCCATGCCGGCTTCGTCATGGGCGAGGGCGCCGGGGTCGTCATCCTCGAGGAATACGAACACGCCAGGGCGCGCGGCGCGAAGATCTACGCCGAGGTCATCGGCTACGGCATGTCGGGCGACGCCTGGCACATCACCGCCCCGTCCGAGGACGGCGACGGCGCCTATCGCGCCATGAAGGCGGCGGTGAAACGGGCCGGGATCGCGGTCGAGGACATCGACTACGTCAACGCCCACGGCACCTCGACCATGGCCGACTGGATCGAGCTGCGCGCGGTTGAGCGGCTGGTCGGCGATCATGCGAAAGACATGGCCATGTCCTCCACCAAGTCGATGACCGGCCACCTGCTCGGCGCCGCGGGGGCGATCGAGGCGGTGTTCAGCATCCTCGCCATCCGCGACCAGATCGCGCCGCCGACGATCAACCTCGACGACCCGGAACACGAAACCGCCATCGATCTCGTGCCACACAGGGGCAAGCCGATGGAGATCGATGTGGCCATGTCCAACAGCTTCGGATTCGGCGGCACCAACGCCTCGATCATCTTCCGCAAGGTCGCCTGACCGTGGCGAACGCCGGTGGGGCGCCGAAGCTGCAACGGCCGGGTCTGATGGCGGCGCTGCTGGCGGCGTCCGCGACCTTCAGCCTGTTCCTGATCGCGGCCCTGGCCTGGGGGTGGAGCGTCTATTACGCGCCCGGACCGACGGCGCGCGAAGGCGACACGACGGTGGTCACCCTCCCGTCCGGGTCGGGCGTCTCGGCCATCGCCGCCACGCTGAAGCGCGCCGGCGTGATCCGGTCCGTCGACATGTTCAAGGCCGCCGCCACCCTGACCGGGGCGGATCGTCGACTGCGCGCCGGCGAGTACGAAGTGCCGACCCGCGCCTCGCTGAAGGCCGTCATCGGCCTGCTGACCGACGGGCGGGTGGTGCGCCATTTCGTGACCATCCCCGAGGGCTGGTCCTCGGCCCAGGCGGTGGACATCCTGAATGCCGAGGCGATCCTGACGGGGACCATCGACGCGGTCCCGGAGGAGGGCTCCCTGTGGGCCGACACCTATGAGATCTCGCGCGGCGAGACCCGGGCCTCAGTGATCGCGCGGATGCAGCGCGACGCCGCGGACAATCTGGCAGAGCTCTGGGCCGCCCGCAGCCCCAACACCGTCGTCCGGACTCCCGAGGAGGCCGTGATCCTGGCCTCTGTCGTGGAGAAGGAGACCGGGCTGGCCCGCGAACGGCCCCGCGTGGCGGCCGTGTTCTCGAACCGGCTGCGGATCGGCATGCGGCTGGAGAGCGATCCGACCATCATCTACGGCATCACCAAGGGCCGTCCGCTGGGACGCGGCATCCGCCTGTCGGAGCTGCAGCGGGACACGGGCTGGAACACCTATCTGATCGACGGCCTGCCGCCGACGCCGATCGCCAATCCGGGCCGTCAGGCGCTGGAGGCGGTGCTCAATCCGCCGGCGACCCAGGACCTGTTCTTCGTCGCTGACGGGACGGGCGGCCACGCCTTCGCCCGGACCTATGAAGAGCATCTGATGAACGTGTCGCGCTGGCGGGCGATCGAGGCGGGCAAGGCCCCGCCGGCCGAGACCCTGCCGCCCGGGGCGGTTCCCGGCGCACCGCCGCCCGGACAGGGCGGGCCGGAAGGCGCGGCGGTGGCCCCGCCGACCGTGACCGGCGAGGCCGTGATCACCATGCAGGCGCCGGGAACGGTGACGCCGTCGCGGACCCTGCGTCCAACGCCTGTGGCTCCCACGCCGCCGGCTCCGGCGAACGGACGGTGAGCGTGTCGTCAGGCCCCATCCTGTCCGGAATGACCGGCTTCGGCCGGGCCGACGGCGCCCTCGACGGCTGGACCTGGTCGGTCGAGGCGCGCTCGGTCAACGGTCGCAATCTGGAGGTCCGTTTCCGGGGTCCGAACGGCTTCGACAACCTCGAGCGGCTCGCCAAGGCGGCCGGTCAGGCGCGTCTGAGCCGGGGTCAGGTCACGATCGGCATCCAGGCGCGCCGCGCGCCGGGCGACGCCTCGGCCCTGAAGGTCAATGAGGCCGTTCTGGCCCGCTATTTCCAGCTCGCCAACCAGCTGGCGGAGGAGGGGGCGACGCCGCCGTCCGCCGACGGCCTGCTGGCCCTGCGCGGCGTGCTGGACATCGACGAGGAGGCGGAGGATCCCGAGGCGCGCGCCCTGATCGAGGCCGCCATGGCCGCCACCGTCGAACAGGCGCTCGACGCGCTGAAAATCTCCCGCGAACGCGAGGGCGCCCAGCTGCGCCCCGTGATCGAGGACTTCGTCTCCCGCATCGAGAGCCTCGTCGCCACGGCCGAGACCGGGGCCGCCGCCCAGACGGAAGCCGTCCGTGAACGCTTCGCCCGCCGCATGGGCGAACTGGCGCCCGACGCGCCGGGGCTTGAAGACCGGATCGTGCTGGAGGCCGCCGCGCTCGCGACGAAAGCGGACGTGCGCGAGGAGCTGGACCGACTGACCGCACACGTCGCCTCCGCCCGCGCCCTGCTGGATCAACCGCCCTCGGGCCGCAAACTGGACTTCCTGATGCAGGAGTTCATGCGCGAGGCGAACACGCTCTGTTCGAAATCGGCTACGACGGCGCTGACCGCCACGGGCCTGGACCTGAAAGCGGTCATCGAACAGCTTCGAGAGCAAGTACAGAATGTTGAATGAACGCACGCCCCGTCGGGGCGTCCTCCTGATCGTCGCCAGCCCCTCGGGGGCCGGCAAGACGTCGCTGTGCCGGCGGCTGATGGCCGACCACGGCGGGCTGGAGCTGTCGGTCTCCATGACCACGCGCGGCATCCGCCCGGGCGAGGTGGCCGACCGCGATTATCACTTCGTCTCGCCGGAAGACTTCCAGAGCCTGATCGACGCCGACGCCTTCCTGGAATGGGCCGACGTCCACGGCGCTCGCTACGGCAGCCCGCGCGCGCCGATCGACAAGGCCCTGGCCGAGGGTCGCGACGTGCTGTTCGACATCGACTGGCAGGGCGCGCGCGATATCGCGGCGAAATGCCCGGACGACGCCGTGCGGGTCTTCATCCTGCCGCCCAGCCTTGAAGAGCTGAAGCGCCGTCTGGTGACCCGGTCGCAGGACGCCGACGACGTCATCGAGCGCCGCATCGCCAACGCCAAGGGCGAGATCGAGCACTGCACGGACTTCGACTACGTCTTCGTCAACGACGACTTCGACCGCTCCTATGCGGAACTGGCCCACATCTATCACGCCGAACGCAGCCGCCGGTTCCGCAACATCTGGATCGCCGACTACCAGTCGGCCCTGCTGGCCGAGGCCGTCTAGGGCCTCTCGCCTCCCCTCCGTGCACCCCGGCGAAGGCCGGGGGTGAGGCGGCAACCGGGCTCAATGGAACTCCAATCTTGTCATCCCGGAAATCGCGTAGGCGATTATCCGGGACGAAAGACGTCTCTTCGACACTCCCGGAAGGCGCGAAGCGGCTGTCCGGGAGACAGTCGGGTCGGTCGGGCTGTCTCCCGGACAATCGCTGGCGCGATTTCCGGGAGTTCGAAGTTCGGAATCCGACGTCCCGGCTCTCCGCTTCGCTGCGGCCGGGATGACAAGTGATTGTCAGGCCGGGACGTAGGTCAGCCGGACCACCGACGCGCCGATCGGTTGGTTTCCCACGAGCCGCAGCGGCGGCCGGGCGTCCTTGAAGAAGGGCGTGCCGTCGCCCAGCCCGACCGGGTGCAGGTAGATCTGATACGCGTCGATCAGCCCCATCGGCATCAGGATCGCGGCCAGGGCCGGTCCGGCGACCTCGATCTCCCCGTCCTGTTCCGCCTTCAGCGTGCGGATCGCCGTCTCCAGATCGCCCTTCAGCAGCGTCGCGTTCGGACCGACCGACGTGTGCGACCGGGACGCGACCCATTTCGGGCTGTCACGCCAGGCCCCGGCGTAGTCCCGCTCGGCATCGTCCCACCCGGGCTGATCCTCGTCCCAGTAGCGCATGATCTCGTACATCCGGCCGCCGTAGAGGCTGCCCGTCACCCGGGTCATCTGCTCGATGAAGTGGCGGAACAAGACGGCGTCGGGCCCGAAGCGGTCGTGGTCCACATAGCCGTCCAGGGACTGGTTCAAACCATAGATCAGCTTCGCCATCCCACCCTCTTCCTGCGCGACGAAAGGATAGACCGAGCCTTTCCCGAGTCCATGCCAGCGCGCGCCGTAGAGAAGGCTAGGAAATAATTCACACCAACAGCTTGCGCTCGTCGGGCCGCCTCGCCATCTCAGGCCCTGGTCTTTGACAATTTGGGGCGGGCAGGCGGCGTCGAGAGGAGCGGAGTGTCCAAATTTCTTGCACTGTGCAAGGAAGAAACGCGAACCAACGTATTGTAACTAAACGATTTGCACTTTTGCACTGTGTTTTTTTCAGAGTGCAATTCGCCGTCAGGCGGATCGGGCCTCGAACCACGGTGTAATGCGGCGCAGGGCCTCCTCGATCTCCGGCGTTGAGACGGCGAAGCTGAAGCGCATGAAGCGGTGGCCGTCGACGGGATCGAAGTCCACGCCGGGCGCCGTGGCCACGCCGGTGTCTCTCAGAAGCTGCTCGCAGAAGGCCACGCTGTCGTCGGTCAGGTGGCCGATGTCGGCCCAGATGTAGAAGGCGCCGTCGGGCGGGGCGATCGACTTCAGGCCCAGGGCCGGCAAGGCCTCCAGCATGAGGGTGCGGTTGCGGGCGTAGGTCTCGATATGGCCCTCCAGCACCGCATGCTGGTCCATGGCGACCAGGCCCGCGTGCTGGCTCAGCGACGGCGGGGTCAGGAACAGGTTGCCGATGTAGGCGCGGGCCCGCTCGATATGGTCGTGCGGGACCAGCAGCCAGCCCAGCCGCCACCCGGCCATGCTCCAGTATTTGGAGAAGCTGCTGATCACCATGGCCTCGGGCGCGAACTGCAGCAGCGACGGCTGGGGCCCGACGTAGCTGAGGCCGTGGTAGATCTCGTCGGACAGGATCTGGATCCCCTTGCGCGCACAGACCCCGGCGATGGCGGTCAGTTCCTCGGCCGCGATCACCGATCCCGTCGGGTTGGCCGGGCTGGCGATGATCACCCCGGCGGGCGCAGGCTCCAGCGCATCAAGCGCGGCGGCGGTCAGCTGGTAGTGTTCGTCGGGGCCGCAGGCGATCTCCACCGGGACCATCCGCAGGGCCTTCACCGTGTTGCGGTAGGCGACATAGCCGGGCCGGGCCATGGCGATCCGGTCGCCGGGCGCGAACCGCGACGACAGACCCAGGACCAGGGCCGGCGAGGCCCCGTTGGTCAGCAGCAGCTGGTCGGGCGAGACGCTGACCCCATACCGCTCGTCATACAGCCGGGCGATGCGGGCCTTCAGCGGGGCGCTTTCCCAGTAGCCCATGCTGTCGACGTCGAGGACGCGATGCGCTTCGGCGATGGCGGCGGGCGGGGCGCCGGTCGAGGGCTGGCCGAACTCCATATGGATCACCGACCGCCCCTCGGCCTTCAGGGCGTGGGCCAGGCGGCTGATGGCGATGGCGCGGAAGGGTTCGATTTCACTCACGACTGGAGGGCTCCGGCGAGGCGGAGGAAGCCCGCGATGTCGATGACTTCGGCGCGGGCGTCCGGGTCGATCCCGGCGGCTTCGCACAGGGCCCCGCCACCCAGCTGTTTCAGACTGGAGCGCAGCATCTTCCTGCGCTGGCCGAAGGCGGCGGCCGTGACCCGCTCCAGCCGCTTCAGGGTCGCGGCGTCGGGCCGGTCGGCGCGAGGCACGACATGGACGACGGCCGAGGCCACCTTGGGCGGCGGGGTGAAGGCGGCGGCCGGCAGGTGCATGACGATCTTCACCTCGGCCACGGCCTGGGAGATGACGGCCAGGCGGCCATAGGCGTCGTCGCCCGGCGCGGCCACGATCCGCTCGGCGACCTCCTTCTGGAACATCAGGGTCATGGCGACAGGCGTCCACGCTCCCGTCAGCCAGTCGATCAGCAGGGGCGTGCCGACGTTGTAGGGCAGGTTGGAAACGACATGGGCCGGGCCTTCGACCAGCGTCCCCTGATCGACCTTCAGCGCATCGGCCTCGACGATGGTCAGCCGCCCGTCGCCGGTGTCCAGCTCAGCCAGCAGCGGCAGGAAGCGCGGATCCTTCTCGATCAGGACCACCTTGCCGGCGTCGCTCTCCAGAATGGCGCGGGTCAGGCCGCCGGGGCCCGGCCCGACCTCGATCACGGCCCGGCCTTCGAACGGCCCCGCGAGGCGGACGATCTTTCGCGTGATGTTGAGGTCCAGCAGGAAATGCTGGCCGAAGCTCTTTTTGGCCAGCAGGCCGTGGGCTTCGAGGGATTCGCGCAAGGGGGGGAGATTGGTCACCGGGCGGTGTTAGCCTGCCGCTCGCCGGGCCGCCATCTCCGAGGCCAGACGGATGGCGGCGATCAGGCTGTCGGGCCGTGCGATCCCCTTGCCGGCGATGTCGAAGCCGGTGCCGTGGTCGGGCGAGGTGCGGATGACCGGCAGGCCCAGTGTCGCATTCACCCCGCCCCAGAAGTCCAGCGTCTTGACCGGGATCAGGGCCTGGTCGTGGTAAAGGCAGATGGCGGCGTCATAGGTCGCTCGGGCGTCGTCGTGGAACATGCTGTCGGCGGGCAGGGGATCTGTGATGTCGATCCCCTCGGCGCGCAGGGCCTCGGCCGTCGGCCTCAGGACGGTGATCTCCTGCAGGCCCAGAGCCCCGCCTTCGCCGGCGTGCGGGTTGAGTGCGGCCAGGGCCAGGCGAGGTCGGGCAATGCCGAAGTCGCGACGCAGGACCTCGTGGACGACGCGGGCGGTGCGGGCGACGCGCTCCCCGGTCACCAATTCGGGCACCTGGTCCAGGGCGACGTGGATGGTGACAAGGCAGGCCCGCAGGTTCTTTGCCGTCAGCATCATCACCGGCCCGCGCGTTCCGGCGTAGGGAGCGTCGGCGGTCAGTTCGGCGATGAACTCGGTGTGCCCCGGGAAGCGGAAACCGGCGGCATAGAGGGGAGCCTTGGCGATGGGGGCCGTGACCACGCCCGACGCCTCGCCCGACAGGGCCAGGGCCACGGCGCGCTCGATCCAGTCGGCGACCACGGCGGCATTGCGCGGATCGGGCTTGCCCGGCTCGATCGGCGCTGGAGCCGGGTGATTCAGGACGGGCAGGGCGCGGGCGAAGACGGTCGCCGCATCGGACAGGTCGCCGATCTCCCGCACGGGCACGCCTTGCGCCTCAAGCAGCCGGCCGTCGCCGATGACGGCGAAAGGCGCCTGCCCCGAGAGCGCGCTCCAGGCCTTGGCTATGATCTCCGCACCGACGCCTGCCGGTTCGCCCAGGCTGAGAACCAGCGGCCCCACGCTGTCGGAAACCGCCGCCACCCCGATTACTTCATTTCGATCAGGGAGTCGGCCCGCAGGTCACGGATATAGCGGCGCGCGAGCATCGCGAGGTTCTGGTTCCGCAGACGGGCCTCGACCTCCTGGTAGCTGGGGACGTCCACCCCGCCCACCCGACGGCCGCAGACGGCGAGCAGGTGGATGCCGAGAGGCGTGCGCACCGGGTTCGACACCGTGTTCACCTCGGCCGAACGGGCGACCTGCTGGAACTGGGGCGCCAGGTTGGCCACGTCGCTTTCGCCGAGGTCGGAGCCGAGCAGGCCCGCTTCCGACGTCGCGCGTTGCAGAATGTTGTCGCAGGTCAGGCTGGCGCGGATCCCTTCCAGACGCTGGGTGGCGGCGGCGACCTCTTCCGTGGTCGCGGTCTCGGGAAGCTCGATCATCGCCTGCTTCAGCGAGACCAGGCTGGTCGCCGCGCCCGTGCGCTTGTCGCGCATGTAGATGATGTAGACGCCGCCATCGACCGGAATGGGACGCGACAGTTGGCCGACCTGCAACGAGTCCAGAGCGGCCTGCAGAGCCGGCTGCACCGTGCCCTGGACGACCCAGCCGGCGTCGCCGCCGCGGGCCGCCGAAGGCGCGGCCGAGAACTGGCGGGCCACGGCCTGGAAGGCCGCGCCCTGGACCATCTGGGTGACCAGCTGCTCGGCGCCGTTCACGGCCGCCTGCTGGCCGCCGACGCGGTTGGCCTCAAGATAGATCTCGCCGATCAGATACTGGGGCTTGGACGCGGCTTCGGTCAGTTGGCGCAAGGTCTGATCGACCTGGGCGCGGCTGACGCGTGAGCGACTGTTGAAGCGACCGCCGACCAGTTCACGCCAGCCGATCTCGGTGCGCAGCTGTTCGCGCATGGCCTCGGGGCGGATGCCGCCCTGGGCCAGGAAGGCCATGTAGTTCTCGGGCGTCGTGCCGGCCTCCTGCGCCATGCCCGCGATTTCCTGATTCACTTCCTCGTCGCTGATCCTCAGGGTCTCGTAGTTGGCGATCTCCTGGGCCTGGAGACGTTCCTCGATCAGCGCCTGGAGCGCCTGCTGCTGGATCGCCGGGATATTCTCCTCGGTCGGCTGCACCTGACTCATGGCGATGACCGACAGCATGCGCTGACGCAGGTCGAAGCCGGTGATGACCTGGTCGTTGACCGTAGCGACGATGCCGTCCGCCAGGGTGAACTCGGGTTCCGCGGCGGCGGCGGTGGCGGGGGCCTGCTCGGCGGCCGGATCGAGGGCGCCCGCCGCCTGACTCGCAGGAGCGGTCTGGGCAATCGCCGCACCCGCGACCAGCGCGGCCATCGCGACCCCGGCCGTAAAACGCATCAAACGCATGGTCAGTCCTGATTCCTTCGAGCCTGCTGCCCCGATTCCCCACCGGGTTGGCGCACGCCTTTACGCGTCATGCCTAACGCAAGCCGTTTGATCCATAGCCTGACCCTCCAAAAGTGGCGAGGTTTAGACGGAAGTAGACGCCCCCGGACGGCCCGGTGGGGCTGACGCGGGTGTTGTCGCTGCGATAACCGACCTCGATGCGGAAACAATCGTCATCGAACACGACGCCGACTTCCGAGCGGGTGATCAGGTTGCGTTCAAGGTCGGCGATGCCGGCGACGGCCACGCCCCAGTTTCCGGCGATGAATTGCTGGCCGGCCAGCTGCACGAATTCGTAGTTGCGGTTGAGTGGTCCATCCTGGGGATTGGAGCGGTCGACGATATAGCTGGCGGTCGCCAGGTTGCGACGACCCCAACGGCCGTCCACGGCCATCTCGGCGCGGCGGATGTCGCCCGATCCGTCCACCGTCGCATGGCCCCAGCCCCGGATGCGGTCGGACGGCTGGAAACTGCCCTGAACCACCCAGTCGGAGGTCTGGGCCGCCAGCCCGGTCGGATCGTAGAGGTTGTTCGGCGCGTCGGGGATCGGGATGCGGAAGTCGTCCTGTTCGGCGTCGCGCATGCTGCGGCCGACAAACAGGCTGGCGGTCCGGCCCTCGCTCCAGCGCAGCGTGGCGCGCACGCCGGCCGTGACGCGGACCCCGCCCTCCATCAGGTCGTAGCCGGGGAAGCGGTCGGTCCGGAACAGGGACGATTCGTCCAGCTCCAGCGTCTGTGCGTCCTCGACCGGGATGCGCGGATCTAGGTCCGGATCTGTCGAGATCGAAATCTGGCCGAGCGGCTCGACGATGAGATCGGCCCCGTCGCTGAGGCGGCGGATCAGGGGATAGCTGACGTCCAGGCCGATCGTGGCGCGCTGGCGCGTGATGGTCTCGTCTTCCAGCCCGAGGATCGGCGGCAGGTCGGCGACCGAATAGACATCGACGCGGCCATCGACGAACGGCTCGTAGCGCACGCCGGCGGGTGAGGTGAAGGACCGGCGCCAGTCCAGCTGACCGGTCACACGCCGGCTGTCGACGCCGGGCAGACCGAGGGTCGAGCCCAACGGAATGATCTCGGGCCGCAGGACGGGGCTGCCGAAATAATCGTCGCGATAGAGCGACACTGCGGACCCGCGCAGGCGCAGCCGGCCGCCGAGGACGGCGGCGGCCGGCTCCCACCGGGCGTCGATCAGGGGCGCGACGAGCGGCAGGGAGCCGTCGGACTCGAACACGTTCAGCGCCGGGGTCACGTCGTTGAACCGGGCGACCCGTAGGCTCTGGATCGAGAAGGCGGCGACCGACAGATAGGAGCGCGCGGTCTGACGTTCGGCGTAGAGCTGGCTGATCAGGCGGCGCTGGTCGCCGTAGTAGAGGCCATTGTCCTGATACGGGTCGATGACGTCGTAGCGGTCGAACAGGGTCTTGTCGGAGGTCCGCTCGGCCGTGAAGCCCCAGCGCCAGGGGCCCGCCGGATCGAACTTGCCGTAGCCGAGGAAATAGCTGCGGCTGGTGCGGTCGCCGAAATCGACGTTGCTCTCGGCCCGCCCGTCGCCGTTCAGGTCGAAGTCGCCGAAACTCTGGGCATAGGTATAGCCGCCGCGGGCCACGATGGTCCCCTCGGCGAAGCGGCGGCGCCATTGCAGGTTCAGGAACGGCAGCACCCGGGTGTTGAACTGCGGGCTGATCAGCCAGTCCTCGGACGGCGACACGACTTTCAGATAGGGCGTCTCCACCGACACGCCGCGCCCGTCGTCATAGTTGAAGATCGGGACCAGGAAGCCTGATGCCCGCTCCACCGTCGGATCGGGATGGGCAAAGAAGGGCGTCCAGAGAACCGGAACCCCGCCGACCTTGAAGACGGCGTTGCGATAGAGAACCGCGCGCAGTTCCTCGTCCTGGACCACCTTCTCGGCCTGGATCGAGATGCTGGGCGTCTTCGGATTGCCCTCAGAGTCGCAGATCGGGCAGGGGGTGAAGAGCGCGTAGTTCAGCTCGTTCACGTTCTCGGAACGCCGCACTGCCGTGGCGGCCATCAGACTGGCGCCGGTGGTCGTGCGCGTGGCGAAGTCGACGGCGACGCCGGCTCGCAGGTCGGAATCGAGTTCGAGGTGGCTGGCGAAGACGGTGTTTCGTTCGGGATCGACCAATTCCACGTCGCCGTCCGCCGTGCCGATGCCCTGGGCGATGTCATAGGTGACCGCGCGACCGCGCAGGGTATGCCCCTGGAAACGGGCATAGACCCGATCCCGTTCGCCCGTGGCGCTGATGACGTCGCCCTGACGTCCGGCCTGATCGGCTTCGATGTAGATCGCATCCGGCGTCAGGCCGTCCTGAACCACGGCCGGCGGCGGGGTCTGGGCGGGCGCGGTCTGGGCCATCGCGGGCAGGGGCGCACAGGCCAGCAACGCCGCCCCCGCCAGGACGCGGCCGCGCAGTGCGTTCTTGCGAGAGACGGCGCCTTCAGCCCGCATTGATCAACCGTTCCTTCAGGCCCCCGCCGGAGGCCCGCTTACCCGTCTTCGGTATAGAACAGCAAGGTGAAGGCAGCGAGCGCTGTCAGGATCGCGGGCAGCCAGGCAGCCACGAACGGCGGCACCACCTCGGCCGAACCCATGGCGGCTGAGAACTGGCTGAGGAAGAAGAAGGCGAAACCCAGCACCACGGCGGCGACCGCCATACGCGCCAGGTCGCCCAGACGCATCAGTCGCAGCGAGAAGGCTGCGGCCAGGATGGTCATCGCGGCGAAGGCGAGGGGCGTGGACAGCAGCGACTGGAGCCGGAGCCGATAGGCGGTGGAGGAGAAGCCGGCGTCCTCGATGCGCTGGATCTGGCCGGGCAGGGACCAGAAGGGCGTCGACTGCGGCCGGGCGAAACGCTCGAACGCCTCTTCGTCCGCGAGCGCCGACGGCAGGTCGAGCGTGGCGTAGCGGACCGCACGCTGGCCGGTCTGGGCCCCGACCGCGTCGAACAGCCGCCAGCGGCCGGCGCTGAGGCTGGCGGACGGGGCGTCGATCCTCTCGGTGAACCGGCGCTGTCCCTGCGGATCGGTGGCGTAGATGAAGAAGGTCACGTCAAGCAGTCGGGCGTTGGCGCGGTCCTGACGACCGGCGCGGATCACCATCTGGCGCGGGCCGTCGCCCTCGCGCAGCCAGATCGCCTGTTGTTCCTCCGCACCCAGCACGGACCCCGAGATGCGGGCGCGCTCGCGCTGGAACAGACCGTCGGCCGAGGCGGCCACGGGCCCGATCACGGTCACTGTGAGCACGCCGAGCACGAGCGCGGCGCCGGCCGCAGGCAGGACAAACCGCCAGGCGGAGACGCCGGCTGCGCGCATGGCGACCAGCTCCGAACGCCGGTTCAGCCCGACGAAGGCCGCCAGGGTGCCGAACAGGAAGACGAAGGGCAGCAGTTGAACGATCACCGCCGGCGATTTCAACAGCATCAGGCCGAGGATGCGCAGCCCCGAGAGGTCGGTGTCGGAGCCCAGGCCCCGTGAAATCTCCACGAAGTCGATCAGCATCACCAGGGCGGCGATGACGGCGAGGGCCACGCCCAGCGACCGCGCCAGCTGGATCAGCACATAGCGTTCGAGCCGTCCGAGGCGGAGGGCGCTCAGGACGTGCCGGGGCGCGTCGGCGAGGGATCCGAAGCCGCTCATGCGAACCGCGCCTTCAGCAGGGCCAGGGGCGAGCGGCCTCTCGACCGGCGAGGCTTCAAGGCCCGGAACAGGAGGCGCAGCGCGATGGCGGCGGCTGCGATCGGCAACAGATACTGGAACAGGTTCAGCCAGCTGTTCCAGGCGCTTGCGGCGACGACCCCGTAGCCGAAGATCCGCACCAGCAGGAAGGCGGCCGAGGCCTTGGCGATCCGCGAGCCGTAGCCCGTGCGGCTGAAGGCCCCGCCCATGATGGCGGCCAGGGCCATGGCCATGGCGGTCAGGGCGTAGAGCGGCGAGGACAGGCGGCTGTGCGCCTCGGCCAGCAGTTCGCCACGGGAACCGCTGTCGCGGATCTGCTCAGGCGTAGGGGTGAAGAGCTGGGTGATCCACAGGTCGGCGGGCTTGTAGCGGATGCGCTCGTCGTTGCTGACGTACTGGCTCAACGGAAAGACATAGCCGTCGAAGGAGAAAAAGTTGAGCACGCCATTCGCCCCGTACTGCTGCCAGGATCCCTGGGTCATCGTCAGGACCGGTTGGCCGTCGACCCGGCCGAAGCGCGCCTCGGACGCGTCCCAGGTCGTCGATTTGTCGCCGTCCTCGATGTAGATGAAGAGGTTCTTGAGCAGGCCGTTCTGTTCGATCTGCTGGACATAGACGGTCAGGCCGTTGGGACCCTGGACGAAGCGGCCCTCCTCGACCAGCAGGGCGGCGAGGTCTGTACGGATCTCGAACGCCTGTTCGCGCGAGGTGCGCTGGGCCCAGGGCTGGATCAAGACATTGGTCGTCAGGGCCACGAGAGCCACGGCCAGGGCCAGGCCGGCCGAGGGCGCGATCATCTGCCAGCGCGACATGCCGCTGGCGTAGGCGGCGGTGAGTTCCTGTTCGCGCTGCAGCCGGGTCAGGGCGATCAGGGCGCCGACGAACAGGCCGATGGGCAGGATGACGCCGACCAGCTGGGGCACCGCCAGAAGCGTCAGTTTCAGCATGACCCAGACGCTCTGGCCGCGTTCGACGATGACCTCGAGCTGGTCGAGGCTCTGGCTCAGGAGGCCGATTCCGACCAGCGAGCCGCAGGCCGCCAGGACGGGCAAACTGATCTGGCGGAAAAGGTAGCGTTGAATCAGGGTCATGCGGGCGATGAAATCACCCGGTTGCGGGCGCGGACGTTGGGGCGCATCTAATACACGTCCGGGCGCGCCGCCGACAATGGCGGGCGTGACCACCCACAGTTCAATGACCGGGAGTCTACCCCGGCCGGAGTATGCGTTTCCATGAAGATCGATTTCGTCGCCGAAGCCGGCGCAGCAGGCGTTCTCGCCATCCTCGTCCATGACGGTCGCAGCCTGGCCGGGGCGGGCGGCGATCAAGACGCCGCCGCAGGCGGGGCTCTGACCCGGGCGATGTCCGCCAGCCGCTTCACCGGAGGCGCCAATTCCAGCCTGATCATCGCCGCGCCCACGGGCGTCAAGGCCGACACCATCGTGCTGGTCGGCGCGGGCGAGGCGGGCAAGTTCGACGACCTGGCGCTCGAGACCGCCGCCGGCGCCGCCTACAACGCGGTGAAGCTGTCGGGCGCAGAGACCCTGACGATCGATCTTGGGCACCTGTCCGCAGCCGAGGCCGCGCGCGCCGCCTTCGCGGTTCGTCTGGCCGCCTACCGGTTCGACAAGTACAGGACCAAGGAAAAGCCGGACAAGATCCCCTCGATCAAGACCGTCAACATTCTGACCAAGGACATCGCCGCCGCCAGGGCCGCGCTGGAGCCGCTGAACGCTGTCGCCGACGCCGTCTACTTCTCGCGCGATCTGGTCGCCGAGCCGGCCAACATCCTCTACCCGGCCGAGTTCGCCCGCCGGGTCAAGGAGCTGGAGCGTTTGGGGCTGAAGGTCGAGATCCTCGGCGAGAAGGAGATGGAAGCCCTCGGCATGTATGTCCTGCTGGGCGTGGGTCAGGGCTCGGTTCGCGAGAGCCAGCTGGCCGTCATCCAGTGGAACGGCGGCAAGGCCGGCGACGCGCCGATCGCCTTCGTCGGCAAGGGCGTCTGCTTCGACACCGGCGGCATCTCGATCAAGCCGGCCGCCGGCATGGAAGACATGATCTGGGACATGGGCGGCGCGGCCGCCGTGGCCGGACTGATGCACGCGCTGGCGGGCCGCAAGGCCAGGGTCAATGCCGTCGGCGTCCTGGGTCTGGTCGAGAACATGCCCGACGGAAACGCCCAGCGCCCGGGCGACATCGTCAAGTCGATGTCGGGCCAGACGGTCGAGGTCATCAACACCGACGCCGAGGGCCGCCTCGTCCTCGCCGACGCCCTCTGGTACACACAGGACCGCTTCAAGCCGAAGTTCATGGTCGATCTGGCCACGCTGACGGGCGCCATGATCGTCGCCCTGGGCCTCGACTACGCGGGCGTGTTCTCGAACTCCGACGAACTGGCCGACGCCCTCCTGGCGGCCGGTCCCAAGGTCAACGAGAACGTCTGGCGGATGCCTCTGCCGCCGCAGTACGACAAGATCATGGACAGCGTGAACGCCGACGTGAAGAACTCGGCCGGTCGCGACGGCGGGTCGATCACGGCCGGCCTGTTCCTGCAGCGCTTCACCAACGGCGTGCCGTGGGCCCACATCGACATCGCGCCGGTGGCCTGGGTCACCAAGTCCACGCGCACGACCGTTCCCGACGGCCCCGTGGGCTGGGGCGTGCGTCTGCTGGATCGCATGGTGGCCGACACCTACGAAGGCTGATCGGGTGAGCGGGACCGGGGAAATCTGGTTCTACCATCTGGAGCGGTCCACGCTGGATCAGGTCCTGCCTGAACTGCTGGACCGCACCCTTCAACGCGGCTGGCGGGCGCGGGTCCGGGTCGCGGACGCGGATGCACGCCAGGCCATCGACGAACGGCTGTGGACCTGGCGGGACGAGTCCTTCCTGGCCCACGGCCTGTCGGATCAACCCCATCCCGAGCGCCAGCCCATCCTGCTGACGGCGGGAGACGAGAACCCGAACGGGTCTCAGGCGCTGTTCATTGTCGATGGTTCAGACATGGACCTCACAGAGGAGTTCGAGCGATGCTTCATCATCTTCGACGGTCGCGACGAGACGGCGCTGCACAGGGCGCGGGAACGCTGGAAGGCGTTGAAGGCGCAGGGGGCGAACCTCGCCTACTGGAAGCAGTCGGACGAGGGGCGCTGGGAAAAAGCGGCCTGATCGCGGCCCTCTTCCTGGCCGCTTGCTCATCGACTCCGTCCGCGATCGGCGAAGCCTCCGGGCCTTCGGTGATCGAGCAGGCCGAGGCGAACCAGCCGGTCGGATCGCACATGCCGGACGACGACGCCGACCTCTGCAAGGCCGCCGACTTCCAGTATCTGGTCGGCAAGCACAGGAACGAGATCCCGGTGCCGGTGGAGGTGGTCAACCGCCGCGTGGTCTGTACGACCTGCCCGGTGACGATGGACTTCTCGCCCCATCGGCTGAACATCTTCTACAACACCCGGACCGAGCTCGTGGAGCAGGTCCGCTGCGGGTAGTCGCCGCCCTGATGCTGGGCGGCGCGCTGCTGACGGCATGCGCGCCGACGCCGTCGCCGGCGCCCGAACCGACCAGGCCGCAGCGTTGCGATGCGGCGGCTGCCCGGTCCCTGATCGGGAGCCATCGCGGCGCGGTCGATTTCGCGGCCGGGGCCGATGTGCGGTTCGTCTGCACGACCTGTTCGGCGACCGAAGACTATCGCCCCAACCGTCTCAACATCCGCTTCGACGAGGCCACCGGGATCATCCGCAGCGTCGACTGCGGCTGATCCCGGCCCCGCCTGGCGCTACCAGCGCCAGGCGTCGTGGATGACCTCGATGATATAGCCGTCGTAGCTGTCGATCAGATAGATCGTGGTGTCGACGGCGACCCACTGGGTTCCCGGAGGCGGGTAGCCCAGGCCGTAGGTGCGGTAGTCGCTCAGGCTGTAGCGCCAGAAGATCGAGGGCAGGTAGTCGCCCTGATAGTAGCGCTGGCCAAAGTATTGCCTCGGCACCGAGTAGTAGCCGTAGTTCGGCGCGAAATAGAAGCCTGAGCGGAAGCCGGTGTAGCCCCGGAAACCGCGATCGTTGCGCCACCAGTCGTTCGAGCGGCCCCGGTTCCAGTCCCGGCGCCAGTCGTTCTGGTTCCAGCGATTGCTCCAGCCACCGTAGTCGCGACGACCGTTGCGGTCCCCCTGCCAGTTGCGGCCGCCGTTGTTGCGGTCGCGGTCCCAGCCGCCGTTGTTCTGGCCGTTGTTGCCGTTCCAGCCGCCGTTGCCGCGACCGTCGTTGCCGCGGCCCCGGCCATCGTTGCCGCGGTTCCAGTCCTGACCGCGTTCGTCGCGGCCCTGGTTGCCGCCGTTCCAGCCGCCATTGTTGTCGCGACCGCGTCCGTCGTTGCCGCGGTTCCAGTCCTGGCCGTCGTTGCCGCGCCCGCGTCCGCCGCGATCCTGACCCGGAGTGGGGGCGGGAGGCGTCACCACCGGTGGATTGTCGCGGTTCCAGCGGCCGGGACCATTGCCGGTTTCGGTGTCGCCGCCACGGTTCCAGCCGCCGCCATTGCCGCCGTCCCGGCCCCCCCGATCGCCGCCGCGATCACCGCCGCCGCCCCGGCCGCCGCCCCGGTCACCGCCGCCATTGTCACCACCACGATCACCGCCGCCGCGTCCGCCGCGGTCTCCACCGCCGCCACCGCGACGGTCCTGGACCTCCTGGACCTGCGGGCGCGATTGCGCGGGCGCGGGAGAGGACTCGTCCGGTTGATAGCGGGCGCCGGCATCGTTGGGAGGGGGTGGCGCGTCGGCGACGACGATGACGTCGTCCTGGGCCAGAGCCAGTGTCGGCAGGCCCGCCGGAAGGGCCAGGGCGGCCAGGGCCACAAAGGCCGTCAGCATCGATCTCATGTCTTGTCTTCCCCGCACGCCGGTTCTCCGGCGGCTCGTGATGACGGTCGTCTTTCGTCCATGAACGGCGGCTGAACGACGGTTCAGGCGCTTCTGACGGTTCGTGACGGGCTTGCGGCCGAGGTGCGGGCGGCCCAGATCAGATCCCTGATCCACCGCGAAGAGCTTGCCGTCATGACCGCCCCGATCGAGCTCTGGTACTGGCCCACGCCCAACGGCTGGAAGGTCTCCATCGCCCTGGAGGAGATGGGGCTGGCTTACGAGATGAAGCCGGTGAACATCGGCGTGGGTGAGCAGTTCACGCCGGAGTTCCAGGCGATCAGCCCCAACGGCCGGATGCCCGCTATCGTCGATCCCGACGGACCGGGCGGGGCGCCGCTGTCGATCTTCGAGAGCGGGGCGATCCTGCAGTACCTCGGCAACAAGTCCGAGAAATTCTATCCGGCCGACGTCCGTGCGCGGGTCGAGATCGACCAGTGGCTGTTCTGGCAGGTCGGCGGCCTGGGGCCGATGGCGGGGCAGACGCACCATTTCCGCCAGTACGCTCCGGCGATCATCAAGGACCAGAGGCAGATCGCCTATGGCGTCCGCCGCTACACCGACGAGACGCACCGGCTTTACGGCGTCATGGACCGGCGGCTGGCGGATCGCGACTATCTGGCGGGCGACTATTCCATCGCCGACATGGCGGCCTGGCCCTGGATCCTGCCGGAGCACCAGGGACAGGACCTGGCGCATTTCCCGCATCTGGCGGCCTGGATGGAGCGGGTCGGAGAGCGACCGGCGGTGAAGGCCGGACGGGCGCTGGGCGACGAGATGCGGCGTAACCTGGCGGCCTCCGGCAAGGCGGCGGAAGAGGCGCGGAAGGTGCTGTTCGGTCAGCGGGCGCGTTAAGGTCCGCAGCACTAAGGTAAACGCCGTCTTGACGGTATATTTCGGAGGCGTGAATCGAGTGTCGAGTATTCATTTCCTCTTTACTGAAAAGAGTTTGTAGCTCCGGGCGCTGTTAACTTTAACTTCAAACCGGGGGTATTTGATCACGGTCGAAGGGCGGGTCCAGAACGGACGTCCGCCATCGCAAAGGACGACCGTGATGAACGCGCAAGAAACCGCGCCGGAGCTGCACAACGAGGTCGAGGCGGCCCCGTTGCCCCTGCCCACCGCCGACATGGACGGCGACGCCCTGTTCCGGCTGGGCATGATGTATTCGTCGGGATCGGGCGGCTGCCCGATGGACCGGGTCTCGGCCCACATGATCTTCAACCTGGCGGCCATGAAGGGCTCGATCGAAGCCCGGGTCTATCGCCGCGAGATGTCCGAAGAGATGGAACGCGACGAGATCGCCGAGGCCCAGCGCGCAGCCCGTCGCTACATCGACGCCGGGGTGGTCAAGCTGGCGGCCTGAGGCTTTCGGGACGTTTGCACTCTGGAAAAAACAGGGTGCAAGAGTCCAGATCGTGGAGCTTTCGGCGCGATGACATTGAAAAGTATCCAGATTGCGTGTGAGGACGGATTGCACTGTGGTGCAATTGTTGGACGCTCCTGACCCAGGATTTCGGCGCCCGTGATCGACTTGTCAAAGACCTCAGCGATAGATGGGGAGCCTGCGCTGGCCGCCGCAAGAGGCAGATAAGAATAAATTCTGCTCTCCGCCCCCGCCGTCCGTCATTCTTGGGGCGCGAAGCGAACCCGAGGATGACGTAGATCAGGGGCGGCCGGCTAGAACTGCTGGTACTGGCCGTTGATCGTGTAGTTGAAGCCGACGGGCAGGGCCGCCTTCACCTGGGTGAAGAAGTTGGCCAGTTCGCCGAGCGTCGAGCGCGGCACATACAGGACGTCGCCGCGACGCAGGGCGATGACCTCGCCGCGACGCTGGCGCAGATCCACCACCCGCATCATCCGCACGCTTCCCGGTCCGCGACGGATCAGGGCGACCTGCTGCGGCCGGGCGCTGGGCAGGAAGCCGCCAGCCTGGATGATGGCCTGATAGGCGTCGATGTCGCCGTTCATGTCGTAGACGCCGGGGGTGCGCACCTCGCCGTCGACCCAGACCTTTATCGGGCCCGCGTTCTTCAGCGTGACCTCGACCACCGGCCGCACCAGTTGCGACGCATAGGCCGAGCTGAGTTCGTATTCGAGTTCCGACAGAGTCCGGTCCGCCGCCATGGCCTGGCCGATCAGGGGCAGGGCGATGCGACCGTCCGGACCGACCCGCAAGGTCCGGGTCAGCTCGGTCGCCGTCGGTGTCGCCACCTCGATCTCGTCGCCGGGGTAGAGCAGGTATTCGGGTTCGTCGTCGGTCCAGTCGGCGAAGGCGATGTCATTGAAGTCGCCCTGCTGGACACGCACGCTGCGCGACGTCGACGGGCCCGAGGCGCAGCCGGCCGCGGATGACGCGACCATGGCCGCGGCCATCGTCCAAAGAATCTGACGCCGATCGAACATAGGGTGACCCTCGCCAGTTATGGGTAATGGATGGTTAACGCGGACAGGCGAAGGATCGGAGACGGTTCACTCTGCCACGGATTCGCCAGTTCCCATGCGTTCGGCCCCCACGACAGCCTATGTCTCGGCGCGACCGCGCTACGGGCTGTTCGACGTGATCGGCCTGCTGTTCCGCGAACTGCTGGTGATGATCCTGGTTTTCGTGCTCGTGGTCGCCATCGGCGCCGCGGCGGTCCTGACGCTGAAGAAGACCTATACGGCCGGGGCCAGCCTGCTGGTCAACGCCGGTCAGGAATATGTCTACCAGCCGCGCGTCGGCGGGCTGGCGGATCGCCAGTCCCAGCCGCCCGCCGTCGGCGAGGTCGCCCAGGCCGAGGCCGGCATCATCGGCACGCGGGAAGTGAAGCTGAGAGCCGTGCGTGCGCTGGGGCTGCCCTTCTTCCAGAAGCCGGGCAAGGTCTCGACCGACCCCGTCGCCAGGCAGGAAGGCGACGCGATCAAATTCATCAACGACGGCCTGAGCATCGGGACGACGCCGCAGGGCGCGACGATCGGCCTCGGCTTCGAGAGCGACAGCGCCGAGAAGTCGGCCCGGGTCCTGAACGCCATCATCGACCAGTATCTGATCTATCGCCGCGAAGTGTTCCAGGATCGGTCGACGTCCGCCATCCAGACGCAGCGCCGGGTGTTCGAGGACGAACTGGCCGACGTGGATCGCGCCTACGAGACCTTCCTCGCCACCAACGACATCGGCGATTTCGCCGCGACCAAGACGGCGCTGGCTGCGGTGTATCAAACGATCCTGGCGGACAAGTTCTCGGTCGAGAGCCAGTTGAACCAGGCGGCACGGCGGCTTGAGACACTGGAAGCGCAGCAGGAGCGCACGCCCGCCGAGGTGACCCTGCAGCAGGACCTGAACGTCTCGGCCCAGGACCAGATCCTGCAGCTGCGCACCGAGCGCGAGCAGCTGCTGGCCCGCTATCAGCCCGGGAGCCAGCCGATCCTGGACATCGAGGCCCGGATCGCCGGCCTGCAGGCGTACGTCGCCAGCGGAACGACGGTGGGGGCCAAGGAGGTCCGTCTGGGGCCGAACCCGGTCTGGACCGAGCTGGAGACGACCCGGATCACGACCCTGGCGGAGCGGGATTCCCTGTCGGCGAGGCTGTCGTCGGTGAACCGGCAACTGGCCGATGTTCAGGAGCGGCAGGCACGACTGACCCGTGAAGAGTCGCAGAACTCGACCCTGACCTCGAACCGCGACGTCCTGACGGCGTCGATCCGCGAGTTCCAGCAGCGTGAGACCCAGAGCCGGGCCGACAACGGACTGGTCGCCGCCGGGGCCGACAATGTGCGGGTCATCGAGCGGGCGGCGGCGCCGACGCGGGGGACCAGTATGAAGCTGCCTCTGCTGGCCCTGGTCATCCTGTTCGCCGGCTTTACGGCCCTGTGCGTCGGTCTGCTGCGGGTGTTCACGCGGCGCGGCTATGCGACGCCGGCCATCGCGGGACGGACGCTGGAGATGCCCGTTCTCGCTGTCGCCCCGATGAAGGCCCATTGAGATCATCATGTTAGCCTTCGGGCCCAGAGTCATCGCGTAACCGATTCGTATGGTCGATCTCACATCAGAAATGGCGGGCCTCTGGGCCGCGCTGGGATCGGCCCCCGCTCACCGCGGGCGTGTCATCCAGTTCGCCTGCGCCAACTCCGGGGAAGGCGTCTCGACCGTCGCACGCGAGTTCGCGCGGCTGGCGGCGGTGCGGGCGAGAAAGCCCGTCTGGCTGATCGACGCCGACCTGGCCCAGCCGACGCAGCAGGAGGCGGTGGCCGGAGAGCCCGAGCGGTTCGGACGGCTGGGAGCGGCGGCTTCGTCGTCGCCGAACGGCTCGAGCTTCTTCGCCGTGACGCCGCCGGTGATGGGGCGGGACAACAAGCCGATCGCGCCGGCGCGGCTGATGACGGCGCGGCCCTGCCTGGGCGGGCGGCTGTGGATCACTCGTTTCCGGGCCGAGGTGCTGAGGTCGGGCCAGAGGGCGGAACCCCTGCCGGATCCGCGCTACTGGGATGCGATGCGGAAGCATGCCGATACGGTGGTGATCGACGCCCCGGCGGCGGACCGCAGCGACCTGTGCATCACCCTGGCGCCCTATGTCGATGCGACGGTGCTGATCGTGGCGGCGGAGAGCACGGCGGCGAACGAGCCGGTCATTCTGCGTGACGAGATCGAGTCCGTCGGCGGGCGGATCGCGGGGGTTGTGGTCAATCGCTCGACCTACAGCCCTCCGGCCTTCCTGAGGCGGCTGACGGGGTAAAATCCACCCCTCCGTCATCCTTGGGGCGCGAAGCGAACCCGAGGATGACGGAGAGAGGGGTGGGCTAGGCGGGCGCCGTTGCGTTCAGGCGGGCCAGTTCGCGGGCGCCGTAGAAGCGAGGCTCGAAGCCTTTCATCCAGAAGATCTTTCCGAGACCGCGCGCGGCCTTGTCCATCATCCGGGCGCGGGAGGAATGGGCGATGACGCTCAGGGCGATGGCGGCGAGACCCCAGACGAGGGCCTGCCCGGCGCCGACGACCATCCAGCGGGCGACGCCGGGCCAGTTGCGGGCCTTGGCGGCGGTCTGGCTGGGGCCCTGGCCATAGGCGAAGGCGCGGGACAGGGCGTAGCGCAGGGTGGCGCGATGGGGCGGGGCGAACTCGTCGACCCAGGCGTCGGCGGCCCAGCCGAAGGTTCCGCCTCGGGCTTGCAGGGCGGCGAACAGGGCGTCGTCCTCGCCGCCGGACTGATCCGCCGCGACGTCGAAGGGGGCTGGGCCGGGCAGGGCCGTGGCCCGGATCATGAGGGAGTTGCCGCAGCCCCAGGGCTTGTCGATCCGTTGGGTCCGGGAGGGGCCTTCGCGACCGAAGAAGGCCTCCAGATAAGGTCTGGCCCAGCCGGCAGCTTCGGGCACGCGACCGGCGATGGGGCCGAAGACGACGTCGGCCTTCGTCTGCTCCAGGGCGGCGAGGAGGGCGGCGAGCCAGGTCGGGGAGGCGGCCTCGTCGTCGTCGAGGAAGGCGATCCGGGGGGCGTCGGTCATCGACAGGCCGGCGTTGCGGGCCGTGGCGACGCCGGGGCGGGGCTCGTGGCGGTAGATCAGGGGGCAGGGGCAGTCGGCGGCCAGGCGGGTGACCGTGTCTGCCGCCGTCCCGGACGGGTCGTTGTCGACGACGACGATGGAGGTCATCGGCGCCGTCTGGGCGAACAGGGAGCGCAGCGCCCGCTCGAGGCTCTCCGGGCGGCGCATGGTCGGCACGATGACCGACACGGGCTGCATCACACGGCCTCGGCGTAGAGGGCGGCGCGATAGAGGCGCAGCGAGAAGGCGCGGGCCTTTGTGGGCATCCAGGTGGTGGTGGCGGCGCGCTTGATCCAGGGACGGAGGGCGGCGATGGCGGGGATCTTCTTCAGCAGGCGGGCGGCCTTGTAGCTGGGATAGGTTCCGACAATGTCGGGGTGGCGGGCGACGACGCGGGCGAAGTTGCCGGCGGACTGCTCGTACTTGCCGGCGAGGGCCTCGACCGTGTCGAGGCCCATATGGGTGGCGGGGTTGTCGACGTGCACGACGCGGAATCGGCGCGAGACGCGCATGGCCCACTCGACATCCTCCCAGCCCCAGCCTGAGAACTCGGCGTCGAACGTCTCGGCCTCGAAGACGTCGCGGCGGACGAGGAGGTTGGAGGTGAAGACGTATTTCTCCGGCGTCCTGGCGCGCTCCTGATAGGGGACGCAGTCGCTCCTGGCGGCCATGGAGCGATGGACCTGGAAGCGGGCGTCGGTCGGGGCCTGCAGCAGGGAGAAGCCGCCGAAGGCCACGGCCGGGTCCTCGCGCGCGACCAGCTCGGCCCAGGTCCACAGGAAACGGCGGTGGTCGGGGCGCATGTCGCTGTCGAGGAACAGCAGCGAGCCCGCGCGGGCCGCTGTGGCCAGACGGTTGCGGCCCCTGGAGCGGCCTTCGTTCTTCGTCAGGGTGATCAGGCGGGCGGGGAGGGCCATGGCCCTGATGCGAGTCTGGAGGCGGGCGGTGAGGTCGGGGTCGTTGGTGCCGTCATCCATGACGATGACCTCGACGGCGCGATCGACGGCGCCGGCCTCCTCGTCGAGCAGCTGGAGCAGTTCGGACGGGTCGTCGCGGAGGAAGGGGATCAGGACCGAGACGGCGGGCCTGGCTCCGCGTCGTTTGGCATTGTCGGTGATGACGGGACGGCTCATGCGGTCGCTCTCCGGGACAGGCGGGCGCCGATCAGGCGGGTGGCGAGGTCACGGACCCCGGCGGCGTTCAGGACCATGACGACGACGGCGTAGACCACAGCCCCGACCCCGGCCTTGAGGATCAGTTCGGCCACGCCGCCGAGCGCGGGCAGGGGCAGGACGGCGGCGGCCATGGCGGCGGAGGCGACGCCGCAGCGGACCAGGGTGTCCCACGGGATCGGCATCTGGACGATGCTGCGACCCATGCCGATGGAGGCGAGCAGGCCGATGGCGAAGCTGGTCGTCGTGGCGATGGCAGCGCCCATGACGCCCATCATCGGCACCAGGATCAGGTTGAGGATGACGTTCGCTCCCGCCGGGATGCACAGGGTCAGCAACAGCCGATCGGTGCGGCGCCCCAGGACGAAGGACTGGCTGAGGTAGTAGGCGGTCGAGCCGGCCAGGAGGGCCGAGAGGGCGATCCAGGGCGTGACCGAGGCGGCGACGGAGCGCAGGTCCTCGCCGATCATGAAGTCTGCCAGCGGGCGTGCGACGAGCGCAACGCCGACGGCGGCAGGCAGGCCGATCAGGATGAAGGTCGAGGCCTGTTCGCGGGCGGCCTTCATGAAGGCGTCGCGGCTGCCGCGCTCCCAGGCCATGATCAGGGCGGGCGTGCCGGCCGCGCCGAGCCAGATGAACAGGACGTCCAGGGTGCGGTTAGCGAGACTGTAGCCTGCGTGATAGGCGCCGACCGCCGCCGGGCCGAGGTAGATTTCGAGCAGGAAGCGGTCGGTCGAGGCCATGATCAGCGACAGGCCGAGACCCGCCGCGATCGGATAGCCGTAGCGGGCGTAGGAGCCGAGCCGGTCGCGATAGAGGACGCCGCCGCGCGCCTGTTTCAGTTCGTTGGGCAGGACGAAGGGCAGAACCAGCAGGGGGCCGACGGCGAGGCCGATCAGCGGCGAGGCCGCGCCGACGCCGTGGAAGGCGCAGAAGGCCCCGATGGCGAAGCCTCCGAGGGTGACGGCGATATCCATGCCCGCCGATCTGGTGACCTCGCCCGAGGCGCGGAACCGCTCCTGCGCGAGCTTGGCGAAACATCGGATGGGGATGCCGACGAGACCGGCGGCGATGGCCAGTTTCAGCCCCGGACCGATGGGGACGGCCCAAAGGATCAGCCCCGCGACCGGCAGGGCGGCGAGGGTGACGACGGCGGCGGTGCGGTACAGCGTCAGGAAATGGTCGGCCAGGGACTGGCCTTCCTCGGCCGCCCAGAAGCGGGCCATGGCGGCTTCCAGCCAGCTGAAGGTCCCGACGTGGATCAGGGTCATGACCGAGAAGGCGATGGCGTAGCGGCCGAAGTCCTCGGCCGACAGCAGGCGGGTGAAGACCACGATGGCCCCGAACCCGACCAGACCCTGGATGATGTTGGCGGGCAGATAGCCCCAGACGCCGCGCCAGAACATCAGCGCACAGCCGCGCGGTCGCCGAGCAGGACGGGGATGGTGACGACCATGATCCAGAGGTCGAGCCAAACGGACTGCCGCTCGATGTATTCGATGTCGAGCTGGACCCGGCGGCGGACGTCCTGGGCGGAGTGCAGGGGCCCGCGCGAGCCCTTGATGGCGGCCCAGCCGGTCATGCCGGGCTTCATGCGGTGGCGATGGGCGTATTCGGCGACGAGGCGGGCGCTCTCGACCGCGCCGGTCTTCATGCCGATGGCGTGAGGACGGGGGCCGACCAGCGACATCTCGCCCTTCAGGACGTTGAAGATCTGGGGAAGCTCGTCGAGGCTGGTGGAGCGGATGAAGCGACCGATGCGGGTGACACGGTCGTCGTCGGTGGTGACCTGACGGCTGGCGGTGGCGTCGGCGGCGTCCTGGCGCATCGAGCGGAATTTCCACACCACGATCTCCTCGTGGATGAAGCCGTGGCGGCGCTGGCGGAAGAAGATCGGGCCGGGGCTGTCGAGGCGGATGGCCAGGGCGGTCAGGGCCATGACGGGGGCCAGCAGGATGAGGGCGACCGTGCCGATGACGATGTCCTGGATCCGCTTGTTGAAGGCGCGGCGGTCGTCATCCACCCGGCCGTCGAGCGAGGCCAGGGGCGCGCTCGCCAGACGGTCGAGGGCGGCGCTGCGTTCGCCGGCGTCGGCCGGGTCGACCAGCAAGGTGACTTCGTTGGGCAGGGCCGACAGGCGGGCCGTCAGTTCGCGGACGCGCTTCTCGGCCCTGGGGTCGATGGCCAGGACAATCCTGTCGACATAGGGCGTCATCCGGTGGGTCATCAGCGCCTCGGCGTCGCCCAGGACGGGCACCCCGACCACGGTGTCCGGCGAGCGGGCCAGACGGTCGTCGAACACGCCCAGCACATTGATGTCGCGGCGCTTGAGCGCCTCCTTGATCAGGGTCTCGGCGTGGCGGGTGGCGCCGACCAGGACGATGTTCGGCGTCAGGGCGCCCTTGGCCCGCCAGCCGGCGACGAGGTCGCTCCAGCCCATGTGCAGGACATAGAGACTGACGGTGATCAGGGCGGTCCAGATGATGTAGACGGCCAGGGTCGCCCCGCCTGCGAGGACGGCGTCCAGCAGGATGGCGGCGAGGCCGCCGAGCAGCGCCAGGCCGGCGACGGCGGCCAGATGCAGGGGCGTCTTCTGCCCGCGCGCGAAACGGTAGAGGCCCAGCGACCGCATCAGGCCGAGGACGATCGTCGCGCCGACCGCCAGCGGCACGGCGGCGGACAGGGGCGCGGCGAGAAGGCCGGCCGGCGTCATGGCCCAGAGGATGGCGACGGTGATGATCGAGACCGCGGCCACGTCGGCGCTGCGGAACCAGTGGACGGCGAGGCGCGAGGCGTGCCGCTGGCGCGCGTTCAGCCAGACCTCGGGACGGAAGGGGCCGCGGCGAGCGGCGCCGCGCGCCTTGGGGCCGCCCACGGACCGGGCCGCCAGCGCCTGCAATCCCGACGCGTCGAGCCGCGCGTCGGGCTTGCGGGCGTCGGCAAGCGCCGTCGCACGGCCAATATCGATGGCGCTGGTCATGGCGGCCATCCTGCACAGGGGCCGTGGATGTCGCGTTAACGCGGCGGCGCGCGACGTGCCGGTCGTGAGGGAGTGATGTCCGTCAGGCCGTCCTGAGCGTCCCGCGCGTTCCGCGACGCTCCAGATGTCCGCCGATCGCCGCCGACTGCACCGCCAGCCGCGCCAGGATGTCGGCCGCTTCCCGATCGCCGGCCAGGGTGGGGAAACCCCGGGTGGCCTGATCCTCGGGGCCGCCCAGGCCGACTTCGTTGAGGACCAGGGGCGTCAGGTCCACGCGGACCGGCCGGTCGCCGTCGATCGTGATCGAGGCGATCACGCCCTGCCACGCCGGCGGCGGGTAGGCGCCCTGCGGCTTCTCGGTCTGGAAGATGAAGTTGCCGAGGCCGAACAGGAGAGGGCGGCCCCGCCAGGCGGCCATGCCCTGAAGCACAGGCGAGCCGTGGCCGACGAAGACGCTGGCGCCAGCATCGATGCAGCGTCTGGCGAAGGCCTGTTGCCAGGCCGGGACCTGGCTGTTGTCCGGCTCCCAGTCGTGATTGTGGTGGCAGGCGATCACGGCGTCGGAGGCGGCGGCGGCCTGCCGGATGGCGACCAGGATCCGCGTCTCGTCCTCGGCGAGCGGGGCGCCCGTCGCATCGCGCCGCAACTCGTTGACGCCCGGATGGTCGAGGGCGGCCGCGCCGCCGGGGCGGACCTTGCCGGTGGCGAAGCCGATCGCCGCGACCTTGCCGGCCGAGGTTTCGAGGGTGGCGGGAGCCGCCGCCCGCGCCAGGTCGGCGCCGCTCCCCGTCGTGCGCAGGCCCGCCGCCTCGATGGCGTCCAACGTGTCCAGAATGCCGCCGCCGCCGAGATCGAAGGCATGGTTGTTGGCTGTCGTCAGCAGGCCGATCCGGGCGCTTTTCAGGGTCTCCAGGATCTCCGGTCCCGAGGCATGCAGCGTCAATAATTCCCGTGTCGGCGCCCCGGCGCGCGGGCCGCGAATGACCGTCTCCAGATTGGTGAAGACGGCGTCCGCTCCCCCGAGCGCGCGGACCACGCCGGCCCGTCCGGGCCATTCGGCGGGCGTCGGCGCATGCTCGATCAGGGCCTGACCCAGAAGGTCTATACGCAGGCCGCCGGCGCCGGGCGTCGCCGCTCCACACCCCGACAGCGTCGCCATCGCTCCCATGCCCCAAACGAGTTGCCGCCGATCCATCGCCATGTACGCCTCCGCGCCGGATCATACGTTTCAAGGACGGCAGACCGATAGGTCATGCTCTCAGCGCATGATGCGATACGATATCGCCATATTGTTGCAGACGTGGCGGGCCCGCTGCGACTGTTGCCCCCAGGGGGCCGATCCACGATCGAGGAACGGCAAGGACAACGGGAACCATGATCATGGCGACGACGACTTCCATCCGGACACTGTGCCTGACCGGCTCGGCGCTGGCGGCGCTGACACTCGGCCTGCTCGCATCGCCGGCCGCGGCGCAGACTCCGGTCGCACCTCAGGACGACACATCCTCGGTCGATGAGATCATCGTGACGGGGTCGCGCATCCAGCGACGCGACGCCGACTCGGTCGGTCCGCTGCTGACGCTGACCGCCGAGGACATCAAGAACTCCGGCGCCGTATCGGTCGGGGACCTGCTGCAGCGTCTGCCGTCGGCGGGCGTCAGCCTGAACAGCAACGGAACCCAGGGCACATCCTACGGAGCCTCCTCCATCAACCTGCGCTACCTCGGCGGGGCCGAGGGCAGCGGCAACCGGGTGCTGGTGCTGGTGGACGGTCATCGCTGGGTCGATGGCGTGGGCCAGCGCGGCTTCCGTGACTTCGTCGATCTGAACACCATTCCGCTGGGGATGATCGACGGCATCGAGGTGCTGAAGGACGGCGCCTCGGCCATCTACGGCGCCGACGCGATCGCCGGGGTGGTCAATATCCGCACCATCCGCGACTTCGACGGCCTGCGCCTGAACACCCGCACGGGCATCACGTCAGAGGGTGATGGCGAGCAGTATTCGGCCGTCGCCAACTGGGGGCGCCGGTTCGAGAACAGCTCGGTGGTGCTCTCGGCCAGCTATGCGCGCGAGGACGAGATCCTGACGTCGGACCGTGAGCGGACCGCTCTCAGCCTCGTGCCCCTGACCGCGCCCGGCACCAGCCCGCGCGGCCTGTTCATCCTGCCGGGCCTGTCGAACAACGCCTATTTCGGAACCGCGACGGGGTTCGCCACGTCGGGAACGCCCGCGACCCAGATCGCCCTCGGCAACTACGGCGCGGGCAGTCTGGCGGACAATAGCTTCCGGACCGCGACCCTGCCGGAGGACTTCTTCAACACCCAGGCCCAGGGCATCTATTCGGCGGGACCCAGCGAGCGCTACGGCCTGTACGGTCGCTTCCGCGCCGACCTTTCGGACAATGTCTCGGCCCACATCGAGGGTCTCTACAACCGGCGTCAGTCGAACCAGATGTTCTCGCCGGTGCTGCTGGATATCGGCGGCACGGCCGGGACCATCCGGGGCTATTCCCTGGCCAACAACCATCCGTTCAACCCGTTCGGCACGGCCAACGGCGTGCCGACGGCCAATGCGCTGGCCTTCGCTGCGACCTCGGCCTGGCGGGTGCGCAAGGTGATGACCGACCTCGGCAATCGCGACAACATCCAGGACGTCGAGACCTGGCGCATCGGCGCCGGCGCCGAGGGCACGTTCAACGGCTTCGGTCGCGAATGGTCCTGGGACCTCAACGGCAGCTGGTCGCGAAACGAGATCCAGTCCTCGGCCCTGAACGGCGTCAACTACGAGCGGCTGTTCCGGGGGCTGGGCGATCCGGCCAACTGTCTGGCCTCGGCCGGGTGCGTGCCGATCAACCTGTTCGGCCCCATGACGGCCGATATGGCCAACTCCATCCGCTTCACCACGCGGGAGTCCAACTCGACCGAGTTGTTCGACGTGACCTACAATATCACGGGCGAACTGTTCCAGTTGCCGGCCGGGCCGCTGTCGGTGGCGGCGGGCTACGAGTATCGCCAGAACAAGGCGACCGACACGCCGGACGCCTATGCCAACTCGACGCCCGTCTTCCTGTCGAACCTCTACACGACCACGACGGCCCAGACGCGCGTGCCGACGGTCGGCGAATACAGTCTGCACGAAGGCTATCTGGAGGTCGCCATTCCGCTGCTGGCCGACATGCCGATGGCGCACAGCCTCGATCTGAGCCTGGCGGCCCGTTACTCGAACTACGACACCGTGGGTGACGCCACGACGATCAAGGCGGGCGTGGGCTGGCGGCCGGTGGAGCCGTTGTTGATCCGCGGCACCTATTCCCAGGGCTTCCGGGCCCCGTCGATCCTGGAGCTGTTCCAGGGCGGGCGCGAAGTCAGCATCCAGGCGATCGACCCCTGCAACGGCGGCGCCGCAGCCCGGCCGACCCTGCCGGGCTGCGCCGGCATCCCGGCCAACTACAACCAGGCGAACTTCAACCTGAACGGCCTGATCCCGGGGACCACGTCCGGCAACCGCCAGCTGGAGCCGGAAACGGCCGACACCTTCAGCGCCGGCTTCGCCTTCCAGCCCGACGCCATCCCCGGCCTGACGCTGACCGCCGACTGGTATGACATCAAGATCCAGGACGCGATCGCCTCCCAGGCCGCGGCCCAGATCCTGGGGCTGTGCGCGGCGCGCGGAGGCGCCTTCTGCGATCTGGTGGCCCGTGACCCGGTGACCGGTGCGGTGACCCGACTGACCCAGGGGTCGCAGAACCTCTCCGAGATTCGCACCTCGGGCATCGATGCGACGATCCGCTACGAGTTCGACACCGGCATCGGCCGTTTCGCAGCGGTCCTCGACACCTCGTATCTGGATGAATTCACCACCGTCAGCCCCGACCCGACCGGCGGTCCCGACATCCTCGACGAACGCGCCGGGAAAGGCGACCGGGCGCGCTCGACCTATCCGCACTGGAAGGGACAGAGTTCGCTGCGCTGGAGCGACGGCGCCTGGAGCGCCCTCTGGCGTGGCCGCTACATCGGTGAGAGCACCGACATCGTGAACACCGTCAAGGACGCGACCACCGACGCCATCTTCTACAACGACCTGGAGGGCAGCTACGCCTTCAACATGTACGATGCGACGGTGTCGGTCGGGGTGAACAACCTGTTCGACGAACAGCCGCCCGCTTCCTATGCAAACGCGCCGATCAACTACGACATCTATACTTATGATGCCCGGGGTCGCAGCGCCTACATTCGCGTCGGGTTGCAGTTCTAGGATCCAGGTTCCGGCATGACGGACGTGAATGGCCCATCCCCGACGGCGCGTCGGGGATGGCTGGACCGGGTCGAGCGGCTGGGCAACGCCTTGCCCGACCCGGTCTTCATCCTGGCGGGATGTATCGTGGTGCTGGTCATCGTGTCCGTCTTCGCGGCGGGTTCGGGCTGGAGCGCGGTCAATCCGGTGACCGGCGACCGGCTGGCCACCCAGAGCCTGCTGTCGTCGGAGAACGTCGCCAGACTCTTCGTCGACATGCCCGAGACGCTGACGCGGTTCCCGCCCCTGGGTCTGGTGCTGGTGGTCATGCTGGGTGCGGCGGTGGCCGAGCGGTCGGGACTGTTCGCGGCGCTGCTGGGCGGAGGCGTGCGCCATCTGCCGACGCGCTTCCTGAGCCCGGCGGTCTTCATCATCGGCCTGTTCTCGCACCATGCGGCCGACGCGGCCTATGTCGTTCTGATCCCTCTGACGGCGCTGATGTTCGCGCGGGCGGGACGGCATCCGCTGGCAGGCGTGGCGATCGCCTATGCCGGAATTTCAGGCGCCTTCGCCGGCAACATCATCCCCGGGCAGTTCGACCTGCTGATGCTCGGCATCACGGCGCCGGCCGCGCAGCTGATCGACCCGAGCTATGGCGTCAATCCGCTGGGGAACTGGTGGTTCACCCTGGCCATAGGCGTCCTGTTCACCCCCATCGCCTGGTTCGTGACGGACCGGATCATCGAGCCGCGCCTCGGCAAATGGTCGGGTCAGCTGCCGGAAGGCGTCGCCGAGGCCGATGACATGGGCGTGCTCGATGCGCGCCAGCGGAAGGGCCTGATGCTGGCCGGTCTGGTTGCCTTGGCGGTCGTGGGTCTGTTCGCTGCCCTGACCCTGTGGCCCGGAGCGCCGCTGATCGATGCCGAGGCGGTCGGACCCCGGCGACTGGCGCCCTTCTACGGAGCCCTGGTGGCGGCCTTCATGATGCTGTTCCTCGGCTGCGGCTGGGCCTATGGCGCAGCCGCGGGGACGGTGACCAGTCACCGGACCCTCGTCCGGATGATGGGGGAGGGGATGCGCGACATCGCCCCCTATATCGTGCTGGCCTTCTTCGCCGCCCACTTCGTCGCCATGTTCTCCTGGTCGAACCTGGGGCCGGTGCTGGCGGTCCGGGGGGCCGAGGCGCTGACCGCCCTGTCCATGCCCAAGCCGCTTTTGCTGGTGTCCTTGCTGGGCATGTCGTCCGGCCTGGATCTGGTGATCGGTTCGGCCTCGGCCAAGTGGAGCGCGATGGCGCCCGTCGTCGTGCCCATGATGATGCTGCTGGGCGTCTCGCCGGAGATGACCACGGCCGCCTACCGGATGGGCGACTCGATCTTTAACATCGTCACACCGCTGGCCAGCAACTTCCCGCTGGTCCTGATCATCAGCCAGAGGTGGAAGCCCGATTTCGGCATCGGGTCGATGATCGCCCTGATGCTGCCCTACAGTATCGCCTTCGGCCTGGCCGGGATCGCGCTGGTGACCCTGTGGGTGTCCCTGTCGCTGCCGGTCGGTCCGGGCGCGCCCGCGACCTACAGGCTGCCGCCGCCCGCCATCGCCGCGCCGGCGATTCCATGAGCGCGGCGCCCCACCCCGGACCGGGTGAGGACATCGTTGTCCTGCGCGACGTCATGGCGGCGATGCGTGACGGCGTGCGTCTGGCCGCAGACATCTATCTGCCGGCCGGCGCGGGGCCCTTCAGCGTCATTCTGGAGCGGACCCCGTACGACAAGCGGGGAACGAACCACGCCGACCGGACGGCCGCCGATCCGACGCCGCGTTCCAAGCCCGAGGTCGCGGCCGACTTCGCGCGCGCCGGATACGCCTACGTGCTTCAGGACTGCCGGGGGCGTTCGGCCTCCGAGGGCGTCTTCTCCAAATACCTGAACGAGGCCGACGACGGCTACGACACCCTGAGCTGGATCGCGGACCAGCCGTGGTGCGACGGGCGGATCGGCATGACCGGCCTGTCCTATTCCGCTCACGTCCAGGCGGCCGTGGCGGCGCTGGGCCATCCGGCGCTGGCCGCGATGTTCATGGATTCAGGCGGGTTCTCCAGCGGCTATCACAGCGGCATCCGCCAGGGCGGGGCCTTCGAGCTCAAGCAACTGACCTGGGCCTACAAACACGCGCTGCAGGCGCCGGCGACCGCCGCCGATCCGGCGCGCCGGGCCGCGCTGGAGGCTGAGGACATCGGCGCGTGGGTGCGGGTGAATCCCTGGCTTCCCGGCCATTCTCCCCTGACCGCCGCCCCGGAATACCAAGACTTCATCGTGCAGATGTGGGCGCGCGAGACCTTCGGCCCGTTCTGGACGCAACCCGACCTTTGCGCCTCCGCCCACTACCCGCGGTTCACCGACGCGCCGATGGTGTTCATGAGCAGCTGGTACGATCCCTATGCGCTCGCGGCGACCGAGAATTTCGCCGCTCTCAGCCGCATGAAGGCGGGCCCGGTGCGGCTGGTGATGGGGCCGTGGACCCATGGGCAGCGGTCGGTGACCTTCGCGGGAGACGCCGACTTCGGGCCGGAGGCGACGCTGGACGGTCATCTGGCGGATGACTACCTGCGTCTGCGCCTGGACTGGTTCGATCGCCACCTGCGCCGGGACCCCGCGGTCGCGGACCCGCTGTCGTCGCCGGTCCGGCTGTTCGTCATGGGCGGCGGGACCGGTCGTCGCACGGCGCAGGATCGACTCGATCATGGCGGGCGCTGGCGCGACGAGGCGGACTGGCCGCCGCCCGCTGTCGAGGCCACGGCCTTCCACCTCTCGGGCGACGGAGGTCTGTCGCGCGCGATCCCCGAGGCGGGCGAGCGCTCCTGGCGGCACGATCCGGACAATCCCGTTCCCACGATCGGCGGCGCCATCGCCTCGGGCGCGCCCCTGATGGAGGCGGGGGGCTTCGACCAGCGGGAGACCTCCGACCTGTACGGGGCCTCCATGCCGGGCAGGGCCCTGGCTGACCGCGACGACGTCGTCAGCTTCCAGACCGAGGTTCTGACCCAGGCGGTGGAGGTCACCGGGCCGGTGTCCGCCCGGCTGTGGATTTCCGCGAGCGCCCTGGACTGCGACGTCATGATCAAACTGGTCGATGTCTATCCGCCCAGTGCCGACTATCCCGAGGGATACGCCCTGAACTTGACCCATGGCGTGCTGCGCCTACGCTTCCGCGACGGGTTCGAGGCGGCGCATCCGATGCGGCCGGGGGAAGTGTATGGCGTCGACATCAAGGCCTTCCCGACGTCCAACCTGTTCGCGGCCGGTCATCGGATCCGGCTGGACGTATCGGCCAGCAACTTCCCTCATTTCGACGTCAACCCGGGCACGGGTGTCCGGGCCGGCGAGGCCAGCGACCCTGTCGCTGCGATCTGCGCCGTGCATTTCGGGCCCGACACTCCGTCGCATATCGTGCTTCCGATCCGGCCGATCGCCTAGGGTCATGCCATGACGCCGGACGCCGACGGCCGTCAGACGATCCGGCTGAGAGCGCTCCGGATCTTCAACGCGATCGTCCGGCTGGGCTCGGTGACCGGCGCGGCGCGCGCCCAGGGGCTGAGCCAGCCCGCCGCGAGCCGGTTGCTGGCCCAGCTCGAACGCGACGTGGGGTTCGAACTGTTCCATCGCGATCGCGGACGGCTGATGCTGACCGCCGACGGACTGCTGTTGCATCAGGAGGTGGAACGCGCGCTCGACAACGTCGATCGCGTGCAGTCGCTGGCCCGCGACATCTCGGACTTTCGCGTCGGCCACCTGCGCCTCGTCGCCCCGCCCAGTTTCCTCGAAGCGATCCTGCCCGACATGATCGAGCGCTTTCTGGAGCAGTACCCCCAGGTGCATGTGTCGATCGATTCCCATGGCGTCGAGGTCGCCAAGGCGATGATTGCGTCGCGGACGGTGAACGCCGGCTTCGTCAAACTGCCGCACAATCGCGCCGACCTGCGGACCGAGACGGTGCTGGTCAGCGAGAGCGCCTGCGTCCTGCCGGTCGGCCACCCTCTGGCGGCGCAGGAGACGGTCGCGGCGGCGGATATGCGCGGCGTCCCGCTGATCCTGCTGGGCCAGGGCCAGCGGTTCCGCGCCCAGGTCGAGGCCGCCTTCGCCGACGCCGGCGTGGTGCCGAGGGTCAAGGTCGAGACCCATACGATCGCCTCGGCCTGTGCGCTCGCGTCTCGCGGCGTCGGCGTCGCCATCGTCAACGAGAGGCTGGCGAAGGCCTATGTCCGGGAGGGCACGGTCCTGCGGCGGTTCACGCCCGGCATCCGCCATGAATACGGCTTCGCGACCTCGGCCAGCTCCGGCCCGGATCGGCTCGCAGAGGCGTTCCTCGGCGTCGTCCGGGCCAATTTGCGTAGTGAGCCCGAAATCTAGAACCGCCCGGCCTTGAGCCGTCGCAAGGGGGCCGTCCCAGGCCTTAAACTGGCGTCGGATGGCGTAACCGTCGCTGAGTGGACGGTGCTTCGTGGCTTGTACGGCCTCGAGCCAAGGGCGCCCGGCCGGGTGGCGCGATTGCCGACCAGCACGACGCTGAACTCTTTGCGACTCTGTCAAAGGACGATCGACAAGCCATGGAGCGGATCCTCCGCGGTCGGGGGAAGCAGGGTGGCCTGCGACCGATTCCGGGCCTTCTCTGACGGCAGACGGCAGGTGGGGACAGGAGTCCGCGTTGCCGCCATCCGGACCTCCGCAGTCTTTTTTCGGCGGAACACGAAATGGCCGCTTGACCGGAACGCCGCCCCCGCCTAAATCCCCGCCTCCGCCGGACACCGGCGTTAAACAGTGTGCCCCGGCCCAGCCGGTCTGGTCTTTGACATTGTAGATTTGGAAAGAGAAACGCAGGCGGCGGTGTCCTAGCGATGACCAGTAATGGTCATTACGATGATACTGACACTCTGCGGTCTTTTTGAAAGATACAAC
>NZ_NCEQ01000030.1 GCF_002280785.1 Brevundimonas subvibrioides
GTCGCCAAGATCGTCGAGTAGTCAACACGACGGTCCGAATGGACTGACTGAACGAGGCCCTCCGGTGAAAGCCGGGGGGCCTTTTTCTTTGCCCTTCTCCCCTTGCGGGAGAAGGTGGCCGAGCGAAGCGAGGTCGGATGAGGGGTCACGCTGACGTCAGATGTCAGCGCTGCTCAGGCCCATTCCAGTCTCTGTACGACCCCTCATCCGTCAGCCCCCCGTTCAAGTCGGAGGGCTGCCACCTTCTCCCGCAAGGGGAGAAGGGAACCTGCCATACCCATCAACGGATCGTCCGAATTCCCCAATCGAAACAACACCCGGCTCTATTTAGAGCCCTTATACCCATCACCCCCTGAAACGGCCTCACACTGTCCGGTCCTTGAACGGAGGCACGGATATGGATGATCAGGCGACAAACACCGGCCGACAGGTCGTTCCTGAGGCGGTCTGGGAGACGGTGAAGGCGGACTATCTCGCCGGTCTGTCGGGGCCCGACTGCTGCCGGCGGCACGGTGTGAGCCTGTCGGCCTTGCGCAACCGGGCGGCTCGCGAGGGTTGGCGGCGCTCGGACCAGCCCTGGATCCCGCCTCAGTCGCTCGATCCCTGGGACGAGGGCCGTATTCTCGAAGAGCGTATTTGCGGAAATCTCGACCTGATCGAATGGGGCGAACTGTCGGGCGTCGCCGAGGGGCGGATGATGCGCGCGGTCCTGCGCGGGGACTCGGCCGAATTCATGCGCTGGCACAAGGTTGCCGAGATCATCGAGGTCCGCGAGGCCGAACTGCGCCGCTGGGCCGAGGAGGAAGAGGTCCGCAAGTTCCACATCCGCCAGCGCGCCCGCGATATCGAGGCCGAGGAGGCCGAACCGGACTCTGGGGACTATCTGGACTCTGAATTCGCGGAGAGCCTGGAAGAGCAGGGCCCGGTGAGGGGTTTCCGCATCACCCGGGATGGCGAGTTGGTGCGGGTGAAGCCACGCGAAGTGGACGACGCGGATCTCTCCTCCCCATCGCTAGGCGACGAGGAGGAGGCAGGGCCCGGGTAACGCCATTACCCGTTCGGCTCGCCCGTCGCCGGGTCGGTCGCCGTCTCCCCGGAGTTGCTTGAGCCCTCGCTGCCCTTGGGCTCGGTCGCGGGGTGTGGCGGCTGGCCGTCGCCGGCGGGACGCTGGTTCTCGTCTTCGGTCTGGCGCGGGGGTCGGGCGGGGTCGGTCATGCTCAAGCTCCTGATGCACAACCGAACGCCCCGGACGCGCGGCGGCTCCCATCCAACCTTTCGTTCACCATGCCATTACACCGTCGCGAAACGGGACCTGCGCTAGACCCGAGACAGGAACGCGCCTTGCTCAGGGGCGTGGGTCGGAGACTTGCATGCCCGGAACGCTAAAGATCGAGGTCGTCAAGGCGGACCAGTTGACGGTCGCGGACCGGGTGCTGTGGCGCGCCATGGTCGAGGCCAACCCCGATCTCGCCAGCCCCTATTTCCGCTGGGAGTTCACCGAGATCGCCGCCCGCATCAGCCCCGACGCCGCCGTGGCGATCTTCAGCCGGGGCGGGCGCACCATCGGCTATTTCCCGCACCAGCGGCGCGGATCGGCGATCCAGCCGCTCGGGGCGCCCATGAATGACTATCACGGCGTCATCGCCATGCCGGGCGAGGCGCCGTCCCTGGCCACGGTCGCGGCCCTGCTGAACGCGCCCCGGCTCAACGTCTCGGCCTGGGTCGGACCGTCGGGCGCCGGTGAGCCGCGCGACACCCTGATGACCGTCACGCCCGAGGAGGGGTTCGACGTCTGGTACGCCGAGCGTCGCCAGACCTGGGGCAAATATTTCAAGGACAAGGAACGGGCGCGCCGCAGCCTCGAGACCGAGCTCGGTCCCATCCGCGTCGAACGCGGCCTGAAGGATCCCGAGCTGCTGGATCACCTGATCCAGCTGAAACGCGACCAGTATTCCCGCACGGGCCGGCACGACATCTTCGCCTGCGGCTGGACCCGTGATCTGCTGCACGCCCTGATGGCCTCGGAGCACGAGGACTTCGGCGCCTCCATGGCCGGGCTGTGGGCTGGCGACAGGCTGACGGCGATCGAATATTCGCTGCACGCCGGCGACCGGTATCATTTCTGGTTCCCGGCCTATGAGCCTGCGCTGGCGCGCTGTTCGCCCGGCATCCTCCTGACCATGGATACGATGCGGCTGGGCTGTGACGCCGGGTTCCGGGTCTTCGACTTCGGCTTCGGCGGCGAGGGCTACAAGAAGTATTTCTGCAACGCGACCCAGACGGTGCGCGAGGCGGTTATCCTCAAGCCAGGCGTCGGCTCCATGCTGTCGGACGCGGCCGTGGGCCTGCTCAACAGCGCCGCCGGCGGGCAGGGCGAGCGGCTGCGCACCAGCGTGCGGCGTCGCTGGGCCGCCATCGAGGCCTGCGAGACCACATCCGCCAACCGCCTGATGGGTGCGGTCGCCGCCGCCGGCGCGGCCATGAAGAAGGTCAACAGCGCCCGCCAGGCCGCCTGATCGAGATGAGCATGAGCCAGACCGCCAGCCAGACCCGGCGCACCCGCTATCCCGGCCCGATCGATCAGGCGAAGAAACACCCGCACGCCCTCGTCGACCAGGGCTTCGCCACCGACGAGGCGCTGGCGGCGATCCTGCACCGCTATCCGGCCGAACTGTTCGACATCAATCTGTACGACTACGACGACGAGGGGCAGGTCAGCCTGCGCACGGGCGCGCGCGGCGGCCTGTCGGGCGACCAGCTTCTGGCGGCGATCCAGGCCGGGCGTCTGTGGGTCAACCTGCGTCAGGCCCAGGCCGGCTGTCCCGACCTGTGGAAGGCCGCCATGGGCGAGTTCGCCAGGATCCAGGCCACCTATCCCGGCATGAAGGCCGTGACCAACGCCGGCCAGCTGATCATCTCTTCGCCGGTCGCCAGGGTGCCCTATCATTTCGACGCCGCCGGGGTGGTGCTGTTCCACCTGCGCGGCAGGAAGCGCCTCTTTATATACCCGGGCGACGAGGCCCATCTGCCGGAGACGGCGATGGAACAGGTCGTGGCCCGCCAGACGACCGAGGAACTGCCCTACACCCGCGCCTTCGAGGCGGACGCCCAGGTCATGGACCTGGAGCCGGGCGAGGCCCTGACCTGGCCGCTCTATGCGCCGCACCGGGTCGAGAACCTCGACCGGTTCTGCGTCAGCCTGTCGATGGATTTCCAGACCTGGCCGACGCGGTTCCGCAACGGGGCCATCTACACCAATGCCGTGATCCGCAGCCGGGGAGGGCGTCCGCGCTTCACTGACGGCATGTCGACCCCGGAACTGGCCGCCCGCTGGGCCGCCTCTCTGGCCCTGCGCCGCGTCGGCGGACTCAAGAGCCGGATCGAGCATTTCGAGCGCGATTTCACCCCGGACGTCGGCGCCGCCGACGGGGCAGGGGCGTTGCAGGCGTGACAGACTTCTCCCTCCCACTCGGGGGAGGGAAAACCTGGGCCCGGATTAATTCGAGGTCATGACGTCGAGTTAAAATGACTCCCGTTCATCGCGGGATCAGGTTCGCCTCAACTTCAGGAGAGGAACCATGTCATGAGAGCTTTCGTCACCGCCGCCGCATCCGTCGCCCTGCTGGCCGCCCTCGGCGCCGCAGCCCCGGCCTCGGCCAAGGTCGACCGCGAAGTCCGCATTCGCTACGCCGCCGCCCGCGTGGTGGTGATCGTCGAGAACCGCACCGACATCGCCGTCGAGATCGAGCCGGGCTCGGGCGGCCTGCCCCTGCCGACCGTGACCCGCTCCGGCGACGAGGTCCGCATCAACGGCAACCTCGGCCGTCGCGCCTTCCGCCGCTGCGAGAGCGGTCCGGCGAACGCCCGTCAGCCGGGGGAGGGTGCGTCCGTAGAGGTGCGCGAGCACGGCCGGGTCAACCTGTCCGCCGCCCCGCTGATCGTCGTCCGCACCCCGCCGGCCGTGGACATCTCCACCGAAGACTCGGCCGTGTTCGGCTCGATCGGTCGCGGCGCCGCCTCGATCGAACTGGGCAGCGGCGGTTGCGGCGACTGGACCGTGGCCAACACCGCGGGCTCGGCCGACCTGTCGATCGGCGGCTCGGGCAGCATCCGCGCCGGGACCTCGAGCAGCCTCGAGGCTTCGATCAGCGGTTCGGGTGACATCACGGCCGGGGCGACGGGCGAGCTTGACGCCTCCGTCACCGGCTCGGGCACCATCACCGTCGCCGGGGCCACCGGCGACGTCGATGCGGCCATCGCCGGCTCGGGCGACATCCGGATCAACAGCGGCCGTCCGCGCTCGGTCGACGCCTCCATCGCGGGCTCGGGCGACATCACCATCACGGGCGATGCTGGCGCGCTGGACGCTTCCATCGCCGGCTCGGGCAACATCACGGTCACAGGCACGGCCGCCAGCCTGGACGCCAGCCTGTTGGGCAGCGGCGACGTCCGCGTGGGTCGGGTCACCGGCTCGGTCTCCCAATCCGTCAGGGGCGGAGGCCGGGTGCGCATCGGCAACTGAGCCTCCTGAACTCAGTCTGCTGAAAGCGACGGCCCGGGCGAGTGGAACCGCCCGGGCCGTCTTGCTGTCAAACGGGAGCTGACCGGCGAGAACTGATCGTCTCCGAAACGAGAGAAAGTCGCCCCGATCACCCCGAGCCGCTTGACCAAAACGGAATCAATCGTCATAAGCGCCAACTCTTGTTGGACTGGCTGTGCGGGCAACCGCAGACGCAGTCCGCAGGAACGACCTCGGACCTGTTCTTTGCAGCGACCTGGGACTTCAACGGCTCTCGCGGGCGACTGCGTGGGCCGATCGTTTTTGCGGACGTGCGTACTCTGAAGGCATTCGTGCCTGAAGGCCTCCGGTCTTTGAAATGGTTCACAGGGACGCAGGTTCGCCTGCTTGGGAAATACGACCGATATGGATCAAAGCATCCGCATCAGGCTCAAGGCCTTCGA
>NZ_NCEQ01000010.1 GCF_002280785.1 Brevundimonas subvibrioides
CGCGAGGCCGAGCGCGCCAACCAGTACGAAGAGTTCAAGGACCGCGTCGGCGAGATCGTCAACGGCACCGTCAAGCGCGTCGAATACGGCAACACCATCGTCGACCTGGGCCGGGGCGAGGGCATCATGCGCCGCGATCAGTCGATCCCGCGCGAGGTGTTCAACATCGGCGACCGGATCCGCACCTACATCTACGACGTCCGCCCGGAGGCCAAGGGTCCGCAGATCATGCTGTCGCGCGCGCACCCGGGCTTCATGGCCAAGCTGTTCGCCCAGGAAGTGCCCGAGGTCTACGACGGCGTGATCGAGATCCGCGCCGCGGCCCGCGACGCCGGTTCGCGCGCCAAGATGGCCGTGCTGTCGAACGACAGCTCAATCGACCCCGTCGGCGCCTGCGTCGGCATGCGCGGCTCGCGGGTCCAGGCGGTCGTTGCCGAACTGCAGGGCGAGAAGATCGACATCATCCAGTGGAACCCGGACGAGCCGACCTTCATCGTGAACGCCCTCGCTCCCGCCGAAGTCTCCAAGGTCGTGCTCGACGAAGAAGCCGACCGCGTCGAGGTGGTTGTGCCCGACGAGCAGCTGTCGCTGGCCATCGGCCGTCGCGGCCAGAACGTGCGCCTGGCCTCCCAGCTGACCGGCTGGCAGATCGACATCATCACCGAGTCGCAGGACTCAGAGCGTCGCCAGCGCGAGTTCTCGGAACGCACCCTGCTGTTCCAGGAAGCCCTGGATGTCGACGAGGTCATCGCCCAGCTGCTGGTCACCGAAGGCTTCGCCACGGTCGAGGACCTGGCCTTCGTCGAGAACTACGAAGTCGCCGAGATCGAAGGCTTCGACGAAGATACCGCCGAGGAACTGCAGGCTCGCGCCCGCGACTATCTCGAGAAGCAATCCGCCATTCTGGACGCCAAACGCGTCGCCCTGGGCGTGCTGGACGAGGTCATGGCCGTTCCGGGCGTGACCCTGCCGATCGCCGTCGCCCTGGGGGAAGGCGGCGTGAAGACGGTCGAGGACCTGGCCGATCTGGCCACCGACGAAATCCGCGGCGGCTACGAGATGAAGAACGGCGAGCGAACCAAGGTCGCCGGTGTTCTGGAGAGCTTCAACCTGGCCCAGGAAGACGCCGAACTGCTGATCCTTCAGGCCCGCGTGGCCGCCGGCTGGATCGACGCCTCGGAACTGCCGCAGCCGCCGGAGCCTGAATACGAGGAAGGCGGCGAGTACGCTGAAGGCGACTTCGACCCCGAAGCCGTGTTCGAGGCCGCCCCGGAGGGCGACGCCGAAGCCGAGGTCACCGCCGAAGACGCCGAGGTCGAAGACGACCTCGCGCCGACCCCAGACGCGTGATGAGGTGCGCCGTTCATGAGCCTTCGCGACGCGACGATCGATAGAGAGCGCCGGGACCTGGTGACCCACCAGGCCATGGATGAATCTCGACTGATCCGTTTCGTCGCCGGCCCGGACGGCGCCGTCGCCCCCGACCTTGGAAGGAAACTTCCCGGTCGCGGCATGTGGGTGGAGGCCTCGCGGGCCTCGATCGACGCCGCCGTGAAGAAAAATTTGTTCTCACGCTCGGCCAAGGCCCAACTGAAGCCGTCGGCCGATCTCGCAGATACGGTTGAAACCCTGCTGATCCGGCGCTGTCTGGACCAGCTGGGTCTTGCCCGGCGCGAAGGCGTGCTTATCTCCGGCTTCGAGAAATCCGCCGCGGCGATTCGCTCGGGCAAGGCCGCGTGGCTGATCGAGGCCGCCGACGGATCGTCCGACGGGCGCGGAAAGCTCGTCGCCCTGGCACGACATCAGACGACCAAGGTCTGCGGCGCTTTCAGTGCGGACGATTTGAGTTTGGCCCTCGGGCTGGAAAATGCGATACACGCCGTCCTGCTGCATGGCGGCAGAGCCGATCGCTGGACCATCGAGGTCGAACGACTGGCGGGATTTCGATCGCTTCGGCCTGCGGCCTGGGACACGGACCATCCGGGTTCCTCAAGCGGGAACGGGTCGAACGAGGACCCGAAGGACGAGCCTGAACGGGCGGATTGACGGGCGGGGTCAGGCCTCTTTCGAGAGGCGGACGCCGCACGGCTTTTTGCGTTTCCAGGCTTTGGCGTGACGAGACGACTTTTGACTAAGACGCGGCGGAATTCTCCGCCCTCGAGTAAAGCGACCGGATGAGCGACGAGAACGACAAGACCAACGACGGCCAGACTCCGCAGGCCCCCACCGGAACCCCGTCGACGACGGGGCCACGGGCGCCTCTGAGCCTGAAGCCGCGTGCCGTGGGATCGGTCCCGACCGGCACCGTGCGCCAGAGCTTCAGCCATGGCCGCACCAAGACGGTGGCGGTCGAAATCAAACGTCGTCCGGGCGCTCCGGTCGGCGGACATCAGCGCCCGCAGGGCTTCGACGTCGCGCGTCCGCGTTCCGACGCTCCCGCTCCGCAGGCCTCCGCGCCGCGTCCCCAGATGCAACAGCCCGCTGGCGGCCGCCTGTCCAACGAGGAACAGGAAGCCCGTCGTCGCGCCATCGAGACGGCCACCCAGGCCCAGGCCGATCGCGCCGCTGCGCAGGCCGCCGAACAGGCCCGTCGCGACGCCGCCGCTCGTGAGCAGGCCGCCGCTACGGCCGCCGCCGCCAGCGCCGCCCAGGCCGAAGCCGCCGCCGCCCGCGCCGCCGCCGAGGCCGCACGTGCCGAAGCCTCCAAGCTGACCGCCGCCGCACCCGCCCCGACCGGCAAGCCCGCCGCTCGTGCGCCGCTGGCTCCCAAGCCTGTCGCCGCGCCGCCGCCGCCGCCGCCGCCGGCCCCGGTGCCCGTCGTTCCGGTCGCTCCGGTCGCTACGGTCGCCGCCGCGCCCGAACCGGCTCCGGCTGCTCCCGCTCGCCCGGCCCCGCCGGCGCGTCCTGTGGTCAATTTCGGCCAGCGCGTACCCAAGGCCCCGAACCCGGCCCGAGCGCCCATCGACCGTCCCGCCTTCGGCGCTCGCTCGGCGCGCGAAGAAGCCATGGGTGGTGGTGAGAAATCCTACTCCGACCGTCCGGCCAACGCCCGTCCGACCGGCGCGCCCGCGCGTCCGGCCGAGCCCGTCCGCTATTCGGCGCTGAACCCGCGTCCTGCGGCCGGCGCGGCCCGTCCCGGCGGCGCGCGCACGGGTCCCGGCGGCCGTCCGGCCCCGAACGCCCCCCCCGCGACGCCCGATGTCATGCGTCCAAGCCGCGCGCCCGGCGGCGGCTTCGCCAAACCGCTGAAGCCCGAGGACGATCGCGACAAGCGTTTCTCGGACGCTGGCAAGGCCGTCAGCCGCACGCGTGGCGAGCCCAAGCGCCGTGAAGGCCGTCTGACCATCCAGTCCGTGGCTGGCGACGGCGATACGGCCGAGCGCATGCGCTCGCTGGCGTCGGTCCGCCGCGCCCGTGAACGTGAGAAAGAGAAGCGCAAGGGCGGCTCCACCGACGCGCCGAACCGCCCGCGCGAAGTCATCATCCCTGACGTCATCACCGTACAGGAGCTGTCCAACCGGATGGCTGTGCGCGGCGTCGACATCATCAAGTTCCTGATGAAGCAGGGCCTGATGATGAAGATCAACGACGTCATCGATACCGACACCGCCGAACTGGTGGCCGACGAATTCGGCATGACCGTGCGTCGCGTGTCCGAGTCGGACGTCGAGGCCGGCTTTCTGTCCGACGACATCGACGACGAGGCGACGACGCCCCGCGCGCCGGTCGTGGCCATCATGGGCCACGTTGACCACGGCAAGACCTCGCTTCTGGACGCGCTCCGCGCCACCGACGTGGCGGCGGGCGAGGCCGGCGGCATCACCCAGCACATCGGCGCCTACCAGGTGAAGACGCCGAACGGCGACGCCGTGACCTTCCTGGACACCCCGGGCCACGCAGCGTTCAGCGCCATGCGTACGCGCGGCGCCAACGTCACCGACATCGTCATCCTTGTGGTGGCGGCCGATGACGGCGTCATGCCGCAGACGATCGAGAGCATCCAGCACGCCAAGGCGGCGGGCGCTCCGATCATCGTGGCCGTCAACAAGATCGACAAGCCGGACGCCGATCCGCAGAAGGTCATCAACGAGCTGCTGCAGTATGAGATCATCGGCGAAGCTCTGGGCGGCGACACCCAGATCGTCGAGATCTCGGCCAAGGCGCGCACCAATCTGGACGGCCTGCTCGAGGCCATCCTGCTGCAGGCCGAGGTCATGGACCTGAAGGCTGATCCGGAACGCTCGGCCGAAGGCGTGGTCATCGAGGCCAAGCTGGACAAGGGTCGCGGCCCGGTCGCCACCATCCTCGTCAAGCGCGGTACGCTGAGGAAGGGCGATCTGGTTGTCGCCGGTTCCAGCTTCGGTCGCGTCCGCGCCCTGCTGAACGAACGTGGCGAACAACTGACCGAGGCCGGTCCGTCCGTGCCGGTCGAGATCCTGGGTCTGGACGAGGCCCCGAGCCCCGGCGAACCCCTGGCCGTGGTCGAGAACGAAGCCCGCGCTCGCGAACTGACCGAGTATCGCGCCCGCATCAAGCGCGAGAAGGCCACCGGCGGCATCAACCAGGTCAGCCTGGTCGACATGATGGCCAAGCTGGGCTCCAAGAAGATCTCGGAGCTGCCGGTCCTCATCAAGTCCGACGTCCAGGGCTCGGGCGAGGCCATTCAGGGCTCGCTTGAGAAGATGGGTAACGACGAAGTCCGCGCCCGGGTCATCTATTCCGGCGCCGGCGGCATCACCGAGTCGGACGTGCAGCTGGCCAAGTCGGCCGGCGCGCCGATCCTGGGCTTCAACGTCCGCGCCTCGAAACAGGCCAAGGATCTTGCCGAGCGTGAAGGCGTGGAGATCCGCTACTATGCGATCATCTACGACCTGCTGGACGACATGAAGGGCGTGCTCTCGGGCATGCTGGCCCCGCTGCAACGCGAAACCTTCCTGGGCAACGCAGCCGTGCTGCAGGTGTTCGACATCTCCAAGACCGGCAAGATCGCCGGTTGCCGGGTGTCCGAGGGCGTCGTCCGCAAGGGCGCCAAGGTCCGGATCATCCGCGACGACATCGTCGTGCTGGAACTGGGCACGCTCGCCACGCTCAAGCGCTTCAAGGATGAGGTCAACGAGGTGCCGTCGGGCCAGGAGTGCGGCATGCATTTCCAGGGCTTCCACGACATCAAGGTCGGCGACTACATCGAGTGCTTCACCGTCGAAGAGATCCAGCGCACTCTCTAGCAGGGCGCTCCTGCTCGACGCGCGGCGTCTCCTCCCTGTCGCGCAGCGGCGGGGAGGGGCCGCGGCCTCCCTTCCGCCGCAAGTCGCGGTATGAAGTGACGCCATGCTGCACCGTATGCTCGCCGTTCTGACGCTCGTCGCCATCGCCACGCCGGCGGCGGCAGATACTCGCTATCTCGCTTTCGACCCGTCCGACCGGGTCACGACCGCCCTGACGCGCGGCGTGACGCTGGAGGTGGAGCGCGGCTGGTTCGGGGCGGTCAGCGTCCGGCGGATCATCTCCACCACGGCGCGCGGTTCCGCGACCATCGCGCGCGGCGGCCCGGATGAGGCGCGACGAGTCCTGCCCGAGGGCGCCTCCGAGAGCACTGTCTATTCGATCGCGCAGGAAGGCGACGGGCGAGGCCTGGCCCGCGCCCTGTGCCCTGGAGCCGACGCCGCCTTCCTGGTGCTCGGGCGGGTGCGCGCCGGGCGGCCGATCGTCATGCACGGCGCAGGACGCTGGCCGGACGGGGCGTTCCGGCACTGCGTGACCCTGTCCTACGACTACCGGGGAGAATGGAGCCTGCCGCCCCGCGCCTCGGCCGCCGAGACGGACTGATGCGGATCGTTGGGGCGATGCTGCTGGCCGGAGTGCTGGGACTGGCCTGCGCCCTGTGGACCTGGACCCGTCCGGGTGATCCGGCCTTGCTCTCCCATGCCGAAGCCGGCGTCACCGTCCACCTCCTCAACAATGGGTTCCACACCGATCTCGCCGTGCCCCGGGCGGCGCTGGAGGCCGGCGGCGGGCCCCTGGCCGAGGCGTCCCGCTCGATCGGACGGGGCGACTGGATCCTGATCGGCTGGGGCGACGCGAAATTCTTCGTCGACACATCTCCGATGGAAGGGCGGATCCCCGACGGCCTGCGGGCCTTTTTCCGGCCTGGCAATGCCTCGGTCGTCATGCTGGACCCGGAGACGGGCAACCCCGCAGGGCGCTTCACGCCCGACAGCCGCCGCACGCTTGTCCTGTCGCCAGAGGCCTTCGCCGGATTGCGCGGGCGGGTCCAGGATTCCCTGACGCTCGTCGAGGGCCGCCCCCGCCTGTCCACGGCGCGGGACGGCGACGGCGCGCATTTCTTCGCCAGCCGGGAGCATTTCTCGATCGGCTATCTTTGCAACAACTGGATGGCGCGGGTGTTGAATGCGGCGGGACTGCCCGTCCGTCCATTGCGCTCAGTGACTGCGGGAGAGGTCATCGCCGCCGTGGATCGCGCCGAATTGGACACCGGCGCCAGACGGGACTAGACCGCGCCTCTTTTTGTTTCGCCGCTGTCAGAAGGCTCCGACGCGGCGTCGCTTCCCGGCCGGGTCCGATCCCCGGCGGCGAACAGGACGAACGCCATGAGCAACCGAAAATCCTCCAAACCCGCCGCCAAGGCCGGAACCGTGAGCCAGCGCCAGCTGCGCGCCTCGGAGATGATCCGCCACGCCCTCGTCGAGGTGATGCGTGAGAACGAGATCCGCGACCCTGCCCTGATCGGAGTCTCCGTGACGGTCACCGAGGTGCGTCTGTCGCCGGACCTGAAGCACGCCACCTGTTTCGTCGAGCCGCTGGGGGCCGGGATCGAGACATCGGACACCGCCGGCCACATCGACGAGATCATCAAGGCCTTGAACGAACACGCTAAGTTCCTGCGCGGCGCCCTGGGCCGCCATATCGACATGCGCTTCACGCCGGACCTGCGCTTCCGCCACGACGAGAGCTTCGCCGCCGCTGAACGCCTGAACCGGCTGCTGGACGACCCCCGCGTCCGCGCCGACTCCTTCGTGCCGCCCGTTGAAGACGAGGAGGAGGATTGATGGTCCGGCATCAGGCAGTGCAAAGCGCGGCAGTCCAAGCCTGATGGGGCGCCGCAAAAAGGGCCTCGTCGTCAACGGCTGGGTGTGCCTGGACAAACCGTTCGAGATGGGCTCGACCGACGCCGTGTCGAAGGTCCGCCGTCTGTTCGACGCCCAGAAGGCCGGGCATGCCGGAACGCTGGACCCCCTTGCCAGCGGTATCCTGCCGATCGCCCTGGGTGAGGCGACCAAGACAGTGCCCTTCATGATGGAGGCCGAGAAGGTCTATCGCTTCACCATCAACTGGGGCGTCTCGACCGATAGTGTGGACCGCGAGGGCGAGATCATTGCCCGGTCCGATGTGCGCCCGACAGCCGAGGCGGTCCGCGCGGTTTTGCCGACCTTCGTCGGCGAGATCGACCAGACCCCGCCCCGGTTCAGCGCGATCAAGGTCGATGGCCAGCGGGCCTATGACCTGGCCCGCGAGGGCGCGGACTTCGAGCTGGAGAGCCGCCGGGTCACCATCTACGAGGCCGAGGTCACTGATGCGCCCGACGCTGACCATGTCGAACTGACCATTCGCACCGGCAAGGGCGTCTACGTCCGCTCGCTGGCCCGCGATCTGGCGGTGATGCTGGGCGCCGAGGGGCATGTCTCGGCCCTGCGGCGCGAGCGGGTGGGGCCGTTTTCTGTCGAGAACGCCGTCACGCTGGATTTCCTGACCGATCTGGTGCATAGGGACGCCGCCTTGGAAGGCCTGCTGCCCGTTGCGACCGCCCTGGACGACATCCCGGAGCTGGCCGTGACGGAACAGGACGCCTTCTCGCTTCGTCAGGGACGACCGATCGTTCTGCTCCCCCGACAGGTCGAGACGCTCAAGAGCCGCCTTCGGGACGGCTCCAGAACCGTTTCAGCCTTTCAGGGTCAGACCCTCGTCGCTCTCGGTCAGATGCGGGCCGGCCGGCTAGAACCCGACCGCGTATTCAATCTCTAATTCTGGAGAAACACGATGTCGATTACGCCAGAGCGTAAGAACGAAGTCATCGCCGAGAACGCCCGCACCGCAGGCGACACCGGTTCGGCCGAGGTCCAGGTCGCGATCCTTTCGGAACGCATCGCCAACCTCACCGAGCACTTCAAGACGCACAAGAAGGACAACCACTCGCGCCGCGGCCTGCTCAAGATGGTCTCGCAGCGTCGTCGCCTTCTGGACCACCTGACCAAGGTCGATAAGGAGCGTTACACCGCCCTGATCACCAAGCTGAACCTGCGCCGCTAAGCGCAGTTCTGCGGAACAGTTTCGAGGCGCGGGCCACGTCCGCGCCTCTTTCCGCATCCAGAGACCTGCCGCGCACCACGGTTTTTACTGGTGCAGACGCGAGGGCCAGAGCGGTCCTCTTTAACTCCCGGATCGATCGCGATGGCGCGGCGGTCCATGGATCGAAGGACTGAACGCCCGACGCATCCAAGCCCACTGATGGGATCCCGCGCGGAATACGCCGCCCGGGCTACGAAAGACGAAACATGTTCGATATCAAACGCAAGACGATCGACTGGGCCGGCCGCCCGCTGACGCTGGAAACGGGCCGCATCGCCCGCCAGGCCGACGGCGCCGTTCTGGCCACCTATGGCGAGACCATCGTCCTGGCCACCGTCGTCTACGGTCGCGCGCCCAAGCCGGGCCTGGATTTCTTCCCGCTGACCGTCAATTACCAGGAAAAGACCTTCGCCGCCGGCAAGATCCCGGGCGGCTATTTCAAGCGTGAAGGCCGTCCGACCGAGAAGGAGACCCTGGTCTCCCGCCTGATCGACCGTCCGATCCGCCCGCTGTTCGTCAAGGGCTTCAAGAACGAGACCCAGGTCGTCATCACCGTGCTGCAGCACGACCTCGAGAACGATCCCGACATCGTCGGCATGGTCGCCACCTCCGCCGCCCTGACCCTGTCGGGCGTGCCCTTCATGGGCCCGATCGGCGCTGCGCGCGTCGGCTATATCGACGGCGAGTTCGTGCTGAACCCGACGCTGGACCAACTGCCTGAGTCGCAGCTGGACCTGGTCGTCGCCGGCACCAAGGACGCCCTGATGATGGTCGAGTCCGAGGCCAAGGAACTGTCCGAGCAGGTCATGCTCGACGCCCTGATGTTCGCCCACCGCGGCATGCAGCCGGTCATCGACGCCATCATTGAAATGGCCGAACACGCCGCCAAGGATCCGTTCGACTTCTCGCCTGAGGATCACTCGGGCGTCGTCACCCAGATCCAGTCGCTGGTCGGCGAGGACATCAAGGCCGCCTACACCCACCCCGGCAAGCATGCCCGTCATGAAGCCGTCGGCGCCGCCAAGAAGAAGGCCTCGGCCGCCCTGGTGAAGACCGACGAGAACCCGGACGGCGTCGATTCCGCCAAGTTCGGCGTCGCCTGGAAGGAATGCGAGGCCCACGTCCTGCGTCGCGACATCATCGACAACGCTCACCGCGTCGACGGGCGTGCGCTCGACAAGGTCCGCGACATCGTCTCCGAAGTCGGCATCTTCCCGCGCACCCACGGTTCGGCCCTGTTCACCCGTGGTGAGACCCAGGCCATCGTGGTCGCCACCCTGGGCACCGGCGAAGACGAGCAATACGTCGACTCGCTGGCCGGCACGTATAAGGAGAAGTTCCTCCTGCACTACAACTTCCCTCCCTATTCGGTCGGCGAGACCGGTCGGATGGGCGGCGCGGGCCGTCGGGAAATCGGCCACGGCAAGCTGGCCTGGCGGGCGATCCGTCCGATGCTGCCGACGGCGGAAGAGTTCCCCTATACGATCCGCATCGTATCGGAGATCACCGAGTCCAACGGTTCGTCCTCCATGGCTTCGGTCTGCGGCGCCTCGCTGGCGCTGATGGACGCGGGCGTGCCCCTGAAGAAGCCCGTCTCGGGCATCGCCATGGGCCTGATCCTCGAGCCGTCGGGCGAGTTCGCCATTCTGTCGGACATCCTGGGTGACGAAGATCACCTGGGCGACATGGACTTCAAGGTCGCCGGCACCCGTGACGGCATCACCTCGCTGCAGATGGACATCAAGGTCGCCGGCATCACCGAAGAGATCATGAAGAAGGCCATCGCCCAGGCGTCGGCCGGCCGTCTTCACATCCTCGACGAGATGGACAAGGCCATCGACGGCGCCCGCACCGAGCTGGGTGAGTACGCGCCGAAGATCGAATCCATCAAGGTCCCGGTCGACAAGATCCGCGACATCATCGGCACCGGCGGCAAGATCATCCGCGAGATCGTCGAAAAGACCGGCGCCAAGATCAACATCGAGGACGACGGCACGGTGAAGATCGCTGCCTCGGATCAAGAGAAGATCGACGCCGCCAAGAACTGGATCTCGTCGATCGTGTCCGAGCCCGAGCCCGGCATGATCTACTCCGGCAAGGTCGTGAAGGTCGTCGACTTCGGCGCCTTCGTGAACTTCTTCGGCGCCAAGGACGGCCTGGTCCACGTGTCCCAGATCTCTCTGGAACGCGTCGCCAACCCGGCCGACGTTCTGTCGGAAGGCCAGGAGGTCAAGGTCAAGTTCCTCGGCTTCGACGATCGCGGCAAGACCAAGCTGTCGATGAAGGTGGTCGATCAGTCGACGGGTGAAGACCTGACGGACAAGATCAACGCCGAACGCGCCGAGCGCGGCGAGCCTGCCCTGACCGAAGACACCGGCGGCGGCGGCAAGAAGCGTGAAGGCGGCGGAGGCGATCGCGGTCGCAGCCGTCCGCGTCGCGACTAGACGTCGGCGTTAGCGCTGAAATGAACGAGGCCCCGCTGGCAACGGCGGGGCCTTTTTCTATGGGATCAGGCCGAGCACTCGGCAGGCCGGGCCTCGCCCGGACCGTACTGGCCGCAGGAGCGGTCGATCTCGTCCTGGATCAGGGCGCAGGCGTTGGCGGGATTGCACGGCGGGTGGCTGGCCGGGCTGACCATGGTGCAGCGCTCCGCCAGCCTGACGGCGGCGGCCGCGCCGATGGAGTCGGTGCAGGTGCGGTCAGCGGCGCCCAGCAGTTCGCCCTCGGGCGCCGAGGCTTCTTCCTGTGGCGGCGCGTCGTCAGGCATGACCGGCGTCTGTTCGACGGCGGGCTCGGTGGTCGCGGCCTGTTCGGCGGCGGGCGTTGTCTCGGGCGAACCGCAGGCGGCGAGCGACAGGCTGAACGCAAGGGCGAGGGCGGCGGGCACACGAACCATAGCGGCGTCTCCGGGCGATCTGGAAGGCGCGACGATGACGCTGTTCTCCGTCGCTGGAAAGCCCGTTTTCGTCCGCGAAAAACACCCTGACGAAACGGACAAAACGGACGAAACCTTTGGTCTTTCTGAACAAAATCAAAAGGTTGCTGTTTCTAGCCCTGTCGCTTCCCGGAGGGCTGTCCGACAGGGCGGACGAAACGGCGCTGGATTGTCAAAGACCCCGACCTCTTAGATCTGGGATGCGACCGCGCATCCGCAAGGCGCGGGCAAGAATAAATTCACACCCGGAGTGGAAACTCAGCGCTGGCGGGCGAGGGCCTGGTCCACGGCGGCCTTCTGCAGCTTGAACAGGTCGTTGCAGCCCGCCTCGGCCAGTTCGAAAAGACGGTCGAATTCGGGGCGGGAGAAGCCGCGCTTCTCGCCGGTCGCCTGGATCTCGACGATGGTTCCCGAGCCGGTCAGGACGAAGTTGCCGTCGGCCTCGGCGTTGGAATCCTCCTCGTAGTCGAGGTCGGCCACGGGCGTATCAGCGAAGATGCCGCAGGAAATGGCCGCGACCTGATCGAGGATCGGATCGGCCTTCAGCACGCCCTCGGCCCGCAGGTAGCCGAGCGCCGAGGCCATCGCGACCCAGGCGCCGGTGATCGAGGCGGTGCGGGTGCCGCCGTCGGCCTGGATGACGTCGCAGTCGATCAGCACCTGACGCTCGCCCAGCGCCTTGAGGTCGACGACGGCGCGCAGGGAGCGGCCGATCAGGCGCTGGATTTCCTGGGTGCGGCCCGACTGCTTGCCGGCGGCGGCCTCACGCTTGCCGCGCGTGTGGGTGGCGCGAGGCAGCATGCCGTATTCGGCGGTGACCCAGCCCTGACCGGTGTTGCGCATCCAGCCGGGCACTTTTTCCTCGATCGAGGCGGTGACGAGGACCTTGGTATGGCCGAACGAGACCAGGCAGGAGCCCTCGGCGTAGCGGTTGACGCCGGTCTCCAGCGTCACGGCGCGGAGCTGGTCTGGGGTGCGTTCGGAGGGGCGCATGACGGGTATCCTGAAACTCGGTATTGCGTTGGCGTATCGAGCGGCGGTGCTTATCCTGAAAGGGTGAGCCTGTATCCCCCCAACCTCCCCGTGCGATCGGGTCGCCGCCCGTGAGGCCGCCGCTCAGCCCCCTGATGACGCCCCACTACGCCGGCTTGGCCGCGCTGGACCAGCGGGCGCGGGATATCTTCAGGAGCGTGGTCGAGACCTATCTCGAGACCGGGGAGCCGGTGGGGTCGCGAACCGTGTCGAAAGGCGGGGTGCATCTGTCGCCCGCCTCGATCCGCAACACGATGCAGGATCTCACCCTGGCGGGGTTGCTGGCGGCGCCGCACACCTCGGCGGGGCGGATCCCGACCCATGCCGGCCTGCGCCTGTTCGTGGACGGACTGCTGGAGATCGGCGACGTCGGGACCGAGGAGCGACGCGAGATCGACGCCCGTCTGCTCGGGCGCGGCAAGGGCTTCGAGGAGGCGCTGAACGAGGCCACCGCCCTGCTGTCGGGTCTGGCGGGCGGGGCCGGCATCGTCGCCAGTCCGGTGCGGGACGCGGGCGTCAAGCACGTGGAGTTCGTGGCCCTGGGCTCGGGTCAGGCCCTGGCGGTGCTGGTCGCCGACGACGGGACGGTCGAGAACCGGCTCATGCCGCTGGCCGCCGGCGTGACGCCGTCGATCCTGCAAGAGGCGTCGAACTTCCTTTCAGCCCGTATGAAGGGCCGGCTCCTGTCCGAGGCGCGGCTGGAGATGGGGGCGGAACTGGCCGCCGCGCGCAGCGAGCTGGACGCCGCCGCCGCCCGTCTGGTCGAGGACGGGCTGGCGGCCTGGTCGGGCGGGGCGGATCGGGAGCGGTCGCTGATCGTGAGGGGGCGCGCCAACCTGTTGCAGGACGCCGGCGCCGCCGAGGATCTGGAAAAGGTCCGGATCCTGTTCGACGATCTGGAGCAGAAGGAACAGCTGATCGGCCTGCTCGACGGGGTCGATGCAGCGCAGGGGGTGCGGATTTTTATCGGGGCGGAAACGCGACTGTTTTCGCTTTCGGGTTCCGCCGTCGTCGCGGCGCCCTATATGACGGGCCGACAACGGGTTCTGGGCGCCATCGGCGTGATCGGACCCGCAAGACTGAACTATGCCCGCATCATCCCGTTGGTGGACTACACCGCGCGGGTGCTGGGGCGCATCCTGGACGGACAAGACACGTGACCGATACCCAAGACCCGAACTACGATGCCGAGCTGGACGAAGCCCTGGCCAACGCCGAGGCAGGTCTGGACTCCGGCCCGGCGGATGATCTGGGCCCGCTGGACGCCATGATCGCCGAGCGCGACCAGTGGAAGGACCGCGCCATGCGGGCGGCGGCCGAGGCGGACAACGTCAAGCGCCGCACCGAGACCCAGATGAACGACGCCCGGGCCTTCGCGATCCAGCGCTTCGCCAAGGACCTGCTGGGCGTGGCCGACAATCTGGAGCGCGCCCTGATGGCTGCGCCCAAGGACGCGGACGCCGGCGAGGCCGGTCTGGTGACCGGTCTGGAACTGACGCAGAAGTCCCTGCTGCAGGCCTTCGAGACCAATGGGCTGAAGCGCGTCGCGCCGGGGCCGGGCGAGACCTTCGACCCGCATCTGCACCAGGCCATGATGGAACAGCCCTCGGCCGAGGTTCCGGGCGGCAGCATCCTCGTGACCATGCAGGCCGGCTACGAACTGTTCGGCCGCACCGTGCGTCCGGCCATGGTCGTCGTCGCCGCCAAGGGCTCCGGCCCGCAGGGCGGCAACCCCTATGGCGCAGCGCCCGGCGGCATAGGCGGGTCCTTCGACGGCAAGGCGTAGTCCCGGTCCTCCCCCGATGGGGGAGGTGGCTCGAAGCGAAGCGTAGAGACGGAGGGGGCTCGGTCCAGACGCGGCGTCTGCGGCCGGCCCCCTCCACCGCTCCGCAGTCCCCCTCCCCCGATGGGGGAGGAGTTCTACTTCAGCTTCGCCTCGAACAGCGCCAGCAGTCGGGCCCAGCCGTCGGCGGCCTCGGTCGCGCGATAGGAGGCTCGGTAGTCGGCGTGGAAGCCGTGTGGGGCGTCGGGATAGAGTTTGATGCCGCTCTCGGTCGCGCCCGCGGCCTCCAGCGCCGCCTGCATGGCGGCGACGGTGTCGTTGGGGATGCCCTGGTCCTGGCCGCCGTAGTTGCCGATGACGACGCCCTTCAGGTCGTCGGCCAGATCGACCGGGAAGGGCTGGCCCGCGGCGACCTGTTCCGGCGTGGCGGTCGGCGAGGGGGCCAGGCGGCCGTACCAGGCGACGCCGGCGTCGATCGCGGCGAAGCGGGCGGCGGCCTGCCATACGACCTTGCCGCCCCAGCAGAAGCCGGTGATCCCGACCTTGTCGACATTCGCCCATAGCTGGCCCGAGGCCCACTCAAGTGTGGCGTTGATGTCGCCCATGACCTGTTCGTAGCCGGCGGCGCCGACGATGGCCTGGATGCGCTGCATATCGGCGAGCGGGGCCGGGTCCTCGACGCGGACGAAGAAGGCCGGGGCGATGGCGACGTAACCGGCCTTGGCCAGGCGGCGGCAGACGTCCTGGATATAGGCGTGCAGGCCGAAGATCTCCGACACCACGATCACAACGGGGAAGGGGCCGTCGCCTTCGGGGCGGGCGACATAGGCCGGCAGGTCGAAGGCGTCGGCCGAGGGATAGGAGACCATCCCGGTCGCCAGGCCCTCGGAGTCGGTCGTGATCGGCTGGGCCTCCTGGGCCAGGGCGGCGACCGCATAGCCGGTGAACATGGCTCCCGCCGTCAGCCCGCCCAGGGATCGGCGCGAGAACCGGAAATCGTCGGCGGTCTGGCCTTCGGGGCGGATCAGGACGGTCATGGGCGCTTCCTCCGGGATTTTGGTCGCCGACTGTGACGAGACCGCGCGGTTCCGTCGAGTCACCGCCCTGTGACCTTACGCCGCCTGGCGAAGGGTCAGGTTGATCCGCCCGCCGCCGGGCATCAGCCGCGACGATCCCGCCAGCAGCCGATCGATCCCGTGGCGCGCCAGTCGAGCGGGGCCGGTCAGGGCGCAGACGTCGCCTGACGCCAGTTTCAGTGATCGCGTCGGCCCCTTGCCCGCCGGGCCGATGCGGAAGACGGCGGTGTCCCCCAGCGACACCGACAGGACCGGGGCGCAGAGATCGGCCTCGTCCCTGTCCTGATGCAGCCCCATGCGGGCGTCCTCGCGGTAGAGGTTGATCAGGCAGGCGTCGGGCGGCCGGGGCCAGCCGGTCAGCTCGGCCCACAGGTTCAGAAGAACGGGCGGGATCGGCGGCCAGGGCGCGCCGGTCCCGGGATGGGTCGGCTGGTAGCGGTAGCCGGCACGGTCCGAGACCCAGCCGAGCGCGCCAAAATTGCTCATCCTGACCGAGAACGGCTTCCCGCCCGGGGTCACCGGTCGATAGAGGGGCGCCATGGCCAGGGCGGTGTCGATTTCGGCCAGCAGGGAGGCCTGCGCGGCCTCGTGCAATCGGCCGGGCCAGTAGTGAAATCCGGGGAGGTCGGGGAAGGGCTCCATCGCCCTCGTCTAGCGCGTGAAGTAATAGTCCGCGACCTGGCAGGCGTTGATGCCGCTGCGTTGCAGGCTCTGGCCGTTGTCGAACTCTGCGCGCAGCGAATAGCGGCAGGCGCCGGAGCCGTCGTCGATGGTCACCACCACGCTCTGGCCCGGCGACAGGGTGCCCGAGCCCAGGAGGTCGTCGCCCCAGTCCCCGCCGCTCGAGGCGTAGAGATAGGTCATCGACCAGCCGGTCTGGTTATGGATGCGGACATCGCGATTGTAGGCGTCCTGCGATGGACGCGCCGGAGCAACCGCATGGACCATCGCGACCCGCTTCGACGCCGATTCCGCCGTCGCCTGGGCGCCCGACAGGCCAAGCAGTGTCAGGCCCAGGATCAGGGCAGGTGTGAACCGGCGGGGCTTGAGAGGCGGGGAGCGCATCATCGGGACCTGCAACTGGCGGGCCCGTGACCCGCAATCAGGCCCAACAGTGCCCGAACGGGAGCCTGAACGCACCTGATGACCCCTGACTCCGCCTGATTCGGGCCTCGTCCTCAAACAAGGCCTTGCGGGGCATGACGACTTTCCCATATCCCGACCAGCCCGAGAGACCCCGCAATCCGTGGGGTTTCACGGAAAAACACACAACCTGCCGCGCTCTCGCCCCCGAGAGGCGGCGCAAACAAAACGGGGGCGGTCACGCGCGGCGCTTTCTGATAAGGCCGCCGCATCGCCCGCCAGACGGAGAAAAGACAGGCTCATGGCCAAGATTATCGGTATCGACCTCGGCACCACCAATTCGTGCGTGGCCGTCATGGACGGCAAGAACCCCAAGGTGATCGAAAACGCCGAAGGCAACCGCACCACCCCGTCGGTGGTCGCGATCCAGGACGGCGGCGAGACCCTGGTCGGCCAGCCCGCCCGTCGTCAGGCGGTGACCAACCCCGCCAACACCTTCTTTGCCATCAAACGCCTGATCGGCCGCAGTTTCGACGACCCCGTCGTGGCCAAGGACAAGGCCATGGTGCCCTATGAGATCGTCAAGGGTCCGACCGGCGACGCCTGGGTGCGCGCCAACGGCAAGGACTACTCGCCGCAGCAGATCTCGGCCTTCACCCTGATCAAGATGAAGGAGGCCGCCGAGGCCTATCTGGGCGAGAAGGTCACCCAGGCGGTCATCACGGTTCCTGCCTATTTCAACGACTCGCAGCGTCAGGCGACCAAGGACGCCGGCAAGATCGCCGGCCTTGAAGTCCTGCGCATCATCAACGAACCGACCGCAGCGGCACTGGCCTATGGCCTGGACAAGAACGACGGCCAGAAGATCGCCGTCTATGACCTCGGCGGCGGCACCTTCGACGTCTCGATCCTGGAGATCGGCGACGGCGTCTTCGAGGTGAAGTCGACCAATGGCGACACCTTCCTGGGCGGCGAGGACTTCGACGTGCGCCTGGCCGACTACCTGGCCGACGAGTTCAAGAAGGAACAGGGCGTCGACCTGCGCCAGGACAAGCTGGCCCTGCAGCGCCTCCGCGAAGAGGCCGAGAAGGCCAAGAAGGAACTGAGCTCGGTGACCCAGTACGAGGTCAACCTGCCGTTCATCACCATGAACGCCTCAGGCCCGCTGCACCTGAACATCAAGCTGTCGCGCGCCAAGCTGGAAGCCCTGGTCGACGACCTGATCCAGCGCACGATCGAGCCCTGCGCCAAGGCGCTGAAGGACGCGGGCCTCAAGGCCTCGGACATCGACGAGGTCGTGCTGGTCGGCGGCATGACCCGCATGCCCAAGGTGCAGGAGGCCGTGAAGGCCTTCTTCGGCAAGGAGCCGCACAAGGGTGTGAACCCTGACGAGGTCGTGGCCCTGGGCGCCGCCGTTCAGGCCGGTGTTCTGCAAGGCGACGTCAAGGACGTGCTGCTGCTGGACGTGACCCCGCTGACCCTGGGCATCGAGACCCTGGGCGGCGTCTTCACCCCGCTGATCGAGCGCAACACGACCATCCCGACCAAGAAGAGCCAGGTGTTCTCCACCGCCGACGACAACCAGTCGGCCGTGACCATCCGGGTCTTCCAGGGCGAGCGTCCGATGGCCCAGGACAACAAGATGCTGGGCCAGTTCGACCTGATGGGGATTCCGCCTTCGCCCCGCGGCATGCCGCAGATCGAGGTCGCCTTCGACATCGACGCCAACGGCATCGTCAACGTCTCGGCCAAGGACAAGGCGACGAACAAGGAACAGTCGATCCGCATCCAGGCGAACGGCGGCCTGTCGGACGCCGACATCGACAAGATGGTCAAGGAAGCCGAGGCCAATGCCGCCACCGACAAGATCCGCAAGGACCTGGTCGAGGCCCAGAACGCCGCCGACAGCCTGATCAACTCGACCGAGAAGGCCATGGCCGAACACGGCGACAAGGTCGGAGCCGACGAAAAGGCGGCGATCGAGACCGGTCTGGCGGAACTGAAGACGGCTCGCGACGGCGCCGATTCGGAAGATATCCGGACCAAGACGAACACGCTCGTTCAGGCTTCGATGAAGCTGGGCGAGGCGATGTACGCCCAGAGCGCCGGTCAGTCCGGTGACGACGCGCCCGCCGACGACGGCGTGGTCGATGCGGAGTTCGAGGAAGTCTCGGGCGACGACGAAGAGAAGAAGAGCGCCTAAGCGTCGTGGTCCTCCCCTGCGATCCAGGGGGGGACCGTGACTTTCATGAAACTTGCATCACCGCACCCGGCGCCCATGTCTTGCGTGGGCCGCCATTCCGCTTGCACGCTCTGAAAAGAGACGTGATCGGATTGTCAGGGGTTGGTTTGAGGACGTCTGCGCATGGCGCGTGATTATTATGAGGTGCTGTCGGTCGAGCGGACCATCGACGCCGCCGGCCTGAAGTCCGCCTATCGCAAGCTGGCGATGGAGCACCACCCGGACCGCAACGGCGGTTCCGAAGAGTCCATGGCCAGGTTCAAGGAGGTCTCCGAGGCCTATACGGTCCTGTCGGACGACCAGAAGCGCGCCGCCTATGACCGGTTCGGCCATGCGGGCGTGAACGGCGGAAGCGGCGGGGGCCAGCAGGGCTTCCACGACGTCAACGACATCTTTTCCCAGGTCTTCGGCGACGCGTTCGGCGACGTCTTCGGCGGTGGCGGGCGGCGCCAGTCGAACGGCCCGCGTCGCGGTTCGGACCTGCGCTACGACCTCGAGATCACCCTGGAGCAGGCCTATCAGGGCGCCGAGGTGGAAATCTCCGTGCCGACGACCGCGGCGTGCGAGACCTGCGAGGGTTCGGGCGCCAGGAACGGCGCCAAGCCGACGACCTGCTCGACCTGCCAGGGTGTGGGACGCGTGCGTCAGGCCAACGGCTTTTTCCAGGTCGAACGCACCTGCCCCTCCTGCGGCGGTCAGGGCCAGCGGCTGTCGGCGGCCGACACCTGCGGGACCTGCCACGGCCACGGCCAGGTGCGGAAGACGCGCAAACTGTCGCTGAAGGTTCCGGCCGGCGTGGATGACGGCTCGCGCATCCGGCTGTCGGGCGAGGGTGACGCCGGAACGCGCGGCGGCCCGCGCGGCGACCTCTATGTCTTCCTGTCGGTGACCCCGCACGATCTGTTCGAGCGCGACAACCTGGATCTGCTGTGCACCGTGCCGGTGTCGATGACGGTCGCGGCCCTGGGCGGCGAGATCGATGCCCCCTGCCTGGTGTCCGAGGCCTGCGACGGCCAGTGCAAGGCTCCGGTCAGCGTTCCCGCCGGCGCCCAGACCGGCAAGACGGTCCGCATCCGCGGCAAGGGCATGCCCCATCTGAACGGCCGCCAGCGCGGCGACCTGGTGGTCGAGCTGTTCGTCGAGACGCCGACCGACCTGACGCCCCGCCAGAAGGAGTTGATGCAGGAACTGGCCGCCTCGTTCGGCGACAGCCAGAATCCTCGAAACTCGTCCTTCGCCGGCAAGGCCAAGCGATTCTGGGCCGACATCCTCGGCTCGGAAGAAGACGCGAAGTCGGCGCGCGAGAACGCCCAGTGAATTTCGCCGGAGGGGCCTCGTCTTGAGCGAACTGTTTCACGTCGGGATTTCCGGCGCGCGCGGCCGGATGGGTCGGGCCGTGTCCCAGGCCCTGGACGCGCGCGAGGACGTCATGGTTTCGGTCCGTTTCGACTGGGGCGAGACGCCCGACCTGAGCCTTTGCGACGTGGTCATCGACTTCTCCACCGCCGAGGCCTCGGTCGCCCTGGCGCAGACCTGCGCCGAGCGCGGCGGTCCAGCCCTCGTCATCGGCTCGACCGGCTTCACTCCAGAGCAGGACGCGGCCCTGCAGGCTGCGGCTGAGAAATTCGCCATCGTGCGCAGCGGCAACTTCTCGCTCGGCGTCAACATCCTGATCGGCCTGGTCGAGCATGCGGCCTTGCGGCTGGACGCCCGCGACTGGGACATCGAGATCACCGAGGCCCATCACCGGAAGAAGATCGACGCCCCGTCCGGCACCGCCCTGATGCTGGGCGAGGCTGCCGCGCGCGGTCGCGGTCATGACCTGTCGGAGTTGCGCAACGCGCCCTACGACGGCATCTCCGAGGAACGGAAGACCGGGACCATCGGCTTCTCCTCGATCCGCGCGGGCGGCCTCGTCGGGGAACACACGGTGCTGTTCGCCTCGGACGACGAGGTCCTGACCCTGAGCCACTCGGCCATCGACCGGTCCCTGTTCGCCAAGGGCGCGGTCGCTGCCGCCGCCTGGGTGCGGACGCGCGGGCCGGGACTCTACGACATGCAGGATGTGTTGGGCTTCAGGCAGGCATGATTTAGGGCGCTACCGCTCGGCTCGCCTCCCGGTCCGATCTTTGATCGGCCGTAGGACAGGCCCCGCCTCGCTGCTTGAGCGCGGTCGGTGCGCGGCCGGGCGGGTCAGACCCGCTCGAATTCCAGGAACAGAGGGTCGGTGTCGCCGAGCCGTTTTTCCTCATAGCGGGTCACGACGTGATCCTCCGGCGCGACCTTCCAGTCCGCCGTCTCGTCGGCCAGCCAGACCAGGCCTGGCGTGGCCAGGAACCGCTCCAGCGCCCAGCCGGCGTAGTCCTTCCAGTCCGTGACGAAGCGCAGGCGGCCGCCGGGGTTGAGCTTGCGCGCGAGTTCGGCGGCGAAGGCCGGCTGGATCAGGCGGCGCTTGTTGTGGCGCGCCTTGTGCCAGGGATCGGGGAACAGGATCATGATCCGGTCCAGCGATCCGTCCGGCAAGGCCTGGACCACGGCTCGCGCGTCATCGGCATGCAGGCGAACGTTCTTGAGGTCCCCTTCCTCGATATGCCGCAGCGCCGAGGCGACGCCGTTGAGGAAGGGCTCGCAGCCGATCATCAGGGCGGACGGGTTGCGCGCGGCCTGGACGGCGAGGTGCTCGCCACCGCCGAACCCGATCTCAAGCCAAACCTCCTGGGCGCCCGGCATCAGGGCGGAAACGTCGATCGGTCCCGCCGCCGGATCCGGGAGCTTCACCAAGGGCATCAATGTATCGAACAGAGCCGCCTGGCGCGGCTTGATCGCCCGCGACTTGATGCGTCCGAAGGAACGGAGCGGGGCGTCCGGCGAGCGGGCGGAAGGATCGGTCGTCATCGCGCGCCTGTAGCCCGCGACGACGACCGTTGAAAGGCGCGGAGGCCTATTCGATGCCTTCGATGGTGCCGTCTTCATTGACCACGACGTATTCCAGCTCGCAGAAATTCAGCTTCTGCTGCCAGGCGTCGCCGTCCTCGAAGACGATCTTGACGTAGTATTCACAGGCGTCATCGGAATCGTAGAAGCGCATGGCGACGGTGCCGCCCGCCTCAAGAATGCGTTGCGGCATCCAGTCCCGGCTGTAGGTGCCGTTCGGCTCGCCGGTCTGGAAGGTCAGGATGGTCCAGGGCGTGCCGTTGACCAGGTCGAAGGTGTAGTAGTCGCCGTCCTGAACCGGCGCGGCCGAGGCCGGAGCGGCGCCGCACAGCAGAGCGAGGGCGGCGAACGCGCCCATCATCATGGATTTCATAGTCATTCCCCCGACCTGGCGGACATCGCCGGGCCGTGCGCGACATGCGTGCAAGGCCCGGACCACGTCAACATCCCCAAAGGGGTCGGTCAGATAGGATCAGGCCAGGGCCTTCAACTGGTCGATCAGGTCGGTCTTTTCCCAGCTGAAGCCGCCGTCCGCGTCCGGCGTGCGGCCGAAGTGGCCGTAGGCGGAGGTGCGGGCGTAGATCGGCTTGTTCAGGCCCAGGTGCTCGCGGATCGCGCGCGGGGTGGCGCCGCCGATCAGACCCAGGATCTTGTCTTCCAGCACGGCCTCGGTGATCGCGCCCTTGCCGGTGCCGTGCAGGTCCACGTGAATCGACTGGGGCTTGGCCACGCCGATGGCGTAGGAGATCTGGATGGTGCAGCGGTCGGCGAGGCCGGCGGCCACGACGTTCTTGGCCAGGTAGCGGCAGGCGTAGGCGGCCGAACGGTCGACCTTGGTCGGGTCCTTGCCGGAGAAGGCGCCGCCGCCGTGGGGGGCCGCGCCGCCGTAGGTGTCGACGATGATCTTGCGGCCGGTCACGCCGGCGTCGCCGTCCGGTCCGCCGATCTCGAAGATGCCGGTCGGATTGATGTGCCAGACGGTGCTCTCGTCGGTGAAGCCTTCCGGCAGCACTTCGAGGATGTAGGGTTTCACAATCTCGGCCACCTGTTCCGACGACAGGCCGGCGGCGTGCTGGGTCGACAGGACGATGGAGGTGGCGCGGACGGGCTTGCCGTCCACGTACTGGATGGTGACCTGGGACTTGGCGTCGGGTTCCAGGCGGGCGTCACCCCCGTGGCGAACCTCGGCCAGGCGCTTCAGGATGTTGTGGCTGTACTGCAGGGTGGCCGGCATCAATTCCGGCGTCTCGTTCGAGGCGTAGCCGAACATGATGCCCTGGTCGCCCGCGCCCTCGTCCTTGTTGCCGGCGGCGTCGACGCCGACGGCGATGTCGGCCGACTGGCCGTGCAGGCGGTTGATGAACTCGAACCTGTCCCAGTGGAAGCCGTCCTGCTCATAGCCGATGTCCTTGACGGCGGCGCGCACGGCGGCCTCGATCTCGGCCTCGACGCCGGGGGCCCAGTTCCCGTCGGTGTCCATGATTCCCTGGCCCCGGATCTCGCCGGCCAGCACCACCAGGTTCGTCGTCGTCAGGGTCTCGCACGCCACGCGGGCATAGGGGTCCTTGGACAGGAACAGGTCCACGACCGTGTCCGAGATACGGTCGGCGACCTTGTCGGGGTGGCCCTCGGAAACGCTTTCCGAGGTGAAGAGGAAGGAAGAACGGGACAAAGGGGATCGCTCCGAGCAGCCCTGTGCGGGCGGGGTTGGCCGGAGACATATAAAGATATGCTTATATGATCAAGTGAGGACGGCTGGCGGTCGCGTGGCTCAGTGTCCGGACCGCAGCAGGAACCGGCGGTACAGCGGCTGGACCGGGCGGGTATTGCCAGGATGCAGCCGCTCGAAGGCTTCGATCTGGTCTTGCGACACGGTGATGGGGTCGCTCAGCACGACCCAGTCCACCGTCTCGCTGCACGGCGGGGTGGTGAGTGAGCCTTCATATCGCAAGAAGTCGCGGCCGGCGGGCAGGAAGCCGTTCGGGTCCAGCGCGGGTCCGGCCGTCGGGGCGCCCAGGCTGTCGATCACGGCCTGAAGCGGGGCGCTGCTCGCGCCGACCCCGGCGAAGACGCCCAGCACGCCCAGAACGCCGTCCGGTCCGGCGTGCACGAAATGGATCTCCAGCGGGAAGCGCTGACCGTCCAGCAGGTGCTCCGCCGGCTGGTGCACATGGAACTGCAACAGGCGATAGGTCTGTCCGCCCACCGCCATGGTCGAACCCTCCGGGGCGTCCAGCTGGATCGCGTGGCCGGTATCGCGAGCGGCGGCGGGCATGGGCGACCAGTCGATGTCCAGCACGCCCAGATCCGCGGCGATGGCGCCCGTCAGATCGATCGGGCTTTCCTGTTGTCCCACGGCGCAGGCGGCGTTGGCCGGCTCCAGGTCGGACCAGCGCTCGGGACCGGTCGCCCCGCCATAGGTCCAGGTCCCGGCATGGGGCGGGTGTTCCTGCGCCGAGACCGGAACGGCGAGCGTGAGCGCCGCCGCCAGGATGATGTGAAACCGCATGATCAAGCCCCCGCTGTTCGCGCCGACCCTACAGGGCGAACGGCGATACAGCGAGAGAATGGTGCGCCCAGGTGACTCGAACACCTGACCCCCGGCATTTGCGAAATCCATTCAAGCCGACCGGTCAAACCAGAGTGGCGGCATGGGTTGGCGGGCTTGTCGCCCTCGGACCGACGGCCCACCCCTCCTCGTGCCGGTCTGGACGATGAGGGTGGATGCAAAGTTCCGGTGTTGTGGCATCCTTCGGATGGGAGCGCCGACAATTCCGACCTGCGCCATACCTGCCAGGACGGGACGAAGTCGCTCGGCCAGGTCGCGTTCTAGCGCGGCGCCCTGTGTCTGCGACGCGCCAGGATCGGCGAGGGGATCGGTCGCAACTAGACCATGCTTGAGATCATGGCGGGGCGACTTTCACCATCGGTCCGGTGCAACGCCGACGGCTGGGAAGCGGCTGGTCCTGGTCAAGGCGACGACTGATAGACGCGAAAATCGCCCATCCCGAGGTAGCCGGATGTTCTGATCAGGCGAATGTAGAGCATGGTCGCGCCGCCAAGACTGATGGATGTGTAAGCGCCGTCCACGACCCCGCTGACCGTGCCGGCGGACGTCCAGTTGACCCCGTCGTTGGAGTACTCGACAGCGGCGCCGTTGGTGTAATAGGCGCCCCATCCTCCCGGCGCGCTCGCGTCGGCGGAAGCGATCTCGATTCGGCTGACGGCCTGGCTGGTTCCGAGGTTCGCCTGAATGATCTCAGTGGTTCCCCAGTTCGTGCCATGAATGGAAGACGGGCTGTTGAAATTGCCGTCCCTCATGCCCCCCGACGTCGTCAGACCCGTGTAGCCCCCGTAGTTCGACGTGGTGGAGAAGCTGACCGGGACAACCTCCGTGCCTCCGCCCCCACACGATGTTCCAGTCGCCCAGCGGGGTACGCCGCCCGTGCTGTAAACGACGAGATTGCCGTCGTTCTGGACCTGCAAGAACGCGCCGGTAAATCCATAGGCGCCGTTCCACCAGACCGGTGTGTAGTTGGGGCCGTAGAGAACCAGGTGGCCGTCGCCTTGCAGGACGAGAAACTGAGCCTGGGCCCCGGCTGTCCCCGAAGACCACTTCACCGCCGTTCCGCACCTCAGGACCAGATCGCCGTCCGCTTGAAGGGCCAGGGTGACGTTGTTGTTAGGCGAGTAGATCGTCTGCTGGAGCGTGATCGACTCGTTTTCCAGCAGGCGCGACGGAGTACTCGGGAATGCGACGGCCGCGATCGACCTGGCCGAAATATTGTCTGCTGGATCGATGCTGTAGCCGGACCAGCCCGCAACGCCAGCGGCGTTCACGTCGGTGGTACCGGTCAGCCGCCCGTGGACGTCGTAGATGAAGGTCTCGGCGACCTGGGCCAGGCTCGGCTGGACGCTTGCCAGTGACGCAAACGCGCTTGCGACGCCAAACCAATGACCAAGTCCTCGCCGCTGACGAACGACATCGCTACCCATCGATCGCATCACTTCCCCCTAACCCTGCTCAAACTTTCGACGACAAGCTTGACCGCAGACGCTCTTTCGAACAACCCTGTGGTGTGAAAATATCGCGAAGGTTGCAGATTGCTCCACTCTCGGAGCACATTCGTTTGAGGCAAAGGGGGATCGTGTGCAGTCCAGGTCGCTGCCTTCCGGCATCATGAACGTCTCGCAGGGCCACGGCGCCGTACCTCTGGTGGTTTGCGCAATGCTCGTGGTCTCATGGACCAGCGCTGCCAGCGCCCAGAGCGCGCTCGTGCCGCCATCTCCCGTCGAAGCGGTCGATCAATTCGGCGTCGAGCTGTCATCGGGCTCAGTCCAGGTCTCTTCGCCGACCATCAGTGTCGGAGACCCCGCAAATGGCGGGCTGAGTTTCACCGCGAACTGGGACTCAAGCGTCCGAGACTGGCGCTACAGCAGCTGGGGCGCGATCAACAAGCCGGTCGGCTCAGACCCCAACTGCTACAATTACTTAACCCTTGTTTACATGGGCCAATCCAACCTCTTTCAGCGCGACACGTGCGCTGGCGGATATGAGCTGATCGATGGGCTCGGCACGCTGACGGAGGCGTCGGGGACCTGGACCTACACAGCGCCAGACGCAAGTGTGGCCGTCTATCAGGGCACGTCGCGGGTCGTAGTGAACGGCGCGCTGGTCGATCAGACCCGCATTCAGACCATCACGAAGCCTAATGGCGAAATCATCAGCTACGCCTACGGCGGTGTGAGCCCGGCCTCGGTCACCAACAATTACGGCTATCAAATTCACTTCGATTACACGGGCGGCGGTCTCTACAAAGTCACTGCGCTGAACAATGCGGTGGATCCTTGCGCTCCGACCGCCGCGACCTGCTCCTTCACGCAAACCTGGCCGAGCCTGACGTTCACGACCGGTGCATCCGGGCTGGAGCGGCATGTCACGGACTCGCTGAACCGAACGACGCGGATCATCTTCGACAATGCCGATCCGCTCCTGGCCAATGTCGTTGGAGTTGCGCGTCCGACGACCACCTCGGGGTCTTCGGTGACGTACGTGAACGAACGGATATTCCCGTTCGGTTTGAGAGTAACCGGGGCCTCTGACGGCGCAGGTACCTGGACGTACGCGTATCAACCGCGCCCTTGCGGTTTTACTCCAAGCCCGGATCCCGCTGATTGCCCGCCGCCCGGCTACGACTACGACCTGACGACGACGATCACTTCGCCGGCGGTCGCCCCATCAACGCCACGCGCTACAACGGTCTACAAATTCAGCTGGTACGAAAGGCCGTTCAGCAACGGACACATGATGTCCGAGCTCGTGTCCGTGACCAATGCGCTCAGCCAGACGACGGGCGTGGGGATCACGGGGGCGGGCTTTCAAGGAGCCACCTATCCGGACAACAACGGCGTTACGATCACGCGAAACTATCTGACCGGCGTCGTCGAATCCGTGACGGAGTTTGGCAAGTCGGGGCCGAGCGGTCCACTTGCCGCGACCGAGTACACATACCCCGCCTGCACGTCGAACCCTGTGGTTTGCCGTCGCGCGACGGTCGTTACCGACCCGCGTCTTAATGCGACAACCTACACCTATGATGCCGCCGGCAATGTGCTGACAGCAACGTCACCGGTTCCGGTCACGGGCGCCGTCCGTCCTCAAACCCGGTTCAGCTATCAGCAGCAGAACGCCTGGTATCACCAGAACGGCTCGACCTCGATCACCCAGAATCCCAACCCGATCTGGGTTCAGGTCACCCAGTCGCAATGCGCCACGCTCGCGGGCCAGACAGGCTCGACTCCAGCGGCCTGTATTGGAACGGCCGATGAAATCCGTACGACCGCGACCTACCAGATCGGCAGTAGTACGGCAGCGTCCAATCTCCTGCCTGTCTCGATGTCGACCCAAGCAGGTGACAACAGCCTGGTCGCCACCGTCACGACAACCTACGACCCTGTCGGCAATCCTCTTACGGTCGATGGCCCGCTGCCAGGCCCGGCGGACACGACTCGCCATGTCTACGACGCCATGCGTCAACAGGTCGGCGTTATAGGTCCGGATCCTGATGCCGGCGGCGCGCGCCTGTTCCCTGCCAGCCGGACGACCTACAACCCGGACGGTCAAGTCACGGTCGTCGAGCGCGGCACGACCCTGGGTCAATCCAACCTGGACTGGGCCGCCTTCTCGGCGCTGCAGACATCGACTTCCGCCTACAACGCCCAGGGACGTCTCTTCCGGGAGCAGTTGGCTCCGGGAACGCCAGCCGCCAGTCTGACCGACTATGCCTATGACGCCATGGGTCGTCTGACGTGCACGGCCCAGCGGATGAATCCCGACAACTTCGCATCGCCGCCGACGAACGCGTGTGCTCAAACGACCGTCGGCCGCTTCGGTCCGGACCGTATCAGCCTCAACAGCTACGATCTGGCCAGCCGTCTAGTCCAGGTCCAGACCGGCTACGGCACTTCGGCCGCTCTCCCTGAGCGGGTGCAAGGCTGGACAGCGAACGGCAAGGTTGACTGGATCGAGGACGGAGCCGGCAACCGCTCGGACTATGTCTATGACGACATGGACCGTCTCTACCGCCTCTACTTCCCGGTCACGACGGTCGGCTCTCATACCGCCAACAGCGTCGATTTTGAGGAATACGGCTACGACGCCAACGACAATCCAACCACCAAGCGTACGCGGTCGGGCCTTGTGTTCACGACGGCGTTCGACACCCTCAACCGCATCACCTCCATCGATGCGCCGTCCGGCTCCAACGACGTCTGGTACAGCTACGACAATCTCGGCCGCCGCCTGTCCGCGTCGCACGCCCCGGGCGCGCCGGGTTGCTCGACGACGGCTGTCTGCTCGACCTGGGATGCGCTGAGCCGGCAGACGACCGAGACGACGGCGCTGGGCACGATGACCAGCGCCTGGGACATCGCCGGGCGGCGCATTGAGCTGAAATGGCCCGATCTGTTCTCCGTGACCTATGCCTATGACCTCGACGACCAGATGCGGTCGATCAGGCAGGCCGGGGTCACGACGATCGTCGCCTATGCCTACGACGACCTGGGTCGACGGACGGCCGTGGGACGCGGAAACGCCGTGGCCACGACCTATGGCTATGACGCCGCCTCGCGCCTGACGAGCCTCAGCCACGATCTCGGCGGCACGGCCTCGGACGTGACGTTCAGCTACGGCTACACCCCGGCCAGTCAGATCCAGACTCTGCGGCGGTCGAACGCGACCTATTTCTACTCACCGCCGCCGGTCACGGTGGGCTATGGCGTCAACGGCCTGAACCAGTCGATCTCGGCGGGCGGCGCCACCCTGACCTGGAGCGCGCAGGGCAATCTGACCGGAGACGGGACGCGCAGCTACAGCTACGACGCCGCCAACCGCCTGACCGGCGCGGGGTCGTCCACCCTGGCCTACGACCCGCTGGACCGGCTGGCCGAGATGACCGGCACGCTCGGCGCCCGTTATCAATACGATGGAGTTGGCGTGGCGGCCGTCTATGCGACGGGGTCCGGCACGATCAGCAATCGATTGATCCGGGGCCCCTGGCCGGACGAGCTGGCGGTCTCCTACGCCGGCACGCGGCGCCCTACACCCTGGCCTACGACGATTACGGCGCGCCCCGGCCCGGCAACGCAGGGCGGTTCATGTACACGGGCCAGATGTGGATGCCGGACTTCGGGGCCTACCACTACAAGGCCCGCGCCTACCGGCCGGATCTCGGACGGTTCCTGCAGGCCGACCCCGTGGGGTATGCGCAGGGGCTCAATCTGTATGCCTATGTCGGGAATGATCCGGTGAACCAGACGGATCCGGATGGTAGACAGATCCAAGGTGCGGCTTGCTTGGCCGGGGCGCCATTTGGTGGTCCGGTAGGCTGTGGGGTTGGCGTAGCCGTAAGCGCCGTCGCAACCGTTGCGGTAGGCGCTTGTACGCAGTCGCAGAGCTGCCGCGATACGGCCGGTGCTGTTTGGGATTGGCTGACCGCACCACTTCATAACGACGCAGATGCGCCGGGAGAGCCTCGCCCGGCCCCTCCTGCCAATGATGGTGTTTCCCGACCCCATGGCGCTCCAGACCACGATCAGGCCATCGATGACCGGGCGGACGAAGTTCGGGGTCAGGGCGCTGATGACATTCGAAAGAATCAAACCCAGGTCGACGCTCAAGGAAACCGGGTTGGTGACAACAGACCCGACCTCGGATACACGGACTCTAACGGCGTTCGACACAACGAGGAATGGGGGCGCAATCAAGGTCGAGTGGAAGCCCAAGGGGATCGCGCCCGGCAGAACGATCCTAGCTGCGTAACCACAGGAACGTGCTTGCCACGATGACTATACTATCGCTTTACGAACGCTTTTCCTTCTCAATACTTCCTTGCTCTCTGGGGGTTGCCCGCGAAGCGATTCTCGCTCAATCGGCAGCTTGGGGGAAACCTCTTGCAGTCGATCGCGCAACGGTGCGGGATGTTCGACCGATTTTTGACTCACCGGACGGCCCGGCTCACCCACCGGCGGTGCGAAAAGCCATTTTGTTAAGCGAGGTGGTCGGGCCCGAGGGAGTGAAAACGCTCTTTGTTAGCAGCGTAGCCGACGGCTATTCATCAATGGTCTATACGATCTCGGGAAATCTGCCTGGCCTCCATCTGGCAGTACAGATTTCCAGATTGTCTATCGAGTATCCCCGCAATGCACTGACGGCTATTAAAAGCCAGGAAGCTGTCAGGGTTATTTACTCGATGAAAGATGCAAGTTCTTGGGAATTCTTCGAAAGAGGACGAATTTTACCATTCGAGCAGATCGATTTTTACAAGGCGCGGAGAAAGCGAGATCGCCTTACGCCTGATATAATCGACCGATACATATCCAAGCTTGGATATGGAACATTGGACGAGGTGTTCTGGACTTCAAACGAAGCAGCTCATTTAATTTGTGACGCCTCGTTTAGGCTCGCTGAGGGTTGTAAACCTGACATGGGATCGTCGGAGGTCAACATAAAAGGGGTGTCGTAACCTCTTGCTTCGCCATCGATTTTAGCGCCCCAACGACTTGCCCCGAGTTGCCCGCTCTTACTGCCGTGGTGCCCGAGGGCAGGATAGGCGTCGCGCCGGCATTGTCTGACAGCCTTGGCCGTGGTGGTCCGAGCGGGTGTCGTCGGTGCCCGCCGGCGTGATCAGGGCTTGAGGTCTTCCTGGCGCTGCGCCCGGCGGCGATCGCGCAGGCAGGGGCGGGCTCCAGCCACCTTCCGATGCCGGGCCCGTTATCAATATGATGGTGCTGGCGTGGCGGCCGTCTATGCGACGGGGTCCGGCACGATCAGCAATCGATTGATCCGGGGCCCCTGGCCGGACGAGCTGGCGGTCTCCTACGCCGGCACACCCTGGCCTACGACGACTACGGCGCGCCCCGCCCCGGCAACGCAGGCCGGTTCATGTACACGGGCCAAATGTGGATGCCGGACTTCGCGGCCTACCACTACAAGGCCCGCGCCTACCGGCCGGACCTCGGACGGTTCCTGCAGACCGACCCGGTCGGGTATGGGCAGGGGCTCAATCTGTATGCCTATGTCGGGAATGATCCGGTGAATGGGACGGATCCGACCGGGATGGCGCAGGATCGCTTCGATCAGCAGTCGAGACGTCGAGATATTGGTAACGCAGCGGCCGATGCCCAGAACCGAGAATCGGCGGAACGGTTGATTGACGGCGTCCGCGCGATCATCAACGACATCAGGAACGACCCGCTGGGAGCGTTGGCTGACGGTGCCATGATCGTCTTCGACGGGGCCACGATTCCCAGTGGAGAAGCGGCTGTTGGCATAGGGCTTCGTCGGGGAGCGCGGGAGGGAGCTGAAGATATTGCCGAGGGCGTTGTATACAGGCGCAATAATACTGAAACTGGCAGGTGTTACATTGGCCGCTGCAATAGCGACCAGCTATACTCCACGCGCCAAAGGGCACACGACAGAGCGCGGGGCACTCGCCACGAGTATGAACTGTTGGAGCGATCACAACCTGGTCGGGCTCTACGAGAAGCAGAGCAGCGACACATCGATGCAAATGGCGGCCCGACAAATCTATCCAATCCCAATGGCGGACTGGAGAACCGCCGGAATGAGATTGATCCGAGGCGCCGAAGAGAATGAATAAGCTACCCAAAAATACTGCCAAAATTAATAAGGGAACGCTGGTCGCGATACCTGCGAGCAATGAAAAATTCTCGCTATCACACGTCTATTTCCCAGGAATAAACTTTTACATTGTTTTGTATGAAGGTCTTTGGGATCTAAACGAATTACCTTACGCTCCTAAGAGTAAGCCGATACTGGCGTCATGGACTAACGACGCCGAGATATATCGAGGTAGATGGATTATAATTGGAGAGGCGCCTTTTGAGGCGTCAGTGACTGAGCCTGAGTACAAGGTAATCGTAGGCGGTGAAGAAATGGTCGAATCATTTGATGGAAAATTTCGACGATCTCCAAGATCTCTAGATAGACTATTGCAAAATCGAAAAAGCCGCTCCCCTCTCTTATTGGAAGACGCAGCGCGAGCATTCTACGGTCTTGGCGATCGTCCGGCGAGTTACGATGATATGTTGGTGGCGCGCCCATTAACCCAAACGGGTGGGAATTAATGCTATGGGTCGGAAGGCAAGATAAAAGGGCGTCGTAACTTCTTGCTTCGCAAGAGGTTTTTGCCACTCCGACGACCTGCGCTGAGTTGGGACTTGGAGGATCACTGACCGGCGCAGATTGTGATGTGATTACAAGTTCGTAGCCTCGGCTGGGCCAAAAAGCGCCCCACTAAGCCGGATCGAAGGCTGTCGGGCTTTCAGGCGGACGCCGAGACCGCTTTGGACGTCGGCGCCGACGAACATGACGCCCGCTTGCTCCAGCACCTGCTGAACGCGGTCGAGGGTCCGGGAATGCATGTCGCCTGGACCGGACTTGAACCACTGCACGGTCGAGGGCTCCACCTTGGCCGCCGGTTCCCGGACGCCCAGACCGACGGCTGTGCGCGCGGGCTGCCGCTCAAGGCGCCCTTGGCCTCAAGGCCTTATCCAAAGCGTTCTAGTCGCAAGGTACGCCGCGCGCAGGGGAATGAACCCCACTTTGGCCGCCACTCCTGTCCCAACGGGAAGGCCCGTCCGCCTGAGGCGATGTCCATGTCCTATGGGAAAGGTGGTGCCGCTTAGGTGACTCGAACACCTGACCCCCGCATTACGAAATCCAAGGAAGCCGACCGGTCAAACCCAGTGCCGGCATGGGTTTGAAGGGCCCCCGGCGGCCTCGAAAGTTGGCCGACCCAACCCCTTCCCAGTCCGGGCGAAGCGGGTGGAATCGACGTTCCCAAGTTAAGGCGCCTTCCGGTGGGAGCGACCGGAATTCCGACCTGCGCCATACCTGCAAACGTGACCGAAGGCGGGGCTTCCAGGTGGCGTATCGGCGGGGTGTCCAGGCGGGTCTCGAAAACCCCGACACCCAACGACCAGCTGTTCTGAGCGGTGGCTGAGCGTCTGTCTCAATGACGAATTCTGGCGTATCAACACCACTCGTTCCCACCGGAGGCCCGCATGGCTGACACCGATCAATCCGCACTTCTGGCCATTACCACCGGCATCATCGCCAACTTCGTGGCCAACAACCGGGTGAGCCCGGATGAACTGCCCGGATTGGTCACGATGGTGCACGGATCGCTCAGCCGCCTCGGTGGCGATCCAGAGCCAGTTGAAGCGGAAGCGCCGGCGCGACTGACGACTTCCGCGATCCGGAAGCTCATCCAACCCGATGGCGTTGTCAGCCTGATCGACGGACGGAAGTTCAAGTCGATGAAGCGACACCTCTCCATCCAGGGCTTCACCCCGGAAAGCTATCGGGAGCATTTTTCCTTGCCGAAGGACTTCCCGATGGTGAGTCCCGAATATGCGGCCCAACGGTCGGCGTTGGCCAAGTCGATGGGCTTGGGAGTAGGCGGGCGTCAGCCGAAGAAAGCTGAGATGGCGACGAAACCGGCGCGGAAGGCCAAGACCCCAAAGTCGTGACGACGTCTAAATCGTACTGGCTGCCAGAGGGTGCCTCGCGGTCCTCTCCGTCGTGTTGACTGCGTTGGCGAACGTCCGCTTCTCGGCCGGGGGTCAATGACGTATGTCGACCCATTGCAGACGTTGACGGCGTCCGCTTTTCGGCTTTGGTGATCCAGCGGCGGCCACCGGTCTGATCGCAGCCGCGACGATCACGCGACGGACCGGGGCGTGGACAGTCCGTTTCCCGGTAGGGGAAGCGTTTAATGTCGATCATCCAGTCCTCCGACCCTGCGCGGTCGGTGCGAACCCTGTTGGCTGCCGTCACGGCCGGTGTCATGGCCCTGGTCTGGTCCGGGGCCGCCACGGCCCAGAACGCCTACATCACCAATCAAGGCGACGGCACCGTCTCGGTGATCAACACAGCCACCAATACCGTCACCGCCATCGTGACGGTGGGGAGCAATCCTTACGGCGTGGCCGTGAGCCCCAATGGAACACGCGCCTATGTCGCGAACTACAGCTCCAACACCGTCTCGGTGATCGACACCGCCACCAATACTGTCATCGCCAACGTGCCCGTGGGCAACGTTCCCTACGGCGTGGCCGTGAGCCCCGACGGGACCCGCGTCTATGTCGTGAACTCCAACTCCAACAGCGTCTCGGTGATCAACACCGCCACCAACACCGTCGTCGGCCCAGCCATTGCCGTGGGGAGCACTCCCACGGGCGTGGCTGTGACCCCCGACGGCGCCCGGGCCTATGTTGCGAACACCAGCTCCAACACCGTCTCGGTGATCAACACCGCCACCAATACCGTCATCGCCAACGTGACCGTGGGCAGCAGTCCCTACGGCGTGGCCGTGAGCCCCGACGGGACCCGCGCCTATGTCGCGAACCAGAACTCCAACAGCGTCTCGGTGATCAACACCGCCACCAATACCGTCGTCGGCTCAGCCATCGCCGTAGGCAGCGCTCCTGTCGGCGTGGCCGTGACCCCCGACGGAACCCGTGCCTATACCGCAAACCTCGCCTCCAACACCGTCTCGGTGATCAACACCGCCACCAATACCGTCATCGCCAACGTGACCGTGGGGAACAATCCTTTCGGCGTGGCCGTGAGCCCTGACGGCGCCCGCGCCTATGTCGCGAACTTAAGTTCCAACACCGTCTCGGTGATCAACACCGCCACCAACACCGTCGTCGGCTCAGCCATTGCCGTAGGCAGCGGTCCCGCCGCCTTCGGCCAGTTCATCCGGCCGGCCGCTGCCGCGCCCGTTCCCGTTCCCGTTCCGACCCTGTCGGAATGGGCGATGATCCTGTTCGGCCTTGGCCTGGCGGGTGGGGCGGCGGTGCTGGTCCAGCGGCGGCGGCAGTTCGGCTGATCCGACGGCACCACACGCAACGAAGCTGCCCCGCTGGCGACGGCGGGGCTGTTTTCATGTCTGCTAACCACCCGCAGGAGACATTGACACGGTCCGCTTGTGGACGGCTTGCTCGAGTCTGCGACCTTCGCTTCCATCGACCAGTTCACCAACGTGAGGGAAGCAACACGGTGCTCTATGCGGAAGGGCTCAAATGCCGATCTCATCCACGCGCTGGCAGGCCGATCCCTGGAAGAACGAGCTAGCCGTGCAGGCCGAACGCGCCGTCGCTCATGGTCGGGAAGTTGTCGACGAGGACTTCCGAGGGAGCCATAGTCCACTAGACATGCTCGAGAGAGCTATCGTCATTGGCGGCTTCTGCATCCGCCGCCTGATCGAGAAGAAGCTGGTCACGGATGCGTTCGCCAAGTCAAAGCGGGCCGTGCTGTCCTTCCCGGCGCGAACCGGTGAAGCCTTTCGTCCGCCGTTCCGCAGCTCGTCAGGCGGCACCGCCTATGGAAACTACGACTTCGACGCCCCAGCGATCCTCGAGATGACGGCCGAAGATTTGGCGAATGAGCTCATCCACTCGTCGCAGTTGATGGTGCTCGACGGGGAGGAGTTCGCGGGTGACGGATTTTTGATCGCGTCCGATCGGCACTTAAAGAAGCGAGTCCTGCATATGTCGTTTGACGAGTTCACCGCATTCACAGCGTCTGTTCTCGACGACCAGGTTTATCTCACCCGCGACCAGTGGGACCCAGAGACTGGGAAAATTAGCCACGAGCGGCTTGGTCCAGAGCATTTCCGGGCGAAGCTCGTGACGTGAACCCCTGAAACTCCTCCAGGAATAGCCGCAGCCCGTCGTCGAACCTGCCTAACCCGCTTAAGCCTCATTTGGGCGCAAAGCCCGGGCTGCCTCGGCCCATACGTCGGGAATGCGTGCCCAGTCGGCCGGCCTGGAGGCACGAACCAAAGGTGAGCTATGAAGCGAGCGGAAGATCGCCACGCCCGTCCTTGAGAGCAACGGTGCCGCTTTTGCAGCCTTCTTTCCGACGAGCACGACGACCTCGATGTCGGGTAGCAGGGCCATCAGGTTGCGCACCTCGGCAGCCCCCTCGGCCAACTCCTGTCTCGTGATCTTTCGCGTGCCGTTCCACCCGGGCACCACGTTCCACATCAGCGTGTCTTGTCTAGGAATCCCGGCCGCCTCCATGAAACGGAAGGTCGACTCCGCTGTAGGGTCGTCATTGTCCCGGCTGATGAACCCCGACCCTGCACGCCCGGAGCGGGATGCCGAGGTCATCGGTCCAGGTTTTTCCTTGAGGAACAGCATTCGCGCATGGACTCCGCCATCCATCGGATCGAAGTCTGGCACCTCGACGCCGTGGCGAACGCGAAGGTCGGCGGCAAACGTCGCGAGCGTCGCGATGTGCGGAAGCGCCAGCATCGCCCGTCTTTCGGCCCGGACCTGCTCGGATTTCATCGATCGGGGAGCCGTTGGGGCTTCCGTGCGGTGATGACGTTCCATTCGAAGGTCCTCCCGGGTGGTAACGCGACCAAACCCAGCCGTGGGTAGACGGGGCTGCTTCGCCGCGCTGGCTCCAGGCTGCAGGAACGCAAACCGCTTGTGCCGTTAACTTGTTTCGACCAAAGGTTGATGCGTCGCCAGAGGGGCGAATTGGAGGGGCAATGGTTGATCAATCAAGCGCTTCGTCGCGCATAAAATTATTGCTGGACCGGGTTCCAATGCGGCTTCGCAAAATCCTAGCATTGGCTTCTGTGGTCTACTTTGTGGGATTCTTATGGATCTTCTCTCAAGGCAGCATTGCGAGACTGTTTATTCCCTTTCAGTGGCAGAATTTTTTCGAGCTTAGAACGATTGCAACGGTGTTGTACGGTAAGTGGTATTTCTATGGGGATAGTCTCGTAGACTTGTTCCTAAACTGGTTATTCACCGTTGGGCTGATCGCGGGCATCTATCTTGGCCTCGTTTGGATTGTTGGAAAACAGAAAGCGGTTTCGACTCCGCAACAAGACTAAATTGAAGGACAACGACGTCCGTCCGCGCACTGGATAATTCCGGCGCGCGGACGGGTTAGGTTTCAGGCGGCTGCCTGCTTCGCCGCACCGGCCTCGACGGCCGCCAGCAGGGTGTCGTTGGCGAGGTGGGCGTAGCGCTGGGTCGACTGGTAACTGGCGTGACCCAGCACCTTGCCGACGGCGAACAGGTCGACGCCGCTGTTGACCATGAACGACGCCGCCGAGTGCCTCAGGTCGTGGATCCTCAGGCCGGGCAGACGCGCCACCCGGATCGCCCGCTGCCACCCGTGCTTGATCGACACGAACGGAAGGCCGGTCGCCGGGTTAGGCACCAACAAAGGAACGTCATCGAACCGGGGTAGGTCCGCGATGACGGCCAACGCCGCCGACGACAAAGGCACGTGGCGCGGCTTGCCCGTCTTGCTGGTCGGGATCAGCCAGGACTTACGTTCGACGTTAACGTCCGACCATTTGGCATCGAGCAACTCGCGCAGCCGAGCGCCCGTCAGGAGAAGCAGGCCGACGATGTGGCGAAGCTGCGTGTTGTTGGACACCGCCACGGCTTCACGCAGTCGGCTGGATTCCTCCTGACTGAGAAACCTCTCGCGATTGTTGTTCAGCGGCTTCCTGACCACACCACGCGTCGGGTTCTTGTCGGCACCCATGATCTCCCAGCGAGCGCCCAAGACGAACGATCGACCCAGGATCACGCGCATCTTCTCGACCGTCGCCGGAGCCGAGCCGGCGGCACGCTTTTCGGCGAGCCACAGGCTGACACCACGCGGGGTGATCTCGGTGATCCGCACCTTGCCCCACTTCGGCAGGATGTGGTTCCGCATGCAGGCCTCCAAGGTCGTGTAGGACTTCAGGTGCAGCTTCGCGTCGGCGAGGTGCATGGCCGCGAGTTCACGGTAGAGCGGGATAGCCTTTGCATCGGCTTTCGCCGCGCCGGGGTCGCCTCCCATGACGACCTCCGACCGCAGTTGCTGCGCCCGCTTCTTGGCCGCCGCGAACGTCAGGTCGTCCACTTTTCCGATCTTGAACTGGCGTTGGCGGCCAGCGGCATCGGCGTAGCGAAGGTAGTAGGTCTTGCCGCCGGTGGAGCGGCATTCCAGCACGAAGCCGGTGACGGTCTCGTCGTAGTAGTCGGTCTTCGCCCTGCCGGGTGCGCAGTAGGCAAGAGTCACGTATGTTTGGTCGAGCCGTGCCTTCATGGCGGGTCTCCTTGGATTGATGGTTGATCGGCGCGAACGCCGGGTGTGCGGGGGTCGGAGCAGATCGGCTGGCCCGCGGGCCGGGTCCGGGGCGGCCGCGTTTGCCCCACGGTCGGCCGCCAGACGGCCCCGCCGGGCGCGGGTGGGGTCCCGCCATCGTCGGGGGCCGGGGGTGCCCAGCGGCCCGCGTTATCGGCCGGAAAGGTCGGGGCAGCCGGCGTCCAAGGGGAAAGCCCCTCAGGACAGCCGACCGCCTCAACCGAGCTGGCGTCCGCCGGCCTTAGCCGGGTATCAGCCGGTACAGTCTCCGGCGTTGATTGCCCTCGCCGGCGCTCCAGTAATGGTCGCCGAACTTGGGTCCGGTGTAGCGATCGAGGACGGCAAGCGCGCACTCGACCGAGACCCTGCTGTCCAGCGCTGCCGTCACGGCGAGAGCGATCCTTCCACCGTCGAACTCGCCGCCAATGAGGCTGAGCAGCGTGGCGAAGACCCGGGTCTCGTCATCCGGCTCGGTGCGGACGTCGAGATCCGCCAGAGCATCGTGGAAGTCCGCAGCCGAGGGCATCGCCTCACGTCCGGCAGGGGTGGGCGTGTCCATTGTCAGTTTCGACATGGTGTCTCCTGGATTTGATGATTGATGGGAGGACCAGGGCGACGCCGCCCGCCAAATCGGCGGCGTGGCCTGATCGGTCACGGCGCGAAACGCCGTGATGAGGGCTTGAAGCCCCCTAACTGGGCCCAGCGCGACTTGTGCGTCGCGGCCGGGCCGGTTCATCGGGTTCGCCGGAAAGTGGCGAAAGGTGCGACCCTTTTCAGACGCTCCCAATGCCCTTCGAGCCCGGGATGGGCCGAGGTGCTGCAGCGTCGCCCTTGGGACGGCGCGGCGGAGGTCCGGATGGTCAGGTCATCGGCGGGGCTGGGGGCGCTCGCCGGGCGGCAGCCAGAAGGTGGTGGGGGGTAGGGGGTTCGCCGTCTTGATCGCCCCTATTCAGGGTTCGTCATCTCAAGCCTTTTTGCACCCCCTCCCCCCACCTCCCGGTGCCCCGACCGGGCGGCGGTTCAGTACGGTTTCCCCCACTGCTTAGGAGGGCTGAACCCGTCGTCGGCGCGGACCGGCACCCGCCATTTCATCGTACCGTTGATCTTCTTCGGCTCGCCTAAAAGGTTCCTGAGAGCCGCCCCAGCTTCGCGCGCCATCGGGTTGGTTAGGGGGAAACCGAGCCATTCGAGAACTTCGGTGGCCGACATTGCGTCAAGACCTTTGGCACCGATGCGGTCGATATCGACCCTCTCCGCCAGTTGTTCAGCAACTGGGCTGGCGGTGCTGTGACGCGAGTTCAGTTCGTGGAGCAGACGCTCCTCGTCGTCCGCCAACCACCATGTCTCGCCGTCCTCAACTTCCTCAGCGAGCTGGGCAAACACCTGCTGCATGTCGATCCGGTGTCGCCAGTTCAGGGAGGCGACCGGGATGGTCCAGAAGCGTGTGTTCCCGGTCGGGTCCTGAAGGAATTGGTGCTCGTTTACGGTTGCAGCGAACACCGTCCGTCTGGGGTAGCTCGACTCCCGACGATCGTATGGCCGACGAACCCGGTCAGTATCGTCCGTCAAGAAGCCCTTTAGCCGAGCGATGTCCTTCTTGAACGAGCTGTCGAGTTCGCCGATCTCTGTGATCGCAAACCCGATCGCGCCGATAAGGGAATCCTTATTCGACGGATCCATGTGGTGACCGAGCTTGATCATGCGATCGGCCAGGTCCGCGTCGGAGATCAGGGCTTTGATCCAGCTGGATTTCCCTGCTCCCTGTGCACCTTGAAGGGTCAGGACGCCTCGGCTCCGAAAGTTGCTTCGGGTTGCCGCCGCTGCGACGCTGCGGAGCCACTTCCGCAGGATGACCTCCTTCAGACTATCGGGATACCCTTCCGCGTGAACGACGGTCCCGTAGACGTCAGGTAGCCGGTCTGTGCCGTCCCATGATCGACTGCGTATCCAGTCTCTGACCGGGTTGTAGGCATTCTTGTTGGCGATCGCTTCCACAAAACCCGGGACATTGCCGGTAGGTATGTGGTGCTCAGCGGCCAAACTGATGATGTAGGTGAGGGTGACGTTGTCGACGTTGTCTCGTGATCCCGGTTTGTCCGGGATCACGATTTCGTCGCGCTTGCTGACCTCGTTGTAGCGCACCTCGATGCCGGCATAGTTCAGTAGGTGCTCGATGTTGGCGATCGTGGCAGGCGGGCGATCTGACCTTGGGGGCGGACGGTCCGGGAATGGCCCGATCTCGTTTCCCATGTTCAGTTCTCGCTGCCTGACACGTTCTGGCGACCCGTCAGCTCGTTGGGCTGTGAGATCGTTATGCCTCGACCGTCCTTCTGAACGAGCCAGCCGATGCTTTTGAAGTACAGAGCGGTACCGACCAGCACCTTCCTCCTCTGTTCGAGAGTGAGGGGCGATGAGCCCGGCGACATGTTTATGCTGAGCTTGGCGGACATGGCCCTGGCTGGTGGGTCGGAACGTAGCATCGAACTGGACGCTGGATCGTCAGGCGTGCCTTCCGAGGGTTCGGAAAGCTTCCGCTTTTGGTCTTTTGGTGGATGGATCATGTGACCTCGCAGACCTATCCCCGCCCGATGCGGAGTAGGGTTAAGTCAACGGGTTTGCAGTGTTGGACCGAAAGTCGCTTATTATCCGCAGGTTAGGGCCTGGACGGGCTAAGGCGGGGACGACCTCAAATTTGGTCGAAATCGTCCCCATTCCGCTCGCCAGAAGCGCGTCCTCGAACTTGACGAGCCGGCTGTCCGGGCGGGTCTCGATCTAGCCGGCCGCCTGCCTGAGAGTCGTGTTCACTCTCGTCAGTCAGAAGTGGCCGGCACCTTGACCTCTGCAACGCACCGGCCACGACCACCGCCAAGGCGACGGTCGCGATGGCGATGATGCAAGCGATGGGCTGGGCGCTCACCAGACCGAAAAGCGTGAGGGTGCCGAGGAACACGAGTGTCTCACGCGGCCGGGTGATGGACGAGTAGAGCAGCATAAGCGCCAACCCTACCAGCAGCGCCACTAGTATCGCCCGGATGATGGCCAGGACGATCACTACCGTTAGGAAGGTGAGGAGGCCCTTCAAGCCCGGCGCTCGTCTGCGTCGGTCCAGAAGCAACTAAGGCAGGCGTAATGCAGGCCAAGCTCCGTCCCCGGGCCGTTCTCGACGAAGATGCGGGTGTGTCCGTAGGCGATCTCAAACCAGAAGCCATGGTCCTGAATCCAGTCGCAGCTGGCGGGTTCGGCGTGGTCGCCGGTGAGGTTGAAGCCCAAGGCGTCGTTGATGACCTCCGGCGTGTCTCCACCCTGGATGACGAAGAACCACGGGTGGCTTTTCAACCCGGCGTGAAGCTGGCGAGCCCGAAGCCGGAGCAGGTCGCGCAGACCGCGATCGAGGGTGGTGTCGTGGAGCGCGTCCGCCACGGCGGCGCAGGTTTTCAGTGAAAGCACGAGGGGTCTCCTTCAGACATGAAAAAAGCCCCGCACGGGCGTGAGGGGCTGGATGGCGGCTGGTGTTGTCGGTGGTGCTAGGCGCTGGTCGGCGGGGCCGGCCGGTCGGCGACGGCGAGGCAGTTGAAGCGGAGGGTGTGATGGACGCCCGGATCGTCAGCGACGAAGGCCACCAAACCCAGATCATCATTGAGGACGTAGGCGAGCTCGAACCACCGGCCGTGGTCCTCCATCCACTCCCAGCCGGGTTGGTCGGCCTGATCCCAGCAGATGGGGAAGCCGACGGCCTCGTGGATTTCGGTGACGGAATCGCCCGGCTGCACGACGACGAACTGGACGGTCTCGCCGAGGGGTTGGTGTCGCACGTCGTCGAGTTGCCACGCGCGAAGGCCGATCAGGGCGCGTAGTTCTGGATCGATCGTGGTGTCCGTTAGAGCGGCCGTGACGGCGGCTCGGTCGGTGAGTTTGAGCATGGGGGAGGGTCCTTTCTGGGCAAACGAAAGAGGCCCCCGCGACGGTGGTCACGAGGGCTTCGGTTGGGTTGGTGATGGAGGGTCGGCGGGTGCCGGCGGTGGTCGAGACGAAGGTTCAGAGTTTCTTGGAAGATCTCTTCGTCCGCTGGCCGGGCGGGCTAGCTTCCGAGCGCTACCGTGCACCCGAGTTGAAGGTCGGGCTCGTTAGCCGTTCTTCATATAAGATACCGAGAATTGCGCGGTGTTGTGGCAGCCGGCCGGTGCCGTGATCGTCAGCTTGCAAGCTCTCGGATGCCGTCCAAAAGCACTCGGGTCGCCCTGCAGTCGTCCTCGTTGTAGTCAAGGATTCGGGCCTTCACGGCGGGGTCTCGTTCCCGCACCCATCGATCGAACCACTCTATCGAGGCCGCCCCCGAGGGGTTGTTGTCGCGCCACGAGAACCCGAGGTACTTGGCCAGCGTCTTGATTGACTGATCGTTGGTCGGCCATTCGGTCGCGCGGGTCACGACATCATTGTAGAGGTCGATCGCCCGGGCCGGATTGAAAAGCCGTTCAATTTCGTCTGCCGAACAGACCTCGGGATACCGCTCCTGCAGCTTCCGATAGATGGTCCGCTCGTACTTGGAATAGTACCAGATCGTGGCGTCAGGCACGCTGTTTAGGAACGAGATCGCGTCTGCGAATGCGGAGCGCTCAGACGCTGGACTTTCGTCTTCCGTGAAGAACGCAACGAACCGCTCAGTCGCATTGTCGCCGCCACGCCGCTCGACGATCCCGTGCAGGTAGGTGAAGTCCCTGAGGGGGTCGACCTCGATGTCGAAGAAGAACTCGACCTCCGAACTCGGGAGGGCGATGGGGGCTTTCAGATAGGGTTTGGCGTTCGGATCAGAGAGCAGGCGAGCCCGCGCATGGAAGGTTTTCAGCCGCTCGGCTCCGACGCCTTTGAAGACCGTCTTTCCCTTCTGAATGAATGCTTCCGGGTCGATCGCCGCCAGTGCCGAGACGCTGTCGATAGTGTCGAACATGGCGTCCCGGATCGCCCGTCCCAGGACGGGTATGAGGGTCAGGTCGTCGTCGGCTCGCAAGCCGGCAACACACGGTGAGTACCAATGACAAAGCTTGCAGGAACTGGCCAACGCACCCTTGGGGGTGATGGTCTTCGAGACGATCGCTTGCGCCGTTGTGAGGGCGGTTTTGTACTCCTCCCACAGGGTCAGCCGCGTCTTCGGGCCGCGCGCGGTGGTTAGATCGTACCGCACCTCACGGCCTCGGACATCCAGGATGAAACCATACCGGCCGGCCGATAAACCCTGCTGCTCCAAGATATCGACATAGAGGGCCAGCTGGACGGCGTAGTGGAGCTTCGGCTTGCCGTCGTGATCGTCCTCACCGCCCTCTTCGGCTCGGCCGGACTTGATATCGACTGGGACGTAGGAGCCGTTCTCGAAGCGCAGCAGGTCTTGAATGCCCACGAGGCCGCCTGCCTGAATCCGGCCTGCATAGATGAGGGGTTCGCCGCGTCGCATGGCCTCCAGCGTCAGCCGCTCGTGCTCGGCGGCGTCCTTCACAGAGGAGAGATCAAGGACGGTGAGTCGGCAGCTGGCCAGGACTTCGGCCTCGTATAGCGTCCCTCGCTGCCAAAGCATGGTGACGAAGGGGCTCACCGCGTCGCGCTCGGCGGGGTCCCCGAAGAGGTCGCGCTCGACCCGCTTGGGGCACTGGACGAGGTTGTAGAGCAGCGAAGCGGTGATGGCTGGCGTCATGGCTTCAGCATATTTCACGACGCGTGGAGCGGAAGCTTACAAGGTCGAAACAAAAATACGCCCACTCGGCGACAATGAACTTATCCACTTAACCAGCTATTCAGCCTCGGCATTTGGTGGACCGGGTTGACGACGAAGCGGTGTGGTTCTGCCACCCAGAATTTGACGACCTATCCGTAGGGCGCGAGGCCACTCAGGAGCTTGAGCCACCGCACTCGCCGATTCGGTGCTCTTCTGACTAAGCGTCCTGACCACAGGGTACTGGCCGCTGCCTTGACGAAAATCACTGACCGGGCTTTGCTGAGCAACAGACTTGTCGAACCATTATGTCGACGCATCGGGAGACGCTGCTATGTCCATCCAAAATGCTATCGAGAACGCAGTCTCAGAGTTTCGGGCTGACCGTTCCATTTACGCGATTACAAATCTTTTCTACGAAGAAGGAGCAGACGATGCGGCGCAGATAATACATGATGCGTTTAAAGACGAAATTCCTGAGATCGACCCCGCAGAAAAGATAAGCCTTGTTCGATTTTTCGTTAAAAACGGCATTATTGTCGACCCAACAAAAGATATTCGAGAAATTTTAAACGCAGTAAGGTCAGACGCTACAGCGCTTTGCGACCTGGCCAGCTTAGCGTCGTCAACGGGCTACCCGGAGGACGCAAAAAATAAACCCGATCTACCAAATTTGAGAGATGAAATAGTATCTACCGCTGAAGAAGCGATAGGCGATATTTACGACGCAAAACAATTGGTCGAGTTAATGGCGGGAAAATATTCAGGACTACATCTTAATGACGTCGCTTGGGCTGAGAGCTTCATTGGACGCATTGAACAAAAATTCTCACCGAAAGAAATTAAGATGCTGAGAAAGACGCTTTCAGACGTCTCATAATTCGAATTTCCTATGACAGGTGAGATACATCGGATTTTTATCTTATACGGGAGCCAGTTTGGACCGGTCAGTCGAAAATGCTGCTGCGCCTTCTGTCAATGAAGCGATATGCCGTGAAATTAGCGATGATCTCCAAGATATAGAAGATAAGTTATATGAAAACGGCTTGATCGCGACGGCAACGAGTGATCCAGACGCTGAAGTGACAATATCGTTTGGCGACTATTGTTGCGACGGCGAGGCTGGCCCGTACTGGATTGTCGCGATCTCCTCAAGCGGTGCGCCCCAAAGATCCGACTCCAAGTTCGAAGATATTGCAGACTTCGTGGCCGAGAAAATTTCTGAATGCAGCGCGTTTTGGCTATCTGAGGTACGCAGTGTAACTGACAGTTCATGGGGAAACTTGGTTTTCCTTAACGGTCGCATCGTCTACTAAAGTCATATTCAGGTTAAGTTTGCAGAATGGATAGTTTCCCGCCAGAGGTACAGCAACGGCTGGGCTGGTATGTCTATAGACTAATCGACCCCCGTACGGGGGTCACTTTTTATGTTGGAAAAGGTAGGGGTAACCGCGTTTTTTCGCACGCGCGCGGACTATTATCGGAATTAATCCAAGAAGATGATATAAATCTTGAAGTCACAGACGGCCTAAAAATTCAAACAATACGTGACATTCAGAAGAGTAGACTTTGTCCTATTCATTTAATTCATCGTCATGGCATTGAGAGCGAGGAAATTGCTTATCAAATCGAGGCCGCCCTAATTGATGCTTATCCTGGCTTGTCGAACGTATCGGGCGGACATGGGAGTAGTGAGTTTGGCTGCCGACATGTTGAAGAGATAGTTAGAATATATAGCGCCGAGCCAATGTACGCGTACGAAGATCTTATTCTTATTTATATAGGCCGACCCTTTCGCGACGACCTTGAAGTTTTTGACTCCGTTCGCGCCGCATGGAGAATGTCGAAATCAGAGGCGCAGAGGCGGCGGCTGGTTCTTGCGTATGATGGCGGGATTATCTGCGGTGCCTATCGCCCGAAAGAGTGGCTTGAAGCAACGAAAGAAAACTTTCCGCACTTAAAGCATGACTTGCCAGGGCGTATTGGTTTCAAAGGTGAACCTGCACATGATGTTTGGGATTTGTATGTAAATAGGCGCGCGCCAACGCGAAAGCGCGGTGCTCAAACACAATTCTCATACATTGCCAAAATGACTGATTGACCGATGTTGATTACGAAAAAGATCGACAACCAGATTTCCTGTGCTGCAGATATAGGCCTTGTTGTCGTGACATCAGCACTGGTTATGCCTTCGTGAGCCAAAGGATGTGCTCATTGACTTGCCTGACTGACGATCGGTCCAGCGGCCATAACCGCGATCCCCGAACAGCTGGGGCAGGCGCTTGGGCTAGGCTCTGGACCCGTTGATGTGAGACGCTCGATCTGATTCAGGCTCCGCAAGGAGTCTGGAGTTGAGCGATCTGTAGTGGCTGACGGACCATCAGCCTGTTCATGACGGCGGGCCAGGTCAGCGACTACACCGGTGCCGCCGCCCTTCTGAAAAGCCTGCCCAGGGCGCAATGGCTCTTGGGTGACCGGGGCTATGACGCGGACTAGTTCAGGGAGGCCTTGCAGGCCGAGGGCATCACGCCCTGTATCCCGGGCCGGAAGTCCCGCACCGAACCCGTCAAATACGACAAGCGCCGGTACAAAAGCCGAAACCGCATAGAGATCATGTTCGGCAGGCTCAAAGACTGGCGGCGCGTCGCCACCCGCTACGATCGATGCCCGACCGTCTTCCTGTCCGCCATCGCCCTCGCGGCGACCGTGCTCTTCTGGCTATGAGTCCTGAGCCTAACGGCAGAGCGCTATGCTGTCAGTGGTCGGGCTTCGCCGCATCGGCGAAGGGGTGGCGGCCATAGTACTGGTTGACATTTTTCTAAACATTCACAAACTGGAGTTAGGTCAGCGAATATGGACTGGTGCAAGAAATAAGTTGGATAACGAAAACATGGAAGATCGGATTTTCAGTTCAGACGATTTCAATGTCGATTTCCTGAGCGACGTGTCGGAGCAGTGAGGCATATCACTGCGGTTCGAAAGCTATGGAAAGCAAAACCGTATGTTCTCATATGAAGATTTCATCATATCTCCAGAAAACCTTGATAAAATCAATGACCTTGTGGCGCGTAACGCCGCCAAGTTTGAGGCGTTAGGAGAAACGATGGACGGGATATCGATTTCTTTCGGTTTTGGCCCCTATGGCCGAACGATCTCTATGAGTTACAGTGGAGGTCCTGCAGTCAATATATGTTAAGCGGTATATTTTTCGTAGTATGAATTGAGGACCTTGGTGTGTTTGAGCAGACTCCAAAAAGACCTGCATTTTGTATTATCTCTGGCCGCATTTATCATTAGCGAAAGGCATGAATGAGCAAATGGCCAACTGGATAAAAAGAACGACTAAAAAAAGCGGTCCGTCCTCACAAAGATCGATCACCAAGAGTAGTAGAGGGTCGGTCACATATTCATCAAGCAATAAGGTTGGGCGCGGTCCTAGATTAACTGTGTCGAATACAGTCAGGCCGGATGGTAGCGTTTCAATCAAGAAACGTTTGACCGAGCACAATAGCTACCTGGGCTCGAAGAGCACAACACTGAGCGCCCTCAATATAAAGGGAAGCAGTGGTAAGGCAGCGCGCCAAAGTTCTCACCAGCAGAAGTCTTTTAGATCGCGCCGATCCACGAATCGTCGACGGGGTAAATTAATTCCGTTTTCATGGCTCATTGTTCTTTCAGCTTTAGCCCTGCTATTTTTGCTGATCATTAGAGCCTAGCCAATATACCTCTGAAAAAGCGGGATAGCGCCATCTTTTCGAAAGCTGGGAACGACACTGACGACCTAGGTCGCCGAGCCGAAGACATCTCTCTCCTTCCCGCTTCAGGCGGCCCGGATCGCCGCCGCCCAGGCGTCGGTTGACTTCGCCGGCAAGGTGCGGAGTCCAGGGCGGGAAATCAAATGGCGCTGCAGATTGAAGGTGCTGTAGATCGAGCAGTGGCTGGAAAGGAACCGCTGAGCTTTTGGCTCGACACATTTCCCAAAGCTTACGTCGCCAAACGCCGCAAAGGGTCGAGAAGCGTCATTGGCCTCCGGCCGACTTTCGGACTTTGGACGAGGCGCAGCTAGAGCCAGACCTTGCGGACGGCATCCCACGTGGGACCCACCACCGCGCCCAGCCGGAAGGCACCTCCGCCTTACGTCGCGCCTAGGCCCTATGGGAAGGATGGTGCCGCTTAGGTGACTCGAACACCTGACCCCCGCATTACGAATGCGATGCTCTACCAGCTGAGCTAAAGCGGCCTGTCGGCTGAGGCTGAGCCTCGGCGACGGAAGCGGCTCTTTATACGCTGACCCCCGGCTTGCCAAGCGCTGCGAGCAGGGCGTCTTCGGTGGGCGCGGCGGCGAAGCGGACTTCGGCGAAAGGCAGGCGCTCCAGCGAAGCGGCGGTGGCGGGCGAGATCGTGACGGCGACACGCCCCTCGGCCGCCTTCGGCGACAGGCTCGCAGCCAGGGCGCGGCCGGCGCGGGGGGAATGGATCAGGACGGCGTCCCAGGCCCCGGGCGCGGCCACGCCGGTTTCGCGCGCCTCATAGACAGGCAGGGTCCGGATTCGGGCGGCGTCGCCGACGGCGGCGCGCAGGTCTCCGGCGGGTTCGGCGGCGCAGGCGTGCACGATCGTCAGGTCTCGCGCCTCGGCGCGGATCATGGCCGCGAGGTCGGCGAGGTCGCCGTCGGCGGAGCTGATGATCGCGAAACCGGCGTCTCTCGCCGCGCGGGCGGTGGCCTCGCCGACGGCCAGGACGGGCAGGGTCCGCGTGCCGGACAGGGCGGCGAAGGCGGCGACGCCGTTCACGCTGGTGAAGGCCAGGGCCTGAACGCCGCTCAGGTCAAGCGCCGCGGGCAAGGCGTGGATCTCGAGAAGCGGCGCAACCAGGGGCTCAAATCCTTCCGCGGACAGTCGCCTGGCGGTGCGATCCGCGCCAGGGCGCGCGCGGGTCACCCAGACGCGGGCGATCGCGCTCAAGGTTCGACCGGCAGGCTCTGATCGCCGGCGGCCATATGGACCTGATGCCCCAGGTGTTCGCCCATGGCCCGGGCCGCGACGGTCAGGTCGCCCTCTGTCACAGCCATCCCGCCCGCCCGGCGCCAGCGGGCCGTGCCGTCGGGGGCCAGCATCTCGGTGGTCAGGGTCAGATGGCCGTCAGCGATGACCGCGTGGGCGCCGACGGCCGTGCGGCAGGAGCCCTCCAGCGCCACCATGGCGCCGCGCTCGGCGGCGATGCAGAGAGCGGTGGGCCGGTGGTTCAGGTCGGAGACCCAGGCATGGTCCGTGTCGTCCTCTCGGGTTTGCAGGGCGAGAGCGCCCTGGCCGGGAGCCGGCAGGAAGGCGTCGAGCGAGAGATAGTCCCGGACCGCCTCGGTCCGGCCCAGCCGGTTCAGCCCGGCGGCGGCCAGAAGGATGGCGTCGAACTCGCCCTCGGCCGCGCGACGCAGACGGGTGTCGATGTTTCCGCGCAGCATCTCGATCTGAAGGTCTGGGCGCAGGGACAGGGCCTGGGCCTGTCGGCGGAGCGAGGCGGTGCCGAGGCGGGCGGCGTGGGGCAGGGCGTCGAAGCGGTCGAAATCGCGGCTGATGAAGGCGTCGCGGGCGTCCTCACGCTCGGGGATGGCGGCGATCGTCAGTCCGGGCGGCTGTTCGGCGGGGACGTCCTTCATCGAATGGATGGCGATGTCGATGCGACCGTCGAGCAGGGCCTCCTCGATCTCCTTGGTGAACAGGGCCTTGCCCCCGACCTCCATCAGGCGGCGGTCCTGGATGCGGTCGCCGGTGGTGACGATCTCGACCAGCACGACCTCGGTCAGCGGCAGGTCCATGGCGGCGGCGATGGCGCGCTGCATCATGCCGGACTGGGCCAGGGCCAGGGCGGAGCGACGGGTGCCGATGCGGATCAGGGGGGCCATTGAGTTGCGCGGGTCCGGCGGGGTCGCTACCTCGACCCGATGAGTATGGGCGCGGACTATAGCAGCGAGACCGGGGCGACAACCAATCCGGCGAAGGGCGGCGACCTGACGGTGCTGGGAATCGAGACCAGCTGCGACGAGACGGCGGCGTCGGTGGTACGATTGACGCCGGACGGGACCGCGACAGTGCTCTCCTCGGTGGTCCACTCCCAGATCGACGATCATGCGGCCTTCGGCGGCGTGGTGCCCGAGATCGCGGCCCGCAGCCATGTGGAGATGATCGACGGCGTCGTGCGTCGGGCCATGGCCGATGCCGGGCTGGGCTACGGCGAACTGGACGGGGTGGCGGCGACGGCAGGGCCGGGTCTGGTCGGCGGGGTCATGGTGGGGCTGGGGTTCGGCAAGGCCGTGGCCCTGGCGCGCGGCCTGCCGCTGGTGGCGGTCAATCACCTGGAGGGGCATGCGGTGTCGGCGAGGCTGGGGGCGAGGGTGGCCTATCCCTTCCTGCTGCTGCTGGTCTCAGGCGGTCATTGCCAGCTTCTGGAGGTGCGCGGCATCGGCGACATGAGCCGGCTGGGCACCACTATTGACGACGCGGCCGGCGAGGCCTTCGACAAGATCGCCAAGGCCATGGGGCTCGGCTATCCCGGCGGTCCGGCGCTGGAGACCATGGCCGAGAGCGGGGACGGCGCGCGCTTCGACCTGCCGAGGGCCTTGCTGGGGCGGAAGGATTGCGACTTTTCCTTCTCGGGGCTGAAAACGGCGGCGTCGCGTCTGGCCCAGACCTGCGAGACCGACCAGGACCGGGCCGATCTGGCCGATGCGGTCCAGAACGCCATCGCCCGGCAACTCTCGGAGCGGTCGGATCGGGCCATGGCGGCTTACGCCGAGACGCACGATCACCGGCTTTTCGTCGTGGCCGGCGGGGTGGCGGCCAACAGGACCGTGCGGCGGGTGCTGGAGGCGACGGCGGCGAAGCGCGGGTTCGCCTTCCTTGCCCCGCCCCTGGCCTATTGCACCGACAACGCGGCGATGATCGCCCTGGCGGGGGCGGAACGGCTCCAGCTGGGGCTGGTTTCGGATATCGATGCGCCCGCCCGGCCACGATGGCCGCTGGACGAGGCGCGCGCCCTGGCCGATCCTGTCCACCCGACCGGGCGCAAGGGCGCGAAGGCTTAGGCTGGTACGCCAGAACGGCCTCAAGAAGCCGAGCTCCGTGAGCGAGGCGTTAGGCCAAGGAGAATGTATGCAGTTTCGCACCGCAGGGGTCATCGGCGCAGGGGCCTGGGGCACGGCCCTGGCCCTGGTCTGCGCTCGCGCCGGTCTGGACGTCATCCTGCAGGCGCGCGAGCCCGAGGTGGTGGAGAGCATCACCAACCGCCGGGTCAACGAGGCCTTCCTGCCGGGCGTGGTGCTGGACGACCGGATCTCGGTCACCGCGGAACTGGGAGCCCTCGGCGCCTGCGACCTGGTGCTGGCGGTGCCGCCCGCCCAATTCATGCGCTCGACGCTGGACGCCTATGCGCCGCACCACCGCGACCGCGCGCCCATCGTTCTGTGCTCCAAGGGGATCGAGCGCGGGTCGCTGAAACTGATGACCGAGGTGCTGGCGGAGACGATCCCCGATGCGCCCGCCGCCGTCCTGTCGGGACCGAGTTTTGCGGCCGATGTGTCGAAGGGGCTGCCGACTGCGGTAACCCTGGCCTGCGCGGACGTCGTGCTGGGTGAGGCGCTGATGGAGACCCTGTCGGGGCCCGCCTTCCGGCCCTATCTGGCGACCGACCTGATCGGCGCCGAGGTCGGCGGGGCGATCAAGAATGTCCTCGCCATCGCCTGCGGCCTGTCGGAGGGGCGTCGGCTCGGCAAGTCGGCGCACGCAGCCCTGATCACGCGCGGCTTCGCGGAGATGACGCGGCTGGGCGTGGCCCTGGGCGGCGAACCGGAGACGGTGGCGGGCCTGTGCGGGCTCGGTGACCTTGTCCTGACCTGCTCCAGTCCGCAGTCGCGCAACATGAGCCTGGGGCTGGCGCTCGGCGAAGGCCAGACCATCGAACAGGCCCTCGCCGGCAAGCGGTCGGTGGCCGAGGGCTACGAGAGCGCGCCAGCCGTGCGCGAACTGGCGCGCAAGATGGGCGTGGAAATGCCGATCTGCGAGGCGACGGCGGCTCTGCTGGCCGGGGAGACCACGGTCGATGCCATGATCGAGGGACTGCTTTCACGACCGCTCAAGGCCGAGCGGGAATGACCGACACGGCTCCAGCCGAGCGCAAACGGGTCTGGTCCACACCGCCGAACGTGGCCCTGTGTGCGCTTGAGGACATCAGGGAGCCCGGCTCGCGCGGCTTCGTGCTGCAGATCGGCGAGGCCTATTTTCACGGCTTCGTGGTCAGGAAAGACGGCGCGGTCGCCGGCTGGGTCGATCGCTGCCCGCATCAGGGGTTTCCGATCGCCATCGAGATGGATCGCTATCTGACCCCGGACGGGTCGCTGATCCTGTGTGGCTGGCACGGGGCCGTGTTCGAGCCGCTGTCAGGCGCCTGCGTCGGCGGGCCGTGCGCGGGCGGCAGGCTGACTCCGTGGCCGGTGAAGGCCGAGGGCGGGATGATACGAACCGCCGCCCCCGACTGAGAGTTCAGCCCTTTTCGTCGCCGAAGAGCGGACCTGGAGGTCCGCGTTCCAAGGGCGCCGCAACTCACCCGTCGGACGGTCTAGCGCTTCAGGCGTTTCGCATTGGCCACGGCCGCCGAATGGATCGGCTTCAGCGCGTCGGCCTGCGCCTTCAGAAGTTCGGTGTTCAGGGTCAGCATCTGGCCCGCCGCCCGGCTCCACCAGGCGACCGCATAGTTGTAGTGGGCGGTCGCGGCGGCCTGGGGCGAACCGGCCCCGGCGATCGCCGAGGCGGCGCGCTGGGCGTGACCGACCTCGTCCATGGCGGACTTCGATACGCGGGCGGCGAGGTCGCCCAGATTGCCGGCGATGGCGGCGGCCGAGGCGCTCATGGCCTCGACCTTTTCCGAGCTCATCAGATGCATCTCGGCCATGTCGGCCTTCATCGGATTGGCCAGGCCTTCGGCCATGATGTTCAGCCGGGCGGCGATGACGTCGGAGGCCGCGCGCATCATCTCGCCGCTGTTGGCGGCGGCGGTCGCTGCCGATTGGGCGTTTTTCACCGCGCGCTTGCCGTCGCGGATCGTCTTGTCGAGCATGGTCATGCGACGGGCTTGGGCCGGTTTCTTCAGCCGGGCAAGACTTCATCGGCGAAGGCGGCCACGTCGCGGATCAGGGCGGGCACGGCGGCGTCGATGATGCGCTGGCCTTTGTCCGGGCTGGCCTGTCCTGGATCGGAACCGATGCGGCCGTCGGGGAAGCGGGCGCGATAGTCCAGCGCGTCGCGGATCGGGCCGTTCGGCGCGATCTTTGGCGAGTATTCCGCCGTCTTGATCCGGTCGGGATACGCCGCCTGGGTCACCGCGATCTCGGACGGTGTGGCGTGCATGCCGTGGCCGGTCGGAAAGATCTGGTTGCACAGGCTGTGGACGCCCGGCAGGTCCCACCAGTTCTTCAGCTTCAGGACATAGGGGCAGGGCTCCTCCAGGAAAGACCATTCGGCGTAGAGTTCGGAGAAGGTCGCCTCGATGGTGGCGACATTGCCGCCGTGGCCGTTGAGGAAATAGATCCGTTCGAACCCGTGGCGGCTCAGCGACGACACCCAGTCGGTGATCGCGGCCATGAAGGTCGAGGGGCGCAGGCTGATCGTGCCCGGGAAGGCCAGATGGTGCTGCGCCATGCCGATGTTGAAGGTCGGGGCGATCACCAGGCCGTCGTCGGCCTTCTCCGCCGCATGGGCGATGATCTCGGGACACATCCAGTCGGTGCCCAGAAGGCCGGTTGGGCCATGCTGTTCGTTCGAGCCGATGGGCACGATGACGGTGCGCGCGCCGCTCTTCAGGCGCGCGTCGATCTCGGGCCAGGAGGAACAGGCGATCAGCATGGCGGCACTCTCTGTTTTGGCGCTAGGCTTACGGCGCGGTCGGTCAATAATTGAGCGCGGCAAGCCGGAGCGGGAACTGCCCCGTCCTTACGCCCGGTCGGTCAGGGCGCGAAAGCCCGGACGAAGCGCTCGGCGGTCTCGCGGGCGCGGCGGCTCTGGTCGATGTCGGGCTCGTCGACGCCGAGGATGCCGCGCAGATAGCCGTGGCCCATGGTCATGCCGGTGAACATCTCCGCCGCCGCGGCCGGATCGGGGACCCGTAGGGCGCCTTTGGCGTCCTGTTCGGCCAGCCACGTCGACAGCCGACGCAGGCTCTCGCCCGGCCCGGCGTGATAGACGGCCTGGGCCAGGTCCGGCGCCTGGGGCGAGATCAGGGCGACCCCGCGCATGGCCGAACGCCCCTCGGCTGTACACAGCTTGTCGAGCATGGCCTGGCCCAGGGCGGCCAGAACCTCGACCGGCTCCCCACCGGCCCGGAGTGGGGCGGTGATCGCCTCGGAGCGGCGCTCGGCCATGGCCCGGCCGATTTCCACCTTGGAGGCGTAGCGGTTGTAGAGAGTCTGTTTCGATACCCCGGCCCGGCGCGCGATCTGCGCCATCGAGGCCGCGGCGCCCTTCTCGGCGAACAGGGCCATGGCGGCGTCCAGGATGGCCTCCGACTTCTTTTCGTCGATCTGACCCATGACCCGGGGCATCAGTGCGCATCCATGGGGGGCGGCGTTCCTGTGCCCGGCTTCACCGGTCGGGCCAGCAGGGTGACGAAGGCGGCGAAGGCGCAGCCGATGGCCAGCATCGCGAAGGCGTCGCCGAACGCGAGCGTCGTCGCCTGTCGCTGCAGCATCCCATAGACCGCCTTCATCGCCGCGCCCTGCGGATCGATCGAGCCGGACATCATCGCGGTCATGCCGGTCAGCATCTCCTGCATGCGGGCGTCGGTCTGGGGGATAGCCTGGGTCAGCTCGCTCATGTGCAGGGCGGTGTTGGTGGTCAGGGACGTGTTCAGGAAGGCGAGGCCGAAGGCGCCGCCGACATTGCGGAACAGATTCACCAGGCCCGAAGCGTTCTTCACCATGTGCGGCGGCAGGGTCGACATGGTCACCTGCTGGGCCGCGATCATGACCAGCATGACGCCGACGCCGCGCACGGCCTGGACCCCCGCGAACTCCCAGAAGCCCCATTCCGTGGTCACGGCGTGGGCGTCCCACATACCCCAGGCGCACAGCATGAAGCCGCCGAACATGAGGATCCGCAGGTCGAGAATGCGCACCAGCCGCCCGGCGAACGGGCCGGTGAGGAACATGGCGAGGCCGGAGACGACCATCGTCGTGCCGACCTCGGCCGGCGAATAGTCCCTGACCCGCGCCAGGAACAGCGGCATCAGGAATGTGCCTCCGAACAAGGCCGCGCCCACTGCGAAGGTCATGATGACCCCCACGAGGAAGTTACGATTGTTGAAGGCCCTCAGCTCGACCACCGGATTCCAGTAGACCAGGGAACGCCAGATGAAAGCCGGGCCGCAGATTCCGGCGATCACCGACAGCAGCAGGATCTGGTCATCGGCGAACCAGTCGTTCTTCGACCCTTCCTCCAGCACGAACTGCATGCTCATCAGGAAGGCGGCCATCAAGCCCAGCCCCAGCCAGTCGAACCCCTTGGACAGCGAGGGGTCGCCCTTGTCGAAATTGGCGTAGCGCCAGACCAGGAAGAAGGACAGCAGGCCGAACGGCACATTGATGAAGAACAGCCAGCGCCAGCTCAGCATCTCGGTCAGGTGACCGCCCAGCGTCGGACCCACGGTCGGGGCCAGGGTGACTATCAGGCCGATGAAGACCGAGGCGGTCACCCGCTTCGACGGCGGGAACGCGGTGAAGGCCACGGCGAAGACGGTCGGGATCATGGCCCCGCCGACGAAACCCTGGATGGCCCGGAAGAAGATCATCACCTCGACCGAGGACGAAAGTCCCACGGCGATGCTCATCAGGACGAAGCCGCCGCAGCTGAACAGGAACACCTTCTGTGTGCCCCACAGACGCGACAGATATCCCGACAGCGGGATCATCACGACCTCTGGGATCAGATAGGCGGTCTGGATCCAGCTGATCTCGTCGGCCGAGGCGCCGATGCCGGACTGGATCTGGGGCAGGGAGGCGGCGACGATCTGGATGTCGAGGATGGCCATGAACTGGCCGATGACCATCCCGGCGAAGCCGAGGATCAGGAAGGTCCAGTTGATCTTCGGCTCGGCGGCGGGAGTAACACTCCCGTCCATCGTGGCGGAGGTCATTGCGCGCTCGTGGTTCCGGCGTCGGCGAGGCGCGTCTGGCCCGTAGCGGCTTCGGCGAAGGAGGCGCCGCCTTCGCTCTTCAGGTCGACCCTGACCTCGACCGAAAGGCCGGGCCGCAGGGCCGCGCCGCCTTCGGCGCGATTAACCAGGATGCGCACGGGCACCCGCTGGGTGATCTTGGTGAAGTTGCCGGTGGCGTTCTCGATCGGGATCAGGGCGAACTCTGAGCCGGTGGCCGGGGCGAAACTGTCGATCCGGCCGGTCAGGTCCACGCCGGGGAAGGCGTCGGCCTCGATGTGCACGGTCTGGCCCAGACGCAGGCGACCCAGTTGGGTCTCCTTGAAGTTGGCGACGATATAGGTGTCGCCCAGGGGCACGAGCGACAGCAACTGGCCCCCGGGGCGGACATACTGACCGGCCCGGACGCCGCGCGCGCCGACGACGCCGGCGGCGGGGGCGCGGATCACGGTGCGGTCCAGATTGATGCGGGCCTGCTCGACCGCCGAGCGGGCCTGATCGACGGCGGCCAGGCTCTGCTGGCGGGTTGAGCCGAGGACGCCGGCGGTGCGCTGTTCGGCGACCAGGGCTGCCTGGGCCTGGGCGACGGAGGCGGCGGCGGTCTGGGCACCGGCCGTTTCGGTCTCGATACGTTGCTCGGAGACCCAGCCCTGACGCTGAAGGGCGGTGTAGCGATTGACCTGGGCCTGGGCGAGATTGGCCTGGGCGCGGGCCTGGGCGACCCCGGCGGCGCGCGAGGCGATCATCGCCTGCTCCTGGGCCGCGCGGGCGTCGACATTGTCCACGGCGGCCAGCAGGGCCGCGAGATTGGCCTCGGTCGCCGCGAGCTCGGCCCTGGCGTCGGCGTCATCGAGACGGACCAGGATCTGTCCCGCCTGGACCCGCTGGTTGTCGGTCACCAGAACTTCGGCGACATAGCCCTCAATCTGGGGACTGACCAGGGTGACGTCGGCCTGGACGAAGGCGTTGTCGGTGGTTTCCCACCGCTGCTTGTTCTGCCACCAGACGACGCCGCCGATGATCAGGCCGATAGCGACGACGCCTCCGACGATGAGCGGGAGGCGTTTCTTCAATCCGGGAGCGAGGGCCATACGGTCGGGTCTCTAGGGATGGGCGTCTGGGAGGACGGCAATAAAATGGACTCAAACGTCCAGAAATCAATCCCCTTGCGACGCGGCGGGAACACGTCATGTTTCGCGCTGTTCCCATGCCCCTTTGAGCCTGCCGATTTCCCTCCCCTCCTCCATCGATGTCGCCGTGATCGGCGCCGGGTCCGCCGGACTTTCGGCCGCGCGTCGTCTCGCGAAGGCGGGTGTCGCTGTCGTGGTTCTGGAGGCCCGCGACCGGATCGGCGGGCGGGCGTTTACGGCGACCCACGAGGGGATGCCGGTCGACCTCGGCTGCGGCTGGCTGCACTCGGCCGACGTCAATGTGCTGGAAAAGATCGGGCGCGAGGTCGGATTCACAATCGACGAGACCCCGCCGCCGTGGCGTCAGCAGGCCTTCAACCTCGGCCTGACGCCGGCCGAACAGGCCGAGTTCGCAGAGGCCTTCAACGCCTTCGATGAGCGCGTGGCCAAGGCGGCCAAGGCGGGCGACGACTGCGCGGCTTCCAATCTGTTCATTCCGGGCGAGCGCTGGAACGAGCGGATGGACGCCATCTCCGGCGCCCTGAACGGGGCGAAATTCGCCGAGGTCTCGACCCTGGACTACGACGCCTATGAGGACACCGGCGTCAATTATCGGGTGGCCGAGGGTTACGGGTCCTTGATCGTTGCGCTGGGCGAAGACGTGCCGGTGGTGCTGAACTGCCCGGTCGAGCGGATCGACCGGTCGGGAGCCCGGCTGACGATCGAGACGGCGCGCGGGGTGATCGAGGCCAGGTCCGTGATCCTGACCCTGCCGACGTCGGTGCTGGCGTCAGAGGCCGTGCGGTTCGATCCGCCCCTGCCCGACCTGATCGAGGCGGCGGCCGGCGCGCCCCTGGGCCTGGCGTCCAAACTGCATATGGCGGTCGATGGAGCGGAGGAGTTCCCTGAGGACAGCCAGTTGTGGGGCCGCACCGACACGGCCCAGACCGGCGGCTATCACCTGCGTCCGTTCGGGCGGCCGCTCATCGAGGGCTATTTCGGCGGCGATCTCGCCTGGGGACTGGAGGCCGAAGGCGAGGGCGCCTTTTTCGATTTCGCCGAGAGCGAACTGTCGAACCTGCTGGGGTCGAGTTTCCGCAAACGCATCCGCCCTCTGTCGACCTCGATGTGGGGCGCCGAGCCCTGGTCGATGGGCGCCTATTCCCACGTCCTGCCGGGGCTGGGCGACCGCGAGACCGGCGCGCGGGCGCGTCTGGCGCGGCCGATCGAGGACCGTATCTTCATCGCCGGCGAGGCGACGTCGCACGGCTTCTACGGCACGGCCCACGGCGCCTGGATGGAGGGTGAGCGTGCGGCCATCGAGGCGATCACGGCCCTGGGGCTGGACCCGCGCCTGTCCGATCCCGGGGCGCGCTGAGATTGGCGAAGCGGACAAAGGTCACCGGCAAGCCGACCGGTCTCGCCCGCAAGCCCGGCAGCGTCATGACCGGCGCGCCGATCCCGATCTTCGCCTTTCCGCCGGACGAGGATCGGGTCGAGGACATCTTCACCCGCCTGGCCCGCGTCATGCCGGAACCGAAGACCGAGCTGAATTTCACCGATCCCTTCACCCTGGTCGTCGCGGTCGCCCTGTCGGCCCAGGCGACCGACGTCGCGGTCAACAAGGCCACCGACCGACTGTTCGCCGTCGCCGATACCCCGTCGACGATGCTGGAACTGGGCGAGGAGGGGCTGGTCCCCTTCATCGCCTCGATCGGCCTCTATCGGAACAAGGCGAGAAACGTCATCGCCCTGAGCCGGATCGTCCTGGAACAGCACGGCGGCGTCGTGCCGCTCAACCGCGCGGACCTTCAGGCCTTGCCCGGGGTGGGTCGAAAGACGGCCAGCGTGGTCCTGAACGAACTGGGCATCGAGCCGGCCATCGCCGTCGACACCCACGTCTTCCGCGTCTCGCACCGGCTGGGCCTCGCCAATGCCGCGACGCCGGACAAGGTCGAGGACCAGCTTCACCGCATCGTCCCCGAGGCCTTTCTGTCCAAGGCCCACCACTGGCTGATCCTGCACGGCCGCTACACCTGTACGGCGCGAAAGCCCAGGTGCGAGGGGTGTGTGATCAGCGACCTGTGTCCCTCGCGCGGGCTGATGGCGGGGCTCCAGGTTCTGTTGACCGTTACCTGAGCCATCTGACGCTGGCGGCGATCGGCTCCATGTCGAATTCCTCTGATGCCGGCGAGAGGGTGATCGCCCTGGTCTATCTGCTGGCGCGCCATGAGAGACCGACGCCAGTGCCGCGACCAGAACAGCTGGGGGGGGCCATGAAGATCCGGGACCTCCACACGCCGCCTGAGCCTGGCCTGCTGCTCCCAAGCGGAGGTCATGAAGCGCTGAGTTAAGTCAGAAGCTGTTGTTTGCGCCGTGCGACCGAAAGGTTCGCAGGTCTGGACCGGACATCAGGCCCTAACCTGCACGGCGACCTCCAGGTGAATGTCGGGGTCGTGGAAGGGCCTTTTGGCCGGCGCGCCTTGCCCGTGACGTCATCCCGCCTTATCCCCGGATCATGCCCAAGACGCCCCTGATCTGCCCGTCCATCCTGGCCTCGGACTTCGCCAAATTGGGCGAGGAAGTCAGAGCGCTGGAGGCCGCCGGCGCCGACTGGATCCATGTCGACGTGATGGACGGCCATTTCGTGCCCAACATCACCCTCGGCCCGGATGTGGTGAAGGCGTTGAGGCCCCACACCACCCTGCCATTCGACGTGCACCTGATGGTCGCCCCGGTCGATCCGTGGCTGGAGGCCTACCGCGAGGCGGGCGCCGACATCCTGACCGTCCATCCCGAGAGCGGGCCGCACCTGCACCGGACCCTGGGGCGGATCCGGCAGCTGGGCGCCAGGGCCGGCGTGGTGCTGAACCCCGGCACGCCGTTGTCGGTGCTGGAGGATGTGATCGATCTGGTCGATCTGGTGCTGCTGATGTCGGTCAATCCGGGCTTCGGCGGACAGTCCTTCATTTCGTCGACGCTGAAGAAGATCGAACGGACCCGGGCCATGCTCGATGCGGCGGGCTCTAAGGCCCACCTGCAGATCGACGGAGGGGTGACGGCCGCCAACGCCGGGGCCTGTATCGCCGCCGGGGCGGATGCCCTCGTGGCCGGGACCGCCGTGTTCAAGGGCGGGCCAGACGCCTATGCGGCCAATATCGCCGCCCTCAAGGCCGCCTAGGTGAACCTGATCGGGCCCTTCGCCGACCGTAGTCCGTCCACGCCGAACGTCGGCGAGGGCGCCATTCCGGGCCTGCGCGGGGCGCCGGTCAGGACGCCGGTACGGTCCAGCGGGGTGACCACCGGTCCAGCCCTGTGGCCCGCCGTCGCCGGACGGGTGCTGACCCGCCAGATGTGGATCGAGCTGTATGGCCTGCCCGGCTATGCGATGACTCTGTCGGCGGGCAAGGCCACGGCCTTCGCCGCCACGGCGCGCGATTTCCGACCCGCCGACATCAACCTTGGCAAGGCCGTGATGGGCGGGCGTTTCCCCCTGGCCGGATCGAACCTGGAGGCCGAGGCGCCCGCCGATCCCTGGAACCGGCCGAGCCCGTCGAAGGCCTTCGCCGTCGACCTGCACGCCTTCGCCTGGATGCCCGGGCTGATGCTTCAGGGCGAACGCGGGGCGCGCGAGGCGCTGCGGCTGACCCTGGCCTGGGCCGACACCTTTTCGCGCTGGTCGCCCTTCGCCTGGGAACCGCGAATCCTGGCGCGCCGGGTCTACAACCTGGCCTGCGCCGCCCGGAAGATGGGCGCTGTGGCGTCCGAGGCCGACAGGCTGAGGCTGGCCGATACCCTGGGGCGTCAGGCGCGGCAGTTGCTGCGGCCGCCGGGCGGACTGGCGGGCAAGGCCGAACGGCTGGTCGCGGCGGCCGTGGCCGGATGCGTGCTGGCGGGGCAGGCAGGATCGCGGTTGAGGAAGGCGGCGCTGGGACGCCTGCCCGGGGCGCTGAGGGTCACGGTTGCGGGAGACGGCGGCCACGCCTCGCGTTCGCCCGAGGCCGGAATGGAGCTGTTGCTCGATCTTCTGACCCTGGACGACGCCCTGTCGCAGCTGTCGGAAGCGGCGCCGGAGGCCATGGGCGGGGCGATGATCCGCCTGACCACGGCGATGCGGCTGCAGGTGCTGCCGGACGGCCGGCTGGCGGGCTTCCAGGGCGGCGGGCCGTCGACTGTGGCCCGGGTCGCGGCCGCGCGCGCGCATGACGAACATGCCGAGGCGACCGCGTCCGCAGTAGGCTCGGTCGGCGGGTTGACCCGTATCCGCTCGCCGCTGCTGACCATCGTCACGGACGCGGGAGCTCCGGGGAAAGGCGCCTGGTCCGAGGCGGCCTGCGCCCAGCCGCTGGCGCTGGAGATCGTCTGCGGCAAGGACCGGATCGTCACCGGGTGCGGCTGGACCCCTCGTGCGGCCGACCGCCAGGGCCTGCGTCTGACGCCCGGTCATTCGACGCTGACCCTGGGCGAACAGTCGTTCGCCGAACCGCTGGGCGGATGGAAGGGCGAGTTGCTGGGACCGCGCCTGTATGGGCGGCCCTATCACACGACGTCGGAACGCCGGGACGGCGACGGGGCAGTGTGGCTGGAGGTCGAGCACGACGCCTGGGCCCAGCCGTTCGGCCTGATGCATCAGCGCCGGCTGTATCTGGACCAGAGGCTGGACGAATTGCGGGCCGAGGAGCGGCTGCACCCCGCGGCTGGAAATCGCGACGTGGTCCGGATCATCGCCGCCCCCTACGCCGTGCGCTTCCATCTGGAGCCGGGAGTGCAGGCGTCTCTGGCGCGCGATCGCCGGTCGATCCTGCTGCGCGGACATTCCGGGCGGGGCTGGTGGTTCCGCACCGACGGTCCGGATGTCGCCATCGAACCGTCCGTGCACGTTGAGGAGGGGCTGACGCGACGCTCGTTGCAGGTCGTGGTTCGGGGCTCGGCGCGCACGGATGCTGAGACCAAGATCCGCTGGAAACTGAGCCCGGCGGGCGCGGCGGGCGACCCGAGCTAGACCGCTTCAGGCGACCGGTGCGACGGCCTTGGGCTTCTTCGGTTTCGGCGTCTTGGGGGCCTTCTTGGGTTTGGCCGCCTTCTCCGCCGCCTTGTCGGCCTTGCGGGCCTCCTTGGCGGCCTTCTTCAGGGCCTTGGCCTCGGCCTTCTCGGCATCGGGCGCGGCGTCGGCGGCAGCGGCGATCTCGGCCAGCATGTCGAGGAAACCGTCGCGCTTGGCCTTGGGCAAGAGGCCCATGATCCGCTTGTCGGCGGCCTCGACGCGAGGCCGGGCCTGATTCAGCAGGGCCTGTCCTTCTTCCGACAGTCGCACGGCCTTGGCGCGGGCGTCGATCGTCGAACGTTCCCGCGACAGCAGCCCCTTGGTGGTCATGCGGGCGACGAGGTCGGCCAGGGTCGAGCGGTCGATGCCTGTGGCGCGGACCAGGTCGGTCTGGGTCAGGCCTTCCTTGACGGACACGGCCTCCATGACGGCGAACTGACGCTGGGTCGGACCGCCCTCGCCGGCTTCTTCGGAATAGATATCGAGCGCGAGCTGGAGCGCTCGATGCATCAGATGACTCGGGGAATCGGCGAGCGTGCCGGACCGCCGCGCCTGTTTTCCGGATTTCACCATGGCCGTATCCCTCTGCCGTATGCGGAGGGTTATCAGCGAGCCTTTACGATTTAACGACAATGCGGCCGAACCAGCGACGTTGTTTCTTTGGGCGCTATGCGCGGCGCGCGCAGCCTCGCGACCTGAGCACCGCCGACGCCTCTTTCACCGGGCCCCCAGGAGAAGGTCGGGATGCCCGGAGTATGAGCTCAAGGCGCCGTGTCGGGCCGTGCTGGGGCGGACGCGTCGACGGGCTCTTCCGAGACCAGGTTCTTCATGATCAGCGGCACCTGGCTGAGACCGAAGATGGATGAGGCGATCCACAGGACGCCGCGGAAACTGACCCAGACGTCTGCCGGATCGATGGTCGTGTGGCCGAGGCCGGCCGCAGCCCAGGCGACCAGGGCCTCGGACCGGACCCCTTCGTTGACCACGGCGACGGCCGCGAAATAGAGGCCGTAGCGGAAGGTCAGGGTGCGCCAGGCGGCGTCGTTGACCGGGATGACCGAGCCGAGCAGGGCCTTCAGCGGTTGTTTGCCGAGGTAGAGGCCGCCCAGCAGCGCGACGGCCAGCGAGGCGTTGAGCACCGTCACCTTCAGCTTCACGAACAGGTCGTCGTTGAAGACCAGGGTCAGGACGCCGAAGACCAGGGCGAAACCGCCGACCAGTAGCGGCATCAGGGCCAGACGTTTCTCGACCATCAGGCCGACGGCCACGGCCACGCCCGAACCGGCCACCAGGCCCCAGGTGGCGTGGACAAGGGCCTCGTCGCCCGGCAGGCCGCGCACGCGGAAGAAGATGAAGGTCGCGGCGAAGGCGGCGAGGGCGCCGAAATCGACGACCTGACGGATCCAGGTCGGCGGACCCCGCTTGGGCTCGGGCATGTCAGTCATGGTCTAGTCCTCGAGGCCGACGAGTGAGCGGGAGAAGGCGCGGGCGTCGAAGGGCTGCAGGTCGTCGATCCCCTCGCCCACGCCGATCAGCTTGATGGGGGCGTCGGAGGCCTGGGCGACGGGGACCAGAACGCCGCCGCGCGCCGTGCCGTCCAGCTTGGTCATGACCAGGCCGGAGACGAAGGCGGTGCGGCCGAAGATCTGTTCCTGGGCCAGGGCGTTCCTGCCCACGGTGGCGTCCAGCACCAACAGGGTCTCGTGCGGGGCGTCCGGATCGATCTTCTTCAGAACGCGCACGATCTTGAGCAGTTCGTCCATCAGGGCGGACTTGTTCTGCAGCCGGCCGGCGGTGTCGATCAGGACGACGTCGTAGTTCTCGGCCCGGGCCCGGGTATAGGCGTCGAAGGCGAGACCCGCGGGGTCGGCGCCGTCGCGGCGGCTCTCGAAATGGGCCCCAGCGCGCTCGGCCCAGACCTTGAGCTGTTCGCGGGCGGCGGCGCGGAAGGTGTCGCCGGCGACGATCATCACCTTTGCGCCCTTGCCGGTCAGGTCGGCCGCGATCTTGCCGAGGGTGGTGGTCTTGCCTGATCCGTTCACGCCGACGAACAGGACGACGAACGGCTTGATCCCGCCGGCCACGCCGTCGGGGCCGAGCGGATCAAAGGTCGCCTGACGCGGCAGGAGTTCGGCGGCGACGGCCTCGGCCAGGGCCTCCTTGACCTCGCGCTCGGAAGAGGCGCCTCCGAAGCGCAGGTCGCGGAAGCGGGCGACGATCCGGTCGGTGGCGGCGGGACCGAGGTCGCTTTCCAGCAGATGCTCCTCGAGGCCTTCGAGAGCGGCCTCCGACAGGGGCTCCTTCACGAAGGCGGAGACGACCTGTTCGGTCATCTGCTGGCTGGAGCGGGCCAGTCCCTGGCTGAGGCGCTGGAACCAGCCCTTCTTGGGCGTGTCGGTCATGGGAGGGCTTTAGCGGGGCCGGGATGGGGCGTCATCCGCAATCTGGCGGGCCAGCACTGTCCTTCTCCCCTTGCGGGAGAAGGTGGCAGCCGCAGGCTGACGGATGAGGGGTCGCACCGGCGGCTGGAATGAGGGCTGGCAGGGCTGACTTCAAACGGCAGCGTGACCCCTCATCCGACTTCGCTTCGCTCAGCCACCTTCTCCCGCAAGGGGAGAAGGGAGTAGGTTGGGCCTTCGGGCCTTTGGCTCTATATGAGCATAAGCATCGAGGACTGCGCCTTGGCCAAGACCGACCCCTTCCATTCGCCTCGGACCCACGGCTTCGTCCGGGTCGCGACGGCGACGCCGGTCGTGCACATCGCCGACCCTAAAGCGAATGCGGAGGAGCATCTGGCCCTGATCCGGCAGGCGGGCGAGCAGGGCGTGGACCTGATCGTCTTCCCCGAACTGTCGCTGAGCGGCTACGCGATCGACGATCTGCACATGCAGGCGGCGCTGCTGGATGAGGTGGAGCGTCAGGTCGACGTCATCGCAGAGGCTGCCGATCAGGCCGGGCTGGTCGCCGTGGTCGGGGCGCCGATCCGCAACGGGGACGCCCTGTTCAACTGCGCGGTGGTGCTGGGCGGCGGGGCGGTGCTGGGGGTCGTGCCCAAGACCTATCTGCCGAACTACCGCGAATATTACGAGAAGCGCTGGTTCGCGCCGGCGGCGTCGCGGAGCGAGGATGCGGTCATCCTCGGCGGCGAGAGTGTGGATTTCGCGCCGGGCCTGATCTTCGAGGCGACCAATCGGCCAGGCTTCGTGTTCGCGGTCGAGATCTGCGAGGACTTCTGGGCGCCCTTGCCGCCATCGACGCGGGCGGCGCTGGCGGGCGCACGGATCCTGCTGAACCTGTCGGCCTCCAACATCGTCATCGGCAAGGCCGACGAGCGGGCCCTGTTGTGCGCCAGCCAGTCGGCGCGGACGCTGTCGGCCTATGCCTTCGCCGCGTCGGGATGGGGCGAAAGCACCACCGACCTGGCCTGGGACGGACAGGCGACGATCCACGAACTGGGCGCCAAGCTGGCGGAAGGGCAGCGGTTCGCGATGACGGCTCACCTGACCGTGGCGGATGTCGACGTCGACCGGATCGGCATGGACCGGCTGCGCAACGGGACCTTCGCCGACTGTGCGCGGATCGAGGGCGAGGCGGCGACAGTGATTCCGTTCGAGGCGGCGGAGGAGCGGGAGACGGGCAGGCTGATCCGCCCCCTCGACCGCTTCCCCTTCGTGCCGGACGATCCCCGGCGGCTCGACCAGGACTGCTACGAGGCCTTCAACATCCAGGTGCAGGGGCTGATGCGGCGGATGACGGCGACCGGCGCCGAACGGCTGTGCATCGGCGTGTCGGGCGGGCTCGATTCGACCCAGGCCCTGCTGGTGGCCTGCGGGGCGTTTGACCGGCTCAAACTGCCGAGGACCAATATCCTGGGCTTCACCATGCCGGGGTTCGCGACCTCGGACGGGACGAAGTCGAACGCCTGGGCGCTGATGAATGCACTGGGCGTCACGGGCGAGGAGATCGACATCCGCCCCGCCGCCGAGCGGATGCTGACCGACATTAAACATCCCTATGCAGACGGGCAGCCCGTCCACGACATCACCTTCGAGAACGTGCAGGCGGGTCTGAGGACCGACTATCTGTTCCGGCTGGCGAACCAGAACCGGGCCTTCGTGCTGGGGACCGGCGACCTGTCGGAGCTGGCCCTGGGCTGGGCCACCTATGGCGTCGGCGACCACATGAGCCACTACAACGTCAACGGCGGGGTGGCGAAGACCCTGATCCGGCACCTGATCCGCTGGGTCGCGGGGCGGGACGACATGGCCGGGGCGGCGGATGTGCTGCACGCCATTCTGGACACGGAGATTTCGCCCGAACTGGTGCCGGCGGGGGCGGACGGGAAGATCCAGTCGACGGAGGGGACGGTCGGTCCCTATGCGCTGAACGACTTCTTCCTGTTCCACATCACCCGCTTCGGCATGACGCCGTCGAAGGTCGCCTGGCTATGCCATCAGGCGTGGGGGGATGCGGCGCGGGGCCAGTGGCCGGCGCATCATCCGCAGGCGGATCGGGTCGAATACGATCTGGCGACGATCAAGTTCTGGCTGCGGAAATTCCTCGTGCGGTTCTTCCAGACCAGCCAGTTCAAGCGCTCGGCCCTACCGAACGGGCCCAAGGTGGTGACGGGCGGGTCGCTGTCGCCGCGCGGCGACTGGCGGGCGCCGTCGGACGGGAATGCGCGGGTCTGGCTGGATGAGTTGGACGCGAACGTCCCGGACGCCTAGAGGACCGGGATGACCGAAACCCCCACCAAAGACTCCAACGGCAACATCCTGTTGGACGGCGACAGTGTGACCCTGATCAAGGATCTGAAGGTCAAGGGATCGGGCGGGGTGACGCTGAAGCGCGGCGCCCTGGTCAAGAACATCCGCCTGACCGACGACACGGACGAGATCGAGGCCAATGTCGACAAGGTGCGCGGCCTGGTGCTGCGAACGGAGTTCGTGCGGAAGGCCTGATCCTTTTCCTTCTCCCGGTGGGAGAAGGTGGCTCGCGAAGCGAGACGGATGAGGGTCGGCCCTCACCGGTGACGCACGGCCCTCACCCTTTCGCGCCAGAACGGCGGCAAGCCGCCGTGCGCTCAAGCCCTCTCCCAACGGGAGAGGGTGGCTACGGCACGTCCCGCAGGAATTCGAAGATCGCGGCTTTCGACTCCGGCTCGTCCAGCATGGGGGCGTGGCCGATGTCGGGGATCTCGGCGTAGCGCATGTCGGGCGCGGCCTTCTGCATCTTCGCCGCGATGTCGGCGCCCAGCAGGTCGGAGGTTCCGCCCCGGATCAGCAGGGTCGGGCGCTTGCGGGCCAGCTTGCGGAAGTAGGGCCACAGGTTCGGGGCCAGGGCCTTGGCGCCGGCCGCTCTAATCGGGACTGCGATGTCCGGGTCGTAGTCGAGGACGGGCGAACCCTCCGTGCCGTCGCGGAAGACGCGGCGGGCGAAGGCGTCCCAGTCGGCGTCGGTGTAATGGGGCAGTGCGATGGCGTTGTTCAGGCGGGCGTAGGCGGCGGCGGCGGCCCAGGTCGGGGTGTCCACCGGCTGGCCGGAATAGGCGGCGATGCGGGCCAGGCCCTCGGGCGACACCTGGGGGCCGATATCGTTGAGGATGGCGGCGGCGACGACGCGGCTCTTCAGAGCCGTGATCGCCATGGTGATCAGCCCGCCCATCGAGGTGCCGAGGAAGACGGCCCGCTCGATGCCGGCGGCCTCGAGCAGACCCAGAACGTCCTTGGCATAGACCGGCGGCTGGTAGGTCATCGCGTCGGTGGCGCGATCTGACTGGCCGCGCCCGCGCACGTCGAGCGCCAGAACGCGACGGCCGCCACGCGCGATCAAGGGGGCGATGGCGTCAAAGTCGGCGGAGTTGCGGGTCAGGCCGTGAATGGCGATGACCGGCAGTTTCGCCGGACCGTCCGCCCCCGGATAGTCACGGGCGAACAGGCTGAGCCCGTCGGACGAGGTCCAGCGACGCTCGGAATACAGGGTCGATTCAGCCATTGCGGCGCACTCCCAAGCCAGAACGCCCCCCGCGTCGGCCGGAGCTTATTTCATCCCCTGGTGAACAGGCCAGCGAATTGCGATCAACCGCCGAGCAGGTCGCGGACGAAATGATCGAGATTGCCGCCCTCGAACAGGAAGCCGGGCAGGCCGGCGCGGCGGGCGGCGTCCAGATCGCTCTGACGGTCGCCGATCAGGAAGGAGCGGGCCGGGTCGATGTCATGGTCGGCGATGGCGCGCAGGATCATGCCGGGGTTGGGCTTGCGGTCTGGATGGTCGGGGTGCAGCCACCTGGGATCCTCCGCCTCATTGTGGAACGGGCAGGCATAGACGGCGCCGATGCGGGCGCCCTTGCCGGCCAGGCGACGGACCAGCAGGGCGTTGAACCCCTCCATCTGTTCGAAGCTGAACAGGCCCCGCGCCACGCCGGACTGGTTGGTGACGATGACGACCAGATAGCCGAGGGCGTTCAGGCGGCGGACAGCGTCGGCCGCGCCGGGGATCAGGACCAGATGCTCTTCGAGGTGCGGATAGCCGCTGTCGGTGATCAGGACACCGTCGCGGTCGAGGAAGACGGCGGGATAGGTCGTCGGCACAGTATTCAAGGCGGCGGGCTCCGGATTCGGACGGTGCATGGAATAGGCAGGACCGTTGCAAGGCGCAACGCGAAGTGACCCCCTTGTGTTTGGCGTTGCGGCGCCCGGCGGGTTAGACGGCCCCACCTTCGAAGGTCGACCCCTGATCCGGGTTCAGCGCCGCCCCGTTTCGAGAGAGGTTTCCCATGAGCATCGCCTTCATCGACCTGCAGGCCCAGCGCCGCCGTCTGGGCGGCAAGATCGAGGCCGCCATAATGGCCGTTGTCGAGAGCGGGGCCTATGTCATGGGCCCGCCGGTGCGCGAGTTCGAGACGGCCCTGGCCGCGTTCGGCGGCGCGAAACATGCGCTGGGCTGCGCCAACGGGACGGAGGCCCTGGCCCTGCCGCTGATGGCCTGGGGCCTTCGGCCGGGAGACGCGGTCTTCGTGCCCAGCTTCACCTTCTGCGCCACGGCCGAGGTCGTGCCGTGGCTGGGCGCGACGCCCGTCTTTATCGACATCGACCCCCGCACCTACAATATCGACCCCGGCCACCTGGAGGCGGCCATCGAGGCGACGATCGCCGAGGGCAGGCTGAGGCCCCGTGTGGTGATCGCCGTCGACCTGTTCGGCCAGCCCGCCGACTATCCCGCCATCAAGGCGATCTGCGACCGGTACGGGCTGAAGCTGATCGCGGATTCGGCCCAGGGGTTCGGCTGCACCATCGACGGCGACCATCCCCTGAAATGGGCCGACGTGACGACGACCAGCTTCTTCCCGGCCAAGCCGCTGGGTTGCTACGGCGACGGCGGGGCGGTTCTGACCGATGACGATGATCTGGCCCAGGAGATCGACAGCTACCGCGTGCACGGCAAGGCCGTGGCAAAGGATCTGGTCGGCCGGACCTTTGAGCACGACACCAAATATCTGAACATGCGGGTCGGGATGAACTCGCGTCTGGACACGGTGCAGGCCGCCGTCCTGATCGAGAAGCTGAAGGTCTTCCCCCAGGAGATCGAATGGCGCACGCGGATCGCCGCCCGCTACAACGCGCTGCTGGCGCCGCACGTCACGGCCGTGCCGCATCTGCCCGCCGGCAATGTCTCAAACTGGGCCCAGTACACGATCGAGCACCCTGACCGCGACGGTCTGGCGGCCCACCTGCGCGACCAGGGCGTGCCGTCAGCGGTCTATTATCCGATCCCGCTGCATCTGCAGCCGGCCTATGACATGCACCCGCGCGGCCCTCAGGGATTGCCGGTGACCGAGGCCTTGATGAAGGCTGTCATCAGCCTGCCGATGCACGCTGATCTGGACGAGGCGACCCAGGACCGGATCGTCGCCGCCGTCGCCAGCTACAAGGGCTAAGCACATGAACCCGACCCCTCTGCACGCGCCGATCCGCACCGGCGTCGCCGGCGCCGGCGTCATGGGGCGCAACCACGCCCGCGTCCTGTCCGAGATGCGCGAGATCGACCTGGCCCTGGTCTTCGATCCCGACGCCGTGGTCGCCGAGGGCGTCGCCTCGGCCTATGGCGCGCAGCCCGTCACCACCGCCGCAGAGTTCGTCGCGGGCGGGCTGGAAGCCGCCGTCATCGCCACGCCGAACCGCCATCACGCCGACCTCGGTGTCGCCCTGCTGGAAGCCGGAGTCCATGTGCTGGTCGAAAAGCCGATCGCCGCGACCGTGGCCGACGCCCAGCGGATGATCGACGCCGCCAGGGCCAATGACCGTGTGCTGATGGTCGGTCAGGTCGAGCGGTTCAATCCGGCGGTGGAGGCGGTCAAACGCGCCATCGAGGGCGAGGACGTCATCTCCATCCAGATCACCCGCGTCGGCCCCTTCCCGCCGCGCATGGGCGAGGTGGGCGTGGTCATCGATCTGGCCGTGCACGACATCGACATCATCCGTCACCTGACGGGCTCCGAGATCGCCGAGGTCCAGCCGCAGCTGGCCCGCACCCGCGCCGACCGCGAGGACACGGCCCTGCTTCAGTTCCGGCTGGAGAACGGGGTGATCGCCCACATCACCACCAACTGGGTCACCCCCTACAAGACCCGCACCCTGCAGGTCGCGACGCAGAGCAAGTTCGTCGTGGCCGACCTGATGACGCGACAGGTCACCGAGTATTTCGGCCAGCAGCCGGATGGTTCCTATTCCACGCGCGGCGTGATGAGCTGGCCCAACGAGCCGCTGAAGAAGGAGCTCGAGGCCTTCGCCCACGCGATCCGCACCGGCGAGACCCCGGCGGTGACCGGCGAGGACGGCCTGCGGAACCTGGAAGTGGCGCTGAGGTGCCTGGGGGAATGATCCTCCGGTCGGAGGTTCTGGAGAACGACTTCGTCCGGCTGGAGCCGTTCGAGGATCGGCACAGGGAGCCGCTGCGTCTGGCCTGCGACGCCGATCCGGAGCTGTGGCCGACCTTCTATCACACCTCGCTGGGCGGCGACCGGTTCGACGGCGGCTGGCAGGCCATGCGGGACCAGCAGGCGGTCGGGACGCGGATTCCGTTCGCGGTGGTCCGCCAGGGCGAGGTCGTCGGCCTGTCGACCTTCATCAACATCCTGCGGGCCGATCGCTCGGTGGAGATCGGCACGACCTACTATCGGCCCGAGGCGCGCGGCGGGGTGGTGAACCCGGCGGCCAAGCGGCTGTTGCTGGAGCACGCCTTCGCCTGCGGGGCGCAGCGGGTGGCGTTTCAGGTCGACCAGATCAATCTGCGCAGTCAGGCGGCGATGGCGAAACTCGGCGCGGTTCGCGAAGGGGTCATGCGCAACGACAAGATCACCTGGACCGGGCGGGTGCGGAGCTCGGTGATCTTCTCCATCCTGGCAGAGGAATGGCCGGCGGTGCGGGCGACGCTGGACCAGCGGCTGGCGGCGTTCGGCTGAGGGCCTTGCCGGTTTCGTGAACGATGCTGTCGTGAATGATCTGAACCGTGTTGGCCGGGCGACGTTGGGACTGTCTCCGCGACACAGAAAACCCTCCCCATGGCCTACAGAACCCTGAACCCCTTCACCGAAGAGCGCACCAAGGACTATGCCGAGCACACCGATGCCCAGGTCGAGGCGGCGCTGGCCACGGCCGACGCCCTGTTCCGCTCGGACTGGTCGCAAGGCGACATCGCGCCTCGGCTGAAGGTCCTGTCGCGAATGTCGGCGCTGCTGACGGAGCGGTCCGACGTCCTGGCCCAGGCCATGGCGACCGAGATGGGCAAGCTGGTCGAACAGGGAGCCGGCGAGATTGAGCTGTGCGCCGGGATCGCGGCCTATTACGCCGCAAACGCCGCGGAATTCCTGAAACCCGAACGGATCGAGAGCGACCTGGGCGAGGCCTGGGTCCAGCACCACCCTATCGGGGTGCTGCTGGCCGTCGAGCCGTGGAACTTCCCGATCTATCAGCTGATCCGCGTCATTGCCCCGGCTATCGCGGTCGGCAATCCGGTGTTGTTCAAACACGCCGGCATCGTGCCCCACTGCGCCGAACTGTTCGAGCAGCTGGTCCGGGACGCGGGCGCGCCGGAGGGGGCGGTGACCAACCTCTATGTCTCCTCAGACACGGTGGCCGAGCTGATCGGCGACGACCGGATCCAGGGCGTGGCCCTGACCGGATCAGAGGAGGCCGGCAGCAAGGTGGCGTCCAGAGCCTCCGAGAAGCTGAAGAAGTCGACGCTGGAACTGGGCGGGGCCGACGTCTTCGTGGTGCTGGACGACGCCGACATCCAGGCTGCGGCCGAGGTCGGGACCCAGGCGCGACTGGCCAACGCAGGCCAGGTCTGCACCGCCGCCAAGCGGTTCATCCTGCACGAAAAGATCGCCGACGCCTTCCTGGCGGCCTTCAAGGCGAACATGGCCGCGGCCGTGCTGGGCGATCCGCTGGACGCGACGACGACCCTGGGCCCGCTGTCGTCCGGGGACGCGCTGGAGGGGCTGACGAAACAGGTGGACGCGGCGGTCGCAGCCGGGGCCACGGTGGTCATCGGCGGCAAGCGGCCCGAGCGGACGGGCTTCTTCTTCGAGCCCACCATCCTGACCGACATCGACCGCGACAACCCCGCCTATTTCCAGGAGTTCTTCGGCCCGGTCGCCATGGTCCATGTGGCCAAGGACGACGATGACATCGTGCGCCTCGCCAACGATTCCCGCTATGGCCTCGGCGGCTCGATCTTCGCGGGCGACACCGACCGGGCGCGCGCCCTGGCGACCCGGATCGAGACCGGGATGGTGTTCATCAACACCGCCACGACCAGTATGCCCGAACTGCCGTTCGGCGGCGTCAAACGCTCGGGATACGGCCGCGAACTGGGCGATGTCGGCATCAAGGAGTTCGTGAACCGGAAACTGGTCGTCGTGTCGTCGGGCAAGACGGCGCAGACGGTGGGCTAGGCGCCGACCATCTGCATTCCCAGCCATTCGGCGATCAGGGCGGGCTTGTCGGCGCCTTCGATCTCGACGGTCAGTTCGTGCTTCAGCAGCCAGCGGGTGATGCCCCCGGCGGCGCCCTTGTCCTCGGCCGAGAGCAGCTTGAAGCGTCCGCGGATTCTGGAGCCGGCAGGGACGGGGGCGAGGAAGCGGAGTTTGTCGAAGCCGTAGTTGACGCCCATCACCACCCCGTCCAGCGGCCTGACCGCGTCATAGGACATGGCCGAGGCGAGGCTCAGGGTCAGGAAGCCGTGGGCGATCGTGCCGCCGAACGGGGTCTGTTTCGCCGCCACCGGGTCGATGTGGATGAACTGGCGATCCTCGGTGATCTCGGCGAAGGCGTCGATGCGGGCCTGGTCGACGAGGATCCATTTCGAGACGCCGATCTCCGTGCCGATCAGCGACTGGAGGTCAGAGGTCTTGGTCATGCGGCGGCTCCTTGAGCGGCCGGAACGAACCGGCCTTCGATGATATCGGCGAACAGGCCGGGGTCGATATTGCCCCCGGACAGGATGACCGCGGTGGTCCGTCCCCTCGTCTCGATCTTGCCGGCGAGGACGGCGGCGAGGGCCGCGGCGCCGCCGGGTTCGACCACCAGCTTCAGGGTGCGGAAGGCGTAGGCGACGGCCTCGGCCGCCTCCCTGTCGCTGATCGTAAGGGCGCCGGAGAGGACGCGCTGGTTGATCGGGAAGGTCAGGACGCCGGGGATCGGGGTCTGGAGCGAGTCGCAGATCGAGGGGGGGCCTTGCGGGTGGCCCATCCGTTCGCCGGCGGCCAGCGAGCGGGCAGTGTCGTCATAGGCCTCGGGCTCGACGGCCCAGGTCTTCGTCTGCGGACTGCGGGCCTCCATGACCAGATTGATACCGGCCATCAGTCCGCCGCCGGAGCAGCAGCACAGCAGCTGGTCGACCGGGCCCTCGGCCTGCTCCAGCAGTTCCAGAGCGGTGGTGCCCTGACCTTCGATCACCCAGGGGTCGTCGAACGGCGGAACGAGGACGGAGCCGCGCTCCCTGGCGACCTGGGCGCCGATCTGCTCGCGGCTTTCTTTCCAGCGGTCGTAGAGGCGGACCTCGCCGCCGAAGGCCTTCACCCCGGCGATCTTTATGGCGGGGCTGTCGGCCGGCATGACGATGACCGCTCTGGTTCCCATGAGCTTCGCCGCCGCCGCCACGCCCTGGGCGTGGTTGCCGGAGGAGAAGGCGACGACGCCGGCGGCCAGTTCGGCGGCGCTGAAGCGGCTGATCCGGTTGTAGGCGCCGCGGAACTTGAAGGCGCCGGCGACCTGCAGGGTTTCGGCCTTCAGGAGGACGCGACCGCCCATCCGTTCGTTGAGGGCGGGGCTCTCGATCAGGGGGGTGCGGACCGCCTCCGGGGCGATCTGGCGGGCGGCGTCGAGGACGCCTTCGTAGGAAGCGGTGCGGTCGGACATGAGAGGCACTTAACCCGATCCGGTTCGTCCGCGTAAGGTGGCGAAAACGAGGGAAACGCTGAGAACCATGACCATCTGCATCCTCGCTATCGACCAGGGCACGACCTCGACCCGGGCCATCGCCTTCGAGTTGCGGGAGGACAAGGGGCTTCATCCGGTCGCCGTCAGCCAGATCGAACTGGAACAGCATTTCCCCCGTTCGGGCTGGGTCGAGCACGACGCCGCCGAGATCTGGGCCGCGACGCTGCAGACCTGCCGCGAGGTCATCAAGAAGGCCGGCGGCGTCGGCCGGTTCGCGGCCATCGGCATCACCAACCAGAGGGAGACCTCGGTGCTGTGGGACGCCGCAACCGGCGAGCCCCTGCACAGGGCCATCGTCTGGCAGGACCGACGGACGGCGGACGTCTCGGCGCGCATGGCGGCGGAGGGGCATGAGGCCATGGTCCAGGCGGCGACCGGCCTGATCCTCGATCCCTATTTCTCCGCGACCAAATTCGCCTGGCTGCTGGACGCCGTGCCGGGGGCGCGGGAGCGGGCCGAGAAGGGCGAGGTCAAGCTGGGGACGATCGACAGCTGGCTGGTCTGGAAGCTGACCAACGGGGCGAGCCACGTCACCGATGCGACCAACGCCAGCCGCACCTCCCTGATGGACCTCAGGACGCGCGAGTGGCGCGACGACCTGTGCGAATTGTTCAAGGTTCCGAAAGCCGGCCTGCCCCGGATCGTCGGCTGCGCCGAGGTCATGGGCGAGAGCGATCCCAGCCTGTTCGGGCGCGGCCTGCCGATCGCGGGCGCTGCGGGGGACCAGCAGGCGGCTCTGGTCGGGCACGGAGCGCTGAAGCCAGGCGACGCCAAGATCACCTACGGCACCGGCGCCTTCCTCGTCGCTAATGTCGGCGCCGGGCCAGTAGCCTCCTCGAGCCGGCTGCTGGGCACCCTCGGCTATCAGGTCGGGGAGACGGTCGCCTGGGCGCTGGAGGGGTCGATCTTCTCGGCCGGGTCGGCGATCCAGTGGCTCAGGGACGGGGTCGGTATGATCTCCGACAGCCGCCAGTCCGAGGCGGTGGCCCAGGGACTTAAGGACAATGGCGGGGTCTATCTGGTTCCCGGATTCACCGGCCTGGGCGCGCCGTGGTGGGAGCCGGATGCGCGCGGCGCGGTGATCGGCCTGACGCGGGACACGAAGCCGGCCCATTTCGTGCGGGCGGCGCTGGAGGCCCTGGCCTATCAGACGCGCGACCTGCTGGACGCCCTGGCGAAGGACGGTGCACCGAGATTCAGCGTGCTGAAGGTCGACGGCGGGGTTACGGCCAACGCCTTTGCCATGCAGTTCGTGGCCGACATCTGCGAGGTCACGGTCGAGCGCCCGGCGTTTCAGGAGATGACGGCGCTGGGGGCTGCAAGACTGGCGGCGCTGGGCGTCGGGTTGATCGACGATCTGGAGCCCCGCAACGGGGAGGCGCCGGCCGTGTGGAAGCCGCGGATGTCGGCAGAACAGCGTGAAGCGCTGCTGGGGGGCTGGCATCGCGCGGTCAAGGCCGCCATTGTCGCCGCGCAATGACCGACAGTTCCACAGATCCCCAGTCCGCCTTTTCCGGAACACGGGAGGTCGACCCTCGCTACCGACTCGACGAGGCCGCGCTGGATGTCTGGATGGCCGTGAACGTCGAGGGCTATGCCGGGCCGCTGACCCTCCGCCAGTTCAAGGGCGGACAGTCGAACCCCACCTATGAACTGTCCACGCCGGGCGCGGCCTATGTGCTGCGTCGCAAGCCGCCGGGCGTTCTGCTGCCCTCGGCCCATGCCGTGGATCGGGAGTTCGCGGTGACCTCGGCTCTGTACAAACAGGGCTATCCGGTCGCTCGGCCCTATGCTCTGTGCACGGATGATGCCGTGATTGGATCGATGTTCTACGTTATGGACAAGGTCGAGGGCCGGGTCCTGTGGGACCTGAAGCTGCCGGGAATGGAGCCGGCCGAACGCCGCGCGATCTTTGAGGCCCAGACCGACGCCCTGGCCGACCTGCACAAATTCGATCCCGCCGCGATCGGCCTGGCCGACTACGGCAAGCCGGGAAACTATTTCGCGCGTCAGGTCGGGCGCTGGACGAAACAGTACCGCGCCTCCGAGATCGATCCGATCCCGGAGATGGACCGGCTGATCGACTGGCTCCCGCGGGGTCTGCCGGCCGAGGGACCGGCGCGGATCGTCCACGGCGACTTCCGCCTCGACAACATGATCATGGCGCCCGAGTCGGCCGAGGTGCGGGCGGTGCTGGACTGGGAACTGTCGACGCTCGGCGACCCGATGGCGGACTTCTCCTATCTGCTGATCGGCTGGGTCCTGCCGCCGACGGTGCGCAACGGTCTGGCGGGGCTGGATCTGCCGGCGCTGGGCATTCCGACGATCGAGGAGACGGTCGAACGCTATGCCGCCCGGTCAGGTCGCCGGGCGCCGGAGAACCTCGACTGGCTGATGGCCTACAACCTGTTCCGTCTGGCGGCGATCTGTCAGGGCATCGCCGGACGGGTGCGCGACGGCACGGCGGCCTCGGCCCATGCCATCGAGACGGCGAAACAGGTGGTCCCGCTGGCCAGGGCGGCGTGGGGCTTCGCGGTGAAGGCGGGGGCTTAAATCAGGTCTCCTCCCTGTTCGCCGCTTGGCAAACGGAGAGGTGGCTCGGAGCAGAGCGGAGAGGCGGATGGGGTCTTTCCGCGTGCACGAAGAACCCCTCCGTCTGCTCGCAAGCGCTCGCATCCACCTCCCCATGCGCAAGGGCGCACGGGGAGAAGACGTGGGCGTCAGTTCGTCAAAATCTGCACCCGCGACCAGACCTCGCCGCGGTTGACGATCTCGATGCGGATCGGGCCGGCCTGGGGGCGGGCGACGGTGCAGACCGGGTAGTGGTCGAGCGAGCCGTCGGAGCAGACGACGGCGCCGTTCTGGTCCCGCAGCGCGAGGTCTATATTGGTGTCGCCGTCGCCGATGGCGGCCACGCGCAGCACTTCGTTACGACGCGCCTCGATGGTGAAACTATAGGTCTCGCGCGCGCGCAGGCGGCGCACCACAACGATCGGACCGGCGCCGAAGGGCGAGGCGCGCACACCCTTGTCCGGCGACCGTTCGCGCGAAATCTGGTCCAGCAGGACGCGGTCGCCCCCGGCGAAGGTCTCGGCCTCGTCCAGCAGGGCGGCGTGGGTCAGGAAGGGTTCGTCGCCGTTCTCGCGTCGGGTCGGGATGTCGCCCAGCATACGGGCCGCAACAATCATGGCCGGGGCGTCGCGACGTTCACGCGCCCAGTCGGCGACCTCGGCGGCAGTGACCATCCGGGTGATGGCGCGGGCCTCGAGAACGGGGTTGGGAGCCGGCGCCGGACGGGTTTGCGACCCGGCCGGCGCCGCCGTCAGGGCCAGGGCCGCGACGGCTGTGACAATGGCGAGCGCGGCGGCGATAGGGGTGGGTCCCCCGACGACCCGACCCGCGCGCTCAATCATCTTCGCTCCCCCAGAGCGCCGCCATCGGATGGCGACGGATCGTCAATAGCGACGATCGTTTCACGGCGGACAGTGACCGAAACTGATAGGGGCGCCAAGGGTTTGGCGGTCGCGGACAACGCAAGGCGTCAACGCGCCGCGGCGCTGAGAATCCGGCGATCGGCGCGCGACTGGACCATCACGACAACCTTGTCCTGGGGATCGACGGCCTCGGGCAGGTCGAGCAGGATCGGATGACCGGTCCAGTCGCCGAGCCGGGTCAGGCTCTGGACGACATTGATGTGGCGGACGTCGCGGCCCCGGTTGTCGCCCCCGGCTACGGTCACGGTCTGCAGCCCCGGACGATAGACGACGGCCCAGACGTCGGCGCCGCCGGAGGGCGCACGGCCCGAGCCGACCCCGACCGCGTCACCGCTCTCGCGGAACTGGACCTGCGGCGGGAAGTTGCGCCGGGCGGCTTCTTCATTGACGGCGACCTGGATCGCCTCCCCTTGCGCGCCCGAGACCTGTCGACGCCCGTCGATCACGATCTGGGGCGTATAGACGTTCCGCAGACGCATGGCGGCCTGATAGGCGCGCTGACGCTGGGCGAACTCGGGCTTGGCGAAGGTGTCAGGCCAGCCGAGGTAGTCCCAGTAGTCGACGGCATAGGTCAGGGCGATGACGCCCGGCTCTTCGGCCAGACCCTCGACGACCTGGTTGGCGGCGGGACAGCCGGAACAGCCCTGGGCGGTGAACAGCTCGACCACCACCGGCTCGGCGGTCATCTCTGACAGGCGAACGGGGCGCGCGCCCGCCGACTGGGCGGTCGAACCAACCGCGCCGAGCAGACCCAGGGCGGCGACGCCCGCGACGATGATGCCCCTAGCCTTCATAGGCTGGAGTCCTAGCGGGAGCGGCGGGCGCGCGCGCCTCATATTCCCGTGAAGGGAGGTCTCCTCCCCCATTGGGGGAGGTGGCGCGGCGCGCCTTCGCGACGTGGTGGAGGGGCCAGCCGCGCACACCGTGTTTGGCCCAGGCCCCCTCCACCACTTCGCGGTCCCCCTCCCCCGACGGGGGAGGATTGCTAATCCATCAGTTGCTGGCTGAGATAGACATAGTGCCGGGCCCAGCGCCGCGCGTTGGCGACCGGGTCGGCGTCGTTGGAGTGACCGCCCGAGGTCTCCTCGTAATAGAGGTGGTCGTGGCCCTGGTCGCCCAGGCGGGCGGCGAATTTGCGCGCATGGCCGGGGTGGACGCGGTCGTCGCGGGTGTTGGTGGTGATGTAGAGGCGCGGATACTCCGCCTCCGGACGCAGTTGCTGGTAGGCCGAATACTGGCTGATGAAACCGGCGTCGCCCGGGATGCGCGGGTCGCCGTATTCGCCGATCCAGGACGCGCCGGCCGGCAGGTCCTGATAACGCAGCATGTCGATCAGGGGGCTCTCGATCACGGCGGCGTTGTAGAGCTCAGGGTGCTGGGTGATCGAGACCGAGGTCAGGACCCCGCCGTTCGAGCGGCCGTAGATGCCGAGGCGGCGGGCGGAGGCGACACCTCGCGTCGCGAGGTCCCGGGCCACGGCGGCGAAGTCGTCGAAGGCGCGCTGGCGGTTCTCGCGCAGGGCCGCCTGATGCCAGGTCGGACCGAACTCGCCGCCGCCGCGGATATTGGCCACCACATAGGCGCCGCCGTTCTCGAGCCACAGCTTGCCCAGTTCCGGCTTGTAGGCGGGCGGGAAGGAGACCTGGAAGCCGCCGTAGCCGAACATGATCGTCGGGGTGGAGCCGTCCATCGGCGCGGTTGTCGGCCGGACGAGGAAGTAGGGGATCTTCGTCCCGTCCGAAGAGGTCGCCTCGAACTGCTCGACCACATGGGTGGAGGCGTCGAACATCGCCGGGCCCGTCTTCATGACGTCGCTGGCGGCGGTCTCGATGTTCGCCAGCGACAGGGTCGGCGGGGTCAGGAAACCCTGGACCGAATAGAAAATGCGCCCGCTGGAGCGGCTGGAATCGCCGAGACCCACGGCGACGTTCTCAGGCACCTCGATCGGGGTCCGGGGCCAGCCAAACTCGCCGCGATTGCGGAACACCAGGACGCGGCCGCGCACATTGTCGAGCACGGTCGCGACGATACGGTCGTCGAAGACTGCGACGTCCTGGATCGATTGGCGGTCGGTCGGCAGGAAGACGGTCGTGACCGCGTTGGAGATGACCGTCTCCGTCCCCGGCGACAGCAGGTCCAGCGGCACGGCCATCAGGGCGCCCGACGGGATGTTCTGTTGATACCAGCGCCAGTCCTGATCCACGCCGAAGACCAGCTGGGAGCCGGTGACCCCGTGGACGGCGACGCGCTCGGGCAGGTTCAGCTTGACCACCGTGCCGCCGACGATGCGCCAGGTCTCGGAGCGGAAGGTGTCGAGTGGACGGTTGACGATCACCGCCTGGACCGCGCCCGCGCCGTCGCGGAAGACCGAGGGGCTGACGCCATAGCCGCCGTCGGAGATGTCGCCGCGATAGATTTCGATCCCGTCGGCGAGGGTCTGGCCGCGCTTCAGACGCTTGACGATGAACGGATAGCCGCTCTCGGTCAGGGTGCCCGGACCGAAGTCGGTGGCGACCAGAAGCGTATCGATGTCGAACCATTCGAGCCGGTGCTTGCCCTCCGGCAGGATGAAGCCGTCCTCGACGAAGGCCTTGGTCATGGTGTCGAACTCACGGACGACCACGGCGTCCTTGCCGCCCTCCGAGAGAGACACCAGGCAACGGGTCTCGTCCGGGGCCAGGCAGCGCGCGCCCTTCCACACCCAGTCCCTGCCCTCGGCGCGGGACAGGGCGTCGACGTCGATCAGGGTCTCCCACTCAGGCGCGTCCGTGCGGTAGCTGTCCAGCGTCGTGCGGCGCCACAGGCCCTTGGGATTGGTCGCGTCCTGCCAGAAATTGCCGATGCCGAGACCGAGGAAGCTCGGTCCCGGGATGCGGGCGGTGGAGGACAGGATGTCGAAGGCCTCGGCGCGGAAGGTCTCGTAGCGGCGGTCACCGGTCAGGGCGGCCAGGGACCGCTCGTTCTCGGCCCGGACGAAGGCCATGGCCTCGGTCCCCTCGACCTCCTCCAGCGCCAGATGATCGTCGGCGGCGCGCACGCCGGCCGGCGACAGGTCGGCGGGGAAGTGCGGCGGCGGCGCAGTCTGGGCCATCGCGGGCGCGGAAATCGCGATGGCGGCGACGCCGAACAGGAGAGAACGCAACATGGTAACGACCTTAATTCGCGAAAGCACTGGGTCCCCGCTTTCGCGGGGATGAGCGGATGCCGAAACCTATTCCTGCGCCGGCGCGTCCATCAGGCGGCGCGACAGGTAGGTGTATTCAAGCGCGATGCGGCGGGCCGTTTCGCGCAGGTTGGCGCCGGCCGCGTGCCCGCCGTCGGTGTTCTCGTAGAACAGGACCGGATAGCCCAGCTCTTCCAGACGCGCCGCCGCCTTGCGGGCGTGGCCCGGGTGGACGCGGTCGTCCTTGGTCGAGGTGTGAATGAAGACTTCCGGGTAGGGCTGGCCCGCGCGCAGGTTCTGGTAGGGTGAGTATTCGCCGATCCAGGCGCGTTGTTCCGGGATGTCGGGGTCGCCGTATTCCGCCCGCCACGAGGCGCCCGCGAGCAGGCGGTGGAAGCGGAACATGTCGAACAGGGGCACCTGGATGACCGCCGCGTTGATCAGGTCCGGACGCTGGGTCAGCATAGCCCCCATGAACAGCCCGCCCTGCGATCCGCCCATGATGCCGAGGCGGGGCTGGGAGGTGATGTTGCGGGCCTCGAGGTCGAGGGCCACGGCCTGGAAGTCCTCGTGGGCGCGCTGGCGGTTCTGCTGCAGGGCCGCCTCGTGCCAGTTGGGGCCGAACTCGCCGCCGCCGCGGACATTGGCGACGACATAGACGCCGCCCCGCTCCAGCCACAGCTTGCCGACCGTGGGCGAATAGCCGGGCAGTTGCGACACCTGGAAGCCGCCGTAGCCGTACAGCAGCGTCGGGTTGGACCCGTCGAGCGGCATGTCGGTCTTATGCACCACGAAATAGGGGATCATCGTGCCGTCGGCCGAGCGGGCCTCGAACTGTTCCACAGTCATGCCCGAGGCGTCGAACTTGGCCGGGATCGACTTGACCTGGGCCATCTCGCCGGTGGCCGCGTCGACCAGCGACAGGGTCGAGGGGCTCAGGTAGCCGGCGACGCTGACGAAGATGCGATCGTCCTGTTCCGAGGCCGAGCCCAGACCGACGGTCGAGTTGGCGGGCAGGTCGAGACGGGTGCGCGACCATTCGCCGGACGGGTTCGGCGTATAGACATAGGCGGCGCCGCGCACGTTTTCGTACAGGGCGACGACCAGTTTGTTGCGGGTGGCGGTGACGGATTCGACCGACTCGCGCGCGCCGGGGCGGATGATCAGCTGGGCGGGCGCGGCCTGATCGGCCAGCCAGGCGTCCAGGTTCCAGGCGATGACATCGCCGGTCCTGAACGCTTGCCCGGACGGCGCGGTCCAGTCTTCCTTGATTGTCACGACCAGCTGGCCCTGGACCAGGGCGTCGATGTCGGACTTGGCCGGCAGTTGCAGCCGGGTCGTGGTCCCGTCCGCGTTCAGCAGATGGGTTTCGCCCTCATAGAAGCTGACGCCGCGGTTGATGATCACCGCCTGGATCACGCCGTCGGCGTCGCGCAGCGTACCCGCGCCGACCGAAACATCCGAGGGCTGGCCGGTGAAGAGGGTCTCGGCCTGTTCGATCGACTGGCCGCGCTTCAGCCGTTTGACGATCATCGGATAGCCTGAGGAGGTCATCGTGCCTGGACCGAAGTCGCGGGCGATCAACAGGGTGTCGGGGTCGACCCAGGTCGCGCCGCCCTTGGATTCCGGCAGTTCGAAACCGCCCTCGACGAAGGTGCGGCTCTCGGAGTCGAACTCGCGGACGACGACGGCGTCCTTGCCGCCGTCGGACAGGGAGATCAGGCACAGACGTTCTTGCGGCGGCAGGCAGGACGAGCCCTTGTAGACCCAGTTCTTGCCCTCGGCCGTCGACAGGGCGTCGAGGTCGAGGATCGTCTCCCACTCCGGTGTGTCGGTGCGATAGCTGGCGATCGTCGTGCGCCGCCAGATGCCGCGCACATGCGTCGCGTCCTGCCAGAAATTGTCGATATGGCCGTCATGGGTGAAACCCGGGGACGGGATGCGGTCGCGGGCCTGGACCAGGGCCAGGGCCTGTTCGTGCAGGCCTTCATAACGCGGGTCGCCCTGGAGCACGCCGAGCGAGCGGGTATTGTGCTCCTCGACCCAGGCCATGGCGCGGGCGCCGTCGACCTCTTCCAGCCAGAGATAGGGATCGGTCGCGTCGGTGGTGGCGAAGCCCCCCTCGACCAGCGGCGGGTTGGGCGGGGTGTGGGTCTGGGCCAGGGCGGAAGTTCCAAGAATGGAGGAGGCGAGGAGGGCGGCCGTGAGGCTCAGCGAACGACGCATGCGGGGGGCGCTCCGAAATAAGGATGGCGCACCTTAGTCGCGAGGGGGCGGGCGGCAAGGCGGCGAACCTTACCGTTTTGTCACGTGGGGCCGACCCTGGCGAATCAGGCGGCACCCTCGTCGGGTATGCAAAGAAGGTTGCCGCAGGCCTTGCAGTGGACGGCGTCAGGGTCATGGACCTGAAGGCCGCATTTCTCGCACGGATAGCGGACCTTGTGCGGCCGGAGCAGGGTCTGGCCCAGTCGCACGAACAGGGTGACGCCGACCAGCATGATGACGATCGACACGAGCCGCCCCCAGATGCCCGGCAGCAGGATATCGCCGTAGCCCGTGGTCGTCAGGCTGGTGACCGTGAAATACAGGGCGTCGACCCAGCCGCTGATGCCTTCGTAGCGGCCCATGAAGCCGGTGTAGACGAAGCCCGTGGCGACGAAGACGAAGGTGACCAGGGCGACGACAGCCTTGGTGGTGTCCTCGACCCGGGTGTCATCGTATTTGCGGCCGACGGTGCGCCAGAAGAAGTCGGAGCTGACCAGGGTCCAGAGCCGGATAACCCGCAGGAAGCCAAGGTTGAACAGCCACGCCGGAAACAGCAGGGTCGCGAGGATAAACAGATCCACCCAGACGATGGGTCGCTTCAGCCAGTCCCTGATGTTGGAGTAGGCCAGCGCCCGCGCGGCGAGGTCGCACGCGAGAATGGCCGCCACCAGGTAGTCCACGATGTAGAAGGCCAGGCCGACATGCTTGAGCAACGGCGCGGCGATGAAGAAGGCGACGATGATCAGGTCGATCGTAAGGACGGCCAGCCTGAATCGGACCGCCGTCCGGGAGGCTCCGTGGTAGAGGGCGCGGAGGCGCGCCCGGATGCGGAGGCCGCGATGCGGGAGCCGGTCGGTGGCTGTCATGACCCTCCCTCTAGCCACGCTGTCGTCCGAACGCCACGGTCCAGCCCGCAGGCCGGGCCGTGGCCAGGGGATCAGGCCTTCTCGATCGCAGCCGCGATCTGGTCGGTGGAGTGTCCGGTCAGATCCTTGGCGATCTCGCCGACGAGGCGCGACGACAATTCCTTGTGCCAATGCTTGCGCAGCTCACCCAGGGTCTTGGGCGCCGCGATCACCAGAAGCTTGTCGAACTTGCCGCCCAGGGCCCATTTGTTGAGCACCTCGGCCACGCCCATGGCGAAACCGTCCTCGGCCTGGGTGTCGTTGTCCGGATTGGCCTCGCTGGAGCCGCGACCGGCCGAACCCGAGGCCCGCTCCTCGATCTCCGGGTTCGCCAGGGCGGTCAGGGCGACGTTGTTGTGACCGGTATTCTTGAACAGGACCAGCTTCTCGCCGTCCACCACGGCCACCATCGCGCCATTGGGAAGATTCATCGGAAAAAGCCTCGTCTGTTTCAGAAGCAAGCCTAACGGGCCGGAGCCGGGGGCGTTGCGTAGCCGCGACTTTGGGGCGCGTCTCCGACATGCCTATATGGCGTCCATGACTGCCGCCGCCCCCCGACCCTTTGTGAAGATGAACGGCGCCGGCAACGACTTCGTCGTCGTCAATGCGCTGGACCGGCCCTTCACGCCGAACCCCGACGCCGTGCGCGCGCTCGGCGATCGCAAGACCGGCGAGGGCTTCGACCAACTGATCGCCATCGAGCCCTCGGACACCGCCGACGCCTTCATGCGGGTGTGGAACGCCGACGGCGGCACGGTCGAGACCTGCGGCAACGCCCTGCGCTGCGTCGGCTGGATGCTGATGCAGGCCAACGGCTCGGACGAGGTCACCATTGAGACCCTGGGCGGAAAGACCGTGGCGAGGCGTGCGGGCAAGGGCGCGGATGGAGACCGGATCACCGTCGACATGGGTCCGCCCCGGCTTCACTGGCTCGACATCCCTCTGGCCGAGGAAATGGACACCCGCGGCATCGAGCTGCAGGTCGGGCCCATCGACGATCCGGTTGTGCATACGCCCGGCGCCGTCTCCATGGGCAATCCACACGTCGTCTTCTTCACCGATCGGCTCGACGATGACTTCGTTGTGGGCGTGGGCTCCCTGATCGAGCACCACCCCCTGTTCCCGGAGGGGGTCAATGTCGGGTTCGCCAGCGTCCTGGCCCCTGACCGCATCCGCCTGAGGGTGTTCGAGCGCGGCGCCGGCCTGACCAGGGCCTGCGGCACCGGCGCCTGCGCGGCCCTGGTCGCCTGCGCGCGGCGCGGACTGACGGGGAGGAGGGCCACGGTCGTCGTCGACGGCGGCGAACTGGTCATCGACTGGGATGAGACCACCGGCCATGTCTTCATGACCGGCCCGGTGGAGGTCGAGCGCACGGGCGTCCTGGACCTCTGATCCTCGCCCTCCGGGTGTCGGCGGTTGTCCCGAGGGAAGGGCGCCGCTAGACCGGACGGGCCCAACCGTCAGAGACCCAAATGCCCGATCAGACAGACAAGCAGACCTTCTCCGACGAAGAAGCGCTCGATTTCCATCGTCTGCCGCACCCTGGCAAGATCTCCATGGCGCCGACCAAGCCCATGGCGACCCAGCGCGACCTGTCCCTGGCCTATTCGCCCGGCGTCGCCGTGCCGGTGCGCGCCATCGCCGAGGATCCGGACAAGGCCTACGACTACACCTCCAAGGGCAATCTGGTCGCCGTCATCTCGAACGGCACGGCCATCCTGGGCATGGGAAACCTCGGCCACCTGGCGTCCAAGCCGGTGATGGAGGGCAAGGCCGTCCTGTTCAAACGCTTCGCCGACGTCGACAGCTTCGACATCGAGGTGAAGGCCACCGATCCCGACGAGTTCATCACCGTCGTCAAGAACATCGGCGACAGCTGGGGCGGCATCAACCTGGAGGACATCAAGTCCCCGGAATGCTTCGTCATCGAGAGCGAGCTGCAGGACCTGCTGGACATTCCCGTCTTCCATGACGACCAGCACGGCACAGCGATCATCTCCACGGCCGGCCTTATCAACGCCTGCCACGTCACCGGGCGCAAGTTCGAGGACGTGAAGATGGTCCTGGTCGGCGCGGGCGCAGCCGGACTGTCGTCGCTGAGCCTGATGAAGTCGCTGGGCGTCAAGCCCGAGAACGCCACCGTCGTCGACCTGCACGGCGTCATCTATCGCGGCCGGACCGAGGGCATGGACCAGTGGAAGTCGGTGCACGCCATCGACACCGACAAACGCACCCTGGCCGAGGCCATGCGGGGAGCCGACGTCGTCCTGGGCCTGTCGGCCAAGGGCGCGATCACGCCCGAGATGGTGGCCTCCATGGCGCCTCGCCCGATCATCTTCGCCATGGCCAATCCGGACCCCGAGATCACTCCTGAAGAGGTGCTGGCCGTGCGCAAGGACGCCATCATCGCCACCGGCCGCTCGGACTATGTGAACCAGGTCAACAACGTCCTGGCCTTTCCCTATCTGTTCCGCGGCGCCCTGGACGTCCGGGCCCGACGCATCAATCACGAGATGAAGATCGCCTGCGCCCACGCCCTGGCCCAGCTGGCGCGCGAGGATGTGCCGGACGAGGTGGCCGTGGCCTATCGCGGTCGCAAGCTGAAGTTCGGCCCGGACTACATCATCCCGACGCCATTCGATCCGCGCCTGATCTGGTACATCCCGCCGTTCGTCGCCCAGGCGGCGATGGACACCGGCGTCTCGCGCGTCAGCATCGACGACATGGACGACTACCGCGCCCGGCTGCGCGAACGGGTCGATCCCTCCGCCGCCCTGATGCAGAAGATTTCGTCCGCCGTCCGCGCCGCGCCGAACAAGCGGGTGGTGTTCGCCGAGGGCGAGGAATCGGCCGTCATCCGCGCCGCCTGGGCCTTCAAACAGGCCGAGCTGGGCACGCCGATCCTGATCGGGCGCGAGGATCTGGTGCGCAGGAACGCCGCCGAGGCGGGCCTCGACTTCGACGCCATGGGCATCGAGATCGTCAACGCCCGGGTGTCGGAGCGCAACGTCGAGTACACCGACTTCCTGTACGAAAAGCTGCAACGGCGCGGTTACCTGCGCCGCGACGTGCAGCGCATGATCAACCAGGACCGCAACTATTTCGCAGCCGCCATGCTGGCGCGCGGCCAGGCGGACGCCATGGTCACGGGCACGACCCGCAACTTCAACATGGTGCTGAAGGAGGTCCGGCGCGTGCTGGACGTCGAGGGCGACAGCCTGATCGGCCTGTCGATCGTCCTGGCCAAGGGCCGCACCATCTTTGTCGCCGACACCTCGATCCACGAACTGCCTTCGGCCGAGGAACTGGCCGATATCGCCATCCAGGCCGCCGCGACGGTGAAAAAACTGGGTCGGATGCCGCGCGTGGCCTTCCTGAGCTATTCCACCTTCGGCAACCCGCCCGGAGAGCGCGGCGAGAAGGTGCGCGAGGCCATCCGCATCCTCGACAACAAGGGCGTCGACTTCGAATACGAGGGCGAGATGCCGCCGGAACTGGCGCTCGACCCGGCCCTGCGGACCAACTATCCGTTCATGCGGTTGAGCCGCGAGGCCAATGTGCTGGTCATGCCGGCCCTGCATTCGGCGGCCATCTCAACCCAGCTGGTCCAGGCCCTGGGCGGGGCGACCGTGATCGGTCCGCTGCTGGTCGGTCTGGAGAAGTCGGTGCAGATCGTCTCCCTCGGGGCCCAGGTCTCGGAGATCATCACCGCCGCCACCTTCGCCGCCTACGAGCAGGGCGTCAGCGTCGAGTTCGAGCCCGAGGACGAGGGCGTCGCGCCGCACCCGAGCGCGGCCGCCGAACGGTCGATGACGGCGGTGCCGCCGACGGTCTGATCAGACCGTCGGGGCTCCGGTCCGGGCCAGCTTGCGGGCCTCGAACCCCAGCCGGACCCATTCGATCAGGACGAAGACGATGGCGATCACCCCCATCCAGGCGGCGATGACGAACATCGGCGCATAGCCCTGGGCATCGATGAGCTCGCCGAGCGCGCCTCGCCCGAGCGTGCCGATGAGCAGGGCCAGAGAGATGAAGACGGCGAACTGGACCGCGCCGAAGGTCTTGTTCGACAGGGCCGACAGATAGGCCACGAAGGCTGCCCCCGCGAAGCCGCCGGCGATGTTCTCGCCCGCGATGGCCAGCATCAGACGTGACAGGGGCTCGCCCACGCCAATCGATCCGAACACGGAATAAAGACCGGTCGCCGACATGAAGGGCCCGATGCCGGGGGCGCCGAGCGCCAGGTCCATCATCAGGAGGTTGGTGGCCGCCGACAGGATGGCGCCCAGCAGCAGGCTCCACATCCGGCCGATGACCAGCAATGCCCAGCCGCCGAGCCCGATGCCGACGATGGTCATGATGACTCCGAAGGTCTTGGACGCCAGGGCGACCTCGGCGGCCGTGTGACCCAGCGCCCCGCCCGTGTCTCCCATGTAGAAGGGGAAGGCGAATGGACCCCAGACGCCGTCGGTGATGCGGTAGGTCAGGATCAGTCCCAGTACGATCACCGCGCCCCAGCCCAGACGGCCCATCAGCTCGACCAGCGGGGCCAGGATGGCGTCGTAGAGAGTGTCGGCCAGCTTCGGCGCCGCCGAGGCCTCGGCGGCGGTCGCGGCGCGGCCCTTCCACACGATCAGGCCGGCGAGGGCGGCCGGCAGAACGACAGTGGCCCCCACGATCCAGGGGCCCCAGGAGCCGGTGAAGGTCCCGGCGCTCGGCGCCGGCGAGGTCGTCAGGGCGATGACCATGAAACGGACCAGCATGAAGGCGGCCCAGCCCCAGGCTGCCAGGGTGGCGACCAGCACGATCAGCCGCAGACGCGGCGACCCGCGTCGCTCGCGCGCCACCGCCGTCCGGGACGACGGGACGGGCTCGGGCGCGATCAATGTGCCGACGATGCCCAGCCCCATCAGTACGGCGGCGGTGATGAAGACGCCGGGCCAGCCGATGACCACGGACATCAGCAAAGACCCTGCGCCGCCGACGAGGGCGGCCGTGCGATAGCCCAGTTGATAGACGGTCGAGAGCAGGTCGATCGGCGTCTTCTCGTCTGCCACCTCGATCCGCCAGGCGTCGATGACGATATCCTGTGTGGCGAATGCGAAGGCGCCGAGCGCGGCGCCCAGGGCCAGCGGGCCGAGCACGCCCGCGCTCGGATGCGACAGGGCGACCAGACCCAGGGCGATGGCGATGATCACCTGAAGCACCAGCAGCCAGCTACGCCGGCGGCCGAGCCGCTTGCCGAGGCCGGGCGGCGTCCAGCTGACGGCCGGGGACCACAGGAAGCGGAAGGCGCCGAACAGGCCGATCCAGGAGAGGATGCCGATGGTGGCGACCGGGATTTTCTCCTCGGTCAGCCAGGCGTTCAGCGTGCCGATCAGCATGGCGAACGGCAGGCCGGCGGAGAAGCCCAGCAGCAGCATGGCCAGGGTGCGCCGTTCGCGGAAGGCGACCTTCAGAACGGCCAGCCCCTTGGGCTTCAGGTCGATCTCTGTCGGCGCAGTGGGGGGCGCGGCGGGAGCGGTCATGGAACGGAGCCTCTGTCTCGAAGGGTCTCCGATCTGATCGCCGGTTCGCCCTATGCGGCGGAGACCTTGGCGCGGATGTCGCCGCTCGTCCAGCGGGCCAGGACGGCGCGCAGGGCCTCCATCTCCAGTGGCTTGACGAGGTGGTCGTTCATGCCCGCCGCAAGGCAGGCCTGACGGTCTTCGGCGAAGGCATTTGCGGTCAGGGCGACGATGGGGGTGCGGTCGCCGCCGGCTCGGATGGCCCGGGTCGCGGCCGGGCCGTCCATGCCGGGCATGCGCATGTCCATGAAGACGAGGTCGTAGCGGGCCCGCTTCATGGCGGCGAGGGCCTCGTCCCCCGTTGCGGCGGTTTCAACCACGCAACCCTCGCGGCGCAGAAGGGTGCGGGCGAGGAGGGCGCCGACCGGATTGTCCTCGACCAGCAGGATGCGGGTGCCGGCGAAACGGACGGGAACAACCCGGTCGTCCTCGGGCGGGAGGCCGCGCGGGACGCCGACGGCTTCTCCAGCCGTCGCGGCGGCCAGCACCCGTTCGACCAGCGAAGCGCGGCGCAGGGGTTTGATCAGATAGCCATGGAAGCCGACCGACCGGTAGCGGGCGATCAACTCGCGTTCCGACGGCTTCAGCAGAATCACGCCGCGTCCGCCCTCGGGCAAGGCTGCCAGAGACAGGCCCGAAACGGCAGCCTCGGCGTGGTCGACGAGGGTGACGGGCGCCAGATCGCCGGCGGGCCAGACCGAGCCGCCCGACGCGGTGATCTGGGCCTCTGCGGCGGCGCGGACGAAGGCGTCGGGGGTGCGGACGGCGACCGCCCGATCGGTCAGGGGCCGGGCGCGGGGCGTGGCGCCCGGAGCGACGGCGAAGACGGCCTCGAATACGAAGCGGGAGCCGTGAGCGGTCTTTCCGCCCGGCGCATCCTGGACCCGCACCGCCCCGCCCATGGCCGTGGCCAGTTTCTGCACCACCGCGAGACCCAGACCGGCCCCGCCGTGACGGGTGGCGTCGGAGGCATCGACGTGGCCGAACTCCTCGAAGATGCGGGCGCGGGCCTCGACCGGCACGCCGGGGCCGGTGTCGTCGATGATGAAGGCCAGCCGCGGCCGATGATCGGAACCCCCGGCGCGTTCAACCGAGATATGGACGCCGCCGGCGTCGGTGAACTTCACCGCATTGCCCGCGAGATTGAACAGGACCTGACGCAGACGGCCCTGGTCGGCGAGGACGTCGGGGGCGTCGGGCGAGACCGACCAGACAATCTCAAGCCCCTTGTCGTGGGCGCGGGGGCTGAGCAGTTCGGCGACGCTGCGCACCAGACCCTCCAGCTCTACGGGTGCGGAATCGAATTCCAGTTTCCCGGCCTCGAGCCGGGCGTAGTCGAGCAGGTCGTTGACGAGGCCGAGCAGGTGTTCGGCGGATTCGCGCGCGGCCTCGGCATAGGCGCGCTGGGCTCCGTCCAGCCGGGTGCGGGTCAGGAGGCCGATCATGCCGATGACGCCGTTCAGGGGCGTGCGCATCTCGTGGCTCATGAGCCGGAGGAAGGGATCGGCGCCGCCCGCGCGGATCGCCTGCCCGGTTTCGCCCGCCTGCTCCGTTTTCCGTCGCGTCATGCCGCTCTCCGTTTCGGGAGGATCATGCAGGATCAGGCGTTAAGGCCGCTTCAATTGCCTGCTGGAGGCTACCAGGCCTGGAGACTGGCCCGGACGTCCTGCTGCCGTTCGAACTGGTCCTGGGCGTCGACGGTGGTGCGGCGATAGATCAGGGCCTCGGCGATGTGGCGGCGCAGGACCCCGGTCGACCCCTCCAGATCGGCGATGGTGCGGGCCAGACGGAGGGTCCGGGTCCAGCCGCGCGCCGTCAGTCCCCCGGCCTCCCCGGCCCGCATCAGCAGGGCGCGGCCCGCCTCATCCGGCGTGGCGAACCGTTCCAGCACATCGCCGGACGAACGGGCGTTCAACGCCTGAAGCGGATCCAGCCCCGCCTCCCGCACCCGCTCCTCCTGCATGGCCCGGGCGACGGCGACGCGGGCGGCGGCCTCGGCCGTGCCCTCGGCCGGGCTTGGCAGGGCCATGTCGGCGGCGGTGACGGGCGGGGTCTCCACCGTCAGGTCGATGCGGTCGAACATCGGGCCCGAGATGCGGTTCTGGTAGTCGCGCTGGCAGCGCGGGGCCTTGCCGCACGCCCCCTTGCCCGCCCCGCCGAGACCGCAGCGGCAGGGGTTCATGGCCGCGACAAGCTGGAACCGCGCCGGATAGCGCACATGGGCGTTGGCCCGCGCCACCACGATCTCGCCCGTTTCCAGCGGCGCCCGCAGACTGTCGAGCGCCTGGGCCGAATATTCGGGCAGCTCATCCAGGAACAGGACGCCGTTGTGCGCCAGGGACGCCTCGCCCGGCTTGGCGCGCAACCCCCCGCCGGTCAGGGCGGCCATGGAGGCGGAATGGTGGGGCGAACGGAACGGGCGGTCGCGCGTCAGGGCGCCCCGCTCGATCAGTCCGGCGACCGACCAGACCATGGAGGTCTCCAGCAGTTCCTGCGGCGTCAGCGGCGGCAGCAGGCCGGGCAAACGCTGGGCCATCATCGACTTGCCCGAGCCCGGCGGGCCCACGAACAGGATGTTGTGCCCCCCGGCAGCAGCCACCTCGAGCGCCCGCTTGGCGCTCTCCTGTCCCTTGACGTCACGCAGGTCGGCGGCGCTCGCGCCGATCTTCACCGGCCCCGGCTCCGGCGCGCGCAACACGGTCGTACCCTTGAAGTGATTGATCAGGCCGATCAGCGACCGCGGCGCGAGGATACGCACGTCCCCCGCCCAGGCCGCCTCCGGCCCATTCGCCTCCGGACAGATCAGGCCGAGCCCCATGGAGGCGACCGCGACGGCGGCGGGCAGGGTTCCGCCGACCGGCTGGATGCGGCCGTCCAGCCCCAGTTCGCCCAGAGCCGCCCAGCCCTCCAGAGCGTCCGCCTGGATCACCCCCAGGGCGGCCAGCAGGGCCAGGGCTATGGGCAGGTCGAAATGGCTGCCCTCCTTGGGCAGGTCTGCGGGGGCCAGGTTGGCGATGATCCGCTTGGCCGGAAGCGCCAGGCCGATGCCGGCGAAGGCGCCGCGCACCCGCTCCCGGCTCTCGGCCACAGCCTTGTCCGGCAGACCGACGATCGAGAAGATGGTCGGGCCGTCGTTGCCGACCAGCTGCACCTCGACGGCGACGCGACGCGCCTCGACCCCCTCGAACGCCACCGTCGCGATACTGGCCAGCATGATGCTCTCCTTGCCGCGCTACCGCGCGTCGCGCGACTTGAGCGCGAGGAGAACGAACCATGAACCTGTTCAGATTGCAAGAGCGCCGTTATGCGCTCGGAACGTGTTTCGCCTCGATCACGTCCCACAGGATGGCCGCCGCGTCGATGCCTGTGAATTCCTTCAGCTGCACCGCGCCCGTCGGCGAGGTGACGTTGATCTCGGTCAGGTAGTCGCCGATCACGTCGATGCCGACGAACAGCAGGCCGCGCGCCTTCAACTCCGGCCCGATGATGGCGCAGATCTCCAGGTCGCGGGCCGTCAGCTCGACCGGCGCCGCCGTGCCGCCGACGCGCAGGTTGGACCGCACCTGACCCTCGGCCGGGACGCGGTTGATGGCCCCGACCGGCTCGCCGTCGATCAGGATGATGCGCTTGTCGCCCTTGGAGACGGCGGGGATGAATTTCTGGATCACCAGAGGGTCGCGCGATCCGGCCATGTGGATTTCGATCAGGGCCTCCAGGTTCGGATCGTCGGCCTTGAGGCGAACGACGCCCGAGCCCGCCGCGCCGTGCAGGGGCTTCAGCACCACATCGCCGTGGCGTTCGTGGAAATCGACCAGTGCGACGGGATCAGACGAGATCAGGGTCGGCGGCTGGACGCCCTCGAACCGGGTGGCGAACAGCTTCTCCGGCGCCGACCGGACCTCGGCCGGGTCATTGACCACGAGGGTGCGCGGATGGACCGTCTCCAGCAGATAGGTGGCCGTGACATAGGCCATGTCGAAAGGCGGATCCTGACGCATCAGGATGACGTCGACGTCCTTGCCGAGGTCCAGCTTCACCTCGTCGCCGAGGGTGACATGGTCGCCATACACCTGACGGATCACCGCCGGGCGCGCGCGACAGAACAGGGCGCCGTCCTCCAGCGCCAGGGTGCGGAAGTCGTAGACCCAAAGCGGATGACCGCGCTGCTGCGCCTCCATGGCCAGGAAGAAGGTCGTGTCCGAGGCGATGTTGACCGCCTCGATGGGGTCCATCTGGATGGCGACTTTGAGCATGGAGAAGGACTTCCTTGGTGCGCTACGCTCGGCCCCTCTTTGAAGGTTGGGGCGCCTCGCTGCTTGAGCGCGTTCGCGCATGGCTTTCAAGTAGTACGAAGCGCGACGGTTCCAAGCAGAAGCGTCAGTTTAGCCGCATCCGCAGCCGGTCGGCGGCCATCTGATGCATCTCGTCGTCCTGCCCCGCCACGGCGCGGGCGCGACGCAGGGCTTCGAGGGCGCCGGTCAGGGCGCCCTGTTTCTCGCGCGCCGCCGCGACATCCAGCCATGGCCGGTGATCCTCGGGATCCAGCAGGGCGCGGCGGACGGCCGACCGTTCGGCGCAGAGATAGTCCCCGGCCTTGATGGCCCGGCTGAACAGGACGTTCTGCAGCCGGATCAGGCACTCGCGGTCGCTGACAGGGGCCATCAGCACGTCCAGCCGGTCGGCGACGTGCGGCGTCAGGCCGGCGCGCAGGGCGCGGCGGGTCAGCTCCGACGGCATGACGACGCGGCCCTGGCTGAACGGGTCCAGCGCGACAGGACCAGAGGGAGTCTCGACCCGCAGCAGGAAATGGTTGGGAAAGTCGACGCCCCGGGCCTTCACGCCCGCGCGGCGGGCGGCGTCGAGATAGAAGACGGCCAGCGCCGCCGACAGCCCCCGCCTCCGCTCCGCGACGTCGAGCACATCGGTATTGGCAGGATCGGCATAGCGCAGCAGGTCGCCGTTCAGCCGCAGGTCGGCGGCCATGGTCTCGGCCAGGGCGTCGTCGGGGCTCTCGCCGCCGATGCGCTCGGCCAGCCGCTCGGCGGCGGCGTCGGCGAGGACGCGGGCGGGCGCGGGATCGCGGAACGGGTAGTCATGCAGGGCGCAGGCGATGGCCGCCTCAAGCAGCGGGAAGGCGTCGTCGTCGGCCCGACCGGCCTCTTCCAGTGCGACTTCCGCCTCTTCGCGCGTCACGGCCCGTCCCCCGACGACCTGTTTTCACCCCCCGGTGAAAACTAGAGATTGCGACGATGGCGCGGAACTCGTCCCGGCGCCAGCGCTACGGTATCGATCCGCAACGCAAGACCGGCCAGGCTGGGCCTTTGGCGCAACAGTGCGGCGCCGGCGGCACGCAGTCGCTCAAGCTGTCGGGGATCCACGGCGTTCAGGGCGGCCTCGATCGTGGCGCGACGTTTAACCTCGACCACAACGGCTGTCTTCCCCTGCCGGGCGAGAATGTCGATCTCCACGCCCCTGGTCTTCAGACGGAAGCCCAGCACCTGATAGCCCTTCAGCATCAGGAAGGCGGCGGCCAGCCATTCGGCGCCGTGACCCTCGCGAAACGCCTGCCCGCCCAACGCCTGACGCCATGCCGCCTTCGGCCTGGGGGGAAGCGCGGCGCGGACCCTCGACGGCCTCATCCCTTGCCCTGAAGCTCCAGCGCCCGGCGGTAGAGGGCCTTTCTCGGGAGGTCGAGGGCGCGGGACACCTCGGACGCCGCCTCTCCGGGAGCCAGGCGCGCGAGGGCTTCGGTCAGGGCCGCGTCCGCATCGGCGGCGCTGGCGGTCTCGACCTCACCGGGGCCGATGACGATGACGATCTCGCCCCTGGGGCCGTCGCATCGCGGGTCGACGGCGAGCTCGGCCAGCGTGCCCCGCACCGCCTCCTCATAGAGTTTGGTCAGTTCGCGGGTGACTGCGGCGGGGCGGGGGCCCAGCACCTCGGCCATGTCGGCGAGGCTGGCGGCCAGACGCGGGCCGCTCTCGAAGAAGACCAGGGTCTGGCGCGCCGCCTTGACCTCGGCGAGCGCCGTCTTCCGCGCGGCGGACTTGGGCGGCAGGAAGCCGGCGAACAGGAAGCGGTCGGACGGCTGGCCGGCGATGCACAGGGCGGCCAGCAGGCTGGAGGCGCCGGGGATCGGATGCACCGGCAGGCCGGCGGCGATGAAGGCCCGGGCGACGACGAAGCCGGGGTCCGAGATCACCGGCGTGCCCGCGTCGGAGACCAGGGCCACGACCTGACCCTCGCGCACCCGCTCGATGGCCAGTTCGGCGGCATGGGCCGAGGCGTGGTCGTCGCAGCGTTCCAGCTTCGCCTTCAGCCCGTAGGCGCCGAGCAATTTACCGGTGACGCGGGTATCCTCGGCCAGGACCAGATCGGCGGCGGCGAGGACGTCGAGCGCCCTCAGCGTCATGTCCCTGAGGTTCCCGATCGGGGTGGCGACCAGATAGAGCCCGGGCGACACGGGCCGGGGCGGCGGCGCGGTCGGGGGAAAGGGGTTGGGTTCGCTCATCGCCCGACCGTGCCACAATCCGCCGCCCGAGCGAAGGTCAGGTGAGCAGGGCCTTCAGCACGGCGTCGAGGACGGGGCGACCCTGAGCAGTCGCTGCGATGCGGTCGTCGGCGAACGTGAGGAAGCCGTCGGCGATCAGGTCCGCGACCGGATCGGTCGCAGGCGACATGCCCAGCGCCGCCAGATCGGCCAGGGCGACCCCCTCGACGGTGCGCAGCCCCAGCAACAGACGCTCCTCGGCCGCGGCGCGGGGGTCCAGCATCTCCTGGTCGGACCAGGGCGTTCCGGCAGCGACGCCCTCGACATAGGCGGCGATGCGGCGGTGGCCGACCGTGGCGGTGCGGATGCCCTGCAGCGTCAGCCGCCCGTGGGCGCCGGGGCCGACGCCGATATAGTCGCCGCCGCGCCAGACATGCAGGTTATGGGCGGAGCGGGCCGCGGCATCCCGGGCGTGGTTGGACACCTCATAGGCTTCGAACCCGGCGACCCCGAGGACGGTCTGGGTGGCTTCGTAGAGGTCGGCGGCCGTGTCCTCGTCGGGCGGCACGAGCGAGCCCCGCTCGGTCGCGCGGGCGAAGGCGGTGCCCTCGGCGATGGTCAGTTGGTAGGGAGAGACGTGCTCGAACCCCATGGCCAGCGCCTCGGTCATGGCGGCGTTCCAGGCGGCGACCGTCTGGCCGGGCAGGGCGTAGATCAGATCGATCGACAGCCGGTCGAAGACGCCGGCGGCGACGGCGATGGCCCGGCGCGCCTCGTCGGCGGAGTGGTTGCGACCGAGGAATTTCAGGGCCGCGTCTTCCAGCGACTGTACCCCCAGCGACAGGCGATTGACCCCCGCCTGTCTCAGCGCGGCGAAATGGGCGGCCTCGGCGTCGGTGGGATTGGCCTCGAGCGTGATCTCCACGCCGCTGCCGGGGAACAGCGTCCGCGCCCGCTGGATGACCCGCGCCACGTCCTCCGCCCGCATCAGGGACGGGGTGCCGCCGCCGAAGAAGATTGAGGCCAGCGGGCGCGGTCCCAACATGGCCGCCTGGGCCTCCAGATCGCACAGGATGGCCTCGACCAGCACAGCCTGTTCCTCGCGCCAGCCCCGGTCACGTACGACGTTGAAATCGCAATAGGGGCAGATGCGGGCGCAGTAGGGCCAGTGGACGTAGACGGCGATGGCCCCATTCCCCGCTTTCGGCGCAGCGGCGCCGGGGCGGGGCTCAGTCAATCAGGGCCGCCTTCAGCATGGCGAAGGCCCGCGTGCGGTGGCTCATGCTCTCCTTCTCCACCGGGTCCATCTCGCCGAAGGTCTGGTCGAAGCCCCCGGGGATGAAGATCGGGTCGTAGCCGAAGCCGTGCTCGCCGCGTGGCGGGAAGGTGACGATGCCGTCGACCCGCCCCTCGACCACCACACAGGGGCCGTCGGGCCAGGCCACCGCGAGGGCCGAGGTGAACCAGGCCGACGGGTCGATCGCCCCCATCTCCTCCAGCCGCGTCTCGATCTTTCGCATCGCGGCGGCGAAGTCCCGCTCCGGCCCGCCCCAGCGCGCCGAAAAGATGCCGGGGGCGCCGTCCAGGGCCGTGACCGACAGGCCGGAATCGTCGGCCAGGCTGACTTCGCCCGAAAACTGGGCGGCGTGACGCGCTTTCAGCATGGCGTTGCCGACAAAAGTAGTCTCGGTTTCCGCTGGTTCGGGCAGATTCAACTCCCCGGCGGTGACCACCGTGTAATGTCCGTCCAGAAGCGCGTCGATTTCCCGCGCCTTTCCGGCGTTGTGAGTGGCGGCTACGAGCCGCATCCCCCTGATAAGCTTAAGCTTCATACGCGATCACGCTCTTGAAACATTTCATTGCCTAAGTTTAATATCGTTAAACGATATGTAACGTGACTGCTCGATACGCACAGCCTATCTATGATCTCAAGAACGGCGGCCACAACGTTCCCCGGAAAGACCCATAAGGGCAAATCCGAACCCCGTGGCACACAGAAGCGGGCATTAATGACCTGCCTCAGGATCGAAGGATAGAACGATGAACACGATGAACGCCTCGCTGATGATGGACAAGGTCGGCGCGGTGCTGATCAACGCCGCCCTGCTCGCCGCCCTGCCGACCGCCCTGGTCGCCATCCTGGTGCAGTCTTTCTAACCAGGGTCGTTAACGTTCGCCCCCCGGTCCGATCTTCGATCGGCCGGAGGACAGGCCAAGCGGTCGCTCAGTGTTTGAGCGACCGTCGAAGAGAAGAGACCCCGCTTTCGTTGCTCAGGCAGCGAGGCTCCAGGAGCCGAGCGATAGCAACACAAAAGAAGGCTTCGCCGTTGAAGAAGATCGCGCTGTATAAGACCGCGTAGGGGTGTTCCCGAACCCCACGCGGTCCTCGCGGCCAAGATTTCCGGTCCCGTGTCCTATTCGAGCTGTCGATGCCCCTCACCCGGCCTGAGCTGCGCCTGCCGAAGATGCCCAGGGGCATCCGCGCGCCGTTCAAGACCCTCGGACCCGGCTCAGTTTCCAGCCTGCTGAAGATCGCGCTGGATGTGGCCTATGTGCTTCTGATGATCATCACCGCGGTGCTGCTGTTCGCCTTCCTGGCTTCGATCTTCATCCCCCTGTCGAACATGAACCTCATCGTCGCCAACGAATCCGGCGGCCGGCAACAACCCCTCACACGGCCCCTGCTGCTGTTCGGCGTGGGCGCGCTGACCGCCTATTTTGGCGGCTTCCTGCTGATCCTGAGAAACCTGCGGATGATCTTCCGTACCCTGACCATCGGCGATCCGTTTCGACCCGAGAATGTGCGCCGCCTGCGCCAGATCGGCCTGATCCTGGCCATCGTCACCGGCGGGGTCTGGCTGGTCCAGGGACTGGTCGCCGCCCGCGTCGCGCCGGGCATACTGGATTCGCAAGGGACCGGCGAGCTATTGACCCCGGTGTTCTCGGTCCTGGTCGTCTTCGTCCTGGCCGAGGTGTTCAAGGAAGGCGCGCGTCTGCGCCGGGAATCCGAGTTGACCATATGACCGCCAGAGCCGGCCCGCGCGCTCAAGCAGCGAGCGACCGCTTAGCCTGTCCTCCGGCCGATCGAAGATCGGACCGGGGGGCGAGCGGCAGCGCCCCGAAAGGCCACTAGAATGGCGATACGGGTTCAACTGGACAAGATCCTGGTCGAGCGGCGCATGTCGCTGACCGAACTGGCGGATCGCGTGGGGGTGACCCTGGCCAATCTGTCGATCCTGAAGACCGGCAAGGCGCGGGCCGTCCGGTTCTCGACCCTCTACGCCCTGTGCCGCGAACTGGACTGCCAGCCGGGCGACCTGCTGGTGTTTGAGCCCGGTCCGCCGGAGCCGGACGCCGACGGCGAAGACGCCTGATCCCGTGGCGCGGCGACCGCCTCCCGACCTGACGACCGAGGACCGCCGCATCTGGGCCCGGGTCTCCGGCTCCGTCACGCCTCCGAAGACCCGAAAGGCCGCGCGCGTGACGCCAGGCGCCATCCTGCCCGATGAGCCGCTGAAGCCCGAGACGATCAAGGCGGCGCCCCGCTTGCCGGTCATGGGCAAGCCGAAGACGTCGACGAAAATCCGGGGCGCCGCTCCGGCCCTGAAGGCCGCGCCCGCGCCCACGCCTGCGCCCCGGTCCGTGCCCGAGGAGTTGGAACCCCGCCGCCAGCGCCGGCTGTCGCGCGAGCGCGATCCGATCGAGGCCTCCATCGACCTGCACGGCTTTGGCCGGTTCGAGGCCGAGGACCAGCTGCGTGCCTTCCTGATCCAGTCCCGGGCGCGCGGCCTCCGCGCCGTACTCGTCGTCACGGGTCAGGGACGCCGTCTTTCGCAAGGAGGGGGCGGCGGCGTCATCCGCGCCTCGATCCATGAGTGGCTCCAGGGTCACGCCCTGCGCGGCATCGTCTCCGGCTTCGCCATGGCCCACCGGCGCCACGGCGGCGACGGCGCGATTTACGTCACATTGAAACGCTAGCCCGAAGGCGGAGGATCTCGATGACCGCAAACCGCCTCGCCATATGGGTTTTCGCCGTCGCCTTGACCGCAGTTGCGGCGCCGGCTCTGGCCTGTTCGCCGCTTGTTGACGCCTCTCAGGACGCCGCTGCAGAGCGTGTCAGAAATCGTCAGGCCGAGCTGTGGGTCCGGTCCGACGTGATCTTCCTGTCCCAGGCCAACGCCTTCGAGCGCATCGAACTGGCAGGGGGTTACGGGTTCAGCGCCATGCTCGTCCCGTCGCTGGCGCTCAAGGGCGATCTGCCGGCCGGGCGGATCGCCATCCGCCACACGACCTTCACCAGTTGCGGACCCATTCCCTTCCTCGACGCCCTGTCGGGCCGCGAAGGTGAGTGGTTCGTGACCTATGGTCGCTCCGTCGCGTCAGGGCTGTCGATCGACGCCACCATTCCGGTCGCGAATCTGGTCGACGACGAAGGCCTGCGCGCCTGGCGCAAGGCCTTCGATGCGGAACCCTCGGCAGACTAGACGGTCAGCGTCAGGCCGTTCTCGGCGGCCAGATCGGCCAGCTTCACCATCGGACGCGGACCCCAGTGGGCGATGACTTCCGAGGCGGCCAGCGAGCCGAGCTTGCCCGACTGTTCCAACGTCAGGCCGCGCGCGACGCCCAGCAGGAAGCCGGCGGCGTACTGGTCGCCGGCGCCCGTGGTGTCCTGGACCCTGGCCACCGGATAGGCGGCGACCGAAACCCGGTCGTCGCCCGAGAGGATGACCGAGCCGTGCTCGCCGCGGGTGACGGCGGCGATCTCGACCATCGAGGCCAGTTTCGCGGCGGCGGCGTCGAAGTCATCCGTCTCGAACAGGGCGGCCAGTTCGCCTTCGTTGGCCAGGACGATGTCGGCCGAGGCCTCGATGAAGGCCAGCAGTTCGGCGCGCCAGCGGGCGACGACAAAGGTGTCCGACAGGGTGATGGCGACCTTGCGGCCCGCCTTGTGGGCGGCGGCGGCGGCGGCCTCGAAGGCGGCGCGGGCCGGAGCCGGGTCGAACAGATAGCCTTCCAGATAGACGATGGCGCTGGACCCGATCAGCTCGGCGTCGATGTCGGCGACGCCCAGCTGGTTCGCCGCGCCCAGGAAGGTGCACATGGTGCGCTGGCCGTCCGGGGTGACGTTGATCAGGCAGCGACCGGTGCCGGCGCCGCCTTCCAGCATTGGGGTGTCGAAGTGGACGCCCGAGGCGCGGATGTCATGGCTGAAAACCTCGCCCAGAGTGTCCGGCGCGACCTTGCCGACATAGGCCGCACGGCCGCCGAACGAACCGACGCCTGCGACCGTATTGCCGGCAGAGCCGCCCGAGGCCTCCACCCCCGCCGCCATGGCGTCGTACAGGGCCGCGCTCTGAATCTCGTCGACCAGCTGCATCGAGCCGGGCGTCAGGGACTGGGCGGCCAGGAAGGCGTCGTCGCACGGCGACAGGACGTCGACGATGGCATTGCCGACGGCGCAGACGTCATAGGTGGCGGTGTTCTGGGTCATGGGGCGCCCCATAGCGGGCCGGATCGTCACGCGCCAGAGGCGGATTACCGAAGCTTCACTTGCCGCCCGACCGGCGGTTCGCAAGATCGCCGCCGCATTCCGGGAGATCGCCATGCTCAGCCTGCTCGCCGCCCTCGCCCTTCAGATCGCCGCGCCGGCGGTCGTCCCGGATGGCGGGCGGATCAGCGAGGAGCGAAAATGCTTCACCCTGAGCATGACCCGCGACGGCGCCTCGCGGCCTATTGGCGTGACCTGGCAGACGATCGAGCGCGACACCGTCGACGGCGATCCCGTGCTGCGGGTGGTCGTGCATCAGTCGGTCAACGGCGGCGCCTTCGACATGCGCGACGAGTTTCTGCTGGAGGCCGCGAGCCTGCGGCCGGTCTCCCTGATCAACACCCGCCAGGGTCAGGTCCATGTGCGCCTGGCCTATGGCCCCGACCGGATCACCGGCGAGAGGATCGAGGGCGGCGTCTCCACCCCGATCGACGTCCCCCTGACCGGGCCGGTCTGGGAGGGCAATCTGTTCGGCCAGACCTTCGCCGCCCTGCCGCTGGCCGAGGGCGCGACGTTCTCCCTGCCCTACTGGCAGTACGACAAGGGGTTCGGGACCTTCTCGGCGCGGGTCGTCGGATCGGAGACGGTGCGCACCCCCGACGGTCCGATCGAGGCCTGGGTCGTCGAGGCGGGCGCCGAGCCAGGCCGCACCCTGTCCTATCTGATTTCAACATCGGGAAATCGCGAATTGGGCTATCGGGCAGCGCAAGGATCGCAGGCCCTGGGCGGCGATTGTTCCTCGCTGGAGACCGTGCCCTGACCCAGATCGCCATCCTGACGCCCGCCGCCGACGACCCGGCCTACAAGAGCCACTGGCCCGTCGTGCTGGAGCGGCTGTCGACCGCCCTGGCGATGGCCGATGTGAGCGCCGTCCCGACCGCCTGGACCGACCATGTCGAGGACGCGTCGGGCCTGACCGGCTATCCCCTGGTGCTCGGCGTCCTGACCTGGGGCTACTATGAGCGGCACGCCGACTGGCTGGCGGCGACGACCCTTTGGGCCAGGGCCGGGGTGCGGATCGCCAATCCGGCCTCGGTGCTGGGATGGAACTCCGACAAATCCTATCTGCGTCGGCTGGAGACCGCAGGGATCCCGATCCCGCCCACGGCCTGGAGCGATCAAGTCACGCAAGCCGAGGTCGACGCCGCCTTCGGCCGGTTCGGAACCGACACCCTTGTCGTGAAACCGACCGTCTCCGGCGGGGCATGGAAGACGGTGAAGGTCTCGCGCGGCGAGACCCTGACCGACGCCCCCGACGGTGCGGCCATGATCCAGCCCTTCCTGCCTGAACTGGTGGCCGACGGAGAGCTGTCCCTGCTGTTCTTCGGCGGGCGGTTCAGCCACGCGGTCATGAAGCGGGCCACGGCGGGTGATTTCCGTGTCCAGGTTCAGTACGGCGGCAGCTATGTCTATGTCGCCGAGCCGCCCGCCGGGGCCGTCGCCCTGGCCGAGCGGGTGCTGGCGGCGATCGAAGAGCCCCTGCTCTACGCCCGCATCGACATGGTCGAGTCCCCTGCGGGGTGGGTCCTGATGGAGGCGGAACTGGTCGAGCCCGACTTCTATCTGTCCCAGGCTCCGGACGCCGGTCGTCAGTTCGCCGAAGCCGTGAAGGCGAGACTGTCCAGCGGCGCCTAGTCTAGTTCGCGGCGTCGCGCCGCTCTTGCGCTTCATCGAGCGTCGTTGCCGTCGGCAGCGGCCGGGACGGGGCGACCAGCGCCGCGGTCAGGCGCTCGACGTCTTCGTCGGTCACTAAAGGGCCGGAGGATTTGGCGACGATGCGGCCCATGGCGTCGACGGCGAAGCTTTCGGGCACGCCCGACACGCCGAGGTCGAGGCCGGCGCGGCCTTCCCGGTCGACAAGGACCATGGCGAAGGGGTCGCCGAGTTCGTCGAGGAAGGCCTGGGTCGCCTCGGGCTCGTCCTTGTAGGCGACTCCGACGACGGCGATCCCCTGCGCCTCCAGGGCCAGCAGGCGCGGATGCTCGAGACGGCAGGGGGCGCACCAGCTGGCGAAGACGTTGACGATCATCGGCTTGCCGACGCCGGCGGTGCGGATATCGACGTTCTGGGGCCCGGCCACGCCGTCCTGAAGGATGGGCAGGACGGTCTCGGGCGCGGTCTGGCCGACCAGGGCGTCCGGCTTGAACGCGGGATCACGCTTCAGCGACCAGCCGATGAACAGGGCCGCCAGCGCGGCGAGGACGACCAGCGGGACAATCGAAAACCATCGGCTCATTTTTGGTCGCCTGTCGCGCTTTGCGCCGCTTGAGCCATGGCTTCGCCGTCGTCCTCAAGCCGCTTCAGCTCGGCCTTCCATTTGCGCGAAGCCGAGACGGCGCCGGCGGTGACGGCGCCGAGCACCAGGGCGCTGATCCCCCAGGCGGGCCAGACGAAGGCGGCGTAGGGGCTCATGTCGAGATCGGGCATCAGTCTGACTCCCTCATGCTTCCAACGCCTGTCGGGCGCGCAGGGTCTGGACCCGGCGGCGGGTGATCTCGGTGCGGATCGCGGTCAGCCAGATGGCCAGGAACAGGGCCCCATAGGCCGCCATCATGATCAGCAGCGGGGCGAGGAAGACAGGGTCGAGGCTCGATCCGCCGGCGCGCAGCAGGGAGGCGGGCTGATGCAGGGTGTTCCACCAGTCGACCGAGAACTTGACGATCGGCAGGTTGATCAGGCCGACGAGACCGAGGACGGCGGCCGCGCGGGCGGCCTTCTGTTCGTCGTCGATCGAGGCTCTGAGGGCCATGTATCCGAGGTAGAAGAGGAACAGCACCAGCACTGAGGTCAGGCGCGCGTCCCAGACCCACCAGGTTCCCCACATCGGCTGGCCCCACAGGGAGCCGGTGATCAGGGCGAGCGCCGTGAAGGCCGCGCCCGGCAGGGCGGCGGCGCGGGCGGCGGCGTCGGCCAGCGGATGGCGGAACACCAGGGCGAAGAAGCTGGAAACGCCGAGCGCCGCATAGGCGCCGAGGCCGAGCGTCGAGGCCGGCACATGCACGAACATGATCCGCACGGTGTCGCCCTGCTGATAGTCGCCGGGCGCCGCGAAGCTCAGCCAGACGCCAACCACCAGCAGCACGGCCGCGATCGCCCACAGCACCGGCGTCAGCGGCCGGGTGAAACTCATGAAGCGGGCGGGATTGGCGAGGCCGAACATCGTCCGCGCGATTACGCGCCACGGCGGGATGGAGCAAGCGCACGCCGGGTCGCGGATACGAAAACGGGGCCGGGGCTTTCGCCCCGACCCCGTCAGTCACTTGAAAAATCCGTGAAGGACTATTCAGCGGCCTTCAGCTGACCAGCAGATTCCTTGCCGGTGCGACGGTCGCGTTCGACTTCGTACGAGACCTTCTGGCCTTCGTTCAGGCCGTTCATGCCTGCGCCTTCAACGGCCGAAACGTGCACGAACACGTCCTTGCCGCCGTCCGAGGGCTCGATGAAGCCGTAGCCCTTGGTGGAGTTGTACCATTTGACAGTGCCGGTAGCCATTTTAAGGACCTCCGTTAGCAGTTTGCATCAGGCAAGAGCGCCTGAAGCCTGTCGGGTCTGAATGGGATCGGCCAGAAACTCGGTGCGTTCGCAAAGAGAGAGGGGCGTTACGCAGAGAGATCGACTGCGCTTATATGGACGCAAAACGCCCTGTGCACAACCTGAGTCTTGATTCGGCGAGTCGTCAGGCCGGAACCGGGCCGTCCTCGTCGTCATCTTCAAGGTCGGAATCAGCCGACGCGGGCGCTTCCTCTCCCCCCTCCGGGGCGATGTAGTGGGCGACGCAGAGCTTGCGCAGGGCGGACGTCAGCGAGCCGCCATACAGGCGATCCTGGACACGCTCGTGTCCTTCCTGCTGAAGGCGGGTCTTGATGTCGCCGACCGTGCGGCACTCGCCGCTGCGGGCGAGTTCGTAGGCGCGTTCGAGGGCGGTCGGGCGAAAGTTGTTGCTCATTCACAGGGAGATAAGGCGAACCGACCGATTTTGCGACTCCGCTCAGAGGCGCGGGCGGTTTCTCCGCCGCGACAGGCGGGCGGCCAGGGCCTCGGCGTGCTTCAGGGTGAACGTCAGGGCGGCGGGGCTGCCGCGACGCGGACCGATGCTGTCGGCCATGACCGCGCCGCGCGCGCCGATCGCCGCAGGCGAGCCGGTGGTGGTGTCGATGGCGGTCTGGTGCTCGATCTCGGCGTTCACCTCGGCGCCCATCAGGATCACCTGAACGGAAATCCAGGTCCACAGCAGGAAGCCCATGGCGGTCGCCAGCGGACCGTAGGAGTCCAGCCGCACGAAGTTCGTCAGATACCAGCTGAAGATGAAGGACACGATCACGCTGAGGGTCGCCGCGAAGAGCGCCCCCGGCGTCAGCCAGCGCCAGCGGGCCCGCTGGCGGCAGGGGCCGAAGCGGTAGATCACGGTCAGCGCCCCGACATAACCGATGAAAAGCAGGGGCCAGCGCAGGGGGGCCAGTCTCTCCCACTCGTCCGCCAGGCCGAAGACGCCCAGCGCGATCGGCACGCCCACGACCAGGGCCGCGGTCATCAGCACCGACGCCAGCCCCGTCAGGGTGAAGGCGAACCCGAGCAGATTGTACTGGACGATATTGCGCCGCTCGACCTCGTGGTAGGCGACGTTGAGCCCGTAGAACAAGGTCTTGATGCCGTTGTTGGCCGTCCACAGCGACAGGGCCAGGGTCCAGACCAGGGTGAAGGTCAGCTGGCCGGTCGAGCCCGCCGCCAGTCGCGTCAGCTCGGCATTGATGAACTGGGCCACGTTCGAGGGCAGCACCGAGTAGAGGAAGGCGATCCGCCCCGATGCGTCGTTCGGATCGGCGAACAGGCCGTAGATGGTGACGAACGCCGCCAGCGCCGGGAACAGCGACAGCAGGATGAAGAAGGTCACTCCGCCCGAAACGAATCCGACGCGGTCGCCGAAATAGGAGCCGCTGACGCGCCAGGCGATGTCGATCCAGCCCTTGTGCGGAATCTCATGGGGCCGTTCCGCCATGCGGCCGCGGCCGGGCTCGCGGGCCTCGTAATCTTCCGGCGTCGGCGGGCTGGGCGGCGTCGGTTCGGGGCGGTGGGGCCTCAGTTCGACCCCGTATTTGTGACCCTGGGTGTAGAGCAGGTGCGCGGCCCCGGCCCCGGCGGTGAGGCCCCCGACGATCGCTCCAAGCAGGGCCCAGGGCCCGGAGATCAGGTTCCGGCGGTCGGGTGTTCGGGTCGGCGGCGCAAGCTTCATCGGCGAGTGAACGGTCCGGGCGCCGGTGACGTTCCGGCCAGGCTCGACACCTTGCCTGAAAACCGCGCGTGGGGCACTGGACGGCCATGACCGAACCCACCACCCTCGTCGCCGCCTGGAAGGGTGCGCAAGGCGAGCTGAAGGCCGCCCGCATCGACAGCCCGGCCATCGACGCCCGCCTGTTGCTGGAGGCCGCGACCGGCGCCAGCCGGCTGGACATCCTGACCGATCCGCACCGGCCCCTGACGGCCGAACAGTCGGCGACCCTGGCCGGCTATGTCGAACGCCGCCTGCGCCGCGAGCCGGTGTCGCGCATCCTGGGCCGCAAGGGTTTCTGGAAGATCATGCTGAACGTCACCCCCGACGTCCTCAGCCCCCGCCCGGACACCGAGACCATCCTCGACGTCGCCATGCTGGCCTTCGAACCGGCCCAGGCCTTCAGCGTCATTGATCTCGGGACGGGGTCAGGCGCTATCCTGCTCGCAGTGCTGGGCGATCGGCCGGGCGCGCATGGCGTCGGGACGGATATCTCGTCGGAGGCTTTGGCCGTAGCGAAGGAAAACGCGGCCAACCTTGACCTCGACGGCCGCGCGGCCTTCCTGCGCACCGAATGGGCGGCAGGGTTCGGCGACCACAGCTTCGACCTCGTCGTCTCCAATCCGCCCTATATCCCGTCCGACGATATCCCCGCCCTGGACCCGGAGGTGCGCGACCACGATCCGGTCCTGGCGCTGGACGGCGGGCCGGACGGGCTGCAGGCCTATCGCGACCTCGCGCCCGAGATCGCCCGCATCCTCAAGCCCGGCGGTGTCTTCGCCGTCGAGATCGGCTGGGACCAGGGCAAGGCGGTCAAGGCGTTGTTCGAGGCCGCCGGCCTGACGGACGTCAAGGTGGTCAAGGACCTGGGCGACCGGCACCGCGTGGTGACCAACGGTCCGGATCCGCGGACGACGCCAATCCGTCAGGGCTGAGGTTGATGTCTCCTCCCCATTCGCGAGGCGGCGAACGGGGAGGCGGCGCCGTAAACAAACCTCTTGGAAACCTCCCCGGCGCGCGCTAAGTCCTTGGTTGTCTCCCTCCCTTCCGCATCTCGTTGAACCGCCTCAGGTCCAGCGACGCTCGGCCGGGACGCGCGTGAAGGTCGGCGGTGTTCATCGCCTGCGGACCACGACGGGCGACGAAGATCCTTCCGATAACATCGCCGCCGGGGATTGGCCCCCAAGCGAACCGGAACCACAGACAACCGGCCTGACACCCTCGCCACAGTCGCGCAGGGACACGCCAAACCAGCACGGTAAGCCTCGATGCGAGATTTCAAGGGCATGAAGCGCCAGCGCGGCCGCAACCGGAAACCCGGTGGCGGCAGCGGCGGCAATGCCAATGCGGCGAACCCGAACCGTTCGTGGGACTCGCAAGGTCCCGAGAACATCAAGGTCCGCGGCAACGCCCAGACCGTCTACGAGCGCTACCAGCAACTGGCCCGCGACGCCGGCTCGTCGGGCGACCGGGTTCTGGCCGAGAACTACCTCCAGCACGCCGAACACTATTTCCGCGTCCTGCGCGCCCTGCAGCCGCAACGGCCGGTCAGCGAAATCGCCGCGCGCGAACTGTCCAACCAGGGCTATGACATCGATTTCGAGGACGAGACGGGCGCCCAGGCCGCCGCCTTCCTCGCCGCGCAACAGGCCGCCGACCGCATCCAGCAGCAGAGCGACGCCCGCGACGCCGAGGCCGCCCAGGGGGCGCAGCAGCCGCGCGAGCAACGCGAGTGGACGCCGCGTCCGCCTCGCGACGAGAACCAGAACCGCGACGGCCAGAACCGCGACCGCGAATGGACCCCGCGTCCTCCCCGCGACAACCAGGCCCGCGATAACCAGCCCCGCGACAACCAGGACGGCGGCCAGCCGCGCGCCGACGGCGACGTCCAGGGCGACGGCGGTCGCCGTGAGACCCGCCGCGAACGCTGGGAGCGTCGTCGCGAGGAACGCAACCGCCGCTATGAGGCCGAAGGCGGCACGCCCGACACCCGCACCTATGAAGAGGCCGAAGGCGGTCGCTCCGAGGGCGGGCGTTACGAAGGCGGTCGCAATGAGGGCCGCACCGACGGCGCGCGTTCGGAGAATGCGCGCGAAGGCGGCGATTTCATCGCCTCCACCGCGCCCGTGACCTATACGCCGCCGGTCGACGCCGCTCCGGTCGACGCCGCGCCGGAACAGGCGGAACGTCCGGCTCGTCGCACCCGTGCGCCGCGCGCCGAGGCGCAGGCCGATACGACACAGAGCCTGCCCGGCTTCCTGACCCGTTCGTCTGCTCCCGTCGCACAGTCGCCCGCCCCGTCGGACGACGGCGAAACGCCCGCGCCCAAGCGCCGGGCCCCGCGAAAGAAGGCCGAGACTCCCGCCGAAGGCGAGTAGTCTCTCCGCGAACAACAATCTCTAGATTACGATGACGCCGCCCATGACGCATCCTCCGGCTCCGGAGGATGCGTCATGGAATTCGTTCTGCCTGTCGTCGCCGTGGCGCTGGCCACGCCAGAGTCCGCGTGTCTCCGGCCGCCGCGACCATCAGACCAGGCCGCTCGACCTCCGCGCCCCCGCCGAGGCGCTCAACCGTGCGCCGGGATCGGTTGAGGCGGATCGATCGAAGGCGGCGGCCTAGAGTCGGTCCAGCCGGGCGACGAAGAAGCCGTCGAGGCTCCCGTTCTCGGCCCACATCGAGGGCAGGATGCGCAGCCAGCCTTCGGGCGTCAGGGCCTCGGCCGGAGCGCCCAGGGCTGCCGGATCGGCAGGCGTGGTCCTGAAGGCCGGGTTGCGGCGCAGGAAGGCGATGACCTGGGTCTCGCCCTCTTCCCGCTCCAGCGAGCAGACGCAGTAGACCAGACGACCGCCCGGCGCGACGCGCTCGGCTGCGGCGTCGAGCAGCCGGTGCTGGACATCGGCTAGCTTCGCCACCTCAGCGGGCTTGGTGGCGCGCAGGACTTCAGGATTGCGACGCAGGGTGCCGGTGGCGGTGCAGGGCGCGTCCAGCAGGACGGCGTCGAAGGTGCGCGGGTCGTTCCAGTCCTCGCCGGGCGTGACCACGATCTCGGCGATCAGTCCGGTACGGTCCAGGTTCTGGCGCAGACGACGCAGGCGCGGTTCGGACCTGTCGAGCGCCGTCACGGTCGCGCCGGACGCCGCGAGCTGCAGCGTCTTGCCGCCGGGGGCCGCACACATGTCCAGGGCGGTCTCGGCGGCCTTGGGGGCCAGCAGGCGGGCCGGCACGGCGGCTGCGGCATCCTGAACCCACCAGCCGCCGGTCTCGTAACCGGGCCAGGCCGCGACATCGCCGCGCACGCCGGAACGGACCGTGCCGCCAGGCAGGACGGTTCCCTCGATGGCGTCGGCGAGAGCCTGCGCGTCTTCGCCGGGCTTGAGGCTGAGGTCGGTCGGCGGCTCGTCACGGGCGGCGAGCGCGATGGCGGCCAGGGTCGCCGCGCCATAGGCCTGTTTCCAGCGCGCCGCGATCCAGTCGGGCAGGTTGGACTCCGCTGTGGTCAGACCGGGGCCCTCGCGCTCGATGCCGCGCAGGACCGCGTTGACCAGCGCCTTGTAGGGGCGGGTCTTGGCGTCGCGCTCGGCCAGTTTCACGGCCGTGGAGACGGCGGCGAACGCCGGGGTCTCCAGCACCAGCGTCTGCGCCAGCGAGACGCGCAGGATGGTGCGCACGGCCTCGGGCGGAGACTTCTGCAGGCGGCGGTTCAGGATCGCGTCGATCTCACCCAGGCGACGCAGGGCGGCCATGGCGACGGCGCGGGCGAAGGCGCGGTCGGGACCCGGCAGGTTCTTCAGCTCCGGCAGGGCCATGGCCTCGTCCAGCCCGTTCCGGCGCTCGAGCGCAGCGTTCAGCAGGACGCCGGCGGCGATGCGCGCCTCGACGCCGATATCGGCTGCGCCGTCCGGTTCGGCCGTGCGAACGATCGGCTCACGGCGAGGGCCGCGCGCCTTGTCGGCCATGCGGCGCCCGCGCGCGCCAGAGTTCTTGCCCTTGGGCGTTCCCCCGCTCACACCGAAACCTGGGTGCCGAGCTCGACCACGCGTCCGGGCGGGATGTGGAAGAAGTCCGTCGGGTTGGCCGCATTACGCATCAGGAAGATGTAGAGCTTGTCCTGCCACAGGGGCATCCCCTGCGACGCCGAGGGCACGACCGAGCGGCGGCCGAGGAAGAAGCTGGTCGACATGATGTCGAACTTCAGCCCCTGTTTGCGGCACTGGCTCAGGGCGCGAGGCACGACGGGACTCTCCATGAAGCCGTAGCTCAGGGTGATCTTCTTGAAGTCGTCGTTGATCGGTTCGATCAGCACGCGCTCGCTCTCATGCACGCGCGGCCGGTCGGTGGTGCGCACGGTCAGGATGATGTTCTTCTCGTGCAGCACCTTGTTGTGCTTGAGATTGTGCATCAGGGCGACCGGCGCGACGTCGGGGTCCGAGGTCAGGAAGATGGCCGTGCCCGGCGAACGATGCGGCGGGCGGGCGCGCAGCATCTCGATCAGGTCGGTCAGGGGCAGGCTGTCCTTCTTGGACTTGGCCGAGAGGATCTGGGACCCCCGCGTCCAGGTCCACATGATCAGCACCAGGACCGCGCCGAGCACCAGCGGCAGCCAGGCGCCGTCGGGAATCTTCAGCAGGTTGGAGGTCAGGAAGACGCTGTCGATGAAGCCGAACGGAACGAGCGCCCCCAGCGTCGCCCACAGCGGCCATTTCCACTTCTTGGTGATGACCGAATAGGCCATCAGGGTGTTGATCAGCATGACCCCGGTGACGGCGACGCCATAGGCGGCGGTCAGGTTGTGCGAGCTCTGGAACACGAACAGCAAGGTGAGGACGCCCAGCATCAGGAAGGTGTTCACGGCGGGGACGAATATCTGGCCGGCCTGGGTTTCGGACGTGAAACGGATGTCGATGCGGGGCAGGAGTCCGAGCTGGACCGCCTGCTGGGTCACCGAGAAGGCGCCGGTGATGACGGCCTGGGAGGCGATGACGGTGGCGATGGTCGCGAGGGCGAGCATCGGCCAGTAGGCGAACTCGGGCACCATCGACCAGAACGGATTCTCGGCCGCGCCGGGCTCGGCGAGGATCAGGGCGCCCTGGCCCAGATAGTTCAGGGTCAGACAGGGCAGGACGAAACACAGCCAGCCCATGCGGATCGGCGCTTTTCCGAAATGGCCCATGTCGGCGTAGAGGGCCTCGGCCCCGGTCACGGCCAGGAAGACGCTGCCCAGGATGATGAAGCCAAGGAAGCCGTCATTGATCAGCAGCATCACCCCATAGTGGGGCGACAGCGCCCGCAGCACCGAGAGGTCGTCGAAGATATGATAGAGGCCGAGCGCCCCCAAGGCCAGGAACCAGACCGCCGTCAGCGGGCCGAAATATTTCGACAGGCTGGCCGTGCCGCGCGACTGGACCATGAACAGGCCGATCAGGATGGCGGCGGCGATCGGCACGATGAAGGCGTCCAGACGCGTCCCCACACCGGGGGCGTCCTTGACCCCCTCGATGGCCGAAAGCACCGAGATGGCGGGCGTGATGATGCCGTCGCCGTAGAACAGCGCCGCGCCGCAGACGCCGAGGATGAAGATCCAGGCCGACCGCCGGCCGATCGCGTGGGTGGCGAGCGCCATGAGGGCCAGGGTCCCGCCCTCGCCCTTGTTGTCGGCGCGCATCAGGAACAGCACGTATTTGAACGTCACCACGACCATCAGGGCCCAGAAGGCCAGGGAGACGACGCCGATCACGGCCAGTTCGCCGCCTATGCCCCGCTGGGCATGGCCGATCGCTTCGCGCAGGGCGTAGAGAGGGCTGGTGCCGATGTCGCCGAACACCACGCCGATGGCGCCGATGGTCAGGCCCCAGAATCCAGCCTTGCCCACGCCGTGCGCGGCGGGGGCGCCGGCAGGGCCGTTCTCGGGCGCGGACCTGGAAGCGGTCGACGGAGCAGGCGGGGCGGGGGAAGCGCCGTCGCCGGGGGATGCGTCCCCTGCCATGAATATCCTCCGGGCGCCGCGGTCGGCGGGCCCATCAAAGCGGAGGGCCTGTAGGCTTATTCCGCGGTCGGTTCAATCGCACGGAAACGGTTTCAGTTGCACCGTGTTCGGCGGGCAATCGGCCGGGATTTGTGAATCCCGTCCCGGGCGCCTACCTTGAGGACTGGAACCGGACGAAAATGTCAGACAGTCAACGCTTTCCCGTCGCCGCCCACGCCTTGGCCTATCTGGCCCACAAGGGCGCGTATGACGCCGCCCATGCCTGCCCCAGCGCCATTCTGGCGGCCTCGGTGCCGACCAATCCCGTGGTCATCCGCCGGGTCACCGCCCTGTTGTCCAAGGCCGGGCTGATCGCCACCCGTCCCGGCGCGTCCGGCGGATCCTGGCTGCTGCGGCAGCCGGAAGAGATCCGACTGGATGAAGTTCTGAAAGCGGTAAACGGCTGCGCCCACCTCGGGTCGCCGCCCCTGGGCGCCAAGGGTTGCCCCATCGGGGAGCATATTCCGCGTCAGGTGGCCAAGGTCCTGACCCTGGCCGACCAGGCCGCGTCGGACGCGCTGAGAAAGATCACCATCGCCGACCTGCTGGCCGAGAAGTCCACCGCCCTCGATGGTCTGGAAGAGCACCCGGCCTGTTCGGAAGCGATCCGCGCCGCCGGCGCTGTCGCCGCCTAGCGAACCCTTCTTCTGTCATCCTCCGGCAAGCCGCGCCTTCGCGGCGCCGAAGGCGATCTTTTCGCGCGAGATTTATGGCGCCGCAGTGTGCGACAGTTTCGCGCTCACGCGCGCCGCCGGGTGCCCCGGTCTTCGCTGCGCTTCGCCGGAGGATGACGAAAGAAATGAAGCGCGCCATCCTCATTACGGGAGCTTCGGCAGGAATCGGCGCCGCCCTGGCGCGCGTCTATGCCGAAAAGGGCTGGGACCTGATCCTGACCGCGCGCCGGGAGGCGGCCCTGACGGTGCTGGCCGCCGAAATCACCGCCCGATACGGCGTTGCAGCGACCGTCATCACGGCCGACCTGGCGGATCCACAGGCGCCCGCCCGGCTTGTCGAGGCCATCGCGGCGCGCGGCCTTGTCGTCGACGGCCTGATCAATAACGCCGGCTTCTCGCGCACGACGGGCTTCCTTGCCACCGACCCGGCCCAGCATGCGGCCATGGTCCAGGTCATGTTGTCGGCGCCCGTCGCCCTGTCCAGGCTTCTGCTGCCGGGCATGGTCGCGCGCGGCTTCGGGCGGATCATCAACGTCGCCTCTCTCGCCGGCCAGATGCCCGCGACCGGCGGCGACACCCTCTACGGTCCGATCAAATCCTTCCTGATCAAGGCGTCCCAGGGGCTGTGGCTGGAGACGCGCGGGACCGGGGTGCACGTCACCGCCCTCTGTCCCGGCTACACCCTGACGGAGTTCCACGACGTCAACGGTTCGCGCGAGCAGGTGTCCTCCGCCTATCCCCCATGGATGTGGCAGACGGCCGAACACGTGGCCCGGGTCGCCTACGACGCCTGCGAGGCGGATCGGCCGAGGGTGACGCCCGGGGCGATGAACAATGTCCTCGCCACGCTCGGCAAGCTGCTGCCCGACAGTCTGGCCCTGAACATGGTGGCCGGGCACGCACGACGGTTGAAACGCATCTGAGCCGCACCGCTTGAGTCAGGCGGCAAATCAACGGAACACCGGAGCATGGCGCATACAGGCCCCACGTTCGGCATCATCGGCACGGGCGGTTTCGCGCGCGAAGTCCTGCCGGTCGCCCGCGCCTTCCTCAGACATCGTCCCGCGCTGAAGATCGAGCCCGGCCGGATCGTCTTCGTCGACCGCGACGGCGGGGAGCCCGTCAACGCGGCGCCGGTTCTTTCCGAAGCAGAATTCGTGGCGCTGGAAGGCGACCGTTATTTCGTCCTCGCGATCGGCGACGGGAGCGTGCGCCAGACCATCGTCGAACGGCTGGAGGCGGCGGGATGCCTGCCCCTGTCGATCCAGGCGGACAATGTCCTGCTCCCCGAAGATCTCGACTGCGGCCCCGGTGCGGTGTTCCAGCCCTTCAGCATGGTGACGGCCGATGCGAGGATCGGGCGCCAGTTCCAGTGCAACATCTACGCCTATGTCGCCCATGACTGCGTGATCGGCGACTATGTCACCTTCGCGCCCCGGGTCAGTCTGAACGGCAATGTCGTGGTCGAGGATCACGTCTATGTCGGCACGGGCGCGGTGATCCGTCAGGGGACGGCGGACAAGCCGCTGGTGCTGGGGCGCGGCTGCGTCATCGGCATGGGGGCGGTGGTGACGAAGGATGTGGCGCCGGGCGTCACCGTCGTCGGCAATCCCGCCCGGCCGCTGGAGGCGAAATGACTGCTCCTGTCTTCTTCATCGCCGAGGCCGGGGTGAACCATAACGGGGACCTCGGCCTGGCCCTGCGGCTGGTCGAGATCGCGCACCGGGCCGGGGCCGACGCGGTCAAGTTCCAGACGTTCACGACCGAAAAGGTGATCGCCGTCGACGCCCCCCTGGCCGAATACCAGAAGGCCAATGCCGGGGCGCCGTCGGCCGTCGAGATGCTCAAGGGGTTCGAGCTGCCCCACGCCGATTTCGCCCGCATCGCCGACCACTGCCGCGTCCTCGGCATCGAGTTCATGTCCTCGCCCTTCGACCTCGACAGCGCCGCCTTCCTGGCCGGGATCGGGATGACGAAGTTCAAGCTGGCCTCGGGCGAGATCACCAACGAACCCTTCGTGCGCGGCGTGGCGCGGCTGGCGGCCGACCACGGCGGATCGGTCATCCTGTCCACCGGCATGAGCACCCTGGACGAGGTGGCCGAGGCGGTCGGCTGGATCGAGGCGGGCGGCAATCCGCCCCTGACCATCCTGCACTGCGTGTCCAACTATCCGGCGCCGGCGAAGGACGCGAACCTGCGGGCTATGGATACGCTGGCCGAGGCCTTCGGGCGGCCGATCGGCTGGTCGGACCATACGCTCGGCGACGCCGTCTCCCTGGCCGCCGTGGCGCGCGGGGCGACGGTGGTGGAGAAGCATTTCACCCTCGACAACGACCTCGCCGGTCCCGACCACGCCATGTCGATGGACCCGGACGGCCTCGCCCGCCTGATCGCCGGTATCCGCACGGTCGAGGCCTCGCTGGGCGACGGCGTCAAACGCCCCGTGCAGGCCGAGCGCGAGATCATGACCGTCGCCCGCCGCAGCCTGTTCGCGGCGAGGGTCATCGCGGAGGGGGCGGTGATGACCGCTGACGACCTGATCGCGCTCCGTCCGGGAGACGGGATTTCGGCGGCGAAGCAGAGGGATGTGGTGGGCAAGACGGCCACGCGGCGTATCGCTGCCGGGACCAGGCTCAAGTCGACAGACCTGACCTAGCGCTGGCTGTCTCCCTCCCCATAAAGGGAATGAGACAGGGTCAGTGCCCGCCCGCCGGATAGGGCGCCGTCACCCCGATGGCGAACATGCCCGGAAGGGCCTCGCCCAGACCCGCGAGGATGAACTGGATCGCCAGGGCGCACAGGATCAGGCCCAGGACCCGCACAATGATGGCCAGGCCGACGTCGCCGAGGATGCGGCTGATCGGGCCGGTCAGGGCGAAGCTGACGAAGGATACCAGAGTCGCGGCCGCGATCGCGATCAGGGAGGCGGCCGTGCCCGCGGCGCCGATCTTCTCGGCCTCTCCGGCCTGGATGATGATGGCCGAGATGGCGCCGGGGCCGATCATGAGGGGGATGGCGAACGGCACGACCAGCCGCTGGAACCGCCGGCGCGCATAGCCGCGCACATCCTTCAGATCGAGGGCCGCATCCTTGTCGGCGAAGGTGGCGAGGAAGTCCTCGCGCGCCATGTCCAGACCCAGCAGCAGGAGCAGCACCCCGCCCGCGATACGGAAGGCCGCCAGCGAGATGCCGAAGAACTGCAGCAGGCCCAGACCGGTGAAGAAGAAGAAGGCCAGGAAGACCGCCGCGAACAGGCAGATCAGGGCCGAGACCGAAATCCGCTGCCTCAGGCTGGCGCCGGCCGTGGCGGCGGCGAAGATCGGGATGTTGCCGATGGGGTCGAGCAGGGCGAACAGGGTCACGAACAGGTTGACCCCCAGATCGAGCGCGTCCATTGCCGTGTTCCTAGCCTACATCATTGAACGCCGGTCCGCCGACGCACCGCTGTGCGCCGGGTCTAGCCGGTCACGCGGAGCCCGTCGATGACCTCGCCTCTCCTGTCCGACCCGCGCCTGATCGTCGGGCTCGATCTGCCGTCGATCGAGGCGGCCCGTGATCTGGTCCAGCGGATCGGGAACGGCGTCGAATCCTACAAGGTCGGGCTGACCCTGCTGGCCCGTCCCGGTGGCGTCGCCTTCGCCCACGAACTGCGCGCCATGGGCAAGATCGTCTTTCAGGACTGGAAGCTGCACGACATCGGGGCCCAGGTGGAGGGCGCAGCGCGCTCGGTCGCCGAGGGCGGCTGCGACCTGCTGACCGTCCATGCCGAGCCGCAGGTGATGCGGGCGGCCGTCAAGGGGCGGGGCGGCCATGCCACGAAAATTCTCGCCGTCACCGTCATGACCAGCCTGTCGGATGAGGACCTGAAGGAGATCGGCTATTCGGCCAGGGCCGCCGACCTGGTCGAGGCGCGGGTGCTCCAGGCCCTGGACTGCGGCGTTGACGGGGTGGTCTCCAGCCCCCTCGAGGCCGCCCGCGTGCGCGAGATCGCCATCGAGGCCGGGCGTCCGGACTTCCTGATCGTGACCCCCGGCGTGCGCCCGGCCGGCGGCGACCTGGGCGACCAGCAGCGGGTGGCGACACCCGCCGACGCGCTCCGGGCCGGAGCGACCCATCTGGTGGTGGCGCGACCGGTGATCGCGGCCGAGAATCCAGTGATGGCGGCGGCCCGGATCGCCGCCGAGATGGACGCCGTCCGCTAGATATTCAGTCCCGGGGTCCAGTGGACCGGGTCTGAGGTGAAGCGAGTGGCCGATGCTGTTCGATCCGGACCGGGCGGCGTCCGGCGATCCGTGCCGGCGGCGGCGCTGACGTCAGGGAGCCTTGAGCACAGGGTAGTCGTCCCGTTCGCCGGGTCCCTGTCGCGGATCCAGCAGCACCCCCGACACGGTCGCGGCCAGGATCCGCGCCGCAAACGGCAGCCGCGCCAGCCTGCCCAGCACATGGTCGCGGACCCAGGGCAGAGCCTGGCCGTCGGCCTGGTAGAAGGGGGTGAAGCCCATCGACAGCCCCTGATACAGCCGCACATGCCAGCGACGGATGCGGGCGTAGACGGCCAGGGCCTCGTCGAGGTCGGCGTGGGTGTCGAGCGCTTCGGCCAGGGTCAGGGCGTCCAGCAGGCCCATGTTCACCCCTTGCCCGAGCTGCGGACTGGTCGAATGGGCGGCGTCGCCGACGACGGCGAGACGGTCGGCGACGGGCAGGGGCAGGGTGTGGTGGCCGTAGCGGGCCAGGGTCAGGGCCCCGGGATCGGGAATGGTTTCCAGCAGGCCGGCGACCTCGGGCCACAGGCCGCGCACCTCGGCCTTCCACCGCTCCATCCCGGCGCGCAGCCAATAGTCGTGGTCGGCGGGCTTCAGGCTCCAGAAGAAGGTGGCGAGCCGGTCGGGGCTGTCGGGGCGGGCGCCGACGGGCAGGATCCCGATCATGCGCGAGGCGCCGCGATAGACCTGTTCCAGGCCCATGGCGTCGAACGGATCGCCGGGCCAGGGCACGGTGGCCCACAGGGCGCCCCAGGCCAGCTCATGGCGGCGACCGCCCTGTCGGACCAGCAGGTCGCGGGCGATGGGGGAGCGGGCGCCGGAGGCATCGACGACGAGGTCGAAGGCGGGCCCGGTCAGGCCGTTGGCGTCGGTCAGGCGGCCGTCGGCGGCGGCGGCGATCTCGCGGTTGGTCTCGAACGCGACGCCCCCGGCGAGGCAGGCGTCGTAAAGGACCTGGAAGATGGCGGCGCGGTGGACCCCCAGGGCGTTGACGCCGTCGGGGCGGGGCGACTTCAGGTCGGCGTAGCTGACGTCGAGCACGACACGGCGACGACGCGCCTCGCGGCCGAAGATGTGTTCGAGGGGCTGGCCGAGCGCCTTGACCCTGTTCGTCAGGCCGAGGCGGTCCAGCACATGCAGGCCGGTCGGCTGGAGCATGAAGCCGGCGCCGATCGGGCGCGGTTCGTCGAACCGCTCATGGACCACGACGCGCCGGCCCTGATGCGCCAGCATGAGGGCGAGGGCCAGGCCGGTCGGGCCGGCGCCGACGACGGCGACGGTCCCGGGCATCCTAGTTGGGAACCAGTTCGATCAGGTCTAGGTTGGACTCGTTCTGGGGCCAGGGGAGAACGAGGCGCCAGCGGGCCTCGCCGATCCGCTCCAGCACGGCGACGATGTCGCGGTCCGGGCGCTGGCCGTAGGAGTTGGCGGGCGGCTCTGCGGCGAGGGCGATCGAGCCCAGCATGACCATCTGGCGGGCGTTCTCGGGGAACAGCAGGCCGGAGGGGCGCTGGGAGCCGGTGGTCTTGGAGAATTTCAGGCCGCGCGGCGTCTGTTCGATGCGGCAGTCGAACCAGCCGTAGACGACGAAGCCGAGGCCGGTCTCTCCGCCCTGGGAGCCCAGTTTGACAGTGCGGCAGCGGTAGTCGCCGGGCGGGGGCGCGACACTGGTGCGCGCCGCGTCCATCTCGATCAGGTCTCCCAGCGAGGAGAGATCGCCCGAGCCGGGCTGGCGGCGAGCCTGCTCCAGCGCCAGGCGCCAGGCGGCGTCCCTGCGGGCATAGCGGTCGCGGTCGATGGCGCTGACGATTCCGCGCCAGTCGCGCAGCACCGGCGCGCCGGGGCCGGAGGGCGGCGGTGGGGGAGGGGGCGGCGCACTCGCGCAGGCCGCCAGAATTAGTGTCGTCGTAAGGGCGAGGATGCGCATCGCCGCAAGGGGCCCCACGCCTTGGCTGACGTCAAGCCGTCAGACGATCATCACTGTGCCGAGCAGCAGGTGGCAGCCCCGGCGGCCCATGATGATGTTGGTCGCCGATTGCAGCTGGGCGGCCAGGCGTTCGACGTTCGGCACGCCGCCGGGCAGGAGGGTGTTGGCCTCGCGCTGGACCAGGATGTTGAACACCGCCCGCATGCGCGGCTGGGACTGTTCAGCGCGGAGTTTCAGCGCGGCGTCAGGGGCGTCGACCCCGGTCTCAACCGTCATCACGCCCCGGCGGCCGTCGGCGCGCATCGTGGTGGCGGTGACGGTGGGATAGCGGACATAGCCGCCCGTCGATCCGCCCCCGCCGCCGCCGGACGCGAGGGCAGGAGTGGCGGCGAGGGCGAGCGGGGCGACGAGAAGGGCGCGACGTTTCATGCGCTCCTTGTGACATGGAGGCGGTTAAGGGCGGGTTTGCGTGAAATCTCTTCCTCCCTGTTCGGGGAGGGTGGTCGAAGCGCAGCGAAGACCGGGTGGGGCTGCAAGGCAAACCTCACGGGCCTGCATCCGCATCACCCTGCCGCCCCCACCCCGTCGCTGCGCGACGACCCTCCCCCCGAGGGGGAGGGAGATTTACTCTACGCCGCCGCTTCGACCCGCGCGGGCTCCATCGGCTTCAGATCCAGCAGGGCGAACAGCCGGGCGTCCTCGTCCTGTTCCGGATTGGGCGTGGTCAGCAGCTTGCCGCCGACGAAGATGGAGTTGGCGCCGGCGAGGAAGCAGAGCGCCTGCATCTCCGGGCTCATGGTCTCGCGTCCGGCCGACAGGCGGACCATGGCGCGGGGGCAAACCAGGCGGGCGACGGCGACCGTGCGGACGAACTCGATCGGATCGATCTCGCCCTCTTTCAGGACCCGCTCCCCCAGGGGCGTGCCAGTGACCGGCACCAGGGCGTTGACCGGAAGACTGTCCGGATGCGCCGGCAACGTCGCCAGGGCGTGGAGCAGACTGGCGCGGTCGCGACGGCTCTCGCCCATGCCGACGATGCCGCCGCAGCAGGTCGACATCCCGGCGTCGCGGACGTGCCCGAGTGTATCCAGACGATCCTGATAGGTCCGGGTCGTCACGACCTCGGCGTAGTATTCCGGCCCGGTGTCGAGGTTGTGGTTGTAGTAGTCGAGGCCCGCCGCCTTCAGCTGCTTCGCCTGGTCGGCGGTGAGCATGCCCAGGGTGGCGCAGGTTTCCAGACCGAGCGCCTTCACCCCCGAGATCATGGCGGCGAGTTTCGGCGTGTCGCGATCCTTCAGCTCGCGCCAGGCCGCGCCCATGCAGAAGCGTGACGCGCCGCCCGCCTTCGCGGCCATGGCCTCGGCGAGGACGGCGGTCGTGTCCATCAGCTTTTCGGCCTTCAGGCCCGTGTCGAAGCTGGCCGATTGCGAGCAATAGCCGCAGTTCTCGGCGCAGCCGCCGGTCTTGATCGACAGCAGTTGGGACTTCTGCACCTCCGACGGATCGAACCAGCGGCGATGAACGGTCGCGGCCTCGAACACCAGTTCCATGAACGGACGGGCGAACAGGGCCTCGACTTCGGTCAGGGTCCAGTCGTGGCGGGGGGTGCTGAGATCGGTCATGGGCGGGGTGGTGACTCAGCCTGCGACCGGACGCAAGGCCGGGCCTAGCTTTCGTCGTTCCTGTAAACGCGCCCGTCGCGCATTACGAACCCCACCGACTTGAGCACGGTGACGTCGGTCAGCGGGTCCCCCTCGACCGCGATCAGGTCGGCGCGTTTGCCGGGCTCCAGCGTGCCGACCTCGGTCGACAGGCCCAGCAGGTCGGCGGCGTTGACCGTGGCGGCCTGGATCGCGGCCATGGGCGTCATGCCGTACTGGACCATCAGCTCGAACTCGTCGGCGTTGCGGCCGTGCAGGGATACGCCCGCATCGGTGCCGAAGGCGATGCGGACGCCGGCGGGATAGGCGACCTGGAGCGACTGGCCGGTGATCGAGATACGCCACAGGATCTTGGGCAGGACCTCGGGCGGATAGGCATTGGGGTCGGCGGCGAGGCGCGAGCGATAGCCGTTCACGGTCGAGAGCGTGGGCACATAGTAGGCGCCGCTCTCGCGGAACAGCCGGATGGTGTCCTCGTCGAAAATGGTGCCGTGTTCGATGGAGTCTGCGCCGAGCCGCAGGGCCAGGTCGATGCCGTCGGCGCCGTGGGCGTGGACGGCGACCTTCTTGCCGTACAGGTGGGCCGTCTCGATCAGGGCGCGGGCCTCGTCCTCGAACATCTGCACCCCGAGGCCGGCGCCGATGCGGCTGTTCACCCCGGCGGTGGTGGCGATCTTGATGACGTCAGCGCCTCGCCCGACCTGGATGCGCACGGCCTCGCGGCAGCTTTCGACACCGTTACAGACGTTCTCCTGATCGCCCATCATCTCGCGCACGTCGTCGGCGAGGCTGAGGCGGCCGTCCATATGGCCCGAGGTGGTCGAGATGGACTCGGCCGCGTCGATGATGCGCGGGCCGGCGATCTCGTGCCGGGCTGTGGCGTCGCGCAGGGCCAGGGTGACGCCGCCCGAGTCGCCGAGGTTCCGCACGGTGGTGAAGCCGGCCATCAGGGTGTCGCGTGCGTTGCCGGCGGCCTCATAGGCGCGGGCGGGCAGGCTGTCGGTGAAGTTCGCCAGCAAGCCTTGTTGACCGGCGCGGTCGGAGGTCAGGTGCACATGGCTGTCGATCAGGCCGGGCAGAACGAAGCGGTCGCGCAGGTCGACGATGGTCGCAGCCGGATAGGCCTCGACGCCGACGAAGCCGTCCCGGACCGCCTCGACCTTGCCGTCGCGGATGACGACGGTGGAGGCGCCGCGCGGCGCCTGCCCCGGACGATCCAGCAGATGGCCCGCCTGGACCAGGGTGACGGCGCCGGCGGCCGGAGCGGTGGTCCCGTCCTGGGCTGCCGCCACGGTTCCCGTCAGCAGGGCGAAAATGGCCCCCGCGATCACAGCCTTCATGAACGGACTCCCCTGTTTGAACGAGTTTAGGCATGCCGGGGCGACAAGGGGAATGGGCGGGGCCTATTCCTCCCCCGCTGGCCGAGAAATGGATCATATAAAGACATCCTTATATGATTCTTGCCCAATGTCCCTTGGCGGGCTATAGGCGCGCGCAATCTTCGAACCCTGCCGCGCTCAAGGAGCCGCCTTCATGACCGACTATATCGTCCGCGACATCTCGCTCGCCCCCTTCGGCAATAAAGAGATCGCCATCGCCGAAACGGAAATGCCGGGCCTGATGGCGCTGCGCGAAGAGTTCGGCGCGCAACAGATCCTCAAGGGCGCCCGCATTGCCGGCTCGCTGCACATGACGATCCAGACCGCCGTCCTGATCCAGACGCTGGAAGCCCTGGGCGCGGACGTCCGCTGGGCCTCGTGCAACATCTTCTCGACCCAGGACCATGCCGCGGCCGCCATCGCCGCCAACGGCACCCCGGTCTTCGCCACCAAGGGCGAGACCCTGGAAGAATACTGGGACTATGCCCACAAGATCTTCGAATGGGCCGACGGCGGCTATCCCAACCTGATCCTCGACGACGGCGGCGACGCCACCCTGCTGTGCGTGCTCGGCCCCAAGGCCGAGAAAGACGGCACCCTGCTGGACAATCCGCAGAACGACGAGGAGGAAGCCCTCTACAAGGTGATGAAGCGCTACATCGCCGAGAAGCCCGGCTTCTATTCGGCCATCCGCGACGCCATCGGCGGCGTCTCGGAAGAGACCACCACCGGCGTGCACCGCCTCTACGAAATGGCCAAGAAGGGCGACCTGCCCTTCCCCGCCATCAACGTGAACGACAGCGTCACCAAGTCCAAGTTCGACAACCTCTACGGCTGCCGTGAATCCCTGGTCGACGCGATCCGTCGCGGCACCGACGTCATGCTGTCGGGCAAGGTCGCCGTGGTCTGCGGCTACGGCGACGTGGGCAAGGGCTCGGCCGCCTCGCTGCGCCAGGGCGCAGGCCGCGATGGAAGGCTATGAGGTCGTCACCGTCGAGGACGTGGCCCATGAGGCCGACATCTTCGTCACCGCCACGGGCAACCTCGACGTCCTGACCGTCGATCACATGCGGGCGATGAAGAACAACGCCATCGTCTGCAACATCGGTCACTTCGACTCGGAGATTCAGGTCGCCGGCCTGAAGAACTTCAAGTGGGACGAGATCAAGCCGCAGGTCCACCACGTCGAGTTCCCGGACGGCAAGAAGATTATCCTGCTGTCGGAAGGCCGTCTGGTGAACCTCGGCAACGCCACGGGCCACCCCTCGTTCGTGATGTCGGCGTCCTTCACCAACCAGACCCTGGCCCAGATCGAACTCTGGACCAACATCAAGGCCTATGAGAACCAGGTCTACACCCTGCCCAAGCACCTCGACGAGAAGGTCGCCATGCTCCACCTGGCCAAGCTGGGCGCCAAGCTGACCGTGCTCAACAAGGAACAGGCCGCCTACATCGGCGTGCCGACCGAAGGCCCGTTCAAGCCGGAAGCCTACCGCTACTAAGGAACGACAACGGGTCTCCTCCCCGTCGCGCAGCGGTGGGGAGGCGGCTCGAAGCGAAGCGGAGAGACGGAGGGGTTCTTTCCGCGCGCACGAAGAACCCCTCCGTCAGCTCGCGAAGAGCTCGCTGCCACCTCCCCATTCGCCAGGCGGCGAACGGGGAGGAGACGGTAGGTTTCTAGGCCGCCAGCGCGAGGACGTCCGGTCGTTCGCGGCCCGACAGGCTGGTCTCGAAGTCCGCGAGAAGGTCCAGCAGTTCCTCCGCATCCGGCGCAGACTTGTCGCCGGTCATCCGGTAACGCCAGAAGCTGACGATGTGCTGGATCGCGCCCAGCCGCTCGCCCAGTCGCGCGAACAGGATCGGCGCGTCGCGAAGGAAGTCGCGGAAGGCGGTCGGCTTGCCCTCGCGAGTCAGCGCCGTGAAGGCGTCGTCATAGACCCGCAGCATGTCGGCCGTGGCCTCGCAGGTCAGCAGGATTCGGCGGCGGACCTGTTCCTTGGCCCGACCAATGGCGACGTGCTGATCGGCATCGGCACGACCCCGGGGCTTTACGCGCCGTACGCTGTCCACGACCCAGCCGATATCGCCGGTGATCATCTGCAGCGCCCATTTGTAGTAGAGGAAGCCCTTCCAGCAGAAGACGCCCTCCTCGTACTCCCCGGGCGCAAGCATCAGGGTCTGGCCCAGCGCGCTCATGTCGTCGCCCGCCGAATTCGACATGATCTTGGCGGTCAGGCGCGCGACCGGATTGTCGGCCGCCAGGTCTGCGTCAGGCCCCATGCTGAGTGCGACCAGAGGGGTGATCTCATTGGCTATGAATTCCGACATCCGCATCAGGTCGGCTTCAGAGATGTTGAAATAGCAGGGGTCCGGCGCATGGCCGTTGCGCCGCAACTGCTCGCGCAGCAGGAACGGGTCCAGGCTGGGCAGTTCGTCCATCAGTGACAGAATCCTGCGGTCCGGATGCGACGGCCCGACGCCCAACGCCTGTTCCAGCATCTTGTCGAACCCGACCTGGTTGACGAAAATGTAGCGTCCTCCGACCCGCAGGTCGCCCGCGTCGATCGGCAGGATGATCTTGGTCGCCACGTAGCGCCGCACACGGAACTCATCGACCTCGTTGCGACGCAGCCGGTGCTTGATCACCAGGCAGCTGTTCAGCGTCGGGTTCTCGAACATGGGCGCATCTCGCCAGCCGTCGGTGCGACCGTGATCGCGACTGACCCGCAGCAGGTTGAGCACCCGCGCGGTCGAAGCGGAGGTCCGCAGATTGTCCAGATTACGAAACGCGCGGTCGGTCATACAGGCTCCTGACCAGCGTCTTGGCGCCGCAAAGGTTAGGATCGCACGGAGGGGAAGGGTTAGCCGAACCTGAACGGCGCTAAGTCGTCACAGGGGCGGTCGCTGGCGCCCGCCCCCCGAGAGGCCTAGATTGGTCCCATGAACGTCTTCGACATCCTCGTCCTGATCGCCATCGGTGCGGTCGCCGTCACCCTCGGGTTCGGCATCTATTCGCTGTATCGTGGCGGCGACTACGCCCGGTCCAACTCCAACAAGCTCATGCGGCTGAGGGTAGCGCTGCAGGCGACCGCCATCGTGCTGCTGATGACCGGTCTGTGGTGGAAATCCACGCACGGAGGCTGAGGTCGTGGTCGTCCTCAACAGGATCTACACCCGGACCGGCGACGGCGGCGACACCGGCCTGGCCTCCGGCGCCCGGGTGTCCAAGTCCGATCCCCGTGTCGAGGCCTATGGGGCGGTTGACGAACTGAACTCTGTCATCGGCGTCGCCCGGCTGCATTCGGGCCAGAACGACCGGATCGACGCCATGCTGGGCCGGATCCAGAACGAGTTGTTCGACCTCGGCGCCGACCTCGCCACCCCGCTCGATCCGCCGCCGAAATGGGAGGCCCTGCGTATGGTCCAGTCCCAGATCGACCGTCTGGAAGCCGAGATCGACTGGATGAACGAGAGCCTGAAGTCGCTCGACAGCTTCATCCTCCCGGGCGGCTCGCCCCTGTCGGCCCACCTGCATCTGGCCCGCACGGTGGCCCGCCGGGCTGAACGCGACGCCATCCGTCTGGTCGAGACCGGAACCCCGGTGACCCCCGAGGCGGTCCGCTATCTGAACCGTCTCTCCGACCACCTGTTCGTCGCCGCCCGCCGCGCCAATGCCAATGGCGCGGGCGATGTCAAATGGGTGCCGGGCGGGACCAGATGATCCTCTTCCTTCTCCCGTTGGGAGAAGGTGGCCGCGAAGCGGACGGATGAGGGTTCGGCCTCACCGGTAAGGCGCAACCCTCACCCTTTCGCGTTTCCAATCGCTTCGCTCCTCGACGCTCAAGCCCTCTCCCACCGGGAGAGGGAAGGATTGGGTTTCTCGCCCGACCGCGCTAAACCGCCCGCCAATCAAGAACAGTCAGACTTCAGGGAACGCTGCCATGCGCGACATCAACCACTTCATCGACGGCGCGTCCTTCACCGGCGGCTCGGGCCGGTTCGCCGATGTGTTCAATCCCAACACCGGAGAGGTCCAGG
>NZ_NCEQ01000011.1 GCF_002280785.1 Brevundimonas subvibrioides
TCGCCGGCGAAGGCTTCCTTGACGTCTTCACGGTTGTTCGAGTGCATCTGCAGCATCCGGCCGACGCGCTCTTTCTTGTCGCGGCTGGAGTTCAGCAGGTTCTGGCCGGTTTCCATCTTGCCCGAATACAGGCGGCAGAAGGTCAGCGAGCCGACGAACGGATCGTCCATGATCTTGAACGCGAGGATCGACAGGGGCTCGTCGTCCGAGGCGCGACGCACGACGGGCTCTTCAGTCTTGAAGTCGATGCCCGGGGTCGGCGGGATGTCCGTGGGCGAAGGCAGGTAGTCGACGACGGCGTCGAGCAGCGTCTGCACGCCCTTGTTCTTGAACGCCGAGCCGCACAGGATCGGATAGAAGGCGCCGGTCAGCACGGCCTTGCGGATGCACTTCTTCAGCACTTCCAGCGAGGGCTCGTTGCCATCGAGGTAGGCCTGCATGGCGTCGTCGTCGAGTTCGACGGCGTTGTCGATCAGATACTGGCGCGCCTCGACGGCCTTGGCCATCAGGTCGTCCGGGATCGGGCCGATGGTGAAGTTGGCGCCCAGGGCGTCGTTGTCCCAGACCACCGAGTTCATCGACACGATGTCGACCAGGCCCGTCAGGGTGTTCTCCGAACCGATCGGGAACTGGATCGGCACGGCCTTGGCGCCCAGGCGGTCGCGGATCGACTGGACCGAGGCGTCGAAGTCGGCACCGATCTTGTCCATCTTGTTGACGAAGACGATCCGCGGAACCTTGTACTTGTCGGCCTGGCGCCAGACGGTTTCGGTCTGCGGCTCGACGCCGGCGTTGCCGTCCAGCACCGCGACGGCGCCGTCGAGCACGCGCAGCGAACGCTCGACTTCAATGGTGAAGTCCACGTGGCCGGGGGTGTCGATGATGTTCAGGCGCTTGCCCTGCCAGAAGGCCGTGGTCGCAGCCGAGGTGATCGTGATCCCCCGCTCCTGCTCCTGGTCCATCCAGTCCATGGTCGCGGCGCCGTCGTGGACTTCGCCGATCTTATGGTTCTTGCCGGTGTAGTACAGGATCCGCTCGGTCGTCGTCGTCTTGCCCGCATCGATGTGGGCCATGATTCCGAAGTTGCGGTAGTCCTCGAGCGCGTGTGTGCGGGCCATGAAAGCGTGCCTTGAAAGTATGTTCAGGACGCGGTCCGCGTCCTCGGGAGATCGTCGATGTGGCGGATAAGCGAGCGCGGGCGATTTAGCTCAAACCGCCCGCGCCGGATAGGCCTAGATAGTGTCGCTGTTTGACGCTTTGAAGGCGCCTACCAGCGGTAGTGGCTGAAGGCGCGGTTGGCTTCAGCCATCTTGTGGGTGTCTTCGCGCTTCTTGACCGCGGTGCCGCGGTTGTTCGACGCATCGAGCAGCTCGGCGGCCAGTTTTTCGGTCATCGTGTTCTCACCACGCTTGCGCGCGGCGTTGACCAGCCAGCGGATGGCCAGGGCGCGGCGGCGATCGGGGCGAACCTCGACAGGCACCTGATAGGTGGCGCCGCCGACGCGACGCGAGCGGACTTCGACTGACGGCTGGACGTTTTCCAGGGCGGTGTGGAAGGTCTGGACCGGCTCGAAGTCCTTCTTCTTGTCGGCCAGGATCTCGAACGCGCCGTAGACGATGTTCTCGGCGACGGCCTTTTTGCCCTCGTACATGACGTAGTTCATGAACTTGGTGACGGTCAGATCCTTGTATTTGGGATCCGGCAGGACTTCGCGTTTCTGGGCGCGGTGACGACGTGACATGGGCTGGGCCTTCTAAATCGGTGTCTGGAAGAAGCCGGATGAGACCGGCTGAATCTGGAAAGGGCGGGTCGCTTACTTCGGACGCTTGGTGCCGTAGTGCGAACGGCGCTGCTTGCGGTCCTTGACGCCTTGCGTGTCGAGCACGCCGCGCAGGATGTGGTAGCGCACGCCCGGAAGGTCTTTCACGCGGCCGCCGCGGATCAGGACCACCGAGTGCTCCTGAAGATTGTGGCCCTCGCCGGGGATGTAGCACACGGCTTCATAGCCGGACTTGGCCAGACGGACCTTGGCGACCTTACGCAGAGCCGAGTTCGGCTTCTTCGGGGTCGTCGTATAGACGCGGGTGCAAACGCCGCGACGCTGGGGCGAGCCTTCCAGGGCCGGCACCTTGTTGCGCACGGGCTTGGGCTTGCGGGGCTTGCGGATCAGCTGGTTGATCGTAGGCATCGGTAGACAGTCTCGACTTCTGATGGAGGCGTGTGCCTGTCGGCCGGGGCGCCTCGGTTTCCTTCTTTTGAACGGTCCTTCAGGGCCGCCCGGGGTCGTTCGAGACCGGATGCGGCACGACCAAACAGCCCAGTCGCGTCTCCGGCAAGCCGGAAAACACAAAGGGCCGGAACGCGCGCTTTGGGCGTTCCGGCGGGCACAGCCCGTCCGTTCAATTGTGACGATCAGGATGGGTCACCGAAATGGCCCGTCTCGAAAGTCCGGCGCGTTTACGCGTGAGGGGCCTTCAGGTCAAGACCGATGGTCCGCCCTACTCCGCCACCGGCCTGGTCAGATCGAACTCCACCCGAAAGTGGCGGTTGGCCCGACGCAGCTCATAGGCGAACATCCGGTCCGGGTGGACCTCCACCGCCCAGACATTGGTCGTGGAGACGGCGGCGGCATTGGCGTTGAACAGGGCGATGGAGAAGGCGTCGACGGGAAACTCCTGGCGCTCGGCCGTCCCGAGGCTCGCCGTGTCGCCGCCGTACATGTGCAGCACGTCCACCGTGCCGTCCTCGTGGCGGTGATCATGCTTCAGGCGGACGCCCCCGGCCGTCCGCGTGACAATCCACACCCGCGACCGGTCTTCGCCGACGCTGAACGGGATTCGCACCTCTCCCGGCGAACAGTCGCGGACATGCATCAACAGGCGCTGGCTGGCGAAGCTTGCATCCGCCGCGTCGGTCGTGACCACCCGCCCCTCGAAGCGCTGGCCGCACAGGGCGTTCAGCCGGCTCATGAAGACGTCCTGCGGCCCGGACGGCGCGGACGTGGTGGCGCAGGCCGACAGGAGGACTGCGACGGCGGCGATCAGGGCGGTTTTCATTCGCAGAGGGTCGCGCGCTTTGACATCGTGCTCAAGGCGCCAAGACGCCCGTTGACTTCGTGGCGTCCCTGAGTATGTTCCGCGCCTCTTATTTTCACGGCTCTCACCGCCGTCGCAAAGGTAATTTCCGATGGCAAAGCCCGCCTCAATCAAGATCCGGCTGAACTCCACGGCCGACACCGGCTTCTTCTACGTCACCAAGAAGAATGCCCGCACGATGACCGAAAAGATGGTCGTCAAGAAATATGACCCGGTCGTGCGCAAGCACGTCGAGTTCAAGGAAGGCAAGATCAAGTAGGCGGTTCACATCGCTGACGATCTGAACGCCCGGTCAGCAATGGCCGGGCGTTTTCGTTTGTCCTTCTCCCCTCGGGGGAGAAGGACCGCTATTAGGCCGCCCGCGCGATGACGCGGTCGCGTCCCGTGGCCTTGGCCTCGTAGACGCCTTCGTCGGCGCGTTTCAGCAGGGCCTCAGGCGTATCGCCCGCCCCCAGGGTCGTCGCCACCCCGATCGAGATGGTCACCGTCAGGTGCTCCTGACCGCCCATGACCCGGAACGGGGTCGAGCCGACGTCGCGGCGGATGCGTTCGGCAATACGCTGGGCGTCCTCGAGCCTGGTGCCCGGCATGATGACGACGAACTCCTCGCCCCCCTGTCGGCAGGGCAGGTCAACGGCGCGAACGTTGGTGGCCAGCCGCACGGCGAACTCGCGCAGCACCTCGTCGCCCGCGTCGTGGCCGAAGCCGTCGTTGACCTTCTTGAAGTGATCGATGTCCACGACCAGCACCGAGACCGGCTCGCCGCCCTGGGCCGCCCGAGTGACAAAGGCTTGAAGCTGGCCCGCCATATAGCGGCGGTTGTGCAGCCCAGTCAGGGCGTCGGTGACGGCCATCTCCAGGCTGTAATCCAGCTTCTCCTTGAGGAAGTCGGTGTAGCGCTTCCTGCGGATCTGCGTCCGCGCCCGCGCCGCCAGCTCCTCGGGGTCCACGGGCTTCATCAGGATGTCGTTGACGCCCAGCTCCAGCGCCTTGACCAGCCGCGGCCGGTCCGCCGGATCGACCACCGCCAGGATCGGCAGGTGCCGCGTCGGCTCGGCCGACCGCACCTGGGCGATCAGGCGCAGGCCGTCGAACTCGGCGGCCGCCACATTGATGATCATCAGGTCGATCGCGCCCCTGGACGCCAGCAGCCCCCCGGCCGCATCGCTCTCGACCGTCGGCCGGTGCTCGCGCGTCAGTTCCTCCACGATCCGCTGCCCCTGGCGCGCATTGTCGTCGACAATCAGGACCCGGCCGCCCGAGCCGCGCAGTCGCCCGGCTCCGTCCGTCGTGACTCCCAGCCGCCGTCCGCTCTCCTCGCGCTCGCGCAGCTCGTCCATGACCAGTTTCAGCCGGGTCAGCGACCGCACGCGGGCGAACAGGACCACGTCGTCCAGCGGCTTGGTGACGAAGTCGTCGGCCCCCGCCTCCAGCCCCTTGATCCGGTCCTCGCGTCCGTCCAGCGCCGTCACCAGCACGACGGGAATATGGTTGGTGAGCGGATCGGCCTTGAGGCGCCGGCAGGTCTCGAACCCGTCCATGCCGGGCATCATGACGTCCAGCAGGATGATGTCCGGCTGTTCCGCCGCCGCCAGGGTCAGCGCCTTCGCTCCGTCATGACACGTCAGGACGTCATAGTATTCCAGCGTCAGCTTGGCCTCGAGCAGGCGGACGTTGGCCTCGACATCGTCGACCACAAGAATACGCGCGGTCATTGGAAAACTATCCTACTGCTACCGGCTGGCTGAGGTGCTTCTTCACCGTTTCCAGGAAATGCATCACCGAGATCGGCTTGGAGATATAGGCCTCGCAGCCGCCCTGCCGGATCCGTTCCTCGTCGCCCTTCATGGCGAAGGCGGTCACGGCGATGATCGGGATGTGGGCCAGTTCCTCGTCGTCCTTGAGCCATTTGGTCACTTCCAGCCCGGAGATCTCGGGCAGCTGGATGTCCATCAGGATCAGGTCGGGCATGTGCTGGCGTGCCATGGCCATCGCCTGCATCCCCTCGCGGGTCTGCAGGATTTCATAGCCCTGCGAGTCGAGCAGATCATGAAACAGCTTCATGTTCAGCTCGTTATCCTCGACGATGAGGACTTTCTTGGACATCTTCACCCGGTCTGGCCGCCTCGACTGGCGCGGACGTCGCGCTGACGGGCATGCCGCTTCTTCGATTGGGATTGTGGCGGCCCAGTCTTAAGTTGGGGTGAAGTCGGGAATTCAAGCTTCACCATGAAAGCCATCTGTCGCGACTGCCTGTGGGCCGGGGAGGATACGGTCGTCCGCTGCCCGTCCTGCGGCTCGCCGCGCGTGGTCTGCGACCCCGAGCTGGACCGGCTGTCGATCGCCCACCTCGACTGCGACGCCTTCTACGCCTCGGTGGAGAAGCGCGACCGCCCCGAACTGCGCGACAGGCCCGTCATCGTCGGCGGCGGGGTGCGCGGCGTGGTCTCGACCTGCTGCTACATCGCCCGCCAGTCCGGCGTCCATTCGGCCATGCCGATGTTCAAGGCGCTCAAGGCCTGTCCCGACGCCGTGGTCCTCAAGCCGGATTTCGCGAAATACGTCCCGGAATCGGAGCGCATCTTCCGCTTCGTCGGCGAGCTGACGCCCCTGGTCCAGACCCTGTCCCTCGACGAGGCCTGGATCGACCTGTCCGGCACCGAACGCCTCAACGGCGGCCCGCCCGCGCTCCAGCTGATCCGCCTCCAGAAACGGATCGAGGACGAGACCGGCCTCGGCGTCTCCATCGGCCTGGCCCCCAACCGCTTCCTCGCCAAGATCGCCTCCGAACTGGACAAGCCGCGCGGTTTCTCCGTCATCGGCACGGCCAATGCCCAGGCGCTCCTGGCCCCGAAATCCGTCCGCATCCTGCCCGGCGTCGGTCCCGTCTTCGGCAAGACCCTGGTCTCGGACGGTTTCGCCACCGTCGGCGACCTCGCCGCCGCCGACGTCCGCGATCTGGTCAAACGCTACGGCGAGACGGGCCTTCGCCTCCACGAGCTCGCCCATGCCCGCGACGCCCGCTCCGTGAACCCCGAGCACGACCGGCGCGGCATGAGCGCGGAGACCACCTTCAACACCGACCTGACCGCACTCGAGGCGCTCGAGGCTGAACTCTGGCCCCTGTGCGAGAAGGTCGCCTCCAAGGCCCGCCGCGACGGCGTCTCCAGCCGCGTCGTGGTGCTGAAACTGCGCCGCACCGACTTCAGGATCATCACCCGGCGCAAGACCCTGCCCGACCCGATCCAGACCGCCCGCGCCCTGTTCGCCATCGGCCGCGAGCTGCTCGCCCCCGAGCTCGGCCGCCCCTACCGCCTGATCGGCATCGGCCTGGCCGACATCCAGGACGCCGATGACAGGCCCGAAGGCCTGTTCGCCTCGTCCGAGCGCCGCACCCTCAGGACCGAGACCACCATCGACGCCCTGCGCCAGAAATTCGGCGCCTCCGCCGTGGTGGCCGGGCGGGCGCTGAAGCCGAAAGCCAGGCCTGGATAATTTCCGTGCATCCCCGCCTTCGCGGGGATGCACGGAGATGTGGAGCGGAAGGGAGGGATTAACTCGCGCGATCTAGGATGAAGAAATGTCCGCATTCCTCGACAAGATGCGCCGCCGCGGCGGCCGCTACCTCGGCGTCCGCCCCGCGCCGGTCCGCACGCAGCGCGGCGTCTTCAGCCTGTCGTTCGACGACATCCCGGTGACCGCCTGGACCGAGGCCGGCCCGATCCTCGAGGAGCACGGCGTCACCGCCACCTACTATGTCGCCGGCGGTCTGTCGGGCGGACAGAACCTGGGCCTGCCCCAGTTCACCACCGACCATCTCCAGGGCCTGTTCGGCGCCGGCCACGAGGTCGGTTGCCACACCTTCGGACACACCAGCGCCCTCGCCGTTTCGCCCGAGGCCTACGCCGCCGATCTGGACAGGAACGCCGCCTGGGTCGCCGAACGGCTGGCGGGCCATGTCATGACGACCTTCGCCTGGCCTTACGGAGACGTCTCCGTCGGCGCCAAGGCCGTCGTCGCGGACCGCTTCGCCCTCGCCCGCGGCGTCCGCGACGGCGTCAACGCCGGCAGCGCCGACCGCGCCAACCTCCAGGCCATCGGCCTCGAAAGCCGCCGCCTGCCCGGCTACGACCTCGAGGCCCTCATGACCGCGACCGCCGCCCGCAAGGGCTGGCTCATCGCCTACGGCCACGACGTCATGGACGGCCCGACCCCTTACGGCTGCACCCCCGACGACCTCGATCGCGTGATCCGGTCGGCCAAGGCGGCGGGGCTGGAGATCCTCCCCGTGGGCGAGGCGTGGCGAAAGATGGCGGCCTGATTTCAGTCCCCTCTCCCCCTGCGGGAGAGGGAGCCCGCGCACGGCGGCGATAGCCGCCGTCCTGGCGCGGTCGGGTGAGGGGTGACACCGCCGTCGAAGGTGCGTGCCGACAAATCTCTCACCGGCCAGCCTGGAGTCCCCCCTCATCCGACCTCGCTTCGCTCGGCCACCTTCTCCCGCAAGGGGAGAATGGACGGTGGGGGGCCATACCCATCAACGGATCCCCCAAATCCGCCTTTCGATTCAACGCCCGCCTCTTTTCAAAGCCTTTATCGCAGGCGCCCCTAGAAACCGTGCGACAATGCGGCTGGTCTTTGACATCGCCGCTCCAACACCCTCCCGGATGTAGACTCTGTCGACTCGGTCGACTCCCGTTTTGGAGTCGCACGACCCGAACGCTTCGAACGCTTCGGACGCTTCGGACGCTTCGGACGCTTCGGACGGTGTTTTGCCGTTCGCACGCCTTTCCTCACCCCGCCCATTCGTCACACGAACACGAACCAGCCTGCACTGTCAGACCCGCGACAATTCAACACCTTAGCGCGACCATCCCGCGCCTTGACCTTCCGGCCCCTCGCCTATAGGTTCCGCGCCGAATTCAGACCCCTGTCGGGGCCCGCAAATCCATGCGTGGCCGGGCGGGGTTCGAAACAAACAAAGCCCATGTCCCTGCCCCCGGAATCGCGCGAAGAGGCGATCAAACGCCTCACCGACAGCGCTTCGTCTCTGGAGGCGCGCACCGCCCGCGAGGTTTCTCACGAGGCGGCGGGTCAGGCGGCGGCCGGTCAGGCGTGGCGGATCATCGCCGACCTGTTCGGCGGCGTGTTCGTGGGTCTGGCGCTCGGCGCCATCGTGGACTGGTATTTCCATACCAATCCCTGGGGTTTGATCGGCGGCGTCCTTCTGGGCTTCGCCGTTTCGGTTTGGATGGCCTGGTCGACGGCGCAACGCCTGATGGCCCAGGCGAAAGCAAGCGGAGTGGAGCCGAAATCGGTTCCCTTCGACGATGACGAAGAAGACTAAAAAGGCGCCCATGGCTGATCCGCTTCACCAGTTCCAGATCGTTCCGCTTGTCGACTTCGGCACGGTGACCCTGCCTGTCATCGGCGAGCAGCAGCTCGCCTTCACCAACTCGCACCTGGCCATGACCGTCGCCTTCGGCGTGGTCGTCCTGTTCCTTCAGGTCGTGACCGCCGGCGCCAAGGTCGTCCCGGGCCGCTGGCAGTCCGCCGGCGAGACCATGTTCGGCATGATCGACGGCATCGTCGATTCCATCATCGGCCATGACGGGCGCAAGCTGTTCCCGTTCGTCTTCACGGTCTTCACCTTCATCCTGGCCATGAACTTCATCGGCCTGTTCCTGACCTTCACGGCCACCTCGCAGATCGCCGTCACCGCCACCTTCGGCGTGCTGACCATCCTGCTGGTGCTGGCCATCGGGTTCGCCAAGCACGGCCTGGGCTTCTTCAAGCTGTTCGTCCCGTCGGGCGTGCCGTGGCCGGTCCTGCCCTTCGTGATCGTCATCGAGTTCGTCTCCTTCCTGCTGCGCCCGGTCACCCTGACCCTTCGTCTGTTCGGCAACATGATGGGCGGCCACGTCGCCCTGAAGGTCTTCGCCGGCTTCGTGGTCGTGGGCGTCGGCGGGTCCGTCGGCCTCGGCCTCGGCATCCCGATCGCCCTGCTGTCGATGGGGATGACCGTCGGCCTGACCGCGCTGGAGTTCCTGGTGGCCTTCCTCCAGGCCTTCGTCTTCGCCGTTCTGACCTGCATCTACCTCAACGATGTGGTCAACCTGGGCCACGGGCACTAAAGCCTCCACCCAGTTTTCGTCCCTAACCAACCAACCTCAGACTAGGACTAAAGATTATGGAAGCAGAAGCCGCCAAGCTCATCGGCGCCGGCCTCGCAATGACCGGCATGATCGGCGCCGGCATCGGCGTCGGCAACATCTTCGGCTCGTTCCTGACGGGCGCCCTGCGCAACCCGTCGGCCGCCGGCTCGCAAATCGGCAACCTGTTCGTGGGCGCCGCCCTGGCCGAAGCCCTGGGCATCCTGTCCTTCGTTCTGGGCATCCTGCTCTACTCGGCCTGATCGCCGAACCCGATCAGGCGCGGCGCCGGTGATCCGGCCGCCGCGCCTTTTCGCCTGATTTCAGAACAGACGGACCATGGCTGCACAAACTCCCGAACTCGTACCTCTCGCGTCCGACACGGCTCCTGTCGATGTCGCGACGACGCATGCCTCGACCGAAGCCGCACACGGCGAAGGCGGCGGCCTGCCCCAGTTCGAGTTCCAGCACTGGTTCGGACAGATCGTCTATCTGATCTTCCTGTTCGCCATCCTCTACTGGCTGATCGCCAGGGTCTTCACCCCGCGCATGCGCCGCGTGTTCGACGAGCGTGAGACCACCATCTCCACCGCCGTCGCCACGGCCCGCCAGGTCCAGGCCGAGGCCGCCGGCCAGGCCGAAGCCGCCAAGGCCGAGGTCGAGAAGGCCCGCGCTGACTCGCGAGCCGCCTCTGTCGCCGCCAAGGCCCGCGTCACCGACGAGGCCAACCGTCGCGCCGCCGAGGAAGAAGCCGTCGTCAACGCCCGCATCGCCGAGGCGGAGATCGCCATCGGCAAGACCCGCGACGCCGCCATGGCCAATGTCGCCACCATCGCCGCCGACACAGCATCGGCCATCGTCGAGCGCCTGACCGGCAAGGCCCCCTCGGCCGCCGAGGCCACCGCCGCCGTCAAGGGAGCCGTCTGATGAACATGTTCATGGAAGAGGGCTTCTGGGGTCTCCAGAGCGCCGAGATGTGGGTCCTTGTCGGCCTGCTGATCTTCATCGGCATCTGCATCTACGTCGGCGTGCCGAAACTGATCGCCGGCCAGCTGGACGCCAAGGGCGCCAAGATCCAGTCCGAACTGGATGAGGCCCAACGCCTGCGCGCCGAGGCCGAGGCTCTTCTCGCCACCATCCGCGCCGAGAAGACCGCCGCCGAGGCCCAGGCTCGCGACATGCTGGCCGCCGCCGAGGCCGACGCCCGCATCATGGAAGCCGAGGCCAAGGTCCGCCTCGAAGAGACCCTGGCCCGTCGCCAGGCCCTGGCCGAGCGCCGCATCGCCTCCGCCGAGGTCCAGGCCACGGCCGAGGTCAAGGCCGCCGCCGCCGAGGTCGCCGCCCAGGCCGCCGAGACCATCCTGTCCGCCCGCATCGCCGGGGCGAAGACCGACCCCCTCCTCGACGCCGCCATCGCCCAGATCGGCACGCGCCTCAACTAGGCCGCTTCGTCAGCGACAACGAAAAAGGGCGGCGCACCAGACCGGTGCGCCGCCCTTCTCATTTTGTCATCCCGGCCGAAGCGAAGCGCAGAGCCGGGACGCGATCAGTGAGCCGCGGCGACCCCGTCCATCAACTTGGCGGCGCGCTTCTCCCGCGCCACCAGCCGCGCGTAGACATTGCCCAGCACGATGCCGAACACGGCATGGCTGACCAGCATCCAGGCCACCATTCCGAACCCGCCCGATCCGCGGAAGAGCCGCGCATCTCCGAACAGGAACACCATCACCATCAGCACCGCCCAGGCGCCGACCGCGAAGATGATCCCCTTGGTTTCCGGCGTCTGACCCGGCATCCGCGGACACAGGATCCCGAACAGGGCCCCCAGGATCACGGTCCCCGCGATAAAGTGAGCGATCCAGCCCACGACCAGGTTTCCGGGCATCCCGATCAGGCTGGCGACAAAGAGTGGAAACGGCTCCACCCACGGTCCAGCAAACACATTCACGGCTTCGAGTATTGAGACGGCCACCGTGGCGAACAGACCGGCGATCATTCCCTTTTGTACGCGTGACATCATAACGACAGCGCCTCCCAACGCTTATTGTCTGTTCCGATAACGCGGGGAGGACTCTACGCCTCTCGCGGCCAGACACTAAACAGCCATATTTCACAAAGCCGTGCTTCGCAGTTGCGAAGGACGGGAGAGCGTTGCCGTTTTGACAACCCTTGCTAGAGTTGAGGCATCAAGAGGGAGTCGCCAGTGGTTGGTTCGAGCGTGTTTCAGGGGCGGATGGCCCGACTGCCCTATTTTCTCTCCGTGCTTGGACTGTGGCTGATCCTGCTGTTGGCCCAGCCCTTGCTGCTTGACCTGCCGAACTTCATCGAGAGCGGGCGGATTTTGGATCTGCTGTGGGACGGCGACTACGAGGCCTTCGGCATGGCCGCTGACGCGGCGATCCACAAGGCGGACTATCAGACGGCCCGCTACGCTGCCCTCGCGGCTCTTGCGCTGGCTCTCTTCGCGGCGTTTCTGATGCTCAGCGCCCGTCGCCTCCGCGATCTCGGACGCCCCGGTCGCTACGCCTTGATCGCGCTGATTCCGTTCGTCGGCGCCCCGGCCCTGTTCGCCGTGCTGATCCTGCTGCCCGGCGATGCGGGCGAGAATGCTTACGGCCCGGGTCATCAGGCTCATGCTGATCAGGAAGCGGAGCATGGCTTCCGTCCGGTCCGTGGAGCCTGACCATGAACGGACTGTCTGGATTTTTCAGCTTCGAAGGCCGCGCCCGTTGCATCGCCTCCGCCTGTGTCGCCGCCCAGGCGGCCGAGACCCTCTTGGCCGCCCGCATCGCCGGCGCGAAGACTGCTCCCTGCTCGACGCCGCCATCGCCCACATCAGCCAGCACCTGAACTAGGCGGCGAACCGGACGCCCAGCATCTGCCCGGTGACGTCCCACAACCGCGCCGCTGCGGCGGTATCCAGCGCCTGGGGTTCGGCCTTCGCCGGCCCGGGCGGACCCTTCAGCTCGTTCATCCGCGTCGCACCCAGATAGGCCCCGCCCTTCACGGTCGGCTCCGTCGCCGCCATCAGGATCGGCAGGGCCCCGGCCTGCTGCGAATGACTGATCAACGGCTCGATGAACGGCCGATACAGCAGGCCCATCACGGCTCGTGACACCGGCCGCCCCGTCAGCGGCCCGTTGCCGATCAGGCCTGTCCGGGCATAGCCGGGATGGGCCGCCACACTGGTCAATCCCCACCCATGGGCGGCGCTGCGGCGGTCCAGCTCCAGCCCGAACATCAGCATCGCCAGTTTCGACTGCGCATAGACCGGCCAGGCCCTGTACCGGCGCGCATGGTTCAGATCGTCGAACTGGATACGGCCCCGGCGGTGGGCAATGCTGGACAACTGGACCACCCGCGCCTGTCCCGCCTTCAGCAACGGCAGCAACCGCGCCGTCAGGGCGAAATGGCCGAGATAGTTGGTCGCGAACTGCATCTCGAACCCGTCGACCGTCACCTCCCGCTTCGGCAGCGCCATGACCCCGGCGTTATTGACCAGGACATCAACAGGGCGCCCCTGCGCCAGCAGGCGATCGGCAAAGACAGCGACCGACGCCTGGCTGGCCAGGTCCAGGGCCTCGAACCGGACATTGGCGGCCGGGACCGCACGACGGATGCGCCGCATCGCATCCTCGCCCTTCCTTGGATTGCGCGCCGCGATGACGACCTCCGCCCCCTTCCGGGCCAGCTCCAGGGCCGTCTCGAACCCCGTCCCGCCGGTCGAGCCGGTGACGATCGCCAGTTTTCCCGTCTGGTCGGGAATGTTTGCGGTGGTCCAGTTCGACATCGGGTCTATCCTGCGGGTCTGACGTGAGGGAGGAACATCGGGTTGCAATATCTGCACTCGATGCAAATATGCAAGCCGTGCAAGACAAGATTTCAGGCCTGCGTGAACGCAAACGCGCCGACACCCATGCGCGGGTCCACAGCGCCGCGATGGCGCTCTTCAGCCGCAAAGGTTTCGAGGCCACGACCCTCGATGACATAGCCATTGCAGCCGGCGTGTCCCGCCGCAGCCTGTTCCACTATTTCGCGTCGAAGGAAGACATCGTCCTGTCGACCAAGGCGGGTCTGGGCGACCTGATCGAGGCCGCCGTGGCGCGCCGCCCGGCCGACGAGCCCCTGCTGGCCATGGCCGAGAACGCCCTGACGGACATGGCGTCTGACTTCCAGGGGCCCGGCCCGCGCGCCCTGGCCCGCCTGATCCACGACACCCCGGCGCTGCGCTCAGGCGATCAGGCCAGATACGAGGCGCTGGAAGGCCGCCTGGCCCGCGCCATGGCCGCGCGGAAGGGTCTCGCCCCCGACGACCTTCAGACCCGCGTCGTCGCCACAACCGCGATCGGCGTCCTGCGCATGGCGACCGGGGCCTGGCTGGCCTCGGACGACGAACGCGGCCCCGAAGTCCACGGCAAGGCGGCCTTCGCCGCCCTGCGCCGGACCCTCGCCGACTGACCTACTCCGCCGCGATGTTCGTGCCTTCCGGCGCGGTCCAGCGCAGCTTGGGCGAACGCGCCGCGCGGGTCTCGTCGAGGCGACGCAGGGGCGCATGGAAGGGGGCGCCCTTGAAGCGGTCCACCTCGCCGGCCTTCGCCGCCTGGGCCAGCAGACGCAGGGCGTTGATGAACCGGTCCAGCTCGGCCTTGGATTCCGTCTCGGTCGGTTCGATCAGCATGGCCCCGTGGACGACCAGGGGGAAATACATGGTCATCGGGTGGAAGCCCTCGTCGATCATCGCCTTGGCGAAGTCGAGCGTGGTGATGTCCGTGCCCTTCAGCCATTCGTCGTCGAACAGGAGCCGTGGCTCATCATGTAGCTGAGGGCGCGGGTGTACATGCCCATCTGGCCCTGGAAGGCGCACATCCGGCCGAAGGCCTGGGCCGCCTCGTCTTCCTCGCGCTCGATCAGGCGATAACCATCCGCGTCATGCACGACCCAGGGGGCCGGGGCGAACGGGGCCAGGGCGGCCGACAGCACGACCGGACCCGAGCCGGGACCGCCGCCGCCGTGGGGCGTCGAGAAGGTCTTGTGCAGGTTGATGTGCATGGCGTCGACGCCCAGATCGCCCGGGCGCACCCGGCCGACGATGGCGTTGAAATTGGCCCCGTCGCAGTAGAAATAGGCGCCGGCCGCGTGCGTCAGGCGGCTGATCTCGAGGATGTCGCGCTCGAACAGGCCGCAGGTGTTGGGATTGGTCACCATGATGGCGGCGACGTCGTCGCCCAGCTTGGACGCCAGATCGGCCACGTCGACCCGGCCGTCTTCGGTCTGGGACACTTCCACGACCGTGTAGCCGACGAAGGCGGCGGTGGCCGGGTTGGTGCCGTGGGCCGAGGTCGGCACCAGCACCTTGCGGCGCTGCTCATGCTGGCCCGAGGCCTCATGCGCGGCGCGGATGGCCATCAGGCCGCACAGTTCGCCGTGGGCGCCGGCCTTGGGCGACAGGGCCACCGCGGGCATGCCCGTCAGGGTCTTGAGCCAGTGCGCCAGGGTGTCCATCAACTCCAGCGCGCCCTGCACCGTCGAGGTCGGCTGCAGCGGGTGGATGTCGGAGAAGCCCGGCAGGCGCGCCATCTTCTCGTTGAGGCGCGGATTGTGCTTCATCGTGCACGAGCCCAGCGGATAGATGGCCAGGTCGATGGCGTGGTTCTTCTGCGACAGCCGCACATAGTGGCGCATCGTCTCCGGCTCGCTCAGACCCGGCAGGCCGATCGGATCGCGGCGGACCAGATCGCCGAGATCAGACCCGTCCGTCTTCGGTTCGGGCAGGTCGACGCCGGTCTTGCCCCAGCCGTTGCTCTCGAAGATCAGATGCTCGGCCTGCAACAGGCCGCGGCCGCCGGTCAGGGTCGGGTATTTGTAGTCGTGATCGTTCGCGGTCGGGGCGGTCGGACGGCCGACAGTGTTCATCGTGCTCATGATCAGGCTCCCAGGATCTTGGTCAGGGACTTGGCGAGGATCTGGATGTCGGCATCCAGGGTCGTCTCGGTCGCAGCGACCAGCAGGACGTCGTCCATGCCGGCGTCGGGCGCCAGTCGGCTGTAGGGCACGCCGGCCAGCACATGATGCGCCGCCAGCTGATCCACCACCTCGGCCGCATTCTTCGGCAGCTTCACGGCGAACTCGTTGAAGAACCGGCCGGTCAGGATCTCGACCCCCGGAATCGCTGCCAGCGCATCGCGCGTCGCCAGGGCCTTCTCGTGGTTCAGCAGGGCCAGCTTGCGCAGCCCCGTCTCGCCCAGCAGGCTCATGTGGATGGTGAAGGCCAGGCTGCACAGACCGGAGTTGGTGCAGATGTTCGACGTCGCCTTGTCGCGGCGGATGTGCTGCTCGCGCGTCGACAGGGTCAGGACGAAGCCCCGCTCGCCGTCCGCATCCACCGTCTCGCCGCACAGCCGGCCCGGCATCTGGCGGATCAACTTCTCGCGCGTCGCGAACAGGCCGACATAGGGTCCGCCATAGTTCAGCGCGTTGCCGATCGACTGGCCCTCGGCGGCCACGATATCGGCCCCCATCTCGCCCGGCGACTTCAACAGGCCCATCGACACGGCTTCCGTGACCACGACGATCAGCAGGGCGCCGGCAGCGTGGGCCGCCTCGGCGATCTTCGTCACGTCGGTCGCCGTGCCGAACACGTTCGGGGTCTGGACGACGACACAGGCCGTGTCCGGTCCGATCCGGGCGATGACGTCGGCTTCCGCGTCTACGGCCGCGGCCAGGACCTCGGTCTCCACGCCGACCGCGTGAACGACCGTCTCCGTCGCCCGGACATAGTGCGGGTGCACCCCGCCCGAGATGACCGCCTTGTTCCGGCGCGTCACCCGCGTGGCCATCAGCACGCCCTCGGCCATGGCGGTCGAGCCGTCGTAGAGCGAGGCGTTGGCCACATCCATGCCCGTCAGGTTCGCGACCTGGGTCTGGAACTCGTACAGATACTGCAGCGTCCCCTGGGCGATCTCCGGCTGGTAGGGCGTGTAGCTGGTCAGGAACTCCGAGCGCTGGATCACGTGATCCACCGTCGCCGGCACGTGGTGACGATAGGCCCCGGCGCCACAGAAGAAGGGCACGTCGCCCGCCGCCGTGTTCTTGCCCGCCAGCGTCTTCAACGCCCGCTCGACCTCCAGCTCGCCCATGACGCGCGGCAGGTCGACGAACCCGTCCCGCCGCGCCGCCTCGGGCACGTCCACGAACAGATCGTCGATCGATTTCACGCCGATGGCGGCGAGCATCGCCGTGCGGTCGTCGGGGGTCAGGGGCAGGTAACGCATCTGTCAGTTCACCTTGTCATCCCGGGGGGAGCGGGCGTTTGTCATCCCGGCCGAAGCGAAGCGGAGAGCCGGGACGGGGCGGGGTTATCTTGTCAGTCCCGGTCGGCCCAAAGGGCTGAACCGGAACACGGGCGGAGTTTGTCGTCAGTGCCCCGGATGAGCTGCGCTCTCCGGGACGGGAAGTTCAGGTCAGTTACGTCCCGGCTCTCCGCTTCGCTTCGGCCGGGATGACAATCAGAGCGAGGCCAGAAACGCGTCGTAGGCGGCGCGGTCCATCAGGCCGTCGATCTGGCCGGCGTCCGACACCTTGATCTTCGCGAACCAGCCCTCGCCTTCGGGGTCGGCATTGACGGTCTCAGGGGCGGTGGCCAGCACGACATTGCCCTCGATCACCTCACCCGACACCGGCGCATAGACGTCCGAGGCCGCCTTGACGCTCTCGACGACGGCGAAGCTGTCGCCCTTGCCGACGGTCTTGCCGGCTTCCGGCGTCTCGACGAACACCACGTCGCCCAGCTGGTCGGCGGCGTGTTTCGAGATGCCGACGGTGGCGACGTCGCCGTCGAGGCGAACCCACTCGTGATCCTTGGTGAAGTGCATGGCGTGTTCCTTTTTCTCGTCATCCTCCGGCTTGACCGGGGGATCAGGCCTTGGGTTTGCGGAAATAGCGTTGGGCGACGAACGGCATGTCGATGACCTCGGCGGCGGCAGCCTTGCCGCGCACGATGACCTTCAGCTCGGTGCCCAGGGCGGCGTGCGCCGGCGGCACATAGCCCATGGCGATGTTGCGGCCCAGGGTCGGCGACGGCCCGCCCGAGGTCACCGTGCCGATGACGTTTCCGTCCAGATCGGCGATCTCGGCGCCCTCGCGCGCCGGGGCGCCTTCCTTGACGCTCAGGCCGATGCGAACCCGCGACGGACCCTCGGCCAGTTCCTTCAGGATGCGCGCGGCGCCGTTGAAGTCGGCGGCCTCCTTGCGGGACTTCGACAGGGCGAAGGTCAGCGCCCCCTCGACCGGCGAGGTTGTCGGATCGATGTCATGCCCATGCAGCGGCAGCCCGGCTTCGAGGCGCAGGCTGTCGCGCGCCCCCAGGCCGATCGGCTTGACCCGGGCATCCTCCAGGATCGTGTTCCACACCCGCTCGGCGTCCGCCGCCGGCACGGAAATCTCGTAGCCGTCCTCGCCGGTATAGCCCGAGCGGGATACGTAGCAGTCGACCCCGAACAGCATCAGCCGGGCGCAATCCATGAAGCCGAACTCGGCCAGCACCGGTTCGTGCTTCGCCATGACCTCGGCCGCTTCCGGCCCCTGGATGGCGATCAGGGCGCGGTCGTCCAGCACGGTCAGCTTGGCGTCGCCCGACAGGTGTTCGGACCAGAAGGCGAAGTCCTCGTCCTTGTTGCCGGCGTTGACGACGACGAACAGGCCGTCGTGATCGGGCTTGCCCGCCATCAGGTCGTCGATGATCCCGCCGTCCTCGTTCAGCAGCAGGCTGTATTTCTGACGGCCGGACTTCAGCACCTGATAGTCGCCGGGCACGAAGCGCTGGAACTGAGCGATCGCATCAGCGCCGGTGATCTTGCACTGGCCCATGTGCGACACGTCGAACAGGCCGGCGTGCTCGCGCGTCCAGCGGTGCTCGGCCAGGACGCCCTCGTACTGCACCGGCATGTCGTAGCCGCCGAACCCGACCATGCGGGCTCCCAACGCGCGGTGCGCGGCGTTCAGAACGGTAGTCTTCAGCGTATCGTCGGTCATGCGGGTCCAGACTTTCAGGGTCGCGTCTCGAGGCGGAAAGCTCCGCCGTCCTCGCGCCCCCGCTGTCTGTGAAGCCTGAGAGATTCCAACGCCCGAACTCCAGGCGTCTTGCTCCGTCGGCGCACCCCCAGAACCGAAGTCCCTGGGTGACTTTCCAGCGTCCGAATGTCCTCGCGGTCCGTTTGCCTGAGCGTTTCCGGGGCGGTTGCGCCTTCGGCTCCGGGTCGGTTTTCACGCCGCCCGATCTCTCCCGCGAGAGCGAGGTGACCAAGGCCCCGACTCCGGCGCGAAGTCAAGCGTGGGCTTGTGAACCGGCCGTTGTCATCCCGGCCGTAGCGAAGCGAAGAGCCGGGACGGGACGCTCCCATCAATCTTGCCCCGGAGAGCGCAGCTGATCCGGGGCCAGGCCGATCCACTATCCCTCGGCCCGGTTCAGCCGAGCGGCTGACCGGCCCCGAAAATGACTAGACGAACCCGTCCCGGATCAGCGCTCCGCGCTGTCCGGGATGACAAGATGCGCACCCTGGAACGGGGACTTCGATGTCGAACAAAAAATCTTACGCGCATCCCGAAACGCCACCACGCCTGACCCAGAGCCCCATCCGGCCCTGTTTGCTAGCCTTGGTATCCGGCTGACATACAATCGCGTCCACGGTTCGCGGAGAGAGCGAGCAGACGGATTTCGTCCGTTTCGTCCGTTTCGTCAGGGTGTTTTTCGTCCGGACAGGCGGACGAAACGTCAGCCCGCGTAGGCGTCGATCTCGGCCAGAAGCCTCGCCTTGTCGGCCTCCGACAGGAATGACCCCTCGAAACTGTTCCGCGCCAGCTGCGTCACATGCTCGCGGGTTAGCCCCACGGCCTCCGCCAGCCTCGAATAGTTGGCATTCACGTAACCGCCGAAATAGGCCGGATCATCCGAGTTCAGCGTCACATGCAGACCCCGGCGCAGCATCTCCGGCACAGGGTGATCCTTCAGGTCCTTCACGACGCAGAGCTTGAGGTTCGACAGGGGACAGACCGTCAGCGTCATCTTTTCGGCGGCCAGCCGCTGGATCAGACCCTCGTCCTCCATCGAGCGGTTGCCGTGGTCCATCCGGTCGATGTGCAGCAGGTCCAGCGCCTCGTGCACATAGGCGGGCGGCCCCTCCTCCCCGGCGTGGGCGCACAGCTTCAGCCCCAGTTCGCGCGCGGCAGCGAAGACCCGGACGAATTTCGACGGCGGATGCCCGACCTCCGACGAATCCAGCCCGACCCCGATGAAGTGATGCAGATACGGCTTCGCCATCTCCAGCGTCGCGAAGGCCTCCTCCTCCGACAGGTGCCGCAGGAAGCTCAGAATCAGACCCGAGGTGACGCCCAGTTCCGCCTTCGCCCGGTCCATCCCCGCGATCAGCCCCTCGACCACCACGCCGAACGCGACGCCCCGGTCGGTGTGGGTCTGGGGATCGAAGAAGATTTCCGCGTGCCGCACGTTATCCGCAGCCGCCCGCCGGAAATAGGCGAAGGCCAGATCCTCGAAATCCTTGCGCGTCAGCAGGACGTTCGCCCCGGCGTAATAGATGTCGAGGAAGTCCTGCAGGTTGGAGAAGTCATAGGCCGCCCGTACCGCCTCGACGCTGTCGAACGGGATCTGGACCCCGTTACGCTGGGCCAGTTCAAACATCAGTTCGGGCTCGAGCGAGCCTTCGATGTGCAGGTGAAGTTCAGCCTTGGGCAGGCCGGCGATATAGGCGTCGAGGGACATGGGTCGCATCCGTTCTGGGTGCGGCAGTCTAACCTACATCCGGTCGGGGGTGTCGATTCCCAGCAGCCGAAGCGCCGTCTCCAGCTGGCTCAGCGCCGCCCCGGCCAGGGCCAGTCGCGACGCGACCGTCTCCGGCTCCGACGCCGCCAGCACCGGGCAGGCGGCATAGAATTTGGAGAAGGACTGGGCCAGACGATAGGTGTGCTCGGCGATCAGATGCGGCGCCCGCTTGTCATAGGCGTCCGAGACGGCCTGGTCGAAGGCGTCCAGAGTCAGCACCAGATCCCGCTCCGCCGGCTCACGGACGAAGATCGGTCCGGCCAGGACGCCCTGCGCCTCGGCCTTGCGCAGCAGGGATTTGATCCGCACCGACTGGTACAGCAGGTAGGGGCCGGTCTTGCCCTCGAAGCTCATGAAACGATCGAGGTCAAAGACGTAGCTGGTCGTCCGGCTGTTCGACAGGTCGGCGAATTTGAGAGCCGCCACGGCGACCTTGGACGCGGTGTCCTCGAACTCGGCTTCCGACAGGTCGGCGCCCAGATCGGCCTCCTTCAGCCGTTCGCGCGCCTTGTCCCGGGCCTGGGTGATCAGGTCGTGCAGCTTCAGCACGCCGCCCGCCCGGGTCTTGAAGGGCTTGCCGTCCGACCCGTTCATCGTGCCGTTGGCGGCGTGCTCCAGCTGACCCGGCGTGGCGTAGCCGACCTTGTAGGCGGCCCGGAATACCTGCTCGAAATGGTCGCCCTGCCGCTGGTCCACGCAGTACAGGACCAGGTCGAAGGCGAACTGCTGTCGCCGGTCCAGGATCGTGGCCAGATCGGTCGTGCCATACATGGCCGAGCCTTCCGACGAGACCAGCAACAGGGGCGGCAACTCGCGCTTCTCGCCCTCCTCGGCCACCCGGATGATCCAGGCGCCCTGATCGAACTCGGCCAGACCCCGCGCCTTGATGTCGTCGACCATGGCCGGGATCAGGGGATCGGCGTCCGACTCCCCGTTCCACAGGTCGAAGGTGACGCCCAAGGCTCCGAACTCGCGTTCCAGCGCCGTCTTCGACACCGCCACGAAATGCCGCCACAGGGCGCGATAGCCCGGACGACCACCCTGAAGCTCCGCCGTCGCCTTGCGCGCCCGGTCGCGATAGTCGGTGTCTTCCTTCGCCTTGGTGGCTGCCATCGGATAGAGGCGCTCGAGGTCGTCCAGGGTCACCGGGCTGTGATCCGGGAACGGACCGTCGCCCTCCGCCAGGAAGGCATCGGCCTTGCCCTCGTCACCGACGGCCACGATCAGAAGCCCCATCTGGAAACCCCAGTCGCCGAAGTGGGCGTCGCCCCAGACGGTGTCTCCCCGGAACCGGAACAGTCGCTTCAGGCTCTCGCCGATGATCGAGGAGCGCAGGTGCCCGACGTGCATCGGCTTGGCCACGTTCGGCCCGGCGTAGTCGATGACGACCTTGCGCGGTTCGGCGACCTTCGACGCGCCGGCCAGCGCCGCGTCGTCGGCCACGGCCTGCGCTCGATGCGCCAGCGCCTCGTCGGAGAGCTTCAGATTGATGAAACCCGGTCCCGCCACCTCGACGCCCGACAGGCGTGGATCAGCGGCCAGGCGTTCAGCGACACGGCCGGCCAGCTCGCGCGGATTGGCCTTCAACGCCTTGGCGGCCGCCAAAGCCCCGTTGGACTGGAAATCGGCCAGGTCGGGCCGGTCGGAAGCGGTGACGCGCGCAACGGACGCTTCCACGCCTTCGGCGGCGAAGGCGGCCGCAACCGCTTCGCCGAGGTCGGTTCTGAGATCGGTCATTCTGCGGGAGGGGTCGCCGCGGCCTGGCCGGCCGTCATGCGGAAACGGCTGCCGGTGCGGTTGAACTCGGCCATTTCGGGCGTGACGTCGAAGCCGATCAGGACCTCGAAATTGCCGCCGCTGGTCTCGGCCGTGGCGCGCGGGATGATGATCGACTGCTCTTCGGTCACCGAAGCCGTGGCGGCGCCTTCGAAGTTCACGGGAAGATCGAAGTATTCCTTGGCCAGCACGGCCTCATTCCGTTCCGTGACCGCGATCCAGTAGCGATAGGTGCGCTGGTCGCCGTCGGCCTGCGGGCCACGGCCGAGATTGAACAGGATGTCCATCTGAACGGAGATCGGCTCGTCCGACTGATAGGCGCAGCCGGCGCTGACGCCCTCGATCTCGCCGGTGTAGCCGACGTTGGCCGCCGCCGCGCGGCCGCCCTCCAGCTCCACGAACCGGGCGGCGTCATAGAGGATCTTCACGAACGGACACGGCCCGGCGTTGGGCACCGACCGCAGGGGGGCGATGCGGGGCGGACGACGGCTCTCACGGCTTTCTTCCTCGCTCTGGCCGCCAGCGCTGCGATCGCGCTCACGCTGGCCCTGACCCTGCATCTGGGCATGAGCGCCGGTGGAGGCGAAGACCGCCAGGGCGGCAAGGGCGACGGTCGCAAGACGCATTAGGAAATCCGGAAATCTGGCGCTGACGGAACGCGGTCAGGCTTCCCGCCTGATAGCGGCTAAAGCGAGGCGTCGCAAACCAATGAAGCCCGCCACGGTGGCGAGCCGCCGCCGGAACGACTAGGTTTCGTCCATGGACGCCTTCTCCCCCTCTCCCGCCGCCGGTCTTCGGCCCCTGACGGTGCGCATGGCCACGCCGCGCGGCTTCTGCGCCGGCGTCGACCGGGCCATCCAGATCGTCGAGCGCGCCATCGAGAAGTTCGGCGCGCCCGTCTACGTCCGCCACGAGATCGTCCACAACAAGCATGTGGTCGACCGGCTGAAGAGCCTGGGCGCCGTCTTCGTCAAGGACCTGGACGAATGCCCCGACGATCGACCGGTCGTCTTCTCCGCCCATGGCGTGCCGAAATCGGTGCCGGCCACGGCCCGGGCGCGCGAACTGATGTTCCTGGACGCCACCTGCCCGCTGGTCTCGAAAGTCCATGTCGAGGCGGAACGCCACCACGCCAATGGCCGGCACATCATCCTGATCGGCCACGCCGGCCACCCCGAGGTCGTCGGCACGCTGGGCCAACTGCCGCAAGGCGCGATAAGCCTTGTCGAGACGGTCGAGGACGCCGAGTCCTTCCAGCGTCCGGGCGACCGGCCCCTGGCCTACGCCACCCAGACGACGCTCTCGCTGGACGACACCTCGGAAATCCTGCGCGTGCTCAAACGCCGCTTCCCGGAGCTCCCGGATCCGCACAAGGAAGACATCTGCTACGCCACCACCAACCGCCAGGAGGCCGTCAAGCAACTGGCCAACGGCTCGGGGCTGGTGCTCGTCGTCGGATCGAAGAACTCTTCCAACTCGGTGCGGCTGGTTGAGGTCGCCCTGCGCGCTGGAGCCGGCAACGCTCAGTTGATCGACGACGCCTCGCAGATCGACTGGAGCTGGCTCGACGGCGTCTCGACCGTCGGGGTGACGGCCGGCGCCTCTGCCCCCGAGCCGCTGGTCCAGGCCGTGGTCCAGGCGCTGCAGGCCCGGTTTGATGTCACCCTCGCCGACGATCCGGGCGAGCAGGAAACCGTGACCTTCAAACTGCCCAGAGCTCTGACAGTTTGAGGCTGGTGCGGGCGGCCGGGGTCGAACCGGCATGACCTAGGTCGACGGATTTTAAGTCCGTTGCGTCTACCAGTTTCGCCACGCCCGCAATCCGGTCACTCCGCCGGGCGCATAGCCCGGAAGTCAACGTCGGAATCCGCGACCAGCCAGACCAGGGCGGCCCAGGCGGCCACGTTCTGGCGCAGTTGCTCGGGATCAATCTTGTCCAAGGTGTCGTCAGCCGTGTGGTGCAGGTCGAAATAACGCAGGCCGTCCTGCTTCAGCCCGAATACCGGCACGCCCGCCTCGACGATCGGTCCGATATCGGCGCCGCCCTCGGTCTCGGGCACGTTCGAGCGCAGCACGCCGATCGGATAGAGCACCCGGTTGGCGGCGTCGGCGAAGGCGCCGGTCTGGGCCCCGACGGGCAGTTGCAGCGCATAGACGCGGTCCGCGCCGAAGTCGCTCTCGCCGGTGAAGACGTGGTTGGCGATGTCTTCCGCCGACAGGCTGCGCAGATAGGCGCCGCCGCCATTGCCGGTGTCGGTCGGCTGGGCCACCTCTTCCGAGCCGTACAGGATCACGCGCACGGTCCGCGCGGTGCGGCCCTGTTCGGCGATGGCCTTGGCCGCCGCAATGGTGATGGCCCCGCCCGCGCCGTCGTCGATGGCGCCGGTGCCCAGGTCCCAGCTGTCCATATGCGAACCGAGGACAATGACCTCCTCAGGCCGCGACCGACCCGGCATGTCGCCGATGACGTTGTGTGACGTCGTCTCGTAGGTATGGGCGGTGGAAGACAGATGGATCCGCACAGGCTCGCCGTAGGACACCAGCCGGCTCAACTGGTCCGCGTCAGGTGCGCTGAGCGCGAAGCCCGGCAAGGGAACGACGCCGTTCACATAGCGGGTGGTGCCTGTGTGCGGCATGCGATGCTCGTCCGACCCGGCCGAACGCATGATGAAGGCCAGGGCGCCCTTCTGGGCCGCCACAGCGGGGCCAGCGCCCCGGATCCGGGTCAGGGGGCCGTAGCCGGCGCCCGACTGCATGGCGACCATCTGGCCGGCATCGACATAGGCGATCTTGCCGGCGAGCGAGCCGTCCGGGACGGACTGCAGGTCTTCCAGCGAGGCGAAGCGCACGACTTCAGCCTCGATGCCGCCGACCGGGGTGCCGGGCGAATGGCCCAGGGCGGCGACGACCAGTCGCTGCGGGTTGGCGCCGACGATCGAGGCGCTCTCCTGTCCCCGCTCCCAGCCGACCAACGGGAAGGCCTGGATATGGACGTTCTGGAAGCCCTGTTCGCGCATATAGCCGGCGGCCCATTCGGCTGCAGCGGTTTCGGAGGCCGAACCCGCCGGACGCGGTCCGAACCGGGTCGTCAGCTGGGTGACGTAATCCATGGCGACGGTGTCGGTCAGGGCGGCGTCGCGGACGCTGATCGCGGCGCGGATCGTGGCTGCGTCCTGCGCCATGGCCGGGCCCGCGATCGCGGCCCCGAGGCTGAGAACCGACACGGCGGCGAGCGCCGAACGACGAACGGAAACGAACATGCCGAAACTCCAGATCACGATTGGCAAGGACACTAGGGCCTGATCCCGGAAAGTGTGAGTGGTTTTACGATCGGATTCGGCCCCGGCGAAATCCCCTGTGCGACTCCGAAAAAGAGACTCGACAGAGTCGACAGAGTCGCGCCCTCCCTGGCCCGGAGCGGATCAGCCCCGTCAAGGACCGCGCGAGCAGATGGGCATGGACGGCATCCAGCGCAAGACGCTAAAGAGAATAAATTCTTAAGCCGGAGAGCCCTAGCCGACCTGGGCCAGTTGCGGCTCCAGAACCACCTCGCGCCAGGCGTGGGGGGCGGCCAGCAGGGCGCGGACCAGCAGGTTGTTGACCGCATGGCCGGCCTTGTAGCCTTCGTAGCGGCCCAGCAAGGGCGCACCCATGACATAGAGGTCGCCGATCGCGTCCAGCGCCTTGTGACGCACGAACTCGCCCTCCATGCGCAGGCCGCCGGGGTTCAGGATGTCGTCGCCGTCGATGACGACCGCGTTCTCCAGAGAACCGCCGCGCGCCAGACCGGCCTGACGCAGGGCCTCGACCTCATGGGCGAAGCCGAAGGTGCGTGCGGCCATGATCTCGTCGCGGAAGGTCTGTTCGTCGACGACGAAATCGACAACCTGGTTGCCGATCACGCGGTTGTCGAAATCAATCTCGAACCGCATCTCGTAGCGGTCGCAGGGATAGAGGGCCGCATGCTTGTCGCCGTCCGTGACGTGGATCGGCTCCAGGATCTCGATGTAGCGGACCGGGGCCTCCTGGCGACGGAAGCCCGCGCGGTCCAGCAACTGGACGAACGGCAGGGCCGAACCGTCCAGGATCGGCAGTTCGGGCCCGTCGACCTCGACGATCACGTTGGAGACGCCCAGGGCGCAGAAGGCGGCCATCAGGTGTTCGATGGTCGACAGCTGAACCCCGGCCGCGTTCTCGATCATGGTGTTCAGCCGCGCATCGACCACGGCGTCGCCGGACACGACGATGCGATTGTCACGATCGGTGATATCCGTGCGGACGAAGACGATGCCCGTTCCGGTGGGCGCCGGACGAATGGCCAGGCGAACCCGCTGTCCCGTGTGCACACCCACGCCCGCACAGATGGCGGGGGCGATCAGCGTCCGTTCGCGATGATCGGGGCGTGGCGTCAAGGTTCAATCCACTGGACGCCCTGCGCGCGGAAGCACGCATGAGCGGAAGATCGATCCCTAACCGCAGTGCAGCAAGGCGAAAACCAAAGTCGGGTTTCGAATTGTTTCCGCCGCCTTAACCTTGACCGTAACGCAGAACGCCCCGGGTTTCCCCGGGGCGTTCAAAGGGGTCGTGGGCCGGATCAGTTGGCCAGACGACGCAGGAACGACGGGATTTCGAGATCATCCTCGGCGGCCGCGATTTCGGCATCCGGCAGAGGCTGGGCCGTCTGACGCATCTGGGGCTGGGCGCGCGATGCGCTTGCCGCCGGAGCGTAGGCGGTCTGGGCGCGCGGCTTCTTGCCGAACAGGCTCCAGCCGGACTTGCGATGATCGCGGTCGTCGTAGACCGGCTCGTTGTAGTCGGCGGGCTGCGGGGCCGCAGGCGCGCGGTCCATGTACAGGTCGCCCTGGTCAGCCTGGCCGGTGGCGGCGGGCTGACGGCCCTGGTCGGATTCGAAGGCCTCGACCCACGGATCGACGATCGGCGTCAGGGTGCGCTCTTCGGCGACATGAATGACGGGCTCAGGCGCACGCGCGACGGGCTCGGGCATCTGGAAGGTCGGGACGACGGGCGCCGGCTCAGGCGTGCGATAGGTTTCAGCGCGGACCGGCTCGCGACGGACGGGCTCGCGGGCACGGGGCGCCTCGGCGACCGGAGCCGCATGACGCGGATCATGGAAGACGGTCTGGCGCGTGGTGGCCGGCTCGATCTTGGCGGTGGCGACCTCGTCCATGCCGGTGGCCACGACCGAGACGCGGATCTTACCGTCCAGGGCCGGATCGAAGGCCGCGCCGAAGATGATGTTGGCGTCGCCGTCCACCTCGGCCGAGATGGCGTTGGCGGCCTCGTCGACTTCCAGCAGGGTCATGTCGAGACCGCCGGTGATGTTGACCAGCACGGCCTTGGCGCCCTTCAACGACGTCTCGTCCAGCAGCGGGTTGGCGATGGCGTTCTGGGCGGCCAGCAGGGCGCGGTCGTCGCCGGAGGCCTCTCCGGTTCCCATCATCGCCTTGCCCATCTCGGACATGACGGCGCGCACATCGGCGAAGTCGAGATTGATCAGGCCCGGCAGGATCATCAGGTCGGTGATCGAGCGGACGCCCGAGTGCAGCACCTGGTCGGCCATGGCGAAGGCGTCGGCGAAGGTCGTCCGCTCATTGGCGACGCGGAACAGGTTCTGGTTCGGAATGACGATCAGGGTGTCGACGTAGCGCTGCAGCTCGGCGATGCCCGCCTCGGCCAGACGCATGCGGTGACGGCCTTCGAAGGTGAAAGGCTTGGTCACGACGCCGACGGTCAGGATGCCGCGATCGCGCGCGCATTTGGCGATGATCGGCGCCGCGCCGGTTCCGGTGCCGCCGCCCATGCCGGCGGTGATGAAGATCATGTGTGCGCCCTCGAGGTGCGCATGGATCTCGTCGGCGGACTCCTCGGCGGCGTTCATGCCGACTTCGGGATGGGCGCCGGCGCCCAGGCCTTGCGTGATGGTCTCACCCAACTGGATACGGCGGTCGGTCTTGGCGAACGACAGATGCTGGGCATCGGTGTTGGCGACGACGAACTCGACCCCTTCGAGGCCGGCGTCGATCATGTTGTTGACCGCGTTGCCGCCTGCGCCGCCGACGCCGAAGACGACGATCCGGGGCTTCAGTTCCGTGGCCGAGGGCCGCACCAGCGAGAGAGACATATCCAAACCGACCTTTTTTTCCGACCCTGCCCCTTGAACGTCCAGTGCGAAGTCCCCGCAGATCCGCATTGGTTATGAGCGCGTTAAGGATCGCTCACCGTCGTTAAGGGAAGGTTACCGGATAGCGTGAGTCGGACGACTGGCCAGCCCTGTCCCCAAGCGTGACGGCAAAAATCTGGCTTTCGGCCAAAAGAAAGGGCGACCCGAGGGCCGCCCTTTCCGTCCTGGTTCTGACCGAACCCCTTACCAGGGGCGGTAGTTCAGGCTGACCGAGAAGCGACGGCCGTAGGGGTCGAAGTTCGAGTACAGCGTCGCGCCCAGCCAGCGGGCCTGTTCGGCGTCGAAGGCGTTGGTGACTGCGGCGCGAACCGTCAGATCGTCACGAACCTTGTAGCTGGCCGAGAAGTCGTGGCGGGTGAAGTTGCCCGAGTTCAGGTAGGCGGGATCACGCGAGTCGGCGTTGGCGATGAAGTTGCGCGGCAGGACGATGTCCTGGGCGGTCTGCCAGTCCATGGTCCAGCCGAGCGTCAGGGACTCGATCGGACGATAGTTCAGCTGCGAGGTCAGACGAACCTTCGGATAGAACAGCGTGCTTTCCAGAGCCGTGAAGTCGGCCGGATTGTCGATGTTGTTGAAGTTCTTCTGTTCGATCAGCCAGGAGCCGTTCAGGGCGTAGTTGAACACACCCCAGTTGTGGCCGAGCATTTCGTCAGTGTCGAAGCGGTAGTTGGCCGTGAAGTCCAGACCGCGGACGTTGCGCTTGGCGTAGTTGATCGAGCTCTGGATGAAGTCGACCAGCAGGAAGCGATCGTCGCGCGGCGTGACCGGATCGTTCACGCCCGTGCGGGTCAGGGTGGCGCAGGCGTTGTTGTTCAGGGTCGGGCCGCTGACACAGTTGTTGGCGGCTGTGCCTGCCGAAACGGCGGCGATGACGTTGTCGATCTGGATCTCGTAGTAGTCGAGCACGATCGACAGGTTCGGCGCGAAGTTGGGCGTGATGACCGTCGAGAAGGTGAAGGATTCCGACTCTTCCGGCTTCAGCAGCGGGTTGCCGCCGTTACGGCCGGCGACGCTCGAACCGTAGTCAGGCCGGTAGGCGTTCGTGGCCGTCGGGTCGACGAAGTTGAACGTCAGGCCGAACTGAGCCGCCAGGGTGGCGCAGTTGGCGACGCGGTTGTTGCGGATCGTCGTGTCCGTGACCGCCTGGATGTTCGCCGTGGCGCAGGGGTCGGTGAACAGCAGGAAGGTCTGGGTGAACGGTGCGTAGGCTTCGCCCAGGCTCGGAGCGCGAACCGAGGTGTTCAGGCTGGTCTTGAAGGCCAGTTCTTCAGTCGGACGATAGACCAGGTTGACGCCATAGACGTCGCTCTTGCCGAAGTTCGAGAAGTCCGACGTACGGTACGAACCCGACAGCTCGGCATAGTCGCCCAGCCAGGTGTCGCGGAACAGCGGGACCGACAGTTCGCCGAAGAACTCGTTGACGTCGTATTCGGCGGCCAGGAAGTCAGCGCCGCCATTGAGTTGGGCGTAGGTGGTGCCCAGCGAGGCCGAACGACCGCCGCCCTCCGTCGATTCCTTACGATATTCGGCGCCGAGGGCGATGCCGATCGGTCCGGCGCCCCAGAAGTCCCACAGCTGGGCGGCGACCGACGCCAGGGCGTCGTGTTGCTCGTTCTTCTGGTCGAACTGCAGGCCGGCGTGGACATAGTCCAGAGCGGCTTGCGACTGGTTGCCCAGGCCGAAGACGTTCAGCGGCACGCACTGGGCGACGTCCGGCGAGGCGGAGGTCATCGTTCCACCGACGTTCGGGTTGCGGTTCGTCACCGTGCCGCCGCCTGCGGTCAGGGCCTGCACGCGGCAGACGATCTGGCCGGCCGAGTTCCGCACCGCATCCATGGCGTAGGAGAAGCGGGCGATGTCGAGGCCGTTCTCTTCGTTATGGTTGTCCGCGCGGCCGTAGGTATAGCCGATGTCCCAGTCGACGTTCTTGAAGATCGAGATGTCGCCGGCATTGCCGTTCAGACCCAGGACGTAGCGCTGCAGCTGACGTTCGTTGTGCTGCGGACGGTCGACCAGCCAGGCGCTGTAGCGAGCGAACGGAGCAGCGGCGGTGCCGATGACGGCGCCGGGAGCGGTCGCGGTCGCGGGACCATAGATGGTGACCCGGTTGGCCAGGATCGCATCGCGCAGATTGGTCGGCAGGAAGGCGTTGTCGGTCTGCGTGATATAGGCCGACGTGCTCAGGATCTGCTGCGAGTTGGTGCGCGGCGTGAGGTCGCCGATATAGATGTCGCCGAACGAATAGCCGGTCGCCAGGTCGGTCGTCTCATCGACGTACTTGGCTTCAGCGTACAGGTTGATGTCGGGCGTGATGGCGAAGTTGGCGCCGACCTGGAAGCGGGCGCTTTCCGACTGCGGCAGGGTGGAGTCGACGTTGAAGATGGTGTTCGGGTTCTCGCCGTCGCCGCCGACGTTGACCGTGCGGTTGGTGCCGGTCAGGGCGACCCAGTCGCCGAAGTTGGCGGTGCGGGCGGTCGTGCCGCTGAAGACGTAGGTCTGGCCCGGAGCGACGCTGAAGCAGGAGCCGGTCGTGAAGTTCGCGGTGCTGTTGCAGCTCGCGAGCGGAACGTTGTTCGGGTTGTTCAGAGCGCTCGGCTGGTAGTTGTTGGCCAGGGTGACCTGACCCCAGCGCAGCAGCTGCAGGCCGCGACGGTCGCGGTACAGCTCGGCGTCGCGGACGCCGTCGTAAGGCGTGGCGGACGGATCGGCGTCGCGACCGACCAGGCCCCAGCCTTCAGCCAGCCAGTCGATGTCCCCGGACAGAACTTCGTCCAGCTTCTCGTACTCGCCGAAGGCGTAGAGGTTCAGACGGTCGTCGAAGAGATTCTTGCCGGCCAGCACCGAGATGCGCTGCGCATCCTGGCCGCCGTCGTTGATCTGCGCCCAGCGGCCGTCGATCTCGAGGCCTTCGAAGTCCTTGCGCAGGACGAAGTTCAGAACGCCGGAGACGGCGTCGGCGCCGTAGACCGACGAAGCGCCGCCCGTGACGATCTCGACCGACTCGATCAGCAGGCGGGGAATGGTGTCGACGTCGACGGCCAGCGAGCCTTGCGGCGAACCAACGTGGCGACGACCGTCAACCAGGGTCAGGGTCCGGCCGGAGCCGAGCGAGCGCAGGTTCGGCAGCGACAGGCCACCCGCGTTCAGCGAACCGACGGTATCGGACGGAACCTGCGAGTTGGACAGCGCCGGGATGGTGGCGAGGTAGTCGATGACCGTGTTCTGACCGGTGGTCAGCAGGGTCTCGCGGGTCACCTGGATCAGCGGGGTCGGGGCGGTGGTCGGATCGCGACGGATACGCGAGCCCGTGACGATGACTTCTTCGACCTGGACGGACTCTTCGTCCTGGGCCGGCTGGGTCGACTGAGCGAACGCCGGGGCGGACAGCGTCAGAACGCCCGCGAGGATGGTGGTTCCGAAGAGATACTTGCGTGTGGATAGCATGGTGCTTGGCCCCGATGACTGAATGACGCGCGGCAGACCTCTGCGAGTCTGACCGTTCAGGGGCGTTGCTAGTCAGAGAATGGCGCGGCGGCAACCATTGGGGCGCTACTGCGGCAAACGGAACTCGGATTTGTTACACTTCAGACACACCAAGGACACAGGGGGCTTGAAGCCTGAATCCCCTACAGGTTGTCGCGCAACCAGCCGGCCGCCCGGGCCACGAGATTTCCACCCTGGACGCGCGGGGCGTCGGCAGCGGTAATCTGGCGCGACATCAGCTTTCTGGCGGAAACAGCCTCGCGCGGACCATAGGCGGCGCGCAACAGGACGCCGGCCGCCGAGCAGAAGGCCGGGCCCGCCGCCGAGTCGGCCAGGTGAGGCGCCCGCTGGGGACGGCCCAGCCTGACAGGACGGTCGAAAACGCGAATAGCGAGCTCCCGCACGCCGTTCAGCTGACTGGCTCCGCCCGCGAGCACGAGACCCGCGCCCGGTTCCAGGCCGACGCCGGCGTTCCTCAGGCGGTCGCGCAGCAGCTCGAGGGTCTCTTCAACACGCGGCGCGATCACCGTCTTCAGCATGGCCCGTGGCACGATGACCGGGCCAGACCCGGCGTCCTCGCCGCGCGGCGGGGCTTCGAGCATCTCGCGGTCCTCGTTGGCGCTGGCCATGGCCGAGCCGTGCAGGGTCTTCAGTCGCTCGGCGCCCGCCCTCGACGTCGACAGGCCGCGCGCAATGTCGGCCGTGACATGATCGCCGCCGACATTCAGCGATTCGATATGCAGCAAGGACCTGCCGCCCCAGACGGCGGCGGAGGTCGAACCGCCGCCCATGTCGATGCAGACGCAGCCGAGATCCATCTCGTCCTCTTCCAGCGAGGCGAGCGAGGAGACCACCGGCGCGGCGGCGACGCCCTGCAGGTCGAGGTGCGCCAGTTCCAGACAGTGGCTCAAGGACGCGAAGGCCCCCTCCGCCATCGACACGACCAGCAGGTCGAGGCCCAGCGAATGCCCGCGCATGGCGCGTGGATCGTGGACGCCGCGTGCGCCGTCCACCGACCAGGCGATGGGCAGGACGTGGATCGGCCTCCGGTTAGGCAGGCGGATCTGGGCCAGGGCCATGCCGATGGCCCTGGCCAGGTCGGCGTCGCTGACCGGGTTGGCGCCGAGCGAGACGCGGGCCTGCACCCGATGGCTGGCCATCTGGCCGATGGCGGTGGTGACGATGACGCCGGAGACCGGAGCGCCCGCGGTGCGCTCGGCGCGTTCGACGGCGTGACCGATGGCCTGTGCGGCCTCGTCCATGTTGACGATCGCTCCGCCGCGCACGCCCTTGGACTGGACGTGGCTGGCCCCGGCGACGCGGATGGTCCGGTCGGCGTGACGCACGCCGTCCGGCTTCATGATGAAGCAGGCGACCTTGGACTGGCCCAGGTCGAGCGCAGCGACCACGGGCGCGCGCGCGGCCGCACGGCCGTCGTTTCTGGCCGCTTCCGTTGTCGGATCCGCCTTCTTGCCCGCCATGATGCCTGCCGCCCTACTCGAAACTGTGTGTTGTTAGACGCCGGCGCCCGGCCGGACCGCGACCTGGCCCTCGGTTCGGAGGTCGATGCGGGAAAAACCCAGCTCCAGCAGCCGCTCGCGCTGGTCCAGGGCGTCGAGCTGGATCAGGGCCGCCTCCTGTTTGACGGCCGGCAGCTGGATGATGCCGCCGTCCTTCAGTCGCAGGTCCCAGCGGCGCTCGTCGACACGCACCAGGGCGTCGATCCGGCTCATCAGCCGTGGACGTTGCGTCAGCAGAGGCAGGATGTCGCCCGCCGCCTTGTCCGCTCCGACGCCGACGACCAGCGGCAAGCCCGGATAGCGTCCGGCGTCGGCGCCCGGAATGGCGCGGCCCTCGCCGTCGATGACGAAGACGCGCCCGCCGGTCTGCCACACGGCCAGGCGGTCATGTTCCTTGACCTCGACGATCAAGGTGTCGGGCAACAGTCGCACCACGCGCGCCTCCTTGACCCAACCGACGGCCTGGATGCTGGCCTGCAACGCATCGAGATCCAGGCTGGTGATCGGCTGGCCTGCCTCGACGTTCAGCGCGCGCTGGATCGCGGGGGTGGCCTCGGCCGAGGCGCCGGTGATGTGCACCCGGCGGAGCTTCAACCCCATGCCGGTGGTGATCTGGTCCATGCCGTGGGTGACCGACTGGCCGATGCGCTCGGCCCGGGCGCCGGTGGCCAGCACCAGGGCCAGAACGCCGAATCCCGCGCAGATCGAGAGAACAACGGCGCGCGGAGTCAGATCCAGCTTGCCCAGCGCGGCCATCTTGCCGGGAACGCCGCCGGCGTTGCGAGGCGCGCCCCCGCGCGAGCGCCCGCCCTGCCCTTTCGGACCCCCGCTTCGCTTGGGCGCAGGCGCGACATTCGCGCGCCGACCGCCGCGAACTACCGCGGGCATGAGGCGTCCTCCACCATCCACCGGACCAGATCTTGATAACTCATCCCGACGTAGGCGGCCTGCTCCGGAACCAGAGAGGTCGGCGTCATGCCAGGCTGGGTATTGACCTCCAGAAGGACCAGTTCGTCCTTAACATCGTCATAACGGAAGTCGGTCCGCGACACGCCCCGACACCCCAGTGCGGCATGCGCCTGCTCGGATTCCCGAAGCGCGGCCTCGAAAACGTGAGCGGGGAGATCGGCCGGAAGCTTGTGGACGGATCCGCCAGGCGCGTATTTGGCCTCGTAGTCGTAGAAGCCTTTCACCGGGGTGATGTCGGTGACGGTCAGCGCGCGCGGACCGGTCGCCTCGCCGATCACGGCGACGGCCAGTTCCTTGCCCGGAATGTAGGGCTCGACCATGACCATCTCGCCATAGGTCCAGTCGTCGGCCCCGACCTCGGTCTGCGGGCCGTTCGCCCCGGCGAGCACCAGATAGACGCCGACCGACGACCCCTCGGCATTGGGCTTGATGATGTAAGGCGGCTCGATCACGTGGCGACGCGCCACCTCGCGCCGGTCGAACAGCCCGCCGCCCGGCACCTTGACCCCCGCCGCGCCCAGCACGGCCTTGGTCTTGTCCTTGTCCATCGTCAGGGCCGAGGCCAGGACGCCGGAGTGGCTGTAAGGAATCTGCAGCGTCTCGAGGATGCCCTGGACGCAGCCGTCCTCGCCCCATTCGCCGTGCAGCGCATTCAGGACGACGTCGGGTTTCAGATCGGCCAGCACCTGGGCCAGGTCGCGGCCGGCGTCGATGCGGGTGACGCGGGCCGCCTGCCCTTCCAGGGCCTTGGCGCACTGCTCGCCCGAGGACAGTGATACGTCCCGTTCTGATGAAAGTCCGCCCATCAGGACGGCGACGTGCAGTTCTGACAGGGCTTGGGGCATACGTGCTTTTCTAGCGCGGGGTTATGACGGGCGGCCGATCCTCTTGATCTCCCATTCAAGGTTTACGCCGAGTTTACTTTGAACCTCGACGCGGACGATTTCGCCCAGTCCCTCGATATCGGCGGCCGTGGCCTCGCCCGGATTGATCATGAAATTGGAGTGGAGCTCGCTGAACATGGCGCCGCCGCCCGTGACGGCATGGAGCTTTCCGCGCCAGCCCGCCTCGTCGACCAGTTTCCACGAGGAATGGCCGGGCGGGTTCTTGAAGGTCGACCCGCCGGTTTTTTCCCGGATCGGCTGGGTCTGTTCGCGGCGAGAGGTGATCTCCGCGATGCGGGCGGCGACCGCCTCGGGCGCGTCCGGCGTGCCGCGATAGACAGCCTCGATCCAGATGATGTCGGCGGGCGCCTCGGAGTGGCGGTAGGTGTAGCCGAAGTCGGTCAGGGAATAGTCGACCCGCTCTCCTGCACGCGTCAGGCCCCAGGCCGAGACGAGGATGTCCTTCGTCTCGGAACCATAGCAGCCGGCATTCATGGTCAGGGCGCCGCCGATGGTCCCCGGTATTCCGGCATAGAACTCCAGACCGGCCAGCCCCGCCCTGGCCGAAGCCTTGGCGACCATGGCGTCCAGGGCGCCGGCTCCGGCCGTGATGGTGTCGCCTTCGGTCGTGATGCCGGCGAAGGGACGACCCGCCAGCCGGATGACCACGCCCTCGACGCCGCCGTCGCGGACGATGACGTTGGAGCCGACGCCGAGCACCATGACCGGCACGGCGGGGTCGATGGCCTTCAGGAATGCGGCCAGATCATCGGCGTCAGCCGGGATGAACAGCACATCCGCCGCCCCGCCGACCCGGAACCAGGTGAACGGCCCAAGCGGCTCGTCGCGCAGCAGCTTGCCGCGCACGGAAGGGAGGGTGTCACGCCAGCTCATGCGTGCCCTCCCCTTTCGTCATCCTCCGGCGAAGCGCAGCGGAGACCGGGGGACCCTTCGTCATCCTCCGGCCGATCGAAGATCGGACCGGGGGAGGCGCCGAAGGCGATCTGTTCAGGCACGATGTTGGAAACAAGGGTGCACGCGACAGGTTCGCGCTCTCGCGCGCCGCTGAGTCCCCCGGTCGCTTCGCGCCGGAGGATGACGAAAGAAGAAGAGATCACTGGGCCAACGCTTCCAGCTGCGCCGGCAGCGCATAGGCCCAGGCCGTGATGTCGCCGGCGCCGAGCAGAACGACGACGTCGCCGGATTTCGCCTCTTCCGCAATCACCCGGGGCAGGACCGCCGCGTTTTCCAGCGCCGAGACCCGCAGGTGGCCGTAGCGACGGATGCCGTCCACCAACGCCTGTTTGTCCACGCCCTCGATCGGCGCCTCGCCCGCCGCATAGACGTCGGCGACGATGACGCTGTCGGCGTCCGAGAAGCTGGTCGAGAACTCGTCCATCAGGTCGCGCAGCCGGGTGAACCGGTGCGGCTGGACCACGGCGATGACGCGACCCTCGGCGACCTGGCGGGCGGCCTTGAGCACAGCGGCGATCTCCACCGGATGGTGGCCGTAGTCGTCGACGATCCGCACGCCGCCCACCACGCCGGTGGTGGTGAACCGCCGCTTGACCCCCGCGAACGCCGCCAGACCTGACCGGATCGCGTCGTCCGAGACGTCCAGCTCCCGCGCCACGGCGATGGCGGCCAGGGCATTGGCGACATTGTGCCAGCCGGCCATCGGCAGGTGCAGGCCGGTGATCCGCACCGGCTCCTCCAGCGCGGCCTGGCCACGCCCCTGGATCAGGACGTCGAAGCGGCAGCCGTCCGGGCTCATCTGGCAGTTGTCGGCGCGGACCATCGCCTGGGGGTTCATCCCATAGGTCACGATCCGGCGGTTATCGATCTGGGCGACCAGCCGCTGGACCTCGGGGTGGTCGAGACAGACGGCGGCGAAGCCGTAGAAGGGGATGTTCTCGACGAAGTCGCAGAACGCCTTCCGCACCGCGTCGAAGTCGCCGTAGTGGTCCAGGTGCTCCGGATCGATGTTGGTGACGATGGCCACGGTGGACTTCAGGCGGAGGAAGCTGCCGTCCGACTCGTCCGCCTCGACCACGATCCAGTCGCCGTCGCCGACCTTGGCGTTGGTGCCATAGGCGTTGATGATGCCGCCATTGACCACCGTCGGGTCCAGCCCGGCCGCGTCCAGCAGGGCCGCGACCATGGAGGTCGTCGTCGTCTTGCCGTGGGTGCCGCCCACCGCGATCGAGAACTGCAGCCGCATCAGCTCGGCCAGCATCTCGGCCCGGCGGACCAGGGGGATGCGACGCTCGCGCGCGATCATCATCTCCGGGTTGGTCGCCTTGACCGCCGTCGAATAGACGACGGCGGAGACGCCCTCTCCGACATGGGCGGCGTCATGGCCGATGAAAATCTTCGCGCCAAGAGCCGCCAGCCGCTCCGTGTTGGCCGAAGACCTGGCGTCGGAGCCCTGCACCGAATAGCCGATCTTGAGCATGATCTCGGCGATCCCGCTCATGCCGATCCCGCCTATACCCACGAAATGCACAGGGCCGAGGTCGAAGGGTATGGGGCGAAGGCGAGCGATCATGGAAGCGTCATAGCCATGCCGATTTCGATTTGCACGAGCCTTGCCCCACTTCCGCTCTCGACGTGGACGATCTCTGTCGGGATAAACGAACAACGACCAGAGACGAGACGGACCCGGACCATGCGCATCGCCGCCCTTGCCGCCGCCCTTGCCGCTACGCTGACGGCCGCGGGCCTTTCTCCGGCCCGTGCCCAGGACGCCCTCGATGCGACCGGCGAACTCAGGATCGCCGCAGTCGGTCAGACACGGGTCATCATGGTCCAGGGCGTCGCCGCCGACCCGTTCGTCTGGGAATGGAGCTTCCTCGACGAGGCGGTGGAGTCCGAGGAAGGCCGGATCGACGCCGCCGCAACCAGCGTCATGTATGACTGCGCAGCCCGCACCCGCCGCGCCCTGGTGCTGGAGGCCTATGGCGACGGGACCTTCCTTTCCCAGACCCCGCTTTATGAAGAGCCCGCACCTGTCGCTCCGGGGACCCTCGCCGATGGCGCCCTCCGGGTCGTGTGCGAACCGGAGGCCAACTCCGACGGAGCCGCCTTCCCGGACATGGCGGCGGCCCGCGCGGCGATGGACCTGCGAAAAGGCCCGATGGTTACCCCACCTTAACCGTGATGATTCACGGTTCGGCCCTCAAGCTGTGTGGGGCCGTGTTTCGTGACCGATCTGAAGACCGACATCATCCACCGGGGCGACTGCATCGAAATCCTGCGGTCCCTGCCCGACAAGTCCGTCGACATGGTCTTCGCCGACCCGCCCTACAATCTGCAGCTTGGCGGCGACCTGCTGCGACCCGACAACTCCAAGGTCGATGCGGTCGATGACGACTGGGACAAGTTCGACAGCTTCGCCGCCTACGACTCCTTCTGCCGTGACTGGCTGAAGGAATGCCGCCGCGTCCTGAAGGACGAGGGCTCGATCTGGGTGATCGGCAGCTATCACAATGTCTTCCGCCTGGGCTCGGCGATCCAGGACCTCGGGTTCTGGGTGCTGAACGACATCATCTGGCGCAAGACCAACCCGATGCCGAATTTCAAGGGCACGCGTTTCACCAACGCCCACGAAACCCTGATCTGGGCCGCCAAGAGCCGCGAGCAGAAGCGCTACACCTTCAACTACGACGCGCTGAAGGCCTTCAACGAAGACACCCAGATGCGCTCCGACTGGACCTTCGCCCTGTGCACCGGCGAGGAGCGGATCAAGGGCGAGGACGGCAAGAAGGCGCATCCGACCCAGAAGCCCGAGGCCCTGTTGCACCGGGTGATCCTGGCCGCGACCCGGCCCGGCGACGTGATCCTGGACCCCTTCTTCGGCACGGGAACCACCGGCGCGGCCGCCAAGCGGCTGGGCCGTCATTACATCGGCATCGAACGCGATCCCGAATACGCCAAGGTCGCCGAGACGCGGATCAAGGCGGTCATCCCGGCCCGGCCGGAGGACCTCGTGGTCACGGGCTCAAAACGCGCCGAGGTCAAGGTTCCGTTCGGCGCCCTGGTCGAGGCCGGGCTGCTGTCGCCGGGCGATGTCCTCTATTGCCCCAAGGGAGAACGGGAGGCCCGGGTGCGCGCCGACGGGTCGCTGGTGTCAGGGGCCATGTCAGGCTCGATCCACAAGCTGGGCGCCCTGTTCGAGAACGCCCCGGCCTGCAACGGCTGGACCTATTGGCGCTTCCGCACCGACACGGGCCTGCGCTCCATCGACGCCCTGCGCGCCGAGGTCCGGGCAGGGATGCAGTAGGCCGAGGAGGTCCGACTGCTGGTTGAGGACCGGTTCTGGATCGAGGATGAGCACCGTTTCGGCGAGGTCAGGATCGTAACGACGCGGTGGCGGTCGCTTAAGTCCGCGCCATCACCGTGCACCCCGACGAAGGCCGGGGCCGGATCGCAGATGCGGGCGCCCGGGATTACACAATGACTTCAAGATCTTGCCAGCGAGTCTTCCATCTGAACCCCGGCCTTCGCCGGGGTGCACGGTTGAAAAATGGACTCCAAAAAAACAGAGTCCAAAGAGTCCAATCCGTCCAGATCGTCGCGGGACTCTAAAAAATAGACTCCACAGACTCGACAGAGTCGCTCCGCGCGGCCTGCCCGATCGGTTGTCAAAAACCGGACTGGGGACGTGGGAAGCGAGCCCATCGATCGCAAGAGCGATAGGAGAATATTTTCTTACCCCACTTTCCGTGCACCCCGGCCCCCGGGTCCGGCTTCGCCGGCCAGAGGACAAACCAAGGGCCGGGGTCCAGATCAAGCGGGATGAACTGGACGGCGCACGGTTGCTGATCAGGTCTGCCGGTGCTCGCCATCTGGACCCCGGCCTTCGCCGGTGTGCACGGAGATGGGTTACATCGCCAAGGCCCGCTCCAGCGCCTTGCGGAAGACCGTCGGCAGGGCGGCCAGGGCCTCGGCTTCGGGCGTCCAGAGGAAGTCGCCCTGCCCCGTCGCCAGGCGCACGGCCAGCGTCAGGGAGAAGTGGGTGAAGACGTGTTCGACGGCGCCGGCGTCTTTCCAGATCAGAGCGGGCCAGTCGGCGGCGACTGGCGGGAAGGCGTCGGGCGCGGCCCCGGTCCAGTCGCTGGTCGGGAGGCCCACCATGCCGCCGAGGAGACCCTTGTCAGGGCGGCGGACGAGGGCGATGCGGCCCGCGTCGTCGCGGAGGACCCAGGCGACGCCCTGACGATGCGGTCGGGCGGCCTTCTTCGTCCTGACCGGATAGTGTTCGGGCTCGCCGGTGGCGCGGCCGGCGCAGAAGGCGGCGATGGGGCACATCAGGCACAGCGGCGACTTCGGGCGGCAGATGCCGGAGCCGAGGTCCATCAGGGCCTGGGCCCAATCCCCGGGGCGGTCATCGACGACCAAGGTGGCGGCGAGACGTTTCAGCTCGGGCCGGGCGGCGGGGACCGGCGTCTCGACGGCGAACAACCGGGCGACGACCCGCTCGACATTGCCGTCCACGACATTGGCGGGCCGGTCGAAGGCGATCGCGGCGACGGCGGCGGCGGTATAGGCGCCCACCCCCGGCAGGGCCAGCAGCGCCGCCTCGGTGTCGGGAAAGACGCCGCCGTGATCGTTGGCCACGGCGCGGGCGCAGGCCAGCAGGTTGCGGGCGCGGGCGTAGTAGCCGAGCCCCGCCCAGGCGGCCATCAGATCTGGGTCCTCCACCGACGCCAGATCGTTGACGGTCGGCCAGCGCGCGGTGAACCGCTCGAAATAGGGGGCGGCGTGGGGGACGGTGGTCTGCTGCAGCATCACCTCGGACAGCCAGACGCGGTAGGGGTCGGTCCGTTCGGCCGCGCCCGGGGGGCTGCGCCACGGCAGGGTGCGCGCATGGGCGTCGTACCAGGCAAGCAGGTCGGCGCGCAGGGTGGCGATGTCGGCGGGAGGCATTGGATCGTCCCTTAACTCGTTGCCTTTTGCAGCGCACCTTCTCCCTCCCCTTTATGGGGAGGGACGACCGCGAAGCGGTCAGGGTGGGGTGCGAAAAGAAAGCTCGCACCGACAGACAAACCCCACCCGGCTTCGCTGCGCTCAGCCACCCTCCCCATAAAGGGGAGGGAGAAGTCGGCCCCCAAATGCGCTACTCTCACCGCATGGCGCGCGATCTGCCCACAGACGCTGAGACCCGCGAGATCCTGTCGCGGCGACGGACCCGGCCCATGCCGCGCCCGACGCCTCCGGCCGGTCGGGCTCTGGCGCCGCTGATCCGCGAACTGGACGAGAAATTCGGGCGCGGCGCAGGCGCGCTGGAGCCGCGCTGGCGCGAGATCGTCGGCGACCAGCTGGCCCGCGTCACCCGGCCGCAGAAACTGACCAAGGGTCGGGCCGGAACCGGCGGGACGCTGGAGCTGCGCGTCGCGGGCCCGGCGGCCCTGCTGGTCCAGCACCAGTCGGCCGACATCCTGGCGCGGGTGAACCTGTTCCTCGGCCCCGGCGCGGTAGACAAGCTGCGCATCGCCCAGGGGCCGGTAAAGCCCCTGCCCCAGGTCGCCGCCTCGACCAAGGGCGCGCGGCGGCGGATCGACCCGCTGGACGCGGCGGCGGAGGCGGAACTGGCGAAGTCGGTCGAGGCGGCGCCCGACGGGTTGAAGGCGGCGCTGGCGAACCTGGGCCGGGCCGTGCTGTCGGATGAGGCGAAGGGGCGGCGGCGGTAGCGTCTCCCCTTGGCAAATGGAGGAAAGCCAGTGCGAACGCGCGACGAGGTGTGGGGTCCACTGTTCAAACGGGCCATTCTGTGGGTGGTTTTTCTGTCAATCGGCAACGCCCTCGCACATCTGCTCGGTGTCGGCATGCCGTGGTTTCTGATTCCCCTGGTCGCCGTAGCAATTACGCTTTTGATGGCGATGGTGGTTTGATCGGACTTCTGTCCTAGTTTGGCCAGAGAACGTCAGAGCAGGAGTGACGTCGTCCACCGCCTCCAATCAGATTCCGACGGCTGGCTCTTGACCTTTTTCCGCCGCACCTGTTCTCGACAACCATGGACCTTGCGCAGCCATCGGGGAATCGCGCGATCATCCAGAGCTTGAGTTCTTAAGGAAGACGCCATGCGCGCCAGCGGCCCGTTCAAATACGCCTCCATGAGCCGCCGCGCGGCCGTGACCGGAGCCGCCCTGGCGGCCATGGCCATGCTGGCCGCCTGCTCCGGCGCCCAGACCGGCGCCCCGGCCGAGGGCGACATGGCGCTGGGGGCTCCGGAAGGCGCCAAGGTCACCGTGGTCGAATACGCCTCGGTCACCTGCAGCCACTGCGCCGCCTGGCAGGCCCAGGTCTATCCGGAGTTCAAGACCAGATACGTCGACACCAACCAGGTCCGCTACGTCTTCCGCGAGTTCCCGACCGCGCCTGAATCCGTCGCCGTCGCCGGCTTCCTGATCGCGCGCTGCGCCGGGCCGGACAAATATTTCCCGGTGATCCACGAGATCATGGCCAGCCAGGCCGAGATTTTCGGCGGCGTGCCGCCCCGCTCCGTCCTGCTGCGCATCGCCAACGGCGCCGGCCTGTCGGAAGAGCAGTTCCAGGCCTGCGTCACCGACGCCGATGCGATCAAGGCCATGGACACCCGCATCAAGTCGGCCCTGGACGCCGGCGTGACCGGCACCCCCTATTTCATGGTCAATGGCGAACATGTCGCCGACAGCTCGCTGGCCGGACTGTCGGAAAAGATCGACGCCGCCCTGGCTGCGAGCTGATCCGATGATCCGGTTCCGCAACCTGTTCCTCGGCCTGTCCGCCCTGGCCCTCGCCTCGTGCGGCGGCGGGTCGAAGGCGGTCGTCGACGGCGACATGGCGCTAGGCGCGCCCGAGGGCGCCAAGGTCACGGTGGTCGAATACGCCTCGCCCACCTGCCCCCACTGCGCCCTGTGGCAGCAGAACACCTGGCCGGCGTTCAAGGCCGCCTATGTCGACACCAACAAGGTCCGCTACGTCTTCCGCGAACTGCCGACGCCGCCGGCCGAGGTGGCTGCGGCCGGCTTCCTGCTGGCCCGCTGCGCCGGATCGGACAAGTATTTCGACGTCATCCACGCCATCATGGAGAGCCAGACGGAATGGCGCACGGGGACCAACCCGCGCGACAGCCTGATCCGCATCGCCGGCGGCGTGGGTATTGACGAGGCGGCGTTCACCCGTTGCGTGACCAACCCGGAAGCCATCGCCGCGCTCGAGACCCGGGTGAAGGCGGCGACGGACGCGGGCGTGATCAACACCCCGACCTTCTTCGTCAACGGCCGCCAGGTGTCCTCGCCCGGCGGCGAGGGCACGATCATGGCCGACCTGGCCCCGGCCATCGAAGCCGAGCTGGCCAAATGATCCGTTCGCTGGTCCTGATGCTGGCGCTGGTCGCCGCGCCTCTGGCGGCCCCGATGGCGGCCTCGGCCCAGACGACGCCCCCGCCCGCCGTGACGAGCGCCGACCGGGTGCTGGGTCGCGCCGACGCGCCGGTGACGGTGATCGAATACGCCTCGTTCGTCTGCTCGCACTGCGCCCACTGGCACACGACGGTCCTGCCAGGCTTCAAGGCGCGGTTCATCGACACCGGCCAGGTGCGGCTGGTGTTCCGCAACCTGCCGACCGCGCCGGGCCAGGTCGCGGCGCGCGCCGCCGGCATCGCCCGCTGCGCGGCTCCGGCCCGATTCTACGCGGTGGCTTCGTCCTTCATGACCGGTCAGGCCGCGATCATCGACGGCGCGCCTCTGGCCGACTGGTATGCCGCAGGGGTCGCCGCCAGCGGCCGGACCCAGGCCGAGGTCGATGCCTGCCTGGCCGATCCGGCGACGCTGAACGGCATCCGCGCCGAGATCGCGGGCGCCACGGCTGCCGGGGTCCAGGGCACGCCGAGCTTCTTCGTCAACGGGCGCGCCGTGTCGGACACCTCGCTGGACGGTCTGTCCGCTGCGATCCGGCCCCTGCTGCCCCGCAGCTGACGAAGGCATGCAGTTCCAGCGCCTCCGGCTCGTCGGCTTCAAGTCGTTCGTCGACCCGGCGGAGGTCTGGATCGAGCCGGGCCTGACGGGGATCGTGGGACCGAACGGCTGCGGCAAGTCGAACGTGCTGGAGAGCATGCGCTGGGTCATGGGCGCGAACTCGGCCAAGGCCATGCGCGGCACGGGCATGGACGACGTGATCTTCTCCGGAGCCTCGAACCGCCCGCCCCGGAACCATGCCGAAGTCCAGCTGACCATCGACAACGCCCAGCGGAAGGCGCCCCAGCCCTTTACCGACAGCGCCATCATCGAGGTGTCGCGCCGGATCGACCGGGGGCAAGGGTCCACCTATCGCATCAACGGCAAGGAGGTGCGGGCGCGGGACGTCCAGCTGCTGTTCGCCGATGCCTCGACGGGGGCTAACTCTCCGGCCCTGGTGCGTCAGGGGCAGATCAGCGAGCTGATCGCGGCCAAGCCGCAGAACCGGCGGCGCATCCTCGAGGAGGCCGGCGGGGTGGCGGGCCTGCACACGCGGCGGCACGAGGCGGAGCTGAGGCTCAAGGCGGCCGAGACCAATCTGGAGCGGCTGGACGACATCGGGCGCGAGCTTGAGACGGCGCTGACGCGGCTGAAGCGCGAGGCGCGGCAGGCGGAGAAGTACAAGAAGATCTCGGCCGAGATCCGGGCCCTGCAGGCGGCCCTGCTGTTCGTGCGCTGGAACGACGCGCGGCTGGCGGCGGAGGCGGCGGCGGCGGAACTGGCGGCGGCGGACCGGGCGGTGGCCGAGGCGACGGCGGCGGCGGCCAGGGCCCAGACGGCGGCCCTGTCGGCGCAGGAGGGTCTGAAGCCGGCGCGGGAAGAGGATGCGGTGGCGGCGGCCCTGCTGCACCGGGCCTCGCTGGAGCGGGATCGGCTGGACATGGCCGAGCAGTCGGCGCGGGCCGAGGTCGACCGACTGACCGCCGAGGCCCAGCGGATCGCCAACGACACCGAACGCGAGATCGCCATGTCGGGCGACGCCGAGTCGGAATTGACCCGGCTGGGCGCCGAGCTGGAGGTGCTGACGGCCGAGATCGCGGCGGCGCCCGGGCGCGGGCCAGAGCTGGAGCGGGCGCTGGAGGCGGCCGAGGACGGCCGTCGCGCGTCGGACGCCGAGGTCGAACGGCTGGCGGGCTCGCTGGCGGCGGTTGAGGCGCGGGCCAATGCCGAAACGGCGCGGAAGCGGGACGCCGAGGGGCGGGTGGCGCGGGCGGTCGCGGCCCTGGACGGGGCGAAGCGGGAGCGCGAGGCGCTGGGGCCGCTGGAGACGCCGGAACTGGCCATCGCGCGTGAGGCATTGGAAACGGCGACGGCGGCCCTGACCGAGGCGCGGGCGGGTGTGGAAGTCGCCGAGGCCGATCGGGCGGAACGCGCGCGGGCCGAGCAGGAGGCGCGGACAGCGGCGCGGGCGGCCGAGGATCGGCTGGGGCGGTTGCAGACCGAGGCGCGGGGGCTGGCGTCGCTGCTGGTCTCGGGGCGGCGGGACCATCCTCCGGCTCTGGATCAGGTCGGGGCGGACAAGGGCTATGAGGCCGCTCTGGCGGCGGCGCTGGGCGACGACCTGGACGCGGCGCTGGATGCGAAGGCGGCGGCCTATTGGGGCGGGGCGGAGGTGCCGGCGCCCGTCTGGCCGGCCGGGATCGCGCCCTTGGCCGATCATGTGAGGGCGCCCGAGGCGCTGGCCGCGCGCCTGGCCCTGTGTGGCGTGGCGGCGAAGGCGGAGGCGGCGGGTCTGGCGAAATCGCTGCCGGTCGGGGCGCGACTGGTGACGCGCGAGGGCGACCTCTACCGCTGGGACGGGTTCGTCAGCCGGGCCGATGCGCCACGACCGGCGGCCGTAAGGCTGGCCCAGCGCACGCGGCTGGCCGAGCTGGAAGCGGAGATCGATGCGGGCAAGCCGGCGCTGGAGACGGCGCAGGCGGCTTTGAAGGCGGCGACCGAGGCGTTCCGCGTTTCGGAAGAGGCGGTGAAGGCGGCGCGGCTGCTGCCCTTCGCGGCCGACAAGGCCGTGACCACGGCGCGGGACGCGGTGCAGCGGCTGACCAATGAACAGGCGCGGCGCGAGGCGCGGGCGACGGCGCTGGACGAGACGCTGGAGCGGCTGGCGGTCGAGCATGAGGCAGCGGAGACGGCGCTGGCGGAGGCCCTGACGACCGATGCGCCGTCCGAGACGCTGGCCGGACTGAAGGCCGAGCTGGCGACGGCGCGCACGGCGGCGGATGCGGCGCGTGGCGCTGCGGCCGGGGCGCGGGCGGACCGGGATGCGGAGGCGCGGGACCGGGCCGGGCGCGAGCAGCGGCTGGGCGGGCTCAGCCGCGAGCGCGACAGCTGGGCGGCGCGGGCGAAGGATTCCACGGCGCGGATCACGGTGCTCGAGGGCGACACGGGCAAGACGGCCGCGTTGCTGTTGCAGGCCGAACGGGCGCCGGAAGCGTTGGCTGCGCAGCGGTCGAAGCTGATGGACATGCTGACCGCGGCCGAGACGCGGCGGAAGACGGCGGCGGATGCGCTGGCGGTGGCCGAGGGAGACGCGGGGGATGCGGACCGGGTCAGCCGGGCGGCCGATGCGACGGCGGCGAGCGCGCGCGAGGCGCGGGCCGGGCTGGCGGCGCGGTCGGAGGCGGCGGCTGAACGGCTGCTGGACGCCCACAACAACGTCCGCGAGGCGGCGCAGATGTCGCCGGAAGAGCTGGGCCAGAAATTGACCGACGACGCCATCGCCCGGCCGCCGGACGCGGCAGGGGCGGAGAGCCTGCTGTTCGGTCTCGAGCGCGAGCGGGAGATGCTCGGCGCGGTCAATCTGTTGGCCGAGGACGAGGCCGAGGAGTACGGCGAGCGGCTGCAGACCATGCGGCTGGAGCGGTCGGACCTGACCGGCGCAATCGCCAAGCTGCGCGACGGCATCGACGAGCTGAATGCCGAGGGGCGTGAGCGGCTGGTGGCGGCGTTCGACGTCATCAACGACAACTTCAAGAGCCTGTTCGAGGCCCTGTTCGGCGGCGGCCAGGCGGAGCTGAAACTGGTCGAGTCCGACGATCCGCTGGAGGCCGGGCTGGAGATCTTCGCCTGTCCGCCCGGCAAGCGGCTGTCGGTCATGAGTTTGATGTCGGGCGGAGAGCAGGCCCTGACGGCGGCGGCGCTGATCTTTGCGGTCTTCCTGGCCAATCCGGCGCCGGTCTGCGTGCTGGACGAGGTGGATGCGCCGCTGGACGACGCCAACGTCGATCGCTTCTGCCGGATGCTGAACGAGATGCGGAACCGGACGGACACGCGGTTCATCGTCATCACCCACAACCCGGTGACCATGAGCCGGATGGATCGGCTGTACGGCGTGACCATGCCCGAGCGCGGGGTGTCGCAGCTGGTCAGCGTCGACCTGACCCAGGCCGAGACGCTGGTCGCGTGATCCAGGACGCTGCGCCTCTCCCGCCCGAGGCGCACGCGCTGGTCCTGACCGGGGTCGGGCGGTTCGTCGTGTTCGCGGATACGGCCACGATCCGGCGGGAGCCGGACGGGGTGCGGATGCGGTCGCTGCAGGTCGTGGAGGAGGACTTCACGGTCGGGACGACGCGGTATCTGGGCGGCTGGTCCTGGTGGCGGTTCGGCTGTGATGCCGGGACGGCGGACCGGCTGGACTTCGCCTCGGTGGCGGTCGGCGGAGCCGAGGGACCGAGCACGCCGGAAGGGCAGCCGGCCTATCCGGCGGCGCCGGGCGGGGATGCGGCGGAGTTGCTGGCGGTGGCGTGTGGGACCGTGGAGCCGGAGGTCGTGGTGACGACGGTGGAGGCTGCGGTGAGGATCGGGCGAGAGGCGATGGCGGAGTAATCCCTCTCCCGGTGGGAGAGGGATTGAGCGCCTGGGAGCCGCAGGCGATCAGACTTGCGCGAAAGGGTGAGGGTCGAACCCCACCGGAAACGCACGGCCCTCACCCTTTCGGCCAAGGCGCAGCGCTATCGCTCTGCGGGCCTCAAGCCCTCTCCCAACGGGAGAGGGGAGGTGTTTCGCTCGATGGCGATGCGATCCTGCGGCAGGGCCTCCGGGCATTCGTCCCGCATGAAGGCCAGCATCTTCTCCCTGATCTCGCAGCGCAGGTCGAAGGCCACGGGCGCGGAGCGGGCGCTGGCCAGACAGCGGACCTGGGCGACGCGGTCGGTGATGTCGGTGACCTGGAGGTTGACGACATCGCCGTCCCACAGCGGCGACGCCTTGCAGATGCGTTCAAGCTCGGCGCGGAGGCGGTCCATCGGGGCCTCGTAATCGACGTAGAGAATGGCCGTGCCGATCAGGCGTGACGTCTCTCGGGTCCAGTTCTGGAACGGCTTCTCGATGAAATAGCTGAGCGGCAGGATCATCCGCCGCCAGTCCCACAGCTTGATCACGACATAGGTGGAGGTGATCTCCTCGACCGTGCCCCACTCCCCTTCCACGATGACGGCGTCGTCGATGCGGATGGGCTGGGCGGTGGCGATCTGGATGCCGGCGATCAGGTTGGTCAGATAGGGCTGGAGCGCGAGGCCGGCGATGATGCCGACCACGCCGGCAGAGGCCAGCAGGGACACGCCCCACTGACGGACCGCGCCGATGGTCATCAGGGCCAGGGCCACGGTGATCAGGCCGATGAGGATGACGGCGGCGCGTTGCAGGATGCGCGTCTGGGTGACGTGCTTGCGTGCGACCAGGTTGTCCTCGGTCTGCATGTTGAACTTGCGGAGATGGACGACGGCCCACATGTCGACGGCGCCGGCGACGATCCAGCCGAGGACGAGGATGGTCAGGAACAGGATGACGGCGCGGACGCTCTGGGACGGCTCCGGGTCCAGCGGCGAGACCGTGATCGAGAAGCCGATGGCGATCAGGATAATCAGGATGCGCAGTTTCTTGCGGACCCGTTCGAGCACCCCGCGCCAGTACAGGTCGCGGTTCTTCACGACGCGGCGAAGAATGGAGAAGACGATGCGGTGGATGATCCAGCCGGCGCCGACGAAGACGGTCACCACGATGGCGACCACGAGCCACTCCGGCAGCCAGTAGAACTGGCGCCACAGGGTGACGATCTGGCGGGTCAGGTTGGTGATTTCGGGCGGCATAGACGCAAACAGCGTGTCAACGGCGTCTTCCGTTCCCACCGGCGGCAGGGCCGCGCCGGTCATCCGGCCGTAGCCTCGGCGAGGTCCGCGAGGCGTTGGGCCGCGTCGGGTATGGCCACGGAGCGGGCCGCGGCGCTCATGGAGGCAAGGCGCGCGGGGTCTGCGAGGACGCCCGCGACGGCGGCCGCCATGGCGGCGACGGTGACGTCGTCCTCGAGGATGACCTCGGCGGCGGCGACGTCGGTCAGAAGTTTGGCGTTGAGACGCTGGTGGTCGTCGGTGGCGATCTTCAGCGGGATCAGGATCGACGGCATGGCCGCGACGGCCAGCTCGGCGCAGGTCGAGGCGCCGGCACGGCCGATGACCAGGTGGGCGGCGGACAGGCGGGAGGCCATGTCGCGGAAGAAGGGGGCCACCTCGGCCTCGATCCCGGCGTCGAGGTAGATCTGGCGCGAGGTCTCCAGGGTCTCTGGGCGGGACTGCTGCTGAACCTTGAGGCGGCGTTTGATGGCGTCCGGCAGGGCGGCGAGCGCTCGAGGCGTGGTCTCGGAAAGAAGGCGGGCGCCCTGGCTGCCGCCGGTGACGAGGATGCGGATGGGGCCGTCGCCCGGAGGCGCCCAGGCGCGGTCGAACAGGGCGCGGATGTCGGCGCGGACCGGGGCGCCGACGACCTGGGCGCGGGCCTTCACGGCCGGCGAGGCGCGCTCCAGCGTCGGGAAGGACGAGGCCACGGCGCGGACGTGGGGGGCGAGGGCGCGGTTGGTGCGGCCGAGGACGGCGTTCTGTTCGTGGATCAGGGTCGGGCGCTTCTGCAGGATGGCGGCGACCAGGGCGGGGGCGGACGGATAGCCGCCGAAGCCGACGACGACCTGGGCGTCCAGGCGGTTGAAGGCGGTCTGGGCCTGACCGATGCCGCGCACGATGGCGACGCCGGCCTTGATCAGGCCGATCGGACCGGAGCCGGTGGCGGCGTCGAGGGCGAGCCGTTCCTCGGCCGGGAAGGCCTGGGCGTACTGTTCGCCGCGATGGTCAGTGGCCAGGACCACGCGCCAGCCGCGCGTGGCCATCTCGCGGGCGAGGGCCTCGGCCGGGAACATGTGTCCGCCGGTTCCGCCGGCGGCGACGACGCAGAGTTTGGTCAAGGGCAGGGCCTCTCCAGTGGTCTTCCTTCTCCCCTTGGGGGAGAAGGTGGCAGGCGGAGCCTGACGGATGAGGGGGCGGCTGGCCACCAGCGACGGCTTCCGGGATACGGACACATACCCCTCATCCGGCCCTGCGGGCCACCTTCTCCCCCAAGGGGAGAAGGGAAAAGGCGTTTACGGCATCAACAGGCGACGGGGCCGCTGGAGGCTGGCTCCGGGCTCGTAGGCGCCGGGACGACGGCGCGTCAACGCCAGGGCGAAGCCCATGGTCAGGCCCATGGCCATCATGGAGGAGCCGCCGTAGCTGATGAAGGGCAGGGTCATGCCCTTGGTCGGGATCAGGTTCAGGTTCACCGCGACATTGATCGACGCCTGCAGCCCGATCAGCATGAACAGGCCCGCCGCCGCCGTCTGTTCGAACGGGTCGTTCAGCTTCATCGCCCGGCCCATGCCGCGGAAGACGATGAAGGCGTAAAGGCCGATCATGACGAGGCTGAGGACCAGGCCGAACTCCTCGGCGCCGACCGAATAGATGAAGTCGGTGTGCAGGTCGGGGACGGAGCGTTTCATGACCCCCTCGCCCACCCCGCGTCCGACCAGGCCGCCGGCGCGGATGGCCTCGGAGGCGCGGTCGATCTGGTGGGTGTCCTCGACGCCGGGCGAGACGAACTTGGCGACGCGCGCCTGGACGTGGGGGAAGAGCAGATAAAGGGCGGTCATGCCGGCGACGAACATTCCGCCCAGCACCGCCACCCAGCGCAGGGGTACGCCGGCCATGAAGAAGACGGCCATAAAGGTGGTGGTGATCAGCAGCGTCTGGCCGATGTCCGGCTGGATCAGCAGCAGGGCCACGGTCACGGCGTAGAAGCCGAAGGCGATGGAGACGCCGGGCACGCCCTGCCCCTTCTGGCCCTCGGCGAACATCCAGGCGGCGAAGACGATCAGGCTGGGCTTGGCGAACTCGGACGGCTGGAGGCTGAACGGGCCGAGGTTCACCCACCGGGCCGCGCCCTTCACCGTGTCGCCGATGAAGGGCAGCATGGCCATGACGACAATGGCGCCGAGCAGGCCCAGGACCGCGATCCGGCGCACGCCCCGGGGCGACAGCAGCGACATGGTCAGCATCAGGCCGATGCCGCCGCTGGCCCAGACGATCATGCGCCAGGAGTAGTGGAAGGGGTCGGTGATCGACTCATCGGCCAGGATGGCGGCGGGGGAAGAGGCGAACGACAGCATGACGCCCAGGCCCATGAGGGCGAGCGCCGCGCCGAGCAGGCCGCGATCCACCGTCCAGAACCACTGGGCGATCGGGCTCTGGTCGTTGCGCGAGAACGGATGGGAATAGACGGCCTGGGTCATGGTTTCTCAACCCTGAACGAAAGGCGTAGCCCCGAGGTTAAGAACGGCGGCCCGGAAGGCTTCTCCGCGCGCCTCGAAGTCGGGAAACTGGTCGAAGCTGGCGCAGGCGGGGCTGAGCAGGACGACAGGGTCGCCGCCGGTCTGGGCGGCGTCTGCGGATGCGAGGGCGACGGCGGCGGCCATGTCCCCGGCGATGACGTGGGGCGTGTCGCCGAGTGTCGAGGCGAAATCCTCGGCCGCCTCGCCGATGAGGTAGGCCTTGGCGACGCGGGGGAAGAGATCGCGCAGGTCCTCGATGCCGCCGTCCTTGGCGCGGCCGCCGGCGATCCAGAAACTGGTCGGCCAGGACATCAGGGCCTGACGGGCAGCGTCGGTGTTGGTGGCCTTGGAGTCGTTGACGAAGCGGACAGCGCCGAGCCGGCCGACCGTCTCCATGCGATGAGCGAGGCCGGGGAAGGTCATCAGGCCTTCGACGGCGGCCTCATGCGAGACGCCGACGGCGCGGGCGGCGGCATAGGCGAAGGCGGCGTTCTGGGCGTTATGGCGGCCGGGCAGCGAACGGGCGTTCGAGAAGTCGACGGAAACGTCATCGACTGTGAGCGAGCCGGGCGTGGCCAGTATTCCTTCTCCCCTTGCGGGAGAAGGTGGCAGCCGCAGGCTGACGGATGAGGGGTCACGCTGACCGTCAGAATTCGAGGCCGCTAACGCAGACTCCAACCGCTGGGGTGACCCCTCATCCGTCTCGCTCCGCGAGCCACCTTCTCCCGCAAGGGGAGAAGGATGGGTACGGACGGTGGTCGCATGGGGCAGACGCGCGGCGAGCGCTCTGCCCCATGCTTCGTCGATGCCGATCAGAGCGGTGTCTCGCTCCGACAGATTTGCGAACAGCCGCGCCTTGGCCGCGACATAGCCCTGCATCCCGCCGTGGCGGTCGAGGTGGTCGGGGCTGATATTGGTCAGGATGGCGACGTCGGGGGCGAAGCTGGTGGTCAGGTCGAGCTGGTAGCTGGAGACCTCGATCACATAGGCCTGGACCTCGGCGGGGGGCGGCAGGGCGAGGACGCCGATGCCGATGTTGCCCCCGACGGCGATCTTCATGCCTGCCTGTTTCAGCACCCAGCCGATCAGGGCCGTGGTCGTCGACTTGCCGTTGGTGCCGGTGATGGCGATCACCTTCGGCCGCAGGGAGGCCGGGGTGGCGGCGATGGCCCGGGCGAACAATTCGATGTCGCCGATGACGGGGACGCCGGCGGCTTTCGCCTTGTCGACGGTCCAGTGGGGCTTCGGGTGGGTCAGTGGCGCGCCGGGCGACAGGACCAGGGCCGCGAAGTCCGACCAGTCGGCCGTGGTCAGGTCCTCGACCTCGAACCCTTCGGCCTCGGCCTGCATGCGGCCGGAGACGCCGTCGTCCCACAGGATGGGCTCTGCCCCGCCAGCCTTAAGGGCGCGGGCGGCGGTGATGCCCGAGCGGCCGAGGCCGAACACCGCGACGCGACGGCCTTCAAAGCCGGGAACCGGGGTCATGCTTCCCTCTCCCGGTGGGAGAGGGCTTGAGCGCCCGAGAGCCTTAGGCGATCGGACTTGCGCGAAAGGGTGAGGGTTCGACCTCGCCTGATTCGCACCATCCGCCCCTCACCCTTTCGGCTTGCGGATCGCTGCGCTCTCCGAGCCTCAAGCCCTCTCCCAACGGGAGAGGGAGCAGCAATGCGCGCCCTCACCGGAGTTTCAGCGTGCTGAGCCCCACCAGCGCCAGCATGGCGGCGACGATCCAGAAGCGGATCACGACGGTCGATTCCGGCCAGCCCATCTTCTCGAAATGGTGGTGGATCGGGGCCATCAGGAAGATGCGCTTCTTCGTGGCCTTGAAATAGGCGACCTGGATCATGACCGAGGCGGCCTCGATGACGAACAGGCCGCCGACGATGCCCAGGACCAGCTCGTGCTTGGTGGCCACGGCGATCGAGCCGAGCGCGCCGCCCAGAGCCAGCGAACCCGTGTCGCCCATGAAGATCTTGGCCGGCGGGGCGTTGTACCAGAGGAAGCCCACGCCGCCGCCGATGATGGCGGCGCAGAAGATGGCCAGCTCGCCCGAGCCCGGCACGTGGTGGACGCCCAGATACTCCGAGAAGATGAAGTTGCCGACGAGGTAGGAGATGATGCCGAAGGCCGCCGCCGACATCATCACCGGCACGATCGCGAGGCCGTCGAGGCCGTCGGTCAGGTTCACGGCATTGGAGAAGCCGACCATCGTGAAGGCGGCGAAGGCGACGTAGAACCAGCCGACGTTGAGCAGCACGTCCTTGAAGAACGGGAAGGCGATCGAGGTCTCGAGACCCGGCGAGGTGGGAGACTGGGTCATCCAGAGCACCACGAGCACCCCGGCGATCACCGAGACGACGACCTGGGCCAGCAGCTTCTGTTTCGAGGTCAGGCCGGCCGAGGTCTGTTTCGTCACCTTGGCGTAGTCGTCGATGAAGCCCAGCACGCCGAAGGCCGCCGTTACGCCGGAGACGATCCAGATATAGGGGTTGGTCAGGTCGCCCCACAGGAAGACGGCGACGGCGATGCCCGCAAGGATCATCAGTCCGCCCATCGTGGGGGTGCCGACCTTGGAAAGGTGCGAGACCGGCCCGTCGGCGCGGATCGGCTGACCCTTGCCCTGTTTGACCCGCATGAAGGAGATGAACCGGCTGCCCATCGCCACCGCGACGATCATGGCCGTGGCCATGGCCAGGGCGACGCGCACCGTCTGGTACTGAACCAGGTTCAGCAGCGGATACTCGTTCGCGACGTCGGCGTAGTAGAGATACAGCAGATAGAACATCGACGGCCCCCGGGTGTCCCTAGCGCTCTAGCGCCGCAAGGGCGGCGGCCACAAGCGACGCTTTCGACCCGTTCGAGCCCTTGACCATGACGATGTCCGTCGGCCCGACCAGATCGGCGGCCTGGGCCGCGAGATCGGCGGCGCTTTCGGCCCACACGCCGCGACGGGCGGGCGGCAGGGCGTCATAGAGGTGGCGCATCTCCGACCCTGCGGCGTGGACGATATCGAGGCCCGCCTGGTCGATCGGTGCGGCAAGGCCGGCGTGAAGCGCTTCGGACTGGTCGCCGAGTTCCAGCATGTCGGTCAGGACGACGATGCGACGGCCGCCCTGCGCAATGGGCTTGGCGCCCAGCGAGCGGAAGCCGGCCGTCATGGACAGCGGATTGGCGTTGTAGCTCTCGTCGATCAGGGTGAAGGCGCCGCCGGCGATGCGGACCGTGCGGGTCTCGCCCCGGCCCTTCAGCGGTTCGAAATCAGCCAGGGCGGCGAGCGCCGTCTCGACCGGCACATCAAGCGCGTCGAGCATCAGGATGACCGCCAGGCTGTTGAGGCCCCAGTGGAAGCCGGACTGTTTCAGCGGGAAGACGTGGCGGTGACCGTAGACCTCGGCGGTGACGACGGCGCCGTCGGGATTGGGGGTGAAGTCGATCAGGCGGGCGTCGTGGGCAGGCTCGGAACCGAACGCAGCCACCCGGGCGCCGACATGCAGCGCCGCCTGCCGCAGCATCGGCTCCCAGACGGTGTCACCGTTGATGACCGCCAGACCGCCCGGGCCCAGGCCCTGGAAGATGGCGGCCTTCTCGCGGGCGACGCCCGCCTCGCCGTCGGCGAAGGCCTCGATGTGGACCGGGCCGACGGTGGTGACGCAGGCGGCATGCGGCTGGACCATCCTGGCCAGAGGCGCGATCTCGCCCGGCGTGTTCATGCCGATCTCGAACACGGCCCGCTCGACCGACGGATGCATGCGGGCGAGCGTCAGGGGCACGCCGATATGGTTATTGTAGCTCTTGATCGAGGCGTGGGCCGGACCAGCCAGATCGAGGCCGGCCTTGATCGCCTGGGTCACGCTGGTCTTGCCGACGCTGCCGGTCACGGCGCCGCGACGGACATGGGGGGCGCGGTCGCGGGCGGCGGCGCCCAGGGCCTCCAGCGCGTGCAGGGTGTCGGGAACGACGATGCAGGGACCGCCGTCGACGGGGTGTTCGACGAGCGCCCCGGAGGCCCCGGCGGCGAAGGCGCTGGCCGCAAAGTCATGGCCGTCGCGCGCGCCCTTCAGCGCAAGGAACAGCTCGCCCGGTCCGATCTCGCGGCTGTTGTAGGTCAGGCCGTTGGCATCGAAGTCGCCGCCCTCGATCCGTCCGCCGGTGGCTGCCGCGATTTCCTGCGCGGTCCAGAGGGGCGGTGTCGTGTCAGGCATTTACGCAGCTTCTCCTGGAGCATGATCCTATCCGAAAACCGCCGACACTTTTCGCGATCACCCTCGTAGGGCCTCGGCGAGTTCGGCGGCGTCGTCGAAGGGATGAGTCGTCCCGCCCACGATCTGACCCTGTTCATGCCCTTTTCCGGCGACGACGACCACATCTCCGTCGCCCATCATGGCCGTGGCCTCGCGAATGGCGGTGCGGCGGTCGCCGATCTCCATGGCGTCGGGGCAGCCCGCGCGGACCTCGGCGCGAATGACGGCAGGGTCCTCGGACCGGGGATTGTCGTCAGTGACGATGGCGACGTCGGCGAGGCGGCCGGCGATCTCGCCCATCAGCGGACGCTTGCCCTTGTCGCGGTCGCCCCCGGCGCCGAAGACGACGATCAGGCGGCCGGTCGCGTGGGGACGAAGCGCCTTGAGCACGGTCTCGAGTCCGTCGGGCGTGTGGGCGTAGTCGACATAGGCCTCGCCCCCTCTCACGCCATCTGGCCCGCCCGAGACGCGTTGCAGGCGGCCAGCCGCGCCGGTGATCTTTTCAAGGGCGTGCAACACCCTGGCGGCATCCTCGCCGGCGGCGATGCACAGGCCCGCCGCGACCAGGGCGTTGGAGGCCTGGAAGGCGCCGGCCAGCGGCAGGAGGACATCGTGGCGGTCGCCGCGCACGTCGAGGATCAGGCGCTGGCCCTCCGGCACGGCGCGACGTTCAATGAGGCTGAGGTCCCTGCCCCGTTCGCCCACGCCCATGACGGCCAGCCCGGACATGATCGAGGCGGCGGCGAAGGCGTTGTAGGCGTCGGAATCGGCGTTCAGGACGGCAGTACGGCCGCGCGGCAGCAGGGTCTCGAACAGACGCATCTTGGCCGCTCGATAGGCTTGCATGTCGCCGTGATAGTCGAGGTGGTCCTGGGTCAGGTTGGTGAAGGCGGCGGCCTTCAGCGTCACGCCGTCGAGGCGGCGCTGGTCGATGCCGTGGGACGAGGCTTCGAGCGCCAGGTGGGTCACGCCGCCCTCGGCCAGGGTGGCCAGAAGGCGGGCGGCGTCGCCGGCGTCGGGGCTGGTCAGGCCAGGCGGGGTCAGGGCTTCTGTGATCGCGCCGGATTGGGCGACGACGCCGAGCGTGCCCATGCTTGCGGCCTTGATGCCCAGGGCGGCCCAGATCTGACGGCAGAAGGCGGCGACCGAGGTCTTGCCGTTGGTGCCGGTGACGGCGACGCAGGTGGCGGGTTGGGCCCCGTAGAAGCCGCGCGCCGCGAGCGCATAGGCGCGGCGGACATCACCGGAACGGACCAGCAGGGGCGCCAGGCCCTCCGGCGTGTCCTGGGGTGCGAGGACGGCGGCTGCGCCCTGCGACAGCGCCTGGGGAATAAAGGCGCGGCCGTCGGCGGCGCTGCCCGGCAGGGCCACGAACAGGGAGCCGGGGGCCACCTTGCGGCTATCGGCCGTCACACCCGTGATCATCGGGTCGGTCGCGACGTCGCGGCGCAACAGGTCGGAGAGGCGAACGGCGCTCATCGAGCGACCTCGGCCGCGACGGGCGGATCGATACGGCGCTGGAGGCCCAGGAAGCCGGCGATGCGGTCTGCGACCCGACCGACGACGGGGGCTGCAATAGCCCCGCCGAGGCTCGACCCCTGGCTGGGCTCGTCGATCAGGACGAAGATGACGTAGCGCTGCGCATCCTCCGGGCCGTCGGCCGGGAAGACGGCGGCGAAGGAGCCGACGCCGTGGCTGGCGTCATAGCGGCCGTTGACCAGCTTGTTGGCCGAGCCGGTCTTGCCGCCGACGCGCAGCCCCGTCGCGTCGGCCTGACCGCCCGAACCGCGCAGGACGTTGGCGCGCATCAACTGGCGGATGGCGGCGGAGGTCTCGACGCTGACCACGCGATGGCCTTCCGAGCCCGCGCCGCCGCGGCGCAACGACAGCGGGCGGTAAATCCCGCCATTGACCAGGGCGACCGTGGCCGCCGTCATCTGCAGCGGGGTGATCATGATGCCGTAGCCGAACGACATGGAGGCGCGGGTCGTGTCGCTCCAGTCCTGCGGACGGCGCGGACGGGCGCTCTCGCGCAGCTCGATCGGGGCAGCGTCGAGCAGGCCCAGTTTGGTGAAATAGGAGCGCATCGTGTCGGCGCCCATTTCGACCGCCAGACGCGAGGTGCCGATGTTGGAGGAGTGCAGATAGACCTCCTCCAGCGACAGGATCTTGTTGGTCGCGTGGAAGTCCGAGATGCGGCGGTTGCCGATCATATAGGCCTGGGACGCGTCGATCATGGTGTCGAGATCGGCCAGGCCTGTGTCGATGGCGGTGGCGACGGTGAAGGTCTTGAACACCGATCCCATCTCGTAGTGGGCCGAGGTGACGCGGTTCAGGGCGGCGTCGTCGGAGGCCTGGCCCCGGCGGTTGGCGTCATAGGTCGGCCACGAGGCCATGCCGAGAATCTCGCCGGTCCTGGCGTCGGCGACGACCCCGACCGCGCCCTTGGCGCCGGCTTCCGCAGCCGTGGCGGCCAGTTCGTTCTCGAGCACGCCCTGAACGCGAAGGTCGATGGACAGGGCGAAATCCGCGCCCGCCGCGCCCGCCTGGCGGATGGCGTCGTTGAAGGCCAGTTCGGCGCCGGAGACGCCCTGACCGCCGGTATCGGCGGCGCCGATCAGGTGAGCGGCGGAGCTGTTCAATGGATAGACGCGGCGATCCTCAGGCTCGAACGAGAGACCTCCCAGGGCCAGGGCATGCACCGCCTGGCGCTCGGCCGGGGTCAGGCCGGGCTGGGCGATCAGGCGACGGTCGCCGGCCAGGACGCGGCGCAGGCGGGTCGCCGAGATCCCCGGCAGGGCGCGGCGGATCTGGCGGAAGGCGGCGTCCTTGTCCCAGACCTCGGACGGATCGATGTAGAGGCCGTAGTGGGTGATGTTGGTGGCCAGAAGGGCCCCGTTGCGGTCGGTCAGGTCCGCGCGCTGCAGGGCGCCCGCGACGTGGGCGGCGCCGGACCCGCCCCTGGGCGCCAGCAGGGCCGCGCGGGCAGCGCCCAGGGCCAGCAGGCTGAACACCGCGACGAAGACCATGCGGATCAGGAAGATGCGGACGCGGGTGTCCTCCTCCGGCCGGGCGTCGGCGCGAGCGCGTTCGAAGGCGTGTTCGATAAACCAGACCGCCTCGCCCATCCAGCGCAGCCAGGGCGAGACGGTCGAGGTCAGGGGGCGGCTGGCGCCGGGAGCCGGACGGTAGGCGCGGGGATCCTGAACCGTCATCGGTCAGCCTCCGCGACGGTGGCCGCAGCGGGGGGAGCGGGCGCGTTCCCGGCGGGTTCGGCGACAGCCGGAGCGGGAGCGGCCAATACGGGTGTGACGACCGGGACCTGGACCGGTTTCAGGGTCGGCAGGGCATTCTCGTCGACCTGCCGCTCGGCCTTGACCGGAACGAGGGCGGCGCCGCGCGACAGGGTCTCGAGGCGGCCGGGCTGTTCCAGCCGCGCAGCCTCGGCGCGGAGAAGCCGGACACGCTGGGAGTTCTCGGCGATCTGGCGTTCCAGCTGGCCGATGGCGGCGCTTTCGCGGGCGGCGGCGGCCTTGGCGACATAGACCGAGAAGACCATGGCGGCGACGCACATGACGCCGACGATCTCGATCCAGCGGATGCCGCGGATCTTCCAGTCGAACAGGCGCTGGACTGGATTGCGGTTCATGCGGCCGCCTTCCAGGCCGGAGCCTCGGTGCGGACGGCGGCGCGCAGCTTGGCCGAGCGCGAGCGCGGATTGGCGGCCAGTTCGGCCTCGCCCGCCTCGCGCGCGCCCTTGAACTGGAGCGTGAAGCTGGGCTTGCGGGTCTCGATAGCGACCGGGGCGTGACGCGAACCGCCGGGCGCATTGCCGCTGCGCTCGGTCAGGAAGGCCTTCACGATCCGGTCTTCCAGCGAGTGGAAGGTCACAACGGCCAGACGCCCGCCCGGCGACAGGGTGCGTTCGGCGGCCTCCAGCCCCTTGATCAGCTCGCCCAGCTCATCGTTGACGGCGATGCGCAGGGCCTGGAAGGTGCGGGTCGCCGGATGGGTCGGGGCGCCGCGACGGCCGCCGAGCGCCTTCTCGACGACGTCGGCGAGATCAAGGGTGCGGGCGAAGGGCTGGGTGACACGGCGGCGCAGGATGGCGGTGGCGATACGGCCGGACTGACGCTCGTCACCGTATTGTTTGAGGATGTGGGCCAGGGGGCCGTGGTCCCAGCCGTTGACGATGTCGGCGGCGCTCTCGCCCTCGCTGGACATGCGCATGTCCAGCGGGCCGTCACGCATGAAGGAGAAGCCGCGCTCGGCCTCGTCCAGCTGCATGGAGGAGACGCCGATGTCGAAGACGGCCCCATCGAGCTTCGTCTCGCCGGTTTCAGCAAAGGCGTCGGCGAGGCCCGAGAAGGCGGTGCGGATCAGCTGGAATTTGCCGGGGAAGTCGTTGGCGACGGCGTCGGCGTGACGCTGGACTGTCGGATCGCGGTCCAGGGCGATGACCTGTGCGCCGGTGGCGAGGATGGCGCGGGTGTAGCCCCCGGCGCCGAAGGTGGCGTCGATGATCACGTCGCCGGGCTTCGGGGCCAGGGCCTCGATGACTTCATCCAGCAGGACGGGGGCGTGCGGGCCGGTCACGTGTCGTTGCCCGGCATGCGGCGGCGAGCCACGTCGCCACGTTCGCGCATGGCCTTCCTCGCCAGCACGCGGCGCTCGTCCTTGCGAGCGTTCCAGCGGGCGCGATCCCAGATCTGGAATCGGGGGCCGAGACCGACGATGACCACGTCCTCGCCGAGGCCCGCTTCCTGGCACAGGCTTTCCGGCAGGGTGATGCGGCCGCCGCCGTCGTAGGCGAGCTGTTTCTGGCCGCCGTAGACAGTCTCTTCCAGGGCTGTGCGCCAGTCGTCGCCGAAGGGAAGCGCCTCGATCATGGCGACGTACTCGGCCATCAGCTTGTCGCCGCCGGCCTCGAGGCAGTCGGACTCGACCGAGAAGAAGCAGAAGACGCCCAGGTCGGCGCCGTTTTCGGAGGTGCGGAACTCCTGCGGGATCAGGAGACGGCGCTTGCCGTCCAGCTGCTTCTCACTGGTTCCGAGAAACACGCCCGTCCCAATCGAGCCTGTCGGCCCGCCCCTGAGTTCATCCCCGCGCCTGAATCGCCGGCGCCGCCAATCCCCGCATAGTTGCTATGGGATAGCATGGGATGGACTGGGCCTCAATGGGAATGGTTGACGATATTTAACCAAGTTGCCGATGTTGCAGGTTCGCGACAGCACAAATCAGAACATACATAGAACATGATAAGTATTAACAGGCTGGGGATTGTATGCCGCGGTTTGGTCCCAGGGGTTAAAGAGGGAGGCTCGACACGAACCCGGTGTCCGGGGTTGGCCCCCTCCACCGCTTCGGGGTTCCCTCGTCGGCTCGCATGCGAGCCTTCCTCGACCCCCGATGGGGGAGGATCGGGCCAGAGCAGCGAGCGACCGCGTCGCGAGCGTTAGCCCCCAACAAGAAAGAAAATGCCAGACGGCCTGTAAGCCGGGTTCTGTTCCGCCCGAAAGCGGTGACGATCATTCCTCTGGACCGCCCGTTGCCGGACGGTTCTCGCGACCTACCCGGACGCCTCGGGCGGTGAACCCTGCGACCGAAGTCGCGCGACGTCCCTATTCGGTCTTGCTCCAGGCGGGGCTTGCCATGCCGTCGCTGTTACCAGCAACGCGGTGGGCTCTTACCCCACCCTTTCACCCTTACCCGCGCCGAAACGCAGGAGGTTTGCTTTCTGTGGCGCTGTCCCTCGGGTCGCCCCGGGCGGGCATTACCCGCCGCCTTTTCACCGTGGAGCCCGGACTTTCCTCGACGGGAGCAAGTCCCGCCGCGACCGCCCGGCCGTCTGGCGGGGGGCGTGATGCGCCTGCGAGGCGGTGCGGTCAACCGTGAGATGCGCAGAGCCCATCAATGTGCTAGGGATCGACCGTGGCCGAGCGCGCTGAACAGCAATATCCGATGGTGTTCGAAAGCCTCGAAGCGAGGATGGCGTGGGAACGCGAGCGCCTCGCGGAGGGCGAAGCGGATATCGCTGCCGGGCGAGTGCTGGAAGGCGAGGCCGCGCTTGACTGGCTTGATCGCTGGGCGGCCGGAGAAGAACTCGAAGAACCCGACCTGGGCTGAATGACCGACTACATCGTTTCCTTCACGGCCCGCTCGCGGGGCGATCTGCTGGAAGCGCGTCGTTGGCTGAACCAACCGGGCAGCGGTTTAAAGGCGCGGCTGAAGATGGCGAAGATCACCCGAGCCTTGGCCGAACTGCGCTTCTCGCCAGAGCGTTGGCCGCACAGTCCCTATCCGAATGTCAGACGCCGATTTATCGAAGGCTATACAGCCTACTATCGGATCGATGAGAAGGCTGGCCGCGTCCGGATCATTCGCATCTTCGGGCCCGGTCAGGATCAGTCGACCCTCTAGTTCAGCACGCCTGTCACACTCTCGGCCGTCGCCAGCTGCAGCACGCCCATCAGCGTCGCGCGGGTCTCGCCGTCGGCGATGCCGTCGACCTTCGACGGACGCCAGTGGCGCTGGAAGGCCTCGACAGTGACGCGGGTCTCGTCGGTGTATCTGCCGTCCGGCAGCGGCTCGTAGCCCAGGCGGTGCAGTCCGGCCTGAAGCACGTGGACGCCGAGGCCTTCGTCGCTGATCGTCAGGGGCGGGCCAAGGGCGGCGATGCGCTCGGGGGCGGGTTCGAACCACAGGCCCTGGCGATGGGCGGCGAGTGTCCTCCACGGGAAGCGTTCACCGGGATCCTGCTTCCGGGCCGGGGCGACGTCGGAGTGGCCGAGGATGCGGGCGTCCTCGATGGCCCAGCGGGCGCGGATCCCGTCGATCAGTTCGATAACCGAGGCGACCTGGGCGTCGGGGAAATCGCGATAGCCAAACTCATGGCCCGGATTGACGATCTCGATGCCGATGGAGACGGCGTTGATGTCGGTCTCGCCCTTCCACCAGGACTTGCCGGCGTGCCAGGCGCGGCGCTCCTCGGGCACGAGACGCAGGATGCGGCCGTCCTCGTCGACGACATAGTGGGCAGAGACCCTGGCCTCGGGGTCGCGCAGGCGTGCGACGGCGGCCTCGGCGGTCTGCATGCCGGTGTAGTGGAGCAGGACCATGTCGGGCGGACCGCGACGCTGGTCGAAATTGGGCGAAGGCGCCTCGACGATGGTCGGCATGGGCTTAGCGCCGATGCTTAGCGATGGGGACGTTCCCAGCCGTAGGCGACCCAGGTGTCGCCGACCTTCTCGGCCTCGATCACATCGTCATTGCGGCGGGCGCGGACGGTGACGCGGCGGCGGGCCCGCATGGCGAGGCCGGCGAAGAAGATCAGGATGCTGGCGCAGAGGGCGATCACGGCGACGGCGGCGGCGGTGAAGACCGCCAGCAAGGCGCCGACGGTCAGGGCCGCCACGGTCGCGATCAGGCCGCACAGCCACATGATCGGGGCGAGCAGGCCCTGGGGCCGACGGCGATTCTGAAAACCGAGGGTGGCGAACGGATCCTGCGTCATCTCTATTCCTTGTCGAGCGTCCCGCAGAACGCCTGAACACCCAATGTCGGTCCACAGAGGCGAACCGTCAATGACCGGCCGCTTCACAGGCGAGTGTTAATCGCCGCACCCCGACGCTCGAAGCGAAGCGCAGAGACAGAGGGGGCTGGCCCCAGACTCCGGCGCGTGAGGGTTACCCCCTTCACCCCTTCGTGGTCCCTCTCCCGCGATGGGGGAGAATTTACAGTGGCTGGTCGGCGAGGACCGAGGCCCCCTGCCCACGCATCCGCTCGGTCTCAACGCGCGACAGGACGGCCTGGGCGCGCGGGTCGGCCATGACGCCACCGAGGGCGACGAGGGTCCGGGCGGCCTCGGACTGGACGCCGAAGGCCGACGACAGCGCTTCCCACGGCGACTGGGGCGCGGGGAAGCGCTTGAAGCGGACCGACTGCGACTCGGGAATCCCGGCCAATTCCCTCGCCTTGCCGATAGCCTCGGTCAGACCGCCCAGTTGGTCGACGAGGCCCAGGGTCTTGCCCTGGGCGCCCGTCCAGACGCGGCCGCGAGCGATTTCGCGCACACGGGCGATCGGGATGCGGCGGCCGGTCGAGACACGCCGGACGAACTCCTCATAGGTGCGGTCCATCGAGGCGGAGAAGGCGGCGCGCTGCGCTTCGGAGAAACCGGACGCGGGGCTGAAGGCCTCGGAATAGTCGCCGCCGACCGACAGGCCGCGCAGATCGACGCCGAAGCGGCCAAGCGCCTCGGACACCACGAACTTGCCGCCGTATACGCCGATCGAACCGGTCAGGGTCGAGGGCTGCGCCACGATCCAGTTGGCTTCCGACGAAATCCAGTAGCCGCCCGAGGCCGCATAGTCGCCCATTGAGACCACGACCGGCTTGCCCGCCGCCTTGGCCGCACGGACGGCGGCCAGGATCTGTTCGGAGGCTTCCGGCGAACCGCCGGGCGAGGAGACGCGGAAGACGATGGCCTTCACAGACCGGTCCTCGATGGCGTCGTAGATAGCCTCGGCCGTCGCGTCGGAGTGGATCGTGGATCCGCCGCCGAAGCCGCCGCTTCCGCCTGTCCCGGTCATGATCGCGCCCTCACCGCCGACGATGGCGATGGCGTCGCGGCCGGAGCCCATGCGCTCGCCCTGGGACGAAGCGTAGTCGGAGAATTCGATGATGTCGGCGCCCTTGCCCGCGCGACGCCTGGCCTCGGCCTCGGCCTCCTCGACCTGACCGATCTTGTCGATCAGCTTCAGCTGCAGCGCCTGGGTTGCGGAATAGGGACCGGCTTCGATCGTGGTCTTCAGCGCCGGCGCCTCGACCCTGCGGTCGACGGCGGCATTGGCCAGGGCGGAGTCGTAGATCGACGTCATCCAGGCCGTCATCGCCTCGCGGTGGGGGCCGGTGTAGTCGGACTGGGTGAACTCGTTGACGGCGTTCTTGTACTCGTAGCGCTGCTCGAACTCGGCGCGGACGCCGTAGCGTTCAAAAGCGCGCCCCAGGAAGACGCTGTCGGCCGAAAAGCCCGTCGCCTGGAAGTTGGCGGTGTTCTGCATCCACAGCTCGGAGGCGGCCGCGCCGACCATATAGCTGGAGATCACCGTGCCGACGGGCATGAAGCCCTGGGAGTGGGCGATGACCGGCTTGCCCGAGGCGCGGAAGCGGCGGACGGCCTGACGGATCTCGTCGGCGGCGGCGGGAGCGAGGCCCGCTTCCGGCAAGCGGATCAGCAGAACCTTGACGTGGGTGTCCTTTTCCGCCTGGGCCAGGGTATCGACAATGCCGACGACTGACAGGCCCGAGCCCCCGAAGGCGGCGAAGGGATTGGTCGAGACCTGGTCGGTGAGGCCTTCGCGCAGGTCCAGCTCGAGGACGGCGTTGGCGGGCGTGGCCGGCTCGCTCGACGAGGCCGCAGCCGCGATGATCAGCACGATCGGCAGGACGACGACGAACAGGATCAGGCCGGTGAACACACCAAGCACCGTCAGGAAGAATTGTTTCATGGGCGGGGGAGCGTCCGGTCCGGCGGCCAGGGTCGGCCTGGGCCTGAACATAGGGACCGCGGCGTTGCGGTCAAATGAACGTGGTGCAACGGGGGAATCCGTCAGAGCCGGTCATTTCGCAATCGCAGCATTGCGATTGATGGCGGGCAGGGAAATCCCTATATCAGCGACCTGCGAGCGGGGGCCTATGCCCCGCGTCATGACTGGACCGCACCTCCCATGCTGGTCACCCTGATGAAGGCCAAGCTGCACCGCGCGACGGTGACCCAGGCCGATCTCGACTACGAAGGCTCCATCGCCATTGACGGCGACCTGCTGGATGCCGCCGGCATCTTCCCGCACGAGCAGGTCGACGTGCTGAACATCACCAACGGCGCCCGCTTCACGACCTATGCGATCGAGGCCCCGCGCGGGTCGAAGGTCATTGGCGTCAACGGCGCCGCCGCGCGCCTGGTGCAGAAGAACGACAAGATCATCGTGGTGACCTATGGCCAGATGCCGGCCGAAGAAGCCCGCCAGTGGACGCCGACCGTCGTGCTGCTGGACGAGGGCAATGCGATCAAGAACGCCGCCTAGTTTCCTTCTCCCCTTGCGGGAGAAGGTGGCAGCCGAAGGCTGACGGATGAGGGGTCACGCTGACCTCGCCGACCAATCCTGCTGAAACCTGAACGGACCGGAGGGGGAACCCCTCACCCGACCGCGCAAGAACGACGGCTGACGCCGCCGTGCGCGGGCCCCCTCTCCCGCAAGGGGAGAGGGGTTAAGCTCTGACCGCCCCGCGCACGGCCGCCACACCCAGCGCCTTCAGCGCCGACGCCGCGATATGCTCGGCGTCCAGTCCCGCCTCGGCGTACTGCGCCGCCGGGCTGTCCTGGTCCTGGAAAACGTCGGGCAGGTGCAACGTCCGTATCTTGAGGCCCCCATCCAGGGCGCCCGCCCCGGCCAGATACTGAAGCACGAAGGCGCCGAAGCCGCCCATTGCGCCCTCCTCCACCGTGATCAGAGCTTCATGCTCACGCGCCAGGCGGGTGATGAGGTCGTGGTCGAGGGGCTTGGCGAAGCGGGCGTCGGCGACGGTGGCCGAAATGCCGTGGGCGGCCAGCAGGTCGGCCGCCTTGAGCGATTCCTGCAGGCGGGTGCCGAAGGACAGGATGGCGACGGCCGTGCCCTCGCGGACGATCCGGCCGCGCCCGATCTCCAGCGGGGCGGACAGTTCAGGAATTTCCACGCCGACGCCGTCGCCGCGCGGATAGCGGAAGGCGGACGGGCGGTCGTCGATCTCGCAGGCTGTGGCGATCATGGCGGCGAGGTCGGCCTCGTCCGCCGCAGCCATCAGCACCATGCCCGGAAGCGCGCCCATATAGCCGATGTCGAAACTGCCCGCGTGGGTGCAGCCGTCAGCGCCGACCAGACCGGCGCGGTCCATGGCGAAACGGACGGGCAGTTTCTGGATCGCCACGTCGTGGACGACCTGGTCGTAGCCGCGCTGGAGGAAGGTCGAATAGATGGCGCAGAACGGCTTCATCCCGTCGGCGGCGAGGCCAGCGGCGAAGGTGACCGCATGCTGCTCGGCGATGCCGACGTCATAGGTGCGGTCCGGGAAGGCCTGGCCGAACAGGTCGAGGCCGGTGCCGGACGGCATGGCGGCGGTGATGGCGACGATCGCAGGATCGCGCCCGGCCCGCTTGATCAGCTCGGTGCCGAACACCTTGGTGTAGCTGGGGGCGTTGGACACGGACTTGTTCTGCTTGCCCGAGACCACGTCGAACTTGACCACCGCATGCAGCTTGTCGGCGCTGCTTTCGGCCGGGGCGTAGCCCTTGCCCTTCTGCGTCACGACGTGGACCAGGACCGGGCGGTCGGTGATGGCGGCGGCGTTCTTCAGGATCGGAACGAGGTTGTCCATGTCGTGCCCGTCGACCGGGCCGATGTAGTAGAAGCCGAGCTCCTCGAAGAAGGTGCCGCCGACGATCATGCCGCGCGCGTATTCCTCGGCCTTGCGCGCCGCATTGCGGAACGGGCGTGGCATGTGTTCGGCGACCTTCTTGCCGAACTCGCGCAGGTTCCTGTAGGCGCCGCCAGAAACCTGTTTGGCGAGATAGGCGCTCATCCCGCCGACCGGAGGGGCGATCGACATGTCGTTGTCGTTGAGGATGACGGTCAACTGGCCGGTCGTCTCGGCCGCGTTGTTCATCGCCTCGTAGGCCATACCGGCGGACATGGAGCCGTCGCCGATGACGGCCACGACCTTGTTCTTCTCGCCCTTCTGGTCGCGGGCGGCGCAGAAGCCGAGGGCCGCGCTGATCGAGGTCGAGGCGTGGGCGGCGCCGAACGGGTCGTATTCACTCTCGCTGCGCTTGGTAAAGCCGCTGAGGCCACCGGGCTGGCGCAGGGTGCGGATGCGGTCGCGGCGGCCGGTCAGGATCTTGTGCGGATAGCACTGGTGACCGACGTCCCAGATGAGGATGTCCTTCGGCGTCTCGAAGACGTGGTGCAGGGCGACGGTCAGCTCGACCACGCCGAGGCCGGCGCCGAGGTGACCGCCGGTCGTGGAGACCGCGTCGATCGTCTCGGCCCGCAGCTCGTCCGCCAGCTGGCGCAACTGCGCAGCGTCGAAGCCGCGCATGTCGGCGGGGGTGTGGACCTTGTCGAGCAGGGGGGTGTCAGGCATCAAGAACTCTAACGCGCGTCAGGACCGACGGTTTAGCACGAAGTCCACGCTCGCCTTGAGGTTTTCGGCGTCGGAACCGAACACGTCGAGGTGGCTGCGGGCCTGATCGGCGAGGTGCGCGACGCGATGTCGCGCCGCATCGACGCCCAGCAGGGTGACGAAATTGGTCTTGCCCTGGGCGGCGTCCTTGCCATTGGCGGCCTTGCCCAGGATGTCCTCGTCGCCGTCCACGTCCAGCAGGTCGTCGACGATCTGGTAGGCCAGGCCGATATCGTGAGCGAAGCTGGTCAGGGCCTGGCACTGGTTGTCGCGCGCGCCGGCGATGATCAGCGGGATCTCAAAGGCGTAGGTGAACAGGGCGCCGGTCTTCAGCCGCTGCATCCGGGCGACGCCGCCCAGGTCGTCGCGGACCCCGAGCAGGTCGATCATCTGGCCGCCGGCCATGCCGCGTGCGCCGGAGGCCAGCGACAGCCGGGCCGCGAGGGCGCAGCGGATGGCGGCGTCCTCATGGGTATCGGGGTGCAGGATGATGTCGAAGGCGGCGGTCTGGAGCGCGTCGCCAGCGAGAATGGCCGTCGCTTCGTCATAGGCGATGTGCAGCGTCGGCCGGCCGCGACGCATGTCGTCATTGTCCATCGCCGGCAGGTCGTCGTGGACCAGCGAATAGGCGTGGACGCATTCCAGGGCGCAGGCGGCGCGCAGCACCGGACGCTCCTCGATGTCGAACAGCCGGGCCGCCTCCATCGCGAAATAGGGACGCAGCCGCTTGCCGGGCCCGAGCGCCGCGTAGCGCATGGCCTCGGTCAGGCGGGACTCCGGTCCGTCGGCGCGGGGCAGAAGCTCATCCAGCGCCACGGTGACGAGGTCGGCGACCTCGGCGACACGGTCGATGACCGACTGTTCCGGGGAGTTGGCGGCGTGGGGTTTGGTGAGGGGCGGCTGGGTCAAAACAGCCTCCCGCCGATGACCGCGTCGCGATCGACGCCGGCCAGCACGACCTCGCCGTCCGCGTCCGGGAAGCCGAGGGTCAGGACCTCTGACATGAAGGGACCGATCTGGCGCGGCGCGAAGTTCACCACTGCCGCCACCTTGCGGCCGGTCAACTGATCCAGGGTGTAGTGGCGGGTGATCTGGGCCGAGGAGCGCTTCACCCCGATGTCGGGTCCGAAGTCGATGGTCAGCCGGTAGGCGGGCTTCCTCGCCTCCGGGAACGGTTCGGCGCGGAGGACCCGGCCGATGCGGATATCGACCTTCATGAAGTCGTCGAAGGCGATGCGGTCGGCGACAGGGCTGGCGGCGACGGCTGTGGTCATCAGCTGAACTCGGCCGGTTCGACGCCCTTGGCGGAGCCGTCCGCCCCGACGACGATCTTGTCGACCCGCAGCTGGGCAGCCTTCAGACGGGCCTCGCAGTGCTGCTTCAGCTTCGCGCCCTGCTCGTAGAGGCTGATGGATTCCTCCAGCGGCGCCTGGCCGGACTCCAGGCGCGAGACGATGGTCTCCAGACGCGACAGGGCGTCCTCGAAGCTGAGATCGGCGGGAATGGAGGGCGCTGCGTCTGACATCGGAGCGACCCTAGAGGCGAGCCGCTTTCGCTTCAACGGGGAACCGGCCTCGCAAGGTAAACGGTGTTCAGACCCGCTCGTAGCGACGCTGGGACCAGTATTTGAAACCCTGGTTGTGAACCAGCGTCCAGCCGTCGGCCTTCAGTCGTCCGCCGACCATGTGGTTGAAATAGCCGTGGGCGAGGACGAGCACGTCTTCGCCGGCCTCGGCACGGGCCATCAGCCGCCGGGCCGCCTGTTCGGCCCGAACCTCGGCCTGGGCCCGGGTTTCCTGTCCATCGTGATGGTCGAAGGCGTGCCACCAGAAGCGGGCCACTGCGCCCCAGTATTTCGGCGGCAGCCTGAACCAGGACGGGAAGCGCGGCGGCGGCAGGGGCGCCTCGATGAACATCACGTCCGAGGTGATCTCGCGGCCCGCCGAGATCGCGAGCGCGGTTTCCTGGGCGCGCTGGCGGGTCGAGGCGAAGATAACGCCGGCCCCGGCCGCTGTGGTCAGCAGTTCCGGCGGGGGGGTCTGACCGGCCAGCAGGCCGCCGAGCTCATACTTCGCCCACCAGTCGCGGTACTGGTCGGACGTCAGCATGCACTTTCGCGACAGGGCGGGCTCGCCATGACGGGCGAGGGTGATCGAGCCGGGGCGCGAGGGCTTCAGCATCTGGCCGGCATCTTGTTCGACACTGTCTGACGTCATGCTGCGGATGAAAAGGAAGACGGCCCAAGATAACCGGGTGCCGACATGGACCTTCCTTACGCCTCCCCCAGGGCCCGCACATGGGCGAGGGCCGATTGACCCAGTCCCTCGAGGTCGTAACCGCCCTCCAGCGAAGAGACAACCTTGCCGCCGCAATGCCGCCGCGCGACCTCCAGCACCGCGCGGGTCGCCCAGGCAAAATCTTCAGCCTCAAGGCTCTGGTGGGCGAGCGGATCGCGCCGGTGGGCGTCGAAACCGGCGGAGATGATCACAAGATCCGGAGCAAAGGCGTCGAGCGCCGACATCAGTCCCCCGGCGAATGTGGCGCGCCATGATTCGCGGGCGGCGTGCGGTTCGACCGGCGCGTTGACGATATTGCCGACACCCGTCTCCGATGGCGCGCCGGTGCCTGGATAGAGGGGCATCTGATGGATGGAGGCCAGGAAGAGTGTCGGGTCGGCCTCGAACGCCGCTTGGGTGCCGTTGCCGTGGTGGACGTCGAAATCGACGACCGCGACCCGGGCCAGGCCGAGAGACTGAGCCACACGGGCGGCGACGGCGACGTTGGAGAAGAGGCAGAAGCCCATGGCCTGGTTCGGTTCGGCATGGTGGCCGGGCGGACGAACGGCGGCGAAGGCGCGCTGGGTCTGGCCGGCGGCGATGGCCCGAACTGCGTCGATGGCGGCGCCGGCGGCGAGACGGGCGGCGCGAACGCTGCCCGGCGACAGGATGGTGTCGGCGTCGAGCTGGGCCCGGCCGGTCGCGGGCGAGGCCTCGATCATGCGGGCGACGTAGGCGGTGGGATGGATACGCTCCAGATCAGCGACGGCGGCCTCGGTGGCCTCGCGGCGATCCAGCTTCAAGTCGGCGTCGTCCAGGGCGGCGAGGACGGCGGCGAGGCGCTCGGGCCGTTCGGGGTGACCCGCGCCGGGAGCGTGGGCGATCATGTCGGTGTGGGTGAACAGGGCGACGGACATGGACAAAGGTTAGTCGCCGGACAGGCATACCCCAAGCGCTTCCTTCTCCCGTTGCGAGAAGGGGGCGAACGCAGCGAGACAGATGAGGGTCCGGGGGCGCCGATGCCCCCAACATCCGCCCCTCACCCTTTCGGCTGGCGCATCGCTGCGCTCTGCGAGCCTCAAGCCCTCTCCCAACGGGAGAGGGTTTTCGATAAACCCTCCCCATGACTGACGTGCTGATCCGCCCCCCTCGTCCCGAAGACGCCGCAGCGCTCGGCGCGCTGGGACGCCAGACTTTCATCGACACCTTCGTGGCCGAAGACGGGTTCGCCATCCCCTACCCCGCCGACGACCTGGCGGCCTTCCTGGACGCCAGCTTCAGCGCCGAGGCCACCGCCAGGAAACTGGCCGAGCCGGACGCGGCCTGGTGGGTGGCGGAGCGCAGCGGCGCCCTGCTGGCCTTCGCCAATGCGGGGCCCAACACCCTGCCCCACCCCGAGAGCGCGCCGACCCAGATGGAACTGAGACGGCTCTACGTCGGCAAACCGGCACAGGGGCTGGGTCTCGGGACCCAACTGCTCAAGCTGTCGCTGGACTGGATGGAGGCCAACACCACCGGGCCTCTGTGGATCGGTGTCTGGAACGGGAACCTGAAGGCCCAGAAGCTTTACGCGGCCTACGGATTCACGAAGGCGGGCGAGTACCAGTACCCCGTCGGCGCCTGGCGGGACGACGAGTTCATCTTGCGGCGCGGCTGACCTCGGTCCAGGGTTTCAGCCATGCTCCTCCCCTTCTTCACCGCCCTGCGGCAGGCGAAAGTTCCGGTCTCGACCAAGGAATGGCTCCATCTGATGGAGGCCATGGACAAGGACGTGGCGGGGGGACGGGTCGAGGACTTCTACCACCTGTCACGCGCGGTCCTGGTCAAGGACGAGAAACACTACGACCGGTTCGACCAGGTGTTCGGCACGGTGTTCAAAGGCATCGAGACCATCGGAGCGGGTGAGGAACCCAGGCTGGACGTGCCCGAGGACTGGCTGAAACTGCTCAACGACAAATTCCTGACCGACGAGGAGAAGGCCGAGATCGAGGCGCTGGGCGGCTTCGAGATGCTGATGGAAACGCTGAAACAGCGGATGGAGGAGCAGGAGAAACGCCACGAGGGCGGGAACAAGTGGATCGGCACCGGCGGGACCAGCCCGTTCGGCCATGGCGGCTACAACCCCGAGGGCGTGCGCATCGGCGGCCCGGCCAAACAGGGGCGCGCGGTCAAGGTCTGGGAGAAGCGCGAATACAGGAACCTGGACGACACGGTCGAACTGGGGACGCGCAACATCAAGGTCGCCTTGCGTCGCCTGCGCCGGTTCGCACGCGAAGGCGCGGCCGAGGAACTGGACATCGACGGCACCATCGACGGCACCGCGCGCCAGGGCTGGCTCGACATCCGCATGCGGCCGGAGCGGCGGAACACCATCAAGGTGCTGCTGTTCCTCGACGTCGGCGGGTCGATGGATGGGCATATCAAGCTGTGCGAAGAGCTGTTTTCCGCCGCCAAGACCGAGTTCAAGAACCTGGAGTTCTTCTACTTCCACAACTGCCTCTACGAGGGTGTGTGGAAGGACAACCGGCGTCGCCACGGCGAGAAGATCCCGACCTGGGACCTGCTGAACAAATACCCCGGCGATTGGCGGGCGATCTTCGTCGGCGACGCGACCATGAGCCCCTATGAGGTCACCATGCCCGGCGGCTCGGTCGAGCACTGGAACGAGGAGGCCGGCGCGGTCTGGATGCGCCGCGCGCGACTGCAGTGGGACAAGTCGGTCTGGCTGAACCCCGTGGCCGAGCGGTACTGGAGCTACACGGCGTCGGTGAAGCTGCTCAGCGAGGTCATGGACGAGCGGATGTATCCGCTGACGCTTGACGGTCTGGACCGGGCCATGCGGGCGCTGACCCGCTAGGACGGGTTCGCTGACACGCAGGCGTGAGGTGTCCAAACCCACGTTTCATGCGAACCTGGCGGCTGTGCAGGAGGGCCCGGGATGCTGACCGTTTTCGCCATGACCCTGGTGCTGCAACAGGCCGGAGGCGCGGTGGGCTGGCAGGCGCCCGCAACGGCCCTCGATCCCGTACCGGAACCTGCCATCGTCTCGACAACCCTACCCGCCTGGGCGCTGGCCGATCCGTTCGCCTGGGAACGGTCCCAGTGCAGTCCGCTGGTGAGCCGCGAACCGCTGGACATCTGTCAGGCGCGGGTACGGACCGAGCTATCAGCGGCGCTGGGCGACCGGTTGCCGGCGGGATTGAGGCCTGCGGGTGAACCCGTGCCATGCCTGGCCACGCCGGGCGACGGCGGCGCCTATCCGGTCCAGTGCGGTACGCCTGAGCGGCAGGCGGCGGCGACCGCGACGCCGCCCGTTCCCGACTGCCGTCCCCGTCCGCAGCGTCAGGGCGGATCGGTGGCCTTCATCACCGATTGCCGGGCAGAGAACGCGGGCGACCGTGGATTGTCGTTCCGGCTGTTCGGCAAGGACTGAGCCCGGACAGAAAAAGGCCGCCCCGAGGGACGGCCTTTCATGTTTTCGACTGTGACGGCGGTCAGTGCTTTTCGTTGATGGCGTCCTTGATGCCGCCGATGGTGTTCTGGATCTTGCCTTCGACCTGTTCGGCCTTGCCTTCGGCTTTCAGCTTCTCGTCGCCGGTCACGTTGCCGACGCCTTCCTTGATCTTGCCGCCCATATTCTTTGCGGCGCCTTCGATGCGATCATTGTCAGCCATGGGGGGGGCTCCTGGTATTGGCGTCGCCCCGGCGGCGGCGCTTCGCCTTAGGGAGCGGACAAAGGCCCTCGCCGTTCCGTATGGCGACGCTTAGGCCTTGCGCCTCAACCACCGGGCCACGGCCCAGGCGTGGGCGTCGTGCCGCAGTTCGGCCAGCGCCGTGCGCGGATGCAGCCAGACCAGTTCGTGGTCGTCCTCGACCTTCCTCGATGGATCGAGCGCGAGCATCCCGGCGACCCAGAAGCCTCCGACATTGTTGACCGGCTCGCCGTCGGACTTGCGGAAAAACTGCCCAGCCTCGGCGATGCGCTCGATCAGGCGGACGCTCATGCCGGTCTCTTCGACGTACTCGCGGACCAGGGCCTGTTCCTCGGTCTCGTCGCCGTCCACCGCGCCGCCGGGCAGGTCATAGTAGGGGGTGTCGCGAGTGACCCGGACGCAGGCGATCTTCTCGTCATGAAAGACCAGGCCGAAGGTCGCGGGGCGGAACAGGTAGTCGACGCCGTCGTCGGCGCGGCCGAACTGGAGGGAGGGCGTCACAGGTCGAAGGCCAGACAGGCGCGGACGCCTTTGTGGGCGCTGTCGAACTCCACGGCGGAACGCAGGCCCGAGGCCATGGCGGTGATGATCTTGCCGCCGAGGCCCGTGCCCTTGGGCTTGCCGTCGCCCAGGCCCGGGCCGTCGTCCTCGACCGTCAGGATGGCGCGGCCCGAAGGGTCGGGCGCCAGGCGGACACGGATCTCGCCCGCCTCGCCGGCCCCATAGGCGTATTTCACCGCGTTGGTGACCAGTTCGGTGACGATGACGCCTAGCGACACGGCCTGGTCTGTGGAGACGCGCATCGGCTCCGCCTGAAGGGTGATGTTCGGCGAGGCGGCGTCGGATCCCAGCGACTTGGTCAGCTCGCCGACCAGACCGTCGAGATAGGCCTGCATGTCCACCGTCTCCATGTCGCCCGAGGTGTAAAGGCGGCGGTGCACATGGGCGACGGCCTCGATGCGAGCCTGGGCTTCGCGGAGCGCATCGCGGGCGCCCTCGTCGGCCATGTGACGCAGCTGCAGGGACATGAAGGTCGAGACGAGCTGGAGCGAATTGCCGACGCGATGATTGACCTCGCGCAGCATGCACTCGGCGCGGTCCCGGGCAATGCGGACCTGTTCCTGGGCCTCCTCGTTCTCGCGTTCGAGGCGGCGACGCAGCAGGGCGTCCTCGAGCGCCGAGCGCAGCAGGGCGGTGAAGTCCTCTGACACGTCCTTGATGACATAGTCGGCGGCCCCGGCGCGCAGAGCGGCGACGGCGATCCGCCCTTCCTGAGCCCCTGTCACATAGACGACGGGCGGCGGCGCGGGGCGATGGAGGATGTCGGGCAGGACGTCGAGGCCGTCGCGGCCGGGCATGTAATGGTCGAGCGCGCAGATATCGAAATCGTCGGCGTCCAGCGCCGCCACGCCCGCGTCTCCGTCGGCGGCGAGGGTGACCTCATAGCCGTGACGGCCGAGTTCCTTCTGTACGAGCCGCGACAGGCCGCGGTCGTCGTCGATGTAGAGCAGCCGGATGGGCGGCCTTTCGAGCGTCATTCGATCTCGGGCGCCTGCATGACGGAAAGAAACAGGCCCAGCTGGCGGATAGCGCCGGCGAAGCTCTCATAGTCGACGGGTTTGGTGATGTAGACGTTGCAGCCCAGATCGTAGCAACGCTGGATCTCGGTCTTGTCGTCGGTGGTGGTCAACACCACGACGGGCACGCGCTTCAGGCGTTCATCGCGTTTGACCTCGGCCAGGATATCGGTGCCCTGCATGTCCGGCAGGTTCAGGTCCAGCAGGATCAGCATCGGGCCGTTGGCGCGGACTTCCTCGCTGAACAGATAGTCCAGCGCCGGCTGGCCGTGGTCAAAATGGACGATCTCGTTGGAGATGTTGGCCCGGCGAATATTCTTCTCGATCAGCTTGGCGTGGCCAAGGTCGTCCTCGACCATGACGATCCTGACGGGTTTGCTCACTGGGTGTCTCCGGCCTCATCGAGGATCAGGCGTTTGGGGAATTTCATACGGAATGTCGAGCCTTCGCCGAGAGCGGATTCAACGTCGATGGAGCCGCCCAGACGGCGAACGCTGTTCCGCACGAAGGCCAGCCCCAGCCCCTCGCCCGGACGGTCCTGGCGGCCGGAGCGGCGGAACAGTTCGAAGATGCGTTCGTGATCCTTGGGCGCGATGCCGCGACCGTGGTCGGCGATGGCGATCTCGACCCACCCGCCAGCCAGATCGCGGCCGCTGACCTCGATCCGGTTGGGGCGGGACGCGTGCGAGTATTTGGCGGCGTTCTCGATCAGGTTGCCGATGATCTGCTCGATCGCCAGACGGTCGCTTTCGAAGGTGACCATTTCGCCGATCACGACCTCGGTCCCGGTCTCTTCCAACTGATGGCGCATGCTGTCGGCGGCGGCCCTGGCCATGTCGCCGACGTCGATCGTTTTCGCGACGAGACCACGCCGGCCGTCGCGCGACAGCTTCAGGATGGCGTTGATTAACCGGTCCATCTTCTCGGTCGAGGCGCGGATGAAGCCGATCGCCTCCGGCATGTCTTCGCGCGCTGCGACGATAGCGTCCTTCTCGATCAGGTCCGGCGCGACGGTCTCCACCTTGGTCAGTTGCAGGTCGATGGTCCTGCCGGCCTGTTCCAGCTCGGCGGTGTAGCCCATGACGTTGACGAGCGGCGAGCGCAGATCATGGCTGACGATATAGGCGAAGCGCTGCACCTCTTCGTTGGCGCGGGTCAGGGCGGCGGTGCGGGCCTTGATCGTATCCTCCAGTCCGGCGTTGACGCGATCGAGATCGGCGCGCGCGCTCGCCAGGTCCATCAGGTATCGACGAATCAGGATGGCGACGATGGCGCCGAGAACGAGGATCAGGACGCCGGCAAGGGCGTTGACGATGATGGTGAAGACGGCGGACCCCTCGGAGCTCGCCTGCTGGGCCGAGAGCCGGGCGCCGAGCTGAGAATCGAGGGTGGAGATTTCGGTGTCCATCTGCCCCATCAAGGCCTTGCCTCGACCGGAGCGGACCCGATCCAGCGCCTGGGCGGTCTGCCCGCGCCGCGACAGGTCGGTGATGCTGGACATCTCCAGGAATTTGTCGCGCGACAGCCGCGTCAGGGACTCCAGCGAAGCCTGACCGACATCGTCGTCGCCGGCGAGTTCGGTCAGCCGGTCGAGCAGCAGCGGCGCGGCCTCAGCGCTCTGGTCGTAGGTCCGCAGAAAGCTGGTCTGGCCGGTGAGCAGATAACCGCGCTGGGCTGTCTCTGCGTCCTTGATGTTCAGCAGGACGGTCCGTGCCGCGCGACGCAGCTGCCACGTCGTGTCGACCTGCTCGTTGAAGGCCGCGGTGCGCTGGATCAGGATAAAGGTCGAGAGGTTGACCAGCAGCAGCAGGGCGATCGCGGCCGCCAGCAGCAGAAAGATCGATCGGCCGAGCGTTCCCTCGCTCAGGAACCGGCCGAACCGTGAGAGGGTTTTGGGAAAGTTCGACGACATGCAGCGCAAGCTTTAGCGGCGCACATTCGCGTGTCCAGTGAAGTCATTCGCGGCGCACGCTGTGCAGGACCAAAGTGTTTCGCTAACAAGCTTTGCCGTTTCGGGAGTGGATTGAATGTTCTGGTGGTGGTGGATCGCACCGACGGCCGTGGCCATCATCGGCGTCCTGATTCTGTTCGTCGGACTGGGCTCGCTGTTCAAAGGCAAGTTCTTCGGCGGGTTGTTCGGCACGGCCGGGGGCGCGGCGTTGCTGGCGGCGGCACTGGCGGGCGGCCTGCTGGGGCAGAACGTCCAGACCTATTCGCGCCTGACCTATGAGCGGCCGGTCGCGAGTTTGTCGATCCGGCAGTTGGCGCCACAGTATTTCGAGGTCGTCGTGACCCAGCCCGCCCAGGGCGAGGCGCCCGCCCGCACTGCCGTCTATCCGGTCAACGGCGACGAATGGCGGATGGAGGCCCAGGTCCTGAAGTGGAAGCCGTGGGCCAATGTGGTCGGTCTTGATTCCCAATACCGGCTCGACCGTCTCTCGGGCCGCTATCAGACCATCGAGCAGGAACGCACCGGCGCCCGCAGCGTCCACGCCCTGTCGGGGGGCGACGTGAAGACCGGGCCGCTGGCCTATGTGCCGTGGACCCTCAGCGTCTGGGACGTGGCGCGGAAATACCGTCGCTATGTCGACGCGGTGGACACCCTCTATGGTTCCGCAGCCTATATGCCGATGGCGAACGGGGCGACCTATGAGGTCTGGATCACCCAGTCCGGCCTGATCGCCCGACCGACCAACGATGCGGCGCGCGAGGCGTCGGCGGGCGGGTTCGTGCGGGTGAACTGAGACCGACCGACTTCTCCTGCCTGTCGCCTAGCGATGGGGAGGAGAGCCCTTACACCGACCCCAGCGTCCGCAGGCGCGCCTTGGGGTGCACCTCGTTCTGGCTCATCACCACGGTCTGGCCGCGGAAGCGTTCGATAATGGACCGGACGTAGGGGCGGATCTGGGGGCCGGTCAGCAGGACCGCGCTTTCGCCCGACATGGCGGCGCGTTCGAAAACGTCGCGGACGGCGCGGATGAAGTCCTGGAGCCGCGAGGGCGCCATGGCCAGCTGCTTGTCCTCGCCCTGGCCGACCAGGGCCTCAGCGAAGGCGGCCTCCCAATCAGGGGACAGGGTGATGATCGGCAGGGCGCCGTCCTCTCCCTTGTGCTGCCAGCACAGCTGACGGGCCAGGCGGGTGCGGACGTGTTCAACCAGGGTGGTGATCGACGACGAGTGAGGCGCGGCCTCGGCCAGGCCTTCCAGGATGGCGCCGAGATCGCGGATCGAGACCTTCTCGCGCAGCAGGGTCTGGAGCACGCGCTGCAGGGTGGTGACGGTGACAACGGAGGGCACGAGTTCTTCGACCAGCTTCTTCTCCTCCGGCCCCAGTTCCTTGAGCAGCTTCTGCACCTCGGCATAGGTCAGCAGGTCCGCCATATTCTCCTTCAGGATCTCGGTCAGATGCGTCGTCAGCACCGTCGAGGGATCGACGATGGTGTAGCCGCGGAAGGTGGCCTCCTCGCGCAGGCTCTCATCGATCCAGGTGGCGGGCAGGCCGAAGGCGGGCTCCTTGGTGTGCTCGCCGGGCAGTTCGACCTGGCGGCCGGCCGGGTCCATGGCCATCAGCGAGCCGAGACGGACCTCGCCGGCGCCGGCCTCCATCTCCTTGATGCGGATGGCGTAGCCCTGGGTCGGCAGGCGCATGTTGTCGAGGATCCGCACCGACGGCATGACGAAGCCATACTCCTGGGCAAGGGCGCGGCGCAGGGCGCGGACCTGATCGGTCAGGCGGCGGCCCTCCAGGTCGTTGATCAGGGTCAGCAGCGAATAGCCGAGCTCGATCTTGACCTCGTCGATGGTCAGGGCCGTGCCGATGGGCTCTTCCGCATCGTCCTTGAGCTTGCCCGCGTTGGCCGCGGCGGCGAGTTCGGCCTCGGTGGGCTGAGGCTTGAGTTTCGCGCGCCCGTGATGCCAGGCCATGTAGCCACAGCCGATCGCCAGACCGGCGAAAGGCAGGATCGGCATGCCGGGGATCAGGGCCAGCAGGGCGGATGCTGCGGCGACCATGCCGAGGCTGACGGGGTTGGTGGCCAGTTGGGCGACCAGGGCCTTGTCGGCCGAACCCTCGACGCCCGCCTTGGACACCAGGAAGCCGGCGGCGATCGAGATGATGATGGCCGGGACCTGGGTCACCAGACCGTCGCCGATGGTCAGCTGGATATAGGTGTTGGCCGCCTCGCCGATCGGCAGGCCGTGCTGAAGCGTACCGATCAGAATGCCGCCGATGGCGTTGATGAAGACGATGATCAGGCCGGCCACGGCGTCGCCGCGCACGAATTTCGACGCGCCATCCATGGCCCCGAAGAAGGTCGATTCCTGCTCCAGTTCCTTGCGGCGCAGCTTGGCCTGGTCTTCGGTGATCAGGCCGCTGGACAGATCGGCGTCGATGGCCATCTGCTTGCCCGGCATGGAATCCAGGGTGAAGCGGGCCGAGACCTCGGCGATCCGGGTCGAACCCTTGGTGATGACCACGAAGTTCACCACCAGGATGATGGCGAAGATGATGATGCCGATGATGAAACTGCCGCCCATCATCAGGGCGCCGAAGGCGTTGATGACCTGACCGGCGGCGTCATGACCCTCATGGCCATGGGTCAGGACGAGACGGGTGGAGGCCAGGTTCAGACCGAGGCGGAACAGGGTCGAGATCAGCAGCACCGTGGGGAAGATGGCGAAGTCCAGCGGGCGCTTCATCATCAGCGCCGTCATCAGGATCAGCACGGACGAGACCAGCGAGATCGCCAGCAGCAGGTCCAGCAGCATCTTCGGAACGGGCAGGATCAGCAGCAGGATGACGCCGATCACGCCGACGGCCATGCCGACCTCGCCGCGCATCAGCCAGCCGCGGATATCCGTCCCGCTGGGACGGGCCATGCCGTCCTTCATCAGGACGGGCTGGGCGCGTGTGGCCGGGACGTCGGTCATGCGCGGCCGAGAGCGGTCAGGGCCAGACGCGTCGCCTCGGCGATGACCGCTTCATTCCCGGGGCGGTCGGATGCGGCATGGTAGTAGGCGGCGACGATGATCGGCTCGCCGATCGGCGGATACAGGATGCCGATGTCGTTGGTCGGGCCGTAGCCGCCGGTGCCGGTCTTGTGCGCCACGCGCCAGTCGGCAGGAACACCCGCCTTGATGCGATCGACGCCGGTCGGCGAGGAGAACATCCAGCCCAGCAGCATCGTCTTCGAGTCCTGCGAAAGGGGCGAGGCCGGATCTATGAACAGGCGGTGGATGTTGGCGGCCGACTGGGCCGGGGTGATGGTGTCCTTGTCGCCGTCGAGGCGGTTCATCTCGGGCTCGAACCGGTCCACGCGCGTCGAGGCGTCGCCGATGCCGCGATAGAAGGCCTGCATCGGCGCGATGCCGCCCAGCGCCTTCAGCAGCAGGTTGGCGGCGGGGTTGTCGGAGACCTCGACCACAGCCTGAATCAACCGCTCGACCGTCAGGCTCGAGCCCATGGCCGGCTCGGTGACGGGGGCATGGTTGACCATGTCGGCGCGGGTCACGGGGATCAGACGGTCGAGCTGTTCGTCGCCGGCCTGGACGCGCAGCAGGGTCGCGGCGGCGAGGTACATCTTGAACGTCGAACAATAGACGAACCGCTCGTCGCCGCGCGCCGTCAACTGGCGCCCCGTGCCGAGGTCATGGGCGAACAGACCGAAGCGACCACCGTGCGCCTGTTCCAGACCGGACAGGTCGAGCGTTTCCGGCACGGGCGGCGCGACGGGAGCAGCGGCCTCGCCCCTGGGCGCGCAGCCGATCAGACCGAGCGCGCCGAGACCCGTAAGGACCATCCGACGATCGGTCACGCCGCGTTGGCGCCGTAGGCGCTCGTGGCGATGCCCGTCTGGGGCGCCATAATCCGGGTGCCTTCGTCCGAATACTCATTCAGCTTGTTGCGCAGGGTGCGGATCGAGATGCCCAGGATGTTGGCCGCATGCGTCCGGTTGCCCAGGCAGTGGGTCAGGGTGTCCAGGATCAGGGTCTTTTCCATCTGGGCGACCGTCTGGCCGACATAGGCGCGGGAGACGGCGTCGGCGGTCTGGGCGGCGCGGGCGGCGGGACCGGCGTCGGAACCGGCGATCGCGCCCGTCAGCGGCTGGCCGTCCGGCAGGCGGATGGCCTCGGCGTCGATCTCGGCGCCGACGGCCAGCAGGACCGCGCGGTGCATGGCGTTCTCAAGCTCCCGCACGTTGCCGGGCCAGCGGTGGGCGGCGAGTGCGCGGCGAGCATCCTGCGACAGCGGCCGGGCCGGCACGCCGTTGGCGGCGGCGTATTTCTTGACGAAGTGATCGGCCAGCACGGCCACGTCGCCAGGACGTTCGCGCAGAGACGGAAGACGCAGGTTCACGACGTTCAGGCGATACAGCAGGTCTTCGCGGAACGTGCCCTCCGCCACGGCCTTGGCCAGGTCGCGGTTGGAGGTGGCGAGGATGCGAATATTGACAGGCACGGGCCTGGTACCGCCGACGCGGTCGATGACCCGCTCCTGGATCGCGCGCAGCAGCTTGGCCTGAAGCCGGGCGTCCATCTCCGAGATTTCGTCCAGCAGCAGCGTACCGCCGTCGGCCTCCTCGAACTTGCCGATCCGGCGCGCTACGGCGCCGGTGAAGGCGCCCTTCTCGTGCCCGAACAGTTCGGATTCCAGCAGATTATCCGGGATGGCGGCGCAGTTGACGCTGATGAAGGCCCGCTCGGCGCGCTTGGATTGCTGGTGCAGATAGCGCGCCATCACTTCCTTGCCGACGCCGCTTTCGCCGGTGATCAGGATAGAGGCTTCCGAGCGAGCGACCTGGTCGGCCAGTTTGATCACGGCCTGCATCGACGGATCGGCCGAGATCAGCGGGCGCTCGTCGTCGGCGACAGCGGCCAGGACGGCGGCGATCAGGTCGGCGTCAGGCGGAAGCGGGATGAACTCCTTGGCCCCGGCGCGAATGGCGGCGGCGGCTTTTTCGGCGTCGTTGTCGACGCCGCAGGCCACGACCGGCACGAAGATCCGCTCGGCGTCGTTGGCGGCGATCAGGGCCCCGATGTCGAGGTTGTAGTCGACCATCAGCAGGTCGGCCCCCTGCCCGCGCCGGAGCTGTTCCGTCGCCTGATCCGTACGTTCGACGTGGCTGACCTTGGCGCCGTGCGCCATGGCCATCTTCACCGCCGCCGCGAGCTGGCCCGAAAGCCGTCCGACCACCAGAAGCCGCATGGGTCTTCTCCCTTAATCCGTACCGGAACCGGCGCGCCTAGGCGGCCGAATCCTCTGTCTTGATGATTTCCGTCATGGTCACGCCCAGGCGATCCTCAACGACGACGACCTCCCCGCGCGCGACCAGACGGTTGTTGACGAAGATGTCGATGGCCTCGCCGACCTTGCGGTCCAGCTCGAGCACCGACCCGCGATTGAGCTTCAGCAGCTGGGCCACTGTCATGTGGGCCTTGCCCAGGACGGCGGAGATGTTGACCGGCACGTCGAACACGGTCGACAGGTCGGCGGCGGACTTGTCCCCGGCCTCGTCCATCGTGGCGAGCGCTGTGGACTCCGGAAACTCTTCCAGGGCGAGATCGTCGGCGGCCATCAGAGGTCACTTCCGTTGATGAGGGGTTCGGCATGCCCGGCCTCGGCGGCAAGGGCGGAGGTCAGGGCGGCGCCGATACGGTCGGCGGCGGCGGCGGGATCGAAGTCGGCCCGGCCGTCGGCCCATTCCAGCTGGAAGGCCGCGAGCGGCAGGGACATGTCTTCGCGGAAGGCGACCACGCCGGTGAAGCCGGCATCGATGCAGATCGCCTGAATCTTCTCCTGGACCCCGGGCTCCAGGCCCGAGGCGCGGACCACGAGACGGGGCGAGCTGTCGATCTCCTGGCCCAGGCTTTCCAGCGCCGATTGCAGCGGGCCGATCGGCAGCCGCTCCAGGGCGGCGGCGGCGATGACGCGAGCGGCGGCGAGCGCGAGACCGGCCGATTGCTCGCGATGGGTCTGGGCGACATGGGTCAGGGCCGGAATGGCCTGGCCCATGGCCTGACCGATGGCGGCGACGCCCATGGCCTCGATGCTGGCAGCCTCGGCCAGGGCCGCTTCGCGCGCCTCAAACCGGGCCTGGGCGACCAGGGCCTCGACCTCGGACGGCATGTAGGCGCGCTTGGTCGGACGGAACTCGGAGGCGTGCACGACCGAGCCGGCGCCGTCGAACTCGGTGTCGAAGGCGAAGGGGCGGCTGGCGATGGGAGCGTGATCGGTCATGTCAGTAGATCAACTCGTCGTCGCCGGCCGCACCGGCCAGCATGATCTCGCCGCGCGCCGCCAGATCCTTGGCGACCTGGACCATGGCCATCTGGGCGGTGTCGACATCCTTCAGGCGCACGGGCCCCATGGATTCCATGTCCTCGCGCATGATCTTGGACGCCCGCTCGGACATGTTGGTGAAGAACATCTCGCGCAGGCTTTCCGAGGCGCCCTTCAGGGCCAGGCCGAGGGAATCCTTCTCGACCGACCGCAGCAGGGTCTGGACGCCGCCGGGGTCCAGCTTGCTCAGATCCTCGAAGACGAACATCAGGGCGCGAATGCGTTCGGCGGACTCGCGATTGCGCTCTTCCAGGGCGCCGATGAACCGGGCCTCGGTCTGGCGGTCGAACGAGTTGAAGATGTCGGCCATCGCCTCGTGGCTGTCACGCTTGGAGGTGCGGGCCAGGTTCGACATGAACTCGTTGCGCAGCGTCTGTTCGATCTTGTCGAGGATTTCCCGCTGGACCGGCTCCATGCGCAGCATCCGCTGGACGCATTCGAGGGCGAAGTCCTCGGGCAGGGAGGTCAGCACGCGGGCGGCGTGGTCGGGCTTAACCTTGGACAGGATCACGGCGACCGTCTGCGGGTATTCGTTCTTCAGATAGTTGGCGAGGACGGCCTCGTTCACATTGCCGAGCTTGTCCCACATGGTCCGGCCGGCGGGACCGCGGATCTCCTCCATCAGCCCTTCGACGCGGTCGGAAGGCATGAAGGAGGCCAGCAGGCGCTGCGTCTGTTCGAAGCTGCCCATGATCGTGCCGGAGCCGGACATGCCGGAGACGAACTCGATCAGCAACTCCTCGACCACCGTCGAGCTGACGGTGCCGAGGCCGGCCATGGCCTGGGAGATTTCCTTGACCTCTTCGTCGTCAAGACCCTGCCACAGGCGGGTGTGCTCCTCGCCGAGCGACAGCAGGATGACCGCCGCCTTTTCCGGGCCGGACAGCTTCTTGGCGTCGTCGACGGATGCTTTCTTGTTTGCCATCCTGGCGACCATCAGCCTTCGTGGACCCAGCTGCGCAGGATGGACGTCGACTCATCGGGATGCTTCTCGACGAAGTCCGCGACCTTCTTGACGGACGACGCCTTCACCTGACCCTCGATACGGGCGATGTCGAGCCGCTGGTCCATGTCGGACGGACCGGTCAGCTGGCCCGCGCCGCCGACGACGCTGGTTTGCAAAGAGGTGACGCCGATCTGGCCGCCGCCTGCGCCGGCCAGGGCGGGCATGCCGCCGGGACCGGCCGCCGACTTCAGCAGCGGTCGCAGGACGAAGAAGATCAGCAGCAGGCCCGTGATCAGGAGAACGAGCAGCTCGACCCCGCGCATGATGTCGTTCTTGGTGAAGTTGAACAGCGGCGAGCCGCCATCGGTGCCCCCGGCCGACACCAGGGCGTCCCGGTTGAAGCGCACGTTGGTGACCCGCACCTGGTCGCCGCGCGTCTGGTCGAAGCCCATGGCCGCCTTCACCAGATCCTCGATCTGGGTGATTTCTTCCGGCGTGCGGGCGGTGTAGGTCGGCTCGCCGCCGGCCTCGGCGGGCGGAGTCAGCTTGCCATCCACGGCCACGGCCACCGACAGCTTGCGCACCTCGCCCGGCTCCTTGGTCGTGGTCGTGGTCGTGTTCGAGATCTCGTAGTTGGTGGTCTCGCCCGTGACGCTCTCGGTCGAGCCCGCCGGGGTGACCGCCGGGGCCGCGCCGCCGGGGATGTTGTTCGTCGCCGTGGCTCCGCCATCGGCCGTTCCCTCACTGTCCTGGGACTGGGAGCCGTTGGACGAGGTCGAGCGGACGACCTGGCCGTCGGGATCGTATTTCTGCTCCTGGGTGGTGGAGCGGGTCATGTCGATGTCGGCCGTGACCTGAACGCGCGCGGCGCCCGGACCGACCACGCCCTCGACCAGATCCTTGATACGGGCCTGAAGCTGGGCTTCGGTATTGGTCTTGGCGGCCTCGGCGGTGGCGGACGAGAAACCCTCCTCGTCGTCGGCTGCAGCGAGGGTCTGGTTGGTCTCATCGACCACGGTGACCTTGCCGGGCTTCAGGTTCGGCACGGACGAGGCGACGACGTTGCGGATAGCGCGGACCTGGTCGGCGCTCAGGGCGCGACCGCCCAGGCCGACGACGACGGCGGCGGTGGGCTCGGCGGCGTCCTGGGCGAACAGTTCGCGGCGCGGCAAGGCGATCTGCACGCGGGCCGAAGAGATGCCGCGCATGGACATGATGGTGCGGGACAGTTCGCCCTGCAGGGCGCGCTGTTCCGAAATCTGCTGCTGGAACTCGGTCTGGCCCAGCACCGACTGGTTGTCGAACAGCTCGTAGCCCACAGAGCCGGAGCTCACGAGGCCCTTGCCGGCCAGCATCAGGCGGGCCGTGCCGACGTCGTCGCGGTTGACCATGATGGTCGAGCCGTCGCCACGGGTGGAATATTTGATGCCCGCCTGGTCCAGCGAGGACGTGATCTCGCCGGCCTCGCGCAGGTCGAGGTTGGAATACAGCAGGGCGTCCGGCGCCTGGCCGACACGCATCATCACGGCCACGAGGATGGCGGCGACGCCGGCCCCGACGCCGAGGATCATGGCGAGCCGCCCGATCCCAAATCTCTGCAACGCCGCCGTGAAGCCGCCCACGCGTCCCCGCCCAAATACTGTCACGGGGGAGCCGACTGCCCTCGCTAGGCAGAAACTGCCGCCCGCGTGGTTAACGGCGGTTTAAGTGTCGGGGTTAGCTCGCCGATTTTCGGGGTTAACGTCGAAGTTCGTCCAGCACCGGGCCGGCGCCGGACGGCAGGGCCGCGTCCGGATCGCGCAGCAGGGCCTCCACATCGCGGAACATGACCTCGGCCTGCCAGTCGCGGTTCAGCAGGTGCCAGCCGTCGGGATACCAGCCGGTGCGCAGGTTCGGCGGATCGCCGGCGCGGATCAGGGCGCGGCGCATGGGGCCCTGTTCGATAATCTGGTCCATGGCGCCGTACAGCAGCAGCGTCGGCGCCCTCACCTGCCCCAGCTTGAGGGTCGCGCTCTCCATCAGATCGACGAGGCCGGACAGGGCGTCGAACCGCGTCGAGCGGATGAAGCCCGGATCGTTCCCGTTGGCGACCAGTTCGATCAGGTTGTCGGTGGCCCGGATGCGCCGGACCGCCCAATCCGGCGGCGTAATCGAGCGAGACCCCATCAGCCGCGCGGCGGCCCACAGGCTGGCGCGGTTGGGCAGACTCTGGCTGGACCAGCCCCAGACAGCGGGGGCCAGCAGGATCAACTGGTCGGCGACAGGCGGCCGATCCGAAGCGAAGGCCGAGATGGCGACAGCCCCGCCCATGCTCTCTCCCGCCACGGCGATGCGGGCGTTCGGATGGCGCGCGCGGACCAGGGCGACGACCGTGCGCAGATCCTCCGCCATCCGGGCCTCGCCCGCCCAGACGCCCCGACCGGGGGACGCGCCGAAGCCCCGCTGGTCATAGGCATAGGTGGCGATGCCGCGCTCCGCCCACCACGGACCCGCGAGTCGGAAGGCAGCGGCATGGTCGTTCATGCCGTGCAGGCCGATGACGATCATCTCCGGCTCCTCAGGTCCCCAGCGCAGGTAGGGCAGCCTCGCCCCGTCATCGACAAGGAAGGCGCCCGGCTCGATGCGGGGACCGGCGAAGCCTGCAGGCGGCGTCAACGGCGGCTGGACATGGGGCGTGGCGCAGGCGGCGAGGCCTAGCAGCATCATGGACAGGGCCAGCGCGCGGATCATGCGTACAGGATGCCCCGGACCCTTTGGCGAAGATACGGCACGACCTCGGCCTCGAACCACGGATTGCGCCTGAGCCAGGCGGTGTTCCGCCACGACGGATGGGGCATGGGCAGGATGTCAGGGGCGTACTCCCGCCAGGCGCGGACGGTGTCGGTCATACTGGCCCTGGCCCGCTCGCCCAGCGCCCAGACCTGGGCATGGCCGCCGACCAGCAGGGTCAGCTCCATCCGGGGCAGGGCCTCCAGCAGCCGGGGTCGCCACAGGGTCGCGCAGCGCTTCGGCGGCGGATAGTCGCCGCCGCTTCTTCCATGTTTCTGGGGCGCCGTGCCGGGATAACAGAAGGCCTGGGCCGCCACGCCGATGCGGTGATCGGCGTAGAAGGTCTCGTAGTCCACGCCCATCCAGTCGCGCAGCCGGTCACCGGACGGATCGGTGAAGGGCAGGCCGCTCTCATGCACCCGACGGCCGGGCGCCTGGCCGCAGATCAGAAGGCGGGTCTCGGGAAAGACCCGGACCACCGGTCGCGGTTCGTGCGGCAGGTCGCCGAGACAGGCCCGGCAGGCCCGAATATCCGAAAGGACGTCTTCGAGGTCAGGCGAAGTCGTCATCGACCTCGGGCTTGGGCGGCAGGGCGGCAAGCGCCGCAGCGGTCTCCGCCTCGGTCGGCAGGCGCAGACGGGTCACGCCGCGGAAGTTGGTCGGATCGACGACCTTGCCCTTCTTGGTGATGGTCAATTTGCCCTGACGCATCAGGCCAAGAGCCGTCGTCCGGACCTTGGGCAGGACGCGCTGCCACTGTTCGGTCTGGATATGTTTGGCCACATCCGCCGGTTCCACGGACTTGCCGCCGACCCCCTTGGGGTCAGCTTTCGCCAGGGTCTCGAAAATTGCTGCTTCGATTGGATCGCTCATGGGGCCTATATGCTGCACTGCGACAGTGAAAAGAAGGCGAGTTCGGAAATGGTCGAGAAGATCACGGTCACGGAGGGCGAGTTCACCGGTTGGCAGATGTACGATCTGCACGGCACCTTCGACCAGGTCGTGGGCCCCTTCTACTTCAAGCCGGATCCGGATGGGAGGATGCGCTGCGCCTTCCGTGCCGAGCCCAAACACATGAACGCCGGGCACAGGATGCACGGCGGCTGCCTGATGACCTTCGCCGACATCGCCCTGTTCCAGACCGCGTATCAGCAGATGGAGGGGATGAACGGCGTGACCGTACAGCTCGATTCCACCCTGATCGACGGGGCCTACGTGGGCGAACTGGTCGAGGCGACGGGCGAAGTGGTGCGCGCAGGCGGATCGCTGATCTTCGTGCGGGGCCAGATCAGCACGGGCGAGCGGACGTTGATGACCTACAGCGGGATCATCCGGAAATTCACGCCGCGCTGATCACACCCCCGCCTTGGCCGCCGGTCTCGCGCGGCAGTCTTCGAGCCAGCGGGACAGGTGGGTGAACTCCTCGGGCGGGCGGTATTTGACGAGGCGCGCGAAATCCAGCCCCACGACGCCGACGATATCGGCGATGGTGAACCGATCCAGGGCGATGAAGGGATGGTCGGCCAGGTGCCGGTCCAGGGTCTTCATGAACCGCTCGGCCGACAGCCGGTTGTAGTCCGCGACCTCGGTCTGGGCAGCCTCCAGGATGGCCAGCGCCGGATGGGTCAGGCGCACGTTCAGCATGATCGGGTTGGCCAGATAGAACTCGCAGCGGCGGGTCCACATCTCGACGATGGCCTGTTCGCGGGCGTCGACGCCGAACAGGTTCGGCTCCGGATACATCGACTCCAGATAGCGGCCGATGGCGACCGACTCAGAGATGGTGGTGCCGTCGTCCAGCTCCAGCGCGGGGACGTGGGGGACGCCGACGCGGGCTCGGTATTCCGGCGTCTTGTGCTCGCCCGACATGATGTCGATCGGCACGATCTCGACGTCCTCGATGCCCTTTTCGGCCATGACCCAGCGGACGCGCCGGGGATTGGGGGCGCGGTGGCTGTCGTAGAGCTTCATCGAGCGGGTCTCCGGTTCAGCGGAATATGGAGGCTGGCATGGCGCCGACAACTGCTGCGGTCATCAAGGTCGCCAGGAATCCCGCGAACAGCGCCTTCCACACCATGCCCAGCACCTCTTCGCGGCGCTCGGGGATCAGGACCGACAGACCCGTGACCGTGATCCCGACCGAGCCGATATTGGCGAAGCCGCACAGGGCATAGGTCAGGAGCATCCGGGTGCGCTCGCTCATCTCGCCGGCCGGAACCTCGCCCAGACGGATGAAGGCCACGAACTCGGTCAGGGTCAGCTTGACGCCCAGCAGCCAGCCCGCCTTGCCCGCCTCGGACCAGTCGATACCGATCAGCCAGGCCAGGGGCATGAAGATCCAGCCCAGCAGGCGCTCGACCGTGATGTGGTCGCCGAACAGCCAGAAGCCGCCCAGCATGATGTTCACCAGGGCGACCAGGGCTACGAAGACGATCAGGACGGCGGAGATGTTGAGGACGACCATCAGGCCGTCGGCCGTGCCCTTGACGATAGCGTCGATGGCCGAGTCGTATTTCAGCGCCGAGCCGTAGTCCGCGACCTGACCGCCCTCGCCCGGCTTCTCGGGGATGATGATGCGGGCCAGCAGAACGCCCGCGGGCGCGGAAACGATGGAGGCCACCAGCACATGCCCGGCGGCGTTCGGCAGGGTCGCCGAAAGGATGGTCGCATAGGCCACCATGGTCGAGCCGGCGACGGTGGCGAGGCCCACGACCATCATGAGGAAGATCTCGGACCGGGTCAGCTTGTCGAGATAGGCCCGGATCACGATCGGGCTCTCGATCATGCCGAGGAAGATATTGGCCGCGACCGCCAGGGCCGAGGCGCCGCCCAGCCCCATGGTCTTCTGGAACAGGATGCCGAAGCCGTGCGTCAGCCACTTCAGGATCTTCCAGTGCCACAGCAACGCCGACAGGGCCGAGATCACAAGGATCATCGGCAGGACGTTGAAGGCGAAGGTGAACAGGCCGCCCGCGTTGGTCACGGCATAGGGCTGGTCTCCGCCGGCGAGATAGCCGAACACGAACTTCGCCCCCTCGGACGTCGCCCGCGACAGGCCGTCGACGGCGCCGGTGATCGCGGCGAGCACCGTCTGCGAGCCCGGAATGGCGAACAGGGCCAGCACCAGCAAGGCCTGCACGCCGATGGCGCCCAGCGTCAGCCGCCAGGGAAAGGCGCGCTTGTTCTCCGACAGCCCCCAGCAGGCGGCGACAATGACGAACAGGCCCAGAAGGCTCTGAAGATTCAGAATGCTGAACATGGAAACGACGGTCTTCCCCACACCGGCGTCGCCGGGTCCGTTACCGGTTGAACGCGAGTGCGCGCCGGGCCGCAAGTCCATTTGTCGCAGCCCACAAGGCAGAACGGCCCGGCGTCGCCGCCGGGCCGTTCGTCTTGTCTCGAAGGCGTCGTCCTACTTGATGCGGCGAACCAGCTTGCCGTAGTCGTCCATCAGGGTCAGCGACAGGTCGCCCGGCGTGAAGGCGTACTCGCCGATCGACTGGACCGGCGTCACCTCGGCGGCCGAACCGGTCAGGAAGCACTCGCTGAAGGTCGACAGCTCTTCCGGACGGATGTGGCGCACCACGACCTCGATGCCCTTGGCCTTGGCGATATCGATGACCGTCTGGCGCGTGATGCCGTTCAGGATGTGGGTCACGTCAGGCGTATGGATCACGCCGTCCTGGACGAAGAAGACGTTGGCGCCGGTCGCCTCGGCGACATAGCCGCGCCAGTCCAGCATCATGGCGTCGGCGAAGCCGCGCTTCTCGGCCGCGTTCTTGGACATGGTGCAGATCATGTAGAGGCCGGCGGCCTTGGCGGTCGTCGGGGCCGTCAGCGGGTCGGGGCGGCGCCATTTGGCCCACTCCAGCTTGATGCCCTTCTTCTTGACCTCGGGGTCGAAATAGCTGGGCCAGTCCCAAACGGCGATGGCGACGTGGACCTTGTTGTTCAGGGCCGAGACGCTGACCTGTTCCGGGCCGAGGTAGGCGACGGGACGGACGTAGGCGTCCTCCATCCCCATCTTAGCGCAGGTTTCCCTGCAGGCCTGATCGATTTCAGCGGTGCTGTAAGGCAGCTCGAAGTCCAGCAGGTTCGCCGACCGGGCCAATCGCTCGGAATGCTCTGTCAGCTTGAAGATTTCCCCGCCATACATACGCTCACCCTCGAACACCGACGAGCCGTAGTGAAGGGCGTGGGTCAAAACGTGCGTTTTCGCTTCCCGCCACGGAATGAATTCGCCATTCATCCAGATCCAACCGTCACGATCGTCGAAAGGAACCAAGGCCATTGAACAACGTCTCCTGCGCAGATTTGCCGGTTAGAACGCCCGAAGCGCCGAAGGTCAACGGCGCGCGCACGGGAATGTTCGCATGAGCAGCAGCCGTTCAGGGCCTGTGGCGGGCGCCGGCGTCGGGCGCCACCTGCTGATCGTCGACGACGACGACCGGATTCGCGAGCTGCTGAAGGAGTATCTGGCGCGCGAGGGCTATCGCGTGACCGGGGCCGCGCACGCCGCGGCGGCGCGTCGCCTGATGGAGTTGATCGAGTTCGACCTGGTCGTGCTGGACGTGATGATGCCGGGCGAAAGCGGGCTGGAGCTGACCACCTGGGTGCGGTCAAAGGCGCAACTGTCCAGGACGCCCGTGTTGCTGCTGACCGCGCGCGGCGAGGCATCGGACCGGATCGACGGCCTGTCGCGCGGCGCCGACGACTATATGTCCAAGCCCTTCGACCCGAAGGAACTGGCCCTGCGTATCGACGCCATTCTGAGACGGACAGGCGTGAAGCCGATCATGCCGCGCGAGATCAAGCTGGGCACGGCAACGTTTGATCTGGAGCGCCTTGAGCTGACCCGCGACGGCGCGCCGATGCGGCTGACCGAGGCCGAGGGGCAGTTGCTGAAGACGCTCGCCCTGCACGCCCACGCGCCGGTCGAGCGGATGGACCTGTCGCCGGACACGGCCGACATCACCGGCCGCGCGGTCGACGTTCAGGTGACCCGCCTGCGCCGGAAGCTGGAAGCCGATCCGAAGAACCCGCGCTACCTCCAGACGGTGCGCGGCGTGGGCTATATGCTGGCGCCCGACTGACATGAGGCTGCTGCCCTTCCCCGTCCTGGCGCGATTCCTGAAGCGCCAGCTGCCGACGACGTTGTGGGGACGGTCGCTGCTGATCATCGTCCTGCCGATCCTGATCATGCAGGGGGCGGTGACCTGGGCCTTCTTCGACATGCACTGGCAGACGGTGACCGCGCGCCTGTCCGAGGGGCTGGCCGGCGACGTGGCCTGGGCGGCGGAGAGCTATCGCGACGAACCGACCGAGGCGAACCTGGCGGTGATCGCCGACCGGGGCGAGCGGTCGATGCAGTTGTCGATCGCGCTGCGGCCCGGCGCCGCCCTGCCCGAGGAACAGCGACGCGGGGCGATCGGGGTGGTGGACCGGACACTGGAGGCGGCGCTGGCGTCGCGTCTGGACCAACCCTTCTGGTTCGATACGACCCGCTATCCCGCCTATGTCGATATCCAGGTCCAGCAGCCGACAGGGGTGCTGCGCATTATCGCGCCGCGGGAGCGGGCCGTGGCGACCCAGGCGCATATCTTCGTCCTGTGGCTGATGCTGGCGACCGTGCTGCTGATGAGCGTGGCCATCCTGTTCATCCGCAACCAGGTCCGCGCCATCGAGCGGCTGGCCGAAGCGGCGGAAGCCTTCGGCCGGGGCGAAATGTCGCCGAAATTCAAGCCGCACGGCGCGCGCGAGGTGCGGCAGGCAGCGGTCGCCTTCCTGGCCATGCGCGACCGGATCCAGCGGCATATCGAACAGCGGACGGCCCTGCTGGCCTCGGTCAGCCACGACCTGCGCACGCCCCTGACCCGGCTGCGGCTGGAGCTGGCGCTGGCCCCGCAATTCAAGCGTCAGGCCGCCATGAAAGGCGACCTCGACGAGATGGAGCATATGATCGACGAATACCTCGCCTTCGCGAAGGGCGAGGCCGGCGAGGCGCCGCAACCCGTCGATGTCTCGGCCCTGCTGAAGGCGGCAGGCGAGGACGTGAAACGGGCGGGGGCCGAGGTCGAGATCGCCGCGCCCGCCGACCTGACCGCCTCGCTGCGGCCGCTGGCCTTCAAGCGCGCCCTGGCCAACCTCGCGGGCAATGCGGCGGCGCATGGAGACCATGTGCGGCTGTCGGCGCGGGCTCTGGCGTCGGGCGGACTGGAGATCGCGATCGAGGACGACGGTCCGGGCATTCCCGACGACATGCACGAGGAGGCCTTCCGCCCGTTCAGCCGGCTGGACGAGAGCCGCAACCAGAACCGCAAGGGCGTCGGCCTTGGCCTGGCCATCGCGCGGGACGTGGCGCGGGGGCACGGCGGCGACATCACCCTGGCGCGCAGTGACCTGGGGGGCCTGCGGGCCCTGATCCGCCTCCCGGGCTGAAGGCTTCTGCATCGCGGCGGCGTCTATCGGGCGCGGCCCTTCCGAAAGGATTGCGGAGAGGGGCCGCCGAGCCCATCTTCGCTGTGACAGGGACTTCCCGGAGATCGTCATGCGCAGCTTCGCCTTTCTCGCCCCCCTTGCTCTCGCCGCGGCCCTCGCGGCGCCCGCGTTCGCCCAGACGCCGCAGGTTACGGTGACCGTCGGCGGCGACCTGACCGAAGAGGTCGACAGGCTCGGTCAGCGCGACGTGGATCGCCAGCTTGAACGGCTGCAGATGGTCGTCGAACGTCGTCTGGCCCGCGACGGCGCGCTCGAAGGCGCGACCATCAATCTTGTGATCACCGATCTGAAGCCGAACCGTCCGACCTGGCAGCAGGCTGCCGACAGGCCCGGACTGTCGATCATGGACAGCTTCTCCATCGGAGGCGCGACGGTGGAGGGTGAGGTCATCACCGCCGACGGCCAGCGACTGCCAGTGCGCTATTCGAACTATTCCAGTTCGATCGCCGAGGTGCGGGGCTACAACACCTGGCAGGACGCCGAGCAGACCTACGACCGGTTGGCGAACAATCTCGCCTCAGGCCGGCTGGTCTCCCGCTAGGGCCTTCGCCCGAGCCACGGCGGCCTGAACCGCCGCCCGGCTCACTCCGTCCAGATCGGCGTCCCTGAGCGCTTCAAGCCCGGCGCGCGTCGTGCCGCCGGGCGAGGCGATGCGCGCGATCAGATCATCCAGCGGCGCGTCCGTTCCCGCGCCCGATCCGGCCGAACGAAGCGCGCCGCGGGCGAGCCTTTCGGCCGCGTCCAGCGTCAGCCCCGCCTCGACACCGGCCTGCGCGAGCGCCTGGGCCAGGGCGTAGAAGAAGGCGGGCGCGGATCCGGCCACCGCAGTCGCGGCGTCGATCAAGGACTCCTCGTCGAGATCGACCGTGTCGGCGACAGGGTCGAACAGGGCGTGGGCCAGGGCGCGCGCGGCGGGATCATCGGACCAGATGGCGGCGACGCCCTGAGCCTGGGCCACGGCGGTCGTGGGCATGACGCGGGCCACGGCCCGGCCCGGCAAGGCGGCGGACAGGTCGCCGGCGCGGACCCCGGCCATGACGGAGATCACGGTCGCGTCGGCCGGCAGGGTCGCCAGCACCGGGGCGACGGCCTCGCGCCAGGCGGCGGGCTTGACGGCAATCACCAGGACCCGGGTGTCAGGCGGGCAGACCGGCGGGACGGCGCGGGTCAGGACGGTGGGGCAAGGCACCGTCCCGGTCAGCCGCCAGCCCTCGGCGATCGCGGAGCCGAGGCGGCCGTGGCCGAGGAGGGTGACCTGCATCAGAGCCCTCGCAGAGGATCAGGCCGTGCCGACGGTCTCGAACAGGCAACTGTCGATCGCATCCTGGGGCTTCTTGTGGCCACGGATCATGAAGTCGAAGGCCGGGTAGTAACGGTCGGCGGCCTCGACGGCGGCATCGATCATCGACGCGGCCTGGGCCAGGGTCGGCCGCTCGCCGTGCGGCAGGGCCAGGGAGTGACGGAAGACGATCTCGCCATCCTCGGACCAGACCTCGAAATGGCCCATCCAGGTGCGCTGGTTGACCATGGAGACGAGCTCGTAGGCGGCGTTGCGGCGGGACTTGGTCGCGCGGAGGTCCAGGGCGCAGCACAGCTGCAGGCAGTCGCCCTCAGGGCGCCATGCGAACCAGAGTTCGTAGTCCTTCCAGTCGCCGGCGAGAGCGAAGGCCAGGTCGCCGTCGTCCGTCCGGTCGAACGGAAGGTTCTCGGCGTTCAGCACATGCTCGACCACATCCAGCGGATCGTAGGGGACGTCGACCTCCAGGGGTCCGGCAGCATTCATCAGGTGAACTCGATCTCGCGGGAGGGCAGGGACGACAAGGTCTGGTGCGACTCAGGGCCGCCTTCGAAAAGACGGTAGGCGTGTTCGGAGATTCGGCTCAACCGGCTGCGTCCGGGAGACGAGTTCCATCTGTGGAGGTTCCCGTCTGAGGCTTCTTCGCCTTGGTCGGTGCGGCTCTCAGCGTCGCCAGCTCGGCGCGCAGCGCGGCGACCTCGGCCTTCAGGGCGTCGAACTCGTCGCGCCGGACCAGGTCCATTTCGGCGACGACGCGGTCGGACTGGGCGCGGAAGGCCGCCCGGGCCTCTTCGCCGGCGGCCTGGGCCAGGCCCATGGCGCTGGTCGAGAGCTTGGCGAACTCGTCGAGGAAGGGGTTGCGCGTCTGCATGGTCGTCTCCGGCCCGCGAGCGGCGGGCGTCGTTAAGGGAAGGTTGCCTGATATGGTGAACGAAACCTTTCCAGACACCCCCTGATTGGGGGCAATCGGGGCCGAAACGTGTCACGCTCGCGCGACCGAGCGACGCTTGCTAAAGGCGGAGCGAACCGTCGCAGGAGCCTCGCTTGACCTTTCCCGAGTTCGATCCGGTCCTGATCCATCTGGGGCCGTTGCCGATCCGCTGGTACGCCCTGGCCTATGTGGCCGGCATCGTGCTGGGCTGGATCTACGCCGCGCGGATCCTCAAGAGCGACCGGGTCTGGGCGCCGGGCAAGCCGCCGCTGGCGGGACCGCAGCTGGACGACCTGATCCTGTGGATCACCCTCGGCATCATCCTGGGCGGCCGATTCGGTTACGCCCTGTTCTACAAGCCGGTCATGTTCCTGCAGCTGTTCACGGGTTCGAGCCTCGGCGAGCGGCTTGAGCTGTTCCAGCTGTGGACCGGCGGGATGTCGTTCCACGGCGGGATGCTGGGCTGCACGCTTGCGGTGCTGATCTACGCCTGGCGGACGAAGGCCAATGCCCTGAGCATCGGCGACATGGCCCTGGCGGCCGCGCCGATCGGCCTGCTCTTCGGACGGATGGCGAACTTCGTGAACGGCGAGCTGTGGGGGCGGACGACGGACGTGCCCTGGGCCATCCGCTTCTGCAACGCCCGGATCGAACAGATGTACGGCTTCTGCCCGGCCGGAAACGAACCGCGTCACCCGAGCCAGCTGTACGAGGCGGGGCTGGAGGGGGTTCTGCTCTTCATCGTGCTCGGCCTGGCGGTCTGGAAATGGCAGCTGCTGGCCAAGCCGGGCTATGTCACCGGCCTGTTCCTGGTCGGCTACGGCGCGTCGCGGGCGCTGCTGGAGACCGTGCGCCAGCCCGACGCCGGGATGGAGAACTTCCCGCTGGGCCTGACCATGGGGATGATGCTTTCGATCCCGATGATCCTGGTCGGGGCGTGGTTGATCCACCGCGCATGGAAGCGTCCGCCGGTCGCCGCCGCAGGCTGAGATGTCGCTGAAGGATCGACTGGCGCGGGAGATCGCCCTGACCGGGCCGATGACGGTGGCCGACTATGTCACCCGCTGCCTGCACGATCCGAAGGACGGCTACTACGCGACGCGTCCGGCGCTGGGCGAGGGCGGGGACTTCATCACCGCGCCCCTGGTCAGCCAGATGTTCGGCGAACTGATCGGCCTGTGGGCGGTCGAGACCTGGCATCGGCTGGGCGCGCCGGAGCGGTTCCGGCTGGTCGAGGTCGGGCCCGGCGACGGGACCCTGATGGACGACGCGCTGCGGGCCGCGCGGGTCGCGCCGGGGTTCCTTGAGGCCTGTGACCTGATCCTGATCGAGCCCTCGGGGCCGTTGCGGGAGGTGCAGGCGCGCAGGCTGGCCCAGGCCGACGTCTCGCCCCGCTGGGTCAGGTCGCTGGGCCAGATCGATGTCGATGCGCCCGTCATCCTGATCGCCAACGAGGTGCTGGACTGTCTGCCCGCGCGTCAGTTCGTACGGACCGACGGCGGCTGGGCCGAGCGGCGGGTCGGGGTCACCGACGACGGCGGGCTGACCTTCGGACTGGTGGGCATCACCGGCGGGTTCGAACGGCCGCCGTTCGAGGTCGAGCCGGGCCAGGTGGTCGAGGTGTCGGACCAGCAGGCCGCGTTCGGGCGGGACCTGGGCGCCCTGCTGCGCCAGACGTCGGGGGCGGCCCTGCTGATCGACTATGGGCGGGACCGGCCGGGCGTGGGCGATACGCTGCAGGGGCTGAGGCGGCATGCGAAGGTCGATGTGCTGGCGACGCCGGGCGAGGCGGACCTGACCCAGTGGGCGGACTTCCCGACGGTGCAGGAGGCGGCGATCCGGACCGGCGCCGACGTCACGGGCTGCGTCGGCCAGGGCGAGTTCCTGAGGCGGCTGGGGATCGAAGCGCGGGCCGGGCGGTTGTCCTCGGGACGGCCCGAGGCGGCGCCCGTCATCGCCCGCCAGCTGGCGCGGCTGACAGCGGCGGACCAGATGGGCGACCTGTTCAAGGCGGCCGCGATCTTCTCGCCCCGCAGCCTGACCGTTCCGGGGTTCGAGGCATGACCGACCTGACGCCGATCACCCATCCGCTGCTGGAGAAGGCGGGCCTTCGCCACGGCTTCTTCACGCGACGGGGCGGGGTTTCGACCGGGCTCTACGAGGGGCTGAACACCGGCCTGGGGTCGGCGGACGACCCGGCGGCGGTCGAGGAGAACCGGCGGCGGGTGGCGGCAGCGCTGGGCGGCCGGCCCGACGATCTGGCGGCCTGCTACCAGATCCATTCCAGCCTGACGCGGGTCGCGACCGGGCCCTGGGCCGGCGAGCGGCCGGAGGGCGACGCGGTGGTCTCGGCGACGGTCGGGGTGATCCCGACGGTGCTGACGGCGGACTGCGCGCCGGTGCTGTTGGCCGACGCCGAGGCGCGGGTGGTGGGCGCGGTCCATGCCGGCTGGAAGGGGGCCCTGGGCGGGGTCGTGCACTCCGCCCTGACGGCGATGGAGGCGCTGGGCGCGCGACCGGACCGGATCGTCGCCGTGATCGGCCCCTGTATCGGCCAGGCCTCGTATGAGGTCGGGGCCGACTTCCAGGCGCGGTTCGATCACCATGACCCGGGCGCCGCGCGGTTCTTCATCGAGGGCGCGACGGCGGACAAGCGGATGTTCGACCTGCCCGGCTTCGTCCTGTGGCGGCTGGAGCAGGCGGGGGTCGGCGAGGCGGCCTGGACCGGGCACGACACCTGCGTCGACGCGGCGGCCTTCTATTCGAACCGGCGGGCGTTCCAGCGGGGCGAGCCGGACTTCGGGCGGCTGATGTCGGCGATCCGGCTGGTCTGAGGGTCTGCCGGGCCGGCGGAATTGGACTCTGAAAAAACAGAGTCCAAGAGTGCAATTCTCAGGAAATCAGGGACTTATCGGCAACTCCGCATTGCACTGCGTGACACTGTGCATCCTGGGACCGAGGCGTTGACGGGCCTGCCCACGACATGGGGCTCGCTGGCCGTCGCGCAAGAGGCGGATAGGAATAAATCCTCTTCATATCTTTCGTCATCCTCCAGCGAGCGGAGCGAGACCGGGGGGACCCAGCAGCGCCGAAGCGGAGCGCAGGCGAAATGCTTCAGCGGCACCAGGCGTGACAGGGTCGCGCTCTCGCGCGCCGCTGGGTTGCCCGGTCAGGCCAGCCATGACGAAAGTAGAGGGTCGGCGGAAGCGGATGCGGCGTTACCCCTCGGCTTCGCCCTCGACGACGCTGTTCTGGAAATAGGGTTCGACCACGCCTTGCAGCTTCACGGTCAGGGCATTGCCCTTGCGATCGACGGCCTTGCCGACGGCGAGGCGGACCCAGCCTTCGGACACGCAGTATTCGTCGACGTTGGTCTTTTCCTCGCCCTTGAACTTGATGCCCACGCCGCGCTGAAGCACGTCGGCGTCATAGTATTTGTTGTTCGGGTTGACCGAGAGACGGTCGGGGGGCGTGTCGGACATGGCGGGGCCTTCGGAAGTGACAGGCGCGGTGCATAGCCGCCCGCGCCCGATCCGACAACGCTGGACTACCCCAGGCCGCTGAACCCGCGCCCCACGCTCCAGCCGCCGTCGGCGGGCAGGACGACGCCCGAGACATAGCGGGCGTAGTCGGAGGCCAGGAACAGGCAGACGTCGGCGACGTCGTCGACCGTGCCCAGCCGGTTGAGCGGCACGGCGCGGGCGGCGGCGGCCTTGGCCTCCGGCGTGGGGGCCAGGCGGTCCATGCCCTCGGTGCCGTCGATGGGCCCCGGGGAGACGGAATTCACCCGCACCCCCTCCCCGCCCCATTCGATGGCGAGGGTCCTGGTGATCATGTCGACGCCGGCCTTGGCGGCGCAGACGTGAACCTGGAGCGCCATGGGAATCCAGGCCTGGGGCGCGGTGATGTTGATGATGCTGGCGCCCGGCTTGGTCAGGTGTTCGTGGGCGGCGCGCATGACATGGAAGGTGCCCAGGGTGTCGATGTCGGTGACGGTCCGGAAGCCGTTGGAGCTGAGCGCGGCGGCCGGGACCGGGAAGTTGCCCGCCGCCCCGGAGACCAGAACGTCGATCGTGCCGCGCTTGTCGCGGAAGTCGGCGATCGCGGCCTTCACCGCGTCGAAGTCGCGGACGTCGAGGCTGTAGCCCAGCGCCGGCGTGTCGCGGGACAGGCTCTCGACGGCCGCATCGACCTTGTCCTGGCTGCGGCTGGCGACGCCGAGTTTTGCGCCGGCCCTGGCGAAGGCCTTGGCGATGCCGAGATTGATGCCGGACGTGCCGCCGAAGACCATCACGGTCTTGCCGGTGAAATCGAACGCCATGGATGTCTCCCCCTGTTGTTCCCTCACCGTGCACCCCGGCCAAGGCCGGGGTCCAGACGGAAAGCGCGGGCAGAAGGTCAGGGGACGCGGTGCGACATCCGGGCGGTCAGCGTCCGTGATCCGGACCCCGGCCTTCGCCGGGGCGCCCGGAGCCGGGAATCACTGAACCGACTGGCGCGGCGCGGCCGGGTTGGCGGCGCCCGATGCGGCCGGCGTCGGGGCGTAGGGCTGGGGCCCTGCCGGCGCGGGAGGCGTGGCGGCCGGGGTCGTCGCGCGCGGCGTCTGACGCGCCGGGGTGCGCGGGGGCGTGCGGGCCGGGGCGCGGTTGACGGCCGGCTGCGCGGCGGGAGGCGTCGTGGC
>NZ_NCEQ01000012.1 GCF_002280785.1 Brevundimonas subvibrioides
GATCAGCATCGGGATCGGCTGGCCCAGCATGGCGGCCTCGGCCTCGATGCCGCCGACGCCCCAGCCCAGGACGGCCAGGCCGTTGATCATGGTGGTGTGCGAGTCGGTGCCGACGACAGTGTCCGGATAGGCCACGGTCGCCTTGCCTTCGGCCACGGTCCAGACGGTCTGGGCGAGGTTCTCGAGGTTCACCTGGTGGCAGATGCCCGTACCCGGGGGCACGACGCGGAAGTTGTTGAAGGCCGAGGAGCCCCAGCGCAGGAACTTGTAGCGCTCGATGTTGCGCTCATACTCACGCTCGACATTCTGGCCGAAGGCTTTCGCGGTGCCGAAGTTGTCGACCATGACCGAGTGGTCGATGACCAGGTCGACGGGGACCAGCGGGTTGATCTTGGCGGCGTCGGCGCCGAGGGCTGCCATCGCGTCGCGCATGGCGGCCAGGTCGACGACGGCGGGAACGCCGGTGAAGTCCTGCATCAGCACGCGCGCCGGGCGGAAGGCGATCTCGTGCTCGACGGCGCCCTTGTTGTCGATCCAGGCGGCCACGGCGCGCAGGTCGGCCTCGGTGACGGAAACGCCATCCTCGTTGCGCAGCAGGTTCTCCAGCAGCACCTTCATCGAGCGCGGCAGGCGCGCGATCCCGGTCAGACCGGCTTCCTCGGCGGCTGGAAGGCTGTAATAGGCGTATTTCTTGCGCCCGACGGAAAGATCGCGACGGGTGGAAAGGCTGTCGACTGACGGCATGGGAGAGGTCCTCTGGTCAAAGCCGCCCGGACATCCGGTTGCGCCGTCTCGCGGCGATCGCAGGGGCGCACAGGTCCCCGGCGCGCGCGGCGACAGCCTGCTGCGGCGAGGCTGGATATAGCGGTGGTTGCGGGGTGCGTCCATGTATCCCCGTCGGCTGTGGGGACATTGAGAACGGGTCGCAAATTTAGGAGCTTGCGGCCGTGATTTCGACCCTGTCCATCACCGACCTCCGGCTCGCTCGCGGCGAACGCACCCTCTTCAGCGCCCTGTCGTTCGCGGCGTCGTCGGGCGAGGCCGTGGCCCTGACCGGGGCGAACGGCGCAGGCAAGACGTCGCTGTTGCGCGCCATCGCCGGATTCATCCGACCGGAGGCCGGGACGATCGTGTTCCGCGAAACCGACGACGAGCCGATCGAAGCCGATCTGGCGCGGGCTCACCAAGTGCATCTTCTGGGCCACCTGGACGGGCTGAAGGGGCAGCAGACGGCTCGGGACGAGCTGATGTTCCAGTCCCAATGGCTGGGCCACAGCCACCATGGCATCGAGGAAGCCATCGACACCCTGGGCCTGAAGCCGCTGCTCGACCTCGAGGTGCGTAAGCTGTCGGCGGGACAGAGGCGAAGGCTGGCGCTGGCCCGGCTGATTGGATCGCCGCGCGCCCTGTGGCTGCTGGATGAGCCGCTAAGCCCGCTCGACGCCCGGTGGCGCGAGGTGGTCGGGGCGATGATGGTCCGGCATCTGGCCGACGGCGGCCTGATCCTGGCGGCGGTGCATGATCCGCTGCCGATCCCGACCCGGCCGCTGGACCTGGGGACGGGGCGATGAGGGCCGCATACATCCTCTTCCGGCGCGAGCTGGCCCTGGCCTGGGGTGGCGGCGGCGGACCGTTGCTGGCCTGCGGTTTCTTCGCCTGTCTGACGACGGTTGTGCCGCTGGCGGCGGGGGGCGATCCGAATGTGCTGAAGCCGGTCGCGGCGGGGATCGCCTGGCTGGCGCTGGCGCTATCGAGCCTGTTGTCGCTGGAGCGGCTGTTCGAGCGCGATCTGGAAGACGGAGCGCTGGACCTTCTGGCGACTGGTCCGCTGCCGCTGGAGGCGGTGTTCGCGATCAAGGCTGTCAGCCAGTGGATCGCCACTGGCTTGCCGCTGGCCCTGACCGCGCCGGTAGCGGCGCTGGCCCTGGGTCAGTCGATCGAACTGGCGCCGCTGACGGCCCTGTCAGCCCTGATCGGGGGTCTGGGTTTCGCCTTTACCGGGGCGCTCGGGGCGGCCCTGGCGCTGGGGGCGAAGCGGGGCGGTCTGCTGATCGCGGTCGTGGTGCTGCCGCTGTTCATTCCGCCGGTGGTGTTCGGATCAGGCGCGCTCGACCGGGCGGCGGCAGGATTGAGCCCGCTGTCTGCGCTGGCGCTGCTGACGGCCTATGTGCTGTTCGCGGCCGTCATCGCCCCACCGGCGGGCGCCGCGGCGATCCGCAGCGCCCAGGGGTAGTCGAGCCTCAGCGGACCGAGGCGTAGGTGTTCAGCGTCTGGGTCAGACGGCCATGCTCGCGCGTGTTCATGCAGCGTGGGGCGGACCAGGACTCGCCGGTCGCGCGGGCCTGCAGCACCTGATCGGCGGTCACGAAGGTCGGGGGCGCGCCGTGCTCGCGGCGGAAGGCGCTGCGGGTCGCGGCGTCGTTCGTGCACATCATCACCACGCGCTGGGCGCCGGCGGGCGCCTCGGTCGGCAGGCGGTTCTGTTGCGCCAGGGCAGGGGCGGCGACGGACGCGGCCAGGGCGGCGACGGCGGCAATAGTGGTGAAACGGTTCATGGCGGGCTCCTCCTCAAGACCCGAAAGACATCAGGGTTCGGAGGAATAATGCGCGCAATTCCGGCTCTGTAAAGAAAATAAGACAATTCTGCTGCAATCGGATGAAATTAGCGATGGCTCGCAATCTCGGACAAGGGCCTTTGGCGCCTTTCCGGCGGTTGGCGCGTTGTGTTCCTCCGTGAAGCGCCTCCTCCCCAGCTCCCTGAATTTGCCATCGAACTGGCGGGAAGCGTGCACGCGCGCCCTGGTCCCGGCCGGCGCGCGGATGCGCGAATGGCGCGACTGGGTGGTCGAAAACGATCCGGTCTATGTGTCTTTCCGGCGACCCGGTCGGACGGAGAAGATCGCCGCCTCGGTCACCCTCCTGATGATTCTGGCGGTGGCGATCTTCCTGTTGCTGTTCGACTGGAATTGGCTGAGAGGGCCGATCGGGCGCTGGGCCTCTGCGAAATACGATCGCGAAATCGCGCTCCAGGGCGACCTGGACGTCACCCTGTTCAGCTGGACGCCATCGGTGATCGTGCGCGACCTGAAGTTCGGCGGTCCGGAGTGGGCGCGCGAGGCCGACACCGCCAATGTCGAACGGATCGAGGCGAAGTTCCGGCTGAGGAAACTGTTCGCCGGCCAGATCGAGATGCCGCTTCTGGCCGTCACGCGGCCCAAGGTCGTGCTGATCTCGACCAAGGACGGACGGCAGAGCTGGGATCTTGAGCCCAACAATCCGGACACCGGCGAGGGCCTGAAGCTGCCGCTCATCAACCAGCTGGTCATCGAGGACGGCCTCATCTCGCTGGACGCCCAGGACCGCGACATCACCCTGGAAGCCGCGATCACCGCGCGAGAGGCGGCCAGCGCAGCCGACGGCGACACGGGCTTCCGGCTCACCGGCGAGGGATCGGTCAACGGCTCGCCCCTGACACTGAGGATCGAAGGCGGGCCCTTCATCAACATCCGCCGCGACCGGCCCTATCGGTTCGAAGCGACCCTGGCCGGCGCGCGCTCCCGGCTGGTGGCGGACGGCGCGATCACCCGCCCCTTCGATCTGGGCCAGTTCACGTCGACGCTCACCCTGCAGGGGCAGGACCTCAACGACCTTTATCTGCTGACCGGTGTGACCCTGCCCAACACACCACCCTATCGGCTGTCCGGCGCCCTGACCCGCGAGGATGCGATCTGGACGTTCACCGACTTCAATGGCCGCGTCGGCGCGTCCGACCTGTCCGGCGACGTGCGGGTCGATGCGGGACAGCGGTTGAGAGTCGAGGCGGAACTGGCCTCGCGAATGCTCGATATCGATGACCTCATGGCGATCCTGGGCACCGATACGCGGACGAATGCGGCGGGCACCAATACGACGACCATGGCCTCGGGGTCTGGCCCGCAAAGGCTGCTGCCCGACGCGACCCTTCAGGTCGATCGCCTGCGGACCATGGACGGGACCCTTACCTATCGCGCAGCCAGCGTGAAGGCGAACGACCTCGACATCCGTACGGTGCGCCTCGGCGCCGTGCTGGAGGGGGGCGTCCTGGATCTCGATCCCGTCTCCTTCGCCTTCAATCGCGGCGAGCTGAACGGGACGGCGAGAATCAACGCCACGCGTGACATGCCTTACAGCACCATCGATTTCCGCCTGGCGGGCTATCCGCTGGAATCGATCGTGCCGGTCCGGGGCGGCGTGGCGCCGATCACGGGCCGGGCCCTGGGTCGTGCGCGTCTGGAGGGGCAGGGCAATTCGATCCATCGCTTCGCCGCCGGATCGAAGGGTTCGATCAGCCTTGTCGTGCCCCAGGGCGAATTGCGCGCCGCCTTCGCTGAACTGCTGGGGGTCAATGCCAGCGCCGGCCTGCTGAAGCTGTTGAACGGCGACCAGTCGCGCAGTTCGATCCGCTGCGCCGTCGCCGACTTCGAAGTCACAAACGGTGTGGCTCGGGCGAAGACCTTCGTGGTCGATACCGACGTGGTGCTGGCGCAAGGATCGGGCTCGATCAATCTCGGGACCGAGACGCTGGACCTGAAGATTGAAGGCGAATCGAAGAGGCCGCGTCTCCTGCGCCTTTGGGCCCCCATCCTTGTGCGAGGTCATCTGTCGGCGCCGAGCGTCGGCGTGGACACGAGCGCTGTCGTCGTCCAGGCCGGGCTGACCGGCTTGCTGGCCGCCGTGGTCGCGCCGATCGCGGCGCTTTTCGCCTTCGTCGAGCCCGGTCTGGCCGAGGACGCCAACTGCGGCTCGCTGATCGCCAATGCGCGGTGAGGCCGTAGGGCGCAGGCGTGCGTATCTGACCTCGTCCTGTGTCCGTGAGAGAAATATCCGATGACCCGTAGAGGCCTGCTCGCGCCGACGCTCGGCGCCATGGTCGCGTCGCTCGGCACCGCTTGCAGTCCCCTCGGCGTGCTGAATGCGGTGGCTCCGCGCGACCGGGGCGTGCGTCGGGTGGCGCGCGATCTGGACTACGGGGCGGATCCTCGCCAGCGGTTCGACCTCTACGCCCCCGACGTCGCCGGCCCGTCCCTGCCGATGCTGGTCTTCTTCTACGGCGGCGGCTGGGATTCGGGGGCGAAGGACCTCTACGGCTGGGCGGCGCAAGCTCTTGCGGCCCAGGGGTTCGTCGTCGCCGTCGCCGACTATCGGCTGGTGCCGCAGGTGCTGTTCCCGGTCTTCATCGAGGATGCGGCGGCCGCCGTCGCCCGGGTCGCCGAGGTCGCGGCGACCTATGGCGGCGATCCGGCGCGGCTGGGCGTGATCGGCCATTCGGCGGGCGCCCACCTGGCCATGATGATCACTCTGGATCGCAGCTATATGGCTGCGGTCGGCAAGCCGGATCTGATCCGGGCGACGGCGGGCCTGGCCGGTCCCTATGACTTCCTGCCGTTCGACGTGGCGTCTTCCATCAACGCCTTCGGCCAGGCGCCCGACCCGGTCCAGACCCAACCCCTGCATTTCGCCCGCGCCGACGCCCCGCCCCTGTGGCTCGGCCACGGGACGGCCGACGTCATCGTCCACGACGAGGACACCCTGCTGCTTGACGCGCGGATGCGCGAGCTGGGCGGGCGCTGCGAGGCGAAACTCTATCCGGGTCTCAGCCACGAGGACCTGATCGCGACCTTCTCACCCCTGTTTCGCAGGAAGGCGCCGGTGCTGGCCGACGTCTCCGCCTTCTTCCATCGCGAGCTGGGCCAGGTCGCGACGAGCCCGTAACGGCCGCTCATACGACATGAAGCGCTGCCGTCTCGCCAGCGCCATGATGATCCGCTAGAGGAGGTCATGACAGAACAGAAAAACGGGGCGCTCTCGGCGCCCGAGGCGCTGGATCGCCTCGAAACCCTCTACACCCAATCCGTCGCCGCCCTGCGGGACGCCGTCCGGACCTTCCTCGCCACAGGCGAGCGGGCGGACCCCGAGGCCCGGGCGAACGGGCTGTTTTCCTACCCCTCCCTGAAGATCAGCTGGTTCGGCGACCGCCCCACCAATCTGCCGATCCGCTCCTATGCCCGGATGTCGCGTCAGGGCGTCTACGCCACCACCATCACCCGGCCGGATCTGTACCGCCCCTATCTGATGGAGCAGCTGACCCTGCTGCAGCACGACTACGACGTGGCCTTCGAGGTCGGACCGTCGGAGCAGGAGATCCCCTTCCCCTATGTGCTCGACGGCTCGGACGTGGTGCTGAACCCGTCGCAGACGGCGGCCATCGCGCGATATTTCCCGACCACCGACCTGGCCCATATCGGGGACGAGATCTCCGATGGCCTGTTCAATCTGAACCAGGACTTTCCCCTGTCGCAGTTCGACGGGCTGCGCACCGACTTCTCGCTGGCGCGGCTCAGGCACTACACCGGCACGCCGGTCGAGGACGTCCAGTCCTACATCCTGTTCACCAACTACAACCGCTACGTCGACGACTTCGTTCGGTGGGCCTGCGAGCAGCTGAAGGACCCGAACAGCCTCTACGAGACCCTGTCGTGCGCCGGCGGCGTGGTGATCACGCGCGAGACCGCGGACGCCGATGCGGTCATGGATGCGGCCTGGAAGAAGCACCAGATGCCCGCCTATCACCTGACTGCGCCGGGCCACAACGGCATCACCCTGGTCAACATCGGGGTCGGGCCGTCGAACGCCAAGACGATCTGCGACCACCTGGCGGTGACCCGGCCGCACGCCTGGCTGATGATCGGCCACTGCGGCGGCCTTCGGCCCAGCCAGACCATCGGCGACTATGTCCTGGCCCACGCCTATCTGCGCGACGACCATGTGCTGGACGCCGTCCTGCCGCCCGACATCCCGATCCCCTCGATCGCCGAGGTCCAGCGCGCTCTCTACGACGCCGCCAAACAGGTCTCCGGCGCGCCGGGCGAAGAGGTCAAGCGGCGCCTGCGCACCGGCACGGTGGTGACCACCGACGACCGGAACTGGGAGCTGCGCTATTCCAAATCGGCGCTGCGCTTCAACCAGTCCCGCGCCGTGGCCATCGACATGGAAAGCGCCACGATCGCGGCCCAGGGCTATCGCTTCCGCGTGCCCTACGGGACCCTGCTGTGCGTCTCCGACAAGCCGCTGCACGGCGAGATCAAGCTGCCGGGCCAGGCGAACCGCTTCTACGAGGGTTCGATCTCGGAACACCTCCAGATCGGCATCCAGGCCATCGACCTGCTGCGCAAGGAGGGAGCGAGTCTTCACTCCCGCAAGCTGCGCGCCTTCGACGAGCCGCCGTTCCGCTGACCGGTCCGGTTCGTCCGGACGGAAAACACCCTGACGAAACGGACGAAACGGACGAAATTTCCTTTGCTCGGCGGCGGGCGAAAGCCCGGTTCGCGAGGATTGTAACCCGGCTGCAAGGAGCGTCGAACAAAACGCTCTTCGTTAGACCCGGCCTTTGATTTGAAAGGCGGATTCGGACGATCCGTTGATGGGTATGGGCGCCGATCCGGGCATCGGAAGTTATTGAGCGAGGCCGTCAGGGCTTCCTGAACAGGTAGAGACCAAAGCTGAGCCAGGGCCTTCCGAAGTCGAAGGTGGCCCTGGACAGGTCGGCGCGCCGGCGGATCGAGGGCGCGGCCGGGTCCTCGGGATTGGCGACGAGCCAGTCGCGGACGCGCGTGTCGGCGCCGCCGAAAAAGGCGTCCCAGTCGGCGTCCGGGGCGATCCCGGCCGAGACGACCTCCAGTCCGGCGGCTTCGGCGGCGGCCAGCCAGCCCTCGTGGGTCGCGTAGTCGCCGGTCGCTCCGATCACCTGACGCAGGGGCTCGGGTGGTTCGCCCTTCCAGGTCAGATCCCCCCACAGCAGCCAGCCGGACGAGGCCAGTCTGGCGGACAGGCGGGCGAAGATGTCTGTGGCGGACCTGATGCCCGGCCCGGCCGGTTCGGTTGAGCCCAGGGCCACGATCAGGTCGGCGGGGGCGAGCCGGTCGAGCGCCGTGGCCGAGCCTTCGGCGACCACAGCGACCCTGTCGGCGACGCCGGCCGCTTCGGCGCGGTCGCGGATCATCTCCGCCATGTCGGGATAGCGTTCGATCGCCTGGACCCGCAGGCCGAAGTCCCGCGCCAGGGCGACCGACACGCCTCCGGCGCCGGCGCCGATGTCCAGCGCGACCGCGCCTTCCGGCAGGGCGGTCCGGGCGACCAGGCCCAGGATGGCGTCGAGAGTCACGGGGTTGGCGACCTCAAATCCGGCATAGGCGATGCTGTGGTAGGTCGGCGTCATGGGCGGATCCGATGGTCTGGTGCTCTCCGACATCCGTGCACCCCGGCGACGGCCGGGGTCCAGATCACGGATGCGGAAGTTTGGGATATCGCACCGCAGGCTACTTGATGAGTCGGCGTCCTCAATCTGGACCCCGGCCGTCGCCGGGGTGCACGGAGGAAGGAAGAACGACGTAGCAAAAAGCACTTTACATTACAAAGTAGATGTGGGATTGAGGCTCATCACCCCACGGACGCACCCGCGATGACCGCCACCACCGTCGAGCCCGTCGCCTCATTCCCGGCCCCGCCGACGCTCGCCGTCGCGGCCTTCCGGGGCGGCCCATCCCGGGCGGGCGGCGTGGCGCTTGGAGCCCTTTGCGGAGCGATCGGGGTCGCCTCGCTTGTCGGCACGCCGACCCAGTACCTCGCCTATGCCTATGGCCTGGTTTGCGCCGCCCTGATCCCCGGTCTGATGCTGGCCCTCGGCCGCGCCCGCTGACACCGAACACGAACTGGAAAACCCGAACATGACCGATCCGAACAACGACACCGCCGACATCGCCTGGCTGCGCAGTCTCGCCGAGGAAGGCGCGAAGACGCCGCCTCATGGCGGGTCCATCCTGTGCGCGGCCGGACTGATCTGGGGGACGGCCAGCGTCGCGCACTGGTTCATCATCACGGGCCTCCTCCCGGTCGATCCGGCGGGTTACGGACTGGTCTGGGGCGTCGCTCTCCTCGTCTTCTTCGCCATGCTGTTCGTGCTGACCCGTCGGCTGAAGGCGCAGGGCGGAGTCGAGACCGCCGCCAATCGCGCCTTCGGAAGCGTCTGGTCGGCCCTGGGATGGGGCATCTTTTCGCTGTTCACGGCCCTGATGTTGCTCGACGTCAGCCGGACGGGCGAGGTGAATATGGCGGAATGGTCGCTGGCCATTCCCTCGATCATCATCGCCTTCTACGGCATGGGCTGGGCCGTCTCCGCGACCATGCTGCGCCAGCGCATGCTCTGGGTCCTGGCGATAGCGTCCTTCATCGCGGCGCCCGTGCTGGCCCTGCTCTCGGGCTCGACGGCCCAATATCTGGCCTATGCCGCAGCCCTCTATCTGCTGATGGCCCTGCCCGGGTTCCTGCTGATGCGCCAGGCGAGCCGGGGCTGAGAATGGCCGACGATTTCGATATCGGCCGGATCGACGACGTCATCCATGGACGGGTTCGTCTCGGCATCATGGCGGCCCTGTCCGGGGTCGAGAGCGCCGACTTCGGCGCCCTGAAGGCGCGGCTCCAGACCACCGACGGCAACCTGTCGGTCCATCTGAGGAAGCTGGAGGAGGCGGGGTACGTCGCCGTGACCAAGCGGTTCGTGGGTCGAAAGCCCCTGACCGAGGCCTCGATGACCGAGGTCGGCAGGAAGGCCTTCCTCGCCTATCTGGACGCCATGGCCGGGCTGGTCGGGCCGCGCTGAAACGCCCTATAGGGAGGCCATGACCTCCCGCATCCACAGCTTCGACGCGCTCGACAATTTCCGCGACTACGGCGGCTACGACACCGCCGCCGGCCGTGCGCTCAAGACGGGCCGATTGTTCCGGTCGGCGCATCAGGCCTCGGCCTCGGAGGCGGATCTGGATCGGCTGGCGGCGCTGGACCTCGGCGTGGTCGTCGATCTGCGTCGGCCGGTCGAACGGCGTCGGCAGCCGTCGAAGCGGGCCGCCAACTTCACCGGCCAGGTGTTCGAGAGTGATCTCGATGAGGCGGGCGAGGCGCCGCACATCACCTTCCTCAAGACCGCCGACCTGACGCCGGACTCGGGCCGTCTGTTCATGACGGCGACCTATCGCGCGCTTGCCTTCGCCCCGGCCCACATCGACCTGTTCGGCCGCTATTTCTCCGCCCTGGGCGAGACCGACCGGCCGGTGCTGATCCACTGCGCGGCGGGCAAGGACCGGACCGGCATGCTGGCGGCCCTGACCCATCACCTGCTGGGCGTCGGCCACGACGACCTGATGGAGGACTATCTGCTGACCAATACGGCAGTGGATCTGGTCGGCCGCGCGCCGGCCATCGCCGAACAGCTGAAGGGCTTCACCGGGCGGGAGGCCTCGCACGACGCCGTGGTCGCCTTCATGGGGGTCGAGCCGGCGTATCTGGACGCCGCCATCGCCGCCATCAATGAGCGGTACGGCTCGATCGACGGCTATCTGGAACAGGCGCTCGGGGTCGATGCCGCCCTGCGCGCCCGGATCACGGAGCGGCTGGCGGCGTGACCATGCCCGTCCGCGTCGTCAGGCCCCTCGACTGGGTCGAGCCCCTGGCCGTCGCGGCGGGGCTGGCGCATCGCCAGGGGGCCTTGTGTCTGCTGTCCGACGGCGGCCCCAAGGCGCGGCGTTCCTGGGTCGCCTGCGCCCCCGACCGGATCATCGCGACGCGGATGGAGGCGTCCCAGTCCTTCTCCGCCCTGGCCGAGGACGGGATGGACCGGTTCGTGGTCGGGCTGGCGACCTATGACGCCGGGGCCCGCCCCGCGACCGGAGACCGGGGGGCGTCGCCGGGAGACTGGCCGGATCTGATGCTGGCCCGCTATCCGGCCATGCTGGTCTTCGATCACGAAGCGCGGACGGTCTCGGCCATGGGGCTGGGGCGGGACGAGGGCGAGGCGACCGGGGCGGCGGACGAGGCCGTCGGCTGGATCGCTTCGGCGACCCCTGTCGCGCCCGGCGGCGTCCCGGCCGCGCGCTTCGAACCGGAGCGGCCCGAGCGTGACTACATCGATGCCGTCGCCGACGTCGTGGCGCGGATCGCGGCCGGCGAACTGTTCCAGGCCAATATCGCCCGGGCCTGGAGCGGCGAACTCGAACCCCACGCCGATCCGTTCGACGTGTTCGCCCGGCTGGCGGCGGGAGGGGCGCCCTATGGCGCCTTCTGGCGGATCGGGGACCGGGTGCTGGTGTCCAACTCGCCCGAGCTGTTCCTGACCTTCGATCCCCACACCCGGCGGATCGAGACGCGGCCGATCAAGGGCACCCGCCCTCGCGACGCGGACCCCGGGATCGATGCGGCCCAGGCGGCCGAACTGATCGCCAGCGCCAAGGATCGGGCCGAGAACCTGATGATCGTCGACCTGATGCGCAACGACCTGTCGCGGGTCGCGCGACCGGGCTCCGTCGTGGTCGAGACGCTGTTCGAGCTGGAGAGCTTCGCCACCGTCCACCACCTGGTCTCGACCGTGACCGGCGAGGTGGAGCCGGGCCTCGGTCCGGCCGAGGTGCTGGCGGCGTCATTCCCGCCGGGATCGATCACCGGCGCGCCCAAGCATCAGGCCATGCGGGTGATCGCGGCTCACGAAGGCCCGCGCGGGGCCTGGTGCGGCAGTCTGTTCCTGCTGGACGACGACGGCGCGCTGACGGCCTCGGTGCTGATCCGGACCATCGCCTTCTGGCGCGAGGGCGAGACCTGGGCGTTCCGGACCCTGGCCGGGGCGGGGATCGTGGCGGACAGCGATCCGGCCTCGGAGCTTCAGGAAACGGAGACCAAGATCGCGGCGATCCGCCGGGCCCTGATCGGCCAGGCCTGATCCGGAAAAGTGTAAGCGGTTTTCCGGTCGGATCAGGCCCAGCATGAATCTGGACCTTGATTCACGGCATCAGCGAGATCGCGAAGCGATCTCTCCTCAGCCGATCAAGGTCTAGCAGTTGGTGCAGGGGATGGTGTTCACCAGCCGCGGTCGCAGCCAGTAGGTGTGGCTGAACTGCTTGGTCCCGAGGACCTGGTTGAGCGGCGAGACATAGTCATAGGTGCCCTCGCTCATGATGATGCCCTCGCCGTTCTCGATCAGGCCGGCGGGAACCGTCACCGACCCCGTGCGTGGGGTCATGCCCTTGCCCCGGCTCCAGGTCACCCGCGCCACGCCGTCGTTTCCCCGGGTGATGGCGGTGACGCGCAGCTTCAGCGCGCTGTCCGGGAAGGGCGCGAGGACCAGGCCGCCGACGGCGAAGGTGTCGTCGATCAGGTCCGTGTCGACCGCCTGGTACTGGGCCACGATGTCGGCGACCTGGGAGGTCGAGTGACCCATCCGGCGCTGGGCCATATAGGCCTGGCAGAACTCGGCCAGCCCGAAATAGATCAGGATCAGGACGGGGGCGAGCAGGGCGAATTCGACGGCCGACACGCCGGACCCGTCGCGACCGAAACGGCGCAGGAAGCCGAGGCTGGCGGAGCGGCGCAGGCTCACGGCGTGGACCCGCGATAGGGCTCGTTGCGGAAGGCGGTGGCGACCGAGATCACGGCGGCGCCGGAGTTCAGCCGCGACATGGCCTGTTGCATGAAGGGCGTGACCAGCGGCTGGGAATACCAGACGCGGACCAGCATGAGGTCGCCCGGCTGGCCCCGGTCGTAGTCAAGATCGTCCGTGTTCATGACGCCGTCGCGGATCGGGCTGTCCGGGATGCCGTCGGTGAACTGGGGCATGACGCGGACATCGACGTCGGCCCGGCTGCCGCAGTCGCCCTCGAAGACGCTCATCTCGGCGCACAGGGCTGTCTTGAACTGGGCCGCGGAGATGTTCCCGGTGTCGGCCTGGCCGGTGCGAACCAACCGGCTGGCGGTCAACACGGCGTTCTCGAGCGTGGAGTCGATCAGGAAGACCAGACCGAGTTCCAGCACCGCGAAGATCATGAAGAAGAACGGGGCCGCGACCATGGCGAACTCGACCGCCGCAGCGCCTTCACGGGGCGTGCGGACGGCGGACCGACCACGCCTGTGGAACAGGGACCGGCTCATGGATCAGGGGGTCGGGGCCGAGGCGGCCGCCGGAGCGGCCGAGGCGGTGGCGGGACCGGAGACGTTGCGGATGCTGGGCGCGCAGGAGGCGGCGCAGGCCATCTCGGTCGCCTGGGCTCCGCGCCAGACGCGCACCGAACCGGTCGATCCGCCGGTGACGACGATCTCGCCCTGGAAGATGGTCCGGCCGACGCCATCGACGGCGACGACCTCGGTCACGCCATAGCCCTTGCCGGTGACGAACAGGGTGTTGGCGTCCACGACCGTGACATCGGCGATGGCCGGGTTGCCGACGATGACCGAAGCGGCCGATCCCGTCAGGCCGATGCGGGCCGAACGGTCAATCTCGACGTTCAGGGTCTGAGCCTGGGCCGCGCCCGCGACCAGCAGAAGGCCGGCGAGGAGGGCGGGGCGCAGCAGGGCAGCGATCGATCCGGCCATTCTCGGTTTCCTTCTAGCTGAACGGGCGCGCGCGAGGGCGAGACGCGAAGATCGGTCGGAAACCTCTACAAACTCTAAAGCCAGAGAGATTCGGCCCTGCTTCATTCAGGTCTATGAGCAAGCGCTGCCGAATGATTTTGCCGATTGGCCTTCTGGAGCCCTGGGATATTCAACGCTGGCGGTCCTCTGCTGTTATCGCATACCGGCCGGATCGATATTTTATAGTAAACGAGAAGATAGCCACGCCTCCTATCTCGACTTTAACCAATACGGAACAATCTGCTCATGCGTTTGGGGGACAAGCGGGCGACCGAGCCTCCCAGCCATCGTTGCTCGCTTCACAGATTTCACAAGGAAGAACACCATGACCAAGTTTGTTTCGCGTTTCGCAAAGGACGAGTCGGGCGCTACGGCCATCGAGTACGGCCTGATCGCGGCTCTGATCGCCGTTGTCATCATCGGCGCCGTTCAGCTCGTCGGCACCAACCTGTCGGCCACGTTCGCCAAGGTCTCGGCCAGCCTCGGCTAAACCCTCACGGGTCTTGAAAGCGAGGGCCGGCGCGGCAACGCGCCGGCCCTTTTTCTTGCGGGGTCGTCGCGGCGCACCGGACCTGGCCCGCCCGATGCCGGCCGAAAATCGCTACGAACCCGGACTTGAGAAACCTTCAGCCGCGTTTCGTTCGAGGCGTCTGACCAAGCGCTGACGGATGCCTTTGTACATCATCCCCCGGATGGCCGATCTGTTCAGGGGCGACGGGTATCTGCTGGCCGCGCGAACAGGTCATGCCGAATTTTCACAGTAAACGCGTAGGTAACCACGCCTTCTAGCCCTGTTTTAACGGGTCCCGGCCAATATGCCCATGCGTTTGGGGGACAAGCGGGCGACCGAGCCTCCCAGCCATCGTTGCTCGCTTCACAGATTTCACAAGGAAGACCATCATGACCAAGTTCGTTTCGCGTTTCGCCAAGGACGAGTCGGGCGCTACGGCCATCGAGTACGGCCTGATCGCGGCTCTGATCGCCGTTGTCATCATCGGCGCCGTGCAACTGGTCGGCACCAACCTGTCGGCCACGTTCGGCAAGGTCTCGGCCAAGCTCGGCTAAGCCCTCACGGGTCTTGAAAGCGGGGGCCGGCGCGGAAACGCGCCGGCCCTTTGTTTTTTTCGACGAGGCTGTCGCGGCAACCCGGATTTAACCCGCCCCATGCAGACTGCAGTCATGGATATTGTTTCCCTCGCCCTGCTCAGCGTCCTGCCCGGCCTGGTCATCGCCGCGGCCCTGTCGGACCTGACGACGATGCGGATTCCGAACTGGCTGTCGGGATCCCTGATCCTCGGCTTCTTCCCGGCGGCCCTGGCGGTCGGCCTGCCGGTCGACATGGTCGGCCTGCATGGCGGCGTGGCCGTCATCGCCCTTCTGGTCGGCATGGGTCTTTTCGCGCTTCGGGTCATCGGCGGCGGAGACGCCAAGCTGATCGCCGCCGCCTGCCTGTGGCTGGGGCCGGCGGCGTCCTTTGAATTCATTCTCTGGACCGCAGTGTTCGGCGGCCTGCTGTCGCTGGCCCTGATCGTCGCCCGGCGCGATGTCGCGCCCCACATCGTCGGCGGTCCGGTCTGGGTCCACACCCTGCTCGAGACCAAGGGTGACATTCCCTATGGCATCGCCATCTGCGCCGGCGCCCTGATGGCGTTTCCTTCCAGCGCTCTGCTCGCGGCCTTCGCCGCCGGCTAGCCAGGTTTGCGCATTTAGCGTCGCGTTAACCCGCGCCCGCCATGGTCGTTAACGGTAGACCGCAGGAGCCACGATTCGGGCCCGGTCTCGCCGGAGACCGTCGATGAAGCCCGCCCGTATCGCCGTCATCTGCATCGCCGCCGTGGCCGCCATCGGTCTGGCCCTGGTCGTGCGCGCCATGGGATCGTCCTCTGGCGAGCCTGCGGCTGTCGCCGCAGCCGCCGAACCCGCGCGGCCGATGGCCAAGGTCCTGGTCGCCGCGCGTGATCTGGCGCCCGGTCAACGGCTCACCGACGCCGATCTGGAATGGAAGGACTGGCCCGCCGACGAGGTCAATCCCGCCTTCATCACCGACGGATCCGTCCCCGTGCCCCAGGCTGAAGCCGCCGCCGCCGCCGAGGGCGAGGGCGCCAAAGCCGAGGAAGAAGACAAGCCCGAGGGCACGGTCGCCCGCGTCACCCGCGCCGCCGAGGCGCTGACCGGCGGCGGAGCCAAGTCGGAATATTTCGGGTCGGTCGTTCGCGAACCGATCCTGGCCGGTGAGCCGATCGTGGGCCGCAAGATCGTCCGCGCCGGCGACAGCGGCTACATGGCCGCCTATCTGGAGCCCGGCATGCGGGCCATGGCCGTCGCCGTGTCGACCGAGACCGCCGCGGGCGGCTTCATCCTGCCGGGCGACCGGGTCGACGTGCTCGTCACGGTCGAGCTGGAACGCGGCTCGGACGACGCTCCGAACCAGGCCAAGTTCGCCAGTCGTCTGGTGCTGCAGAACGTCAAGGTCCTGGCCATCGACCAGTCGACCCGCGCCGAGGACGACCAGCAGGCCGTGGTCGGCGCCACCGCCACCCTGGAGATCGCGCCCAGCGACACCGAGACCCTCGCCCTGGCCAAGGCGGCCGGCATTCTTTCGTTGACGCTGCGGTCCTATGCCGACACCGCCGGTCCCTCAGGCCGCGTCGGCGCGTCGGCGCGGACGCCGGTCGCCAGTCGTCCCGCCACGGTCCGCATCTTCCGCGGCGGAGAACCCGAAGTGGTGAGCGTCCAATGACCGCCTCTGTGAACCGCTTCGTCGCCCTGGCCTGCGCCGCCCTCGTGGCCGCAGGCGCCGCCGCTCCCGCGACGGCCCAGACCTATGGCGCGCGCCAGACGGTCGCGGCGGGTTCCGGTCCGCAGCTGGTCAACCTGCCGCGCGGCACCTCCTTCGCCGTCGACCTGCCCGCAGATGCGCGGGACGTCATCGTGTCGAACCCGGCCGTGGCCGAGGCCAATGTGCATTCGCCGCGCCGCATCACCGTCATCGGCATCGCGCCCGGCGAGACCGACGCGGTCTTCCTCGACGCCGCCGGCCGCCAGATCCTGACCCTGCGCGTCCGCGTCGACGCCGGCACCTCGGCCCTGCAGGACACGCTCAGCCGCATCGCTCCGGGGGCCCAGGTCCACGCCGAGGCGGTCAACGACAGCATCATCCTGACCGGCATGGTCACCAGCACCGCCGAGGCCGAACGGATCGTCTCGGTCGCCCGCGCCTTCGTCTCGGCGCCGGAGAAGGTGCTGAACATGCTCAGCGTCGCCGGTTCGGACCAGGTCACGCTGAAGGTCCGGGTGGTCGAGGTTCAGCGCAACGCCATCAAGCAGCTCGGGCTCGCCACCAACGTCGTCTACAACGACGGCAACTCGTCGATCGGATTCGGCCGGGGCAATACCTGGGGCGCCAACGGCAACTATCTGGGCGGCAACGGCCTCTGCTACGGCGAGAACAACGCCCGCACGACCAACTACGACAACCAGGTCCAGACCGGGTCGAACACGAGCAACGGCACGACCACGACCACCACCAACGGCACGACCAACATCAACCAGGTGCAGGGCGGCATGGAGGGCGAACCGGGCCCCTATACGCTGGTCGGAACCGCCGTCACCGGGGCGATCACCAGCACGCTCGGCAGCACGGTGACCAACGCCATCACCGGCCTGGCCCAGACGCTCTATTCGACGGTCACCGGCACCAATACCCAGAACTGCCTTGAGGCGTTCGAGCGCGTCGGCCTGGTGCGCACCCTGGCCGAGCCCAACCTGACGGCGGTCAACGGCGAAAGCGCCAGCTTCCTGGCCGGCGGCGAGTTCCCGGTGCCGATCGGCCGCGACCGCGACGGCAATCTGACCATCGAATACAAGCCCTACGGCGTCAGCCTCGCCTTCCGACCCATTGTCCTGTCGGGCGGAAACATCTCGCTGCAAGTGTCGATGGAGGTTTCCGAACTGTCCTCGACAGGCGGACTGACAATCGGGGCAGGCACGGTCTCTGCCATCTCCCTGCCGGGTCTCGGCGTACGCCGCTCGGCCACCACGGTCGAACTGCCCTCGGGCGGGTCGATGATGATCGCGGGCCTGCTGCAGGAAAGCACCCGCCAGACGGTCGATTCCCTGCCCGGCGTGACCAACCTTCCGGTGCTCGGTTCGCTGTTCCGGTCGCGCGACTATCTGTCGGGCGAGACCGAACTGGTGATGATCGTGGAGCCCTATATCGTCAGTCCGACCTCTCCCGGCCGGATGCAGACGCCCGCTGACGGCCTGCGCATCGCCAACGACGCCCAGACCATCTTCTTCGGCCAGTTGAACCAGGCCTATGGATCCCCCGCCCCCACCGCCTCGCCCTCGGCCGGATGGCAGGGCCCCGTCGGCTATGTGATCGAGTGAGCGCCGCCATGACCCGTTCTTCCCTGATCGTGCTCGCCTCGGCGGTCCTGCTGGCCGCCCCGCTGGCGGCCTGCGGCGGCGCCGCCGGTTCCGGACCGGTTCCCCTGACGCCGACCTCGCGCTTCGCCTTGCAGGTCGAACCGGGCATCGACCGCGTGGCTTTCGCCGTGCACGAGACGGGCCTGTCGGAAAACCAGACCCTGGCCCTGGGCGACATGGTTAATCGTTTCGCCGGCGAAGGCGCGCCGATGCTGACGGTCGAGGCGCCCTCGGGTGACGACCCCGTCTCGTCGGACGTCGCCTGGCGGATCAAGGGCGCCCTCGAAGCGCAGGGCGTGCCGCCCCACCAGGTCCGGGTCGTGACCTATATCGCGCCCGATCCCCGCGCCCCGGTGCTGGTCGGGTTCGACACCGTCCGGGCCGCCGTGCCCCAGTGCGGGACCAGCTGGACCAATCTCGGCCGCACCGGCGCCAACGCCGGCTACGCCAACTTCGGTTGCGCGGTGAACGCCAACCTCGCCGCCCAGATCGCCGATCCCCGCGACATCGTTTCGCCGCGCGCCATCCAGCCGGGCAGCGCCGCACGCCGCGCGGTCGTGTTCGACAAATACCGGCTGGGCGAGCCGACGGCGGCGACGCGCGAACCGATGATCGAGAACGAGCGCGTCTCGAATGCGGTGGACTGACGCGACATGACCAACGCCTCCGCCTCCCGCCCTTTTGACGACCTCGACGACGAGTTCGACGCCGACCTCGACTTCATGCCGGCCGCCGCGCTGTCGCCGGACGCCGACATCAATCCGCGCGAGCCGCTGCAGTTCACCGCTCCGGCCGGCGCTCCGGCTCCGGCTCCAGCAGGAGCGGTCGTCGCCCATCCCGGCCTGCCGATGGCGTCGGGACCCGGCCCCGCGCCGGGCTACAACCCGGTCGGCGAACTGGTGGCCGGCGCCTCCGCCGCCTTCGCGCCCCAGCTCTCCGGGCTGCAGAACGAGGTCACGGTTCCGCGCATCGCCATCCACGTCTTCGCCGAGCGTCAGGACACCCTCGCCGCCGCCGAGCGCGCCGGCCAGGACCGGCGCATGTCCCGCGCCACGACCCAGATCCGCGTCGGCGGCATCCCGGGCGCCCTGGACGCCTATTCGCACGAGCCCACGCCGCCCCTGATCATCGTCGAATGCCTCGAGGATCCCCAGGCCCTGCTGTGGCAGGTCGACCGCCTGGCCGAGGTGTGCGACCCCGGCACCAAGGTTGTCGTTATCGGCGCGACCAACGACATCATCCTGTTCCGCGAGCTGATGAAGCGGGGCGTCAGCGAATATCTGGTCGCCCCGATCCAGCCGCTTCAGCTCATCGCCGCGATCGGCGGACTGTTCTCCGACCCGGCCCAGCCGTTCGTCGGCCGCTCGATCGCCTTCGTCGGCGCACGAGGCGGGGCGGGGGCCTCCTCGGTCGCGCACAACACCGCCTATGCGATGTCGGAGCGGATCGGAGCCAACACCGTCATCGTCGACTACGACCTGCCGTTCGGCACAGCGGGCCTCGACTTCAACCAGGACCCGCTGTCGGGCGTGGCCGACGCCCTGGGCCAGCCCGACCGGCTGGACGCCGTCCTGCTGGACCGGATGATGGTCCGCTGCACCGACAAGCTGTCGCTGTTCGCGGCGCCCGCGACCCTCGACACGGACTGGGACATCTCGCCCGACGCCTTCGAGGAAGTCACCGCCCAGATCCGCGGCACCGCGCCCTTCGTGGTCCTGGACCTGCCGCACATCTGGACCGGCTGGATGCGCAAGACCCTGATTTCGGCCGATGAGGTCGTGGTCGTGGCGACGCCGGATCTGGCCAGCCTGCGCAATGCCAAGAACATGATCGACCTGATCCGCTCGGGTCGTCCGAACGACGCGCCGCCCCGGCTGGTGCTGAATCAGGTCGGCGTGCCGGGTCGCCCGGAAATCCCGGCCAAGGACTTCGGCGCGGCCCTCGGCATCCATCCCAGCCTGTCGATTCCGTTCGACGCCAAGCTGTTCGGCATGGCGGCCAACAATGGCCAGATGATTCTCGACGCGGGGGCCAGGTCCAAGGCCGCCGAGGCCTTCCAGACCCTGGCCCAGATCGTCTCGCGCCGCGAACTGCCGATGATCGCCGGGCCCGGCAAGGCGTCGAAAGGCGAACAGAAGTCGATGTTCTCCGGTCTGTTCAAGAAGAAGACCTGACGGGTGTTCGGAAAGCGTACATCCCAGCCCGGCGGCGTGGCGACCCAGCCCCGGCCCGCGCCTGCGCCCCAGCCGGTCGAGGCGTTCGATGCCGCCTTGCCGCCGCAACCGGCCCAGGGCCAGCAGACCCAGGCCTTCGCCTATTCCGCCGAGGCCCCGCCGGCCGAGACCGGGTTCGCCCACACCTCCGGACGTGCGGCGTCCGCCCCGCCGTCGCCCGCCGCCGATCGCCTTGATGCGCTCGCCGCGCGACCCAGGCCGGCCGCCGCCCCGACGCCGAATGCCGGACCCGGACCCAAGGCGACCCCCGGCTTCGAACAGCTGAAGAAGGCCCAGGCGGTCGCCGAGATCGTCCGCGAGCAGAGCGACTATTACCACGCCACGAAGACGACGATCTTCAACGCGCTGATGAACACGATCGACCTGGCCCAGCTGGCCCAGCTGGACACCAAGGCCGCGTCGGAAGAGATCCGCGACATCGTCGCCGAACTGGTGGCGATCAAGAACGTCTCCATGTCGGTGGCCGAGCAGGAGCATCTGGTCCAGGACATCGTCAACGACGTCCTGGGTTACGGCCCGCTGGAGCCGCTGCTGGGCCGCGACGACATCGCCGACATCATGGTCAATGGCGCCGGCCGGGTGTTCATCGAGGTCAACGGCAAGGTCCAGCTGACCAATGTCCGCTTCCGCGACAACACCCAGCTGATGAACATCTGCCAGCGGATCGTGAGCCAGGTCGGCCGCCGCGTGGACGAGAGCTCCCCGATCTGCGACGCCCGCCTCCCGGACGGCAGCCGCGTCAACGTCATCGCCCCGCCGCTGGCCATCGACGGCCCGACCCTGACGATCCGGAAGTTCAAAAAAGACAAGCTGACGATGAAGAACCTGGTGGAGTACGCCTCCATCAGCCCGGAAGGGGCCCGCGTCCTGGGCGTCATCGGCGCCTGCCGCTGCAACATCGTCATCTCGGGCGGCACGGGTTCGGGCAAGACCACCCTGCTGAACACCCTGACCGCCTTCATCGACCCCACGGAACGGGTCATCACCTGCGAGGACGCCGCCGAGCTGCAGCTGCAGCAGCCGCACGTCGTCCGTCTGGAAACCCGCCCGCCCAACCTCGAGGGCCAGGGCACGATCACCATGCGGGATCTGGTCAAGAACTGCCTGCGGATGCGCCCCGAGCGGATCATCGTCGGCGAGGTGCGCGGACCGGAGGCCTTCGACCTGCTGCAGGCGATGAACACCGGCCACGACGGCTCGATGGGCACGCTGCACGCCAACAGCCCGCGCGAAGCCATCAGCCGGATGGAATCGATGATCACCATGGGCGGCTACGGCCTGCCGTCCAAGACGATCCGCGAGATGATCGTCGGCTCGGTCGACGTCATCATCCAGGCCGCGCGCCTGCGCGACGGCTCGCGCCGCATCACCCACATCACCGAGGTGGTGGGGCTGGAAGGCGAGGTGATCGTGACCCAGGACCTGTTCGTCTACGAGATCACCGGCGAGGACGAGAACGGCAAGATCGTCGGCCGTCACCGTTCGACCGGCATCGCCCGGCCCCGCTTCTGGGACCGCGCCCGCTACTATGGCCTGGAGCGCGAGCTGGCCGAAGCGCTCGACGCGGCGGAGTAGGCGAGATGCTGCCGATCCTCGCCGCCGTCCTCGCCTTCATCACCATCGGCGGCCTGGGCTGGGCCTTCGTCGGCGGCGATGATTCCAGCGCCCAGGCCCTGAAGCGCGCTGAAGGATTCACCTCTCCCTCGGCGCGCAACGCGCGCGTCAAGGCCGCGAAGGCGGAGGCCAATACGCCCGAAGCCCGACGCAAGGCCATCGAGCTTCAACTCAAGGAGGCCGACCGCCAGGAGCGCAAGGCCCGTATGACGATGGCGGCCAAGCTGAAACATGCCGGCCTCGCCATGACGATCAGGACCTTCACGATCATCAGCATCGCCGCCGGGGTCATCGTCTTCCTGCTGGCGCTGCTGTTCGGGCCGAACGTCTTCGTCGCCCTGGGCGCGGGCCTGGTCGCCGGTCTGGGCCTGCCGCGCTGGGTTGTCGGCTTCATCGGCAAGAGCCGGATGAAGAAGTTCGCAGCCGAATTCCCCAACGCCGTCGACATCATCGTGCGCGGCATCAAGACCGGCCTGCCGGTGCACGACTGTTTCAAGATCATCGCCAGGGAAAGCCCCGCGCCGCTCGGTCCCGAGTTCCAGAAACTGGTCGAGGGGCTGGGCGTGGGCCTGACCCTCGCCCAGGCCCTCGACCGGATGTACGAACGGATGCCGACGCCGGAGCTGAAGTTCTTCGCCATCGTCATCGCCATCCAGCAGAAGACCGGCGGCAACCTGGCCGAGGCGCTGGGCAACCTGTCGACCGTGCTGCGTGCGCGCCGGATGATGGGCGAGAAGATCAAGGCCCTGTCGTCCGAGGCGGTGGCCTCGGCGGGCATCATCGGCTCCATGCCGCCCGTGGTCATGATCCTCGTCTCGATCACGACCCCCAGCTACATGCTGCTGATGTTCACCGACTTCCGCGGCCAGATCATGCTGCTGTGCGGCGCCACCTGGATGGCGATCGGCATCTTCGTGATGAAGCGCATGATCTCGTTCAAGTTCTAGGAGGGCGAGATGGAATCCATCATGCGCGCCATCGTCGAGCCGGTGAACCTGATCAGCCTGGCTGTGGCCGTGCTGGTCTTCGCCACCATCCTGACCCTGCTGGGCGGAATGGGCAGCGGCGTGGCCCTGGAAAGCCGGATGAAGGCGGTCGCCGTCCGCCGCGACGAGCTGAAGCGCCGGTCGCGTCAGGCCATTGCAGCCGGCGGCGGCGGACTTCGCCACACCGACGACGGCTTCAAGAAAACGGTCGTCGACCGGCTGAACCTGACCAAGATGCTGGAGGACCCCAAGGTCGTCGAGCAGATGGCCCAGGCTGGCTTCCGCGGGCCGCGGCCGCTGACGACCTTCTACTTCTTCCGCTTCGCATCGCCCTTCGTCGGTTTCGCCCTGGCAGGGATATACATCTTCTTCATCAACGACTTCGGCCAGCCGTTGATGGTCAAGGTGGCGATCGTGATGGCGGGCGCCATGGCCGGGTTCTACGCCCCGAACATGTTCCTCCAGAACGTGATCGCCAAGCGCAAGACGTCGATCATGCAGGCCTTTCCCGACGCGCTCGACCTGATGCTGATCTGCGTCGAGGCGGGGATGTCGATCGAGTCCGCGATCGTGAAGGTGGCCCAGGAGATCGGCACCACCTCCATAGCCCTGGCCGAGGAACTCAGCCTGCTGTCCGCCGAGCTCAGCTATCTGCCGGAGCGGCGCATGGCCTACGAGGGCCTGGCCAAGCGCACCAACCATCCGGGCGTCCGCGCCGTGGCCACGGCCATGGTCCAGGCCGAACAGTACGGCACGCCCCTGGGGTCGGCGCTGCGGACCATGGCCAAGGAAAACCGCGACCTGCGCCTCTCGGCGGCGGAGAAGAAGGCCGCGGCCCTGCCGGCCCAGCTGACCGTGCCGATGATCCTGTTCTTCCTGCCGGTGCTGTTCACCGTCATCCTGGGTCCGGCCATCATCAAGATCCAGGACACCATGGCCTCGAATGCGGCCAGGGACGTGCCCCGCGCCGAGCAGAGCGCGGAGAAATAGGTCCGCCTACAGGCTGTCGACCTTCAGCTTCAACGCCTCGCCGATGGCTTCGCAGGCGGTGCGGATCGTCTTCTTGTGCTTGTCGTGGAAGCCTTCGCCGCGGAAGCCGGAGAAGATGAAGCCGTTGGCGATGATGCAGCTGCCGGGCTCGAGCTCTTCGATCTCGTAGTAGCGGACTACGTTGAACAGCCAGCCGCGCTTCTCGGTCCAGACCAGCTGGGCGTTCGGCTGCCAGTCGGCGACGCGACCGGTGACCTGACGCTCCGGCAGGCCTTCGATGCGTTCCGTCAGATTGATCACGCCGCCGAAGGCGATGGTTCCGCTGACGCCCGTCTCGATCGGGTTCCACTGGTCCCAGCCCGGCAGGTCGGCGATGACCTCCCAGATCCTGTCGGAAGGGGCGCGGACGCCGACGCGTTTCTCGATCTTGAAGTTCATGGTCGTGATTTCGCAAGCCTCCCGCCCGGACGCAAGGCTAACGGTTGCCCTCCGGCCCCGGCTGGGAGGCGGGCGGCGCGTCGGGTGCGGGATTGTCCTCGACGCCCGGGGTGGGGTCGTAGCGCAGCACCGGGCTGAGGTAGGCCAGGGCGACGCCCGCCGCCAGCAGGGCTGCGTTGGCCGCGAACGGCGCCCACTCGACCAGCTCGTACAGCGCTACCCCGACCACCGGCGGCACCAGGAAACTGAGCCCCGCCAGCGACATCATCAGCCCGGCGATGGCCCCCTGCTCGTGCGGCCCCACTGCGATCGAGGCGCCCGCCGTGAAGCCCGGCCGGGCGAAACCGACGCCCATCGACACCACGGCATAGCCGACGACGACGCCGAAATAGGCCGGGGCCGCGATCGTCATCAGGTTGCCGATCAGGGCCAGGATCGCCCCCCAGCGCATCAGCTGGAGCGGCTGCATCTTGAGCAGGGGGATCAGTCCCCATTGCACCATCAGGGTCGCCAGGGCGCCGGCGAACATGGCCAGACCGATGAAGGGCTGGGCCTGGCGCGCCTCCATCCCCGTGGCCGCGAACTCGTCGATGATGTGAAAACCCAGGACCGAGATGTTGACCGCCTGGGCCCCTGTGATGAACAGGCCGTACAGCAGGAAGTCGCGCACACGCCGGTCGCGCCACAGGCCCCTGGCGGCGTCGCCGCGTCGCCCGCTGGGCGAGGGGGTGCGGACCACCTCGCCGCTCGGCAGCTTGAACCAGACGACCAGCAGCACGACCAGGCCGACCAGGGCGTAGACGTACATCGGTCCCGCCAGCCCCACGAGCGGCAGGATGAAGAAGGGCGACAGCACCGGCCCGATCACCGTGCCCAGGCCCTGGGCCGAGGCCAGCAGAGACATGGCCTGGGTCCGCTGCTCCGGGGTGGTGCGGTCCGCGACATAGGCCTGGGAGGCAATGGGGGAGGCGGAGCCGAACACGCCGTAGATGGTCCGGGCCGTCGTCATCAGGATGAAGGCGACGCCGGCCCCCAGCCAGCCCTCGATGCCGGAGGTCGCCGCCAGACCAAAGCCGGTCATCGAGACGACGAAGCCTGTCAGGCCGATCAGGATGACCTTCTTGCGCCCGATACTGTCCGACCAGCGCGCCCATAACGGCGAGGTGAACGTCCACATCAGGGCCGAGATGGCGAAGGTGGCGGCGACGAGGGTGTCGGCCAGATGGAACTCGCGCCCGATCGCCGGCAGCACCGACTGCAGCCCCATGTTCCCCGCCGTCGCGATCAGGCTGACGGCGAACAGGATCATGAAGGCGGGAGAGCGAGGGGACATTCGAGATGCATAGCCTAATCCTCCCCTATCGGGGGAGCCAACGACCCCGAAGCGGTGAAGGGGGCCAGCCCCGGACACCGAATTCGCCGTTGGCCCCCTCCGTCTCTGCGCTTCGCTTCGAGCCACCTCCCCCGATGGGGGAGGATTGGGCGATCCCGTCCGAATGCCGCGAGACATCGGGCGACGAATTCGCCACCGTGCAGGGGAACGGGAGACGGGCATGGCCACCCTCCATATCGAGCGGATCATCGAGGCGTCGGCGGACTTCGTCTGGGACCGGCTGCGCGATTTCGGCGCCCTGCACACCCGGGTCGCGCCGGGTTTCATCCTGGACACGGTGGTCGATGGGGACATCCGCACCGTCACCTTCGACGGCGGCCTCGTCATGCGCGAACGGCTGATCGCCATCGACGACGCGCATCGCCGCATCGTCTATTCGATCCTCGCTGATCTGTTCGAACACCACAGCGCCTCGAATACCGTCGTGCCCGAAGGCGAGGACCGGTGCCGGTTCGTCTGGGTCGTCGATTTCCTGCCGGGGGATCCGAAGGCGCGCATCGAAGATATGATGAATGCGGGCGCCGACGCGATCAAAGCCGCGATGGAGAAGGCGGTGGGGTGAGTTTCCCTCTCCCTCTGGGAGAGGGTTGGCTAGACGATCGTCAACGTCGGCTTCAGCCTGCGGCCGTCATCCAGCCCCAGCCGCGCCTTGACCTCGAACAGGTCGGCGCCGACCGGGATGATGAGCAGGGCCTTGGGGTTCGCCGCGTTGATGGCGACCACCGCATTCTTCGGACAGACGTCGAAACAGGCCGTCTCGATCACGGCCAGCTCCGCCTTGCGCCCCTTGCCGTCGCCCGGCTTCAGATACTTCTTCAGCGCCTTCTTCAGGCTCTTGTCGCCATGCGGGCCGAAGCCGCCGTCAAGCTTCTTCTGGCATTTCTTGCAGACCAGGACGACGTCGCGCCATTTCGTCTTCGAGGTCTTGATGGTCATGCCCTGATGTCGGTCAACGAGCGCCGTGTTGCAAGGCGCTTGCGTCCGGCGGCCGGGCGCCGCCATCATCCGCGGACCTTTCCCGGAGCTTGCATGATCCGCATCGCCGCTATTGCCGCCGCCCTGACCCTCGTCGCGGCTCCCGCCTTCGCCCAGACCGTGCCCGCCGCCGACATCGCGACAGCGGCGCAAGGGATCGAGGCGGATGTCATCGCCTGGCGCCGCGACCTCCATGCCCATCCGGAACTCGGCCTGGCCGAGACCCGGACCGCCGCCTTCGTCGCCGCGCACCTGCGCGAGATGGGGATCGAGGTGCGCGAGGGCGTGGGACGCACCGGCGTCGTCGGCGTCCTGCGCGGGACCGGATCCGGGCCGCAGCACGTCGTCGCCCTGCGCGCCGACATGGACGCCCTGCCGGTGCTGGAGGCGACGGGTCTTGCGTTCGCCTCGACCGCGACGGGGACCTATCAGGGCCAGACTGTGCCGGTGGCCCACGCCTGCGGTCACGACGCCCACATCGCCATGCTGCTGGGCGCCGCGCGCGTGCTGAGCGGGATGAAAGACCGGTTCTCGGGGACCGTCGTCTTCCTCTTCCAGCCGGCGGAGGAGGGGGTTCCTCCGGGAGAGCCGCTGGGCGGCGCCCGGCTGATGATCCAGGACGGGGCTCTGGAGAACCCGAAGGTCGAGGCCATCTTCGGCCTGCATGTCGTGCCGGGCCGGGCGGGGACGGTCTTCTATCGACCGCAGGGCTTCATGGCCGCGTCGGACCGGGTCGACATCACCCTGCATGGGCGCCAGACGCACGGCGCCTGGCCGTGGCGCGGCGTCGACGTCATCGCCGTGGCGGGACAGGTGATCCAGACGGTGAACACCCTGACGGCCCGGACCATCGATCCGACGACCACGCCGACCGTCTTCACCATCGCCACGATCCAGGCCGGCGTCCGCTACAACATCATTCCGGACGAGGCGGTGATGTCGGGTACGCTGCGCACCTTCGACGTGGCCCAGCGCGACGATCTGGTGAAGCGGGCCGAGGCCGCCATCGACCACGTCGCCGAAGCCTATGGCGCGACCGCCGACTTCTCGATCCGCCAGAACGCCGCCCTGGTGTTCAACAATGAAGAGCTGTCCGCCTGGCTGGCCCCGGTCCTGACCGAGGTCGCGGGCGAGGGCAACGTCAACCCGGCCGCGCCGCCGACGACCGTGGCGGAGGACTTCTCCTATTTCCAGAACGAGGTCCCGGGCGTCTTCTATCACCTTGGCGGGACCGCCGACGGCGTCGATCCGGCGACGGCCGCGCCGAACCACTCGCCCCGGTTCGACGTCAACGAGGAAGTGCTGGTGCTCGGTGTGAAGACCCATGCCCTCTCGGCCCTGCGCTTCCTGGAACGGGAATAGGGTCAACGGCGCGTTCGCCACCTTCGTGCACAATTGTTCAACGAACCGGGCGCAACCTCCGTGGGTCACGCCGGAGAGCGACCATGAGGATTCTGAACTTCCATCTTCCCGCCATCGAGCCGATGCCTCGACGCCAGCTCTGGCGAGAGACCGGCGTCTTCCTCGCCTCCTTCCTCGCGACGATGGGCGGTGCGGTGGTGATGATGAATCACGCGGCTGCGGTCCTCGCCTGAAGCTTGACCTGCGGCGCAGGGGCGGCGAGGGGAGGCCAATGACCTCCTCCGACACCGAACTGGAACGCTTCAAGGCCGCGCGCGACACGGCGATCCATCGCCTGAACCTGATCCAGCAGGGCGCGCAGATCCTCTATGAGGACGGCACGCCCGTGGATATGGCGTCGGAAAAGGCGCGGCTGGAAGTCGTGGTCGCCGACATGGACCGCCGTATCGCCCGATTGGCGCTGATGGCGGCGACGCCGACCGGGCCGCTGAACTAGCCGGCCAGAACCGCCTTGATGACCCGGCGATAGGTCGCGGTCAGGGCGTTGAGCTCGGCGACCGGAACCCGCTCGTCGACCTGATGCATGGTCTGGCCGACGAGGCCCAGCTCAAGGACCGGACACAGGACGCGGATGAAACGGGCGTCCGACGTGCCGCCGGTGGTCGAGGCCTCGGGGCGCACGCCGGTCGAGGCCTCCACCGCGTCCTGCACCGCCGTCACGAAGGCGCCGTGCGGCGTCAGAAAGGCCTCGCCCGAGCACATGTGGTCCAGGGTGATCTGCAGGCCGGTCTCGGCCTGCACCCGCCCCGCCTCGCGGTTCAGCCAGTCGATCAGGCCGTCGCCGGTCTGGGCCGGGTTGAAGCGGATATTGAGCCGCGCGCGGGCCTCCGCCGGGATGACGTTCGTCGCCGGATTGGCGATGTCGATGGTGGTGATCTCCAGGTTCGACGGCTGGAAGGCTTCGTAGCCCGTGTCGAGCACATGGGCGTCGAGCGCGGCCAGCAGGCGCACCAGCACGGGCGCCGGATTGGCGGCCCGGGCGGGATAGGCGACGTGGCCCTGTTTGCCGTGGACGGTGATCCAGGTGTTCAGCGAGCCGCGCCGGCCGATCTTGATCATGTCGCCGAGCTGCTGCTGCGACGACGGTTCGCCGACGACGCAGGCGTCGATGACCTCGCCCTCGGCCATCAGGGTTTCGACCACCCGTTTGGTGCCGTGCAGGGCGGGGCCCTCTTCGTCGCCGGTGATGAGGAAGGAGAGGGAGCCTGCCGGTTCGCCCTCGGCCAGGACCTGCGACACGGCGGCGACCCAGGCGGCGATACCGCCCTTCATGTCCACGGCGCCCCGGCCGTAGAGGATGCCGTCCCTGACCTCGGCCTCGAACGGGCCGGATGACCAGGCGGCGGCCTCGCCGGTCGGGACGACGTCGGTGTGGCCGGCGAAGCAGAGGTTGGGCGAGGCGGTCCCGCGCCGGGCGTAGAGGTTCTCGATCCGCGCCTCCCTGCCCTCGCCGCCCGGCCCCTCGAAGGCCATGCGGCGGCAGGTGAAGCCGAGGTCGGTGAGGACGCGCTGAAGGGTGTCCATGGCGCCCGCGTCGGCGGGCGTGACGGACGGTCTTCGGATCAGATCGCGGGTCAGTTCGACAGGATCGATGACAGGAGTTGATGCTGCGCCCATACGGCTATGCTTTAGGGAGATCGCGTCCAGCCGGAAAGGGGACCGCCATGCCGAAGATCGACCTCGATGCCGCACCGACCGGGCATGGGACCGCCTATCCCGAGGAGCACGCCGAACACTGCAAGCCGCGCCGTCGCTGGCAGCTGGGTGACGCGGCCGGACTGGATCAGTTCGGGGTCAATCTGCTGCGGCTTCCGGCCGGGGCCTGGTCATCTCAGCGCCACTGGCATGCGACCGAGGACGAGTTCGTCTGGGTCCTGTCGGGCGAGGTGGTCCTGATCGAGGAGGACGGCGAGACGGTGCTGAGGGCCGGCGACTGTGCGGGCTTCAAGGCGGGCGTGCCGAACGGCCACAAGATCGAGAACCGGTCGGGCGCCGAGGCGGTTCTGCTGGAAGTCGGCACGCGATCGGTCCAGACGGACGCCTGCGACTATCCCGACATCGACATGGTCCTGCCCGAGGGCGCGGACCGCTATTTCCACCGAGACGGAACGCCCTACCCGAAACATGACCGACGCACCTGAGGCGCCCGAGCCGATCACCAAGCCCAACGCCGAGGCTGCGCTGGCCGCCCACGGGACCAATCCCTGGGCCATCAACGATTTCCGTTTGATCTGGCTGGGCCGGCTCGCGGCGGTGCTGGCGATCCAGATCCAGTCCTCGGCCCTGTTGTGGCAGGTCTATGAGATCGCACGCCGCGACCATCCGATCGAACAGGCCAGCCTCTATCTCGGCCTCGTCGGGCTGGCGCAGTTCATCCCCTTGCTGCTGTTGACCCTGCCGGCCGGGGAGATGGCGGACCGGCGCGATCGGAGGGGCACGGTGATCCTGGCCATCCTGGCCGAGGGGACCTGCGCCCTGTCGTTCCTGGCCATGGCGATTCACGGCAATCCGCCGCTGTGGGGACTGCTGGCCGTGGCCGTCGGTTTCGGGGCGTCGCGGGCTTTCCTCGCCCCGGCCAGCCAGGCCTATCTGCCGATGGTGGTCGGACGCGCCGCCCTGCCGCGCGCCATCGCAGCCCAGTCGATCGCCTTCCAGACCGGGGCCATCGCCGGCCCGGCCCTGGGCGGGGTCATCGTCGGCGTGAACGTGCCGCTGGCCTATGCGGTGTCGCTGGCCATGTTCGCCGTTGGCCTGATCTGTTTCCTGGTCATCAAGACGAGCGGCAAGCCGACGCAGGTCGAGGCCGCGGGCGACCGCTGGGAGGCGGTGAAGGACGGGCTGAAATACGTCTGGAGCACGAAGATCGTGCTGGGCGCCATCTCGCTCGACCTGATCGTGGTGCTGTTCGCCGGCGTGGCCCTGCTGACGCCGATCTTCGCCAGGGACATCCTGCATGTCGGGCCGGAAGGGTTCGGCCTGCTGCGCGCCTCGTTCGGCGTCGGAGCCTTCATGATGGCCCTGATCCTGGCCCGCTATCCCATCCCCGGTCGGGGCGGGATGCTGATGTTCGCCTCGGTCGCCGTGTTCGGCATCTGCACCATCGTCTTTGGCCTGTCGAAGGTCGTCTGGATCTCGGCCGCGGCCCTGTTCATCGGCGGCGCGGCGGACATGGTCAGCGTCAACATCCGCCAGACCCTGATCCAGCTGTCGACGCCGGATCACATGCGCGGGCGGGTGTCGTCAGTTTCGATGCTGTTCATCGGGGCGTCGAACGAACTGGGCGAGGCCTATTCCGGGGTGATGGTGCGGTTCCTCGGGCCGATCGGGGCTGCCGTGTTCGGCGGGGTCGGGGCGCTGGCGGCGACGGGCGTGTGGGCGAAACTGTTCCCGGGCCTGCGGAAGGCCGACAAGCTGGTGTGAATCCTCCCCCATCGGGGGAGCCATCGACCGCGAAGCGGTGGAGGGGGCAACCTCAGACGCCGGGTGTGGGGCGAGCCCCCTCCGTCGCGTCGCGAAGGCGCGCCGCGCCACCTCCCCCAACGGGGGAGGATCTAGCCCCAGGCCCTGAAATGCTTCGACAGCTTCAGCCCCTGCCGCTGATAGTGACTTCCGCCCTCGCCGTAGAGGCGTGAGGGGCGTTCGGTCAGCGGTTCATAGACCAGACGGGCGACGATCTGGCCGTGTTCCAGCAGGAACGGCGTGTCGTGGGTGCGGACCTCCAGCACGCCTTTCGATCCGGCCCCATGCGCCTCGTCGGTGCCGAAGCCGGGGTCGAAGAAGCCGGCGTAGTGGACGCGGAACTCGCCGACCGAAGGGTCGATCGGGGTCATCTCGGCGGCCTGCATGACCGGGATCTCGACCGCCTCGTTGGACGCCAGGATATAGAACTCGCCCGGGTCCAGCAGCAGTTCGCCGCGACGGAGCGTCAGCGGCTCCCAGAAATCCTTCGGGTCGTGGCCGTCGATCTTGTCGAGATCGACGACGCCGGCGTGACGACGGCCGCGGAAGCCGACGATGTCGCCGGTCTGCAGGTCCACGCCGACGCTGCGGGTCTCCAGCTTCGGCGGCTCCCCGGCCTTCAGGCGTAGCTGGTTCAGCCGGGTGCCGGGGCGCACCAGGATGGAGAAGGTCTGGGGCGCGATCTCCAGATAGAGCGGTCCCTCATAGCCCTCGTCCACATCGTCGAACGAACCGCCGCGATCGGTCAGCAGGCGCACGAAGACATCGACACGGCCGGTCGAGGACTTCGGATTGGCGCGGGCGATCAGGCCCTTGGGCAGGTTCAGCCGCTCCTGGAGCTCGGCGATATAGACGCAGCCCTTTTCCAGAACGACGCCGTGGGTCATGTCGATCGGGTGCATCTCGACGTCGGCGATCCGCTCGGACACCAGTCGGCGGCCCGGCAGGAAGGAGGCGCGCACGCGCCAGGCGCGGTCGGACAGACGCAGGTCGAGGCTGGCCGGCTGGACCTGGTCGGCGTCCCAGGGCGTGGCCGATCTGATTGCTCCGGCGGCGATCAGGGCCTCGATGGACTGGGCCGGCAGGATGCCCGGCGTGGGGAATTCAAGAGTCATGGAGAACGGCATACACAGGGATTGCCGCCAGAAATAGCGGGTTGGGCGACCACGCTTGCCACGATCCCGGCTCCGGGCGACGATGGCTCATGCATGAGACCGCACCCTATGTGGCCGAAACCCAAGGCGTCATCGTGCGCGTTCGGCCCAGCTATCTGGCCGGCCAGTCCGATCCGGACGAGCGTCGCTGGGTCTGGGCCTACCAGGTGGAGATCGAAAACCACGGCCCCGAGGCGGTGCAGCTGATGGCGCGCCGCTGGATCATCACCGACGCCACGGGTCATGTCGAGACGGTGCGCGGACCGGGAGTGGTCGGCGAACAGCCCCTGATCGCGCCGGGCGACAGCTATTCCTATGCGTCCGGATGCCCGCTCCCGACGCCGTCGGGATCGATGGAGGGGGCCTATACGATGACCGACGCCACCGGCCGGTCGTTCGAGGCGGTCATCCCTGCCTTCAGTCTCGACGTGCCGGGCGGTCGGGTTCTGAACTAGTTGTTCCCGAAACGGGAACATGCTAGGGTGCTCGTATGAACGTGGTGGCGCGTCGCACGCTCATCGAGTTCTGGACCCGGCATCCTCGGGCGATGGGGCCGCTTTCGGCGTGGTATGACATTGCACGAGCCGCCGAATGGCGGACGCCGCAGGAGGTGCGCGACGACTTCAACACTGTCGATTTCGTCGGTGACAACCGGGTCATTTTCGACATCGGCGGCAACAACTATCGGCTGGTGGTCCGTATTTCATATCCGTTCAAACAGGTGCTGGTGAAGTTTGTCGGAACCCATGCCGAGTATGACCGGATCGATCCGGCGTCGGTCTGAAGAGGAGAGGCGACCATGACCCCCTTCCCCGTTCGCGTCATCCATGATGACGATCAACTGGCCGCCGCCTTGGCCGCCTACGAGGCGTTCTTCGACGCCGAGCCCGAGCCTGGCACGCCGGAGGGGGATCGCTTCGAACTGCTGGGGCTTGTGATCGCAGCCTATGAGGAACGCCGCTGGCCGGTCGCCGCCACGAACCCGCTCGAGGTCATTCGTCTTGTGATGGAGGGGCGTGGCTACACCCAGGCCGACTTCGCCGCGCTTCTGGGATCCCGTTCGCGCGCTTCGGAAATTCTGAACGGGCGTCGCGGGCTATCCGTCGAACATATCCGCACCATCAGCGCGGCATGGCGCATCCCGGCGGCGGCTCTGATCGGCACGGCCCAGGCCGCCTAGAACGACGGCACCGGCAGGCGGGTGGGGGGCTGCGTCAACCCGGATAACCGCAGCCCCGCCCCGGTCTCGCCAGGGACCTGGCGAGGCGGATGTGTCCCCGTTTTCGCGGGGATGACAATCGACGGGTCTCTGCGGAGATGACACTCCGCGCTCAAGCCGTGAGCGACCGCGTCGCGAGCGATAGCGCCCTTAGCTAGATGTAGCGACGCAGGCTGCGGGCCAGCTCTTCCTTGCCGCCGCGCTTCATCTGCGGCTGGTAGGCGACGCGGGCGTGTTCCTGACAGTAGACGCCTTCCGAGGCGCGACGGCCGCAGAAGCTGAACTCGGTCGAGGACGGATCCCCGATCGGCCATTTGCACATGTGGGCGCCCAGGGTCATCACCGTGGCGGTGCCGGGCATTTCGGCGACGGCCGGCAAGCTGGGGGTCGTCACGACCGGGCGCGGCACGGCCTGGGCGGCCTCGATGCGCCGCGGCGCCGACGGCTGGGCCGGGGGCGTGGTGCGCGTACGGGCCGGGCGGAAGGCGGTGGCGGTGCGCGCCGGCTGCGACGGGGTCGCGCGACCCGACAGGCCGAGGCGGTGGACCTTGCCGATGACGGCGTTGCGGGTAACGCCGCCGCCCAGCTGTTTGGCGATCTGCGAGGCGGATTGCCCCTCGAGCCACAGCTTCTTCAGCGCGCCGACGCGATCTTCGGTCCAGCCTGCGGTCATGCCACCCTCCGGGGTACAGTTTTGATTCAACATTTGGCGCCTGGAGCCCCTCCCGGGTCCCGTCAGCCACAACTAATCGTAAACGAGACCTTAACAGACGCAAGATGTGCGAATCAGTCGTCCACAGAAACCACATCTTGAATCGGTGTTCGCTGAGCCGGCCCAAGCGCCGCGATACGGAACAGGCGCGGGCGCGCCGGGTTGAGGGTCTATGTCCAATACGCCTCTCGTCGACCCGCCGATCACGCGTAAGCCTTTGACTCCCTTGGCGGGCGATGGCTGTGTGAGGGTGGTCGATCCGCCGGAGATCGCCATCACAATGACGCCCGACGCCGCCGAGATATCGGGCCTGCGCCTGATCGCCGAGGCGGACGAGGCGCGGCGCAGGGTTAACCCTCTTGCCTGAGCCCTTGCGTGTCGTGTCACGCGGCCGCATCTGACGGCCTATGACCGATCTCGCCTCCACCCGACCCTCCGGCCTGCCGACCCCGCGCCACTACGCCGGGGTCAACTGGATCGGGGTGCAGACCCTGTACCTGCGCGAGGTCCGGCGCTTCTGGAAGGTCGGAGCCCAGACGGTCGCCGCCCCGGTGGTGACGACCCTGCTCTATATGCTGGTCTTCGTCGTGGCGCTGAAGGGCGCGCGGCCGCCGCTGCACGGCACCCCCTTCGCCGAGTTTGTGGCGCCGGGCCTGATCATGATGGCCATGCTGAACAACGCCTTCGCCAATGCCTCCTCCAGCCTGATCCAGGCCAAGATCATGGGCACCTCGACCGACTTTCTCACACCGCCGCTGAGCCCGCTGGAGCTGACGATCGGCTTTTCGCTGGGCGCAGCCACCCGGGGCCTCGCGGTCGGTCTGGTGACGGCGGTCTGCGTCCTGCCGTTCGCGCGGTTGGGCCTCTACAACATCCTGGCGATCGTCTGGTTCGGCCTGATCGCGTCTCTCCTGATGGGGATGGTCGGGGTGCTGGCCGGGTTGTGGTCCGAGAAGTTCGACCATCTGTCGGCGGTCCAGAACTTCGTCGTCATGCCCATGACCTTCCTGTCGGGGACCTTCTATCTGGTCGAGAACCTGCCCGAGCCCTTCGCCACCATCAGCCACTGGAACCCCTTCTTCTATCTGATCGACGGCTTCCGCTACGGCTTCATCGGCCATGCCGAGGGGAACCTGATGGTCGGCGTCGTGATGAGCGCGGTGCTGACGGTCGTGATGGCCGTCGCCTGCTGGCTGGTGTTCAGGTCCGGCTGGCGGCTGAAGAGTTAACCCTCTCCCGGTGGGAGAGGGCTTGAGGCTCGCAGAGCGCAGCGATGCGCTAAGCCGAAAGGGTGAGGGTCCTGCCACTCCCTGGTTAGCGCCAACCCCTCGCCCTTTCGCGTTTCCAATCGCTGACGCTCTTGGACGCTCAAGCCCTCTCCCGCCGGGAGAGGGAAGCAGTGGTGTTGACTCACCCCCGCTCCCATCCGACAACCGCAACTCCTGAAAAGTCCCGTCGCACCCGCGCCGGGGCTTCGTTTCTTTTGGAGGTCTTGCTGTGTCCGGTCATCTGATGGGTGTCTACAATCGCGCGCCGCTGGAAGTGGATCGCGGGCGAGGCGCGCGTCTGTGGGCCACGGACGGGACCGAGTATCTGGACTGCGTCCAGGGCATTTCGACCAACGGCCTGGGCCACGCCCATCCCGTGCTGGTCGAGGCGGTAAAAGCCCAGGCCGAGAAGCTGTGGCACGTCTCCAACATCTTCAAGATTCCGGGTCAGGAAGAACTGGCCGACGCCCTGACGGAGGCCAGTTTCGCCGACGTGGTCTTCTTCACCAACTCGGGCACCGAGGCGGTCGAGTGCGCGCTGAAGACGGCGCGCAAATACCACGCCGCCAACGGCCAGCCCGAGCGGATCGATATCTACGGCTTCGACGGCGCCTTCCACGGCCGGACCTATGGCGCGATCAACGCGGCGGCCAACCCCAGCTACACCGAGGGCTTCGGGCCCAAGATGCAGGGCTTCCATCAGCTGACCTGGGGCGACCACGAGGCGCTCAAGGCCGCGATCGCCGAGCCCACGACGGCGGCGATCATCGTCGAGCCGGTGCAGGGCGAGGGCGGGTGCCGGGCCATGCCCGACGTCTGCCTGCGCGGACTGCGGGACCTGTGCGACGCGCACGGCGTCCTGATCATCTTCGACGAGGTTCAGTGCGGCATGGGCCGGTCGGGCAAGCTGTGGGCCCATGAGTGGGCCGGCATGGCGCCGGACATCATGGCCGTGGCCAAGGCCCTGGGCGGCGGCTTCCCCATCGGGGCCTGCCTGGCGACGACGGAAGCGGCCAAGGGCATGACGGTCGGAGCCCACGGCTCGACCTTCGGCGGCAACCCCCTGGCCATGGCGGTGGGCCTGGCGGCCTTCAACGCCATCAACTCCGACGAGATCCTGGGCAACGTCAACGAGATCGCCGGCTATCTGAAGCAGCAGCTGCACGGGCTGAAGGAACGCTTCCCCGACGTGATCGAGGACGTGCGCGGCAAGGGGTTGCTGATCGGGCTGAAGCTGGTCCCCAACAATCGCGAATTCATGGGCTGGGCGCGCGACGAACAGCACCTGCTGATCGCCGGCGGCGGCGACAACTGCGTGCGCATGCTGCCGCCCCTGAACCTGACGCTGGACGAGGCCCGCGACGCCGTCGAACGGCTGGAGCGGACCTGCGAAGGCGCGCGGGCCAAGATCAAGGCGGCGGCGTAATGATCCCTCTCCCGTTGGGAGAGGGCTTGAGCCTCGCAGAGCGCAGCGATGCGCCAAGGCGAAAGGGTGAGGGTCGTGCCTCACCGGTTCGCACCCGACCCTCACCCTTTCACGCAAGACCGATCGCCTGACGGCTCTCGGGCGTTCAAGCCCTCTCCCACAAGGAGAGGGGGGAGACTGAACATGACCCGCCATTTCCTCGACATCCACCGGCTGGAAGCGAGCGAGCTGCGCGCCATCCTCGACGACGCCCATGCCCGCAAGGCCGCCCGCAAGGGCAGGCCCCAGGGCTGGGTCGATGCCGATGCCCCGGCGAAGGATCGCGTCCTGGCGATGATCTTCGAGAAGAACTCGACCCGCACCCGCTTCAGCTTCGACGCCGCCATCCGCCAACTGGGCGGAGACTCCATCATCGCCAATGCCGGCGACATGCAGCTGGGGCGCGGCGAGCCGATCGAGGACACCGCGCGGGTCCTTTCGCGCATGGTCGACGCTGTGATGATCCGCGCCAACAGCCACGAGGACGTCGAGCGCTTCGCCCGGGTCGCCACCGTGCCCGTCGTCAACGGCCTGACCGACCGCTCGCACCCGTGCCAGATCCTGGCCGACATCATGACCATCGAGGAACAGCGCGGCCCGATCGAGGGCAAGACGCTGGCCTGGATCGGCGACGGCAACAACGTCTGCCACAGCTTCATGCACGCGGCGCCGAAGCTGGGCTTCCACCTGAACGTCGCCTGCCCGGCAGAGTATCACCCCGATCTGCACGACATGGCCAAGGGCGGCTCTGCTGTCAGCCTGACCTCGGACCCGCGCGATGCGGTCAAGGGCGCCGACGTCGTCATTACCGATACCTGGGTGTCGATGGGCGACAGCGACTACGAGTCCCGCCTGCATGCGTTCGAGAGTTACACGGTCGACGAGGCTCTGATGGATCTCGCCGCCCCGGACGCCGTCTTCCTGCATTGCCTGCCGGCGCACCGCGGCGAGGAGGTCACCGACGCGGTGATCGACGGCCCCCGTTCGCTGGTCTGGGACGAGGCGGAAAACCGCATCCACGCCCAGAAGGCCGTGCTGGCCTGGTGTTTCGCGGGCTGACCCGATTGCCGGCATGAAAAGGGGCGCCGTCGCGAAACGGCGCCCCTGATCTTTGCCTGATCGAACCTACTGCAGGTTGACGTCCGCGACCCCGCCGGCGTCCGGCGTCGTCTTCGTCAGATTGGCCCTGGCGATCTCGAAGGCGAACCTGACCAGACCGCCCTTGTTGACCCAGACGCGGCCGTCATCGGCGTCGAAGCGCAGGATGGTCAGGTGGCGATCCTCCTTGCCGTCCGGATACCAGGCGGCCAGCACCGGGTTCCAGTAGCGGTCGACGATCTCGCGGTCATTGCCCTGGACCGACAGCTCGCCATGGATGCAGGCCCAGGTGTTCTGGTCCTTTGAGCCGTAGTGGAACATGGCGCTCTGGCCGCCGCCGACCCCGGCGTCCTTCGCCAGATCGGTGTCGTCGCGGGTGAAGAACCAGATCGTGCCGGTCTCGGCCTCGCGGAAGGCGGTCATCGGCTGGGCGTGATAGCCGGGCTGGTCGAGGCCGAGCAGGCCGGTGTTGGAGTCCTTGAGGGACTTCCAGAACTCTTTTTCGGCTTCGGCGGAGGTGAGTGTATCGGCCATGTCGGGCTCCTGTGGTTTGCGTTCGGCAGGATAACCGCCGGACCGCGCGCCTGTTCCGCCTCAGGTCCGGGGCGTGACCCCCATGAGCGTTCCGATGTGGACCATCAGCAGGAAGGCCAGCGCTCCGGCCAGCAGCATGATGAACCGCCAGGGCACCATGCGCGGCTTCAGGAAGTCGCTCGGTCGCGCGCCCCGCCAGCCGGCGAAACCGGCCACGATCAGGGCGCCGGCCAGCAGCGAGAGGGTCAGGGTCATCGACATGGGCGCGATGTGGCGGCAAGTCCCCGGATGCGCAAGCGGACCCTTACCAGGGTCTTAATCTTCACCGCTCGTTAACCACGTCGGCGCGATGAAATGAGTTGCGGCGGAGCCTATCCACAGGTGATTGGCCAACCGTCAAGATGTTGGGGTTAACCACACGTTTACACCCCGGATATGGGCGATTAGCGTGATGCCTATGGGTCGGGAGCCGAATCAGTGAGCGCAGCCGCTGCGCCTTGGAGCGTAAAGGGGATCGACCCGAAAGCGCGCGAGGTCGCCAAGGATCTGGCGCGCCGTTCGGGCATGACGCTGGGCGAGTGGCTCAACACCATGATCATGGACGACGAGGACGACGGCGTTCAGCCGTTGCCGCGCCGTCCGCACGCCGCCGAGACGTTCGATCGTCGCGGCCGCTCCCGCCGCCTCGACGACGCCTATGAGCCCGAAAGCCGCAGCTACGGCCGCGACGACGAGACCCTGCAGCGCGTCGCCGCCTCGGTCGACGCCATCGCCGCCCGTCTGGAAGCCGCCGAGCGTCGCTCCACCATCGCCATCCAGGGTGTGGACCAGGCCGTGTCCGGCCTCGTGCGTCGCATGGAGGCGCAGGACCAGCAGGCGGGCCAGTACGGCCGCCGCATCGACGACATCTCCGACGAACTGAAGGAGGGTCACAAGCGGCTTCGCCGGTTCGAACAGGACGTCGGACCCCAGACCGTCGAGACCATCGCCAAGGTCGAACAGGCCGTCGGCGGCCTCGCGGGGCGTCTGTATGACATCGAGGAGCGTCAGCGCTCGGGCCTTAACGAGGTGCGTCAGCGTCTCGACGGTGTCGAGAAGGCTGATGTCCGGGGCAAGACCGACACGGCCGTCGCCGCCCTGACCAGCCGTCTCTACGATCTTGAAGAGCGCAATCGCGCCCACGGCCAGACCCTGCTGCAACGTCTGGAGGCCGTCGAGAAGGTCGCCGGTCCGGGCGCCGGTTCGGATATGCTGGCGCGCGTCGGCCAGCGACTGGATGCGGCGCAGAGCCAGACGACCGAGGCCCTGCGCAATCTGGAGCGCTCCTTCGCCGGCCTCGACCAGCGGCTGCGCGCCGCCGAGACCCGCGTCGAGCCCGAAGGCGTCCGCGAGTCCGCCCGGTTCGAGAAACTGGCCGAGACGCTCTCCCGCCAGGTCGACGCCAACCGTACCGAGATGATGCGCCGGCTGGAGACCGCCGAGAGCGAGGGTCGCATGGCCCGTATCGAGGCGACCATCGCCTCGCTCGGCGAACAGGCGCGTTCGGCCGAGCAGCGTTCCGCCCAGGGCATCGACGCCATGGGCCGCGAGGTCCTGCGCATCGCCCAGAACCTGGACACCCGCGTCGACCGCATCGAGACCGTCGGCGACGCGCGTCTGGAGAAGTTCGAGACGGAGCTGAACAAGCGGGTCTCCGACAAGATCGAGCGGGACATGGGCCGCTACGGTCAGGCGATCGAGCATCGCCTGAACCGCGCCGACGACCAGCACGCCATCGCCCTGGAAAAGCTGGGCGTCGAGATCACCCGCATCTCCGACCGCCTCGCCGACCGTATCGCCCAGTCGGAACGCAAGTCCGCCCAGGCGCTGGAAGACATCGGCCGCCGCATGGGCGAGGGCGCCGAACGCATCGAGCAGCGCTATGACCGCGCCTCCGGCGAACTGGCCGAGCGCATGCGCCTGTCCGAAGACCGCACGGCTAAGCTGCTGGCAGAGGCGCGCGAAACCCTGGACCAGCGTCTGGCCGAAGCCGCCGCGCCGATGCCGGCGCCGGTGTTCGACCCAACGCCTCAGCCCCTGCCGCCCGTTGCGCCCGCCGAGTTCGCCCAGCCCGACTGGCGCTCCGCCGCCTTCCCGGCCGAGGACTTCGCCTCGGCTGATGACGGCTGGTCCATTGATTCCCTCTCCGCCGATATCGAACCCTTCCCCGAGGCCCCCTCCGAGACCGCGTTCGCGCCCGAACCTGCTGTCTCCGCCCTCGGGGCCGAAGACAGCTTTGACACCTTGCCGCGACGCTTCGAGCCGGTCGCGTCCGAGCCGACCCCGTTCGGTTCGGCGGTCCAGCCCTTCGGCGGTTTCGGCGGCGCCGACGTCAGCGACGCACTGGACGCCATCGCAGAGATCACGCCCCAGTCTGAGGATCAGGCCGCGCCGCAGGCCGCCTTCGCCGGGGTGGTCGCCGAGGCCTTCCCGTCGGCCCGCACCTTCGATGGCGGCGATGACGACTTCGCGGCCGAGACCGAGTTCGTGGATGCCCGTCGTTTGCGCGCGGGTCTGGGCGGCGGCGCCGCCGCCGGACGCGCCGCCTCGACCCGCGACACCATCTCGGCCGCCCGCGCCGCCATGAACACGCCGGTCGCCGCCGAACCCGCCCCCCGGGCCAGCTTTGGACTGGGCGGTCTGAAGAAGGGCGGCAAGTCTCGTCTGCAGGAGCGGCTGGACAAGCAGGCTTCGCGCGACGGCACGGTCAAGAAGGCCTTCCTGGCCTCGGTCACCGGCGTGGCCGTCGTCTGCGGCCTCTACGCCACCGGTCGCCTGACCGGCTATGAGATCATGGATGTCGGCCAACTGCTGGGTCAGTCGAGCGGCGAGGCCGGGGCGACCCCGATCGCCGCCCTCGCGCTCAGTCCGGCCGATGCGCCCATGGACGCCGCGCCCGCCGATGCGACCGAGGCCCAGACCCTGTTCGCCCAGGCGACGGAACAGCTGGACCGCAATGATCCGGCCGGGGTCGAGACCCTGACCCGCGCCGCCAACCTGGGCGAACCCCAGGCCCAGCTGAAGCTGGCCGGTCTGTATCAATCCGGCGAGAACGGCGTCGCCGCCGACCTCGAGGAAAGCCGCCTGTGGGCCCGACGCGCGGCCGAGGGCGGCGACGCACGCGGCATGCACGCGTTCGGCATGTATCTGTTCGACGGCGTCGGCGGCGCCCGCAACCGGGCCGAGGCGCTGGACTGGCTCAGGAGGGCCGCGGACCAGGGTCTGGTCGACAGCCAGTACAATGTCGCCCGCATCTATGAGAACGGTGACGAGGGCATCGCCCCCAATCCGACTCAGGCCTATCGCTGGTACCTGATCGCGGCCCGCGCCGGCGATCCCCAGGCCCAGGCCGCTGTCGATCGGCTGGCCCCGACCCTTCCGGCGGCGGCGCGACAGACCGCCCGCGCCCAGGCCGAGGCCTTCGCCCTGGAACCGCTCGCCTGACCGTTTAACAGGGTGGTCCTGAAAACGCCGTCCGACTAAGACACCTTCGCTCGCCTTCCGGCGCTTAAGCTTATCCGTTCCAGCCGAAGGCCCGCCCTTTGGAGATCTATCTGCCGATCGCCGAGGTTTCGGTGAACTGGCCGCTCCTGGTTCTGCTGGGCGCGCTGGTCGGATTCGTGTCCGGCCTGTTCGGCATCGGCGGCGGTTTCCTGATGGCGCCGGTGCTGGTCTTCCTCGGCATCCCCCCGACCGTGGCCGTCGCCAGCCAGGCCAGCCATGTCGTGGCCTCCTCCACCTCCGGCGTGATCCGTTACACTGGGCAGGGCGCGGTCGACTTTCGCATGGGCGGCATTATGGCCGCGGGCGGCGCCGTCGGAGCGATCGGCGGGGTCGAACTGTTCCGTTACCTGCGCCTTCTGGGCCAGGCGGATCTGGTCGTGGCGCTGTCGTACCTCATTTTCCTCGGCGCCATCGGCCTGCTGATGCTGCAGGAAAGCCTGACTGAAATTCTCCGCCGTCACCGCGGCGAGATCGCCCCGCACAAGGAACGCCGTCGTCCGTTGTGGCTCTATGGCCTGCCGTGGAAGGTGCGCTTCCCCAAATCGGGCCTCTATATCAGCGCCATCCCGCCGTTCGGCCTCGGCGTCTTCGCCGGCGTGCTGTCGGCCATCATGGGGGTCGGCGGCGGCTTCATCCTGGTCCCCGCCATGCTCTATGCGCTGCGGATGAAGGCCGGCGTGGTCGTCGGAACCAGCCTGTTCCAGATCATCATCACGACCGCGATCACCACCATCCTTCAGGCCGGTCGCAACCAGACGGTCGACATCGTCCTCTCCAGCCTCCTGCTCGTCGGCGGCGTGGTCGGCGCCCAGCTGGGCGCGCGTTATGCGGGCCGGTTCCGGGCCGATGTGCTGCGTGCGGCGCTGGGCCTGTTGATCCTGTTCGTCGGCATCCAGATGGGCCTGGACCTGTTCGTCCGGCCGTCCGACATCTTCCTTCTGGCGCCCGGGGTGTCGGACGGATGATCCAGGCTCCACCCCCGCCGCCGCCCGCGATCGCGGCGCCCCTTCTTGCGGAGTCGGGCCCGGAGATGTCCGTCGGGACGCAGGGAGAACTGCGCGTCGCCGCCGCCCTGACCGATGCGCGGGTTCAGGTCGATTCCAGCTTCCAGGGGGCGAGCATCGTCCTCTACGGCGCGGTGTTCAACCCGACCGACGACCCGACCGACGTGGTCGTCGTGGTGCGCGGGCCCGACGCCCCGATCCGTCTGGTCAAGAAGACCCGCAACCTCGGCGTCTGGCTGAACAGTCGTCCCGTCCTGTTCGAGGGCGCGCCCGGCTTCTACATGACCGCCTCGACCCGGCCCCTGCCGGACATCGCCGGCTTCGGGCAGTTGAGGCGTCTGGGCGTCGGCGTCGATCACCTGCGTATCGACGCGCCGGAGGAGAGCCGCACAGTCACCCGCTACGGCGTGCGTGACGTGGTGATCTCGCGGCTGGGCGAGGACTACCTCGACTGGCGTCGCGCCGTGATCCGGCTGAAGGAGGCGGCGGCGCTCTATGACACGGATCCCAACGGGGTCCGCTTCGTCGATCGCGGCCTGTTCCGCGCCCAGGTCGAGCTGCCGGCGACCGCGCCGACGGGCGAATACCATGCCGAGGTCTGGCTGTTCCGCGACGGCGAACCGGCGGGCGTATCCAACCTGACCCTGACGGTCGAGAAGGTCGGCTTCGAACGCGACATCTACGAACTCGCCCACCGACGACCGTGGAGCTATGGCGTGCTGTGCGTCCTGCTGGCCGGCGGAATGGGATATCTGGCGAGCAGGGTGTTCCGGAGAAGCTGATGGATCGGGCTCGACTGACGGCGTGGACGCTGACGCTCGCGGGACTGATCCCCTTCGTCGGATGCGCCGCCCTGGTGCTTCTGACGCCAGAAGGCGCGCGGGTCTGGATCGAGCCGCTCACGGTCTATGGCGCGATCATCCTGTCCTTCCTGGGCGGGGCCCGATGGGGGCGGACGATGGCGGGCCCGGAGCCGGACTGGCTTCAACTGGTGCTCAGCAACCTGCCGGCGGTCGCGGCCTGGTTGACCTTCCTTCCGACCGTGCCGGATGGGTTTCAGCTGCTGGTCATGATCTTCGGCCTGATCGCCATGCTGTACTGGGACCTGAGGACCGCGCCGGTCTGGTACCGGAACCTGCGGCTGACGGCGACCGGCGGCGCGGCGCTCAGCCTGCTCGTGGTGATGCAGTCCGTCTAGACCAGCCCGTTCCACGCCAGTGCGTGGACCCGGTCCTTGCCCAGCGCCGCCGCCATCGGCGGTTCCGTGAACAGCCCGGCGATCGCGGCATCCTTGACGTTCAGCCCGCCGGTAAAGGCCCCGAAGGCCGGCAGGAGCAGCCTGCGCCCATCGGTGACGAAGCATGGGCGGCGCACCATCCGCGCATGGGCGACGACGCGCGCGCAGGGGTGCAGGTGGCCCGCCACCTCGCCGTCCTCGGCCTCCGGCATCGGCTCATGGGTCAGGAACAGGGCGCCGAGCCGCAGGTCGCCGACGACGCGGCCGGGCAGGCCCGAGACCGCATCCCCATCCGCCGCCGTCAATGCTTCGCGATCATGGTTGCCCTCCAGCCAGATCCAGTCGCGCCCGAGGGCCAGCCGGTCCAGCCGTGTCCGGTCGTCCGCCGCCATCCGCCCGACGGACCGGCTGTCGTGGAAGCTGTCGCCGAGCAGGACGACACGCTCGGGCTTCAGTTCGGCGATCTCCGCCTCCAGCCGATCCAGCGTCGCGCGGCTGTCGTAGGGCGGCAGCAACTGGCCTCGCGCGGCGTAGGCCGATCCCTTCTCGAGGTGCAGGTCCCCCGCGACCAGGGCCCCGTGCGCCGGCAGCCACAGCGCGCCCGAACAGCGCAGCACGCAGAGCTCGCCCATGACCCGGACCGACAGCGACCCGCACGGCCGTCGCGCCGGGGTCAGCGCCTCTCGCAGGGCCGCGTTCATGCGGCCCCCATCAGTTCGGCCCCGCCTGGCCTGGGATGGGCGTCTTCCATGACCTCGTCGATCAGGTCCTGGGCCGAGGCCTCCAGAATCATGTCGGCCGCGTCGCCGCCGACCCGCTCGCGCCCGATCATCACCAGAACCGGCACGCAGAAGGGCGAGGCCCGCTCCAGCGGCGCGTGGCGGATATGCCCTGCGATCCGGCTCAGCAGCTGGCCCAGACGCGCGACGTCCAGCAGGCCGGACGCGGCGTCCGACCGGGCGGTTCTCAGCAACAGGTGATCGGGCTGGTGGCGGCGGAGCACGTCGTAGATCAGGTCCGTGGAGAAGGTCACCTGACGCCCGGTCTTCTCGGCGCCCGGCTGTCGACGCTCGATCAAGCCGGAAACGAGGGCGCAATTGCGGAAGGTCCGCTTCATCATGAAACTCTCCTCCAGCCAGGCCTCCAGGTCGTCGCCCAGCATGTCGGGCTGGAACAGGGCGTCCCAGTCCAGGCCGTCCATCGGCTTGATCGACCAGATGGCGAAGGCATAGTCGGTGACGACGAACCCCAGCGGCCCGACGCCCAGCCGGTCCAGCCGGCGGGTGAGCAACATGCACAGGGTCGAATGCGCCAGCCGACCCTCGAACGGATAGGCCACCATGAAATGGCGGCTGCCGCGCGGGAAGGTCTCGATCAGCAGACTGTCGGCGTCGGGGATCATCGACCGTGCGGCCTGGAGCTCCAGCCATTCCTGCACGTCGACGGGCAGGACGCGCCAGTGGTCGCGGTCCTGCACCATGGCCCGGACGCGGGCGGCCAGCGAGGTGCCGAGCGGGAACTGCGACCCGCCCCAGGACGGGATCTTGGGGTCCCTGTCGGTCGCGTGCGTGACCAGGGCGTCCATGCCGTTGATCCCCTGAAACGCCCAGACCTGACCGGCGAAGACGAAGGTGTCGCCGGGCGTCAGCTGTTCGAAATACCACTCCTCGGCCTCGCCGACCTTGCGCCCGCCGATCAGCTGTTTCGACGCCCCGCCGCGACGTGACGCGACCTTCACGTTCAGCGTCCCGGCCGCCACGATGGCCCCGACATTCATCCTGTGCCGCTGGGCGATCATGGCGTTGCGCACGGTCCAGCGCCCCTCGGGCGTGCGCACGATCCGCGCGAACCGGTCATAGGTGCGCAGCGCATATCCCCCGGTGGCGACGAGATCGACCACCTCCTCGAACGCCTCATAGCTCAGGCCGCGATAGGGCGAGCAGGACGTCACCTCGGCGTGCAGGGCCCCCAGATCGAACGGTTCCGAACAGGCCACGCCCATGATGTGCTGGGCGAGGGTGTCCAGCGTGCCGATGTGGTGCGGCTCCCAGTCGAAGGCGTTCTCGGCCACGGCCTCCTTGGCCGCCTGGCACTCCAGCAGTTCGAACCGGCTGGCCGGCACCATCAGGGCCCGCGACGGTTCGTCCAGCCGGTGATTGGCCCGGCCGATCCGCTGCACCAGCCGCGAGGATCCCTTGGGCGCCGCCATCTGGATGACCAGGTCGACGTCGCCCCAGTCGATGCCGAGATCCAGCGTCGAGGTGCAGACCACGGCCCGCAGCTCGCCCCGCGCCATCGCCGCCTCGACCTTGCGCCTCTGCTCGGCGGCCAGGGAGCCGTGGTGCAGGCCGATCGGCAGGTTCTCGTCGTTGATGGCCCACAGCTGCTGGAACACGAATTCGCACTGCCAGCGGGTGTTGACGAAGACCAGGGTCAGGCCCGAACGCTGGATCGCCTCATAGACCTCGGGGATCGCATGCTGGCCGGTGTGCCCCGCCCAGGGCACGCGGCCCTCCGACACCAGCACGTCGATGATGGGAACGGCGCCGGGGTCGCCTTTTACGATGACGATTCCTTCTCCCCTTGCGGGAGAAGGTGGCTCGCGCAGCGAGACGGATGAGGGGTCACTCTGACCTTCGGAATTCTGCGCTGGTTCAGCTAAATCCACCGGATGGTGTGACCCCTCATCCGTCGGGCTTCGCCCGCCACCTTCTCCCGCAAGGGGAGAAGGAAGACCCGGCGCCAGCCACTGCGCAATCAAGTCCGGATCATCGATGGTCGCCGAGAGGGCGACGCGGCGCAGCCCCGGCGAAAAGCTTTGCAGCCGCGCGAGGCCGAGGTTCAGCAGGTCGCCCCGTTTGCCCGACCAGATGGCATGCACCTCGTCCAGCACGATGCATTTCAGGTCGGCGAAATAGGCCCGCGCCCCGCCCCAGGCGCAGAACAGGGCCAGCTGCTCCGGCGTGGTCAGCAGGATGTCGGGCGGAAACTCCCGCTGCCGCTGCTTCTTGGACTGTTTGGTGTCGCCGGTGCGGCTCTCGACATGGATGTTCAGCCCGATCTCGCGGATCGGCGTCATCAGGTTGCGCTCGACGTCGGTGGTCAGCGCCTTCAGCGGCGAGACATAGATCGTATGGATGCCGCTGCCCGGCCCATGCGGCGGCCTCGGCCCGCGTTCGGCCAGGTCGATCAGGCTGGGCAGGAACCCCGCCAGCGTCTTGCCGCCCCCCGTCGGCGCGACCAGGAGGGCGTGCGACCCATTCTGCGCGGCCGCGATCATCTCCAGCTGATGCCTGCGGGGGCTCCAGCCGCGAGACACGAACCAGTCGGCGAACAGAGGCGGCAGGCGGGCGGCGGGCGGCGTCACGAGGGGGATATAGCATGTTCCCGTTCCGTTTCATGCCGTTCGTCGCTATCTCTCTGACGTGTCCGACGAATCCGTCCTCTCCAACCGCAGCCTGACCGGGGCCGAGCCTTGGCTCGTCCTGCCGGCGGCACTGGCCGTGCCGCCGGGGGCGGGGGCGATCTGCGACGACGAGGGTGCGCGGAAGATCGGGCGAGGCGCGGCCGAGGGGGTCTTCACCGGCGGGCCGGTCATGGTGGCCCACGCCTCGCTGACGGCGCGCAGGCTGGGCCTGTCGGCGCCGCCCCGGTCCAATGACCTGCTCGACGTGCTGGAGCTGTGGGCCTTCGTGCGGCCGGCGACCTTCTGCGCCCCGTCGCCGAGCGGCCTGGCCCTGGCGCTGGGCATGGCCGAACCCAGGGGCGCGGAGGCCCAGGCCGCCGCCCTGCGCGCCGCCGCCGCCGTCCTGCTGAAGGAACTGGCCGACCCGGCCTATCCGCACCGCGAGGACGCCTTCACCCTGGCCGAGACGCTAGGACGCGCCGGCTGGTCGTGGGCCTGGCGGGTGTCGGGCGCGCTTCAGGCAGGGCCGCTCCGGGCGCGCCAGCATCGGGGCTCGGGCCTCGACGCCTGGTCGCGCCTGCCGGAGTGGGAGGACGAGGCGCCGCGCGGGGAGGCGGGCTCGGCCCCGGTCGATTCCGAATCCGCCCGCATCCGGCTGGAGAAGCTGCTGCAGGCCTCGGGCCTGGACGAGACGCGCCCGACCCAGTCCGACTATGCCGCCGAGGCCGCCTACGCCTTCTCGCCGCGCAACGAGGAGGGCCGGCCGCGTATGCTGCTGGCCGAGGCCGGCACCGGCACGGGCAAGACCCTGGGCTATCTGGCCGCCGCCTCCCTGTGGGCCGAACGGAACCAGGGGGCGGCCTGGGTCTCGACCTATACCCGCGCCCTGCAACGCCAGATCGACCGTGAGAGCGCCGCCCTCTGGCCCGACCCTGTCGAGCGCAAGAAGAAGACCGTCGTCCGCAAGGGCCGGGAGAACTACCTCTGCCTGCTGAACCTGCAGGACATGGTCCAGGCGGCCCAGCTGGGGAACGGCGACCTGATCGGCCTGGCCCTGACCAGCCGCTGGGCGATGCACACGCGCGACGGCGACATGACCGGCGGCGACTTCCCCGGCTGGCTGCCCGGCCTGTTCGCAGTGGCGTCTGCAAGCCAGGCCTCGGCCGGCAACCTCGTCGACCGACGCGGCGAATGCGTCCACGCGGCCTGCCCCCACTACCGCACCTGTTTCGTCGAGAAGACCATCCGCGCCAGCCGCCGGGCCGACCTCGTCGTCGCCAACCACGCCCTGGTGATGACCCAGGCCGCCTTCGACGGCGCCCGCTCGGCGCGCGGTCTGAAGCAGGACGGCGAGACCGCCGCCCTCAAACGTATTGTCTTCGACGAGGGCCACCACCTGTTCGACGCGGCCGACTCAGCCTTTTCCGCCTGTTTGTCGGGTCAGGAGGCGGCCGAGCTGCGTCGCTGGATCCGGGGACCGGAGGGGCGCGGCCGGCGCGGGCGGGGTCTGGAACAGAGGCTGGGCGATCTGTGCGCCGACAACGAGGCGGCCGCGAAGGCCCTGCAGGACGCGATCCGCGCGGCCGCGGCCCTGCCGGGGGAAGGCATCTCCGGGCGCATCGCCCCGCCGTCGGGCGAGGTCAATCCGGTCGGCCCGATCGAGCAGTTCCTGATGGCCGCGCTGGAACAGATCCGGGCCCGCACGTCGGAGGCCGCGTCCTCGGCCAGCTCGGAGTTCGGCACCGAATGCGCCGTCCGTCCCGCGACCGAACCCCTGCTGGAGACCGCGCGCAGCGCCGCCCAGGCCATCGCGGCGGTCGAGGCCCCGCTGCTGGCCCTGGCCCGGCATCTGGAGGACATCCTCGATGACGAGGCGGCCGAACTGGACGGCTCCGCCCGCGCCCGTATCGAGGGGGCGCTGCGGGGCCTCGACCGTCGGGCCCGCATGACCCTGCCGGGCTGGCGCTCCATGCTGGCGGCGCTTCAGGACGGGGGCGATGAACCGGACCCCGACTTTGTCGACTGGCTGTCGGTCGAGACGGCGTTCGGCCGCATCCACGACGTGGCCCTGCGCCGTCACTGGATCGACCCGACCGTGCCGCTCGAAGCCGCCGTCATCCTGCCCGCGCACGGGGTGCTGGTGACCTCCGCCACCCTGTCCGACCCGATCGCGGAGGCGAGCGGAGGAGACCTGTTCGGCATGGCCCGGATGCGGACCGGGGCCGCGCGGCTGATCGAACCGGCGCGGACCCTGAAGGTCGAGAGCCCCTTCGACTATGCGTCGAACAGCCGGGTGATCGTCGTCAACGACGTGGGCAAGGACGACCCGCGCCAGACGGCGGCCGCGATGCGCGAACTGTTCCTGGCGGCCGGGGGCGGGGGCCTGGGCCTGTTCACCGCCATCCGCCGGTTGAAGGCGGTCTACGAACGCCTCGGCCCGGACCTGGCCAAGGCCCAGATCCCCCTCTACGCCCAGCACGTCGATCCACTGGAAGTGGGGGCCCTGGTCGACATCTTCCGCGCCGAACAGGACTCCTGCCTGCTCGGCACCGACGCCGTTCGAGACGGCGTCGATGTGCCCGGCCGGTCGCTGCGGCTGCTGGCCTTCGACCGGGTGCCCTGGCCGCGCCCCGACCTGTTGCACAAGGCCCGGCGCGAGAAGTTCGGCCCCAAGGGCTATGACGACGCCCTGGCCCGCGCCCGCATCGCCCAGGCCTTCGGGCGGCTGATCCGGCGGGCGGACGACAAGGGGGTGTTCGTCATGCTGGACGCGGCCACGCCGACGCGATTGTTCGCCGCCCTCCCGCCGGGGACCGAGGTGCAGCGGATGAGCCTGGTCGAGGCGATCGAGCTGACGAAGAGCTTCCTGTCCTGACCCTTCACCCCTTGCGAGAGAAGGGCCCCGTCAGCGCCTCACATCGAAGGCCAGCAACAGGGTCTTCTGGACGAAGTTGTCATTGTCGTCGCTGAGCAGATAGACACGCGTCCCCGTCGCGGTCGCGACCGCGGCGATCCCTTCGAAATTGTCGGTCGAGGCCGGCGGGCGCAGGTGGATCAGGGGGTCCGACAGGGTCCCGTCCGGGGCCATTCGGCGGACGCGGGCCTGCATGTTGAGCGGGGGCGTGAACAGACGCTGGACGATGAACCAGCCACCTGCCGGGTCGACATCGGCGCCGGTGGTCAGGAAGCCATCCGTGTATGCGGTCGGGGCGTTGGGCAGGGGCTCGCAGGCGTCGGCGTCGCAGAGCCAGGCGCCGCCGGCCTCGCCGAGCGCCAGCCAGCGGCCGTCGGGGGCGGGGGCCAGGCCCTCGAGGCCCTGATTGTCCTCGAACGGATGACGGGGGGTGGAGACCAGGACCGGCCGGTCGTTCGCCCCGACGCCATAGGACCAGATGCGGTGATCGCGCTCGAAACTGATCAGGACCCGGCCGTCGGGGAGCAGGGCCAACCCTTCCGCATCCGCATTGGCCTTGGGCGTCAGGACGGCGCCGTCCGGGCCGGTCAGGGGCCGGCTGACGGCGCGGTCGGCCGAGGCCAGACGGCCGTTGCGGTCGAGCCGGATCGTGAAGCGGACGAGGTCGCCGAAGTCGCTGACGACCCAGGCGCGATCGCCCTGCATCTTCAGGTCGGACAGGCCGTGCAGTCCAGGCCCGCGAAGGATCAGGCCGCCCCCATAGGTGACGCCGGGCGCCAGGGTCGCGCCGCCGATGCCCAGGGGCACATGGCGGGCTTCCATGCGGAGGGCATGGTCGGGACCGGTGACCCGGCCGGGCATCGAGGTCGCGATCGCCGCGCAGGCCGCCATGCCCATGAGGGCCAGCGACGCCGCTGCGCGGAACAGCAGCCGCATCACGCCGCGCGCTTGAGGCGACGGCCGGCCTTTTTCGTCGCCTGCCTGGGCGCCGTGTCGAACAGTTCGGCCAGCTTCTCGATCATGACGCCGCCCAGCTGTTCGACGTCGACGATGGTGACGGCGCGGCGATACCAGCGGGTTACGTCGTGGCCGATGCCGATGGCGATCAGTTCGACCGGCGACCGGGTCTCGATGTCCTCGATCACCTTGCGCAGGTGTTTGTCGAGATAGAGGGCGGCGTTGGCGGACTGGGTGGAATCGTCGACCGGCGAGCCGTCGGAGATGACCATCAGGATCTGGCGCGACTCGGGCCGGGCCTTCAGCCGGTCGTGGGCCCAGGTCAGGGCCTCGCCATCGATGTTTTCCTTCAGCAGGCCCTCGCGCATCATCAGGCCGAGGTTCTTCCTGGCCCGGCGCCAGGGGGAATCGGCGGCCTTGTAGATGATGTGGCGCAGGTCGTTCAGGCGGCCGGGCATGGCCGGCTTGCCGGCCGTGATCCAGGCCTCGCGCGCCTGTCCGCCCTTCCACGCGCGGGTGGTGAAGCCGAGGATCTCGACCTTGACGCCGCACCGCTCCAGAGTCCGCGCCAGGATGTCGGCGCACACCGCCGCGACCATGATCGGGCGGCCGCGCATCGAGCCGGAGTTGTCGAGCAACAGGGTCACGACCGTGTCGCGGAAAGGACTTTCACTCTCCATCTTGAACGACAGCGGGCTGCTCGGGTCAGTGATGACGCGGGTCAGGCGGGCGGTGTCGAGAACCCCTTCCTCGAGGTCGAAGGCCCACGACCGGTTCTGCTGCGCCATCAGCCGGCGCTGCAGCTTGTTGGCCAGGCGGGCGACGATGGACGACAGGATGGTCAGTTGCTGGTCGAGCAGGCTGCGCAGCCGGTCCAGCTCCATCGGGTCGCACAGGTCGGCGGCGTCGACGACCTCGTCATAGGCGGTGGTGAAGACCTTGTAGAAGTCGATCGCGCGACCGTCGTCGGCGTTCTCCTGACGGTTCGGCAGGGCGCCCTCGGCGACGTCCGGGCCGTCGTCGGCGGCGTCGCCGTCCCGCTCGGCGGGGGAGCCGTCGGGGCGAGCGTCGCGGTCCTGTTCAGAGGTCGGGTCGTCGGAGGCGCCGTCCATCGACTGGCCGCCCTCGCCGCCGCTCTCGTCCTCCTCCTCGTCCTGGTCCTGGCTGGCCTCGGGTTCCTGGGGATCCGGCTCCTCGTCGCCCTGGTCCTCGGAGGCGTCGTCGCCGCGCCCGTCGCCGGGGTCGAGGTCGAGGGCGCGCAGCACGTCCTTCAGCGCCTTGCCGAAGGCGGCCTGGTCGCCGGCGGTCTCGGCCAGTTTGTCGAGCTGGACGTGGGCCCTGGCCTCGATGTCAGTGCGGACGAGATCGAGCATGGCCCCGGCGCCGTCGGGACTGCGCTGGCCGGTGACGCGTTCGCGCAGCAGCAGGGCGACGGCCTCGCCGACGGGCACGCGGTCGGCCTCTGTCACCCGCAGTGCGCCCATCTTCTCCAGACGGGTCAGGAGGGCGGCGTTCATATTGGCCCGGACGCCGGCGAGCGCAGTCGATCCATGGGCCTCGACGCGGGCCTGTTCCACGGCCTCGAACACCTCGGCGGCGCGGGTATCGGCGGGGCGCAAGGTCGAGTGGATGGTCGGGTCGTGGTTGGCGAGACGCAGGGCCAGCCGGTCAGCCTGCCCCCGGATGGCAGCGGTGTCGCCCTCCGACGGAGTGCGCGGCGGATGGGGCAGGGTCAGGACGCCGCCGGTCAGTTTGGGGCCGTCGGAGCCGAACACGACCTCGAGCTCGGACTGTTCCGCAAGGGCGCGGGCCGCATGGGCGAGCGCGCGCTTGAAGACCTCGGCAGGGGTGTCGGCGGGGGGCATGGGGGCTAGTTAGGCGGTCAGGGCTGGAGAGGCCAGAGCGGACGGGCTCCCTCTCCCGTTGGGAGAGGGATTGAGCGCCGGAGAGCGTAGCGAACCGCCTTGCGCGAAAGGGTGAGGGTCGTGCGTCACCGGTGAGGCCGAACCCTCATCCGTCTCGCTTCGCGAGCCACCTTCTCCCACCGGGAGAAGGAAGGGAATCAGAGTTCCGCGCCCGTCGTGCGCATGATCTCCGCCCTTAGCTCCGGCAACCCCGCGCCCTTTTCGGCCGAGGTCACGATCACCGCCGGGAAGGCGGCGGGGCGTTTGGAGATGGCTTTGAGCGTCGCGGCTTGAACCGTGTCACGTTCGTGCGCCTTGATCTTGTCGGCCTTGGTGAGGACGATCTGATAGCTGACGGCGGCCAGATCCAGCGCATCGAGCGCCTCGGTGTCCACCGACTTCAGGCCATGGCGGGCGTCGATCAGCAGATAGACCCGCTTCAGCGTCACCCGGCCGCGCAGATAGTCGCGGCCGAGGTTCTGGAATTGACGCACGGTCGTCTTCGACGCCTTGGCCCAGCCGTAGCCGGGCAGGTCGACCAGCCGCAGCTTGCCGTCGAGGTCGAAGAAATTGACCTCCCGCGTCCGACCCGGTTCGTTGGAGGCGCGGGCCAGCTTGTGCATGCCGACCAGGCCATTGATCAGGCTGGACTTGCCGACGTTCGACCTTCCGGCGAAGGCGATCTCCGGCAGGTTGGGTTCTGGAAGTTGCTCGATCTTGGCGGCGCCCATGACGAAGGTCGCCGGGCGCGCGAACAGGACGCGTGCGGCCTCGACCTCTTCGTCGGAATACTCGGTCAAGCGGGCTTCTTCGTGAGTTTGGCGATCAGGTCGTCGATCGGGTTCTCGGCCCCGAAGCGATGCATGATGAAATACTGCTGGGCGATCGAGAGGACGTTGTTCCACGCCCAGTAGAGCAGCAGGCCCGCCGGGAAGCCGGCCATGATGAAGGTGAAGACGATCGGCATCCAGGCGAAGATCTGGCGCTGGACCGGATCAGGCGCGGGCGGGTTCATCGCCTGCTGCAGCCACATGGTGAAGCCGTAGATGATCGCCAGGACGCTGAGCGCCAGGGTGAAGCCGCCGGCGTGCGAACCGATCAGATTGCCGACCAGGGGCACGGACGAGGGATCCCAGGGGATCAGGCCGAACAGGTTCCAGATGTTGGTCGGGTCCGGCGCCGACAGGTCGCGGATCCAGCCGAAGAAGGGCGCATGCCGCATCTCGATGGTGACGAACAACACCTTGTAGAGGGCGTAGAAGACCGGGATCTGGACTAGGATGGGCAGACAGCCCGCCAGCGGATTGATCTTCTCCTTCTGGTAGAGCTCCATCGTGGCCTTCTGCTGGGCCTGGGGGTCGTCCTTGTTCTGCTCCTTGATCTTCTCCATCAGCGGCTGGAGTTTCCGCATCTTGGACAGGCTCTCGTAGCTCTTGTTGGCCAGCGGGAACATGATCAGCTTGATGGTCAGGGTCAGCAGCAGGATGGCCACGCCGAAGTTGCCGACCAGGCCGTAGAAGAACTCGACCAGCAGGAAGATCGGGCGCGTCAGGAAGAACAGGAAGCCCCAGTCGATCGCGTAGATGAAGCGCGGCAGGTCGTACTGTTTCTCGTAGGCCGACAGGATCTCGTTGCGCTTGGCGCCGGCGAACAGGTGCTGGACCTCGGTGATCTGGCGACCCGGATTGATCGTCCGCGCCTCGCCCAGGATCCGGGCCTCGTGGATGTTGTAGGTCGAGGCGTCCGTGACGCGGAACTCGGCCTGGATCGCTTCGGTCTGGGGCGGGATCAGGGCCGCCATCCAGTATTTGTCGGTGATGCCCAGCCAGCCGCCGACGGACTCGAACTCCTCGCGCGGCTTCTTGGCCCAGTCGCCGTACTTCAGCTGGGTGGTGGCGTAGCCGTCGCCCTTGGAGAAGGTGCCGATGGCGCCCTCGTGCAGGATCTGGGTCTTGCCCAGGACCGGCGGCACGCCCTGGCGCTCGATGCGGCCATAGGGGGCGATGACGATCGGCTGGGTCCCCAGGTTGGCGACCGTGTCGGTGACGGTGAACATATATTGCGCGTCGAGTGCGATGACGCGGGTGAAGCGCAGGCCTTGTCCATTGTCCCAGGTCAGGGTGACGGGGGTGGTCTCGGTCAGGGTCGAGCCGCCGGTCAGGCGCCAGACGGTGTTCGGGCCGGGAACGCCGCCCGCGACATTGGGGCCGGTCCAGCCGAACTGGGCGAAATAGGCGTGCTCCATGCCCTGCGGACGGAACAGTTCTTCATAGGGCGAAGAGGGATCGACAGTCTGGCGATAGTTCTTGAGGAACAGGTCGTCGATGCGACCGCCCTGGAGCGACAGTGAGCCCTGCAGCGTCGGCGTGGAGACCGGGATGCGCGGGACCGTGCCGAGCGCTTCGGTGCGATCCGTAACGAATGTCAGCGAGCCTGTGGCGGCAGTGGAGCCGGGCACGGCGTCCGCTGTCGTTCCGGCCGGCGCGGCGATCTGTTCAGCGGCAGCGGCTTCCTGGGCGGCCTTCCGGCGCTCCATCTGCGGGCCCATGACGAAGACCTGGTACAGGAGCAGGATCGCCGCCGTGCACACGGCGAAGATCACCATGTTGCGCGTGTTCTCGTTCTTCATTCGGATCAGCGGTCCAGGTCGTCGGAAAGGGGAACGGGCGTGTCGGGAGAAGGTGGGACCGGGCGGGCCGGTCTGGGGCCGTCGGCGGGGCTCGCGAGCCTTGTAAGCGCCGATTTCACATCGTCAAGCAAACGCTCCCAGGGCCGGTCCGGGGTGCCCTGTCGAGCGATGAAGACATAGTCGCTTCCGGGCACGCCGTGCTGTCCGACCAGCGCCCGGGCGGCCTCGCGCAGGCGGCGCTTGCAGCGGTTGCGGACGACGGCCCCGCCAACCTTGCGCGTGGCGGTGAAGCCGATGCCTATCGTCGCATCCCCGTCGGCGCGGTCCAGGCGCTGGACGACCACGGCTCCGCGGGCCTGAGAAACGCCTTTCGCGGCCGCCAGAAACTGGGGCCGCGAGGTCAGGCGATGGATTGTAATGGCAATCGTCATCGATCCCCTCTGATCGAGGGGAAGGCCGCTTAAGCCGTCAGCTTCTTGCGGCCCTTGGCGCGACGCCGCGCAACGATCTTCTGTCCGTTCTTGGTGGCCATCCGCGAACGGAAGCCGTGACGGCGCTTGCGCACGAGTCGCGACGGCTGATAGGTCCGCTTCACGGTCGGCTCCAGGGGTTATGAGTGGCGCGGGGGACGAACGTGTCCTCTGCGGGAAGGGCGGGCGTATAAGCGGAGGGGCTTCGGCTGTCAACGCCGCCGACGACGTCCTATAGCCTGGAAACGCCCGGAACCGTCGAGAATACCATGGATCGCCTGAAACGGTTTCTTCCCCTCATTCTTCTGGCCTGCGTCATTGCCTTGATCTTCGGCATGGGCTGGAACCGCTATCTGTCGCTCGACACCCTGCGCGACCACGGCGACGAACTGCGCGCCTTTACGGCCCGGAACTATCTGTTGGCCTTGCTCGTGTTGATGGCGGTGTTCGCCACGGCGACCGCCAGCGTGGTGCCCGGCGTCTTCTTCGTGACCATCACGGCCGGCTATCTTTTCGGCCCATGGGTCGGCGGGGTCTCGACCTCCATCGCCGCCACCGTCGGCGCCCTGATCGTCTATGCGGTCGCCCGCTCGGCCCTTGGCGAGGATCTGCGTCGCAAGGCCGAACGCGACCAGGGGATGCTGAAGATGGTCTGCGCCGCCATCGACAAGGACACCTTCTGGTATGTCCTGGCCTCGCGTCTGGCCGTCGTCGTGCCCTTCCACATGATCAATATCGCCGCCGGGATCATGTCGGTCCGGCTGGTCCCCTATACCGTCGCCACGGTCATCGGCCTGCTGCCGGCCCACATCATCTACTGCTGGATCGGGGCGCGGCTGAACCAGCTGCTGGCCGAGAACCCCAACCCCGATATCCAGGCCCTGTTCGGCCAGTTCTGGGCCCCGATGGCGGGCGTCTTCGTGCTGGCCGTGGTCCTGCCTCTGATCCTGAAGACGATCCAGGCGCGCCTGCCCGGAGCCGCGACGCCGTGAGGCCGCCCCGGGTCATTCCGCGCGACCTGTTCGACCGGCTGCGGCCGCCCGCAGACTGGCGCGAGCGGCTGAAGCCCCAGGCGCCCGACGGCCTGTCGTCGCGGCTGCTGCTGCTGACCGTGCTGTTCACCCTGGCGGTGCAGGCCCTGATCGTCGGGCCCAACGCCGCCAGCTTCCACGAGCGCTGGCTGATGGACCGGCTCCAGGCGGCCGAACTCGCCTCCGTAGGCGTTGAGGCCCTGCCCTACAGCGCCGTGGACGATCAGACGGCGGAACAGCTGCTGCGTATCGGCGGGGTGTCGGCGGTGGCGATCAGCGACCAGGGCGTCATGCGCCAGCTGTTGCAGGCCCCGAACCTGGCCCGCGCGCCCGATTTCATCGACCTGAGAGGGCGCAGCACCGGGTCGAAGCTGCTGGATCCGGTCCGGACCCTGTTCGGCCATCCCGACCGGTCGATCCGGGCGCGGGCAGCCCCCCGTTATCGCTCCGGCGACTTCATCGACGTGGTCGCGCCGGCCGAGCCTTTGAAGATCGAACTGCGCGCCTTCCTGCTCAACAGCCTTCTGGTGTCCATCATCATCTCCGTCGTCGCGGGCGGGCTGCTCTACGCCGGTCTGGCCTTCCTGGTGCTGCAGCCCCTGCGGCGCGTAACCCGCTCCATCGAAGGCTTCGCCGCCGATCCCCAGACGGTCGCCCCGACCCCCTCCGATCGCCATGACGAAATCGGCCGGGTCGAACGCGAACTGGCCGTCATGCAGGAGGAGGTGCGTCAGGCGCTGCGCTCCCGCTCCCGTCTCGTGGCGCTGGGCGAGGCGGTGGCCAAGATCAACCACGACCTGCGCAACATGCTGACCTCGGCCCAGATCGCCTCGGAGCGTCTGGCCGATTCCGCCGACCCCCAGGTGGCCAAGGCCCTGCCGCGTCTGGAGCGGGCCCTGGGTCGGGCCGCCGCCCTGACCCGCAATGTGCTGGACTACGGCAAGTCCGAGGAGCCGGCGCCGGTCAAGAATCGGGTGGCGCTGGCCCCGGCCGTGACATCCGCCGCCGAGGATGCGGGACTGGAGGCCCACGGCGTGCGGCTGGTGAAGGCGCTTCCGGGACGCTTCGCCGTCCAGGCCGACCCAGACCAACTGCACCGCATCCTGGTCAATCTGATGCGCAACGCCCGTCAGGCCATCGAGCGCGACTCCGCGCGGGCGCCTCGCAGGAAGGGCGGCCCGCTTGGCTCGGTCATGGTCGAGGCCTCGAGAGAGGACGGCTGGTGCGTCATCCGCATCGTCGACGACGGCCCCGGCATTCCGCCGCGCCTGTCCGAGCGCCTGTTCGAACCCTTCGTCTCGGGCGGCTCGGCGGACGGCACCGGTCTGGGCCTGACGATCTCGCGCGAACTGGCGACCAACCATCAGGGCGAGCTGCGCCTCGTCGAGACCGGCCCGACCGGCACGACCTTCGAGCTGCGCCTGCCGGGCTGAGGCCTATTCGGTCCGGGCCACGCCCTCGCGTCGGTCGTCGGCGCCGCCGTCCCAGTGATCTCCGCGCCAGATCGCTCCATGCAGGCCTGAGGTCTCCGACGCGTTGGGCTGGAGGATGATGCCGTTCCTCGCCAGCCCTTCGGTCAGGGTCGGCCCGAACCGCGACGTGTCGGCGCCGAAGCCCGGACCCTTGGCGACGAGGTTGGGCAGGTCGAACGTCGCCTGCACCGGCAGGCCCCAGATCAGCGTCCCGACCAGTCCCTTGGCGTTATAGGCCAGGATCGCCGATCCGCCCGGCGAGCCCATGGCTCCGACCAGACGACCCTGATGATCCAGAATGATGATCGGCGACATCGACGAGCGCGGCCGCTTGCCCGCCGCCACGGCGTTGGCGATCGGCGCGCCCTCCGCCGTCGTCGGCGAGAAGGAGAAGTCGGTCAGCTGGTTGTTGAGAAAGAAGCCCGCCGCCATCCGGCCCGAACCGAAGATGCTCTCGACCGTCGTCGTCATGGAGACGGCGTTCCCGGCCGCATCGACAATGACCATGTGGGAGGTGCCGGAGGGCTCGGTCGTCGCGTCAGGCGCGCGGAACACGCCGCCGGGCGGTGTCCCGGCTGTGGCGGCGCCGGCCAGGCCGGGGGCCAGGGCGGCGCGGGAGGCGACGTAGTCGGGGTCGAGCAGGCCGGCCACGGGCACGCCGACGAAGGCCGGGTCGGCGACATAGCGGTCGCGGTCGGCGTACATCAGCCGCTGCAGCTGGGCGAACATGGTCCAGGCGGCGGCGCTGGTCTCGCCCTCGGCGAGAACCGGGGCGGCGGTCGGGGTCTCGGCCATGGCCAGGAGCTGCAGCAGGGCCACGCCGCTGGACGGCGGCGGCGGGATGCAGATCACATAGACACGGAACGGACGACACAGGGCGTCGCGGACGATGGGTCGATAGGCGGCGAGGTCGGCGTCGCTCAGCGATCCCGGGCGCGGCTCGGCCCGCACCGTCTCGATGATGGCCTCGGCGATCGGACCGGTGCGCAGGGCTTGGATTCCGTCACGGGCGATGGTCGCGACCGTCTCGGCGTAGGCGGGGTTTCGCAGGGTGTCGCCGGCGACGTAGCGGCTCCCGTCGGGCCTGGTGAAATATTCGGTGGCCCAGAGGGTGCGCGCCTGCCCGCCTGTTCCGGCGATAAAGCCGGCCAGACGCGGGCTGACGGTGAACCCGTCGCGGGCCAGACGCTCGGCGTCGCCGAACAGGGAGGACCAGGGCAGGCTTCCGTGTGTCGCCTGCGCCATCGCCAGGGCCGCCACGGCGCCGGGCGCGCCCGTGGATCGCCCGCTCAACACCGCGTCCATGAAGGGCAGGGGGCGGCCGTTCTCGTAGAACAGTTCGGGCGTCGCCGCAGAGGGCGCCGTCTCGCGCCCGTCATAGGTCGTGACCTCCTGCGTCCCGGCGTCATAGACCATGATGAAGGCCCCGCCGCCGAGGCCCGAGGACTGGGGCTCGACCAGTCCCAGCACCGCCTGCACCGCGACCGCGGCGTCCACCGCCGAACCGCCGCGCCTCAGAACCGCCATTCCCGCCTCGGCAGCCAGCGGATTGGCCGCCGCGACGAACGGACCGCGCGCCGGACGGGTGGCGGCAGTCCCGGCGGCCTCGGCCGGGGCGGACGCGCCGCCGACCATCGTGGTCTGGCAACCGGCCAGCGTCAGGGTCGATGCCAGCGCCAGGACGGCGACGAGCAACGGACGGAACGTGGAATTCGACATGATCATCTGGGAGGCGACCCGGAAACACTGGCGCGGACAGGCGCCTCCCCCCGACCTAAGCCCCGCCGTCCGCCTCTCCAAGCGCCCGTTTTGCAAAGGCCACGAAAACCGGGTTGCGCCCGGCAAGACGACCCGCTAGATACCCGCCCTCGCCGTAAAGGCCTGTGCGCGCCCGTAGCTCAGCTGGATAGAGCATCAGACTACGAATCTGAGGGTCGGACGTTCGAATCGTTCCGGGCGCGCCATTTTCTCCGTATAGAACAATATTCTACGCGGTTCCCTTCGGGGCTCATGTGTGACGTGGAATCTGACGGAAGCACCACGGAAGCAGGTGGTGGACCCGTCTTGTTCTCGTCGAACCCCTAGAAATAAATCGAGTCTCGCTGACCCGGGTCGGCACTTCGGCCCATAGCGATAATGCTATCCTTATACCGCCTCAGCCTGATCGTCGGACCAAGCCATATCTCGGCGTGATCCAGGCCACGTCCGATTCTGGCGTAGTCGCCTGCAAGTTCTCCTCGTGGATTCACCACATTGGCCTTCTCGCCAGTGAAAAGGGTGGGCTAGAGTCGCAACGTATGCGAGCGTGAGGGACGGGGGTCGCTTTTGGATAGTTTCGACGACGCTACGGAACATCGAGCGGCACCAAGTGCGGCGTCGCTGATCGAGTCGATGAGGGACATCGGCTACACGCTGGAAAGTGCGCTGGCCGATGTCATCGACAACTCGATCTCGGCGGGGGCGACCGTCGTCCACATCATCTACGACACGAACTCGGCTGATCCGTTCCTCGCGATCATTGACGATGGCAGAGGAATGGCGCGAGCCGCCTTGCTCAATGCAATGCGACCTGGGAGTCAGAGTCCGACGACAGCGAGAGACAGCGCAGATTTAGGACGCTTTGGCTTGGGCATGAAAACGGCGTCCTTCTCTCAGGCACGCTCGCTCACGGTGATCTCAAGACAGAACGGTGAACTGGCCGCCGCCAGATGGGATCTCGATTTCGTAGTCGAACGAGACGACTGGGTTCTTCAGCTTCCCCCGACCTTCGATCCCCGCGAACAACCCGGGTTCGACCTCCTTGACGGAAGTGGGACCGCGATCGTCTGGAGGAAGCTGGATCGCATCGCAGATGGGACCACTGGCACCGCCCAGGCCGATCACATGCTTGAACGCCTCGACAGCGCGCGGAAGCATCTCGAGCTGGTGTTCCATCGTTTCCTTCAGGGGGACAGGAACATCGACAAGGTCCGGATCGTCATGAACGGTCGCGACCTGGTCGGGTTCGATCCCTTTCATACCAAGTCGCCGGCGACTCAGCGCCTGCCGGTCGAACCCATTCGGGTCTCGGGGCAGGATGTGCAGGTCGAGGCCTTCATTCTTCCTCACCATCGGAAGGTCAGCGCGAGCGAATGGGACCGATACGCTGGCGAAGGCGGTTACCTGAAGAACCAGGGCTTCTATCTCTATCGGGGTGGTCGGCTGATCATCCACGGAACCTGGTTCAGGCTGGCGAAGCAGAGCGAGCTGACCAAGCTCGCCCGGGTGAAGATCGACATGCCGAACGGCCTCGACACGCTCTGGAAGATCGATGTGCGCAAGGCGTCGGCCCAGCCACCCTACGCTGTGAGACAGAGGCTCAAGGGGCTTATCGACCAGATCGCTGAACCATCTCGCCGGGTCTACACGTCCCGGGGGCACCGGATGACCTCTGAAAGTCAGGCTGTCCTCTGGCACAGGCGAGTCGACAAGGGCGCGGTGTCCTACGAGATCAACCGGGACCATCCCCTCCTCGCTCACATGTCTGACGGGTTGACGGACAACCAGTCGAGCGAGCTGGAAACGTTCCTCAAGAGCGTCGAGCGGGCGTTCCCCGTTGATGCCGTTTTCTCGGACGCGGCGTCGGACCCGAAAGCGGTCGCCCAGACGGCATTGTCCACCGAAGACCTTGAAGCCGTCGTCTCGCTGACCGTCCGTGTCATGGCCGGTCAGGGTTGCACCCTTGAGACGCTGCTCACTGATCTCGGTCGAGCAGAACCTTATCGTTCGAACTGGGCCGCCGCCGAACCTCTCATCCGCAAAGCCCACCACAGTCTAGCGAGCGAAGATGCCTGAATCTGCCCAATACGAAATGCTTCGGTCGGCCATCAAACTTGGCGTCGCGAAGGAGGCGCGCCCGACTCCGGAGCTGATCCGGGGAATGATCGATCAGTATCGGGTGATCCCGCCGTATGCGATTCCGGACGAGGATGTCGAGCGGCTGGCGCGGGAGATTGAGAGCCAGCTCGACATTCAGATGACGCTTGGCTCCTACGTCTCAGACGATGGTTTCGTGGAGTGGTATCCCGCTGCGAAGGCGGGAATCGAGCCCTATTACTGGGACCGCTACCGCCAGCTGATGGAGGAAAAGAACTTCGCGCCGAAGGTCCTGGCGACGCTGGACCAGGTCACTGACCGCATCACTGGTCTTCTGCAGAATCCGAAGCTGGATGGGGCGTGGGACCGGCGAGGCATGGTCGTCGGGCATGTTCAGTCAGGGAAGACTGCGAACTACACCGGGTTGGTCTGCAAGGCGGCTGACGCAGGATACAAGCTGATCGTGGTGATCGCGGGAATCCACAACAACCTCCGCAACCAGACCCAGCAGCGCATCGACGAAGGTTTTATCGGCAAGGACAGCGCGCTCCCTCACAACCCATCGACGCCGCCGAAGCCTTTCGGGGTCGCGCGGTTCGCGAACAAGCACACACCCTACACGCTGACGAGCGCGACCAGCGATTTCAATGCACGAATAGCGGAGCAAGTAGGCGGCAACATAACGTCTTTCAACGTGCCGATCGTTCTCGTGATCAAGAAGAACAGCAGCACGCTCAAGAACCTGACCAACTGGCTGAGAGCACACAACACCGGCTGGACCAAGGACCTGGTCGATGCCCCCATGCTGCTGATCGATGACGAAGCCGACAACGCATCGATCAACACGTCGAAGAACCCAGGCGAAGCCACGCGCATCAACACGCAGATCCGCGAGCTGATGAACCTGTTCAACCGGGCCTGCTACGTCGGCTACACGGCGACACCGTTCGCGAATATCTTCATCAGCCCCGACAGTGATGAGAAGCTGAAGGCCGACCTGTTCCCGAAGCATTTCATTGTGACGCTGGATGCGCCCAGTAACTATTTCGGACCTGGTCGCATCTTCACTGACGAGCTTGGCGATCAGGTGCTGCGGGCGATCGGGGACAATGAAGACGCCCTACCACTGGTCCACAAGATCGACACGGTGATCGCGGATCTGCCTGAAAGCCTTCTGCGCGCGGTGCGGACGTTTGTCATTGCCAGGACAATCCGGGTTCTGCGAGGGCAGGGGGCGTCACACACAAGCATGCTGGTCAACGCCTCGCGCTTCACCAGCGTCCAGCAGCAGCTTCGGGACGTCATTCACGATTATCTCGACAAGATCATCCGGGCAGTTCGTCACGACGGAGCCAAGCCGGAAGCGGACGCGCTGCGGAATGAGCACATCCGAGATCTCAGGGAGACCTGGGAGCTGGAATACCGCGATCTCGAGTTCGACTGGCCTGCTGTCCAAAGCCAGCTTCTTGAAGCTGTAGCCCCGATCAGCGTGGTTGAAGTGAACAGTCGATCTTCGGGCAGCCTGGCCTACGACGCCTACAAGGACACTGGCCTTCAGGTGATTGCTGTCGGCGGCTTCAGCCTGTCGCGTGGCCTCACGCTTGAGGGGCTGACCGTCAGCTACTTCCTCCGAAACTCCATGATGTATGACACGATCCTTCAGATGGGGCGGTGGTTCGGATACCGCCCCGGCTATGAGGATTTGTGCCGCATCTGGATGACGCCTCAGGCGCGCGGATGGTTCGAGCACATCAGCGAGTCCATTGAGGAGCTTCGGGACGAGTTGCGCCGGATGGAGCGGGCCAACATGACGCCCGAGGACTTCGGTCTTCGCGTGCGGACCCATCCGGATACGCTCATCGTCACGGCTCGCAACAAGATGGGGACCGGACAGAAGGTGCCGGTGAGCGTCGGCCTGTCGAACAAGTTCATCGAGACCTACGCGCTTCGCCGAGGCAGCGAGGACATCAGGCACAACCGGGGCATCGCTTTGGAACTGACCAGTCACCTGGTCTCCAGAGATGGGGAAGGCAGGCCGAACGAAGATGGAGGTTCCTACCGGCTGTGGGCCAAGGTTCCGGGTGCCATGATCGAAGACTTCATACGGCGCTTCAGGAACCACGACCGGGCGCTCCAGACCCAATCCGAAGCAGTCGCAAACTTCATCCACGAAGGGCTCGAACATGAACTTGAGCTCTGGGACGTGGCGGTCGTCGGCAAATCGAGCGTGGATGGCAAACATGATCGCGAGTTCGATGTCATCATGCAGCAGCGGGCGGTCGGCGCGGATTCAAAGGGCAGCTTGCTTCTGGTCGGCGACAAGAACCGGGTCTCTTCGCGTGGCGTCGAACGGATAGGCGTTTCCAAGGCGGACCGTGATGCCGCCGTAGCAGCGTTCCGATCAGAAGAAGGGCGCAGCGAAAACGACAATCCTCCGGACCGGATCTACCGGGAGCACCGCGATCGCCCCTTGCTACTGATCCAGCCCCTCGATCTTCGCGAGAACGGCGGCGAACTTTCAGGGCCGGCTCCGGTGGCCTGGGGGATCAGCTTCCCTGTGACATCCTTCGACTACCGCACCGCGACCTACGTCGTGAACAGCACCTGGTGGCAGGAGTATGGGGCTGATGATGAAGAGGGCGATGACGACGACGTGCTGAACAATGCGGCCTGATCCCTGGGCGGAAATCGGACGGGCGACGGGCAGCCTTACGGTTCGCCGTGTCGATGCATCGCATCCGGCTGACTTCTTCTGGGCGAGAGACGCCGATGGTCGTTGCGCCCTCGTGCTCGTCGTTGCTGCGGGCGTGGTCGTCGATGAAGCTCGGCCAACACTCAACGGTATCGAGATCACGGAGGCTCCTGACCAGGATGGAAAGCATGCCTTTGTCCTTGTGCTCAAACGGGAGGAAGACCGAGAGCTGTTCCAGCACCTGTGCGAAGACATCGTCGAAGCGTGTCGATCCAAGGTCGGCGATCAGGCGGTGCTTTCGGCGACGATCCGGCGGGCCTGGAAGTGGCACAGTCTGTTGCGCGGGGGGCCGAGCCAGCGTCTGGGGCCGGAGGAACAACAGGGGCTCATTGGAGAACTGCTGTTTCTCGAACGGCTGATTGATCATCTGAAGCCGAAAGCGGCAATCGAGGCTTGGCGCGGACCTCTAGATGAGCCGAAGGACTTCGCGTTCGCGGGCCGCGCCGTCGAGGTGAAGGCCCGACATGCCAGCAAGGATGCCGTCAAGATCTCCTCCGAAAACCAGCTTCAGGTGATTGACGGCCAGACCTTGTCGCTGGTCGTTTTCGCACTCACCGCTTCTGCGGATAGTGCGCCTCAGAGCATCACGCTGGACGGCCTTGTTCTTCGTGCTCGCGAGAAGCTGACGCTTATCGATCCGTCGGCGGAAGATGTCTTCGACGCTCGGCTACTGAGTGCCGGCTATTCCACGGAACACGACTACAGCGACACTTGGTGGATCGAGATAGGCACCAATGCCTATTCCGTCGCCGAAGGCTTTCCAAGGATCGAAGCGATCAGTCTGCCCCCTGGGGTGAGCTCGGTTACCTACTGGCTGCGACTCGATCAGTGCGCGCCTTTCGAACACGCCATTGCGGACCTGTTTATGAGTGAGAGTGCTGAATGACCGAGACCGTCGAGGACTTTCACGAGGACTTCTTCAATGAAATCCGCACCCATGCGGATGCCGGGGGCCGCTTTATGGAGTCGGCCTTCCTCGAGAGCTACGGCGAATGGCTTGTGAACTCGGGCGAGTTCGAGACCTTCGACGTTGCCCCCTACAGAGCCGCAAGGGGTATGCGTGTGGATGCATACGGAGGAGACCCCCTGGAAGCCGAGGGCGTGCTTTCGCTTGCAGTCGTCGATTTCAATCCAGACTCTCAACTGGTCAGCCTGACCAAGACAGACGTCGAGGCGGCGTTCAAGCGCCTGGAGAACTTCCTGCGCGCATCACTTACGGACGGATTTCGCGATCAGCTGGAAGAAAGCTCGCCTGGCTACGGCCTAGCCGAACTGATCCATGCGAGACGAGCCGGAATCAACCGGGTGCGTCTGTTCCTCATCAGCAACCGCGCACTCAAGGCCCGATATGACGGGATCGACGCTGGCACGGTCGACGGGCTCGCAGTCAGTTACAACGTGTGGGACATGGGGCGTCTCCACCGTCTGGTCGCGTCCGGACGGGGGAAGGAAGACATCGAGATCGACTTCATGGAGCAGTTCGGCCAGCGGCTGCCCTGCCTTCCCGCGCATGTGGGCGGGGATGGTTACGAAGCCTATCTCTCGGTGGTCCCGGGCGAGCTGCTTTCGCGCATCTACGACAAGTGGGGCGCGCGACTTCTCGAGGCGAACGTCCGCTCGTTCCTGCAGGCCAGAGGCGGGGTCAACAAGGGAATCCGGAACACGATCCTGAACGATCCAGGTATGTTCTTCGCCTACAACAATGGCGTCACCGCGACCGCCGAGCAGGTTGAAACGGTCGTCGAGAACGGCACCACCTACATCAGCAGTCTCACCAACCTGCAGATCGTAAACGGGGGGCAGACAACGGCGTCCATCTTCTCGGCCGGGAAGAAGGACAAGGCCAATCTCGAGCGGATCTTCGTTCAGATGAAACTGTCCGTGGTCGATCCGGAACGAGCCATGGAAGTGGTGCCGAAGATCTCCGAGTTCGCCAACAGTCAGAACAAGGTCAACGCCGCAGATTTCTTCGCCAACCACCCATTCCACGTCCGCATGGAGGAGTTCTCGCGACGGATATGGGCGCCGGCTCTCGATGGGACATTCACGCAGAGCAAGTGGTTCTACGAGCGCGCGAGGGGCTCCTACGACAACGCCCGAGCCTACCTGACCAAGGCCAAGCGAGACGCTTTCGACGTCGAATATCCGAAAGTGCAGCGGTTCGCGAAGACGGATCTCGCAAAGTTCGAGATGGTCTGGGAAGGCTGCCCGGATCTGGTCAGCAAGGGTGCCCAGAAGACGTTCGGCGAGTATGCCAAGCTGGCCGGTCAGCGCTGGGACAAGGACAGCGATGCGATCAATGAACTGTATTTCCGCGCGGCTGTCGCGAAGGCCATCGTCTTCCGCAACCTTGAGAGCCTGGTCAGCGAACAGCAGTGGTATCAGGCGGAAGGCGGCTATCGCGCACAGATCGTCGCCTACACCATCGCGAAGTTCGACGACCTGCTGAAGTCAGGCGGGCTGGCCCTGAACTTCGACATGATCTGGAAAGAGCAGGCGCTTCCCTCCGTCTTGGCGCGCACGCTGGTCGATCTTGCGGAGGTTGTCAGGCCGGCGATTGTCCAGCCGGACTCCACCGTCGCGAACATCTCGGAATGGGCGAAGAAAAGCGCATGCTGGTCGCGCGTTCAGGCGCTTTCGTTTGAGCTGCCCGAGGAACTCGATGTGGTCCTGCTTGACCGACAGGCGAAGAAGGCGGTCGCGAAGGATGCCAAGGCCGTTCAGAAAATGGACAACGGCATCGAAGCCCAGGCGCGGGTGATGAAGCTGGGGCCGAGCGTCTGGTCCCGAGCGGGTGCCTATGCCGCGCAGCGCAAACTGTTGAGCCCCGCCGACCATTCCCTGATCGGGTTGGCTGCACGTCGCGCCATCCCCACCGAGAAGCAGAGCATCCGACTGGTTGAGGCGCTCGGCGAGCTGGAAGCCGACGGCTTCATGTGCTGACCGTTCGCCAAGATGGCGACTTTGGGCTGTCGTGGGAGCTCAGGTTGCGCCCTGCTGACCCGGCTCGCCGTATGAAAGGGCCCGGTGAAGAACCTCTGCGATCTGACGTGCGAGGAATGGGGGCACAGCGTTGCCGACCTGAACATACTGCTCGGTTCGATTGCCGAGGAACAGATAGTTGTCAGGAAACGTCTGCAAGCGGGCGGCTTCCCTGACGGTGAGCGACCGGCACTGCATTGGATCCGGGTGAATGAAGTAGTGGCCGTCCTTCGAGATGTGACTCGTCACCGTCGTTGATCGCTGGTCCCAGCCTTGAGTGCGAAAGCGATCGGCGAACTTGCCCGTTGTCCAGTTCGCGTGGGCCGGCGCAAGCGCCGTCGGGAACTCTTCCGCCTTCGGCGCACGGCCACGGACACCTGTAAACACGGCGCTGAAGAAGTAGCGTCCGAGGTCCTCGGTCATATGGCCCCGGCTTGAATGATTGAGCGTCACAGTGAGATTGGGCTCGGCAAGCCAGTCGGCGAGGAGAGCGGGGCAGTCATCTTCAAAACTTGCCGACGCCGTAGACAAACGAGGAGGTAGCGAGTTGGCTTTCTTGAAGCCCGCGAGCGCATTGCGAGCGGCCAATAGAACGTCCGCGTCCAACTCTGATGCTTCCAGCGCGCTCACGACAGTTTCCATCTGCGAGGCGACCACCTCGCGCCATTCTGCGGCCGAATCCTCTCCTCGGCTGAGGCCGCTGCGCAGCGCAGGTAGCCCCCCGATTGCGTGCCGAACCGAGGAGCGCTCTCTGGCAACGGCTGTAGATGCACGATGATCGGGGGAGATTTTGGCTGCGATGTCCTTGCGAAGCCCGACGATGATTACGCGATGTCGGGCCTGGGGCACGCCGTAGTCCTCGGCCTTGACGATGTAGTCCTGATGCCGCGACGCCTTGCGGAGAGTCGTCCGCCCGTCGTCGTCCAGAGCGATTGCATAGAGCTCATATGCTTCGGGGTTGCCGTCCGCCGCGCGCAGATCGTCGAGCACCTTGTCGAATATGCGTTTGCCGTCGAGAGACGAAGAAAGCATCCCCTTCACGTTCTCCATGACGAATGCCACGGGACGCAGACCTTTCAGAATGCGGACATACTCCCGGTAGAGAAAATGCCGATGGTCCTCCTCCGGCACATAATCCTCGATCGCCTTATTCCGCGCCCGACCGACCAGGGAATATGCCTGACATGGTGGGCCTCCGATAACGATTGTCGGAACGCCGAGGGTGACAAGCTCCGCAATCCGTTTGTCCAGGATGCTGGCCGCCTTGGCGCTTCCAAGTTCGAGTTGAAGCGCCTCTTCTTCAGCCGTTTGCCATTCACCCTCGTGGGTCTCGGCCCAGTTCGGCATGGGACGCCCCCTATTGAGTGCGTCGTAATACTCCGTCGGGAGCTCGTCGAACTGACGCAGGAAGGCTCTCAGTTGCAGCGTTCGGTGAGCCGCCTTCTCCTTTTCGACCGACAGAGTGACAACGAACGGCGCACTACCCTCGTCGTTCGTGAAAGCCGAGAAGCCCTCGGCAAGACCACCCGGGCCTGCAAACAGATCGACGACCTGATAGTTTGAAGCCATGCCTCTGAAAGTCTCGCGTTCTGATTCTGTTCGCTATCTACCAGGACAGGACGAAAGCTCCACACGAAAACACCTCGATGGCTGACGTCGTCGATCCGGCGACCCGGTCGCGCATGATGGCCGGTATCAAGGCCAAGAACACCAAGCCTGAAATGGTGGTCCGCCAAGGCCTTCATCGGGCTGGGTTTCGGTTTCGAACGCACGTGGGCGGCCTGCCCGGAAAGCCAGACCTCGTGTTGGCGAAATGGCGCGCGGTCGTGTTTGTTCATGGCTGCTTCTGGCACCGTCACGCCGGGTGTCGGTTCAGCACTCATCCGAGAACCCGCGAGGACTTCTGGCAGAGAAAGTTCGCCGGAAACGTGGAGAGAGATGCGCGGTCTCATGATGCGCTTCTCACCGCTGGCTGGCGTGTCGCTACGGTCTGGGAGTGCGCCATCCGGAGCCATCCTGTGGAGTGTCTCGAACAGCTCAGGCGCTGGATCGTTTCGGAAGAGATCACCACCTCGATAGGATGACGCGATGTCCACGGAGTGCCGTTCTTGGCCGGGGCTTCTCGGCATTTCCCATGGCCAGTAGAGCTCGCAGGAGCGGTTGAAGTCACCTTCGCTGTCCGCTCCTTTGGAATCGATGAGTTGGTCCTCCAGCACGTATTCAGTGGTCAGGAAACGCGCTTCAAGCGATGTCGGACGATGGTCGACGTTCTCAAGCCGTCTTGCTCGGCGTTGTGTGTGAAAACAGTGACTTGCCACAACCAGACGAGACGCGAAGGTCTAAGCTGATCCTGCGCACTTCAGCGCATGAAGGATTGAACGACCATGACACCATTCGCTCTCGTAACATGGGCCGACGAGGCTCTCGTCGCCTACGAACCGCTCTTCAACAGGTCGGTCGAAGAGGCCCTTGCCTACGCGGAGGGCATGATCACGGAGAGGGTCAATCCTAACCGCCCGGACGCGATCCGACCTGGCGTGACCTACGCCATGGAGGTCGGTCATCGGGACATCAGCCTGACTCCACACTTCCTCCCAGAGATCCTGGTGGGTGCGTGGTTCATCAGGGACGTCGAAGGCCGCTCAAGCATCGTCTGGCAGTCGAAGATCCATGACAGGCCTGCGCGTCACTGAGCGAATGTCCTGAACGGGAAGAGGGCGCGAAGAGTAAAGACGTCATGCGGTTCGGGCGGGTTTCCCCCGCCACGATCAGGCGCTTTGGCGTTTCCGACCGGATACGCACCATGTTGTTCGACATAGGAGTCGAACGAGCACCACTCGAACGCTACCGGGCTCATTGTCGGAACGACCAGAACCACTAGGTGGCTTGGAGAACAGTCGACGATTTGTCCGGACGTGATGAGCTTCGTGAGACTGTGTCGCGCGACTCCCGAACTCAGGCCGGCCACCAGCCGACTCATCCTATCTTTGAGCCGGCGGGTGCGACCGATGTAGAGGCACGCGAGTTCTCCGGCGAGAAACTGTCGAACCAGGTCAGGTCCGACCTTTCGCTCGTCGAATACGAAGTAGGTCGCCCGTCCGGTCCCCGATCGCCGAACTGCGGCGGCGACGGTTGCCCTGCGCGCCGGTCCGTCAAGGCAACGGAAGACCCAGTATCGATGGCGTGGCTCGATACCCTTTTCGAGGCGAGGCGGCGGTGGCGAAACCGGGCTGAAGCTACCGGGCGACAGAAAGTCCGTCATCAAGACGCCGTCTGGTGGTCAACCCGACCGCCTGAAATCCATGCGTAGAGATCCGCTTGATAGTATCGGATTTGCCGCCCCAGCCGATAGTAGCTCGGGCCCTTGCCGAGGTGCCGCCATTGCTCGAGCGTTCGGTGGTCCAGTCCGAGCACCCGTGCAGCCAGCTTTGTGCAGAGCGGGGTTTCTTGAGGGCGTGTCGTCATCGTGATGCAGATCCTTCTTGGCCGGGAAAAGCCCTCATCGACCGGCAGGAGCTGATCAACGACCTTGCGTAAGGCGGAGATTGCTATTACGAATATCAGACGTAGTAAGTCAAGGCCTGTTATTTATGATATCACTCGCGGACGACCAGCTCCCCGCCTTCTCGTCGACGGAGGTCGGCCGGCTGCTTGAAGATCTGCCGTCGGTACGGGGCTTCTGGCTGGATGACGAGCTGTTGGCGGCGACCGGGCTGACCTCCGTGCCGCTCCTGCGCAAGGTGCAGGGGCTAGGGCTGCTGGATCCGAAGTATGTGGCGATGTCCGTTGGTGGTCGGCGTCGGGTGTGGACGTTCAAGGATGTCCTGCTCGTGCAGCTACTCGTCGAGTTCGCGAAGCGCGCCCGGATCCCGGTCCAGTCCGCTGTTGATTGGATGCTGCGTCCCGGCCGTGACTGGCTCGTCGCGGCAGCGGATCTTGACGGGCTGATCGACGACGTTCTCGGCAGTCCGCCTGACCTCTCGCCCTACGTCGGTTCGCGCTTCATCATCGTGGATATGACGGACGTGTGGTTCGAGACCGAGCGTGACCTCTTCGAGCGGTCTGAAATCGACGCCCCTGGACCAGAAGTCGAGCCGCTGGGACCAAGCGCTCAGGTCGCGTCGTTCCTGGACGTGTTGAACCACGCGGGGACGGCACTGGTTGTGGATCTTGCGGCGATCGAGCTGACGGTGTGCGACGACGTCAAGGCGCAACGAGCGGCACACACTGCACAAGAGTGGGCTCGATCGTAGAGTGGCGTTCTAACGGCCGATGAAGGGTCCCCTACGATCGGGGAATGACATCGACTACCTCGACGACAACCACGAACGCAGCGACCCGAGTGCCGGGTGCGGTCCTCCACATTGCCCCCGGTCAATCGTCCAGCGCAGCCTACGCAAAGGCCACGCGCCCGGCGTTGATCGACTGGATCTCGAGGAGCGGGTGCGGCTGGGCGCTGACGCTGAATCCCAATCGCAGCCTCGGACTGGAGACCGAACTCGAGATCGTGAAATCAGCGTTCCGAGACGCGGACAAGCACCTTCTCGGTCACCGCTTCAAGCAGGTCGATGGCCGCAATCGAATGCTGGGCTTCGTGGTCGCGGAGCACGTCGACAGCAACCTTCACTTCCACATAGCCCTACGGCCCGGTCGACCAGCTTCAGAGGTCGAAGAGGCTGAACGCTGTTCCGCGCTGGCCGTCGCATGGGAGCTTCGCGTCATCAGCGGGACAAGCCACCTGACAGCCATCAAGACAGCTGACGGATGGGGGCGATACATTTCCAAGGAGTTCCGCCGCGAAGGCTTCGAGTTCTGGCCATCCAGCTTCTGGTGGCCAGAGAGACAGCGCAGGCACGTATTGGATCGTAGCTGGGTCGACCGACATGGATCGGCTGGTGCGGTATAATGGCCGGATATTCTCAGTGCTGCTCCAGTATTCGGAGCGCCTTGTGGCCTGTCTTCGCGGTGGCGCAAGTGCACGACCCGACAGCGATCGGATGACGATCCGACCCTGTCGCCCGACCAGGCCGAGGCCCGTGTCGGAAGCGAAGCTATGTCGCCGGAACAGCCCGAACGGGAACGGCGCATTCCCTGAACTTTATTCAATCAGATCAAGCGCAATGCGCAGAAGGAACACACATGTTCGCACCTCTAACGAACGACGACTTCATCTCAGCTCTGGAGCAGGCATGGGAGAAAGGCAGCGACTCAGACAGCGAGAGCATGGCCAACATGATCAGCGTCGAGTGGGTTAAAGTCGACGACATAACTGGTGATGCTCGACCTTCACTTTCCAACATTGAATATGCTGCAAGAGTCCTAAAGTTGCAGCCATCAGAGATATTCTCCCTAGTCGCCTCCGATGTCTTGAATGGCGAAGCAGGGTCGAGTGAGAACTTCTTGGAGGAGCTGTTGGAATGGATCGTCTGCGCTGAACCGATAGAAAGAACCCGAGTTCTCGGTGGATATGCCATTCATCAAAAGATGCTTCGGGAGGACGCGCAAACTCAACTTGACGAAGGTGCCTTCCAGCCTCGCCGTATGAAGATACCGCTGGGTTCACGCCTTTATACCTCCATCCCGACAATAGTGTTGGCTTAGAAACATCGGGATCATGCCGGGGGAATTGCGCTCTTGCACGACGACCTCGGCCGTCCGACCGCACTGAACCGAAAGAACGTCGTTTCCGAATCCTCAGAAACACTCACTTTCACACGCTCAAAATACACTTTCTTTCACTTGATTGTCGGGTTCAGTGCCGTTGATACGTCCCTCAGCCAGCGAGCCAGGAGGTATAAGAACAGAGAGGTGCGGCCCTCTAGCGACCGTAACGCCACGGCCGATGCAATGGATCAGGTTCGCCGTAAGGCTCTGTCCTTACCCCACTCTTTCCGTCCAGCCACCCGGAACCCAAGCTGGACAACGGCTCCGGACATCGATCCGCAGTCGGCTGCTTCCACCCCTGCGGCTCGAGGTGGGAGGCCGACGGCAGCCGGTAGTTCGAAACGGGGCACGCCACGCGCTAGGGGTGCCAACGGGGGACCGGCGAGAAAACCTCGTCGCTCTCTTGCTGAGAGCTAATCCGGGTCGCGGAACTTGTTCAGCGGTTTGCCGGGCGGCCCTATCTGCCGGCGAGGGCGCTTGAGCAGCTCCGCGCTCGGAGACTCGTCCGAGGCTGCAGGGTCTGTTGGTGAGATAGTGGTCTTCGATCCCAGCTCTGACACCCAGTCGCCCTGCTTTGTAGGCTTCGGGGGCAAAGTCAGGCTGACTACTTCCAAGACCGTGAAGCGCGGGGCTCCAGCCGCTTTACCAGAGTCGTCCAAGGACACCCTCTGTTCCATCTGAACCTTGAGTGACGTGTTCGGAGGAACGTCGATTTCGTTATGCTGGAATGCCTGGACGAAATCCGGCGGCATGGTCACGTCAATCGCCTTCCCGCCCCACAGGACCGACCACCGCGCATTACCCTCATACTGCGGAGATTTTATTCGAAGATGTCCCGCGATGGTCGAAACATCATCCTTTGACAGATCGAGGGCGACGGGATCAGCGGCTAGAACCAGCCCGGCCTCAGCTTTGTCGATCGTGTCGACAATGGTCGCGCCCTCGACAAACTGAAGGGTCTCGTAACCCGGTTTCTGAAGCGGAGCGACGACGCGCCGCGCGCGCTCCATGACCAGCGGATCGGACGCGAGCATGTAGACGTGATGATTGACGGTTATCGTGTTCTTGTCGCCGTCGACGAGCGTGGTCATCCCGTTTTCAGTGGAGACCGTCAGCTTTGTCCCTTCTGTCTTCGGTCGATTGCCGAGGAAGGCAAGGAACTTGAATAGACCCCAAGCCGTGCCTCCGGTTCCTCCGATGATGCCGATCCACTCGGCGATCTCCTTCGCGGTCGCCACCTGCTCTTGAGCAAAGAACCCCTTGGCCTGCTCCAGCACGCTTTGGACGAGGCTTAAGTCGATCTGGAAACAACGCTGTTCGACGTCGGCGTTAACGAGGACCCGTATATCGGCCTGGTCGCCGTTGAACTTGCGGTTGGCGATTTGGATGATGTCAGCCAGCGCCAGCAGCGCGGGGGCCAAGTCCTGAACATCCATAAAGTGGTCGGCTAGAGCCGGCCCGTCATAGCGGATGGTGGTGGTCACGTGCGGGCGCATGGTCATGATTTACCCTGAGCGACACGGCTTTGATACGGCGTTTACATTGTCGGGCAGGGCCCCTTCAACGCTTCCCTCAGCCGATCGGTGCCCGCTTTGAGTCGAGCGCGGACCTTGGTCCTGGATCGTCCACTCCGACGGTGCGAGGCCGGAGAAGTGGGCCCAATACCCCACCGCCTGTTACCTCGGGGCGAAGGCCCTCGACACTGTCTCGGCCACCTCCCGGACGCTACTGTCCTGGACGTGAGCGTATCGATCGGTGGTCCGAACGTCCGCATGGCCGAGGGCCCTGCCGACCATGTAAAGCGATGCGCCGGAGTTGATCGCAGCGGACGCAAACGAGTGCCGCAGGTCGTGGATGCGGACGTCCAAGAGCTTCGCTCTGGCGCGCACACGATCCCACACGTTGTTCAGGTCAGCTCTGCATTTCGACGGTGTCCGGTTGCTGGGGAACACCCATTCGATCGATGTCACAGGAGATTTCGCACGCAGGTCCAGGAGGATCGCGGCAGCCTCATCGGAGATCGGTCGACGAAGGGAAGTTCGCACCCGGTTCGCGCCTTTCAGATGCTCTTCCGGAACGATCCAGAGCGGTGCCGGCCCGACAAGGTCGAACTGGCTCCAGGTGGCCTTCAGAACCTCGCTACGGCGTGCTCCAGTGAGAAGGAGCAGCATCAGGGCGGCAGCGCCTCCGCGGTCCTCCTCGACGCTCAGGGCTGCCCTCAGGCGGTCCACCTCGTCCACGGTGAGGAAGCGCTCCTTTCGGTTCTCCGGATACCGCTCGACGCGCTTGCAGGGGTTGTCCGGCCGCAGATCCCACGCCACCGCCAAGGACATCATCTTTGACAGCAGAGCGAGAGAACGGTTCGCCGCCCCCTTGCGCTCGGCCATCTTCGCCATGAAGCCGTGCAGGTCCTTCAAGGTGACCCGCTCGACGCGCATCTCACCGAAGAATGGCCCCAGGTGCAGACGCCATAGAATCTTGTCGCCCTGAACCGAGCGCGCCTTCTTCCGGACCTCCGCATGCTTGGTCAGGTAGTCCTCGAACAGGTGCTGCATGGTCACCACCTCACGTTCATCGCGCCGCTCCTGCGATGGATCTCCTCCGTTCTGAACATCGACCAGCTTGGATCGTGCGAGGTTCCGGGCGAAGTCGGTCTTGGTGATGTTCGTCCGTCCCAGCGTCAGCGTGCGCTGCTTGCCGTCCCGGTTCCGGTAGAACAGCCCATAGGACTTGATGCCGCTGGGGAAGACGCGGACGTGGAAGCCAGGGAGGAGGGTGTCGAACGCCTTGTAGTCCTGGTCGGTGGGCTTGAGTTCCGCGACCGACCTTTCCGTCAGCTTGAAGTTGGTCGTCATGTCGGGCCCCTCCACGGAAGCACCACGGAAGCAGAGGGGCGGGATCACCCATGCAAAAGCGTGATCTCTGTCGTAGCAGGTCGGGCCAGATTGTCATTATCAATCAGTAGGATAGTGAGCTCACGAGTGGAGCGTCGTAGTCGCGTGAACTGCTCGAGGTGGGACTACGAATCTGAGGGTCGGACGTTCGAATCGTTCCGGGCGCGCCATTTCGGTTCAAAGGCACGAACGCCTAGCACCGCCGCCTCTACGCCAGAGGCGGCGGTTAGCGTTCGGAGCAGCTCGCTCCGCAGTCCACGAATGCGGACCTCTTTCCGGTTCACGACTTCCACCCGCTGCGCGACTGCCCTGACCTGATCGCGGGCGAACGTGCCGTCGCCGTTACGCAGCTTCTTACGCAGCGCGGCCGCGAAGGCGCGCAGGCTCTCTGGCGTGATCGCCGGGCCGACCTTCACGATATGGGCCACGGCGCGCTCCGCATCGCCCTTGGCTTGGTCGCGCGTTGCCGTCAGCTCGGCGATACGATCCTTGAGCGACGAATCGTTCACGTCGATGACGCCGTTTTCGATCGCGTCGTAGAGCCGCTTGAGCTTGGCTTCCGCCTCGGTCGCACGCCGCTCAAGATCGGCGACATGCTCGCGGCGCTGGTTCACCCATTCGTCGCGGCGTTCGAGGATCTGATCCATCAGACCTTCGAGCCGCGCCGGGTCGAGCAGCCGCGCTTCAAGATGATCGACCACGGCCTCATTGAGCCGGTCCATCGGCACGGTGATGCCGGGGCAGCCGGTCGCACCTTGCCGCGCCTTGGTCGAGCAAGTGTAGTAACGATATTCCCGGCCCATGCTGCTGGTGCCCGTGCGCAGCGTCATCGCGCCGCCGCAGCACGCGCAGAAGCAGATGCCGGTGAGCAGCGTCGGGCCGCCCACCGCCATCGGCGGCATCATCTTCGGACTGCGCGCCTTGAGCGAGCGCTGGACCGCCTCGAACTCCGCTTCGGTGACGATCGCCGGCACCTCCATGACGGCGTGCTCGCTCTCGGGCTTCGGTGTCTTGGTCTTGTGGTCGCGGGTGTTGAAGCGGTGCTGGCCGATATAGGTCGTGCGGGTGAGCACTTGATGGACCGCGCCCAAGCCCCAACGCCCGCCATCACGGGTGCGGATGTTGTTCTCGTTGAGCCAAGTGGCGATCGACTTGAGGCCCATCGGCCCGCTGTTATCGACGCCGTTCAGCGCCATGCGGTAGATGCGCCGCACGGTCTCGGCCTGGATCGGGTCGATTTCGAGCTTCTTCTTGATCTTCGCGCCGCGTTCCCCGGCCGCGACCACGCGATAGCCGATCGGCGCCCGCGCCCCGTTCCAGAAGCCCTGACGCGCGTTCTCCTTCATCGCCCGCAGCGTGTGCTTGCCGTTCTCCTTCGACTGATACTCGTCGAATAGCGTCATGATCTGACGCATCATCACGCTCATCGGATCATCGCCCAAGTCTTGCGTGATCGAGACGAGCTTCACCCCGTTCTTCGCCAGCTTGCGGACGTAGAACTCGAATTGGAACTGGTCGCGGAAGAACCGTGAGAAGCTGTGGACGACAATGACGGTAAACGTCGGCGGCTTGACCATCGCCGCGTCGATCATCGCCTGAAACGAGGGCCGGCGATCATCGGTCGCGGTGTTGCCCGGCTCGACGAACTCGGCCGCGACCTCCCAACCGCGCGACAGGCAATAGCCTTCGATCTGGCGGCGCTGATCGGGAATGGACAGGTCGCTTTCGGCCTGGCGGCCGGTCGAAACGCGCAGGTAGAGCGCGGCGCGGGCGGTCGCTGCGACCGGCGCCTCATCCTCATTTCGTCGCAGGGCGGCGCTGGTCATGACGGTATGCTCCCTACTTCACGGCAACGGCCCGAACAGCTTGTCCAGCTCTTGCCGCATGTGGCCTTCGATCGCGCGCAACTCGGCGTCACCAATCGGAACGTGCTCCGGCCAGTCGTCGGTGACGACGATCGGCCCATCATCCTTGCGCGATCGGCGCGAGGACCGACGCGGCGCGGCAGCGTTGGTGTAATCGAACAGGTCGTCAGAGCATTCAGCCCAACGACGAGGCGCGCGGCGACGGAGCTTGCGAGGAAGGGCCATCCCGCCACGCTGCGCTGGCATCGCGCTTTACGCAAAGGCCGCGTGGCGGCGTAGCGCAGATAGGGGCGCGCGGCGGCGGGCGTCATGTTTGGCCCCACGGATCGACGACCGTGATTCCGCAATCGGCAAAGTCGCGGACGTTGCGGGTCGCCAGCCGCGCGCCCCGCGAGCGCACGATGGCCGCGATTTGCGCGTCGATTTGACTGATCGGCTTGCCGTCATGTTTCCGACCGGCGGCGATCTCGGGATAGACAACCGCCGCGTCGGTATCGAACGGCAGGACACGCCCCGCCAGATCGACATCGAACATCGGACGGGCGGCGGCCAGCAGATCATCGCGGCGACGTCCCGCCGGAAGCAGCGCGAGTCCGTAGAAGATTTCCGCCTGGGTCAGCGTCGTCGTGAACACGCCCGCCATCGGCTGCTCGGCGACCCACGCCATAACCCTCGGGTCAGGCTCGCGCCGCATCAGCTCGGAAATGACGTTGGTGTCGAGGACGATCATTCGCCGAAGTCCACCGGCCGGATCGCCTCACGGGACAGGTCAGGCAGATCGACACCGCCCAACGCGCCGAAGCGTTCATTGATCGCTTGGCCCAAGTTACGAGGACGAGGGATTTCGGTCGATAGCGCCGAGCGGAGAATGTCGCGCGCTTCATCTTCCATCGAGCGGCCGTGCATTGCTGCCCGCAGCCGCAACCGATTCTTGATGGCGTCGTCGATGTTTCGGATCGTCATGACGGCCATGCGCGCCTCCATAAGTCAATGACTGCATATTAGTCGATGAGGCCGAAAAATGCAAGGGAGGGGTTAGCGCCTCCCTGCGGGACCGCCGCTCTATCTCCGCTGCGCTCCGACCGAGCCCCGTGCCGGGTCTCGTCCCTTCCGGGTGACGATCAGCATGGCGGGGCGGCGCTGGCGCGCCGTCGAAATGAGCGGGAGGGGTTTTGGACGCGCTCTTTCCCGCTTCGCGCTCTTGAGGGCGCGGCGTTTTCGTGCTGACCCGCTGGCGCTCTCGCCTCTCTCCTTGTCGGACGGGCGGCGGTCTCGCGCTCGCTTCGATCCGCGGCGCTGCGCCTTTGGCGCAACGGCCTTGCCGTGCGCTCGGCTCGCCGCCACGCCGCCCGCCTGCGTCGCGCCGTGCGAGGGCGCCATTTTTCGTCGCGGCGCCGCTGGCGCATTGAATCGGTGAACCCGCCAACGCGGGTTCGCTGTCCCCTGAGCTGCGGAGATCGGGCCAGGGCTGCGCCGGCCCGATCGCGTTGTTTGTAGCTCTCCCCGTCGGTGGGGTGGGCGACGCTCCCCTTTAGGCCCGCCGCGCCGGGCCGCAACGCGCGCAGGCGCGCTTACCTTCTCTGCGTTCCGGCCCTGCGGGTGCTGCCCGGCTCCGCCGGCGGGCCTGCCGGTCCGCTTCTTCGCCGCCCACCCCATTCCGGGGTGAGTGCGGTTTTAGGAGAAGTGTGATGAACGCTGTTACCCAAACCGTAGCCGCCGAGCCTGTGTCGGGCGTCGAGATTTTCGTGCCGCTCGCCAAGCTCAAGAAGTCCCCGCGCAATGCCCGCAAGGTGCCGCATGGGGAAGTCGCTATCGAGGCGCTGGCCGCTTCGATCCAGCACAAGGGGCTGATCCAGAACCTCGTAATCGAGCCGGAAACGAAGGACGACAAGCCGACCGGCTACTACCTCGTCACCGCTGGCGAGGGCCGCAGGCTGGCGATGTTGCTGCGCGCCAAGCGCAAGCAGATCAAGAAGTCCGAGCCGGTGCGCTGTCGGCTCGATACCGCCAACGACCCGTCCGAAATCAGCTTGGACGAGAACGTGACCCGGACCCCGATGCACCCCGCCGACCAGTTCGAGCGGTTCCGCGAGCTTGCGGACGGCAAGGGCTATGGCGCGGAGGAAATCGGCGCGCGGTTCGGCGTTTCGGCTGGCGTGGTGAAGCAGCGGCTTCGCTTGGGCGCGGTCAGCCCGAAGCTGTTGCAGGTCTATCGGGAGGACGGCCTTACGCTGGACCAGCTTATGGCCTTCGCCATCACCGAGGACCACGACCGGCAGGAGCAGGTGTTCGCCAACCTGCATCATAACCGCGAGCCGTGGATCATCCGGCGTGACATGACCGCTGCCAACGTCCCGGCGACCGACCGGCGCGCGGTGTTCGTCGGGGCCGATGCCTATGTCGAGGCGGGCGGCAACATCATCCGCGACCTGTTCAGCGAGGACCGTGGCGGGTTCTTCGAGGATGCGGGCTTGCTCGACTTGCTCGCCGCCGAGAAGCTGCGGGAGGTTGCGGAGCAGGTTCAGGCGGAGGGCTGGAAATGGACCGAAGCGTATATCGACTATCCCCACGCCCACGGGATGCGGCGTTTCTATCCGCAGCCCATCGCTCTGTCCGACGAGGACGAGGCGCGGCTGGAGTCGCTGTCCACCGAGCATGACGAGCTTGCCGAAGGCTATTCGTCCTATGACGAAATGCCGGAGGACGTGGCGGAGAAGCTGGAGGCGGTGTCCGACAAGATCGACGCCATTTCTGCCAAGCGTTCGGCGTTCGCGCCCACCGTTATCGCCAACGGGGGTGCGTTCGTGATCCTCAATCACGATGGCACCGTGAGGATCGAGCGTGGCTTCGTTCGGGCCGAGGACGAGGCGCTGGCCGACCCGCAGCCGGAGCCGGAGGCCGATGGCGACCCGACCGAGCCGCCGAGCGGCGAGGACGAGCAGCCGGAGGACGGTGAGGACGAACAGGAAATCGACGAGGAGGACGAGGAACCGGGCAAGCCCATTTCCGACAGCCTCACCCGCGACCTGTCCGCCTACCGGACGCTGGCGCTTCGCGTCGCGCTTGCCGAGCAGCCCGCAACGGCGTTGATCGCGCTGACCCACACGCTGACCGCGCAACTGTTCTACAGCTACGCGGAGGCCGGATGCCTTGAAGTCCGCCCGACCGTGACCCCCTTGGGGAGCCACGCGGACGGGATCGAGGACACGCCCTTGGCGGCGCGGGCGAGCGAGCAGCACGAGGCATGGGCCGAGCGGATGCCGCGTGACGTGGCGGACCTGTGGGGTTTCATCGTCGGGCTGGACGACGGGAAGCGGCTGGCGCTGCTCGCGCATTGCGCCGCCCGCACCGTCAATGCGCTGCGGTTGCCGTGGGACCGCAAGCCCCGGTCGTTGCAGACCGCCGACCGGCTGGCGAGTGCCTTGGCGCTGGACGTGGCGAAGGACTGGACGCCCACGGTGGACAGCTACCTTGGCCGCGTCACCAAGGCGCATATCGTTGAGGCCGTGAGCGAAGGGGTTTCCGAGGATGCCGCTCGCCGCATCGCCGACATGAAGAAGCCGGACATGGCGCAGGCCGCCGAGCAGCTTCTGGCGGGAACGGGATGGCTCCCCACCGCGCTGCGGACCCCGCAGCCGGAGGCCGAGCAGTCCGCGCCGGTCGAGGGAGCGGAGGCGGAGAGCGTGGCGGAGGTGAACGAGGAAGCGCCTTACGCCGTCGCCGCCGAGTAGCAACCTAGGCCGGGGCCGCGCGAGCGGTCCCGGCCTTCCATTCTGCCGAGCGTCAAAAAAAACGCGGCCGCGCCCGATGGGGCGCGGCCGCACCTGCAACTCCCATCGACGTAGAGCGGGATCTTGGCCGAGCCGCTCGGTGGAGCGCGGCGTCGTCGCCGGAGTGACCTGATAGACGACTGCTGCGCGTCGGCCCCGACTAGCCGACACCGCAAGCCAGAAGGTTGGGCGCTTGCCGGGCTAACCCCTGTTGGCGGCTCTCTCAAGCGCAAGGCGGGCCGGGCGCCGGGAATGCGACGATGCGTGGGTCGGCTAGTTGCCCGCTCTCTCGGATTGCCCCCGCGCCAAGGGCGAGCATCTTGAACGCATCACTCGTTTTGCCGCTTGGTTTGGACGAGTGCGGATTGAACGCCGTGCCCGTCTCGCCCGACCGGCACCGCAGCCCGCGGCCTCTCAAATGGCTGACTGCCCGAGGACGGCTTTGCCTTTCTCGCCCTCTGCGCAACGGCGCGGGGCGACTTTTTTCCGCCGCCTTCGGCTTTGCACCGCGAAGCAAAAAAGTCGCCCCGCGCCGTCCTCCGCTGACGCTGCGGTCCTGTCGGATGCGCGGTCGATCACCCCGGACTGCCGAACGCCATCGAGGCCGCGATGGGCGCGGTTCCGAAGCAAGACAGGAGTTTCACATGGCGATCATCGGCACCTTCACCAAGAGCGGCGACGGCTTCAACGGCACGATCAAGACGCTCACCCTCAGCGTCAAGGTCAGCTTCAAGCCGATCGAACTGGAGGGCGACAAGGCTCCCAACTTCCGCGTCACCGTCGGCACCGTCGAGTTCGGCGCCGCCTGGAAAAAGACGAGCCGCGAGAACCGGGACTACCTCTCGGTCAAGCTCGACGATCCGACCTTCCCGGCACCGATCTACGCCAGCCTGGTCGAAACCGACACCGCAGGCGAATACGCGCTAATCTGGTCCCGCTGACCGGCGACGACGCCCCGCTCCACCGAGCGGGGCGTTTCCCGTCTATCCCGACGATCCGGGCTTTGATTAAGGCGCTGCGCGTCTCAACAAATTGCGCAGCCTCATTTTCGTTGCTGTTCTAGGCATTCGAGCCTGGCCTTCCGGATAATCCTGATTGACGAAAGCTAGATACTTTCGGTCTTCCTCCCGTCGTTTCTTCCCTTCAAAGACGGCTTCGATATGACCGCTGGTCATAGCGTAGTGCCACATGACTTCATTTTGACTGAGGCCGAATCGCCCCGCGATCTCGGCGTCCTCCTCTCCCGCCCAATGCCTCAGAGTAATTTCGCGCCGAAGCCGCGGCACGCCTGCCAACGCGTAGTTATACCAATCGAAGTCGGTCTGGGGCCACTCACGCCCCCACGAGCGCCAATTCGTGATACGCCAAGTCAGCCATAGCGGCAAAAGCCTTCGTGCCGGGCGATGGATTAGCCTGCCAAGCACAGGTCTACTCTCATGTTGAGGTCCACCGCCAGGGCCGTTGCTGCTTTCACGAATGCGCGAGGCCAGACGCAAGTCGGCGGACGCCGGAATCCTCCGCTCGCATACCTGCGGCTGATGACCTCGATCATCTCGGTCTCAATCAGCTTTGGAGGATCAAAACCGCGTTCTGTGGCAAACCGAGATGCCTTAGACAGGTCGTGTCGCACTAACTGCCGGGTCTCGTCGTCAGTCATTCCGGTGTGCCGGAGGTAGGCTTTCAATGAAAGCTCGATGCTGATGGCCAAGAAGTAGAGGCTTTGATCGCTGTCTAACGCGGTCGTGCTGACCGGCAGGCGGTAAAAGTTTCGCGCATTCTGGCACAGAAAAAGCGCATCAAGTCTGTTCGAGGAAAGCATCTCGCGCCGATCGAAGCATGGCCGATGCGATATACAAAGGTTATATCACGAATATTTTCAGAATATTTTCCGGACATCCCTTTCCAGCGCTTCCGCACCCTAACCACTTTGCGGTTGCAGTTCTCCTCTCGGCTGGCTGGCGTGATCCGCAGCGGTTTTTGCTTAAGTGCTTGGGGCTCTGCCCCCAGCGCCCTTCGGAGCGGCTTCCGCCCAGCTTCCTCCACGCGCGAGCGCGTTCCGTGCAGCCGGTTCCCCGCGAAGCCGCCCACTCCGGTTGCACCCCCGGTCTCGCCGACGGGCAGGGTTTCAGCGCGGCGCTCCGCTGCGCGTATCGCCACGTCCCTTCCATCTTTGCCCGTGAGGCGCACGACAGCCGCTCTGAGCGCTACGTCTATGTTCCGACCATCGACATCGTGGAGGGACTGCGCCGGGAAGGATGGTTCCCGTTCTTCGCCGTTCAGTCGGTTCCCCGCGACGGTTCGCGCCACGGCCACGCCAAGCACATGCTGCGCCTGCGCCGGGATGATGGTATCGGCAAGCCCGAGGCCGCCGAAGTCATCATCGTCAACAGCCATGACGGGACCAGTGCCTATCAGATGTTCGCCGGGATGCTGCGTTTCGTTTGCACCAACAGCATGATTGCGGGCGAGCGGTTCGAGGAAGTCCGCGTGCCGCACAAGGGCAATATCGAGCATGATATTATCGAGGGCGTCTATACCGTAGCGGAGGACTTCCCCCGGCTGATCGACGCCAGCGAGTCGATGAAGGCTATCCAGCTTTCTCCGGACGAGCAGCGCTTGCTTGGCGAGGTGAGCCTTGTTGCCCGCTACGGCGACGACGAAAGCCCGATTCGGCCCGAGCAGATCATCGAGCCGCGCCGCCGCGAGGATGCAGACCGCAGCCTTTGGACCACCTTCAACGTCATTCAGGAGAATGTCGTTCGGGGCGGATTGCAGGGCCGCAAGCGCAATGCCCAAGGTCGTATTCGCCGCGCGCAAACGCGCGCCATCAACGGCATCGACCAGAACGTGACGCTCAACCGTGCGCTATGGACGCTCGCCGAGGGGATGCAGCGCTTGAAGGTGGCGTGAGCCGCCGCCGCAGGGCCGAACTTCCGGCCCTGCGGCCCTGCTGACGCTACTCTGAACGCCACCGGCCCGCCCGGATCGGCGGCGGCCGCGCGTCCCAAGGTCCGCGCGGCCGCCGCTAAATTTGCGCTCGCCGGGCCGACGCCCGGCTCGCGATCAGGAATGGTGAAAGTCAGTCCGGCTCGGTTTCATCGGGATAAACGACAAGATCAACCGGCGCGACGCCAAGTGCCGAGGCCAAATGGAACAGAGTGACGACGGTCGGATTGCGGCGGCCTCGCTCCAGGTCGCTGACATATTGCTGCGTGAAACCCGACGTCTCGGCGAAACGCTCTTGGGTGAAGCCCTTCTCCTTTCTCAGCCTGGCGAAGTTCATCCCTACGAGGCGGCGCATGTCCATGCGCGCGAGGCTGGACGATACACCCGATGCGGTTTATCCCATATAAGGTGTATCGACCGAGACACCGTTGTCCGTCGCTGCCCAAAGTGCATGGAACGATGCAGGTCTTGCGCATGAATAGCGCTCGGATTTGAGCTAGGCTGGTTAACGAAAACAGGACTCGCGCGTCATGAGCAACAAGCATTTCGAGGACCGCGCGCCGGACGTATCGCAGCTCACCGCCTATGACGAAAGCCATCTTGTTGACTATTTGCGCTTGCTCGACGCGGACGAGGCGGGCGCTGACTGGCGCCAAGTCGCCACGTCGATCTTCGGCGTCGATGCGACCGCCGAGCCGCATAGGGCGAGGGCGATGCACGCCAGCCATCTCGCCCGCGCGCGCTGGATGACGGAGGTCGGCTACGCCCATTTGCTCGGCGTGACGAGCCGCTAAATCCTTAATTTTTGGTCCGTTTTGGAGCAACTGGATCGCGACCGCCGCCGCGTTGTTGGCATGGTTGTGCGCAACCTTCGCGCTATCGCACAAAGCTGGCTGTTACATTGTCGCATCCTCTCTAACTCGCGCGAAGCGCGGCCAGGAGGATGCAATGCCAACGCCGCATAGCCGGCGCTCACGACGCGACGGCAATCTACGTGAAGCGATCGGACGCGCCGACATAGCCGCCGAATTTCTACGCCGAAATCGCACCTATCGCGCCGAACACGCGCAGATGCAGCAGCGCATCGCGGACGGCGCCGTCGCGAAGAACGCCGCCGAGGCGGCGTTCGCGCGGCGCTGGGGGTTGTCCTTTCGCGACGGCGCCGGATGACCTCTCAGAGCCGGTCCCCTGGCGCCCGGAACTGACCGCCGTCACGGTCATCCTCGACGCAGCGCCGGAAGGATTCGACAGCGCT
>NZ_NCEQ01000022.1 GCF_002280785.1 Brevundimonas subvibrioides
CATCCGCCCGGCCGTGAACGTCGGCATCTCGGTGTCGCGCGTGGGCTCCTCGGCCCAGATCAAGGCGATGAAACAGGTCGCCGGTTCGATCAAGGGCGAACTGGCCCAGTACCGGGAGATGGCCGCCTTCGCCAAATTCGGTTCGGACCTGGACGTCTCGACCCAGAACCTGCTGGCCCGCGGCGCGCGCCTGACGGAACTGCTGAAACAGCCCCAGTACTCGCCGCTGACCGTCGAGGAGCAGGTCGTGTCGATCTATGCCGGCACGCGCGGCTTCCTCGACAAGATCGCGGTGGCCGACATCGCCCGCTTCGAGTCCGAACTGCTGGCCCGTATGCACTCGGCCCACCAGTCGACGCTGGACGCCATCAAGACGACCAAGGCCCTGTCCAAGGAGCTGGAAGCCGAACTGAAGGCCGCCATCGAAGCCTTCGCCAAGACCTTCGCGTAAGACTGACCGGTAGGGATTAGAAGAGCACCACCCGATGGCCAGCCTCAAGGAAATGCGCAATCGGATCGGAAGCGTGAAGTCCACGCAGAAGATCACGAAAGCCCTGAACATGGTCGCCGCGGCCAAGCTGTGTCCGGCGACGGCGCGCCCAAACTCCTGGCCGGCACCGGCTCGGACAAGAAGCACCTCGTCGTCGTGGCGACGGGAGACAAGGGTCTGGCCGGCGGTTTCAACACCAATGTGATCCGGGCCGCCAAGGAACGGATCAACACCCTGATCGCCGCCGGCAAGGACGTCCGGATCATCGCCGTGGGCCGCAAGGTCCGCGACGGCCTGACGCGCCAGTTCGGCGCCCGCATCGTGCGCACCTTCGAGCTGAGCGAGCACAAGGTCATCGGCATGGCCGCCGCCGAGCCGATCGCCGCCCTGATCGCCGAGGAGTTCGAGGCCGGTAACGCCGACGTCGTGACCCTGTTCTACAGCCGCTTCCAGTCGGTCATCTCGCAGGTGCCGACGCCGAAACAGCTGATCCCGGCCGTCGTCGATGGCGACGCCCCGCCGATTGACCTGAACGGCGCCGTCTACGACTACGAGCCCTCGGAAGAGGAAATTCTTGACGTCGTCCTGCCGCGCAACATCACCACCCAGGTGCTGGCCGCCCTGTACGAGAACCAGGCCAGCTTCTTCGGGGCCCAGATGGGCGCCATGGACAACGCCACGCGCAATGCGGGCGACCTCATCAACGCCTTGACGCTGAGCTACAACCGCAAGCGCCAGGCCCAGATCACCACCGAACTGATCGAGATCATCGCCGGCGCGGAAGCGCTCTGATCCTCCGATCCTGACAGAACACACGATAAACGGACCGCACCCGATGACCGACACCGTCGCCAAGAAACCCGCCGCCCCCAAGAAGCCCGCTGCTTCCAAGGCTCCCAAGGCTGCCGCCGCCTCCGCGACCGGCAACGCCGTCGTCACCGCCGGAACGGGCGTGGGCAAGATCGCCCAGGTCATCGGCGCCGTCGTGGACGTCGAGTTCACCGGCCAGCTGCCGGCGATCCTGAACGCGCTGGAAACCCGGAACGTCGACCAGAAGACGGGCGAGCCCTTCACCCTGGTCCTGGAAGTCGCCCAGCACCTGGGTGAGAACATGGTCCGCACCATCGCCATGGACACGACCGAGGGCCTGACGCGCGGCCAGCCGGTCGTCGATACGGGCACCTCGATCCTGGCCCCGGTCGGCCCGGGCACGCTCGGCCGCATCATGAATGTCGTCGGCCAGCCGATCGACGAAGCCGGTCCGATCCAGACCACGATGTACCGCCCGATCCACCGCGAGGCGCCGTCGTTCGAAGAGCAGTCGACCTCGTCGGAAATCCTGGTCACGGGCATCAAGGTCATCGACCTGATCTGCCCCTACACCAAGGGCGGCAAGACCGGCCTGTTCGGCGGCGCCGGCGTCGGCAAGACCGTTACGATGCAGGAACTGATCAACAACATCGCCAAGGCCTACGGCGGTTATTCGGTTCTGGCCGGCGTGGGTGAGCGCACCCGCGAAGGCAACGACCTGTATCACGAGATGATCGAGTCCAACGTGAACGTCGCCGGCGGCGGCGAAGGCTCGAAATGCGCCCTGGTCTACGGCCAGATGAACGAGCCTCCCGGGGCCCGCGCCCGCGTCGCCCTGACCGGCCTGGCCCAGGCCGAGTATTTCCGTGACGAAGAGGGCAAGGACGTCCTGCTCTTCATCGACAACATCTTCCGCTTCACCCAGGCCGGTTCGGAAATGTCCGCCCTGCTGGGTCGTATCCCGTCGGCCGTGGGCTATCAGCCGACCCTGGCCACCGAGATGGGCAACCTGCAGGAACGCATCACCTCGACCAAGAAGGGCTCGATCACCTCGATCCAGGCCATCTACGTCCCCGCCGACGACCTGACCGACCCGGCGCCCGCCGCCTCCTTCGCCCACCTGGACGCGACGACCGTTCTGAACCGCGACATCGCCGCCCAGGCCATCTTCCCGGCCGTGGACCCGCTGGACTCGACCTCGCGCATCATGGACCCGCTGGTCATCGGCGAGGAACACTACCGCGTCGCCCGTTCGGTCCAGGAAGTCCTGCAGCAGTACAAGTCGCTGAAGGACATCATCGCCATCCTGGGCATGGACGAGCTGTCGGAAGAGGACAAGCTGGTCGTCTCGCGCGCCCGCAAGATCAGCCGCTTCCTGTCGCAGCCCTTCTTCGTGGCCGAGCAGTTCACCAACGCGCCGGGCAAGTTCGTCTCTCTGGAAGACACGATCCGCTCGTTCAAGGGCATCGTCGCCGGTGAATACGACCACCTGCCGGAAGCCGCCTTCTACATGGTCGGCGCGATCGAGGAGGCCGTCGAAAAGGCCGCCAAGCTCGCTGCGGACGCTGCATAAGCATGGCCGGGAAGCTTTCTTTCTCGCTGGTGTCGCCTGAGCGCGAGGTCTTCGCTGGCCTTGTCGATCAGGTCGATGCGCCGGGCGTCGAGGGCGACTTCGGCGTCCTCGCCGACCACGCGCCCTTCATGACCGCCCTGCGCGAAGGCCCGGTCGTCGTGTTCGACGGCGCCTCGAAGCGCACCTTCGAGGTCAAGGGCGGCTTCGCCGACGTGACCCCCGCCGGCCTGACCATCCTGGCCGAGGCGGCGACCGAGGTCGCGGCGGTCTAGGGTCCGCGCCGTCATGACGGCGCTCCTCAATCTGCTGGCAGCCGGCGCGGAAATCGCCGGCTGTTTTGCGTTTCGGTCTGCCCGCCGGGACAGATGTGACCGTCGCCAATTTCCTTCGCCAAATCGATCAACCGCCGACGCCAATCTCGCCAACCTGACCAATCGGCTTGATCGGGGCTGAAACGGCCCTAGATATCGTCGGCAAGACGAGGCCACGCCCTCGCCCCGACGCCGCCGGGCCTCGGGCCAAGCCCGGGACGGCCCGGCCTTTCGCAAGGAGGGCCGAATCCCATGGCCTGGGTCTATCTTCTCATCGCCGGCCTGTTCGAGATCGTCTGGGCCTATTTCATGAAACAGTCCGAGGGCTTCACCCGGCTGTGGCCCAGTGTGCTCACGCTCGGCTTCATGGCCGTCAGCTTCGCCCTGTTGTCGCTGGCGATGAAGTCGCTGCCTATGGGCACGGCCTATGTCATCTGGACCGGGATCGGCGCGGTCGGGGCCTTCATCGTCGGCGTGGTCCTGCTCGGCGAGAGCCTGACGGTGATGCGGGTCGTGGCGGCCTTGCTCGTCGTGACCGGGTTGGTCATCTTCCGCCTGGCGCCGGGCGGTTCGTCGCACTGACGCCCATGAGGAGGTGCGGATGCTGGAGCTTCGGCCCAACTGCGAATGCTGCGACCGGGATTTGCCGCCGGAGAGCCCGGACGCGCGCATCTGCACCTTCGAATGCACCTTCTGTGCGGCGTGTGTGGCCGGTCCGCTGAACGGCGTCTGTCCCAACTGCGGCGGCAATTTCGTCCCGCGTCCGATCCGGCCTGCGGGAAAGCTGGCGCGCTTTCCCGCGAGCGCCAGACGGGTCAGGCGCGCGACCTGTCCCTGACGGTTCCCGACGGATGCATTGGTTGTCGTCCCGCCCTCTGGCTCCGCCTCGCTTCAATGGCTAGGCTTCCCGCATCTTCAAGGGATACGCCATGACGCGCCCTCGCCTGATCGCCTTTGCTCTCGCCCTCGCCTGCACGGCTGTCTCGCCTGCCGTCGCGCAGACGAACGACTCGCAGCCCGCCGACGCCCTGCTGCATGCGGTGCGCAATGTCTGCGGGCCCAATGTCGCCGGACGCCTGCCCTTCGACATCCTGAACGCCGAGCTGAACGGACCCCGGGTCGTCCTGGCCGATGCTTCGGGCGATCCCGCCACGCTCGCCGCCTTCCACGACATGGAGACGGACCGGGTGGCGTTCGGCTTCGTGGTCTCGGACACCGGGCGGATCAACATCGGCGTCGATGAGACCCTGGCCTGGTGCCGTGTGGCGGCGCTGGATGTCACCCCCTCGGACGTCGAGGCCATGAAGGCCGGGCTCCAGACCCTCGACGACTGGTCCGAGACCGGTCAGGTCTCGCCGGGCGTGACCCAGTTTCTCGCGACCCTTGAAGGAGACATCGTCTTCGTCCGCGTCGCCGATCCGGCTGTCGCATCGGGATACGGCCCCTCGGCCGGGCTGATCGTCACCGTGATGAATCCGGCGGCCCAGGAGGAGTGATCCGACCTCTCGGGGATCGGCCGACCGGTTACGCTGTGGCGAACTTCGAGAAGGCCGCGACCACCTGTTCGTAGGCCGCGCGCTTGAACGGCACGATCAGGTCGCAGGCTTCCGACAGGTCGCCCCAGCGCCAGGCGTCGAACTCGATCTCGTCGTGCTGGTCGAGGCGGATTTCGGCCTCGTCGCCGGTGAAGCGGAAGGCGAACCAGACCTGTTTCTGGCCGTCCCACGGTTTGCGGCCGTCGCGCCTGTGTTGCGCCTTCAGGGTCTCGGGGAAGTCGTAGACGATCCAGCTCTCGGTACGGCCGAGCAGCTCGACCGAGGTGACCCCGGTCTCCTCCTCCAGCTCGCGCCGGGCGGCGGCCTCGATGTCCTCGCCCCTGTCGACACCGCCCTGCGGGAACTGCCAGGCGTGCGAGCCCCCCTGTCCGGCGCGACGGCCGAACCAGACCTTGCCGTGCTGGTTGAACAGGACGACGCCGACGTTGGGGCGGTGGGCGGGGAAGTCCATTTAGTGTCGAGTAGCGAGTGGCGAGTGGCGAGTGGACCTTGAGGGACCATCAGTGCCGAAGGCCCAGAGTGCAGGAGCGAGGACAAGACAAATCTCGCCACTCGCCACTCGCCACTCGTCACTCATCTGCCGGGCCGCTGCGTCATCGACGACGCCGGCGCCAGTTGCAGGCCGCGGGCGTCCAGACCGGCGGTCCAGCGGGCGGCGGCCTCGACCGTGACCGGATAGGCAAAGCCGGTGCCCAGGGCCGCGCCGCGCGACTTGGCGGCGGCCTCGAGCGCGTTCAGGCGGCCGATGATGGCGGCCGGGGTCTGGGTCTCGTCGATGATCGCGTCGGCGCTGGCGCGAGCCCAGGCGCCCGGCCTGCGGCGGGCCGAGCCGTCGTCAAGGAAGGCGACGCCGCGCTGGCGCAGGGTTCCGAGGAAGGCCGCCATGCCCGTGTCCGAGGTTATGAACCGGTCGCCCAGATAGTTGGTGACGCCGAAATAGCCGGTCGCCCGACCCAGCAGCCAGGCCATCCTGGCCTCGACATCGTTGGGCGTGGCGTTGGCCAGCAGGGTGTAGGGGCCGGGATCGTTGTTGGGGTAGCCGGTCGGCTCCATCGGGATCTCGATCATGACCTCATGGCCCTGGGCGCGGGCCAGGTCGATCCAGCCCTGCAGCCCCTGGGCGTAGGGGACGAAGCTGAGGGTCACGTCCGGGGGCAGGCGTTCGATGGCGGCGCGGGTCGTGACGGCGTTGAGGCCGAGGCCGCCGACGATCAGGGCGACGCGCGGCTTGCCGTTGGGCTGGAAGGGTCGGGCATAGGCCTGGGCCGGGACGCGGCCGTCGGCGGCGATGACCGGGAGGGCGCCTTGCGGACCCGGCTGGCTGAGGCCGGCGATGGGGGCCGCCGGCAGGGGCGAGGGGGCGATCCGGGGCGCGGCGATGGCCGAGCCGCCGGCGACGGTCGCACCGTCCGGCAGGGTGATCAGGGCGTCGCCGCCGGCCGCGCCGTTCGGATCAAGGACGGGGTCCGCGCCCAGACCCTGCCAGGCGGCGAACCCGCCCATGGAGAAGGCTTCAAGGCCGGTGGGCGCCGGCACCGCGACCGGGGCCTCGCGCTCGAGGGCCACGCGGGCGGTCGGGGTTCCGGCGCGGGGGTCGCCGAGAACGGTCAGGAACAGGGCCACCGTGCCCATCAGAAGAAGACCGGCCGCGCCGACGGCGACCGGCGGCTTCCTGAACACGGCGAGGGCCGACTTGAGGTCGAGCTTCGGCAGCCGCCCCGTTGGCGGGGCGCCGGCCGTGGCGGCGAGGGCGGACTGACGCTTGGCGAACATGGACGAAGTACGCTCTGCAATCTGGCGGCCGGACGGATTCCGGACGGCGATCATCGCGCACGACTATGAACAGGCGGCGGTTAAGAAAGCCTAACGGGCTGTTAGCCATGTTTGGCAGGCTGTCTCCTCCCTGCGCCGCAGGCGTGAGGAGGTGGCTCGGAGCGAAGCGGAGAGACGGAGGGGTTCTGCGTGCGGCAAGAACCCCTCCGTCAGCTCGCAAGGGCTCGCCGCCACCTCCCCATGCGCAAGCGCGCACGGGGAGGAGACATCTGCCGCTACTCTTCTTCGGTCGTGTCGATCGCGGCGACCTGCACGGTTCCGTCGCTGGTCACGATGCCTTCCGGGGCGGCGGCGAGGCGGGTCAGGTCGCCGCCGGCGCGCAGGACGTCGAGCGCCCGCTGGAGCTGGTAGTCGGCGTCCTTGTCATAGTCTGCACCCGGCGCCTCGCGCGGGGTGTGGGCGCCCTTGCGCTCGGCGCCGATGGAGGCGTCCAGCGCGGTCGCATAGGCGGCCTCGGAGTAGATGAAGCTTGAGCGGGACACGATCCGGGCCTCGGCCTCGGTGCGGGCGACCTCCAGGTCGGGCTCGATGCCGATCTTCTGGATCGAGGCGCCGGACGGGGTGTAGTAGCGCGCCGTCGTGATCGACAGGGCCCCGTCGCGGCCGCCGCCCAGCGGGATGACGGTCTGGACCGACCCCTTGCCGAAGCTGGTCAGGCCGACCAGCGTGGCCCGTTCCTGATCCTTCAGGGCGCCGGCGACGATCTCTGACGCCGAGGCCGAGCCGTAGTTGATCAGCACCACCAGAGGCAGGCCGCCGGTCAGGTCGCCCGGGCGGGCGGCGTAGCGTTCGATCTGCTCGGGTTTGCGACCGCGCTGGCTGACGATCTCGCCGCGTTCGAGGAAGGCGTCGGAGACGTCGATGGCCGCCGTCAGCAGGCCGCCGCCGTTGTTGCGCAGGTCGAGCACGAAGCCCTTCACCGCCGGGTTGTCGCGCCGGATCTTCCCGATCGCCTCGGTCAGCTCGCGGCCGGTGTTTTCATTGAAGGTCGAGATGCGCAGATAGCCGAAGTCGCCCTCCATGCGGCTGGTGACCGATTCGACCTTGATGACCTCACGCACCAGGGTCACCTCGAGCGGCTCCTCGCCGTCGCGCAGGAAGGTGACCGAGACCGAGGTGCCCATGGCGCCGCGCAGTTTCTCCGACACCTGGGTCACGGTCAGGCCCGAGGCGTTCTGGCCCTCGATGGCCGAGATGATGTCCCCGGCCTGGACGCCGGCGCGGGCGGCGGGGCTGCCGTCCATCGGCGAGATGACCTTGACCAGGCCGCCCTCGGCCGTGATCGTCAGGCCGACGCCCGAATATTCGCCCGAGGTCCGCTCCTGCAGGTCCTCGAACCCCTGCGGCGGCAGATAGTTGGAGTGGGGGTCGAGCGCGGTCATCATGCCCGCCAGGGCCGCCTCGATCAGCTTCTTGTTGTCGACCGGAACGACATAGGCCTGTTCCACCACCGCCAGCACGTCGCCGAACAGCTGCAGCATGCGGAAGGTTTCGTTGCGTGGCGTCTGGCTGGCGACGGTCACGCCGCTGAGGCCAAGGGCCGCGACGGCGGCGCCGACGATGAGCAGTTTACGCATTCGGTCTCTTTCGGAGCCGCCCGGAAAGACGACGAGGCGGGAGGTCAGGCGAGGGACATCACGATGAAATCGTGGCGGCCCCGCGTCCGCTGGATAAAATCAGCGTCATGAGGGCTTGGGAAGCGGTTTCGCGAGTGGGGAGGGCTTCGCTTGATATCAACCCGTGCATCCCCGCCTTCGCGGGGATGCACGGATATATCTTGCCCCTGAGCCCTGAGCTCTGAGCCCTCCTTACAGATAGGGCGCGGGATCCACGGCCCGATCCTCCCGGCGCAGTTCGAAATAGACCTCGCCGCCGCGCGCGGTCGAGCCCAGGGCCTGGCCGTCCGCCACCCGCTCGCCGGTTTCGACGCTGATCGTGTCGAGGCCGGCGACCACGGCGCGCCAGCCGCCGCCGAGATCCAGGATGACCACCTCGCCCCAGCCGCTGAGCGGGCCGGCATGATCGACGCGGCCTGCGGCGGGGGAGGCGACCGCACCGGCGGGAGCGGCCCAGCGCAGGCCCTGTCCCGACTTCGCCAGAGGCGCGCCGCTGACCGGCGCGGTGAGGCGGGCGCGACCGCCGGGTAGGCGGGTGGACGGCGTGGGCGCATCGGTGACCGTCGCGGGGCGGCCGCCGAGGTTGCGGATCCGGGTCTCCAGGGCCGCTGCGGCGCGCTCGGCCAGGGCGGCGTCGGCGCGCAGCACGGCCAGCAGGGCGGTGCGGCGGCCGGACAGGTCCTCGATCTCGGCGCGGCGGTCGCCCTGGGCGCTTTCGGTGGTCAGGAGGCGTTCGCTCGACAGGACGGCGAGGCGGCGGATGCGGACGACCTCGGCCTGACGCGTGGCGAAGGCGGCGGCGCGGCGCTGCATCTCCGGGGCCATGGCCCTCATCAGGATGGCGGCGCGGACGGTGTCGACGGCGCGGTCGGCGGGGATCAGCAACGGCGGCGGGGGCTTGCGGCTCATCATCTGCAGGGCGGACAGGAGCCGGCCCTGACCGTCGCGGGCCTGGGCCAGTTCGGCGACGATGGCGGCCTCGCGCCGGCCGAGGTCGCGCAGCCGCTGGCGCTGGGCGGACAACTGCATGTCATCGGCGGTCTGGTCGCTGCGCAGGGTCGCCAGTTCGCGGTCGAGGGCGGTGATCTCGGTCTGGGCGTCGCGGGCGTCGGCGCGCAGGCGCCGCGCGCGCACCTGTTCGTCGCGGTACTGGGCCTGAAGCTGTTCGAGGTCGTCCTGGACCGAGGCTGCGGCGGGCAGGCCGGACAGGGCGATCAGGATAGACAGGACGGCGGCGCGGTTCATCAGTCCCGATGATAGGGTGATCCGGCCAGGATCGTCACCGCGCGATAGAGCTGTTCCGCCAGCATGGCCCGGGCCAGGGCGTGGGGCCAGGTCTGGGGTCCGAAGGCCAGGGTCGATCCGGCGGCGGCGAGCACGCCGGCGTCCAGCCCGTCCGCCCCGCCGATGACGAAGACCAGCCGCCGCTCGCCCCGGTCGCGCAGGGTCGCAATATGGTCGGCGAAGGCGCGGCTGGAATAGGTCTTGCCGCGCTCGTCGCAGGCGATCAGGTGCGCGCCGTCGGCCGCCGCCAGCAGCAGTTCGGCTTCCGGCGCCTTGCCGGTCTTGCGCGGTTCGAGGTCGATCAGATCAAGCGGGCCGAGGCCCAGCACCCGGCCGGCCGCCGTCGCCCGGGCCGCATAGTCCGAGGCGAGCGTCGCCTCGGGCCCGCGACCCGGCTTGCCGATGGCGGCGATGGCCAGCTTCATATGGGTTCCTTCTCCCCTTGCGGGAGAAGGTGGGCGAGCGAAGCGAGGTCGGATGAGGGGTCACGCTGCCGGTTGAAATCAGCCACGCCAGCCCTCACTCCAGCCATCGGTGTGACCCCTCATCCGTCAGCCCCCCGATCAAGTCGGAGGGCTGCCACCTTCTCCCGCAAGGGGAGAAGGAACCTAGGCGTTCGCCGTTCTGTGGGCGCTGTCGACGGCCCAGATCTTTTCGATGTTGTAGAACATCCGCACTTCGGGCCGGAACAGGTGGACGATGACGTCGCCGGCATCGATCAGAACCCAGTCGCAGTGCGGCAGGCCCTCGACCTTGGCGCGGCCCAGACCCTGTTCCTTCAGCGTGCGCAGAAGGTGGTCGGCGAGCGCGCCGACGTGGCGGTGCGACCGGCCCGAGGCCACGATCATGCTGTCGGCCATGGGCGATTTGCCCCTCAGGTCGATCAGGACGATGTCCTGGGCCTTGTCGTCGTCGAGCTTGGTCAGCAAGGCGATCTCAAGCGGGGTCGTGCCGGTCGGGACGACGCCCTGACGGTCGAAGTTCGAGGCGTCGTCGCCGCCGTCGTCCGCGCTGAACAGCGGGAAATCTTCGGCGGAATCGTCGGAGAGGTCTTCGTCGTGACCGTCTTCGGCCCCGTCTTCTGAGTGGATGGGCGCGATCGGCTCCATCTCATGGGCCGTGTTCGAAACGGCGTCTTCTTGCGCGTCGTGCGCGGGCGAGGGGGTCAGCGGAAGGCTCCGGGCGGGTTCACTAAAGACGCTCTCTAGCATGAAAGCCCGAAAACGTCACCCGGACGGCTCAAGGTCATTTCTGGGCACGCAAGGCCGTGGACGAACTGGGGTTCAACGGCGCCGTCAGATAGGTCCAGGCCGGGGCCGCCATCGTGGGCAACAGGCGCGCCTCGTTGGACGAGACCCGGTGGCCGGCGAAGCGGCGGGCGGCGGGGGCGGCGCGGCTTTCAAGGAGGCTGCCCGGCCGGGCGATCACGGCCACCGGCATCATCCGCATGATGTCGGTCCAGCCCCGCCAGCAATGGAAATTCGCCAGATTGTCGGAGCCCATCAGCCAGACGAAATGCACGCCGGGGTGACGCAGTTTGAGCGCGCGCAGGGTGTCGATGGTCCAGGTCGTGCCGACGCGGGTCTCGAAGTCGGAGACCACCATGTGCGGGCCGCGCGCGAAGGTCTCGGCCGAGGCCATGCGATCGGCCAGGGGCGCGGTCTGGCGCCTGTCCTTCAGCGGGTTCTGGGGCGAGACCAGCCAGATCACGCGGTCGAGATCCATCCGCTGGACCGCCGTCTCCGCCACATGGGCATGCCCGTCGTGGGCCGGATTGAACGAGCCGCCGAACAGCCCGACCTTCATCCCGGCGGCCAGGCCCAGGCCGTCTCTCAGCGCCCCTGATCGGGGGCCGCTCGCCTGGGGCGCGGGACCGGCGTGAAAGAAGGACAAGGCGGGCAGGCTCGCGTCGGACTTATGCTCACGGATGAGCAAACGAAAGCGCAGCTAACACGACGTCGGCGCGCTTGTCCCGTTCGGCCGCCGGTCTTGTTGAACGTCTCGCCGACGACGCCCGCATCGGGGCCGTCGGGCCCCGCGAGCCGGATCCGGACCGTCGCCATGCGGCTCAGCCGCCCCCGCCCGACTTCGCTGCTCTGAGCCACCCTCCGCCAGGCGGGAGGGAAGGGGTCTCTAGGGCTTCCAGCCGTCGGCGAAGACCTCGATCTCGTCGCCCTCTTCGTCGATCTCGCCGCGCGTCTTGCGGACCTCGGCCCAGGCGGCGCGGAGGAGTTCGGGCACGCCTTCGCCGGAGACGCCGGAGACCAGCATCGGCCGGCGGCCGGCGACGGCCTCCAGCTCGGCGGCCTTTTCCTCGCGCGCCTCGGGGGTCAGGGCGTCGATCTTGTTGAGGGCCAGGATCTCCTGCTTGTCGCCCAGACCTTCTCCGTAGGCGTCGAGTTCGCCCCGGATGATGCGATAGGCCTCGGCCACATCGTCCTGGGTGCCGTCGATCAGGTGGATCAGGGAGGCGGAGCGTTCGACATGACCGAGGAAGCGGGTGCCGAGGCCGGCGCCTTCCGAGGCGCCCTCGATCAGGCCGGGGATGTCGGCGATGACGAACCGTTCGCCCGGCGACAGGTCAACCATGCCGAGGTTCGGGGCCAGGGTCGTGAACGGATAGTCGGCGATCTTGGGCCGGGCGGCCGAGGCGGCGGCGAGGAAGGTCGACTTGCCGGCGTTGGGCAGGCCCGCCAGACCGATGTCGGCGATCAGCTTGAGCCGCAGCCAGATCCACATCTCCTGGCCTTCCTGGCCGGGATTGGCGTGGCGCGGGGCCTGGTTCTGCGGACCCTTGAAGCGGACATTGCCCCAGCCGCCGTTGCCGCCGGAGAGCAGCAGCTCCTTCTGGCCGACCTCGACCATGTCGAGCACGACGGTTTCCTTGTCCTCGCCCAGCACCTGGGTGCCGACGGGGACCTTGAGGACGACGTCCTCGCCCCGGGCGCCGTGCATCTGGCGGCCCATGCCGTGGGTGCCCGTCGGGGCCTTGAAATGCTGCTGGTAGCGGTAGTCGATCAGGGTGTTGAGCCCCTCGACGGCCTCGACCCAGACGTTGCCGCCATTGCCGCCGTCGCCGCCGTCGGGTCCGCCGTTGGGGATGAATTTCTCGCGCCGGAACGAGACGGAGCCCGCGCCGCCGTTGCCGGAACGAATGTAGATCTTGGCCTGGTCGAGAAACTTCATCGGGGATTTCTAAGTAGGGGCGCGGACGCGTGCGACGCGATCGCGCGCGTCTTGAGGGCGGCCCATAGCCCAAGAGAGCGGCGATTTACAGGCGGGCCGCTTAAGCGGATCGAAAGCGGTCGTCGTCCAGGATGATCGAGAACACAGAAGGAGAGATCAGAATGATCTCGCTGACGACCTCGGCGGCCCAGCCGCTGCCGTTCTGGCGCACTCCCTTGCCGAGGCCGGTGAAAGCGCCTCAGGACGCGTCGCCGGGCCTCGGCCTGCCGTCCCTCTCCGACATGCGCGACGCGCAGAAATCGATGAAGAAGGAGATGGCGGCCAAAAAGGTCCAGGCCGTGCGCGAGCGCCGCGACGCCCTGATGCTGATGGTCAAGATCGACCCCAGGGCGGGGCTGAAGATGACGGCCGAACTGGCGAAGGCGCTGAAATCGGCGGTGAAGGACTATGTCGAGGCCGGCGGCAGGAACGTGACCGACGGCGAGATGGCGATGATGCGCCGGGACGCGAAGGACGCCCGCGAGGCCGCCGATGCGGCGCTGAAGGGTCTGCCTTCGGAACCGAAGGAGGCCGGGGCCGAGGCTCCGATAGTCGATGCGGAGATGAAGCGGGCCCAGGCCGCCTATGCCGCCGCCTTCGACATCGCCGACGGGCGCGACGAGACGGCGGACCGGGCCGAAGCCGTGTTCGGCGCCGCCATGGTCGACCAGGGCTTCTTCCAGCAGGTGAAGATGGCGCTCGGCGAGCTGAAAGAGGCGCGTGAGAAGATCAAGGCCGACCGGGCCAACCCGAAATCGCCGGACAGGGACGACTGGAAGGCGGCCGACAAGGAGATGGCTGAGCTGGAGAAGGCTCTGGATTTCGCTCCGACGGGGATGCCCGAGCTGGTTTCGGGCGGGGCGTCGGTCAAGGCCTGACCCTCTGCCCGTGCGGGGACCCTTGCACTACGAGAGCGCGTGACCTGCTCTGGGTCTCCAGGCGTGTCTGTGCCTCCCCGAGGGGGCCGCGGGTCAGATGTGGATGGCGTGGCCCAGCGCCCTCAGGCTCGCCTCGTGGAAGGCCTCGCCGAGAGTCGGGTGGACGTGGATGATCCCCGCGACATCCTCCAGCACGGCGCCCATCTCCAGCATCTGGGCAAAGCTGTTGGACAGTTCGGCGACGTGCTGGCCGACGGCCTGGACGCCGAGCAGGCGGTGGTCGGTCTTTGACGCCAGGACCCGCACGAAGCCGCCGTCCTCGGCGGCCTCGATGGCGAGCGCCCGGCCGATGGCGGCCAGCGGGAAGACGGCGGTGATCACGTCGTCGCGTCCTGCGACATCGAGCGGCCCGAGGCCCGCCGAGACGATCTCCGGCTCGGTGAAACAGACGGCGGCGATGGTCACGGGGTCGAAGCGCCTGTCATGGCCGGCGATGATCTCGGCCACGACCTCGCCCTGGGCCGAGCCCTTGTGGGCCAGCATGGGTTCCCCGGTCAGGTCGCCGACGGCCCAGACGTTCCTCATCGAGGTGGCGCAGCGGTCGTCGGTCTTCACGAACGGCCCGGCCATGGCGACACCCATGTTTTCCAGACCCCAGCCGGCGGTGCGAGGACGACGGCCTACGGTGACCAGCACCTTGTCGGCGTCCAGCGACAGAGGCTCGCCCTCCTTCGTGGTGATCGACAGTTTCCCGTCCCCGAACCCGCCGGCCCGCGCGCCGAGGTGCATCTCGACCCCGTGGTCGGTCAGCCATTTCATGACCGGGTCGGTCAGGGCCTTGTCGTAGAGCGGCAGGATGCGCTCGGCCATCTCGACGATGGCGACCTGGGCCCCAAGCTTGCGATAGGCGATGCCCAGTTCCAGCCCGATATAGCCGCCGCCGACCACGACCAGCTTGCCTGGCACGGCGTCCAGCGACAGGGCCTCGGTCGACGAGATGACGTCGCCGCCGAACGGCAGGAAGGGCAGTTCGACCGGCTCCGACCCCGTCGCCAGGATGACGTGCTCGGCCGTGATCGTGATCGGACCTTCGGCGGTCTCGACGTGGCAGGTCTTGGCGTCGGCGAAGCTCGCCCAGCCCTTGATGACCTTCACCTTCGACTTCTTCAGCAGGGCCGCGACGCCGGCGTTCAGCTTACGGACGATCCCGTCCTTCCAGGCGACGGTCTTCGACAGATCGATGGCCGGATCCGACGCCGTGATGCCCAGGGCGCCGTCGCCGGCGGCCTTCGACACGGTCTCGAATTTTGAGGCCGCGTGGATGATGGCCTTGGACGGAATACAGCCGACGTTCAGGCAGGTGCCCCCCAGCCCGTCGCCGCCGTCGACCAGGACGGTGTCCAGCCCCAGCTGGCCGCAGCGGATGCCCGCGACATAGCCGCCGGTGCCCGCGCCGATGATCAGGACTTTGGTCTTCAGGGTCTGGGTCATGCGTCGTCGATACTCGGAAAAGTCAGGGCTGAATCTTTACGACCAGCTCGAGGATGGTGCGGAACAGGGGATCGCCCTGCTGGACGGCGTCGACCGTGGCGGTCGCGCCGTCGCGCAGGGTGGAGGCGTCCTCGGGGACCAGGGCGACGGCCAGGGCGCCGACCTCCGGGGTCCAGCCGATGGTGCAGAAGGGCGTCCGGTTCCAGGCGACGCGGAACGGGCCGGTGATGACGTCCTCGCCCTTGATGATCCAGGCGGGCTCCAGCGTCGCAAAGCCGAAGGCCTCGCAGCCCCGCTCGCCGGGGTCGCCCTGGAAGGACGGGCCCGCGGCCCGTGCGCGGGCGGCGGCGAGACAGTCCGCCGGATCGGTCCGTTCGACCGACACGACCCGACCGACGAAGGCGGCGCGGGCCATCGCGGTGTCGTAGGAGGTGTTCGGTGGGGGCGGCAGGCAGGCCCAGGCCGGGGCGGCTCCCAGCAGGGCGACGGCGGTCGCAGCGGCGGTCAGGATGCGGGTCATGGCGCTCTCTCCTCGCGGATCAGAGGTCCATGAACGCCATGGGGCGACATTTCGCAAACCACGGTGCCTGACGATCCGGCCACAGCCGTCCTCAGCCCATCCAGAGGGTCGCGGGGTGCTCCAGCAGGCCCTTGATCCGCTGCACGAAGACGGCCGCGTCGTGGCCGTCGACGATGCGGTGATCGAAGCTGGACGACAGGTTCATCATCTTGCGCACGACCATCTGGCCGTTCCGCACCACGACCCGGTCCTCGATCTTGTTGGGGCCGACGATGGCGACCTCGGGGTGGTTGATGATCGGGGTGTGGACGACGCCGCCGAGCGTGCCCAGCGAGGTGATGGTGATGGTCGAGCCGCTGAGCTCCTCCCGCTTCGCCGAACCGTCCTTGGCCGCGCCGGAGACGCGGGCGATTTCGGCGGCCGTCGCATACGGATCGAGTGCTTCCGCGTGGCGGACGACCGGGACCATCAGGCCGTTCTGGGTCTGGGCGGCGATGCCCAGATGAACAGCGGCGTGGGTGGTCAGGACGCCGGCCTCGTCATCGTAATGGCTGTTGATCGTCGGCTGGTCGCGCAGGGCCACGACGATGGCGCGGGCGATGAAGGGCAGGACGTTGAGCTTGGCCTTGCCCGTCTGTTTCGCCTGGGCGTTCAGATGGGCCCGCAGCTCCTCCAGCGCCGTGACGTCGATCTCCTCCACATAGGTGATGTGGGGAATGCGCCGGACGCTCTCGGCCATCTTCTCCGCGATCTTGCGGCGCAGGCCGATGATGCGGACCTCCGTGGTCCCCTCGGCCTTCGCATAGGTCGAGGCGGACGTCGATGATCCGTGCTCGGACGGAACGCGTGCGCCGCCGGCGATGAAGGCGTCGAGGTCGCCGTGTTCGATACGCCCGGCCGGGCCGGAGCCTGGCACGAACTGCAGGTCCAGACCCAGTTCACGGGCGCGCTTGCGCACAGCGGGCGAGGCCAGGGGGCGGACGCCCGGCGTCTGGGCCAGACGGGGGACGGATGGGGACTTGCCCCCCTCCCCCGCTTCGCGGGTACTGCCCCCAACGGGGGGAGATTTGGCAGGGACGGCGGGGCGCGATCCTCCCCCGTCGGGGGAGGGGGACCGCGAAGCGGTGGAGGGGGCCGGGGCGGATGCGGCCTTCGGAGCAGTCGCGACACTGCCGGCGCCCTCGACGTTGAAGCTGACCAGGGCGCCGCCGACCGGAGAGGCCTTGCCGACTTCGCCGTGCAGGGCCGTGACGACACCGGAGACCGGCGAGGTCAGTTCGACGGTGGCCTTGTCGGTCATGATCTCGGCGAGGATCTGGTCCTCGGCGACGGTGTCGCCGACCGCGACATGCCAGGCGACCAGCTCGGCCTCGGCGGTGCCTTCGCCGACGTCTGGGAGCTTGAAGACGTAGTTTCCGGCGGCGGCGGCGGCGGCCAAGAGCCCCTCCGTCACTCCGCTGTCGCTCCGTGCCACCTCCCCATTCTGCGAATGGGGAGGAGACGTTTCGGCGTCGGTCTCCTCCCCGTCCGCGCTTGCGGATGGGGAGGTGGATCCGAGCGCTTGCGAGGAGACGGAGGGGTTCTGTTCGTCCGCATTGCCCGCGCCCTCGACCTCGAACTCGACCAGGGGGGCGCCGACGGGCGACATGGCGCCGGGTTCGCCGTGCAGGGCGGTGACGACGCCGGAGACCGGGCTGGTCAGTTCGACGGTGGCCTTGTCGGTCATGATGTCGGCGAGCAGCTGGTCCTCGGCGACGACATCGCCGATGGCGACGTGCCAGCCGACCAGTTCGGCCTCGGCGGTGCCTTCGCCCACGTCGGGCAGTTTGAAGACGTAGCGGCCCATCAGCGCGACCCTCCGGTCATGACGGCTTTCAGCGCGGTGGCGACCCGTTCCGGCCCGGGGAAATATTCCCACTCGAAGGCGTGCGGATAGGGGGTGTCCCAGCCGCAGACGCGGGTGACGGGGGCTTCCAGGTGATAGAAGCAGCGCTCCTGGACCAGGGCGGACAGCTCTCCTCCGTACCCGGAGGTTTTCGGCGCCTCGTGTACGATGACGCAGCGGCCGGTCTTCTTTACCGAGGCTTCGATGGTCTCGATATCGAGCGGCACGAGCGAGCGCAGGTCGATGACTTCGGCGTCCACGCCCGCGTGTTCCGCGCCGGCCAGCGACACCCAGACCATGGTGCCGTAGCACAGGATGGTGACGTCATTGCCCTCGCGCATGATCCGCGCCTTGCCGATGGGCTCGACATATTTGCCGGTCGGGACCTGGGCCAGATCCTGGGTCTTCCACGGCGAGACCGGCTTCTGGTGCCAGCCGTCGAAGGGGCCGTTGTAGAGCCGTTTGGGCTCGAAGAAGATGACCGGGTCGTCGTCCTCGATGGCTGCGGTCAGCAGGCCCTTGGCGTCATAGGGGTTGGACGGGATGACGACCTTGAGGCCGGCGATATGGGTGAACAGGGCTTCCGGCGACTGGCTGTGGGTCTGGCCGCCGAAGATGCCGCCGCCGTAGGGTGAACGGACCACGATCGGCGAGGTGAACTGGCCGCCCGAGCGATAGCGCATCTTGGCCGCTTCGCTGACAATCTGGTCGTAGGCCGGGTAGATGTAGTCGGCGAACTGGATCTCCACGACCGGACGCAGGCCGTAGGCCCCCATGCCGATGGCGGCGGCGACAAGGCCGCACTCCGAGATCGGCGTGTCGAAGCTGCGGGTCAGGCCGTGCTTCTGCTGCAGCTGGTCGGTGACGCGGAAGACGCCGCCGAAATAGCCGGCGTCCTCGCCGAACGACAGCACGTTGGGATCCTCGGCCATCTTCACATGCAGGGCCGAGTTCAGCGCCTGGATCATGTTCATCGGCGCGACGGCGGCCGCCTCGGATGCGACCGAGGCGGGGGCCTCCGTCTGATCGGCCATGTCGGGGGCGATGCCGTCGTGCCGGTCGGCGTCGGTGAAGGTCTTTTCGGTCATTGAAAATCACCGCTCATCCCCGCGAAGGCGGGGACCCAGTTCTTGAGTGAGGCATGGCGCGCGGGATGATGGGCAGCGTGGGATGGATGAAGTCCATCGCCCAAAGCACTGGGTCCCCGCCTCCGCGGGGATGCACGGAAAAGGGAGGTGATCATACTCCGACCTCACGTCGCTGTTCGACCAGGCGCCAGTCCTCGGTCGCATAGACCTCTTCGAACATCGTCTTCACGCTGGGGCGCGACTGGCCGAGCGTGCCGATAGCCTCGGACTCCTTGCCGGCGGCGCGGACCTGGGCGACGGCCTCGGCCTCCGCCTCGGCCTGGGCTTCGTCAGACCATTCGCCGAGCGCGATCAGATGCTGTTTCAGGCGCGCGACCGGATCGCCCAGGGGCCATTTCTCGTGCTCGTCGCCGGGCCGATAACGGCTCGGGTCGTCCGAGGTCGAGTGGGGCGCGCCACGATAGGTGAACAGCTCGATGACTGTCGCGCCCTGATTGGAACGGGCGCGCTCCTCGGCCCACTGGGTCGCGGCCCAGACGGCCAGGAAGTCATTGCCGTCGACGCGCAGGGCCGGAAGGCCGTAGCCGATGGCCTTGGAGGCGAAGGTGGTCTCAAGCCCTCCGGCTATGCCCTGGAAGGACGAGATGGCCCATTGGTTGTTGACGATGTTGAGGATCACCGGGGCGCGGTAGACGCTGGCGAAGGTCAGGGCGTTGTGGAAGTCGCCCTCGGCCGTGGCGCCGTCGCCGATCCAGGTGATGGCGATCTTGTCGTCGCCCTTGTAGGCGCTGGCCATGGCCCAGCCGACGGCCTGGGGCACCTGGGTGCCGAGGTTGCCCGAGATGGTGAAGAAGCCGAAGTCCTTGGCCGAATACATGATCGGCAGCTGGCGGCCCTTGATGGGATCCGCCGCATTTGAGTAGATCTGGTTCATCATGTCGACGAGCGGATAGCCGCGCGCGATCAGCAGGCCCTGCTGGCGATAGGTGGGGAAGCCCATGTCCTCGCGGCTCAGGATCATGCCCTGGGCGACCGCGATGGCCTCTTCGCCGGTGCACTTCATATAGAAGCTGGTCTTGCCCCCCTTCTTCAGGGTCTCCGCGTCGAGGCGCGGGTTCCACGGCCCGATGGCGTTGCCTTCGTCGTCCAGCACCCGGATCAGGCGGAAGGCCAGGTCCAGCATCTGCACCGGGCGGGCGTCGACCGGCGGGCGGTCCACACTACCGGCGGCGTCGAGTTTCAGGTGGCTGAAATCCGGGGCGTCGCCCGGACGGCCCGAGGGCTCCGGCACGCGCAGCGAAAGCGGCTTGGTGTTCCTGGTCATTCCATCCTGCCGTTCGGTTGATCCGACCGCACTTCTTGGCGGCTGGATAGCATGAGCGCGAAATCAAGGCTCGCCTATTTTAGCCTTGCGTCAAGCAGTTTTAGGGTATTTTATTGCGCCATAACGACAAATGGAGAAACGCATTGGCGGACGAACTGGATCCCATCGACGCTCGAATTCTGGACATCCTGCAGCAGGATGCAGGATTGTCGGTCGCGGAAGTGGCCGAGAGGGTGGGACTGTCGGCCTCGCCGTGCTGGCGCCGGATCAAGAGACTGGAAGATTCCGGCCTGATCCGCAAGCGGGTGACCCTTCTGGACGCCGCCCTGCTGGGTCTGGACTTCGAGGTCTATGCCATCGTCAAGTTGAGCTTGCCCTCGCGTGAGAACCTGGACGCCTTCGAGGGCGCCGTCGCCAACTGGCCCGAGGTGGTCCAGTGCGCCACCATCACCGGGCGCGAGGACTATGTGCTGCGGATCATCACCTCCGACATGCACGCCTTCGACAAATTCCTGCGCGACAAGCTGCTGACCCTCGGCATCGTTTCGGACTGCGAGAGCCATATCGTCACCCGCGGCGTCAAGAATGTGACGACCCTGCCGCTGGGCATCATCACGCCTCACGTGCAATAGGCCCGGTTACAGATAGAGGAGCCCGCCCATGATCGAGATGGTGATCGACGCCCGCAAGAAGGACCTCGGCGGGTTCGAGGTCGGGCGCATCCTGCCCTTCCATTCGCGCCGGATGGTCGGGCCCTTCATCTTCCTCGATCACATGGGACCGGCCGAGTTCGCGCCGGGTGCGGATGCGATCAACGTCCGCCCGCACCCGCACATCGGCCTGTCGACCCTGACCTATCTGTTCGAGGGCGAGATCATGCACCGCGACAGCCTCGGCTACACCCAGGCGATCCGGCCGGGCGAGGTCAACTGGATGACCGCGGGCAAGGGCATCACCCACTCCGAGCGCACGGACCCGCTGAAGAAGGCGCAGGGCGGCCCGATGAACGGGATGCAGGCCTGGATCGCCCTGCCGGACGAGGCGGAAGAGGTCGATCCGTCGTTCCAGCACTACGGCGAGGACGCTCTGCCGGCCTATGAGAACGGCGGCCTGTTCGCCCGTCTGGTGGCGGGCGAAGCCTACGGCGCCAGCGCCAATGTGAAGACCTCGTCGCCGCTCTTCTATGTGCATTGGGAGATGCAGGAAGGCGTGCGCACCGCCCCGCCTCCGGGCAAGGGTTCGGGCGGCATGTCCGAGCGGGCGCTCTATGTCGCCAAGGGATCGATCGAGGTCGGCGACCGCACCTTCCACGAGGGCCAGATGATCGTGCTGGAGCCCAATGCCGAGCCGACGGTGAAGTCTCTGACCCAGGCGACCGTCATGGCCCTGGGCGGCGAGCCGGTCGGGCAGCGTCTGATCTGGTGGAATTTCGTGTCGTCCTCCCAGGCGCGGCTGGACCAGGCGAAGGAAGACTGGAAACAGGGCCGGATGAAACTGCCTGACGAGGACGATCTGGAGTTCATTCCGTTGCCGGAGGATTCCGCCGTGACGACCCGCTCCGAGCCGATCAAGCCGGAACCGACGCACCCGGTCTAGGGTCGGGCGCCGCTCACGCGAACCATCCAGTCCGTCACGGTCGAAATCGCCTCAGGCGCCAGGGTCTCGGTAAGAGTCGCATATTCGCCCGGCAGGCCGGTCGTCGCGTGCTGCATCAGATGGTTCAGGCCGGGCAGGACGACGATCTCGGCGTCGGGCTGGATTCGGGCCAGGGCCTCGGCGTTCTGGTCGGCCGGGACTTGCAGATCCTTGCCGCCATAGATCGCCAGAAGCGGCACATGCAGGCCGGCCAACGCCGGTGCGGGATCGTGGGAGGCGAACCAGCGGTACCAGGGCGAACTCAGAGGGCGGACGCCGGCGTGCGCCTGTTCCGCCGACTGTCCGGCGGCGATGAGCACGGCCTCGGCATCGCGGGCGACTGCGGCGCCATCGTCCTTGTTGCGGACAACGGCCGCCATGATCTGGCCCTGGGTCCGACGGATCTCGGCGACCTGATCGGGCGAGGCGCCGGCGGCCTGGGCCAGACGGGCGGCCTGTTCGGTGATGATGTCCGCCCCGGAGACGGCCTGCCCCGTGATCATGACGACGAAGGCGGCGGGCGCACCCTGCGAGACGGCCAGGGGCGCGGTCATGCCGCCTTCGCTGTGACCCATCAGGCCGATGCGCGCGGGATCGATCTCGGGCCGCGTCCGCAGGAAGGCGATGGCAGCCGCTGCGTCGGCGGCGAAATCCGCGGAGGTGTCTTCGGCCGTCCCGCCGCCCGATCCGCCCACGCCTCGATCATCGTAGCGCAGCACGGCGATCCCGCGCCGGGTCAGGGCGTCGGCCCAGACGGCGAAAGGCTTGTGGTCGAAGATGGTCTCGTCCCGGTCCTGGGCGCCCGATCCGGTCAGCAGGACGACCGCCGGGAACGGCCCCACGCCGGCGGGCAGGGTCAGGGTCCCTGCGAGGGTGATGCCCGCCCCGGCATTCGGGAAGGTCACGTCTTCGGCGGCATAGGGAAACGGCGGCGCCGGCGTCTGTGGCCGCGCCGGACCCGCAGGCTCTGCTCCCGTCGCCGCCCGCGTCAGGATGAGCGGCAGGGACGCCGTGCCTTGCGACCAGGCGCCGGTCCATGTCTGGCTGTCCGCCGATCTTGCGCCCTCGAACCGTCCGTGAGCGACGGGGACGGTGAAGCGCACGACGCCGCCCGTTTCGCTCAATTCGGTGACTGGAATGCCGCGCGCATTCTGCGCCGGGCTGTCCATGAAGACCTGTCCGTCCGCCTCGACGCGGATCACGAGGGGCAGGGAGGTCCCGCCGACGTTCAGCGCACCCTCCCAGCGACCGACCAGATCAGCGGTCTCCGCCTCCGCCTGGGCCGTTGCTGTCGCCAGTGCCTCGATCATCATGCCGCCCCTCTACGCGTCGGGGAACTAGACCAGCCCGGGGCCGGGGGAGGCAAGTCCTCGTCAGGCCGCGTGCGACCGGGCGCTGTGGATGTCGCTCGGGGGAGCGTTGATCAGGTCGGTGATCTGACCCGGCTGCATCGGCCGGCCGATCAGATAGCCCTGAGCCTGATTGCAGCCCTCGGCCCGCAGGATGTCCAGCTGGGGTTGGGTCTCGACGCCCTCGGCCAGCAGCTTGACCCCGATGGCGTTGGACATGTCGCTGATGGCGCGGATGATCGAGGCTGCGTCTGACCGCTCACCCAGGGGCGTGACGAACGCTCGGTCGATCTTGATCTTGTCGATCGGAAAGCGGTTCAGGTAGCTGAGGCTGGAATAGCCTGTGCCGAAGTCGTCGAGCGCGATCTGAAATCCCAGGCGCCGCAGTTGCTCCAGATTGTCCAGAACGACCGGATCGGACTGGAGCAGACTGCCTTCGGTGATCTCGAGTTCGAATCCGCTCGGCTTGACCCCGTGCTGGGCGAGCAGGGCGTTCACCGTGGTGAGGAAGATCGGCGAACGCAGCTGGATCGGAGACACGTTGATGGCGATCTTCAGGCCCGGCCATACGCGGGAATCGATGAAGGACTGCTCCATCGCATAGCGACCCAGAGCTTCCCCCAGTCCCGCCGCCTCGGCCATGGGGACGAACACGCCGGGTGAGATATGGCCCCGGGTCGGGTGTGGCCAGCGCATAAGGGCTTCCACGCCGATGGTCGCGCCGGTCTCGTCGATCTGGGGCTGATAGACCATACGCAACTCGCCCGCCTGCAGGGCCTGGCGAAACTCGACCTCCAGATCCAGCTGCAGGCGTTGGGCGTGATCCAGCGAGGAGTCGAAGAAGGCCACCGGCGATCCCGCCGAACGGGCCGCAGCATTGGCCAGACGGGCCTGACGCATGGCGTCGCGCGGCGATCCCAGAGGGCGCCGGACGAAGTTCACCCCGATTGTCGAGGGCACCACGACGTCTCCCACCGGCGTAGCCACCGGCATGTCCATCAGCATGTTGATCTGGCTGCCGACCAGGGCCAGCTTGATGCCGCTGGAGGCCGGATGAAACACGGCCAGCATATCCTCGCCGATCCGTCCGACGACGCTGTCGTCCCCAAAAGCCGTGACCAGTCGCCCGGAGAGTTCGCGCAACACCTCGTCGCCGCAGGCTTCGCCCAGTCGATCATAGATGTCTCTCAGGCGATCCAGACTGATGCACAGCAACGCCATCTCGGAGTCTGCAGCCGCGCCGTCGCAGGCAGGGCGGCCGAGCGCTTCGGCGAAACCCTCGGCATTCAGCAGCTGCGTCACGGAATCCAGCTGCTGGCGATAGGCCGTGCTGGCGCGTCCGGCCCGCTCCGCGCTGCGCGCCTTTGTCCACTGCCGCAGCAACAGGATGCTCGAAACGATCAGGCCGGCCTCGATCGCCGGCAAGGACTCCGCCATGGCCGGATCGGCCCAGGCCCGAACGACCAGCAGACTGACCAGACATATCAGGGTGACCAGTGCAGCGAGGCTCAACGCGTCCATCGTCTGACCGGCCCATGTCCGGATCTGCAGAGCGTCGGCGGATTTCTTCATCGGATCGGGCCGCCTCGGGCGTTCGTTCAATCAGGCTCGCCGGTGCGGGAGCGAAACAGGACACCGGTTGCCGCCTGGCGTCGACGCTGTAACATTCCCCTAAGCTCCCCCTTACGTACCCGGTCATTCGGTCAGGCGACGGAGGAACCCCAGCAGCGCCGCATTGACCTCATCCGGCCGCTCCTGCTGCAGCCAGTGGCCGGCGCCGGCCAGCACGGTCCGGGATCGCAGGTCGGTGAGCCAGTCCTTCAGCCCCGCCTCGTGCTGACCCGCATAGTGGCGGACCGGATCGCGCTCGCCGACCAGGAACATCGACGGCTGGCGGATCTTCTTGCCTTGCAGGAAGGCGGTCAGGCCCCAGTTGCGGTCGATGTTCCGATACCAGTCCATCGGCCCCCTGAAGCCGCCGGCGGTGAAGGCCGCGACATATTCCGCGTGGTGCGCCTCGCTCATCCACGGCGGCAGGGTCGCGTCCTCGGGCGCCTCGGAGAGGAAGTTTTCCCCCGGAGCGATGAAGCCGGTCGACTGGCGATCGGACGGGGTCGACCCGTCGTAGGAATAGAACCCCTTGCGGAGGCCTCCCGCCACATCGGCTTCGAAGATGGTGTGATGATCGGGGTCCTGGAACTGGACCATGTAGAGCTCGCCGAGACCGGCGCGTTTGGCCAGGGCGGACATGGCGGCGGTCGGCGGCCCGTTCGGACGGCGCGGCTGGAACGGCACGGACAGTCCGGCGACGGCGGTGAACATATCCGGCCGCATCAGGGCGCAGTGCCAGGCGACCGGCGCGCCCCAGTCGTGGCCGACGACGGTGCAGGTCTCCGCCCCCAGGGCCCGGACCAGATCGACCATGTCGCCGACCAGATTGAGGATCGAATAGTCCTCGACCCGCTCCGGCTTGTCGGTGCCGCCATAGCCTCGCATGTCCGGCGCCACTGCGTGGTAGCCCGCCTCGGCGAGGGCCTGAACCTGCGCCCGCCAGCTGATGCCCAGTTCGGGGAAGCCGTGGATCAGCAGCACGAGAGAGCCTTCGCCGGCCTCCAGAATCTGTTGCCTGAGGCCGTCGGTCTGGACGATGCGGGTCTGCATGGGGCGGGTTCTCCGACGAGGCCTTTGAAGCCGAACGCGACGTCGTGCATTGATGTCGCCATGACCCGCATGACCAGCTTCTCCGACGGTACGATCGTTCCGGCCCTGGGCCAAGGGACCTGGATGATCGGCGACGATCCCAGGACCCGCGACGCCGAACAGGCCGCCCTGTCTCGCGGCATCGACCTGGGGCTGACCCTGATCGACACGGCAGAAATCTATGGCGACGGCCGGTCCGAACGGCTGGTCGGCGAGGTCATCAAGGATCGCCGGGACGAGGTCTTCCTGGTCTCCAAGATCCGGCCCGAGAACGCCGGCGAGATGACCATGATGCTCCATTGCGAGAAGTCGCTGGAACGGCTCGGCGTCGACCGGCTCGACCTCTATCTGCTGCACTGGGAGAGCCGTCACCCGCTGGAGGAGATCGTCGCCGGGTTCGAGGAACTGATCGACGAGGGGATGATCGCCCGCTGGGGCGTGTCCAACCTCGACATCCGCACCATGAACCGGCTGGACGAGGTCGACGGCGGGGAGCGCTGCGCCACAAACCAGTTGCTGTACAATCTCGGCTCGCGCGGGATCGAGTTCGACCTGCTGCCCTGGTCGCAGGAGCGGCTGATGCCGGTGATGGCCTATTCGCCCCTCGGGCGCGGCGATCTGCTGACTCATCCGGCGCTGCAGGCCGTGGCCGACCGACACGACGCGACTCCGGCCCAGATCGCGCTGGCGGCGGTCCTGCGTCAGGAGGGCGTCATCGCCATCCCCAAGGCCTCGACCGTGGCCCATGTCGAGGCCAATGCCGCGGCGCTGGAGATCGAACTGGACCACGAGGACATCGAGGCCCTCGACCGCGCCTTCCCGCCGCCCTCGACCGCACAGCCGCTGGACATTATCTGAAGAAGCCGGACCGGCGCTGACGAGAAATGACGCCGCATACGGCCAAGCTTTTCGGCTGACCGTTGTTCGGATACAGAAATCCCCATTACGCCGACATGCCGTCGGCCGGGGAAGTTTCCACCATGCGTAGCCTGCTTATGATTGTCGCCGCCGCCGCCGCGATCGCCGTCCCGGCCGTCGCCCAGACGGGCGCTGTGTCGTTCTCGATCGTGAACAACAGCGAGCACACCATCGACGCCATCCTCTATGGCCAGTCGTCCTCGGACGAGTGGAGCGACAACATCCTCGACGTCGTGGTCGAGCCCGGCGACACGGTCGAGGTGACCGTCGACGACGAACTGGAAGACTGCATGTACGACTTCGCCTACAGCTTCGATGACGGGTCGGCCTATGCCGAGCGCGTCGACATGTGCGAGATCAACGGTACGACCTACGAGTTCACCGGCGGCTGATCCGTTCACGGATCGCCCAAAGAAACGGCCCCGGGAGCGATCCCGGGGCCGTTGTCTTTTCAGGTTCCGGGAGCGATCAGGCTGCGGCCCTGGCGCCCGTGAACCGACCGTAGAAGGTCTCGTCCTTGGCGGCCATGTCGCGCAGCAGTTGCGGGACCTTGAAGCGGTCGCCGTAGCGGGCGGCGTAGTCGTCGGCCTGGGCCACGAAGGCCTTCAGCCCGATCTGGTCGATGTAGGTGATCGGGCCGCCGGTCCAGGGCGCGAAGCCCCAGGCCAGGATGGCGCCGACATCGGCCTCGCGCGGGTCGTCGATGACGCCCTCTTCCCAGCAACGCGCCACTTCCACCGCCTGGCGATAGAGCAGGCGCTGCTTCTGATCCTCGACCAGTTCCGGCGTCGAATCGTTGATCCTGACCGGCGCCAGTTCCGCCAGGCCCGACCAGAGTTTCTTGGGCTTCACGTCGTAGTCGTAGAAGCCCTTGCCGTTCTTGCGGCCGTAGCGGCCGAGGTCCTCGACCATGGTGCGGATGATCTCGGCGCCCGCCAGCGGCACATATTTGTCGCCGAGGTCGAGGGCGGTCTGTTTCGACACCTTCATCGACAGATCGAGCGCGACGTCGTCGTGCATTTCCAGAGGGCCGCGCGGCATCCCGGTCATGCGACCGATGTTGTCGATCAGGGCAGGCGCATAGCCTTCCTCCAGCATGGCCAACCCTTCCGCCACATAGGTGCCGAAGCAGCGCGAGGTGTAGAAGCCGCGGCCGTCATTAACGATGATCGGGGTCTTCTTGATCTTCATCACGTAGTCGAGCGTCCTGGCGATCGCGGCCTGACCCGTCTTCTCGCCGAGGATGATCTCGACCAGCATCATCTTGTCGACCGGCGAGAAGAAGTGGATGCCGATGAAGTCCTCGGGACGCACGCTCGCCTCGGCCAGGCCGGTGATCGGCAGGGTCGAGGTGTTGGATCCGAACACGGCTCCGGCTTCAAGCTGGGCCTCGGCGCGTTTGGTGACATCGGCCTTGATCTCGCGGTTCTCGAACACGGCCTCGATGACCAGGTCCGAGCCCTTGATCTGCTCATAGTCGGTGGTGGCGATCACGGAGCCGAGCAGGGCGTCGTACTTGTCCTGGGTCAGCTGGCCGCGCGACAGCCGCTTCTTCAGAAGCTCCTCGACGTGGGCCTTGCCCTTGTCGGCGTCTTCCTGGGTCCGGTCGATCAGAATGGTCTGGATGCCGGCGAGCGCCTGCACATAGGCGATGCCCGCGCCCATCATGCCGGCGCCGATGACCGTGACCTTCTTCGCGTCGGATGCGGGGATGCCGGCCGGACGCACCGCGCCCTTGTCCAGTTCCTGCTTGGACAGGAACAGCGACCGGATCATGCCCTGGGCCTGGGGGGTCATCAGGGTCTTGATGAAGTAGCGGGTCTCGATCCGCAGGGCCGCGTCCATCGGCACCTGGATGCCCTCATAGACGGCCTTCATCAGGTTGATGACGGCCGGATAGTTGCCGTAGGACTGCTTGCGGATCATCGCATTGCCGACCAGGAAGTTCTGGATGCCGGCCGGGTGGTAGGGGCCGCCGCCGGGTTGTTTGAACGACGTGTCGTCCCACGGCTGCACGGCCTTGCCGCCACCCTTGATCCAGGCCTTCGCGGCCTCGACTTCCGAACCCTTGGCCACGACCTCGTGCACCACGCCCGCGCCCCTGGCGTCGTTCGGACGCCACGAGGAGCCGGCGCTCATCGCCGTCATCGCCGCCTGCACGCCGATCATGCGCGGCAGGCGCTGGGTCCCGCCACCGCCGGGGAACAGGCCGACCTTGATCTCGGGCAGGCCGAGCTGGGTCTTCGAATCGTCACCGACCACGCGGTAGTGGCAGGCCAGGGTCAGTTCGAGACCGCCGCCGAGGGCGAGGCCGTTGATCGCGGCGGCGACCGGCTTGCCGCAGGTCTCCAGCGCGCGCAGCGCACCGTTCAGTTTCCAGCCTGCGTCGAACGCGGTCTGAAGGTCCCCGCCGCCGGTCAGCGATCCACCGGCCATGTCGCCGAGGTCGGCGCCGGCGCAGAAGCCCGAGGCCTTGCCGGAGGTGATGACCGCGCCCTTGATGGCGTCGTCGGTCTTGATGCGTTCGACCAGCTCAGGCAGCTCATCCATCACGCTGGAGGTCAGGGTGTTCATCGAACGGCCCGGCACGTCGAAGGTGACCAGGGCGATGCCGTCGGCGTCGACGTCGATCTTGAAGTTTTCCATGCTCGTCTTCCTCAAATCCTCCCCCATCGGGGGAGGGGGACCGCGAAGCGGTGGAGGGGGCCCACCGCAGACGCCGGCGTTCGGGGCCGGCCCCCTCAGTCAGCTTCGCTGACAGCTCCCCCGACGGGGGAGCATTGTGAAATCAGACCCGCTCGATCACAGTCGCGGTGCCCATGCCGCCGCCGATGCACAGGGTGATCAGGGCGGTCGACTTGTCGGAGCGCTCCAGCTCGTCGAGCGCGATGCCGGTGATCATGGCGCCGGTGGCGCCGAGCGGGTGGCCCATGGAAATGCCGCCGCCGTTCACGTTCATCTTGTCATGCGGGATGTCGAGCGCCTGCATGTAGCGCAGGACCACCGCGGCGAAGGCCTCGTTCAGCTCCCACACGTCGATGTCGGCGACCGTCATGCCCAGCTTGCCGAGCAGCTTCTTCGTCACGAACTCGGGGCCGGTCAGCATGATCGAGGGTTCGGAGCCGATCGAGGCGGCGCCGACGATGCGGGCGCGGGGCTTGAGGCCCATCGCCTTGCCGGCTTCCAGCGTGCCGATCAGCACCCCGGCCGAGCCGTCGACGATGCCCGAGGAGTTGCCGGGCGTATGGACGTGGTTGACCCGCTCGACCTCGGGGTAGCGCTGGCTGATCACGGCGTCGAAGGCCATCTCGCCCATCATGGCGAAGGAGGGGTTCAGACCGCCCAGCGACTGCATGTCCGTGTTCGGACGGATGGTCTCGTCGCGGTCCAGCTGGACCAGGCCGAGCTGGTTCCTGACCGGGACGACCGATTTCGAGAAGCGACCGTCGGCCCAGGCGGCGGCGGCGCGTTTGTGGCTCTCTACGGAATAGGCGTCCACGTCGTCGCGGCTGAAGCCGTATTTCGACGCGATCATGTCGGCCGAGACGCCCTGGGGCACGAAATAGGTCGGGAAGGCCGAGGAGGGGTCGACCGGCCAGGCGCCGCCGTCCGAGCCCATCGGCACCCGGCTCATGGCCTCAACGCCGCCGCCGACCGCGAAATCGGCCTCGCCGGATTTCACCTTGGCGGCCGCCATGTTCACGGCTTCCAGACCCGAGGCGCAGAAGCGGTTGACCTGGACGCCGGCCACGCTCTGGGCCCAGCCCGCCGACAGCACGGCGGTGCGGGCGATGTCCGCGCCCAGCTCTCCGACCGGAGTGACGCACCCCAGGATGACGTCGTCGACCTTCGAGGTGTCCAGCCCGTTGCGGTCGCGCAGCGCTTCCAGCACCTGGGTCGCCAGGCTCAGCCCGGTGATCTCGTGCAGGGATCCGTCCTTCTTGCCCTTGCCGCGCGGAGTCCGCACGGCGTCGTAGATATAGGCCTCGGTCATGGGGTCAGTCTCCATTGAGGACGGATTGGAAGGTGAAGCGTCTAAAGCCGACGTTTACGTCAACGTCAAGATAAGAGTTATCTCGCCTTGGAACAGCCCCCATCGCGGGGGATTTCATCCCCGATGAACACCCGATCCCTTCTCGCTGCAATCGTCGCCCTCCTTGCCCCGGCCATGAACGCCTGCGCCCAGTCCGGTCCGGCGGAGGAACGGGTCTGGATCGAACCGGCCTCGGAACAGGCCCGGACCCTGCAGCCCATCGCGCCCGCCGACGACGCCCGGCCGTCCGACGAGGTCGAGGCGCGCCTCCTGGCGGCCCACAACCGCGAGCGCGCGCAAGCCAACAGCCAGCCGCTGGTCTGGAGCGACATCCTGGAGGCCGAGGCGCGCGACTGGGCCGTCGAACTGATCGACAGCGGCCGTTTCGCCCACGATCCGCGCCCGCACGGCCACGGCGAAAACCTGTGGATGGGCTGGGGCGACCGGGTCTTCACGCCCGAAAACATGGTCGGCGACTGGATCACGGAGCGGCGGGACTATCGCCCCGGCGTCTTTCCGGACGTCAGCCGCACCGGCGACTGGATCGCGGTCGGCCACTACACCCAGCTGATCTGGCGCGGCACGACCCACGTCGGCTGCGCGGTCGCAAGCCGGGGCGACCGGGCGGTGCTGGCCTGCCGCTATTCCCCGCCGGGCAATATCGACGGCCAGAGGCCGTGAAGCCGTTCACCCGCACGCGTGGAAGGACCGCCCTCGTTCCTGTGCGCGCGAGCCGCCTCTAGGCCTTGAGCCGCTTCAGATCCGGCGGCGTGGCTTCGTCGGTCAGGATGCGGATGGCCTCCTCGACCGAGACGACCGTCTGCGCCTGCGACCCAAGACGGCGGATGGCGACCTTGCCTTCTTCCGCCTCTTGCCGCCCGACCACGGCGATGACCGGCACCTTGCCGACCGAGTGCTCGCGCACCTTGTAGCCGACCTTCTCGTTGCGCAGATCAGTTTCGACCCGCAGGCCCGCCGCCTTGAACTTCGCGGCGACGTCTTCCGCATAGCCGTCGGCGTCCGAGGTGATGGTCGCGACCACCGCCTGCACCGGTGCGAGCCACAGGGGGAAGGCTCCGGCGTAGTTCTCGATCATGATGCCGATGAAGCGCTCGAACGAGCCCAGGATCGCCCGGTGCAGCATGACCGGCCGGTGTTTCTGGCCGTCCTCGGCGATGTAGGTGGCATCGAGCCGTTCCGGCAGGACATAGTCCAGCTGGATCGTGCCGCAGGTCCATTCGCGGCCGATGGCGTCCTTGACGATGAAGTCCAGCTTGGGCGCGTAGAAGGCGCCGTCGCC
>NZ_NCEQ01000013.1 GCF_002280785.1 Brevundimonas subvibrioides
CTCGAACTTGTCGACCGCCTTCATCAGGCCGATGTTGCCCTCCTGGATCAGGTCCAGGAACTGCAGGCCGCGGTTGGTGTATTTCTTGGCGATGGAGATGACCAGGCGCAGGTTGGCCTCGACCATTTCCTTCTTGGCCTGACGGGCCTCGCGCTCGCCCTTCTGGACCGTCTGGACGATGCGGCGATAGTCGTCGATCGGCAGGCCGGCCTCGGTCGCCACGGCGGCGACGTCGCCCCGGATGGTGGCGATCTGGGTCGACTGGTCGTCGCTGAACTTGGTCCAGCGAACACCCATCGCCTTGACCGTTTCCGACCAGTTGGGGTCGAGTTCGCGGGTGAAATAGGACTTGAGGAATTCGGGGCGCGAGATGCCGTAGCTGTCGGCCAGGCGCAGCAGCCGGCCTTCCAGACCGATCAGCCGCTTGTTGATCGCATAGAGCTGCTCGACCAGGGCCTCGATGCGGTTGTTGTTCAGCTTCAGCGTCTTGAGCCGGCCCGAGATCGCCGCCGACAAGGTGTCATAGGCCTTGCGGTCCTTGACGCTGAGGTCCTCGCCCTTGAGCCGGGTGTCGACCAGCTTCTCCTGCAGTTTGCGGAAGGCGTCGAAGTCCGAGGCGATGGCGTCCAGGGTCTCCATGACGCCGTCGCGCAGCTCCGCCTCCAGCGCCGAGATCGACATCCCGCCGCCGTCGTCGAAATCTTCGTCCTCCTCGTCCTGCTCGGCCTTCTCGGCCTCGGCAGCGGCGTCCGAGCCTGGTTCCAGCTCGGGCTTCGGCGGGACCGGCTGGCCCGGGATCGGGGGCTGGGGCTGGTTGTGCGGCAGGGACGAGGGGTTGAGCACGCCATAGGTGGCGTCCAGGTCGATGACCTCGCGCAGCAGGATGCGGTTGTTGGCCAGCTCGTCGCGCCAGACCATGATGGCCTCGAACGTCAGGGCGCTCTCGCACAGGCCCGAGATCATGGCGTCGCGGCCGGCCTCGATCCGCTTGGCGATGGCGATCTCGCCCTCGCGCGACAGCAGCTCGACCGAGCCCATCTCGCGCAGATACATCCGCACGGGGTCATCAGTACGGTCGTAGGTCGGCTTGGCATCGCCTTCGGTGACCGAAGTCTCGGCGCGCTCGGCGACCTCCCCGCCCGTCGTTTCGGCCGCGTCTTCTTCCGCCTCGACGACGTTGACGCCCATCTCGGACAGCATCGCGAGCGTATCTTCGATCGCGTCCGGCGTGACTTCCTCGGACGGCAGGACCTTGTTCAGCTCCTCCATCGTCACATAGCCACGCGCCTTGGCCTGTTTGATGAACTTCTTGACGCCGGCATCCGTCAGATCAAGCAAAGGCCCGTCGGTGGATGTGGACTCAGGCGGTTCCTGCGTATCAGTCATTCAGTTCAATTCTCCGCGCCGTCAGGACCCCGCCGGCCCGTCGGCAAAAATGCAACATTCGATCCGAAATAGAACGCATGCGGGCCGAGTTCGTTACGAACCAGCCTCATCGTCCCAGATCATTCCGGTCTTGATGGCTCGTCGCAATGCATCGCGCTCCGCCTTCAGACGACTGAAGGCGGATGCGTCGAAAGCGTGATCCGCCCCCGACTTCGCTGACGCCAGCGCCGCGTCCAGTCCCGCAACGCGGGTCAGGGCGTCGAAGCCTTGCGACCACCGGACCCTTGCTTTGGCGAGGGGCGCATTTGCGGCCAGGAAAGGCGCGCCGGACTTTGCCGCCGCCTTCTCGACCTCGCGCACTAAAGCATCGTGTCCGGAGGTCGCGAGATGGCGACGCAAGGCCGCGCTGTCAAGCGTTTGGCCGCCAAACCGCAACCTGACCAGCTCCTGCGCCAGCCCATCCAGAGCCGGATCACCGAAGCCATGCGAGGCGATCGCCTCCAGGTGGTCGTCCATCCGCTCCGGATCCTCGATGGCGCCATGGGCGAGGGCGGCTGCGATCGGCTCGATCGATCGGGTCAGGGCGTGCATCGCCGAGGCGCCCTCCGCCGTCTGGCCGAGCTTCGGCGGCACGCCCGGCTTCCAGCGTCCGCCGGGTTGCTGGGCGCGTGGCTGGGGCGCCGACCGACCGGGGAAGAGGGCGTCGAAGCGGTCGAACAGTTCGCGCCGATACTGTTCGGCCAGATCCTTGTCCTGGATCGCCGCCGCCGCCGTGCGCAGCCGCCCTTTCAGCCCGGCCCGGCGCTCGGGCGTATCCAGCGGTTCGGCCTCGGCCTCGCGGCGGAACAGGACCTCGGCGAAGGTCCGCGTCTCCGTCATGGCCTGACGCAGGGCCGGCGCGCCCTTGTCTCTCAGGATGTCGTCCGGGTCCTGCCCGCCTTCCAGCAGGGCGAAGCGGAACGATCGACCCGGCTTCAGCAGCGGCAGGGCGCGTTCGATGGCGCGATAGGCCGCCCGTTGCCCTGCCCCGTCCCCGTCGAAACACAGGACCGGCTCGGACGACACCCTCCACAGCAGGGCCATCTGATCCTCGGTCAGGGCCGTGCCCATCGGCGCCACGGCCGGCAGGCCCGCGCGCTGGCAGGCGATGACGTCCATATAGCCCTCGACCACGATCACGGCCTGGGTCGATTTCGACTCCGCGCCGAGGATGCGCCGGGCCTCGGGCAGGCCGTACAGGGTCGCTCCCTTGTGGAAGAGCGGGCTCTCCGGCCCGTTCAGATATTTGGCCCGGTCGTCGGGGTTCATCGCCCGGCCGCCGAAGCTGACCAGACGTCCGCGCGCGTCCAGGATCGGGAACATCAGCCGGTCGCGGAAGCGGTCATAGGGATTGCCGCCGCCCTCCGGCGAGATCAGCATCCCCATCTCGACCAGATCGCCCGGCCTGGCCCCGCGCTGGACCAGCGCCGCCTTCAGCCCCTCGCGGTCGTTCGGCGCATAGCCGAGGCCGAACCGCTCCCACTGGTCCTCCGGCAGGCCGCGCTTCTCAAGATAGTCCCGCGCCGCCTTGCCGGTCGATCGACGCAGGTTCGCCGCGAACCATTTCTGGGCCAGGTCCATCCAGTCGGACAGGCCCTGCTTCCTGGCCTCGCGCTCGGCGGCCTGCGGATCCTCGGCCGGCATCTGCATCCCCGCCTCGGCGGCCAGCCGCTCGACCGCTTCGGGGAAGCTCAGCCGCTCGGTCTCCTGCAGGAAGGAGATCACGTCGCCATGTTTGCCCGACGAGAAGTCGTGGAAGAAACCCTTGTCGTCATTGACGAAGAACGACGGCGACTTCTCCTTGGAGAAGGGCGACAGCCCCACCCATTCGCGCCCCTGACGCTTGAGCTTCACCGACCGCCCGATCACGTCGGACGGGCGAAGGCGGGCCTTCAGTTCCTCAAGGAAGCGGTCATCGAAACGCACCGCTCCGTATACCGCGCTCTACGCCGCAGCGGAGCCATTAACCAAGCGTTAACCAAGAAGGCTAAACCGGGACCATAGGCTTCTGTTTTTTCAGGACATTTTTTGGTCCGAATGCGGAACTATCCACAGAAGACAGGGTTAATCCACTGTTCCCTCCGGCGCAGAAGCACCGACCTACTCTTCAAGCCAGAGCCGCTCCATGTTCATCGCCATCGCCCAACCGGCAGTCGAGCCCATCGGACCCGATCCTGTCGCCGTGCCCTATGCCCCTAGGGTTCACGACCTGAAACCGCGTGCGCTCCACGCCCTCCTGCTGGCCAATGCGGCCCAGCGACGCCTGAGGGGTCTGGAGCGGAAGCGGGCCGATCGGCCGGAAGACGCCGCCTACTGGCTGCACGCCGCCCCGGTCGCGGTGAAGAAGGCCTGCGCGCTCCGCGAAGAACGCAGCTTCGCGCCGCTTCCCTAGGGTTTATCTCCAGGCAGCGCCCGAGATCGCGCCCTGCCGCCCGATCTCATAGACCGCGCTCATGGACTCGAGGCTGAAGTCCAGGGCCGAGGCCTCGGAGTCGTCCGGCAGGGCGGCGTAGCGGAAGAACAGGTCGTTCCGGTCCGCGAAAGCGTGGTTGCCCGCCAGGGTCGTCACCAGGGAAGCGCGCAGCAGGATGTCGATACTGCGGCCCAGCACGCCCTGGGGTGTGTCCTTCGTGATCCCGAAGCTCGGACTGGTTCGCCCGTTCACCACCACATAGAAGCGCGCGCCGCGCAGGGTGTCGGACGGCTCCTCGAACGACCACAGGGTCTCCGGCACCGCCAGGAAGGGCGCCGCCACCCCGCCGTCCACATGCATCTCCTCAAAACGACGACCGGCGTTGTCTGACTGGATCAGAACGGGCGGAAAGGCGCCGGGAATGCTGGCTGAGGCCACCAGCACGCTGCGAAACAGCTCCAGCGCCTGGGGCGTGCCTTGCGTCGCAATGGCGCCCAGGTCCCAGCTGACGCCGCGTTGGGAGTCGAGGTCCGTGGTCGCAACCAGCAAGACCCGACCCTTGGCGTATTCCGCCGCGACTGCGCGCAGGACATCCTCGGTCACGAACCGCTCGACCAGGGATCGAAGAGGCGCCGATTTGTAGATGCCGGACCCGATCAGAGCGCCCAGTCCCCGGGATTGCAGCAGACCCGCCGCCGCTCCGCCGGTATAGGCTTCGGCCAGTTCGTCGTCGTAGTCGGGGCCGAGGAAGACGAAGGGCGCGGCCAGCGCCCCGGTCGAGACTCCGGTGACAACCTCAAAGTCCGGCCGCTCGCCCGTCTCGCTCCAGCCCTTCATCAGGCCTGCGGTGAATGCGCCGTTAGATCCGCCGCCGGACAGGGCGATGAAGTCCAGCCGCCCATCCTCTCCGACCGGCACCCCTTCGCGGAACGCCTGCTGGAAGATCGCGGCGCGGTCTTCGGCGTCGAGATAGACGCGGATCGGATGGTTCGGGGCCGAGATCAGCCCCATCGGCCGCGCGCCTGCGCGGTCCTGGAGGTCAAACGACGACCGGGCCCCGCTGGCGCAGGCGCCGAGCATCAGCATGAGGGCGAGAAGGGTCAGGCGAACCGGCATGGCCCTCAACCTATCACGTCAGCGCAGTTCAGGCAGACGCCGCATCAGGGAATCGCGCAGACGACGGCCGCGCTCGGCCACGCCCTTGGGGCGGACCCGCTCGCGCACCTCCAGCCCCCCGCCCCAGCGGCCGCGGGTCGCCTCGGCCAGATGGGGGTGGCGGTCGTGCTGATGGACGATGGCGCTGACCGAACCATCGGGGTTGACCACCTCGCCGTTCGCAAACGTCAGGGTCTCGCCGGGCGTCAGGCCGATGGTGGCGACCCGGCCGAAGTTCTCGCGGACCTCGGCCTCCACCAACCCCATATGCACCGCGATGTTGCAGGCGGCCTGGTCCGTGCCGAAGGCCCCGCCGATCTCCGAGCGCGGGATCGCCGCCAGCATCAGAACCATACGGCAGAACCGGGCGACCTCCCGGCGCGGCCCCATGACCGTGCCGACACAGATCGCGGGAGCCGACGCCAGATCCTGGGCCATCCGGTCTCCGGCCAGGGCTCGCAGATATTTCATGTTGAAGGCGTGATCGCCGAGCACGTCACCCTCGACGAAGACCTCCAGCCCCGTCGGCGCCGGCGCAAATGGCGGTCGCTGGAACAGGACGTCGCGCACGTCGGTCAGCAGGACATTCCGCACCTCGGGCCTATCCGCCAGATAGCGATCGAAGGCCGCGAACCGGGCGATGACCGCGTGGGGCTCCCAGCCCTCGACCATGTCCGCCGGCAGGGCATGGACCCCGTGCTCTTCCAGCAGGGCGATCACATCGGACCGGTCGTCGACGACCAGGGCGACCTCGCCATCGAACACCGCGCGCAGCGAGCGCACGAACGGGGCGATGTCATGGGAGTCGTAGCCGGTCGCGTAGCCCAACACGAGATCACCCGGAGCCGCCGAGACGGTTCGGGATCCTCCCCCATCCTTGCCCAGCGCGACGGCGAGCCAGCCAAGATAGGCCGAGGTCGCCGCGTGAATGGCCATTCTAGGCCTTCATCAGGTCGTTGAACCGGTCGAACAGATACAGGCTGTCCGTCGGTCCCGGTGAGGCTTCCGGGTGGTGCTGGACGCTGAACACCGGACGGCCCTTCAGCTGGATGCCGCAGTTGGTGCCGTCGAACAGGCTGACATGGGTCTCCTCGACTGCGTCTGGCAGGCTGTCGCGGTCGACGGTGAAGCCATGGTTCATCGACACGATCTCGACCTTGCCGGTCGTCAGATCCTTCACCGGATGATTCGCGCCGTGGTGGCCCTGGTCCATCTTCACGGTCCTGGCGCCGAGCGCGAGGGCCAGCATCTGGTGACCGAGGCAAATGCCGAAGACCGGCTTGCCGCTCTCGACCAGCTTCCTGATCTCGGGCACGGCGTACTCGCCGGTCGCCGCCGGATCGCCCGGGCCGTTCGACAGGACGACGCCGTCCGGCGAGCGGGCCAGAATCTCCTCGGCCGTCGTCGTGGCGGGGACCACGGTGATCTTCGCGCCGGTCGAGGCCAGCGCCCGCAGGATGTTTCGCTTCACGCCGTAATCGACGACGACGACGGTCTTGCGCCCCTCGGTCTTCGGGTGCCCCTCCGGCCATTGCCACAGGCCCTCGTCCCATTCGAACGCCTGAAGGGTCGAGGCGGGCCTTGCGAGGTCGAGGCCGACGAGGCCGGTCCAGGCCTTCGCCTGCGCCACGAGGGCGTCCAGATCGAATTGCCCGTCCGGATCGTGGGCGATCACCGCGTGGGGCGCGCCGTGGTCGCGGATGCGCTGGGTCAGGGCGCGGGTGTCGATGCCCGCCAGGCCCACGACGCCGCGCCGCTTCATCCAGACGTCGAAGCTCGAGTCCGAGCGCCAGTTGGCCGGATCGGTCGGCAGGTCGCGGAAGATCGCGCCCCGAGCCGAGGTGTCAGACCCGCCGCCCATCTGTTCGATGTCCTCCACGTTCGTGCCGGTGTTGCCGACGTGCGGGAAGGTGAAGGCCAGGATCTGGCTCATGTAGGACGGGTCGGTCAGGATTTCCTGATACCCGGTCATCGCCGTGTTGAAGACCACCTCGCCGAGCGCCGAGCCGGTCGCGCCGACCCCCACGCCCTGGAAGATCGTGCCGTCTGCGAGAGCGAGGACGCCAGTGGCGCCGGGGAGAAGCTTGTCGGTCATGCGCGCCTCATAGCACCGAATCCCGGCGCTCAAACGGCGGCGTGACTACCGGGGCGAATGTCGGCGGTCAACGCCGTCGGCGGCGGTCGTCATGGCTCTGTTGCCGCGAGACGCCGCCTCCGCAGCCCGAGACCGACCCAGACGACGGTCGTCACCGCGAAAAAGGCCATCGCGATCCCCAGAAAGACCCAGCCAGACATCGCAACGGCCCAGCCGCAGAAGGCCAGGCCGCCCAGCGCCGCGATCCGCTCCGGCCAGCGGTCGGTGAACCGCATCAGGGCCACGCAGCAGAACCCGTAGACGACGAGGAACAGCACGGTCGTCGCGCCGATCAGCAGACCGAACTGCCCGGCGAGCCGGGGCTGGGCGCTGGCCAGGACGATGACGGTCATCAGCACGCCGTGGATCAGGGGATTGGCGGGCGGCGTCACCGCCCCATGGCCGAAGACCCGGGGCAGGAAGCCCTGGCGGGCGCCGGCGCGGGCGGTCTCTCCGGTCAGCATCATCCAGCCGCCCAGCGTTCCCAGTGTCTTGGCCACGGCGCAGACCGCGACGAAGCCTGCCGCCCCGCTTCCGATCACCCGCACGGCCACATCGGCGAACGGGCTGCTGGACTGCGCCAGCTCCGCCGCCGGGATGACGCCGAACACCGCGGCACTGACCGCGATATAGATGATGGCCGCCAGGGTGACGCCCACGAAGGTGGCGCGACCGACGTTCCGTTCGGGGTCCTTCAGCCTCTGGGCCACCACTCCAGCGCTCTCGAAGCCCAGGAAGGCCCAGAAGATCAGCGCCATGGAGGCCGGGACGCTCGACGTCAGACCGACGCCGGCCGGCGACCATGACGCCGCGAAGACCGCCGGGTCGAAGGCGATCGCGCCAGCGAACACCGCGATCACCAGGGGAACTAGACCCACAGCCAGGGTCAGCCCGCCGAAACGCGCCACAGCCCGGGGCCCGGCCATATAGAGAAGGGTGGTCAGCCATATGAGGGCGACATTGCACACGGCGCCGGGCCAACGCTCCGCCAGCATCGGGACGAAGAACGCCATGTATCCGGTGGCGGCCACCGCAATGGCGACATTGCCGACCCAGTTGCCGACCCAGTAGGCCACCGACGCCTGATAGCCGAAGAAACGGCCGAGCCCCTGCCCCGCGTAGCCTGACAGGCTGTCGGCCGCGGGCAGCGTTCGGCCCAGGCCCGCGAACACGGCGGCCAGCAGCAAGGCGCCCAATGCGGCCACGACCCAGCCCACCAGACTGGAGCTGCCGATCGACGCCAGCGAGGCCGGAAGGAGATACACGCCCGAGCCGATCATGTTGCCGGTGACGAGGAGGGCGGCGAGACCCCAGCCGAGTTTGCGGTCGCCCGCCGGTTGCGCGTCGGTCATCCGGTTCCCCCTTGCCGGCCTCACTCAAGCATGGACGGCGCCGATCCGCATCTGGAACCACGCCACGGCGGCCTCGTGGCGAGGACTCAACACACCGGTCTCATAGGCGCCCGCCGTCAGGTTCCGCTGCACGGCCTCGCAGATGGCCGCGTCCTCGGCGGTCAGCCGGTCCGATGCGACCAGCGCCTCGCCCAGCGCGCCCTCCCCGCCGTCGTTGAGGAACAGATAGTCCAGCCGCGTGCGACCCGGCCCGACCGGCGTCATCCGCTCGATCATCGCCCCGTCGCGATAGACGTTGATCCCGAGGTTGGGCCACAGCCAGCCCCAGACCCCGGCCTGGGGTCCGTCGTTCACCCCGACCGCCTCCTGGATCACCAGATCGCCCTCGACCCGGACGCGGTATTCCGCCGGGCCCAGTTCGTCGGCGAGGACGGGATGGACCGAACCGATGTGGTAGCCCTCCAGATAGTTCTCGGCATAGACCTTCCAGTCGCAGTCCAGGACATGGGTGCGGCGCGCGGCCGGGCGGGCGATGTCGAACCCCCGTGCCGCCAGCAACATCTCGAGCGGCGCAACGATCTGGCCCAGGGGCGCAGCGTCGGGGTCCAGCGTCACGAACACCAGCCCGCGCCAGGTCTCCAGCCTCAGACCCAACAGGCCGAATTCGCGGGGATCGAACCCCTCGGCGGCGCCGAACCCCGTCGCCGCCCTCAGCCGACCCTCAAGCGAGTAGCGCCAGCCGTGGTAGCCGCACACCAGTTCGCGCCCGCAATTCCCTGCGACGCCGCTGACCAGCGGCCCGGCCCGGTGGCGGCAGACATTGTGGAAGGCCCGCAGCGCGCCGTCCGCTCCTCGCACCATCAGCAACTGATGCCCTGCGACGTCGGTGGCGATCCAGTCGCCGGCGTCCGGCGCCTCGGCCTCATGAGCGAGGAACAGCCACGTGTGTCCGAACAGGCCCGTGCGCTCGCGCAGCCAAGCGTCGGGACATCCGTAAAGCCGGGCCGGAAGAGTGACCTGCATGACCCGACAAGGCCCCGGCGGCCCGGCGTCGTCAAGCGGCTCGACTTTCCGCAGGCTAGGCCGGGATTCGTGCACCGTCCCACGCGAAGACGCCGCCGCTATCCCCAGGAGTCAGGCCGTCAAGGACGCCCAACAGATATCCCGCAGAGGCAGCGGGGGTGAACAGGGCTTCCGGCGACACCCCTTTTTGGAACGGTTCGCTCAGCCCCGTACTCACCGTCCCGGGATGCAGCCCCGCCACAATCGCCTGGGGATGGGAGCGCGCCATCTCGATCGCGAGGTTGCGAACGATCATGTTCAGCGCCGCCTTGGACGCACGATAGCTGTGCCAGCCGCCCAGACGGTTGTCGCCGATCGATCCGACCCGTGCCGACAGGGCGGCGAACACAGCGCGCCGGTCGCGGGGCAGCAACGGCAGGAAATGCTTGGCGACGAGCGCCGGGCCGACGGTGTTGACGCGGTAGTCTCGCAGCAGGTGCTCCGCCGTCATCGCCCTGAAGGATCGTTCGGGCGCCTCGCCGTGGTGCAGGACGCCGGTGGCTACGAAAATCAGAACCGGAGCCGGTCCGTCCGCGATTCGCCCGGCGGCGGCGGCGATGCTGGCCTCGTCTTCCAGATCCAGTCCCGTGACCGAGCGGGACAGGCGGTGAATGGTGGAGAAACGTCCCGACGCCGCCAGCCCATCAGCCACGGCCGCCCCGATGCCACCCGATGCACCGACAACAACAGCGGAAGCGACGTCTGGACCGAGAGTCTGCATGCGTCCGATCAACGCCCTCCAGGGGGGAAGAACAAGCCGGCATCACGTCGCGCCCTTGCCACCCCATATACTTTGTAATACAAAGTGCTTTAATTACGGAGATCCACTGATGTCGCGCTCGACCCCATCCGCCTTGCTCGCCGCGCTGTTGCTCGCGTGTGGCGGCGCGGCCTCCGCCGTGGCCCAAACCCCGGCCGCTGTCGCCACTGTCCCGCCGACCCAGGAGGTGCGCAGGGCGGATCTGATCGCCGACTATTTCGCCGCCGATCCGGCCACCGCCTGGCGCGGCGCCGTCATCGTACTGGGCGGCTCGGAAGGCGGACTGGGCGGCTCAGGCCGGATGGCCCGCAGGCTTGCGGCCGACGGCTTCGACGCCGTCGCCGTCTCCTATTTCGGAGAGCCGGGCCAGACCGAGGCCCTCGACCTGATCCCGATCGAGCCGGTCGATCGGGCGCTGGCCTGGCTGAACGCCCGTCCCGGCACACCCGAGCCGGTCGCCATCGTCGGCGTGTCCAAGGGGGGCGAGCTGGCCCTGCTGGTCGCCAGCCGGAACCCGGCCATCGCCGCAGTCGTCGCGGCCGTGCCGTCGAACGTGGTCTGGGCCGGGATCGACCGGACCGGCGGCGCGGTGGGCTCGTCCTGGACCGCCGGGGGTCAGCCCTTGCCGCATGTCCCCTACGACTTCAGCAAGGGATTCACCGGCATTTTCAACCTCTATCGCGACAGCCTCCCCGCCGCATCACCGGAGGCGGAAATCCCGGTCGAACGGATCGCCGGGCCGATCCTTCTGGTCTCGGGCGAAGCCGACACACTGTGGCCCTCGACCGAGATGGCCAATCGCGTCGAAGCCCGGCTGCGGTCGCATGGCTTCGCCCATCCCGTTGAGCACCTCGCCTATCCGGACGCCGGCCACGCCGTCTTCGGCGCGCCGGTCCGCGCCGATGCGCCAGGGCTTCAGAACGTCACCGCCGTAGGCGGCACGGTGGAGGGTCTGATCGCGGCCCGCGCCGACGTCTGGCCGCGCACCCTGACCTTCCTGAAAACGGCCCTTGCGGAAGCGGACTAGCCGCCCGCGAACCGTCAGGCCGCGCGACTGCCTTCCGGCGGCTCGCCATGGGCATTGGCCTCCGGCTGACCCTTCTGCGCGTAGAAGACGATCAGAATGATGGTCCCGATCAAGGGAATCAGGCCCAACAGGACCCACCAGCCCGTCTTGCCGGTATCGTGCAGCCGCCGGATCGCCACCGCCAGCATCGGGATGAAGGAACCGAGCACGAAAATCCCCGTCAGGGGGCCGGAGGATGAAAACTCGAACTCGCCATCGCCCATCACCGCTCGACCCGTTCCGAACAGCATGCCATCGGCGATCCCGAGGATCACGCAGGCGATGATGTAGAACAGGACGAAATACCAGAACTCCTTGCGGTCCGACCGACCGGTGAACTGGGCGTATTTCTTGTAAGGCTGGATGAAGTCGTTCATGCGTCTCTCCCCTCGCTGAGGGCTCTCGCATATCACGAATCGGCGAAATTGATATCGGCTCGACCATGACCATCACCACAGTCGGGCTCGATGCCGACGACACCCTCTGGCACAACGAGACCATCTTCCGCCTGACCCAGGCGCGGTTCCTCGATCTGCTGGGCGACCACGACAACGCGCTCATCGAGGCGCGCCTGGCCGAGGTGGAGCGCCGGAACCTGAGGCTCTACGGCTACGGCATCAAGGGCTTCACCCTGTCCATGATCGAGACGGCGATGGAGCTGTGCGAGGGCGAGCCTCCGCCGGGCGTCCTGCGCGAAATCCTCGCCGCCGGCCGCGAGATGATCGCCCATCCGGTCGAGACCCTGCCGGGCGTCGACGAGGCCCTGCACCGCCTGTCCGAACAGTATCGCCTCGTGCTGGTCACCAAGGGCGACCTGCTGGACCAGGAGCGCAAGCTGGCGGCGTCCGGCCTCGGCGATCTGTTCGCGGCCGTGGAGATCGTCTCGGAGAAGGATCGGGGCACCTATGACCGCGTCTTTGCCCGCCACGGCACGGGCGCCCAGGAGGCGGTCATGGCTGGCAATTCGGTCAAGTCGGACGTCATCCCGGCCATCGAGGCCGGGGCCTTCGCCGTCCACATCCCCTATCACGTCACCTGGGCGCACGAGATCGCCGAGCCGCCGGTCGACCACCCGCGCTTCGGCCTGCTCGACAGTATCACCCACCTGCCCGCCTGGATCGCCGAGCGGGCTCAGGCGTAGCCGAGCAGCTTCCGCAAGCCGGGCGCGTGGAACTCGACCAGCGCTTTCTGCGCGTCCGGCAGAACATCAGGGAAGACCAGGCCGTCGGGCAATTTCAGGTTTTCGCGGGCAGTCCGGCTCTTCTTCCGGTCGGCGCCGGTGACCACGCGTTCACGCCAGTCGTCGGGGCGGACGATGCCCGCGGCTCCCAGCAAGTCGCCAATCAGTCGCTCGCTCCCGGGCGCCTCGATGTCGCGGACGGCCGCAGCGAGATCCTCATAGCGAACGAGATGAACCCCCGTCCCCAGCCAGGCGGCGGCATTGTGGGTGTAGATGTCGATCAGGGCCGGCGACTTCTGGTGCACGCCAAAGATCATCATGTTCATCAGGGCCTCGGCCGAGAAGAGTCCGGGGGTCTTGAGGTGCTGGATGTTCTCCTGCTCGAACTCGTCCGAGACGAAGAAGCGGGCGCGGGCGAGCACCCAGTCCCAGGGATCGCGCACCAGCAGGATATGCCGGGCGAACCGGATATTGGCCAGCGACTGATCGCTGAACAGAAGATGCGCCGCCGCCAGTTTGGGCGCGTTCGGATCGAAGGCATCCAGATGCTGGTGCATATTCGGGATCTGCACGAAATCCCGGTCGTGATGCTGCTCGATCGGGACGAACATCCGCAGCACATTGCGCAACAAGTGCGTCCCGCCCTTGGGGATGCTGTTGACGAGCAGAGGCTGTTTCAGCGGCGTCTGGACGAAACGCGCGACCTCGGCGTCCAGCGTGTCCTGCATGCCCTTGATGATGGCCATGGGGTTCCTTGAAGGCGAAACGGAAAAGGGCGGCGGATCGCTCCGCCGCCCTTCGTCCTAACGTGGATCGTTCCGGATCAGAACGACTTGGACACGCGCATGAAGGCGCGCCGACCGTAGTAGGCCTCGGTGTACTGCGACTGCAGGATCGAGTTGCCTTGGGTGCCGACCGACACCGACGAGGCGGCCGGCGGCAGTTCGTCGAACACATTGGCGAGGCCGCCCGAGAGTTCCCAGCCGTCACCCTCGTAGCTCAAGGACAGGCTGTGGAAGCCGGTGAACTCGGCATAGGCCTTGGTCTCGGTCGTCCGGCCGTCGATGACCTGGTTCAGGTTCCCGCCGTTGCGGATGATGTCCGGGCGTGCGTCCTGGTTGCCGATCCAGTCCCAGCCCCAGAAGGCCGTCCAGGGGCCGCGTTCCAGCGTCAGGTTGACGTTGCCGACCAGTTCCGGATTGCCGATGTCGCCCAGGTAGTCCGTGCCGAAGTTGGCGAAGGTCGACTGGTTGGTCTCGAACGTCCAGGTGGTCTGGGTGTCGATCGTCACGGTGCCGAAGTCGAAGTCACGGAACCAGCGCGCCGTGAAGTCGATGCCGCGATTGTTCTGTTCCGCGATGTTCAGATAGCTGTCACGGACCCGATCGATCGACTTGGTGGTGCGGTTGCGATCGAACTGGTTGCAGATCGGATCGTTGGGGAAGCTTTCCGACAGATAGCAGGCCTGCAGGATGCCGGCGGCGCCGAGCACATCGACCTGGTCGTTGATGGCGATGTCGAAATAGTCGACGGCCAGGCTCAGGTCGCTGCCGACCGGCGTCAGGATGACGCCGATGACCGTGGCCTTCGACGTCTCGGGCACCAGCACGCCGAGGCCGCCGCCGGTGACGACCGTGGCGGTCACCACGCCGCCGGTGAAGGTCGGCAGAACCCCGCCGCCCGGTCCGGATGTGCTGGTGCAGTTCCGGTAGATCGGGCTGGTCGTCTGGATGCTGCCGTCTGCGACCCGTTGACCCAGGTTGAGGCAGGGATCGATGTTGCGCTGACCGATGAAGCTGGTCTGGTCGGCCAGATACAGTTCGAACAGGGCCGGTGCGCGGAACGAGGTGCCGTGGGTGGCGCGGACGCGGATGGAGTCCGTGATCTCCCAGTTCAGGCCGACCTTGTAGGTCGAGGCGTCGCCCGAGGTCTTGGTGTCGGTGTAGCGACCCGACAGCGACATCGTCAGGCGCTGGGCGAACGGCACGTCAGCCAGCAGCGGGACCGAGAGCTCGCCGTAGACCTCGTTGGTGTCTTCCGTACCCGCCGTGATGCCGCCGCCCGACAGGCCCCAGCTGTTGTCGGCCAGGGTGATCGGGCCGGGCGTGTCCTCGATCTCGTCGCGACGCACGTGGAAGCCGAAGGCGGCGCCCAGCGGACCGGCCGGCAACTCGTACAGGGTGCCCCCGATCGTGCCTTCCAGATACATCTGCTCGTAGATCGTCTTGCCGGTGTCGGTGTCGAACAGGAAGGCCCGCTCCGCCGGCGTCAGACGACCGGCCAGGAAGTCCGGCCGGGTGAAGTCGACGTCGATACAGGGCCGACCGCTGACCGGCAGGTTGGTGCCGACGCAGGAACGCGTCTTGAAGCTGGTCGAGTCCACAGCGTCCTGCAGGATGACGTCGGTTGTGTATTCGCCGTCCGAGCGGCTGTACTGGGCGAAGACGTCCCATTTCCAGCCGCCCAGGTCGCCTCGAACGCCGGCAACGGCCCGGGCGTAGTCGACAGTCTGCGACTGGTCGAAGTGGTCGGTGATCGGCGTGGCGCTGAGGATGTTCAGCCCGCGGAAGCCGGTGACCGGGTCGCCGCCGGAGCCGGGGCCGTAATAGAAGTCCAGGAAGTCGGCCGTGTAGGTGTAGTTCCAGAACTGGCGATAGCTGTCGGTGCGGCTCTCGCGACGGTTCAGCAGGATCTCGGCATAGGCCTCGACGGCGCCGCTGATCTCGTAGGCGCCTTCGGCGAAGACCGTGTAGCGGGTCGTTTCGGGAATGATCGATTCCTCCAGCGCGTATTCGCTGAGGTTATTCGTCACCGCCCGCGACGGGATGTCGTAGTTGACCAGATAGAAGCCGGTCGGCGCCGTGGGATACTGCGCCGAGACAGCCGGGTTGGTCGGCCGACGCGGGATGTGCTGGCCGAGGTTACCGGCATAGTCGAACTGGAACCGGCCCGCGCGGCCCGAGAAGTCCGGGCCGTAGACGTAGATCTGACCCCAGGTCAGGTCCGTGCACTGCGGCTGGCCGGTGCGAGGATCGATGCGGTCGGCGCGGGTGCCGGTGCCGGGCTGGAACACATACTGGTTGCGGCAGACCAGGTAGTCCCGCTCGCCGGCGGCCAGTTTTTCCTGGCGGTAGTAGTCGGCCGACAGGTTCAGGTAGCCGCGATCGAAATTCGCGCCCCAGGCGGCCGAGGCGTTATATTGCTCGCCGCCGCCCTCGATCGGAACCGTGCCGAACACATTCATCACGCCGCCGTCGCGGCCGCGCTCGGTGATCAGGTTCACGACCCCCGCCACGGCGTCCGAGCCGTAGATGGACGAGGCGCCGTCCTTCAGGATATCGACCCGGTCGATCGCCGATTGCGGGATGACGTTCAGGTCGAACGCCGAGACCGCGCCGCGCGTGCCGGCCGGACCGGCGCGACGGCCGTTCAGCAGCACCAGGGTGCGATTGGCGCCCAGACCGCGCAGCGAGATGGTCGCCGAGCCCGGCCCGCCGTCCGTGACGAAGGCGCTGGAGATCGTGGAGTTCACCTGAGCCGAGCCGGCCGCGAGCGTCGAGGACTGCAGCAGTTGCGTCGTGTCGCTGAGACCGCGCTGGCGGGCCCGGTCGGTAGTCAGGATCTGGACCGGCGATGCGCTGGTGAATTCGTTGGTCGGAATGCGCGACCCCGTGACGACGACCTCTTCGACCGTCGTGGCGTCTTCGTCTTCCGGGTCCTGAGGCGGAGGCGGCGCGTTCTGGGCGAAGGCAGGCCCGGCCATGACCAGCGCGGCGAACAGACCGGACGCGATGGCCGAGGATTGCCGCAGTCGATTGCGGAAGAGCATGACATTCACTCCGTAAAAATCAGGATCCGTCAGTATTTTGGCGGAGATTCTTTCACCCTGCATCGGGAGGGCGTAATTTGGCAACTCAATTGCCGCATTTCCGCCGCGACTTCCCTGCCGCGTGTCGCACTGGGGCGGGGCCCTGTTGCATCAACGGCACGTCAGAGCCGGCTTGCTCCGCGGGGCCACCGTCTCTAAACGGACCGCTTAACCGACAACCCGAACGAAACCGGCCCGCCGAACAGCGCCGCCGGCCGTTCGCACGCGAGCGAGCGAGCGAGAGACGAACCTGCACGACGATATGATCAGCCATGACGAACGGGATGCGATGATCCGCGCGTCCTTGATGACTCATGGCGATACCGGGATCACCCCTCGCCACACTTTGTTCTACTTCAACGGCGAAGGCGAACACGACGACCTGAACGAGGTCGCCCGTCGCGCCGGCTTCCTGACCCGGGGGCAGGGCGACTCGACCGTTCTCGAAACGACCATGGCGGTGGACGAAGCCAGCTTCGCCCCCGTCTCGTCGATGATGCAATCCTGGGCCGCAGCCTTCCAGCTCGACTACGACGGCTGGGAATGCGCGGTCGTGACGAACTAAGACCAGAGCGCCATGCCAAAACGTACAGACTTGAAATCCATATTGATTATTGGAGCAGGCCCGATTGTGATCGGGCAGGCGTGCGAGTTTGACTACTCGGGGGTGCAGGCGTGCAAGGCGCTGAAGGCGGAGGGGTACAGGGTCATTCTGGTCAACTCGAACCCGGCGACGATCATGACCGATCCGGACATGGCGGACGCGACCTATATCGAGCCGATCACGCCGGAGTTCGTCGAGCGGATCATCGCCAGGGAACGGCCCGACGCCCTGTTGCCGACGATGGGGGGGCAGACGGCCCTGAACACGGCGCTGGCGCTGGACGCAAACGGGGTGCTGGAGAAGTACGGCGTCGAGATGATCGGGGCGAAGGCCGATGTCATCGACAAGGCCGAGGACCGCCAGAAATTCCGCAACGCCATGGACAAGCTGGGCCTGGAATCGCCCAAGTCCAAGGCCGCCCACAACATGGAAGAGGCGCTGGAGGGGCTGGAGTTCGTCGGCCTGCCCGCCGTCATCCGCCCGTCCTTCACCCTCGCCGGCACCGGCGGCGGCATCGCCTTCAACCGCGAGGAGTTCGAGGAGATCGTCCTGCGCGGCCTCGACCTGTCGCCCACCACCGAGGTGCTGATCGAGGAGTCGGTGCTGGGCTGGAAGGAGTATGAGATGGAGGTGGTCCGCGACAAGGCGGACAACTGCATCATCATCTGCTCGATCGAGAACATCGACCCGATGGGGGTGCACACGGGCGACTCGATCACCGTCGCCCCTGCCCTGACCCTGACGGACAAGGAGTACCAGCGCATGCGCACGGGCTCGATCAATGTCCTGCGCGAGATCGGCGTCGAGACCGGCGGATCGAACGTGCAGTGGGCGATCAATCCGGCCGACGGCCGGATGGTGGTGATCGAGATGAACCCGCGCGTGTCGCGGTCATCCGCTCTGGCCTCCAAGGCCACCGGCTTCCCGATCGCCAAGGTCGCGGCGCGTCTGGCCGTGGGTTACACGCTGGACGAACTGACCAACGACATCACCATGGTGACGCCGGCCTCATTCGAGCCGTCGATCGACTATGTCGTGACCAAGATCCCGCGCTTCGCCTTCGAGAAATATCCGGGGTCGGAGCCCCTGCTGGGCACGTCGATGAAGTCGGTCGGCGAGGTCATGGCCATCGGCCGGACCTTCCAGGAATCGATGCAGAAGGCCCTGCGCGGCCTCGAGACCGGCCTTAGCGGCTTCGACGAGATCGAGATCGAAGGCGTCACTCCGACTCTTGGCGGCCCCGCCGACGACGCCTCCATCCGGGCTGCCGTGGTGCGGGCGCTGGGCATGCCCACGCCCGACCGCATCCGCGTCATCGCGCAAGCTTTCCGCCACGGCCTGTCGGTCGAGGAGGTCAACGCCGCCTGTTCGTATGAGCCGTGGTTCCTGCGCCAGATCGCCGATATCGTGCGCACCGAGGGCCACGTCCGCGTCCAGGGCCTGCCGACCGACCCGACCGAGTTCCGCAAGCTGAAGTCCAAGGGCTTCTCCGACGCCCGACTGGCGCAGCTGACCGGCGCCACCGAGAAGGCCGTTCGTCACGCCCGTCGCGGCCTGAACGTACGTCCCGTGTTCAAGCGGATCGACACCTGCGCGGCCGAGTTCGCCTCCGCCACCGCCTATATGTATTCGACCTATGAGACCGGTGCGCTGGGCCAGATTCCGAAGTGCGAATCCGAGCCAACCGACAGAAAGAAGGCGATAATTCTGGGCGGCGGGCCGAACCGGATCGGGCAAGGAATTGAGTTCGATTACTGCTGCTGCCACGCGGCGTTCGCCTTCGCGGACCTCGGCGTCGAGAGCATCATGGTCAACTGCAACCCGGAGACGGTGTCGACCGACTATGACACCTCCGACCGCCTCTACTTCGAGCCCCTGACGGCCGAGGACGTGCTGGAGCTGATCGAGGTCGAGCGCTCCAACGGAAACCTGATCGGCGTCGTCGTCCAGTTCGGCGGCCAGACGCCGCTGAAGCTGGCCCACGCCCTGCACGAGGACGGCATTCCGATCCTCGGCACGTCGCTGGACTCCATCGACCTGGCCGAGGACCGCGAGCGGTTCCAGGTCATGCTGAACGACATCGGCCTGATGCAGCCGCCCAACGGCCTGGCCCGCAGCGCCGAAGAGGCCGCGCAGAAGGCGGACGAGGTCGGCTATCCTGTCGTCCTGCGTCCCTCCTACGTTCTCGGCGGCCGCGGCATGATGATCGTCCACGACCGCGAGCAGCTGGACCGCTATGTCGGCGAGGCCATGCGGGTGTCGGGCAACGACCCGGTGCTGATCGACCACTATCTGAACCGCGCCACCGAGGTGGACGTCGACGCCCTGTGCGACGACGAGACGGTCTTCGTGGCCGGGGTGCTGGAACACATCGAGGAAGCGGGCGTCCATTCGGGCGACAGCGCCTGTTCGATGCCGCCGTGGTCGCTGAAGCCCGAGACGGTCGCCGAGCTGAAGCGCCAGACCGAGGCCATGGCGCGCGCCCTCAAGGTGCGCGGCCTGATGAATGTGCAGTTCGCCATCGAGGAGCCGCACAGCGACAACCCGCGCATCTTCGTGCTGGAAGTGAACCCGCGCGCGTCGCGGACGGCGCCCTTCGTGGCCAAGACCATCGGCCTGCCCGTCGCCGCCATCGCCGCCAAGGTGATGGCCGGGGTGCCGCTGAAATCCTTCGGGCTGAAGGACGTCCCCTACGACCATATCGCGGTCAAGGAGGCGGTCTTCCCGTTCGCGCGCTTCGCCGGGGTCGACACCATCCTGGGCCCCGAAATGCGGTCGACCGGCGAGGTCATGGGCCTGGACTTCAAGCGTCCGGGCGAGACCGACATGGCCCCGGCGTTCGCACGCGCCTTCGCCAAGTCCCAGATCGGCGGCGGCACCATCCTGCCGACGGCCGGCTGCGCCTTCGTCTCGGTCAAGGACGACGACAAGCCGTTCATCGTCGAGGCGGTGAAACTGCTGCTGAGCCAGGGGTTCGAGGTCATCGCCACCGGCGGCACCCATACCTATCTGGAGGCCCAGGGCCTGAAGGTCGGCTATGTGAAGAAGGTGCTGGAAGGCCGTCCGAACATCGTTGATGCGATCAAGAACGGCGACGTCCAGCTGGTCATCAACACCACCGAGGGCAAGCAGTCGCTGCAGGACAGCTTCAGCCTGCGCCGGTCGGCCCTGATGACCAAGGTGCCCTACTATACGACCTCGGCGGGGGCCCTGGCGGCGGCCCAGGCGATCGGCGCGATCCAGGCGGACACGCTGGATGTGCGGCCAATCCAGGACTTCGCACACTGATGAGGTCTTCCTTCTCCCCTTGCGGGAGAAGGTGGCCCGCAGGGCCGGATGAGGGGTCACACCGTCCGCTCGACTGAGGGGCAAGCCGGCGTCGACCGTCGGCGCGACCCCTCACCCGACCGCACAAGAACGACGGCTGCGCCGCCGTGTGCGGGCTCCCTCTCCCGCAAGTGGGAGAGGGTCGATTGCAGCGAATGCAGTATTTGCACAGCACCGGTTACTTCCCGGTGATTTCGACCAGTCATTGCCCGCAAAAGCCGGCCACTCCGGCTACGTCGGTTACAGCTAAAACTGCACAAGCCTGCAGATTGCGCAGTCCCGCCTGCGACCGTTTTCGACGCAGCCGCGTGCCAGGATGCGCGGATGGAACACCATCGTCTGCGCAAATATCGCGGGCCGGAGACCTGGGCGCGGGTCCGGCAGGCCTATATCGCCGGGGAGTCGGCGCCGTCGCTCGTGCGGCGGTTCGACGTCGGCTACGCCAACCTGCGGCGGCGGGCGATGGCCGAGGGCTGGACCCGCAAGACCTATGCCCGTCAGATCGACCTGCAGCCGATCCGGGGCGGGGCGGATGAGCCGGATGGAGGTCTGGAGAGGCTGGTCGAGGCCGGGGAGATCCCACCCGTCGATGCCCACGTCGCCCTTGCCGAGGCGGTGCGCCGCGCGGCCTGGCTGCTGAGCCGGGGCAGGACCGCAGAAGCCACCGCCCTGCTCCGCGCGGCGACCGTCCTCGACAAGCTGCGCTGGCGAGCGGACTACGGCAAGACGGGCAATGGTCCGCGCGGCTAGATCCCCGCCGCCGCCTCCGGGTCCGCCGTCGCATCCCGTCCCTCGACGATCCGCGCGGCCGCCAGGTCAGCGGTGACATTGCCGACGGTGCGGAAGATGTCGGGCACGACCTCGACCGCCAGAAGCAGGGGCAGGACCTCCAGAGGCACGCCCATGGCCAGGCAGATCGGGGCGATGGAGGCGAAGAAGCTGACCTGTCCGGGCAGGCCGACCGTGCCGATGCTGACGGCCAGGGCGGCGAGGCCTCCGGCCAGCATGGTGGCGGTGGTGATCTCCGTCCCCGTGAGCCTGGCGACGTAGATGACGACGGCCAGGTTGGCGACCGGGCTGGTGATGCGGAAGACGGCTACCGCCAGCGGCAGGACCAGACCCGCGGTCGCCGTCGAGACGCCGAGACGGTCGATGGCGCGCTCGACCATGATCGGCAGGCAGGCGAGCGACGACTGGGTCGAGAAGGCCACCACCTGGGCCGGCGCGGCGCCTTGCGCAAAGCGGCCGAGACCAATCCGGCCGACGACCACGGCCACGACATAGGTCAGGAGGATCAGGCCGATCAGGCTGAGACAGACCAGGGCGATATAGTGGCCCAGCACCCCGGCGGCGCCGAGGCCGGCGCGCAGCCCCACGCCGAGGGCCAGGGCGAAGACGCCCAGCGGCGCCACGGCCAGCACCCACTGGACGATGACGATCATGGTCTGGGCGACCGCCTCGAAGAACAGGGCGACGGGCTGGCGCAGACGGGCGTCGAGCCGGGTGGTGGCGAAGCCGAAGGCGATGGCGAAGACGACGATGGCGAGGATGGCGTCGTCGGCCGCGGCCCGGATCGGGTTGGCCGGGGCGAGACTGGTCAGGAAGGCGCCGAAGCCGCCGCCGCCGACATTCTCGGCGACCTCGCGCGCGGCCTCGGGCGGGGCGCCGGCGAGGAGGGCGGCGGCCCCGTCCGCGCCGATGGGCCACAGGGCATGCAGTCCCAGCGACGAGGCGAAGGCATAGACCGTGGCCCCGAGCAGCAGCAGGGCGAAGACGATCACCGCCTTGAGCGCCAGCCGGCCGGTCGCCGCCGCATCGGCGATGGAGGCGATGCCGGTCACCAGCAGGCTGAAGACCAGGGGGATGATCGTCATCCTCAGGGCGTTGAGCCACAGCTGGCCCAGGGCGTCGATCACCGCCACCGTCCCGGTCCCGCCGGGGATGCCCCAGGCCTGGGCCGCGGCGCCCGCCGCCAGGCCTCCGACCAGGGCGACCATCACCCAGAGGCTGAGGGAGGTGAAGAGGGCGGCGGTGCGGGAACGGGTCATGGCGCCGACGCTAAGCACCGGCGTCGCGGGACGCCAGCGCGAACCTTCACCGGGGCGTGCTAGGGATCGTCATGCCTCCCCGCATCGTCCTCGCCACCGCCGGATCGCTCGGCGACCTGCATCCCTTCATCGCCCTGGCGCTGGCGTTGAGGGCGCGGGGGTTCGAGCCGGAGATCGCCTCCTCGCCCCAGCATGGCGCCAAGATCCGGGCCGAGGGCCTGACCTTCCACGCCATCGGCCCGAGCATCGCCGAGCTCGAGGTCATGATGGGGATGACGGAGGTGGAGATCACCGAGGCGGTGACGCGATCCAGCGGCTTCCTGTTCGAGAAGATGCTGCTGCCGCATCTGGAGCGCGGGGCCCGGCAGTTGCTGGCCGTGGCTCAAGGCGCGGTCGCGATTGTCGGATCGACCTTCGCCGCCGGGGCGGCCATGGCGGCGGATGGTCTCGGCCTGCCCTTCGTTCCGGTCGCGTTGCAGCCGGCCATCGTCTTCTCGGCCTTTGACCCGCCCGCCCTGCCGAACGCGCCGTGGCTGGGGCCGGCGTCGGGCGGGTGGCGGCTGGCGCTGAACCGGCTGACCCTCGCGGGCGCGCGGGCCAGGGGGGCGGCCTGGACCGGGCCGGCGGATCGGGTTCGGCAGAGGATGGGTCTGGAGCCGCAGAGGGCCAGTCTGTTGCTCGACGGACTGAAGAACCGGCCGCTGGCGCTGGGGCTTTATTCACCGCTGCTGGGCCTGCCGCAGACCGACGCGCCGCCTGGGTTCACCGTGACCGGCCATGCCGCCTACGACAGTGAGACCGGCGGGCCGACGCCCCTGTCGCCGGCGCTGGAGACCTTCCTCGCCGCCGGGCCGGAGCCCCTTGTCTTCACCCTGGGGAGCGCGGCGGTGATCATCCCCGGACGCTTCTATGTCGAGAGCCTGAAGGCGGCCCGGATTCTGGGGCGGCGGGCTGTGCTGCTGGTGGGGCCGAAAGGCGATGTCGGCGTCGCCGACAGGCCGGACGCGATCGCCGTGGCCTATGCGCCGTTCTCGAAACTGTTCCCTCGCGCGGCGGCCATCGTGCACCAGGGCGGGGTCGGGACGACGCAGCAGGCCCTGCGCGCGGGGCGACCGCAGCTGGTCGTGCCGTTCCTCGGCGACCAGTTCGACAATGCCGCGCGGGTGGTGCGGCTCGGGTGCGGGGCGACCTTGAGCCGCCGCGCCTACCGGGCCGAGCGGGTGGCGGAAATGCTGGGCGGGGTGCTGGCGGATCCGATGGCGGTCGAGACCGCGAGGCGGCTGGGGGTCGTGGCGTCGCGCGAGGATGGGGCGGCGGTGGCGGCGGAGCGGATCGCAGCCTTGGTCCGATAGCGTCTTTCGCAATTCCCTTTCGTCATCCTCCGGCGGGCGCAGCGAGACCGGGGGATGACGAAAGGAAAGGATCAGGTCTTCGCGATGGAGATCAGCGCCGCCACCGCATCCGCCGCGCGGTCAAGGTCGGCGTCCGCCACCTCGGTCATCTCCACCCGCCCGATCACGGGCCGGTCGCGCCGCGCGGACATGCGGCGGTAGGCGGGGTCGTAGTGTTCCTCGACCAGGGCGGCGGCGAGTTCGACCGTGCGGCCCTCCCGCGCCATCGCCTTCCAGCCCGCGATCGTCTCCTTCGAATGATGGGGCGGGAGGCGGCCGAGGGCGGTGTCCAGGGCGGCGACGTCGGAAGCGATATCGGCATAGATCCGTGCGGAGAATCGGGCGCGCGCCTCGACGGGCGCGGTCAGTTCGATCACCGGGGCGCGGCCCATGGCCGACCACAGGGCGGGCGGGATTGTGCGGGCGCCGATGCGGCTGGACTCGGCCTCGACGACCACCGGGCGCGTCGGGTCGAGGGTCCCCAGCGCCTCGAACAGACGGCTCTCGAACAGCTTCTGCGACGGCTGGGGACGGCCGGTCGCGCCGAACAGGGAGCCGCGATGCTCGGCCAGCCCCTCCAGGTCGATCGCCTGCACGCCGCGTTCGGCGAGGCGTGGCAGCAGAGCGGTCTTGCCGGAGCCGGTGCCGCCGTCGAGCAGGATGACGGACCATGCGGCCTCGCCATACAGGACCGCCTGGACCGTGCGCCGCCAGGTCATGTAGCCGCCGTCGAGCACGGTCGCCGGCCAGCCGATCTGCTCCATCACCGCGACCATGGCGCCCGACCTCTGGCCGCCGCGCCAGCAGTGGATCAGGGGGCGGAAGCTCCCATCGCGATCCTTCAACGCCCCGTCGAGATGGGCGGCGATGTTGCGGGCGACCTTCGCCGCGCCGATCCGGCGGGCGAGGAATTTGGACTGCTGGACATAGATGGTCCCGACCTCGGCGCGTTCGGCGTCATCGAGGACCGGCAGGTTGATGGCGCCGGGGATGTGGTCCTCGGCGAACTCGGCGGGGCTGCGCACGTCGATGATGGCGTCGAACCCGGCCCGGGCCTCGGGCGACAGATCGGTGGTGCGGCGGATCAAACGACCCGCACCCCGGCGCCCTCGACGACGCGGCCGACGACGGCGGCCTGGTCGAATCCGGCCGCGCGGATCGTCGCCAGCGTGGTCCCGGCCGCCTCGGCCGCGACGGCGACGAGAAGCCCGCCCGAGGTCTGGGGATCGGTGAGCAGGTCGCGGCGCCAGTCGTCGAACCCGGACGGCAGGGCGATCGCCTCTGCGCAGGATGCCCAGTTGCGGCCCGAGGCGCCGGTGCGGACGCCGTCGCGGGCGAGCGCCTCGACACCCTCCAGCAGGGGCGCGGCGCCCGCATCCAGCTCGATGCCCAGCCCCGAACCGCGCGCCATCTCCAGCGCATGGCCCAGCAGGCCGAAGCCGGTCACGTCGGTCATGGCGTGGACGCCGTCGGTCCCGGCCAGATCGGCGCCGACGGTGTTCAGCCTCGTGGTCGAGGCGATGAGCGCTGCATACCCGGCCGCGTCCAGCCGCTCCTGCTTGAGCGCGGCCGACAGCACGCCGACGCCGAGACCCTTGGTCAGGATCAGGACGTCCCCTGCCCGCGCCCCGCGATTGGTCAGGACCCGGTCGGGATGGACGAGGCCCAGCGCCACCAGTCCGTAGATCGGCTCCACGCTGTCGATCGAATGGCCGCCGGCGACGGGGATGCCCGCCTCGGCGCAGACGCTGGCGCCCCCCGCCAGGATTCGGCCGATGGTCCCGGTCGACAGGACATTCACCGGCATCCCGACCAGGGCCAGGGCGAAGATGGGCCGCCCGCCCATGGCATAGACATCCGACAGGGCGTTGGTCGCCGCGATCCGCCCGAAATCGAACGGGTCGTCGACCACCGGCATGAAGAAGTCGGTCGTCGCCACCAGCGCCTGCTGATCGTTCAGCCGCCAGACGGCCGCGTCGTCGGAGGTCTCGGTCCCGACCATCAGGTTGGCGAAGGCGGCGGCCTGCGGCGTCTTCGACAGGATGTCGCGCAGCACGCCGGGCGAGAGCTTGCAGCCGCAGCCTCCGCCATGGGCCAGGGACGTCAGACGGGGTTCGGGGGTGGTCATCGCGCGAAGTCCGCCAATCGAAGAAGATGTCCTGCAAGGTTCGGCGCCGCCGCGCGCACGACGTTCAAGAAGGCGTCATCAGCCGTGAGCATTTTGCAGTCCTGTTCGATCGCAAGCGCCAGAAACAGGCAGTCATAGACCGGATGCCCGAGGGAAAGCGCCAGCTCAAGGCCGGCCGGAACCAGCGGCGGCGTCGGCAGATCGCGGACCGGCGCGCGATCCAGAACCTTTAGAAGACGCGGCGCTTCTTGCGGCGGGAGCTCGCCGGTCCTGACCGCCCGACGCAAACCGTTGGCGGCCTCCACGCGCCAGACATCGGGCGCGACAAGCATGCGGTCCATCGCCTCGCGGGCGTGATCGCTGTCTGGCTCGTCCAACACCCATTTCAGGGCGACCGAGGTATCGACGACGATCAATTTTCGTCGCGCATTTCGCGGACGACGACCTCTGACGGTGTGAACACCCGCCCCTTCTGCGCCGCCCGGATCGCGTCCGTCTCGGCGCGGAATCGCTCGACCTGCTTCTGGCGTTCAACTTCGAGGGCGAGTTCCAGAAGGGCTCGGTGTTCGGCTTCGACGCTGCGCTGATTGGCGATTGCGCGGCGCTTGAGGGCCTCGACCGTATCGTCACTGACGTTTCTGACAAGGAGCTGGGCCATGTGTGGATGATAGCACACGCTATCGTTCGTCTCAACGCGAGTGAACCGCGGCGGTATCCGGCCGTTCTGTCCTCGAATCCGAGGAGTATTTCCATGGCCCTGTCCCGTATCGCCACCGTCATCGGCGGCCTTCTGCTGTCGAAGAGCGGACGCGGGTTCGCAGGTCGGCATGCCGGCAAGCTGGCGCTGGCCACCCTGGCCTATGAGCTGTGGCGGAGCCGGCGCACGGGCGTGACGCCGAGCCCGAAACGGGGCGCCGGCCAGGCTCAGGCCCAGGCACGTCCGCGTCAACGCTGGAGCGGCCGGACACGCTGACGGCCCTTGCCCTCCCCGGCGTCAACATCGCTAAGGTGTTCTAAATCCCGGGGAGAGCCGCCATGATCGTCGTCCACCACCTGAACAACTCCCGTTCCCAGCGCGTGCTGTGGCTGCTGGAGGAGATGGGTCTCGACTATGAGGTGAAGCGCTACGAGCGGAACGCCGACACCATGCTGGCCCCGCCCGAGCTGCGCGCCATCCATCCGCTGGGCAAGTCGCCGGTAATCCAGGACGGGGATGTCATCGTCGCCGAGACCGGGGCGATCATCGAATATCTGCTGGCGACCTATCCGGGGCACGGGCTGCGGCCGACGGCAGGGACAGCGAACGGGCGGCGGTTCACCTACTGGCTGCACTACGCCGAGGGGTCGGCGATGACGCCCCTGCTGCTCAAACTGGTGTTCGGGGCCCTGCCGACCCGGTCGCCGGGCCTGGTGCGGCCGCTGGTCAAGGCAATCTCGAACAAGGCGCAGTCCAGCTTCATCGACCCGCAGATCGCGGCCCACACCGCCTATTGGGAGGGCGAGTTGTCGAAATCGCCCTGGTTCGCCGGCGAGGCCTTCTCGGCCGCCGACATCATGATGAGCTTCCCGCTGGAGGCCGGGGCCAGCCGCGCGCCTTACGGCCCGGACAAGCCGAAGCTGAGGGCCTTCCTGCAGACCATCCATGCCCGGCCGGCCTATCAGAGGGCGCTGGAACGCGGCGGGCCCTACGCCTACGCCTGACCCCGTTGCGGGACAGGCAACCCGCAGCGGAGGGGCGCGTTATGCGGTCATGCGTTTGAAAACCCTCCAGATCGCGGCCGGCCTCGGCGCGGCCATCGCCTTTCTTCTCGCCTTCATGGCCGCGGGCGTCATGCTGGCCTCGCTTCTGTTCGCGGTCATCGGCGCCGCCCTGGTCGCCTGGATCGCCTACGGCGTGGCGAAAACCGTGCTGGATCGGCGTCTGTCGCAGGATCGTCACCGCGCCCTGCCACCATCGGCGCGCTGATCCGGCCGACCGCTTCCCGGCTGGACCTTGAGTTTCCGCCCTAGGCGCCCTAGCTTCTTCGGCCGGTCGCGCGCGCCCAGCGACCAGCGTATTCGCCAGAGTTTCTCTTAAGTCCCCTCTCCGGTTTACCGGGCGACAAGTCAGAAAATCACGACCACATGGAAAAAGTGCCGATGACGGCCGAGGGTTACCGCTCCCTCGACGATCAGCTTAAGCAATTGAAGTCGGTGGAACGTCCCAGCGTTATCGCGGCGATTTCGGAGGCCCGCGAACACGGCGATCTCTCGGAAAACGCCGAGTATCACGCGGCCAAGGAACGCCAGGGCTGGATCGAAGGCTCGATCGCGGACATCGAGGACAAGATCAGCCGGGCCCAGGTCATCGACGTGACCAAGCTGTCGGGCGACCAGGTCAAGTTCGGAGCCACGGTCACCGTGGTCGACGAGGACACCGAGGAAGAAGGCCGCTACCAGATCGTCGGCGAGCACGAGGCCGACGTGAAGGCGGGCAAGATCTCCATCTCCTCGCCCATCGCCCGCGCCATGATCTCCAAGGCCGTCGGCGACACCGTCGAGGTGAACACCCCCGGCGGCGTGAAGGCCTACGAAATCCTCAAGGTCGAGTGGAAGTAGGGCCAAAGCCCCTTCGTATAGCGGTCGTCTCGGACGGCCGCGCCGGCATGGAAAATCAGGCGCTCGGCCTCGCCGAGGCGGTCGCGCGTCTGACTCCGGCACATATCGACGTGAAACGGGTGCGCTGGCGGTCCGCCTTCGACTGGCTGCCGGTCGCGCTGAAGGCGCCGTGGATGCTGGCGTCCGCCGCGCCCTTCCCGGCCGAAGGCGAGGCCTGGCCGGACCTGTGGATCGCGACGGGCCGGGCGACCCTGCCCCTGTCGCTGGCCGTGCGGCGCTTGAGCGGCGGCAAGACCTTCGTCGTCCAGACCCAGGATCCGCGCCTCGACCCGGCGCTGTTCGATCTGGTCGTGGCGCCGGCGCACGACAGCCTGACCGGGGCCAGGGTCGTATCGATCACCGGCTCGCCCCACCGCATCACGCCCGAGACCCTGGCCGAGGCCGCCCCCGCCTTCGCCGGGCGGCTGGACGTCCTGCCCCGCCCGCGGGTCGCCATCCTGATCGGGGGCAGGTCCAAGGCCTTCGACCTGACGCCGGACCATGCCGCGACGCTGGCGGACCGGATCGCGGCGGCCGTGAGAGCCTCTGGCGGATCGCTGATGCTGACCTTCTCCCGCAGAACGCCCGAGGCGGCGAAGGCGGTCATGACCGGGCGGCTGAGCGACCTGCCTGGCTGGATCTGGGCGGGTGAGGGCGCGAACCCGCTGTTCGCCTTCCTGCACGCCGCCGACCACATCCTCGTTACCGAGGACAGCGCCAACATGGCCGCCGAGGCCGCCTCGACGGGCAAGCCGGTTCACGTCCTGGCGATGGTGGCGCTCAAGGCCCCGGGCAAGTTCGCGCGCCTGCATGCCGACCTGGAAGCCAGGGGCGCGGCGCGGCCGTTCGACCGATCGCTGGAGACATGGTCCTATGCGCCGCTGGCCGAGACCGATCGGGCCGCGCGGGAATTGCTGAAGGCGATGAGGCGCTAGACCTCAGTCGCCCCCACCGCCGCCGTCCGACCCGTCGTCCGCCCCATCGGCATCCTTCGACCGGCCGCCGCTGCCGCCGTCGGCGTAGGTCGCCCCTCCGTCGCCGTCGCCCTTGCGCTTCGCCTTGTCCCGCGCGTCCAGCGCGCCTCCGAGGATGAGGCCCAGGGCCACCCCGACGCCGATGCCGATCGCCAGATTGCCCATCGCGACCCCGATGGCGGCGCCGACGCCCACGCCGATGGCGAGCCCGACCCCGATGAAGCTTCGTTGCGGCTGAACGTCCATCTGTCGTCTCTCCACGGTTTTCCGTCGCCCGGGACATCGCATGGGGCGGAATCAGAGACTAGATAGCACTCATGAGCACTCCGAGAACGATCCGCGTCGCCGTCATCGGCTCCGGCCCCGCCGGCTGGACCGCCGCCATCTATGCGGCCCGCGCCAACCTGAACCCGGCGGTCATCGCCGGCATCCAGCCGGGCGGCCAGCTGACCATCACCACCGACGTCGAAAACTATCCCGGTTTCGCCGAGGCCATCCAGGGTCCATGGCTGATGGAGCAGATGAAGGCCCAGGCCCTGCACGTCGGCACGGAGGTCATCGAGGACATCGTCGTCTCCTGCGACCTGTCGCAGCGACCGTTCCGGCTGAAGCTGGACTCAGGGACCGAACTGCTGGCCGAGACGGTCATCATTTCCACCGGCGCCCAGGCGAAATGGCTGGGGCTGGAGAGCGAGCAGAAATACCAGGGCTTCGGCGTCTCGGCCTGCGCGACCTGCGACGGCTTCTTCTATCGCGGCAAGAACGTGATCGTGGTCGGCGGCGGCAACACGGCCGTCGAGGAGGCGCTGTTCCTGACCAACTTCGCCGCCAAGGTGACCGTCGTGCACCGCAAGGACGAATTCCGCGCCGAGAAGATCCTGCAGGACCGGCTGTTCGCCAATCCCAAGGTCGAGGTGGTCTGGAACCATGCGGTCGACGAAATCCTGGGACAGTCGGACGGGATCGCCTCGAACGTCACGGGGGTGCGACTGAAGCACGCCCTGACTGGCGCGACGCAGGAGGTCCAGGCCGACGGCGTCTTCATCGCCATCGGCCACTCGCCGTCGTCGGAGCTGTTCCAGGGCCAGCTGGAGACCAAGCAGGGCGGCTATCTGGTGGTGACGCCCGGCACAACGGCGACCAATGTCGAGGGCTGCTACGCCGCCGGCGACGTCACCGATGACGTCTATCGCCAGGCCGTCACCGCCGCCGGCATGGGGTGCATGGCGGCGCTGGAGGCGGTGCGCTTCCTCGCCGAGGAAGACCACGCGAAGGCGCACCACCCGATCAGCCACCACGAGGCGGAGAAGATCGGGGTCTGGTGACCCCGATCCAATGGGTCAGGCGTCGCTCGCTGTCGTCAGGTCCGCGAGGTCCTGCATCGACAGCTCCAGCGTGGCGGCCTTCAGCGTGTCGTTCAGCTGATCCAGCGATGTCGCGCTGACGATGGGAGCGGTGACGCCCGGCCGGCTCAGCAGCCAGGCCAATGCGACCTGGGCGGGGGTCGCCTCGTTGCGCCGGGCGACGGCGTCGAGCACCGCCAGGATGCGGACGCCGCGTTCGTTGAAGTGATCCTTCAACATGCCGCCGCCTCGCTTCGAGGCGTCGGCGTCGGCGACCGTCCTGTATTTCCCGCTGAGGAAGCCGCTCTCGAGGCTGAAATAGGTGATGACGCCAAGACCCTCGGCGACGGCCAGGTCCTGTTGTTCACCCTCGAAGGTCGAGCGGTTGTAGAGGTTGTAGTGGGGCTGCACCGTCTCGTAGCGCGGCAGGCCTTTGTCGGCGGCCAGATCCAGCGCCTCGCGCATCCCGGCGGCGTCGTGGTTGGAGGCGCCGATAGCCCTCACCTTGCCGGCCTGGATCAGCCGCTCATAGGCGCGCAAGGTTTCTTCGGTCGGGGTTGTCCTGTCCATCCAGTGCGACTGGTAGAGGTCGATCACATCCGTCTGGAGCCGACGCAAACTGTCCTCGACCGCGCACTCGATCCAGCGGGGCGACAGGTCGTTGCGGGTGTCGTCGCCGTTCTGGCCCATGGTCGATCCGACCTTGGTCAGGATCAGGACATCGTCGCGACGCCTGCGCGCCTTCATCCATTCGCCGATGATGGTTTCACTCTCGCCGCCGGAGTTGCCGGGAACCCAGCGCGAGTAGGCATCGGCGGTGTCGATAGCGTTGAAGCCGGCGCCGACGAATGCGTCGAGAATCTCGAACGACTTCGCCTTGTCGATGGTCCAGCCGAAGACATTACCTCCGAACACGAGGGGCGCGGTCTCCAGACCGCTCTTGCCGAGGGCGCGTTTCTTCGGATCGGACATGGAAAAGGGCTCCGTTTCGGGGGAGCCCTTCAGGTGGTCCGCCGAGCCGCGACCCGCAACCGTCGTCAGCCGAACAACTGCAATTCCGGCGGTGCATATTCGACCGGCCGACCGGTGCGACGAGCCAGCGCATAGTCGACCGCCGTCTGGACCGCGCGCTCGTCGGTCGGCTTGGACAGGACGCCGATGGTCCCGGCCACGCCCTCGCGAACCATGCCGGGATTGGCCGTCATGAAGAGCACGGTCACCCCCCGCTCCTGACCGAGCTCACGGCCAAGGTCGATGCCGGTCGGACCGTCGGACAGGTGGATATCGACCAGGGCCAGATCGATGTCGTTCCTGGCCGCGATCGAACGTGCGGTGTTCGCATCGGCGACGGTGGCGACAACCTCGTGACCGAGGTCCTCCAGCACGAAGCGGAGTTCCATCGCCACCAGGGCTTCGTCTTCGATGATCAGGATACGCGCGGTCATGGCCTTGTTGTGTCGGATATCAGGCTCTCGAAACGCCGAGATGCCCGTCCGGTTCACTTCTTTCCTAGTGCGGCGCGGCGCCGGGACAGCGCCGTTGCGGGGAGGTCCGCCTCGAGGATCAAACCCCCTGGCTCCCACCTTCGTTCCAAAGTTCCGCCCAGCTGCCCTTTGACCGAAAGCGACGCCAGGGCCGAGCCGAACCCTTGCCGGACCGGCTCTTCGAGGATGGGAGGGCCGCCACGCTCCGTCCAGGTCAGGATGAATCGATCTCCGTCGTTGCGCGTACGCAACAGGACAGTTCCTCCCGCGGCGGACAGGGCGCCGTATTTCGCGGCGTTGGTCGCCAGTTCGTGGAACAGCAGGGCGACCGAGGTCGCGGCCTGGTCGTCGAAGGTCGCGTCCTCGCCCTCGATCGCCACGCGGGACCGCCCGCTGGCGTCGACGTAGGGCTTGAACAGGGCGCCCAGGAAGGTGTGGAGCGTCGTGTCGCCGATCAGCGGCTGGGACACCTCGGAATGCGGGCGGACGAACTCATGGGCGCGGGCCAGGGCGTTGATCCGGTCGCGCACCGAGCCGGCGAAGGCCCTGGCCTCCGGATGCTCCCGCGCCGACAGGGCGATCAGGGACGAGACCACGGCGAAGATGTTCTTGATGCGGTGGCTCAGTTCCTGGCTGAGCAGGTCCTTGCCCGCTTCCGATCGCTTGAGGTCCTCGATGTCGGTGCAGGTGCCGAACCAGCGGGTGATGTCGCCCGCCTCATTGCGGATCGGCGTCGCTCGTCCAAGCGTCCAGCGATAGACGCCGTCGGCGCGCCGCAGCCGGTATTCGATCTCGTAAAGGTCGCCCGTCTCGAGCGAGTGGCCCCAGGCCTCCCAGGCGCGCGCCCGGTCGTCGGGATGGAACATGGCGTTCCAGGCCTCGCCGTCGGTCGAGCCGGCCGGCACGCCGGTGAACTCGTACCAGCGGGCGTTGTAGTAGTCGTGGAAGCCGTCGGGTTGGGACGACCAGACCATCTGGGGCATGGACTCGGCGATGGCCCGGAATTTGGCCTCGCTCTCCGCCAGGGCGATGACGCCCTCCTCCCGCTCGCTGATTGCGCGACGTAATTCCAGTTGGGCCATGACCTGTCGGGCCAGAACGTCCAGCGTCTCGGCCTGCAGCGGCGTCAGCCCCCCGGGACGGGCCTGGGTGTCCAGGACGCAGAGGGTGCCGAGTGCGTGGCCGTCGGCGCTCTTCAGGAGCCGCCCCGCGTAGAAGCGCAAGCCAGCCTCCCCCGTCACCAGTGGATTGCCTTCGAACCGGACATCCCGGGCCGCGTCGGGAATGACCATCCCGTCCTCCTGCAGCAGGGCATGGGCGCAGAAAGAGGTGTCGAGCGGCGTCTCGCGTACGCCCAGGCCTGTCTCGGCCTTGAACCATTGACGGCCCTGGTCGATCAGATTGACCACCGCGATGGGCGCGTCGCAGATCCTTGACGCCAGCCTGACGATGTCATCGAACGCCTGCTCGGGCTCCGTGTCGAGAATCCCGTAAGCCTGCAGCGCGCTGAGCCTTTCGGCTTCGTTCCAGGGCAGGGCTGCGGCGGTCAAGGCGTCTCCAGGCTGGGCTGGATGCCCTGTGCGAAGTCTGAATGCCTGGTGCGCCGCAAGGTTGCAGGCCCGGCGGGCCGCTGCGTCAGTTGGCGGGTCGACCGACCTCTTCGACGTCCATGGTGATCACCCCGGGCGGAGGGGGCGCGGCGGCCGGCGCCGCCGCGATCGCGGGAGCCTCGAAGGCCTGGAGGCGGGCGTTGATGGCGGCGATGTCGGCCGCGGTCGCCTGGCGACGTCCGCCCAGGCTGGCCACGCCCACGACCCGTGTCTGACCGTCGATCTGGACGGTCCGCAGGTTCATCCCGCCCTGAGCCAGGACCGTCGCATCGTCGGGCCCGGCCTCGCCCGTGGCGGCGGAGGCGGTGATCAGGCGGGGCCGCGAGAAGCGCGCCTCGTCGATGACGGGCTCATGTCCGGCATAGGTCTGTTTGAACGAGACGGTCTCACCGGCCAGTCCCTTCCAGCGATAGAAGATATGCGCGCCGATCTGGGTGATCTTGGCCAGGGTCGGCGACCACCAGGGGTGGACGTAGTCGGCGTGGTAGTGGGTCGCGGTGCCGACCTTGATCGCCACATAGCCGGACAGGGCGCGCTCGGCCACGGTCCGCGCGCGGTTCCAGGCCCAGCCGACCGGCGCTTGCGACAGGGCGCCGTCGCAGGTGAAGCTGAACTGGCAGCCCGTGGTCCGCTCGGCGCCCTCGAAGACGACGCCGCAGACGGTGTTCGGATAGTTGGGATCGCGCACCCGGTTCAGGATGACCTGGGCCACGGCCTCCTGGCCCTCGGTGCTTTCCAGCGCCGCCTCGTAATAGACGCCCTGGGTCAGGCAGCGCAGGGCGCGCGCCCGGTCGGCGGAGGCGGCCGTCTGCAGCACGAAGGGACGCGCAGAACGCAGGGCGCCGATCGCGGCGGGCATGGCGGCATTGCGCTTCTGGGCGTCCAGACCGTTGACGCCCAGCTCCAGCGTCGGCCGCCCGGCGAGCGTCAGGCTTTCCCAGCCCGGCGTCAGCCCCAGCAAGGCTGGGCGCTGTTCATTGGGATCGAAGCGGATCGCCAGGGCCAGCTGGGCCGGATCCATCCGCGCGCTGAGGGCCGCAAGGCCGCGCGCCGACAGATCGCCTTCGGTGACCCGCGCCACGGCCTCGGCCGTGCGATCGCCGATGGGACGCGCCGTCGAGCTCGCCGCCATCGCCACGCCGAGCGCCGCCAGCGCCGCGGGGGCCGCGGCGGCGTAGCGACGTCCCAGGGTCTTCACCCTGTGCCAGTCGAGGGACTTGATGGCCGAAAGCGACATAGGTTTCTGAGGCTGCGGCGCCTGGACGCCGTGAGGTGGGCTCTATGGCCCCCCAACACGGCGCTTTTCAGGCCACGGATTGCGGTTCTGTGAGCCGGGCCTAGCGCCCGCCCAAGGTCGAACGCAGCATCCAGGCGAACTTTTCGTGCGCGGCCAGCCGCTGGGTCAGCAGATCCGCCGAAACATCGTCGCTGTCGTCGTTGGCGACCGTCAGGGCTGAGCGGCAGGTGGCGATCAGGGTCTCATGGTCCTTCATCAGCTCCTTCAGCATGGCCGGGGCGTCCTTGTCCGGATCGCCGTCCTTGATGGAGGTCAGATTGGCGAAGGTCGACTGGGCCTGGGGCGCGAACTCGCCCAACGCCCGGATCCGCTCGGCGATCTCGTCCAGCGCCGCCCAGATCTCGCGGTACTGTTGCTCCAGCAGGGTATGCAGGGTGAAGAACTCGGGCCCCCGCACGTTCCAGTGGTAGCCGTGGGTCTTCAGATAGACGGCGAAGCTGTCGGCCAGCACCTTGCTCAGCTCCTGCGCCACATCTGTGCGCTCGGCCTTCGTCAGGCCCGTATCGATCGTTGCAGTCATGCTTGCTCCTTTGGCGACAGTCGCTAATCGTGGGTCAGGTAAGCATTCCAGCGTCCTGCACCAAGATCTGAAGCCCCGTGCGGATGAGGCTTCTTCGGGGAGCGGAACGCGAAGAATCGGAAAGCGTTGCCGTCTTTCGCGCGAGCGCGGACCGGGGGTCGGATTGGGTTTCAGCGCTTTGTTCGGTCGGATGCTGGAGCCTGACATCGTCCTGGCGCGGCTGGCGCGCGAGCCCCGGCGACCGTGGTGGCGAAACGTCCTGACCGGTCTGGCGTTCACCGCAGGCGGACTGTTCTTGCTCTGGGCGGGTCTGGCCTTCTACGGCGAGGTCACCGGGTTCATCATCCTGTTGCCGGCGGTGACCCTGGCGGCCCTCACCGGCGGACGGGTCGCCGGCCTTGTCGCCACAGCGGCCTGCCTTCTCGGCGGCTGGGCGATCGCCGGTCCTGGAGCGGCGGAGTTCGGCATCGCGACCCCCGCAGGCCAGGGCGCCACCACCAATTTCATCATCGTCGGCCTCTTCTCAACCCTGGTGGCCGCCTCCCTGCGCAAGAGCCTGGCCCGGGTCGGCGAGACGGTCTCGGCGCTCGAGAATTCCCGGGACGCGCTGAGACGCAACGAGGCGGAACTGACCGCCATGGTCGATCAGGCGGCAGCCGGTATCGCCCGCGTCGGCATGGATGGCCGCGTGGTCAGCGCGAACGCCCGGTTCGCCGCGCTTCTGGGCCATACCCAGGAGTCGATTATCGGCCTGACGACGGCTCAGGCCAGTCATCCCGACGACGTGCAGCCGACGCTCGATCTGCTGTCCAGCGTCCTCGCAGGCGGCGAGGGCGGCCAGCTTGAGAAGCGATACATTCAGCCCGACGGCACGGTTCTCTGGGCCCTGACCAGTCTGCGGGCCCTGTGCGACGAGGATGGCGCCCAGTCAGGCTATATCGCCGTGACGGTCGACATTTCCGACGCCAAGGCGGCGGAGGCCGCGTTGCGCGAGAGCGAGAGCCGGTTCCGCCTGATGGCCGACACCGCGCCCTCCCCCGTCTGGCTGACCAATGCCGCGGGCGAGGTGGAGTTCGTCAACGCGGCCCTGGTCGAGTTCTACGGCAAACCCGGCGAGACCTTCATGGGGCATGCCTGGAAGGCCTCGATCCACCCCGATGACGTGGCCGAGGTCAACGCCACCCAGGCCGAAGCCCGCGCCCGCTTCCTGCCCTACGCTTTCGAGTGCCGCTTCCTGCGTCACGACGGCGCATGGCGGTGGATGCGGGTGTCGGTGAACCCCCGTTTCGACGGCGAGGCGGTGTTCCAGGGTTATGTCGGCCTGTCGTTCGACGTCACAACGACGCGGGAGGCCCTGGACGCCCTTGCCCAACAGGAACGCCGCCAGCGCTTCCTGCTGGAGTTGTCCGACGGCGTACGCGACCTGAACGATCCCGACGCCATCATGGATCACGTCCACAGCGTCCTGGGGCGGATGCTGTCCGTCTCGCGCGTGGGCTACGGCGAGCTCCGAGCCTCGCGCGGGCAGTTCGAGATGAACCGGGACTGGACCGAGGGCGTACCCAGCCTGGCCGGCTGGCACGACATCGCCCAATTCGGCGGCGAGGTGAACCGCCAGCTGGCCGAAGGGTTGACGATCGTCGTCCACGATGTCGCAGAAGACACGCGCACCGCCCATGCCGTCGAGGCCTTCGCGAAACGCCAGGTCGCCGCCTTCATCACGGCGCCCGTCATCCGGTCCGGCCTGCTGCGCGCCTTCCTGCATGTGAACGCGACCAGCCCCCGCCTCTGGACGGCGGCGGAGATCAGTCTGATCGAGGACGTCGCCGACCGGGCGTGGTCGGAGGTCGAACGCACCCGCGCCCAGGCCGAGGTTCTGGAAAGCGAGGCCCGTTTCCGCGACATCGCCGACACCGCCCCGGTCCTGATCTGGGTGACGAACCAGGATCGGAGCCGCGCCTTCGTCAACCAGGCCTATGTCGAATACATGGGGGGCGACTACGAGAGCGTCCGCACCGCCGACTGGCGCACCTACATCCACCCCGACGACCACGACATGCTGGTCCGCGAGTCCCTTGCCGGTGAGGCCACGGACCTGCCTTTCGCGCTTGAAGCCCGCTTCCGCCACAGCTCGGGGGAGTACCGCTGGCTGAAGTCCTTCTCGCGTCCACGCCTTGGTCCGGGCGGCGAGATCAGCGGCTTCGTCGGCGTGGCTTTCGACGTGACCGACGCGCGCCGGGTCGAGCACGACCTCAAGCGGATCAACGAACTGCTGGAAGAGCGCGTCGGCGACGCCCTGGCCGAGAAAGCCAAGGCCGAGGCGGATCTGATGCACGCCCAGCGCATGGAGGCGATCGGCCGCCTGACGGGCGGCGTGGCGCACGACTTCAACAACCTGCTGACAGTCGTGATCGGCGCCCTGGACCTGATCCTGAAGTCCCCTGACGACTCCGCGCGCCGCCAGAAGCTGGGCGAGGCCGCCCTGTCGGCCGCACGCCGCGGGGAGCGGCTGACACATCAGCTGCTGGCCTTCTCGCGTCGCCAGGCCCTGCGGCCAGAAGCGATCGACATCAACGCCCTGATCCGCGAAAGCGACCCCCTGCTGCGCCGCGCGGTCGGGGAGGCGGTCGGCTACAAGCTCAAGCTCCGTCGCGGCGGCGCCCGCGTCATCGTCGATCCAGCCCAGTTCGAGGCCGCCCTGCTGAACCTCATCGTCAACGCCCGCGACGCCGTGGCCGAGCGGGGCCAGCCGGACAGTGCGACGATCACCGTCCAGACCCAGGCTTGCCGGATCGACGCGGGCGAGGTGATCGAGCTCGCCCCCGGCGACTACATCTGCGTCACCGTCTCCGACACAGGCGCGGGCATGAGCGCGGAGACCATGCTTCGGGTGTTCGAGCCCTTCTTCACCACCAAGGCGGTCGGCAAGGGCACGGGCCTCGGCCTCAGCCAGGTGTATGGCTTCGCGCGCCAGAGCGGGGGCGGGGTGAAGATCACCTCCACGGTCGGCGAAGGGACGGAAATCCGCGTCTACCTGCCGCCAGCGCCGGTCGAGGAGGCGACGCCGGACGCTCCCCGCCGCGTGCTGGGCGCGGTGAAGCCGGGCCAGACCCTTCTGCTGGTCGAGGATGACGCGGGCGTCGCCGCGATCGCCATGGACCTGCTGCGCGGCATGGGGCTGGAGGTCGAGACGGCGGAAACCGGGGCCGAGGCCCTTGCCGTGCTGGAGCACCGCCGCTTCGACGTCATGCTGACCGACATCGTCATGCCGGGCGGCATGACCGGCGTGGAGCTGGCCCGGACCTGCGCAGAACGCTGGCCGGCCATGTCGATCATGCTGACCTCGGGCTATGCCGGCGACGACGCCGACCTGGCCCTGACCGACGCGCCCTGGCCGTTCCTGAGGAAGCCCTACTCCGGCGAACAGCTGCGCGAGGCGCTGGGCGACCTGCTGGTCACCACCGAGGCGCCCCGCCAGACCTGAGGCTCCACAACGACTTCGGCCCGCCGCGGGATCGCGACGGGCCGAACAGTCTCATTGAAGGCGCGAGGGCCTGGCGGCTACTTCCGCGCCTTGCGGGCGGCGTATTTGGCGTCGCGGGCGGCCTTCTGCTCTTCCTTGGTGAGCTGCTTGCGCTCCTTGCGATTTGCGCGCTTCTCGGCCTCGACGGCCTCCTCGGATTCACGTTCGGCGGCCAGACGCTCGGCGTCACGGTCGGCCTTGAGCCGACGCTCTTCGGCTTTTGCAGCCTCGTGCTGGAGACGCAGGGCCTCCTTCTCGGCCGCGCGCTTCTCAGCCAGCTTGTCGAACTCGGGATCGGGCGCGGCGGCCTTGGGCTTGAACTTGGCCAGCAGAGCCTTCTTGGCCTCCTGCTGGGTGCTGATGCGGTCGTTGAAGCCGGTCTGTTTCAGATCTCTCATGCGGTCGGTCGGTCGTCCTTCGAGGGGTGGGCCCGTCGCCGGAGAGGCGCGGGCGGGGATCGCCACGGCGTCCGGGCGTCGGCAAAGCCGAAATGGAGCCGTAAATCAAGCGCGCGCGTCTCTTAATCGACGAACGGAGCCGTTCTTCGGCCGACCGTCATCGCCGGGACGCACCCGCGCGGCGATCCCCCAGATAGGCGTCGGGGGCCCCGACGCCAAGTCCAATCGCTCAATCCGGGCGAGCGGCGCCGGCCGCTCCGCCGACGGCCGCGCCGACCGGACCGGCCACGACGGCCCCCGCGATGGCTCCGGTGGCGGCGCGCTGTTCAGTGGTGTGGCCACAGGCCGAAAGGGCGGTCGCGCCGAGGGCGAGGGCGGCCAGGGTTGCGGCGGAGACAAGGGAAGAGCGCATGGGACGGGTCCTGCATCTTGGTTAAGGTCACGCTTGAACGCCCTCCCGCCGACGCCGTTCCCTGAACAACCATAGCGACAGGTCAGCGCCCATTTCCCGAGATCGCGAATACAATAGAAATTAGGCGCGAAAGCATGACCGGCCACATTAACCCCGACGGCAAGTCTGAACTGTGCAAACCGATACGGTATTCATGACGAAACCCGCCTCGCTGTGCCGGTCAAGCGTTACGTCAGTCTTGAGGAAACCTGCAAACCCGTCACAATTGCTGCGCTGCAGCGACAACTTGCGAATCAAACACATTGAGGCCATAAACGGGTGGCTTAAGGCCCATCCTTCGGCGGTCACCTGTTCATCGACCGTCGATTCGCAAACCGGAACGCGATTCACCATATCGCCCGGTTCTGCAGACGACCCGGGGGCGACTTTTCCGCCCTGTTGAATAGGACGACGCCTTTGTTCCATCCCTCGCAGCAGCGTGCGACTTCGCGCGCCGACCGTGCGGCCAGGATTCGGCCCGTACAGGCGGCAGCGGTGTTCGGCGCCCTTGTGGGTCTTGGAATCGGCTGCGCCTATCTGGGAGGGACCGTCGCGCGTGCGACGACCGTCCGCGCCCAGGCTGAACGTCTGGAAGGCGCCACCGCCGCCGGCTTCACCGAGGAAGCGCTCGCCGCCGCCGCCGGGGGCCTGGACGCCAGCGCCCTGACCATCGCCCGTCGGCACGATCCCTATACCGTCGCCGGCGGCGCCCAGCGCGACCGCCAGGCCGAACTGCTGACCGCACGTCTGGAGCAGCTTCGTCCCGACAGCACCCGCAGCGACCTGCGCCGCGCCAGCCTGACCGACATTTCCGCCGCCGCTCGTCCGTTCCGTATCGACAATGCGCTGGACGCCTCGCGCGATCTCGAATGCCTGACCCAGGCCGCCTACTACGAGGCGCGCGGCGAGGGCTCCGACGGCATGCGCGCCGTGGTCCAGGTCGTCCTGAACCGCGCCCGCCACCCCTCCTTCCCGCGCAGCGTCTGCGGCGTGGTGTTCCAGGGTTCCGGCCGTCGCGTCGGGTGCCAGTTCAGCTTCACCTGCGACGGGTCGATGCGCGCGCCGGTCAACCGCGCCGCCTGGAACCGGGCCCGCACCGTCGCGTCCGCCGCCCTGTCGGGCGCCGTCTATGCCGGCGTCGGCAACGCCACCTTCTTCCATACCACGGGCGTCTCGCCGTCCTGGCGCAACAGCTTCCTGCGCGTCGGCCAGGTCGGCAGCCATATCTTCTATCGTTTCGGCGGCCGGGCCGGCTCGTCCAACGCCTTCAGCTACGCCGCTCGCGGCTCGACCGGCGCGGACGTCCAGCGCGCCGTCTATGCCGGCATCGATCCGGGCGAGACGGTCCGTCAGGCGGGCCAGGCGATCGCCTACACCGCCCTGCTGGCCCAGGAAAACATGACGTCCGGCAATGAGACGGCCGCGGCTGTGACCGAGGCGCCGGCGCCGGCCCTCAAGCCCGCGCCTCTGGCGACGCCCGTCTCCGGTTCGACCCAGCCGACCGCCGTGGACTCCGCCGTCGGCAGCGCACCTCAGGTCTGATCGACCGCCGGGCGTTCCTGGACCTGCCAGTGAATGGTCAGGTTCTGCCTCAGGTTTCCGTAGCGACCCTGCCGGCGCGGATCGATGTCGGCGTCGCCCGGGTCGGCCGACGGCACGCCGGTCTCGCTCTCGCGACGATCCGACAATTCGGCGTCCTCGACGGAGGCCGCGCCTTGGTCGACGAAGTTGCGTTGTTCCTTGGGACTCTTCGGGGCCGGGGCGATGAGACTCTCCTTCTGATCTGAAGCAGAAAACCCTTCGGCGCCTCGCCCGTTCCTCAGAAAGCGTCCAGGCCGATGTCGAGAACCGGCGCCGAATGCGTCAGGGCCCCCACGGAAATCACGTCGACGCCGGTCTCGGCAATGCCGCGCACGGTGGTCAGATTGACCCCGCCCGAGGCCTCCAGAACCACGTGATGTCCGCCCTCGCGCCGACGCTTCACCGCCTCGGCCAGTTCGGCGTTGTCGAAATTGTCGAGCATGATCACGTCCGGTCCCTGCCCCTGCGCGACCAGCGCCAGGGCCTGATCAAACTGGGCCAGGCCGTCGACCTCCAGCTCGATCTTCATCAGATGACCGGCCTGCGCGCGGGCGGCCTTCACCGCCTCGACCACCCCGCCGCAGACGACGACGTGATTGTCCTTGATCAGGATGGCGTCATCCAGTCCGAAGCGATGGTTGACCCCGCCGCCGCAACGCACCGCGTGCTTCTCCAGGCCGCGCAGACCCGGGGTGGTCTTGCGCGTATCCGCGATCCGGGCGCCCGTTCCGGCGACCGCCTCGACATAGGTCCGGGTCAGGGTCGCGACGCCGCACATCCGCCCGAGCAGGTTCAGCGCCGTCCGTTCGGCCGACAGGAAGGCCCGCGCGTCCGCCTCGACCTCGGCCAGGACCGCGCCCGCTTCGAAGACCGCCCCGTCCCTTATCCGCAGATCGACCGAGGCCTTCGGATCCATCTCCAGCACCGTCAGCCGCACACAGTCGATGCCGGCCAGCACGCCGGGCTTCCGCGCCGCGAACCGCGCCCGCATCCGCGCGCCTTCGGGGATACAGGCCTGGGCCGTCACATCGCCCGCCCGACCCAGATCCTCGGCCAGGGCCATGCGGATGACGGGCAGGATCAATATGTCCGGAAGCCCGCTCATGCCGCCACCGTCTGCAGGATGTCGCGCCGGAGGCGGGTATGCACCGGGGTCGTCGCCGTCCCGGGATAGTCCGAACGATAGTGGCCGCCCCGGCTCTCGCGCCGGGCCAGGGCCGCCTCGGCGATCAGCCGCGCCGCGACCAGTGCCGGCGGTGCGCCGTGGGCCGCCTCCAGCCGGTCGATCAGGGCGATCAGCCGCGTCAGGCCGATCGCATCCCGCACCACGCCCGCGTCCGCGCTCATCGCCGCGCGCAGCTCGGCATGGGCCGCTTGGGGCAGGTCACTCACGACTGCGCCGACGACCACCGGTCCCTTGACTGCTGCCTGTCTGGCCGCCTCGCGCCCCGTCCGCCGCCCGAAGGCTGCAGCCTCCAGCAGGGAGTTGGACGCCAGCCGGTTGGCGCCGTGCACCCCTGTCGCCGCACATTCGCCGACGGCGTAGAGGCCTTCGAGCGAGGTCCTGCCGTCCGGATCGGCCGCGATCCCGCCCATGTGATAGTGGGCCGCCGCCGCCACAGGAATCGGGGTCACGCGGGGGTCCAGACCCGCCTGCATACAGGCCGCGAACACGGCCGGGAACTCGGTGGGGAAATGGTCGCCGACGGCTGTGCGCGCGTCGAGGAAGGCTCCGCGCCCGGCCGCCCGCGCGGCGTGCACCGCCCGCGCCACCACGTCCCTCGCCTTCAGGTCCGCACCGTCGGCGTCGCCCAGAAGGAACCGCCCGTCCCGGTCGATCAGCCTCGCCCCCTCGCCCCGCAGGGCCTCGGTCGCCAGCGGCATCGGATCGACGCCGACGTCGATGGCGGTGGGGTGGAACTGCACGAACTCGGGATCGAGGATTTCCGCCCCTGCCGCCCAGGCCAGGGCCATGCCCTCGCCCTTCAGCGCCACCGGCGTGGTCGTCGCGCCGAACAGGCCGCCCGCCCCGCCGGTCGCCAGCACCACAGCCGGGGCGAGGACCTCGACCATGCGACCGCCCGGATGCTCGATCACCGCGCCGCGCACCCGACCGGTCCCGTCCTGAATCAGGGCGCGCAGTCGCGCGTCCTCCCAGACAGTGATGTGAGAGGCGGCCCGCACCGAGGCCACCAGCGCCGACAGGATCGCCCGACCTGCGCCGTCGCCGCCGACCCGGGCGACGCGGGCCATCGAATGGGCCGCCTCGAGACTGACGGAGAACTCGCCCGCGGCGTCCCGGTCGAACGGCGCGCCGAGAGACGCCAGCCATTCGACGGTCGCCCTGCCTTCATCGGTCAGGACCTCGGCCGCATGGTGGTCGACAAGGCCGGCGCCCGCCGCCTCGGTGTCCTTAAGGTGCAGGGCCGGAGCGTCGTCTTTCGACAGGGCCGCAGCCACGCCGCCCTGGGCCCAGGCGCTGGACGCGGCCTGAAGCAGGGGCGCGGGGCTGACGACAATGACAGGCGCGGGGGCTGCCGAAAGCGCGGCCGACAATCCGGCCAGGCCGCCGCCGATGATCAGCGGACCGTCATGGTGCATCCGGCTCACCGGTCGAAGCCGATGAAGCGGGCGGCGATCTCGAATGCGCCCTGGGGCGAGCCCTCGGCTAACGGCAACAGGACGCCGATCGCGGCGGCCCCGCACAGGGCGCCGGTCAGAAGGAACAGGACCAGAGACTTGCCGGCCTCCGGCCAGGTCAGCTTCTTCTCGCCCGGCCGCCATGCGCCGCGACGCAGGGATCCCAGGATCGCGATGGCCAGGAAGACCGCGAGGATGTAGCGCCCCGTCGAGACGCCCCACCAGACCGCCAGCGCCCCGATGGCGATCAGGGCGGCCTTCTCGACCATCGGATCGATGCGGGCCAGCACAGGCCCGAGCGCCTTGGAGCCGTCCAGGGGCGGCGCGGGCGCCAGGTTCACCAGATTGATCATGGCGATGAAGAAGGCGCCCAGCATCCACTCCTGATCGCCGGTCGCGAACCACAGGCCGACGGCGGGCAGGACGGCGAGCAGGCCGAATGCCGGTCCGGCCAGCGACACCAGCACCCCGTGCCATTCGCTCTCGGGATTGCGCTGACCTCGCGCCAGCCCTCCGAGGAAGGGAATGATGTAGATCTTTGCCGGACCCATTCCGAGCCGGTTCATCGCCAGAACATGACCATATTCGTGCACGAACAGGCCGAAGATCGCCGCGACCGCGACGACCCAGCTGCCGCTCATCAGCCAGATGAAGCCGCCGAGCAGCAGGGTCGAACCGATCGCCCACGGCAGGCTCTGGCCCTTGTCGATGACCGGCGCGCCCGGGCTGGACTGCGGAACTGCGGTCGTTGGTTGCGCGACCGGCTTCGGCGTGGAACCGTCGCGCGATCCCCAGGGGCCATCCGTCATATCAGCTCCACCGCGACATGGTGCTTCGCCTTGACCATGTCGTAGCGCGCCGGGATCGCCGGCGGCGGCAGGTCGATCATTCGCTGCACGGCGAGCGCGGCTTTCGCGATCATCTCTTCCGGCACCGTGACCTCGAACTTCATGTCGCGCAGGCAGTCGCGGATGTTCTCCAGCGTGATCCGCTTCATATAGGGGCACATGTTGCACGGGCCGATGAAGTTCACCTCCGGCACGTCGCCCTTGATGTTGGCGGCCATCGAGCATTCGGTGATCAGCACCACCTGCTTCGGCTTTCTGGACATCACATAGTCGGTCATCGCCGCCGTCGAGCCGGCGAAGTCGGCGGCCGCCAGCACGTCCTCAGGACACTCGGGGTGGGCGAGAATCTGGGCGCCCGGATAGGCCTCGCGCATCTCGGCGATGTCGGCGGCGGTGAACCGCTCATGCACGATGCAGCGGCCCTTCCAGGCGATGATGCCGATGTTGGTCTGGGCCGCCACGTTGCGGGCCAGGAACTCGTCGGGGATCAGGATGACGCGGTCGACGCCCCATTCCCTGGCCGCCCACTCCACCACCTGAACGGCGTTGGCCGAGGTGCAGCAGATGTCGGTCTCGGCCTTCACGTCGGCCGTGGTGTTCACATAGGTGACGACCGGCAGCCCGGGATATTTCTGCTTGATCAGGCGAACGTCCGCGCCGGTGATCGCCTCGGCCAGCGAACAGCCCGCCTTCAGGTCGGGAATCAGAACGGTCTTTTCGGGGCTCAGGATTTTCGAGGTCTCGGCCATGAAGTGCACGCCCGCCTGGACGATCACCTTCGCGTTCGACCGCGCGGCCTCCTTGGCCAGGCCCAGGCTGTCGCCGACATAGTCGCCGACGCCGTGGAAGATGTCGGGCGTCATATAGTTGTGGGCCAGGATGACGGCGTCCCGCTCCTTCTTGAGCAGGTTGATCTCGTGGATCAGCTGGGCCTGGACCGGCCACTCCATCGGGGTGACGAATTCCTTGACCTTCTCCCACACGGGGGCGGTCTCGGCGGCCAATTCCGGCGACATTCCCAAGGTCTGGGCGGCATGCGCCATCGACGTCATCTCCCTGGGCGACACCGCCCGAACGACTTATGCTCAACATTAGCATAAGTGCGGTTAAGATAGGCCTGTCGGCCCGGGATGCAAGAGACCCGCTCCCTTCTTTCCGTGCCCCCCGGCGAAGGCCGGGGTGCAGATCAGGAACGCGGAAGTCCTGGATTGGTCACCGTCCGCCAAGGCGATCGCAGCAACTTGCAACTGCCCCCGGCCTTCGCCGGGGGGCACGGCGGAAGGGGGCGGGTTGCCAGCCTCAGCGATTTTCGGAGCGATTTTCCTTCCTTGAAACGTCTTTCGCAGGGCATATCGACCTCGAAATCGCTACAGACTGCGCCTCCATGCAAGAAACTCTCCGCCGCATCCTCACCGCCAGAGTCTATGACGTGGCGATCGAGACGCCGCTCGACCCGCTGCCGCGCCTCGCCGCGCGGCTCGGCCGGCCAGTGCTGCAGAAGCGCGAGGACCTGCAGCCGATCTTCTCGTTCAAGATCCGCGGCGCCTACAACAAGATCGCCACCCTGAGCCCGGACCAGCTGGCCCGCGGCGTCATCTGCGCGTCGGCCGGCAACCATGCCCAGGGCGTCGCCTTCGCAGCGCGGCGGCGCGGCGCGGTCTCGACCATCGTCATGCCGGTCACCACCCCGCCCATCAAGGTCGCCGCCGTGCGCGCGCTGGGCGGCAATGTCATCCTCCACGGCGACGCCTTCGACGAGGCCTTCGCCGAGGCCAGCCGCCTCGCGACAGAGACCGGCGCCGTCTTCATCCACCCCTTCGACGACCCCGACGTGATCGCCGGTCAGGGCACGGTCGGGCTGGAGATCACCCGCCAGCATTCCGAACCCATCGCCGCCATCTTCGTCCCCATCGGCGGCGGCGGCCTGGCCGCCGGCGTCGCGGCCATCGTGAAGTTCCTGCGACCGGAGACGAAGGTCATCGGCGTCGAGCCGGTCGATGCCGCCTCCATGAAGGCCGCCATCGCGGCGGGCGAGGTCGTGACCCTGGATCAGGTCGGCCTGTTCTGCGACGGCGTCGCCGTGCGCCGCGCCGGAGCCGAGACCTTCCGCCTGTGCCGTGACCTGCTGGACGAGATCGTCACCGTCGACAACGACGCGATCTGCGCCGCCATCAAGGACATCTTCGACGACAGCCGCGCCGTCGCCGAACCCTCCGGAGCGCTCGCCCTCGCGGGCCTCAAGGCCTGGGCCGCCGCCCATCCGGAGACGGCCGAAGAGGGCGCCCTGATCGCCATCAACTCGGGCTCGAACGTCAATTTCGACCGCTTGCGCCACATCGCAGAGCGGGCCGAGATCGGCGAGGGGGCCGAGGCCCTGCTGGCCGTCGCCATGGACGACGACCGCGCCGTCTACAGCCGCTTCCTGTCGGCGCTCGATGGCCGTTCGGTGACCGAATTCAACTATCGCTGGTCTGGCGAGGGCCGCGCCCACATCTTCGTCGGCGTCGCCATCAAACAGGGGCCGCACGAGAAGGATGACCTGATCGCCGCCTTGCGCGTCGACGGCTATGCGGTCGAGGACATGAGCGACAACGAGACGGCGAAGCTGCACGTCCGCCACATGGTCGGCGGCCGCGCCACCGGCCTGCCGCACGAGCGTATCCTGAGGTTCGAATTCCCCGAACGTCCCGGCGCCTTCCTGCGCTTCCTCAACAGCCTGAAGCCGGCCTGGGCCCTGACCCTGTTCCACTATCGCAACCATGGCGACGATGTCGGCCGGGTGCTGGCCGGCATCTCGGTGCCGCCCGCCGAACAGCCGGCCTTGAACGTCGCGCTCGCCACGCTCGGCTATCCCTATGTCGACGAGACCGACAATCCGGCCAGCCGGCTGTTCCTCGACGGGACGTGAAGGCCCGATTCCCGGCGCTAAAGCTTGCGAAACACCTTTGGGCCAGATTGAGGCGTGCTCCTCCGTCGCGTACCCTCGTTGTGCAAAGCCCTGCTGCTCGGTCTCGCCGTGCTGGTGGCCGCGCCGACTCTGGTCCTCGCCCAAAACCCGGCCCCTCGCGATCCGTTGGCCCTGGCCGCTGCTGTCGAGCGCCGGGCCGGCGCCACGACCTTCGCCCAGCTCGAAGCCTTCGGTCAGACGGCCCTGCGCACGCCCGGTCGCGAGGGACTGAACCGGCTCTACCACGTCGTCTGGACCACCCTGAACCAGGGTGATTTTGAGGGCGCGACCCGCTGGAACCTGCAGCTCGCCGCCGCCGCAGGCCTGCAGGGCGACGCGCGCTATACGAAGATCGCCCATCTTAACGCCCTGACCATCCGCTACGACACGGGCGAGGACGCCGCCGCCGCCGAGATGGAAGAGATCGCCAGGACGGAATCCGACTGGTTCGTCCGCGCCCACGCCACCCGAATCCACGCCCTGGCCCTGATGGACCAGGACCGCCTCGGTGAAGGGCTGAACCTGCTCAACGAGGCCATGAGCCTGATCCCCGAGAACGACGCCTTCGCCGACACGGCGCGCGCGGGTCTGTGGGAGATGACCGGCATCGGCCTGATGAAGCTGAACGACATCCGCGGCGCCACCACCGCCTTCGGTCGGTTCGAGCTGGACTACAGCAATCCTGCCTATCCCCGGCCCGACTTCGACGCCGTCTACAACCTGGCCCGCATGGCGGTTCAGATCGGCGACCAGCCCCTGGCCGAGCGGTTGTTCGCGGTCCACCATCGCCTGGCGACGCGCGCAGGGGTGGAGAGTCTGACCGTCTATGACGCCAACCTGTGCGCCATGGTGGCGCAAGGCGCCGACGATCCGTCCCGAGTGCTGCGCTGCCTCGCGCCCTATGGCGAAAGCCTGGGCGCGGCCCAGTTCCTGGCCCACCACATCCTGCCGCTCCGCGCCATGGCTCGCGCCCGCACCGGCGACGTGAACGGGGCGCGGCGCGACGTCGCCGAGATCCATCGTCGCCAGGCCGCGGGCGAGTTTCGCGAAGAAGGCCTGTCACAGGTTCTGCATGCCGAGGCCGAAGTCCTCCAGGCCCAGGGCCGCTCGCGCGAAGCCTTCGACCTGCTTCGCCGCCATTCGGAAGAAGATTCCCTTCAGCAGACGCGCCGCTTCAGCGAGGGTATCGGCCAGGTCACTTCGGAGATGCGGAACCAGTTGCGGGAGCGCCGTCATCAGCTGGAGACCGCCCGCGCCAACACTGTGCTCCAGGCCGACGTCATTGATAGCCAGCGCTGGATCGTCGGCATCGGCGTGGTCTTCCTCCTCAGCGCCGCCGCCCTGTTGTTCCGCCAGTGGACCCTGACCCGCCACCTCCGCTTCGCCCGCCGCCGCGCCGAGGATGCCAACCGGGCCAAGTCCGAGTTCCTGGCCAATATGAGCCACGAGATCCGCACGCCTCTGAACGGCGTCGTGGCCATGGCCGACGCCCTGTCGCGCCGTCCCCTCGACCACGCCGAGCACGAGATGGTCGAGATCATCCGCTCGTCCGGCGTGACCCTGGAACGGCTGCTGTCCGACATCCTCGACAGCGCCAAGATCGAGGCCGGTCAGGTGACCATCGAGACCGCGCCCTTCGCCCTCGGCCATGCGGTCAAGGACATCGCCGCCCTTTGGAGCTCCAGGGTCGAGGGCAGCCCGGTCGCCCTGGTCGTCGAGCTCGACCCGACGCTGGAGCGGATGGTTGTCGGCGACGTCGTCCGCGTGCGGCAGATCCTCGCAAACCTCGTGTCCAACGCGCTGAAGTTCACCAGCGCCGGCGCCGTGACCCTGCGCGTCGAGCCGGTCGGCGACGATCGTGTCCGCTTCTCCGTCACCGACACCGGCGTCGGCTTCGACGCGGAGCAGAGGGCGCGAATCTTCACCCGCTTCCAGCAGGCCGACGGCTCGATCACCCGGCGCTTCGGCGGCACCGGCCTGGGCCTCGCCATCTCCCGTGACCTCGCCGTGCTGATGGGCGGCGAACTGGACTGCGAGTCGACCCCGGGCGCGGGCTCGCGTTTCTGGTTCGAACTGCCCCTGCCCGCCGCTGTGGTCGAGGAGGCGGTCGCCGGCGCGATGGAGGACGCCTCGCCGGAGGGCTTGCGCATCCTGCTGGCCGACGATCATCCGGCCAACCGCAAGGTTATCGATGTGCTGCTGGCCCCGACCGGAGCGACCCTGATCGCCGTCGAGAATGGTCAGGAGGCGCTCGACGCCTTCGCCAGCGGCGGCTTCGACCTGATCCTGATGGACATGCAGATGCCCGTCATGGACGGCCTGACCGCCACCGCCGCCATCCGCGCCCTCGAGGCCGGGCGCGGCCTCGCCCGCACCCCGCTGTTAATGCTGACCGCCAACGCCATGGCCGAGCACGTCGAAGCCGGTCGTCTCGCCGGCGCCGACGGCCACCTGGCCAAGCCCGTCACGACGCAGAGTTTGTTCGCGGCGATCAGCGCCGCGCTGGACGCCGTCGAACCGGACGTGGCGGAACAGGTCAGCGCGGCCTGACCTCTCGGAGGGTCGCGCCTTCGTGGGCCAACAGCCAGCGCTTGCGCTCGAGCCCGCCGGCATAGCCCGTCAGGGTCCCGTTCGCGCCGATCACCCGGTGGCAAGGCACGATCACAGCGATGGGGTTCTGGCCGTTCGCCAGCCCCGCCGCGCGCACCGCCTTCGGCGATCCGATCGCCGCCGCCAGCTGTCCGTAGCTGCGCGTCTCGCCGGCCGGAATGGCTCTGAGCGCGGCCCATACGGCGCGCTGGAAGACCGTGCCGCCCGTCCGGACCTTCAGCCCGTCGAGCGCCCGCGCGTCGCCCGCGAAATAGGCCTCGACCGCGCCGCGCACCGCCCCCGGCGCAAGACCCGCGACAAGCTCCGCGTCCGGCGCATGGCGACCCAGCAACCGCATCATGCGCGGCTCGTAGTCGGCGAAGTCGAGCGCCCGTACGGCGCCGTCCGCGTCCGTCACCAGCAGCACCTCGCCGACCGGCGTCGCGATCCGGTCGAGGGTCAGGGTCTCAGGCCGCGCGCCAGAGTCGTGCGTTGTCATCGTCGTTCTCCATCAGATCGGCCGCCGTCAGTCCCGCCATCCGCAGGTGCAGCGCGCCATAGGCCCGCCAGGGCCGCCACCGCTCCGCCCGGTCCGCCAGTGTCGCATCGTTCAGTCGGTCGCTGGGCGCATCCTCGCCCGCGTCGATCCAGTCGCCCGGAAGCCGCAGGCCGGGCCGCGCCTCGACCAGCGGCTTCAGCACCCGGTCCGCCGACAGATCGCGCCCGATCGCCTCGGGGTCGGCCGACAGGTCGAACACCCGTCGCACCCGCGCCAGCACGCCCGGCAGGGCCTTAAGGTCGCTGGCCTCGACGCAGATCTCGAGCCGTCCCGGCTTGCCCGGCATGGCGGTGACGAAGCCCGCGGCGCCGTCGACATCCCTGACCAGATCGCGCGACCAGACCCGCCCCTCGACCCGATCCCCGCGCGCGGCCAGCGCCGCGAACATCGCGTCCCAGTCATAGGGCGGTCGCCAGGACAGGCTCAGCCTCACCCCCTCGCCCGGCGGCCGTTCGGCGCGGCGACGCAGCGCCGATGGCGGGCGGCGATACAGGGCCTGAAAGGTCTCGTTGAAGCGCCGCACCGAACCGAAGCCCGACGCATGCGCCACCTGCGCCATCGACAGGTCGGTCTCGTGGATCAGGGCCTTGGCCAGCAGCACGCGCCGGGTCTGGGCCACGCTGACCGGCGCCGCGCCCAGATGCTGTTTGAACAGCCGCCGCAGCTGGCGCTCGCCGACCCCCAGCCGTCCGGCCAGGGCATCGACGTCGGCCTCGTCCAGCGCCCCTGCCTCGATCAGGGCCAGGGCCCGGCTGACGGTGTTTGAGGTGCCCCGCCACGCCCCCATGTCGGGCGCCGTCTCGGGGCGACAGCGGAGGCAGGCGCGGAAGCCGGCTTCCTCGGCCGCCGCCGCCGTGACCACGAAGACCATGTTCTCGCGCTTTGGCGTCCGGGCGGGACAGACCGGGCGGCAGTAGATGCCCGTCGTCTTCACGCAGCCGAAGAACCGGCCGTCGAACCGGACGTCGCGCGTCAGAACGGCCCGGTAGCAGGCCTCCTGATCCAGGGTCTCGGCGCGCGTTTCCATGCCGCGAAGATGGCCCTTCCCCGATGGGAAGTCTCGCGGTTTTCGGACATTGCCATACGTTCCTCCCCCATCGGGGGAGGGGGACCACGAAGTGGTGGAGGGGGCTCACCCCAGACACCGAGTGCGTAGCTGGCCCCCTCCGTCACGTCGCGAAGATACGCCGCGCCACCTCCCCCGATGGGGGAGGATTAAGCTCGCACGGCGCGCCAGGCGTTGGCGACGATCGTGTAGACGAGGCTGACCGCGCTGATCGCCAGGGCCCAGGTCAGGATCAGCGACAGGGTCGACGCCACCCCGGTCAGGTCCCGTTCGCCATTGCGCAGCTCGCGCAGCCGGTCGAAGTCCAGCAGCACCCCGTCCCCCGCGATGCGCGCCTGTTCCGCGCCGACGCTCAGGGTGAACCAGTGACCCGCCTCGAAGATGTTCCAGGTCAGCCACAGGCCGGCGACCGCGACCAGGATCGCCAGCACCGCCCGCATCCGCGCCGCCTGCGGCCGGATCAGGGTGAACAGGTCGATCCCCATCTGGCCAAGGGCGTAGAGCAGGATCGGAGCGAACAGAACGGCCCAGATCGGCGCCGGCGAGACGGAGACCAGGTCGCCGTCGATGCGTATCGCGCTCAGGCCCGGGAAATGAACCAGCCCGACCCACCACAGGACGAACAGCCCCACTGCGAGGAAGGAGAAGGCCGCCTCGGCCCCGAAATCCCGAGGGCTCCGCATCGCCCGCGTGCGCCACATCGGCCGTCTGGCCGGTCCGGCTCCCGCGCCTATCCTGTCACTCGCGCTCTTCACGCTCGCGCCCCACCAGGACGGATCGGACAGGCCGAACGCGCCCAGGTCCTTGACCCGCCAGTCGGTCAGCCATTTCGGCCGGATGGCGTAATGCTCCATGATCGCCCCGGCCAGGGTCAGGGCCCCGATCAGGGTCAGACCGGAACCGAAGAAGCCGTGGAAGGCCTGGGCGATGTCCTGCCCCGCGTCCGCCGTCCCGCTGATCAGCCGGATGAACAGGCCGATGCCCGAGACGACCAGCAGGATAAGCAGCCCCGCCTTCACCCCGTAGAGCCAGTAGGGAAACAGCTCGGGCCCGATCAGAGAATCCGGTCCCTTGCGATAGCGGGCGGCGACCACCAGCGGATGGCCGATCTCCTTCAGGATGGCCTCGCGCTCCACGTCGGTCAGCGGCCGGCCCAGCGCCTCTTCCTTCGCCTCGACGCGGCTCAGGATCAGGTCGCGCAGTTCGGCGACGATGTCGTCGCGTTCCTCCGCCGACAACTGTGCGGCGACGGCCTCCAGATAGCGTTCCACCATGTCCATGGCCTTGCCCCTCAATCCTGAAATGTCAGAGAATCTTGTCGAGCGAGGCATTGATGCCCCGCCATTCGCCGGCGAGCCGTTCCAGCATCGCCGTCCCCATCGGCGACAGGACATAGAAGCGCTTCCGCCGCTTCTCCTCCTCGCGCCACTCGCTGAGCAGCAGCCCCTGCGACTCCAGCCGGCGGAGCAGCGGATAGAGGGTCGATTCCTCCATCTCCAGCCCGTCGGCGGCCAGGGCCTGACGCAGGGTGTAGCCGTAGCGCTCGGTCCGCAGGCAGGCGAGCACCGCCAGCACCAGAGACCCGCGCCGCAGCTCCAGCCGCATGCTCTCGAAAAGTTCGACGTCGATCGTCACGCGGCCCGTTCCTCACGTCACATAGTGTGTGACACACAGTGTATGTGACATACTGTGTGAGGGAGTCAAGCGGACGCTCTACCCCGCTGTCGCCAGGGCGGGCGCTCAATGTCCGGGAAGGCTGTGGAGCCGGGTCGGAAAGCTCGGCCCGGCCTCAATCGGCGAGGAAGAACAGCCCTTCGACCGTCGTATCCAGCGCCCGCGCCAGTTCGAGAGCCAGCAGGGTCGAGGGAATGAACACGCCGTTCTCGACCGTGTTGACTGTCTTTCGCGACACCCCGGCCCGCTCGGCCAGCTCGGCCTGGGTCAGGCCGGCGGCGGTGCGAACCGCCTTGAGGCGAGACCCCAGCCGGGCGTCACCCATCCTTGCCGAACTCCCGGTCCAGCCAGGCGAACCGGATGCCCGCCGTGGCCCCGGCGCCGGCCAGCACGAACGGCAAGGCTGCAATCCCCATCTCCGGCCTCCAAAGGCCGAGGACGAAGGCTATGGTCGCCCCGAACATCAGGACCACGAAGGCCGCCCCGATCGCCCGCGCCCGCAGGACGCCGGTCAGTTCGTCTTCAAGAAAGCGCTTGTTCGTTCGGGACTGGTGATCCCACCCCATGGTGATCGAGGCCACGATCCAAGCGTAAAGGACCGGCAGTGACACGCCAATGAAATCCCGGAAGGATCCCTCACCCGCCAGGATGGCCTGCATATCGATCGTCGACAGAACCAGTAGGGCCAAGGTCACAATCGGGAAGATCCACAGCTGACGCACCCGCTGCGCCTGCAGCCGGTCACGCTTCAGGGGCTCGGTCTCGATGCGCCAGCCGTTGGCGCCCGGCCGCAGAATCCAGGCCAGGATCGCTCCGCCCAGAGCCAGTCCTATACCGGCCCCGGCCAGCACGCCCCAGCCCGTGGCTGCGTCGCCCGTGCGTTGCGACCCCATGACGAACCCAAATCCCGACATCATCGCGCCGAGCACGATCGTCGCGAGGGCGGAGGCGAACTTCTTGCGCCGGGCCCGCGCTTCCTTCCGCATCTCCCTGTCGTCCATCGCCGCCATCTCCGTCTCCGGCTCATGTCACCTTGGGGTTACATATCACCTATAGGTTACACGGCGTCAAGCGGTCAGATCAGCAGCGCCCCCTCGTGCCGCAAAAGCCAGGTCTTGCGCTCCAGCCCGCCGCCGAACCCGACCATCGCTCCATCGGCGCCCACGACCCGGTGGCAGGCCAGCACCAAGGGGATCGGGTTCCGGTTCAGGGCCGCGCCCGCCGCCTGGGCCGCGCCCGGCTCCCCGGCCCTGCGCGCAATCTCGCCATAGGAGAGGGTCTGGCCGACCGGCGCCTCCCACAGGGCGCGCCACACCCGGGCCTGAAATCCGTCACCCGCGGCCGCTCCGTCCAGCGACCAGTCGATCCGCATCAAGGCCTGCAAGTCACCGTCAAAGTAAGCGGCCAGCGGGCGCGCTATCGCTTCCGGCGTCTCGCCCGCCACCATCGCGACGCCGGGATACTCACGCCCCATCGCCCGCCTGAGCCCGTCACCGAACGACACGCCCCTCAACCGGCCGGCCTCGTCAACCGCAAGCGCCAGCACGCCGACCGGCGAGGCGATCCCGGACACGATCAGCCTCACGGCCGCATCAGGGCGTTCAGCGCGCCATAGTCCATCGCTTCCGCCGCCTGCGGCTTCGAATCCCCGTCCGCCAGGAAACCGCGCATCAGCCGGTCCTCCGTCGCACAGGCCGCTGCGGAGAGGTTCGACCCCGCGCTCAGCCGCCGCACGCCCAGCGCCTCCAGTCCCTTCGCATCCGGGAGCGCCGGCCGCGCCAGCAGGTTCAGCGGCAGGCCCAGATCCACCAGGGCCGTGATCGTGTCGGCCTCCGTCACCCCCGGCATGAACAGGCCGTCGGCCCCGGCCGCCCGGTACAGCGCCGCCCGCCTGACCGCTTCCTGCAGCCGCGCCTCGACCGGTCCGATCCCTCTCAGCCACAGGTCGCAGCGAGCATTGATGAACAGCTCAGGGCCTACCGCCGCGCGCACCGCCGCGATCTTGTCCGCCAGCGCCTCGGCCGTCCCGTCTGCGTCCTCGATGTTGATCCCGACCGCGCCGGTCTTCCAGGTCCGCCGCACGAAGGCCGCGGCGGCCTTCGGATCGTCGGAGAAGCCGCCCTCGACGTCCGCGCTGACCGGAACCACGCCCGCCACCCGGATCATCCGCGCCAGGGCGCCCAGCAACTCAGCCTCCGGCGGCGTCGCTCCGTCCGGCCAGCCCAGCGCCCAGGCCACGCCCGCGCTGGTCGTCGCCACCGCCTTCGCCCCTGCCGCAATCGACAGGGCGGTCGAGGCCGCGTCCCAGGCATTGGGCAGGATCAGCAGGCCGGAAGCATGGAGGGCGTGAAAGGGGGGCATCGATCGATCTCCGGCTGTCGGCCCAGTTTGCCGCCGCCGGTCGCCCGCGTCTCGCGGTTTACGGCCCCGCACACCGTGCCGGTCGTGCCGAATTGAGCCAGCTACCTGTGTCAAATCAGGGTAAATTCCAAGTAAAGAATCACGTATAACAAGAATAAACCATTACTAAAACGTCTATTTTGGACAACAATTCTCCTTGCCAATGTAATACTCGCCTGGTGCGATAGTAATATCCCAAGTGCGGGGGCGATCACGGTTTCCGGAAAGTAAACGGAAAGGATCCCGACCTCCGGCATACACATTGCTGACTGTCACTTGCCGAACGATCGGCATGACAGGACAACCACTATGAAGATGACCACCGTTTCCGCCCTGGCCCTGGCCATCGGTTTCACGGCTTTCGCCGGCGCCGCCAATGCCCAGACCATCGACAACAACCAGCGCAACAACACCAACATTCGCGCCCAGCTGAACGCGACCATCAGCGACGTGACCGGCGACGTGTCCGCCACCTCGGCGGCGATCGCCAACTCGTTCACGGCCGAAGGCTCCAACCTCGCGACGCTGAACAACTACCAGAACTTCTGGGGCGACTCGCGGTCGGGTCTGACGGCGACGATCACTGGCGTCACTGGCGACGTGTCAGCGACCTCGGCCGCGATCGCCAACTCGGCGAGCATGAATGTGGACTTCGCCACTGCGATCAACAACACCCAGCTCTCGGGCTATGATCCCTCGGCAGCGCTGAACTCCACGATCGTGACCGTGGTCGGCGATGTGTCGCAGACCTCCGCGGCGCTGAGCAACTCGGCCAGCATCGAATCCGAGTTCGGCCGGGTCGCCTCGACCCAGATCAACATGGCGGCGGTCAATGCCGACATGTCCACGACCGTCCGCAACGTGCGCGGCGCGGTGACGGCCACGGCCGCCGCCATCGGCAACAGCCTGACCGTCACCGGCTTCTGATCCAGCCGCTCCAAACGGTGTCGTCGCGCGCAAACGCGACGACACCAACGGACTCGAAAGAACAACACATGAAGCCGTCCCTGTCGATCCCCTGCCTTTGTGCGGCCGTGCTTGCAGGCCTCTCCCTGCCGATCCCGGCCCTGGCCCAGACGGCCCCCGCCCGCGGCGGGACCCTGTCCACCTACGAAGCGGGCTATGCCAATGGCCGCGCCATGGACAGCCGGACCTTTGACCCCTCAACCCGCGACGGCGACGGCAATCGGTTGATCATCAACGGCATCATCCAGGCCGATGCCGCCGGCCAGACCCGGTCGGACGGCAGCGCCGGACAGCAGACAGTCAGCGGCGCCGACTATTTCTCGTCCGGAGCCATGAACAGTTCGACGACGGCCGTCGGCAATCTGTTCACGGTCAGTGTCGTAGGCTCGTGGAACACTGTGATCGTCAACTCGACCCAGTCCAACACCGGCGACATCTCCGCCTCCGCTGCGCCCGAGCCCCGCTGAACCGCCTTTTCCGTCTCGCCCTCCATCCGGGAGTCGACATGTCCAGACCGATCGTCCGCCACCTCGCCCTGCCGATGGTCCTTCTGGGCCTGATGGCCGCCGCCGGCCCGGCCGCCGCCGCGTCCGACGGCGCGGTGCGCCCCGGACCAGGGGCCAACCCCACGACCTATACCCCGGCCCTGACCTGCATGGCCGAGCGGGACCGGGCGCTGGGGCTGCGCGCCCCGCGTCTGGCCGTCGGGCGGATCAGCGACCTCACCGGCCGGGTCGATTTCGACACCGGCGCGCGCGTCTCCCAGGGCGCGTCCCTGTTCGCCATCACCGCCCTGGGTCGCGCCGGTACGCCGGTGGTTGAGCGACTGGACAACTCCGTGTCCCAGATCGAACTGGACTATGCCCAGAGGCACCTGCTGTCCGACACGCCCGAACGGGCCGGGCAGTCGCCGGAGAATTTTCGCCCCATTTTCGCGGGCCAGGTCGCCGGCTCCGACTATTTCATCGTCGGCGGCATTACCGAGCTGAACTACAATCTTCAGTCGTCAGGCATCAGCGTCCAGGTTGGGGAGGCCGCCCTGACCGGCCTTCGGGGCCGCGCCGGGGCTTCGGACTATGTGATGAATGTCGCGGTCGACCTGCGACTGGTCGATAGCCGCTCGCAGATCGTCTCGAGCTCGGTCTCCTTCCAGAAGCAGCTGGTCGGCCGCGAGATGAACCTCGGCCTGACCGGCGGTTCGGACACGGTCGGCGGGGTCCTGTCCGGCGGCACCCAATCGGTCGAACCCTTGCAGGCGGCGGTACGGACCCTGGTCGAGCGCGGCGTCTATGAGCTGCTGGCCGGACTGCGCAGCCCCGATGTCTATGCCGGCTGTCTGGAACGGGCGGAGACCGGCCGGTGATCACGCACCGCCTGATCGCCGGCCTGCTGGCGGCCACCACCCTGTCCGGCTGCGCCTCGGCCGGCTTCGACCCGGAGACCGGCCTCTATGCCCGACCGGTCGGCGGAGCGCCGGCCACCGCCAATCCGACCGCGCTGAGCCCGGCCCTGACCTGCCTGGCCGACACCGCCCGCGCCCGCGGCGTGGTCGCGCCCCGCCTGGCGGTCGGCGAGATCGCCGACCTGACCGGCAAGCTGGACCTGGAAACCGGCCGGCGCGTCACCCAGGGAGCCGCCCTGTTCGCGGTCACCGCCTTCGGGCGGGCCGGCGTGCCTTTGGTCGAGCGGGCCGACCAGACCGTAGCCGAGGTCGAGCGCACCTATGCCACGGCCCAGGTCCTGTCCGACACCCCGACCGGGCCTGGCGAGGACCCCGGCACGGTCCGCGCCGTGAATCCGGGCCAGGTCGCCGGTTCGCGCTTCTACCTCGTCGGCGGGGTCACCGAGCTGAACTACAACATCGAATCGTCGGGCGGCGAACTGGGCGTCGGGGCCCTGAACCCGGAGGACGCCAAGACCGGCATCAGCGGCTCGCGCTTCGTGATGAATGTCGCCGTCGATCTGCGTCTGGTCGATTCCATCTCCCAGGAGGTGGTCGCCGTCGCCGCCTATCAGAAGCAGATCGTCGGGCGCGAGATCCGGGCAGGGGTGTTCGACATCTTCGGCGGGGTTGCGATCGACCTGTCGGGCGGGGTCAGCGCGCTGGAGCCCCTGCAGCTGGGCGTGCGCGCCCTGGTCGAACGCGGCGTCTATGACGTCACCGCCGACCTTTACGGGCTCAACGACGCCGGCTGCCTGCCGCCCGCCCAGACGGCGGATACCTCCGGTGGCTACAGCCGGCTGCGCGCCCTGTCGCCGGTCCTGCCGGCCGAGCCGGCGCCGGTCCTGGCCGCCGTTCAACGCCCGGCCCGGCCCGTCATTCCAGCCCCGGTCGCGGAGCGGCCGATCCCGGCCCGGCCCGGCACGGTGCTGGCGGCCCCGGGTCTGCCCCCGGCCCCCGCCATGGTCGAGCCCGCCCCGGCCGAGGCCGGCCGGCCCCGCCCGCGCATCGATCCCCGCAACTGGCGCGTCATCCGCGGCCCAGCCGGCTGAGTCCGGCCGCGCCGGCAGCCGAAGTCTGCAGGGGACTCGGACCGTATTGAGAACCGGCGAGCGGCCTATTTATGCGTCCAGGGGCGGTTGGCGCCCGGCGTGACCCCGGCCGCCTGTTCGCGCTGGAACCGCCCGCCGCGCGGCGGCTTCGGCCGGGCGTCCAGCTTCGCGGTCTTCAGCCGCAAGGCCTTCTGCGCCGGCGTCTCTCCCACCGGACCGTCGGTCGAGGGCGTTGAGGTCTGGTCGGGCTGATCGGTCATGCCCGGACCCCTAGCACGCGGGCGGCCATCGCGCCTGTCGTATCGCGGCGGGTGTGCCGCACGGCAACCTTAACCGCCGCACGCCGTTCTGCTGACCGTAGGCAGGCGGAACCGCCGGAGAGCACCCCCATGACTTCGATCAAGACCCTCACAGCCCTGGCGGCCGGCGCCGTCGTTCTCTCGCTGGCCCCTCTCGCCCAGGCCCAGACGCCCTATGGCCAGTCCGGCTCACAGCAGCCGACCGGCCAGGAGGTCTTCGGCCAGATCCTGCAGAACCTGTTTGGTGGTCAGACGTCCGGTTCGATCGACGCCGAATGGAGCCGTGGGCGTCGCGCGCTCGGCGCCCAGCAGACCACCTTCAACAACCGCCTCGACACCCAGGTCCGCTCAGGCTCGCTGTCTTCCTGGTCCGCTGATCGAATCCGCACGGACTATGACGCCCTGGTTCAGCTGGAGGCCCGCTACGGCCAGGACGGACGCTTCACGACCCAGGAGCGTCAGGACCTGACCACCCGCTACAACGCCCTGACCTCAGCGCTCGAGGACGGCGGCTACGGCGACGACATCGGCGGCTACCAGTCTGCCGCCGACGGCCGGGCGGACTTCGACGCTCGCATCGACGCCGCCGTGCGCGCCCGCACGCTGACCCGCACCGACGCCACGCGCCTGCGCAGCGATTACGCGGCCATCGTTTCGGTCGAGGCCGGCTTCCAGCGCGACGGTCTCAGCGCCCGCGAGCGCCAGGACATCGAGGCCCGCCTCGACGCCATCGACGCCCGCGTCCCGGGCGGAAACTCCGGCAACGGCGGCTGGCAGCAGACTCCGCGCGATCGCCTGAGCGCCATCGAACGCGCCCTCTACACCCTGCCGCGCGGCCAGCAGGACGCCATCCGGGTCCAGTTCGAGGACCTGACCCGTCTGGAGGCCGCCTACTCCCGCGCACGCCCGTCAAGCGACGACACGGCCTATCTGGACCGCCGCATCGGCGAGCTGGAAGTGCAGGCGCGGGTTCGCCGCTAGCGCCCTCTCCCGGTGGGAGAGGGTTTTGCGTTCACCGACACAATCGCCCGCTCTCCGCCTCCAGGTGCAGATGGTCGTGGTGGACCGCATTATAGTCGGGGCTGAGGACCGTGCCGAAGACGCGGCAGCCCTCGTCGCGGATACGGTGCAGGAAGCGCGCCTCGGGCGTGCCGGCGGCCCAGTCGCCCGCCACGGTGATCCTGCGCCCGTCCCGCAATCGCACGCCGGAGAAATCCAGCGCCGCCGCCCGCGAATGGGCGCTGGCCCGCGACGTTTCCCCTGAATCGTTCCGCACGCCCCGGCAGGCATAGACCCCCATATGCTCGATCGCCACGACGTCGGACCCCAGGATCGCGCGCGCCGCCGGTTCCACGGACTGACGCCGCCAGACGCTGACCGCCGCCGCCAGGGCGCAGGTCATGGTGACATCGGACGGCGCCATCCGGGCTGTCGTCCCCATGTCCGGCCCCAGCACCCCCGCCGCCGTCAGGCCGCAGGTTTCGGAGTTCACCCGGTCCGGCGTCGGTGAGAACGTCACCCGCGCCGCCTCCAGTTCCGCCTCGCACTGCGCCGGGGTCTGCGTCGCCCGCTGCACGCGGCCGAGCGTCCCGCTGTCGATCGGCTGATCGATCACTCCGGCTCCAGGCGCGACATAGACCGACGACCCGGGGTTCGGCGCCGGAGCGTAGGGCGTGTAGCCCGACGGCGGGACGGTGTTGGGGATCGGACGGCCACAGCCGGACAGGACGACGAGCAGAAGGGCGACCGCGAGGCGTGACGTTCCGGGCATGACCCGAACCTGACAGGATTCGCCGTCCGATTCTGCTGACAGCCTGCTGTCAGCATCCGCATCGGCCGCCCGCGCCTTGACTGGCGACATCTCCCCTCGCGCACTAAGTTCCGTTCATGAACCGTTCTTCGACCCCCAAGGGCTCGGCGCCCGTCATCAAGAAGCCTGTCCACATCCCGAACCAGGGCGTGGCGGAGGCGCCGTCGGCCTTCCTGCGCGACGACAGGACGCCTCTCCCGAAGGCGATGAAAAACATGCCGATGTTCGCGCCGGTCACCGGCCCGCGCCTGACGCCGGAGGAGGCGCCGACCGGCCCCGGCGACTGGGTTCCCCACCGCCCCGACCGCCCGGCCAAGAGCCTCAAGGGCCGCCAGAACAATCGCTTCCGGCTGGAGACCAGCTACACCCCCGCCGGCGACCAGCCCGCCGCCATCGCCGAACTGGTGTCCCAGGCGGCCCAGGGCGACCGCGACCAGGTGCTGCTGGGCGTCACCGGCTCGGGCAAGACCTTCACCATGGCCAAGGTGATCGAGGCGACCCAGCGCCCGGCCCTGATCCTGGCCCCCAACAAGACCCTGGCGGCCCAGCTCTACAGCGAGTTCAAGAGCTTCTTCCCCGACAACGCCGTCGAGTATTTCGTCAGCTACTACGACTACTACCAGCCCGAAGCCTACGTCCCCCGGACCGACACCTATATCGAGAAGGACTCCTCCATCAACGAGCAGATCGACCGGATGCGCCACTCGGCGACGCGGTCGATCCTGGAGCGGGACGACGTCATCGTGGTGGCGAGCGTCAGCTGCATCTACGGCATCGGCTCGGTCGAGACCTATACCGCCATGACCTTCGACCTGAAGGTCGGGGACCAGATCGACGAGTCCAAGCTGCGCGCCGACCTGATCGCCCTGCAGTACAAGCGCAACGACGTCGCCTTCGACCGCGGCATGTTCCGCAAACGCGGCGACACGGTCGAGATCTTCCCCGTCCACCTCGACGACCGGGCCTGGCGCGTCAGCCTGTTCGGCGACGAGATCGAGTCGATCGCCGAGTTCGACCCCCTGACCGGCAAGAAGACCGCCGAGCTGAAGGAGGTCACCGTCTATGCCGCCAGCCACTACGTCACCCCGCGCCCGACGCTGAACCAGGCGCTCGGCGGCATCAAGGCCGAGCTGAAGGAGACGCTCGACTGGATGATCGAGAACGGCAAGCTGCTGGAGGCCCAGCGGCTGGAACAGCGCGTGCGCTTCGACCTGGAAATGATGGAGGCCACCGGCTCCTGCGCCGGGATCGAGAACTACAGCCGCTGGCTGACCGGCCGCAGCCCCGGCGAGCCGCCGCCGACCTTCTTCGAATATATCCCCGACAACGCCCTGCTGTTCGTGGACGAGAGCCACGTCACCATCGGCCAGATCAACGGCATGTTCCGGGGCGACTACCGCCGCAAATCGACCCTGGCGGAGTACGGCTTCCGCCTGCCCTCCTGCATCGACAACCGCCCGCTCAAGTTCGACGAATGGGAGGCGATGCGGCCCCAGACGGTGCACGTCTCGGCCACCCCGGGCCCGTGGGAGATGGAACAGACCGGCGGCGTCTTCGTCGAACAGGTCATCCGCCCCACCGGCCTGATCGACCCCCCGGTCGAGATCCGCCCCGTCAGTGGCCAGACCCGCAACCAGGTCGACGACGTCATCGACGAGGTCAAGGCCGTGGCCCGCCAGGGCTACCGCTCCCTGGTCACCGTCCTGACCAAGAAGATGGCCGAGGACCTGACCGAATACATGCACGAACAGGGGGTGCGCGTGCGCTACATGCACTCCGACGTCGACACGATGGAGCGGATCGAGATCATCCGCGACCTGCGGCTGGGCTCCTTCGACGTCCTGATCGGCATCAACCTCCTGCGCGAAGGGCTCGACATCCCCGAGTGCGGCCTGGTCGCCATCCTCGACGCGGACAAGGAGGGCTTCCTGCGCTCCGAGACCTCCCTGATCCAGACCATCGGCCGCGCGGCCCGCAACGTCGATGGCCGCGTCATCCTCTATGCCGACCGCGTCACCGGCTCGATGGAGCGCGCCATGGCCGAGACCAACCGCCGCCGCGAGCGCCAGGAGGCCTACAACCTCGAACACGGCATCACGCCCGAGAGCGTCAAGCGCGACATCAAGGAGATCCTGGCCAGCCCCTATGAGAAGGACCGCGTCCTGGTCCCCACCGGCGTCAAGGAGGAGAGCCGCCCCTTCGTCGGCAACAATTTCCAGGCCACGCTGCGCGACATGGAAGGCAAGATGCGCGAGGCCGCCAGCAATCTGGAGTTCGAGGAGGCCGGCCGTCTCCGCGACGAGATCAAGAAGCTGAAACTCCTCGACCTGGAGTTCGCCAACGAGATCCTGACCGGGGACGGGCAGGACGTGGATGCGTCAGCGCCGAAACGCTGGCGCAAGGAGGCGCAGGCGGAGGCGCAGGAGCGGTTCAGGAAGGGGCGGCTGTAGGGGGGCATCGCGCTGGTTCCGGATGATGAACAGTCGGCGGTCTGCGCCGAGTTCGAATCTCAGGTTGTTCGGCACAATCGTAAAGTGGTCTCAAGCTCAATTTCGACCCAAGCAGGTTCCGTAGAGCGGCTTCTGCATCACAGGCCGCCCACAGCGCGAATGCGGACTTTGCTCTCCAGCACCCGCCCAAGGTTCAATAAAGAACATAGGGTAGGATATACCGAGTAAAAATACTGCAATTTTCCAAATTGACTTGATTTAGGAAAATAAAAACTTCGTTAGACTCCCGCAGTAAGCGAGGTCTAGCGTGTCCTCGCGCAATAATAGCGCATGGGGGCTAACATGAAAATGAAACTGGCTGCGGCATTATGTGTCGCAATGACTTCTTCTGCGTGCACCACGACTGAGAAAGTAAATGTCATGCAGCCGGGCGACCAGGCGATGACGTGCGCTGCACTGAGAGCCGAGTTCGTCAAATTGGACGAAATCAAGCTGGACGGCCAAAGCGACCAAGGCGTGAACGGAGCGAACGTGGCGGCGGTCCTCTTCTTCTGGCCGGCAGCCGTCGGGAACTACATGTCAGCGCGCGACGCATTGGCGGTCGCTGAACGTCGCCATAGCCATTTGATGACGATCTACGACGGAAAAAACTGTGATAATCCTGCAAACGCGAACCTGACCTTTATGGTCCCCCGCGAACTGCTGACTCCCGAAGGCGGCGTGTCACACTAGATACTGAAGCCTTTCGCCCGTTCGCCGAATACGCGGGCGGGCGGAGGGTTATCCCATGGATCCGGCTATTATATTAATAAAATTAAAAATCTTATCTTGGTCTCTGAATAAAACTCGTCACGAAATTTAGGACAATAATTGGCATTTATTAATCAGCACCTGACAATTGGCGCTGAGCGTTTTTAACATCTTAAATGCATTGACGAGCAGAGAAATTCGGGGGCGCGGACCTTGACTGTATACAACTAACCACCTGGGCCGGCACGGAGATAGTTGAAACCGAACCGCCCCTGCGCCTTCACCTGCGTGGCCTGCGTCCAGGTTGCGGGCGGGAGGCGCTGACGGAGCCCGGGCCTCAACTGGGGGCGGGCAAAGCAATGCCGGCGGCCGACCCGAAGGGCGGCGCGTCACCAACGCCTTCTGTCCAAGCTGCGGCGCAACGCCCCTGACCGCCTTCGCGGCCAAGGCGCCGGTGGCCGACGTCCATTGCGGCGTCTGCGCCGAGGACGACGAACTCAGGGCCGCCAGGGGCCGCACGGATGCGAGGACGGCGTGACCAGGTCCTTCTCCCCTTGCGGGAGAAGGTGGCAGCCGAAGGCTGACGGATGAGGGGTCGCACGGGCGGTCGGAGTGAGCGAAAGCCACGCAGGGCTTTGAGGTCAGCGTGACCCCTCATCCGACCTCGCTTCGCTCGGCCACCTTCTCCCGCAAGGGGAGAAGGGCTCAAACCAACTCCACCTTCAACGAATGCCCCAGCACCCGCGCCGCGCGGCTCAGGGCAGCCAGCGTCACATTGGAGGCGTTCGGGTCGAGGACGCGGTTCAGCTGCGCCCGACCTGATCCCTCTCCCGGTGGGAGAGGGCTTGAGCCCCCGATCAAGTCGGGGGGCAGCGATGCGGCTAAGCCGAAAGGGTGAGGGGCGTGCCCTCACCGGTTGGCGACAAACCCCTCACCCTTTCGCGCGAAGAACACTCGCTGACGCTCGTGTGCTCAGCGTCTCCAGCGTCACATTGGAGGCGTTCGGGTCGAGGACGCGGTTCAGTTGCGCCCGGCTGGCAGCCATCCGCGCGACATCACGACGGGCGGGCAGTCTTCTGGTCGGCCATCGCCTGCTGGAGCTGGAGGGCGATCACGCTCTTGACCGCGCGCAGCGTCACCGCCTCGCGGATGCCCTCCTCGTCGAGGAAGTCGTCGAGGGTGCTCAGGCTGATGCTCATGTCGCGGGCTTCTTGCGTGGCGCGGCCTTCCGACGGGCAGGTTTGCGAGCGCCCGCGACGACTTGACCTGCGATATCGCCCAGGGCGTTCGACCCCAGGACGCCGCGCGCCATGCCGATAGCCGCACCGAAGGCCGCGCCGGCAACTGGACCGACGATGGGGATCGGCACGGCAATCAGGGCTCCGACGACGGCGCCGGCCGCTGCATCCTTGGTGATCTCGCTGCGAGCCACCGACTTGCCCAGTTCGCCGGCTTCGCGGGACACCACAGCGGCCGCCCGGCCTGCTGCGTCTCTGGCGATCCTGAAGTCCGCCTCGTCGATCTTGCCGTCGCCGTTCAGGTCCCCGACCGCGTGCATGGCCGCGTTGCCAGCCCGTCCCGCCGCCTTGGCCGTCACCCCTGCGGAGCGTCCGATATCGCCACCCGCCTTCGCCAGACCTGCCCCGGCCCTGCCCGCCGCGACGCGCGTCGCCTCCATCCCGGACTGAAAGGACGTTCGGGCGCTGTCGCCCAGCCGCCCGGCCCTCTCCATCAGGCTTGGCGAAGCGAGCGCTTCGGTCTCGACGACGACAGGCGCGAGCGCCCGCTCTTTCGATTTCGGTGTCTTGGTCATGTTTCCCCCAGCGCCGCAGTGGAGTGGGATCAGAGGACAACGTCAAGTGGCTGGCACAGGCGCGACCGCGCATGAGTTGATCCCTCTCCCGGTGGGAGAGGGCTTGAGGCTCGCAGAGCGGAGCGATGCGGCTAAGCCGAAAGGGTGAGGGGCGTGCCCTCACCGGTTGGCGACAAACCCCTCACCCTTTCGCGCGAAGAACACTCGCTGACGCTCGTGTCGCGACCCGGAGGGCGGCGCGTCGCAGCCAACCTGTCGCACACGGTTTCGCTGAGACATTTCGCCTTCGCTTCGGCGCCGCTGGGTCCCCCGGTCTCGCTGCGCTCGCCGGAGGATGACGAAAGGGGCGGGCGGGGGACGTACCGGCGGACGAACTGATCCCTTCTCCCCTTGCGGGAGAGGGATCGGAGTTTCGTGGTGAAGGATGGCGTCTCCTCCCCGTCGCGCAGCGATGGGGAGGTGGCTCGGAGCGAAGCGGAGAGACGGAGGGGGTCTTCCCGCGCGCAGAACCCCTCCGTCTGCTCGCGAAGAGCTCGCATCCACCTCCCCGTCGCTGCGCGACAGGGAGGAGACAGGGGCTACGTCCGCTTCCGGCGCACCCGCGCGCTAGCCTCCTCCCCATGAGCGAACCGACACGCCGCAAGATCCGTCCCGAGGCTGTCTGGGCCGAGGCGCGCAAGGCGTGGGAGGACGGGCAGACGGCGCGGTCGGTGGCCAAACGCTATGACGTCGGGGTGCCGGCCCTGTGGAAACGGCGCGAGGCGGAGGGGTGGAGGCGGCCGGACCCTGTGTACGGGCCGGTCGAGCCGGCCGAGGGCTGGTCGATGTTCGCGCAGCGGACGTACGACGCCTTCGAAAGCCGGCTGGGCGAGGAACGGGACCTGGCCAGGGCGCTGTCGGCGGCGATGGTCGGGAAGCGGCCGGAGAACGTGCCGCTGTGGCATCTGCCCTTCGTCCTGCACTGGCGGGCCGAGCATCTGGGGGCCGAGGTCGCGGCGGAGGATCGGGAACGGAACCGGGAACAGGACTGGGCCGGGGCGGTCTGGGACGCCGAGGGGAGGATGGGGTCGGTGCAGGCGATGACGCTGGCGATCGTGCGGCTGAACCGGGCGGTGTGGCGGGAGCAGGCGGGGCTGCCGGAGGGGGCGGCGGAGGGGTGGCCTTAGGAGTCCCTTCTCCCCTTGCGGGAGAAGGTGCCCCGGAGGGGCGGATGAGGGGTGAAACACCGCCGTTCGCCGGTTAGCCTCGGACCATGTTGAAGCCGTCCGATCGCACCCGATCAAACGCCCGTCGCGGACGCAGCGATCCGACGCTCCCGGAAGCCCTCTTCTGGAAGGTCCTGAGGGATCGGCGGATGGAGGGGCTGAAGTTCCGACGGCAGATGCCGCTGGGGCCGTACATCGCAGACTTCGCCTGTCCCTCGATCCGGCTGATCCTTGAGCTGGACGGCGGGGTGCATGTGCTGAGGGCCGAAAGCGATGCGGTGCGGGATGCGTGGCTGAGCGCGAACGGCTGGACCGTGATGCGGTTTGCCAATGAGGCGGTGTTGCAGAATCCGGCGCTGCTGTTTCAAGCGGTTCGGGATCATGCGGTGGGGTTCGGCGAGGGCTGAAGCTTACCCCTCATCCGCCCCTGCGGGGCACCTTCTCCCGCAAGGGGAGAAGGAAGTCAGGCCGCCGCCTGGTCCGCCGCGATCTTGCGCAGGGCCTCCTCGAAGACGGCGGCGGGCTGGCCGCCGGAGATCAGGTATCTGCCCTCGACCACCACGGCGGGGACCGAGTTGATGCCGCGGCTGCGCCACAGGGCCTGTTCGGCGCGGACCTCGGCGGCGTAGCGGCCGGAGGCGAGCACCTCGGCCGCCCCGGCGCGGTCGAGACCGGCGGCCTCGGCGGCCCGGGTCAGGACGCCGGCGTCGGTCAGGTTGTTGCCGTCGGTGAAATGGGTGCGGAACAGGGCCGCCTTGAGCGCCTTCTGGGGCTCCGGCCCCTGTTCGCCGGCCCAGGCCAGCAGGCGGTGGGCGTCGAAGGTGTTCCAGATGCGGCTGTCGGCGCCCATCTTCATCTCGAATCCGGGCCAGGCCTCGGCCGTGCGGGCGGTGATCATGGCGCGGTTGGCGGCCGACTGTTCGGGGGTGGAGCCGTATTTGGCGGCGATGTGTTCGGTGATGTTCTCGCCCTCAGCCGCCATGCCGGGGTTCAGCTCGAACGGCTGGAAGGCGATCTCGGCGGTGATGCCCTCGGCCTTGAGCGTGTCGAGGGCGGTCTCCAGCCCGCCGAGGCCGACGACGCACCAGGGGCAGACGACGTCCGAGACGAAGTCGATGTGAAGGGGCTTGGTCATGATGGGCTCCGCAACGGTTCATGTTGCATATGGGTCTCCGAGCGGTCTGCGCTAGGGTGATGTCATGGCTCACTACGCACGCATCCTGGCGACCCTCGTCCTGCTGGCCGCCGCCGCCGGCGGGGTGGTGTGGCGGCTGTGGAAACCCAAGGCGGAGCCCCTCTACGAGGAGCGGGCGATGCTGGGGGACGAGGTCCGGGCGCGGCTCCAGGCCCTGCGCGACGAGGACAAGTTCCACGCCGACGGGACCTATGCCGGGCCGAAGGGGCCGAAGAACCGGGCCACCCTGTCGGGGTGGGTCGATGGCGTGATCGACGACATCCTGGCCGAGGCGGACGGGCCGCTGGAGGCCTCGGACGTGGCCGGGCGGCTGGGGATCGCCATCGGGGCGGCGTCGAAACGGCCGGCGGCGGACCAGGCGCGGCTGCACGGCTATCTGATCGAGATCTGGTACATCCTCGGCTACCGCTCGGCGACGGGCTATTTCCCGGCCCCGGACGACGCGCCCGAGGGGTGGGCCGAGCCCCTGCCCCCCGGCTGGGCCGCGCCGGACCGGCCACGCCTGCTGACGCGGCGTTAACCGTTCAGGCGCAGGCTGGCTCCGGGGATACCGCCCGAGGAGGACCAGAGTGTCCAGCATGATGACGTCCAGCAGCCGCATCCGCCGTGACCATTTCGAGCCCAGCGACAGCGACCCGCAGGAGCAGCGCAGGCTGCGCGGGCATCTGGAACAGATCGACTACGCCGCCTTCGTCTCCAACCGGGAGGTGATCCCGCAGGTCCTGGGGCTGGGCGCCAACCATACCGAGCCGGCGGCCTTCCAGCGGCTGGCGGTGGCCGCTGCGACGGCGCGGGCGCGCTGGATCGCCGAGGCGCTGAGGCTGTCGGAGGCGGGCCAGGCCATCGGCCCGGCCGAGGCGGCGAGGCTTGCGGGCATGCGCGCCGCCTATGAGGAGCTGTCGGAGGCCTATGAAGGCCTGCGCCGCATGGTCGAGCGGGGCTACCTGCCCTACCGCGCGGCGGAGCGCTGAGGCTTTGGTTCAGCGGCCCTGATTCAAGGGCTGGGGCGCGGTCGAAACGGGTGCATCCGGATCCGCCGGCGCGGGCGCGGCCGGGGTCGGCGGCTCCACGACCAGGGGCGCGGTCTGGATATAGGGCCGGGGCGCGGTCTCGACCGGCGCGGACGGAACCACCACGACGGGCGCGGCCTGGGTCGGGCGGCGCGGCTGGGTCGTGACTGGCGCGGCGGCAGCCGGCTCAGGGGCGGAGGTCGCGCGGACCGGCGCCGCAGTCTCGATCTCGGGTGCAGACTCCTCGACCTCCGTCGTCTCTGCGGGAGGCGCGGCGTCGGCGACCAGAGGCGTCGGGCCCGGAGCGACGGGCTGCGGGGCAGGCAGGGTGGCCAGCCAGATGAAGCCGCCGATGACCACGAGGGCCGCGACGCCCGCGACGATCGGCCAGCGGTCGCCCCTGGCCACCTTCTGCATGGCCGCGCCCACGGTGGCGTAGATCGCCGGGGTCACGACCACCGAAGGCAGTTCGCGTGGCTTGGCGGCCGGCTTCGCCTCGGTCGAGAGCGGCGGCGGCACGGTGACGGCGGGCTCCGGCGCCTCCGGCTCGATGACGATTTCCTGCGCCGCAGGCGTCGGCTCGGGCGCGGCCTGGACCGGCTCGGGTTCGGGAGCGACGGGTTCGACGACAGGCTCAGGCGCGACCGGCTCTGGCTGGGGAGCCGCGGCCTCGACGACCGGCTCGACCGGAACTTCGGGCAGGACCTCGGCGGCGGGGGACGCAGCCCGGGCCGGGGGGATCATCGAGCCGGTCAGAATGCCTGCGCCCGACCGGCGGACGGGACGCGCCGCCGGGGCCGGGGCCACCCGCGGCAGGGGGCCGACGCGGAACACGGGCCGGGGCGGGCGCGACCACACGATCTGGCCACGCACGAACGGCTCGGGCGGACGATTTTCGGCTGGGCCTAGAGGGGTCTCGGACGACATGGCAGGCGTCTTAGCGGCGAACGACGGGGGCGTCCAATGCCAGGACTTTAACCGACCGTACCGTCAGCGAACCTCGACGCCCTTCCAGAAAGCCATTCGACCGGCGATCTCGACGGCGGCGGACTTTGGCTCGGGATAGTACCAGACGGCGTCCTTGTTCTCCTTCCCGTCCACGACCAGCGAGGAATAGGAGGCCGTCCCCTTCCACGGGCAGATCGAGGTGGTCGTCGAGGCCTTCAACACGGCCGGATCCACCGCGTCACGCGGAAAATAGTGGTTGCCTTCGACCACCACGGTATCGTCCGAGCGGGCGATCACCACCCCGTTCCAGGTCGCAGTCGTCATCTGTCATCTCCGTCAGGTTTTGAGCCGATAGCCGGTCTTGAAGATCCATCCGACGACCGCGAGGCAGGCGACGAGGAATCCGCATGTCGCCAGTAGGGACCACACGATAGGCACGTCGCCGGTCCCGTAGAAGCTCCAGCGGAAGCCGGAGATCAGATAGACCACCGGATTGAAGTGGGTGATCGTCCGCCACGGCTCCGGCAACATGTGGATCGAATAGAAGGAGCCGCCCAGGAAGGTCAGGGGCGTCACCACCAGCATCGGGATGAAGTTGAGCTGCTCGAAGCTCTGGGCCCAGATGCCGATGATGAAGCCGAACAGGCTGAAGGTCGTCGAGATCAGGATCAGGATGGCCAGCATCCAGACCGGGTGCAGGATCTGCAGCGGCACAAAGAGCGACGCCGTGGCCAGGATGATCAGACCCAGCACCGCCGACTTGGTCGCCGCCGCCCCGACATAGGCCAGGACGATCTCGAACGGCGACACGGGCGCGCTGAGCAGTTCGTAGATCGTGCCGGTGAATTTCGGGAAATAGATGCCGAAGGAGGCGTTGAAGATCGACTGGGTGAACAGGCTGAGCATGATCAGGCCAGGCACGATGAAGGCGCCGTAGGGCACGCCGTCGATCTCGGTCATGCGGCTGCCGATGGCCGAGCCAAAGACGACGAAATACAGGGCCGTCGTGATGACGGGCGTGACGATCGACTGCCACAGGGTGCGGAGGGCCCGCGCCATCTCGAACCTGTAGATGGCCCAGACGCCGTAACCGTTGAAGGTCATGCGGCGGCTCCGGTGCTGGCGGCGGCCGGGTCGCGACGGACCAGGCTGACGAAGATGTCCTCCAGCGAGCTCTGGCGGGTGTTCAGGTCCTTGAAGGCGATGCCGAGGTCCGAGAGTTTGCGCAGCAGGGACGGCACGCCGGTCTGCTCGGCATTGGAATCGAACACGAACTCCAGCTCATTGCCCTCGTCGCGCAGGGTCAGGTCCCACTCCGCCAGTTCGGGCGGCAGGACCTCCAGCGGGTCCTGCAGGTTGAGGGTCAGGGTCTTCCTGCCCAGCTTCTTCATCAGCTCGGTCTTGTCCTGCACCAGGATCAGTTCGCCCTTGAGGATGACGCCCACCCGATCGGCCATCTCCTCGGCCTCCTCGATATAGTGGGTGGTCAGGATGATGGTGACGCCGCTCTCGCGCAGGCGACGCACCAGGTTCCACATGTCGCGACGCAGCTCGACGTCCACCCCGGCGGTCGGTTCGTCGAGGAACAGGATGTCAGGCTCGTGGCTGAGCGCCTTGGCGATCATGACCCGGCGCTTCATGCCGCCGGACAGGGTCATGATCTTTGCGTCCTTCTTGTCCCACAGGCTGAGGTCCTTGAGGACCTGTTCGATATGGGCGGGATTCGGGGCCTTGCCGAACAGACCCCGGCTCAGGGTCACCGTGGCCAGCACCGTCTCGAAGGCGTCGGTGGTCAGTTCCTGGGGCACCAGGCCGATCTTCATCCGCGCCTGACGGTAATCCTTTTTGATGTCGTGGCCGTCGGCCGTGACCGTGCCGGTCGAGGGGGTGACGATGCCGCAGATGATGGAGATCATCGTCGTCTTGCCGGCGCCGTTCGGGCCCAGCAGGGCGAAGATCTCGCCCTTGCCGATCTGGAGGTCGGTGGGTTTCAGCGCCTGCAGCCCGGAGGCGTAGGTCTTGCTCAGGCCCTTGATGTCGATGACCGGCGGCATTCGGCGCGTCTCCCCAGCGGCCGAAGCGCCGTGGCCGCAATATGGCGACGTTCGATCGCGGCTCAAGGCGCCGGAGGCGGGGAAGTCGCCAACGGCTGACATTTCGAAGCCGTATGCGGACATGATCAATGTCCGCAATGGGTGGTGGGCTCAACTGACGTCTGCAACGGGTCGAGAGCGGTCTTTGAGCTTTCGCCGGGAAGGCGACGCCCATCTTCCTCATGCCTTTGGCGTCGCCAGCGGCTACAAGGCCGCCGATGTTGCGCCTGTCCGAACTCAAACTGCCTCTCGACCACGCGCCGGAGGCCCTGCCCGCCGCGATCGCCGCGCGCCTCGGCGTGCCGGCGCACGACCTGCTCTCCTGGTCGGTGTGGAAGCGGGCGCATGACGCGCGCAGGAAGTCGGCGATCCTGAAAGTCTATATCCTCGACGTCGAGGTGAAGGATGAAGCGGCGGTGCTGGCCCGCTTCGCGAACGACGTGCACGTGCAACCCACCCCGGACGTCGCCTATCGGCATGTCGCCGTCGCGCCCCGGGACGGAGGAAAGGCCGAGCGCCCTAGACCCGTCGTGATCGGGGCCGGGCCGTGCGGCCTGTTCGTCGGGCTGATCCTGGCCGAGATGGGCTTCAGGCCGATCATTCTCGACCGCGGCAAGGTGGTGCGGGAACGGACCAAGGACACCTGGGAACTGTGGCGCAAGGGCAAGCTGCACCCGGAATCCAACGTCCAGTATGGCGAGGGCGGCGCGGGCACCTTCTCCGACGGCAAGCTCTACAGCCAGATCAAGGATCCGCGCTTCCTGGCCCGCAAGGTGCTGACCGAGTTCGTCGCGGCCGGGGCGCCGGAGGAGATCCTGACTGACGCCCACCCGCACATCGGCACCTTCCGCCTCGTGACCATGGTCGAGTCCATGCGCAAGAAGATCGAGGCCCTGGGCGGCGAGTATCGGTTCGAACACCGGGTCACCGACATCGAACTCGACAAGGGCGCGATCCGGGGCGTGCGCCTGCACACCGGCGAAACCCTGGAGGCCGACCACGTGGTCTTCGCCATCGGCCACTCGTCGCGCGACACCTTCCAGACGCTTTATGAGCGGGGCGTCCATATCGAGGCCAAGCCGTTCTCGATCGGCTTCCGCATCGAGCATCCGCAATCCTGGATCGACCAGGCGATGTTCGGCCCCTGCGCCGGACACCCCGATCTGGGGGCGGCGGCCTATACGCTGTCGCACCACTGCAGCAACGGCCGCACCGTCTACAGCTTCTGCATGTGCCCGGGCGGCACGGTGGTGGCGGCGACCAGCGAGCCGGGCCGCGTCGTGACCAACGGCATGAGCCAGTATTCGCGCAACGAGCGGAACGCCAACTCCGGCTTCGTGGTCGGCATCTCGCCAGAAGATTACGGGAGCGACCACCCGCTGGCGGGCATCGAACTGCAAAAGGAACTGGAGAGCCTCGCCTACGTGGCCGGCGGCGGCGACTATTTCGCGCCAGGCCAGCTGGTCGGCGACTTCCTGGCGGGCCGCGCCTCGACCGATCTGGGGGAGGTGGTTCCCAGCTACAAGCCGGGCGTGCGCCCGACCGACCTGGCGCCGCTGATGCCCGACTATGTGATCGCCGCCATGCGCGAGGCCCTGCCTGTGTTCGGCCGCAAGATCGCCCGCTACGACGACGCCCAGGCGGTGCTGACCGGCGTCGAGACCCGGAGCTCGTCCCCGATCCGCATGACCCGCGGCGCCGACTTCCAGAGCCTGACCGTGCGCGGCCTGTTCCCGGCCGGCGAAGGCGCCGGCTATGCAGGCGGCATCCTCTCGGCCGCCGTCGACGGGATCAAGGTGGCCGAGGCCGTCGCCCGGTCGATGGTCGGCGAGGCGGCATAGGCGGACCTGCTCGATGTCCGCCATGGGTGGGTAGCGGACATGAAAACGGCCCCGCCGTCGCCAGCGGGGCCGATCACAGATCGGGAAGAGCGGCCTAGACGGCCATCTGTCGCCGCTGGATGTAGAGCGCAGCCCCACCCGCCAGGATCAGGCCGAACAGGATCAGCGCCCATTCCGACAGGGTTGGAACCGGGACCGGGGCAGCGACCTGAACGACTTCGAAGGTCGTATCGATGCCGGCCTGTAGACCCGTGCCACTAATGAAGCCGATCCCGCCCGCGTAGGTGCTTGCGGCGCCTCGCAGGGACGCTGCGTCGAACGAGAAACTGTAGACGTTACCCGACGTGACGGGCAGCGGCGTTCCGAGCGTTATCGTCTGAAAGGCAAAGCCGGGCGTCGCGTCGGTCAAGTTGACGGCCTGGCTGTAAAGAGGCGAGCCGGCCGCATTAAAGACTCCAGTGCCTGTGCCGTTGTAGAACCGGACCGTCGTGGCGTTATTGGCCTCAGCCACGACCCGAATCTGGGTCACAGTACCCGTCACGGTCGCCGTGAAAGACTGCCCCACGAACGTAGATGCGCCAAAGCTCCCGCCATTGGCTGGTACAGAGATTGTCTGGGCTGTGGCGGGAGCCGCGAGCGCGATCCCGAAACAAGCGATCAAAACGAGCCCGAAGGCACGCAGACTGGAAACGCTAGTCATGTTCTATTTCTCGAAAAGGGGATTGATTTTCCTCAGGTATAGCAAGCTTGACCGTAGTCAATCGACCGTTCCTGATGTCGTGTTTGGAGGGCTTGCTGTTCGCGCATCGGGCGAGATCGGGCTACGGAAGCGGACATCGAGCTTCCGCCGAAAAGACGACGCGGCCGCGTGGCTCAGCATTCGGTTTTCCGCGCGGGAGCCATCCCAAAACTCCGGCGTTGAACGGCTCCGCCTGTTCGAGACGACATGGCCGCTTCCCTCTCCAACCTCGGCATCGGCCGCCTGCGTTCCGGCGTCAGTCGCCTGTTCGACCGCTTGCGCTTCCGGCGCATCCGCGTGCCGAAAGATCTGGCCGCCGAACGGTCCGGCGCGTCCGCCGGGGGAACTGACCTCGTATCTGTGGTTTTCCATTCAAAGCGAGGACTGCCGATGTCGATCCGAACCCTGGTCATGGCCGCCGTCGCGGCCGTCGGCGTCAGCGCCTGCGCCACCTCCATACCCGCCGATCAGGTCCGCGCGCCCCAGCCGGCGCGAGCGGTGGATCTGGAGCGGTTCTACTCCGGCCGCTGGCTTGAGATCGCCCGCCTGCCGATGAGCCTGACCGACGGCTGCGTGGCCGGCGCGACCAACTATGTCATCCAGTCGCCGACCCGGATCGGCGTGCGCGACACGTGTCAGCAGGACACGCCGGACGGTCGCGAGAAGGCCATCGGCGCCTCGGGCACGATCCTCGACCCCGGCTTCAACGCCAAGCTCCGGGCGCGGTATCTGGGCGGTCTGATCACCTGGGAATACTGGGTGCTGGACCACGCCGAGGACTACAGCTGGTTCATCTCGGCCGATCCGAAGTTCGAGAAACTGTGGATCTACACACGCGAGGTTCCCGACGCCGCCGAACGCGCCGCCCTCGTCGAGCGCGCCCGGTCGCTGGGCTATGATGTCAGCCGCCTCGAATTCCCCGCCTTCTAGGATCCGAACCATGCGCCACACCCCCCTCGTACTCACGGTCTGCGCGGCAGCCCTGACGCTCGCGGCCTGCGGAAGCGGACCGATCGCGCCCGAGGGCTCGACCTATGGCGCCGGGCCGACCCTGGTCGAGCCGCACAGGAACCTGTTGGCGCCGACGGTGAATATCGCTCCGGCGGTCGGGTGGCCGGACGGCGTCAGGCCGACCGCGCCACAGGGGTTCCGGGTCCAGGCCTTCGCGAGCGGCCTGGATCACCCGCGCTGGCTCTATCGCCTGCCCAACGGCGACATCCTCGTTGCCGAGACCAATGCGCCGCCCAGACCAGAGGGACAGTCGGGCGGGCTTCGCGGTTGGGTCATGGGTCTGGTGATGAAGCGGGCGGGCGCGGCGCCGCCGAGCCCCAACCGCATCATCCTGCTGCGCGACGCGGACGGCGACGGGGTGGCGGAGACCAGGTCGACCTTCGTTGATAACCTGATGTCGCCGTTCGGCATGGCCCTGGTCGGGGACCGGCTGTTCGTGGCCAATGCCGACGCCGTCGTCGCCTTCCCCTATCAGGCGGGCCAGACGCAGATCACTGCGCCGGCGACCAAGATCGCCGACCTGCCCGCAGGCCGGAACCACCACTGGACCAAGAGCCTGGTCGCCTCCGCGGACGGGACGAAGCTCTATGTCGGCGTCGGGTCCAACTCGAACATCGGCGAGAACGGGATGGACGAGGAGGAAGGCCGCGCGGCCATCCACGAGATCGACATCGCCACGGGCGCCCAGCGGGTCTTCGCCTCGGGCCTGCGCAATCCGGTCGGTCTGGCCTGGCAGCCAGACAGCCAGGCGCTTTGGGTCGCGGTCAATGAGCGGGACGAGCTCGGCAACGACCTGGTGCCCGACTATATGACCTCGGTGCGGGACGGCGGCTTCTACGGCTGGCCCTGGAGCTATTACGGCCAGACGGTCGATGCTCGGGTCCAGCCCCAGGATGCGGCCAGGGTCGCCGCGGCCCTCGCGCCCGACTATGCGCTGGGCGCCCACACGGCGTCGCTCGGTCTGACCTTCTACCAAGGGACCGCCTTCCCGGCCGCCTACAGCCACGGCGCCTTCGTGGGTCAGCACGGATCGTGGAACCGGGAGCCGAAGGCCGGCTACAAGGTAATCTTCGTGCCCTTCGCCAACGGAAGGCCATCGGGCGCGCCGCAGGACTTCCTGACCGGCTTCCTCAACGCCGAGGGCGAGGCGATGGGCCGGCCAGTCGGGGTGCAGGTCGATCGGCTGGGCGCCCTGCTCGTCGCAGATGACGTGGGCAATGTCATCTGGCGGGTCGTTCCGGCGACCTGAGCGCGGGAACGCGGTAACGCGGACAGCAGAAAGCCCCCGGCGCGAACCGGGGGCTTTCCTGTCCTGGCCGCCAATCAGGTCAGCGGGGTCGTCTGGATGGCCGGGACCGGCGGCGTCACGGTCGGCGCCGGCGCGGTCGGGGTCACGCCGGTCGAAGGCGAAGCGCTGTAAGGGACCGGGCCGGTCGGTTCGGTCACGGCTTCCGTGCGCGGCGCCACGGCGGGGGTCGCAGCGGCGCGACTTTCGACGGCGCCGACACGACGCTGAACCGCGGGAGGCGGGGTCGGGGCGGCTTCACGAACGACCGGAACCGGAGCGGCGGCGGGGCTCGTCAGGGCGGCCGGCGCGACCGAGCTTTCCAGCGGGGCAGGCGCGGCCTCGAGGGGCCGGACGATCGGCGCGCCGGGTTGGGGCTCGACGAGGGGCTGGGTCCCGGTTCCGCCGCCCATCATCATGGCCGCGCCACCGCCGATCAGGACCAGGGCGCCGATCGGCGCGAGGATCATCCACGTCCGCACACCCTTGTTCGCGCGCCTGGCGCGGGCGTAGCGGGGCACAAAGTTATCGGCCTCGACCGAAGTGTTCCGAATGGCGTTGTCCGTATAGGTCACAGTCATCTGTGTTCCTCCAAGGTTATGCCAGAAAAACAGCCGTCGGCGATCGAGGTTCCGAAACAACTCCTGTGCCTTCAAGAAACACCATCATCGACACAAACCGGTCTCGGTCTGAGACAATCATGGCCAAACCTTGACCCAGGCCGCGTTCAGGAGCAGGTAATCTTGATTGGAGCCCTGCGGGAGACTCGGCCCAAAGGAGCCCCTGCCTCGGGTTTGCCCGGCGGCGCCGACGCAACGGCGCCACGCCCGGGCGGAAACGTCGCCGACCGGCGTTACGGATTCCCCTGCCGGTTGACCCCGTCCCGCCGGTTGTTCATCACCGGTTTGACTTACGCCTGCATACGGAGCGACTGCGACCATGGGTTTGGCGGCCAACATCCGACGCGATCTCAAGTTCGCGGCCGGTCTGCGTCGGCTGCTCAAGCGCATCAAGCCGATCGCCCTCGATAGCGACGTTCTGGTCTGCGACGACTTCGAGGAAGCGGTCGATAAATTCTCTGACAATATCGCGCTCGAGGACGAGCACCGTTCGCTGACCTATCGCGACCTCGACGGCATGGCGAACCGCTATGCCCATTGGGCGCGCAGCCGGAACCTGCGGCGCACAGACGTCATCGCACTGGTGATGACCAACCGCGCGGAATACATCGCCGCCTGGATGGGGTTCTCGAAGGCCGGCATCGCCACCGCCCTGATCAACACCAACCTGACCGGCCAGGCCCTGGCCCACTGCCTCAACATCGCCGGCGTCGCCGTGGTCGTGGCCGACGAGGAGACCTGGCGGAAGTGCGAAGAGGCCCGGCCCTTCGTCAGCCGCACCATGATGCTGTGGGTCCTGGGCCTGAGGGACGCCGACGAGGTCTCCGAGCGGCGCGGACTGGACAACGCCGTGCGCAGCGGATCGTCGGTGCGACCGAACCGCAGCATCCGCGACGGCCTCACCAACCGCGACACCGCCCTCTACATCTACACCTCCGGCACGACCGGCATGCCGAAGGCGGCGCGCATCCACCATGCCCGGGCACGGACCTATATGCGCGCCTTCGCCGGCTGCACCCAATCGACGCCGACGGACCGGATCTTCAATGTCCTGCCGCTCTATCATTCGACCGGCGGCCTGGTCGGTGTCGGCCCCGCCCTGCTGAACGGCGGGCGGCTGATCCTGCGGCGCAAATTCTCGACGTCCAGCTTCTGGCAGGACGTGAACACCTCCGGCGCGACGATGTTCGTCTATATCGGCGAACTGTGCCGCTACCTGGTGAACGGCCCGCCGCAGGAGGGCGAGCGCGGCCACAAGATCCGCCTGGCCTTCGGCAACGGCCTGCGCCCCGACGTCTGGCCGGACTTCCAGTCCCGCTTCGCCATTCCCGAGATTCTGGAGTTCTACGGCTCCACCGAAGGCAATGTCTCGCTGTTCAATTTCGACGGCAAGCAGGGCGCCATCGGGCGGGTCCCGAAATTCCTCAAGAAGCAGATCAACATCCGCCTGGTCGCCTTCGACGTCGATACCGAAGAGCCCGTGCGCCTGGCCAATGGCCTGGTGCGTGAGGCCTCGGCCGGCGAGATCGGCGAGGCCATCGGCATGATCGGCGACAACATCCGCCATGACTTCTCCGGCTATGCCGACAAGGCCGCCTCGGAGAAGAAGATCCTGACCGACGTGTTCCAGCGCGGGGATCGCTGGTTCCGCACCGGCGACCTGATGCGTCAGGATTCGGAGGGCTATTTCTACTTCGTCGACCGGATCGGCGACACGTTCCGCTGGAAGGGCGAGAACGTCTCGACTGCCGAGGTCGAACAGCGGCTGGCCGACGCGCCCGGCGTCAACGAGGTCATCGCCTACGGCGTCCCGGTGCCGGGCACCGACGGCAAGGCCGGCATGGTCACCGTGGTGGTCGAGGGACGGTTCTCAGCCAAGGATTTCGCCGCCTGGGCCGACGAACAGCTTCCGCCCTATGCGCGGCCCGTGTTCGTACGCCTGGCCAAGACGCTGGAGACGACCGGGACTTTCAAATACCGCAAGGTCGATCTGGTGGCCGAGGGCTTCGATCCGGCGAAGATCGACGGCCAGATCTACGTTCGGGGCGGCAAGTCCGGCTACACCAAGCTGACCGCCGATGGTTTCGCCGCCATCCAGAGCGGCCACAACCGGCTTTAGTCCTCCCCCTGCGCTTGGCTTTGGGGAGGACTAAGCGACCGTTAATCATTAATGGCGAAGGTCGGCATCTCTGCTCCCGGGGACGTCGGACCGCCAAATGTTTCAGATCATCGGCATCGTCATGCTGTTCGGCATGGTGTTCGGCAGCTACGCCCTGGCCGGGGGCAAGTTCGAGGTCATCATCCACGCCGCGCCACACGAGTTGATGGCCATTGGCGGTTCGGCCATCGCCGCCTTCCTGATCTCCAACTCGATCGGCGTCGTGAAGTCAGCCATGGGCGGATTAGGCAAGGCCTTCGCCGGGCCGAAGTGGAAGAAGCAGGACTACAAGGACCTGCTCAGCCTCCTGTTCGCCCTGACCAAGACGATGAAGTCCAAGGGCGTCATCGCCCTGGAAAGCCATATCGAGAAGCCCGGCGAGTCCACGATCTTCCAGAAGTATCCGAAGGTCATGAAGGACCATTTCGCGATCGATTTCATCTGCGACACCCTGCGGATGATGACGATGAACCTCGAGGATCCTCACCAGATCGAGGACGCGATGGAAAAACAACTGGAGAAGCATCACCACGAGGCGGCCGGCGCGCCGCACGCGCTTCAGAACATGGCCGACGCCCTGCCCGCTCTCGGCATCGTCGCAGCCGTTCTGGGGGTCATCAAGACCATGGGATCGATCACCGAACCGCCGGAAGTCCTCGGCGGGATGATCGGGGGAGCCCTGGTCGGCACCTTCATGGGCGTATTCCTGGCCTATGGCCTGGTCGGACCGCTGGCGGCGCGCCTGCAGGCGATCGTCGACGAGGAGGCGGCGTTCTACAAGATCATCCAGTCGGTGCTGGTCGCCCACCTGCACGGCAACGCGGCGCAGATCTCGGTCGAGATCGGACGCGGCGACATCCCGTCGTCGGCCCAGCCGTCGTTCATGGAGATGGAAGAACACCTTGCGGCGAACCCGCCCGAGGCCGCCTGATCATTTCGTTCGAGGGCGCCGGAACACGGCGTTCTCACGCAGGCTCCCGACAGGTCACGATCCCGTCAGCCCGGGGAGCGGCCCCCAGGGCGGTTGATCGAAGGCGGTAAACGGCTTCGCCCCTCGGGCGTAACCTTCCCCGAAGGCGGACGATCACGAAGCCGTGAGATTTCGCTTGCGAATCCGCTCACGATCCCGTTATCTCCCCAACGGAGAGGATTCATGACCTCTCTTGAACCCCCTTCTGAAGGATATACATCATGCGCATCGTCGCCCTGATCGCCGCCTCCGCCGCCGCCCTGACCCTGGCTGCTTGCCAACCCGCCGCCGAAGACAAGGCCGCTGACGCTTCGGCTGACGCCACTGCCGCCGCCGACACCGCCACGGACGCTGCTGCGACCGCCGACGCTGCCGCCACGGACGCTGCTGCCGCTGCTGGTGAAGCCGCTGCCGCCGCTGCCCCGGCCGCTGAAGGCGCTATGGCCCCGGCTGCTGACGCCGCCGCCGCTGCTCCGGCCGCTCCGGCCGCTCACTAAGTCCTCACGGACCTGGTATTCGGACGGAGTTCGCTCCGTCTGACGGAAAGGGATCGCCTCCGGGCGGTCCCTTTTTTCGTGCCCGCGATACGCCACGCCGCCTATAGACCCCGCGATGACCGATACGGATGACCGCGACCCCAGGCTGGTCTGGACCGAGGCCGGAGAGCCCCGGTCGGGCCGGTACGGCGACGTCTATTTCTCGGCCGAAGACGGGCTGGCCGAAACCCGGGCGGTCTTCCTGACCGGATGCGGCCTGCCCGAGGCCTGGGCCGGTCGTCGGGATTTCACCGTCGCCGAGCTGGGCTTCGGCAGCGGGCTGAACATCGCCGCCCTGCTCGACCTGTGGCGGCGACATCGTCCCGAAGACGGGCGGCTGCACATCTTCTCCATCGAGGGCTATCCGCTGGACGCCGACCAGGCGAGCCGCGCCCTGTCCGCCTGGCCCGAGATTCACGAGGCGACGGCGGCGCTCGTCGAGCGCTGGCCGGCCACGACCCCGGGCTTCCATCGCATCGACCTGCCGGAGTTCCACGCCGTGCTCGACCTCGCCGTGGGCGAGGCGGAATGGGCCCTGGGTCAATGGACGGGCCGCGCCGACGCCTGGTTCCTGGACGGGTTCGCGCCCTCGGTGAACCCGGGCATGTGGTCCGAGGCCGTCTTCGATCAGATCGCCGCGAAGTCGGCGCCCGACGCCCGCGTCGCGACCTTCACCGTCGCAGGCCTGGTTCGTCGCGGTCTGGCCGAGCGCGGCTTCGCCGTCGAGAAACGCCCCGGACACGGCCGCAAGCGCGAGCGGCTCGAGGCGCGCCGGACCGGTGATCCCGCCGTCGCCCCGCCGCCCCGCTGCGTGATCGTCATCGGCGCGGGGATCGCCGGAGCCGCTGTGGCGCGCGCCTTGACGGCTGCGGGTCTCACACCTGTTGTGATCGAGGCCGATGGCCCCGGAGCGGGCGCGTCCGGCTTTCCGGCCGCCCTGGTGACGCCGCGCTTCGATCTCGGCGACGAGCCGGTGGCCGCCCTGTTCGCCCAGGCGCTGGAGCGGGCCGGCGCCGTTTACAGCCTCTTGCCCGGCGCGGTCATTGCGCGCGGCGTGCTGCAACTCGCAGGCACGGAACGCGATGCCCGACGCTTCGAGCGGATCGCAACCCAGCCGATCTGGGCAGACGGCGAGATCACCCTGGCGAACGACAGCGAAGCGTCCCGCATCGCCGGCGAGCCGGTCGAGGGCCCGGGCCTGTGCATGGCCTCCGCCTTCGTCGTCGCTCCGCCCACGATCCTGAGGACGTGGCTCAGTCCCGACTCGGTACGCGCCGGAAAGGCGGCGCGCGTCGAACCTCATGCCGGAGGATGGCGGGTGCTTGATGCGACCGGCGCCCTGATCGCGGAGGCGGAAACGGTGGTGCTGTGCGCAGGCGCGGGCTCCATCGGCCTGGCGCCGGATCTGCGCCTGTCGCCGGTGCGGGGCCAGGCCGAATGGGTCGAAGGGGAAGGCGAACCCGCAGCCATGGCCTGGGGCGGCTATCTCGCGCCGACGGGGACCGGCTTCCTGTTCGGGGCCACCCACGACCGGGACGATACCGCCACGGACATCCGTCCGGCCGACACGGAGCGGAATCTCGCCGCGCTCGCGGCCCGCCTGCCGGGTCTCGCCGCAGGCATCGCGCCGGACGCCGTCCGCTCCCGGGTCGCGACCCGGGCGACCACGCGAGACCGCCTGCCGATCGCCGGCGCCGTGCCCGGCCATGCCGGCCTGTTCGTCCTTGGGGGCCTGGGATCGCGAGGCTTCTGCCTCGCGCCTCTGCTGGGAGAACATGTCGCCGCTCTGGTCTCGGGCCAGCCCTCGCCCCTGCCCCGCAATGTCATCGAGCGGATCACGCCGTCGCGAGCGGCCCTTGCGCCCGGCGCAAGGCCGGAGGACGGTCGCGGCGTCTAGTTGGAAAGAGGAGACGCCGCTGTGCGCCGACCGATCGCCCTTGTCATCGTCCTGTCCAGCATCGCCGCATGCGCCCCCACCGAAGGCGCCGCGCCCGGCTCCGGGATCGGCACGCCCGACGGCGGCGCGCGCCAGTGCTTCCAGCCCGACCGGATCACCAACTTCACGCGAGGCGGGACCGAGCAGATCTACGTCAAGGTCCTGGGCGGCGGCGTGTTCGCGATCCAGGCGGGCGGCTGCCCCGATATCGGAAACGCCAACGCCCTGGTCATCACGCCGGCGACGGGGATCGGCAGTCAGGTCTGCGTCGGCGACAGTGCACGGATCACCTTGCCGAACGCCCGCTTCGGCCCGGACCAGTGCTTCGCGCGCATCGAACGCTCCCTGACCGAGGCCGAGGTCGAGGCCTTGCCGGGGCGCCAGCGCCCCTGATTCAGGCCTTCTGGGCGTATCCCAGCTTGCGATTCAGCTTCTCGATCAGGTCGATGGCCGTGTCGGCGATGACGGATCCGGGCGGGTAGACGGCGGCCACGCCCATATCCAGCAGGGTCTGGACGTCAGCGGGAGGAATGACCCCGCCGACCGTCACCATGATGTCGGAGCGGCCCAGCTTCTTCAGTTCGGCGATCAGCGCGGGCGCCAGGGTCAGGTGCCCGGCCGCCAGGGACGAGGCCCCGACGACGTGGACATTGTTGTTCACCGCATCGCGCGCCGCCTCTTCCGGTGTCTGGAACAGGGGACCGGCGACGGCGTCGAGACCGAGGTCGCCAAAGGCGGTTGCGACGACCTTCTGGCCGCGGTCGTGACCGTCCTGGCCCAGTTTGGCGATCAGGATACGCGGCGGGCCGCCGTCGTTCTCGACGAAGGCGGCGACCATGTCGCGGGCGCGCGAGATCCTGGGATTGGCCCCGGCCTCCCTGGCATAGACTCCCGAGACGGTCTTCACCGTCGCGACGTGGCGGCCGAAGGCGGCTTCCAGCGCGTCGGACATCTCGCCGACCGTGGCGTGGGCGCGACCGGCGCGGACGCAGAGTTCGAGCAGGTTCTCCGTGCCCTTGGCGCCGGCAGTCAGGGCGTCGAGCGCGGCCTGGCATTTCGCCTCGTCGCGTTCGGCGCGGAGCCGCTTCAACTTCTCGATCTGCGCCGACAGCACGGCGGCGTTGTCGACCTTCATCACCGGAATGTCGTCCGCGACGTCGTTCAGGTAGCGGTTCACGCCCACGACCGTCTGCTGGCCGGTATCGATGCGGGCCTGTGTTCTTGCCGCCGCCTCCTCGATCCGCAGCTTGGGCAGGCCGGCCTCGATGGCCCTGGCCATGCCGCCGAGTTCACGGACCTCGGCCATGTGGGCGCGGGCGCGTTCGGCCAGTTCGTGGGTCAGGCGTTCGACGAAGAAGCTGCCGCCCCAGGGGTCGATGACCCGGGTCAGGCCGGTCTCGAGCTGCAGCAACAGCTGGGTGTTGCGCGCGATGCGGGCCGAGAAGTCGGTCGGCAGGGCGAGGGCCTCGTCGAGCGAATTGGTGTGCAGGGACTGGGTCTGGCCGCCCGCCGCGGCCATGGCCTCGACCATGGTCCGGGGCACATTGTTGAACACGTCCTGGGCCGCCAGCGACCAGCCGGAGGTCTGGCAGTGGGCGCGCAGCGACAGGCTGCGTTGGTCCTTCGGCGCGAACTCGGCCTGGACCGCCTCGGCCCACAGCAGGCGGCCGGCGCGGAGCTTGGCCACCTCCATGAAATAGTCCATGCCGATGGCCCAGAAGAAGCTCAGGCGCGGCGCGAACCGGTCGACGTCCATGCCCGCCGCCACCCCGGCGCGGATGTATTCCAGCCCGTCGGACAGGGTGTAGGCCAGCTCCAGGTCAGCGGAGGCCCCGGCCTCCTGCATGTGATAGCCGGAGATGGAGATGGAGTTGAACTTCGGCGTCTCCTGCGCCGTCCAGGCGAAGATGTCGGCGATGATCCGCATCGAGGGCCCGGGCGGATAGATGTAGGTGTTGCGGACCATGAACTCCTTGAGGATGTCGTTCTGGATGGTCCCGGTCAGGGCCTTGTGCTCGACGCCCTGCTCTTCCGCCGCGACGACATAAAGGGCCAGGATCGGCAGGACGGCGCCGTTCATGGTCATCGACACCGACATCTGGTCCAGCGGAATGCCGTCAAACAGGGTCCGCATGTCGAGGATGGAATCGATGGCCACGCCGGCCATGCCGACGTCGCCGGCGACGCGCGGGTGGTCGGAGTCGTAGCCCCGGTGGGTGGCCAGGTCGAAGGCGATGCTGAGCCCCTTCTGACCGGCCGCGAGGTTGCGGCGATAGAAGGCGTTGGAGGCCTCGGCGGTGGAGAAGCCGGCGTACTGGCGGACGGTCCAGGGGTTGGATGCGTACATGGTCGGATAGGGGCCGCGCACGAACGGCGCGAACCCGGGCAGGCCGTCGGTGAAGCCGAGGTCGGCGGTGGCGGCCGCGTCATAGGCGGAGGCGATGTCGATGCCTTCGGGCGTGCGGATGGGCGCGCGGTCGAGGGCGCCGTTCAGCGGCGACAGGTCGAGGGCGGTTCTGGTAAAATCAGGGGTGGTCATGCCGCCGTCTCCTGCTCAAAGGCTTCGGCCCAGCGCAAGGGCGGCAGAGGCGGACAGCGGTCGCCGCCGGAGCCCGGGGTTTGGGCGGTCGAGGGCTCGACGGACACGGGGCGGACGTCAGCGTCGACGAACTTCGTAACCCCGACCATCTGGCCGCCGCCTTCGGACAGGGCGGCCTTGCCGGAAGCGCGAGAGGCGGCAATCCGCTGCTGGAGGGCGCCGCCGCGCAGGGAGGCGACGATGCCGCCCTCGCGCTCGATGCGCTGGAACTCGGCCCAGCCGGCTTCGGCGAGATCGCGGGTGCGGTGATCAAGATACCAGGACCCTGCCGCAGGATCAGCGACGCGGCCGATGTGGGCCTCTTCCATCAGGATCAGCTGGGTGTTGCGGGCCTGACGACGGGCGGAGGCGTCGGGACGGCCGAGCGCGCGGCTGAAGCCGTCGAGCACCACCGCATCCGCCCCGCCCACAGCCCCGGCGAAGCCGGCGGCGGTGAGGCGCAGCAGGTTTGGCCAGGGGTCCTTGGCCGCCAGCATTCGGCGCGAGGAGCGGGCCTCGATCCGGGCGGAGGTCTCATGGCCGAAGGCCCCGGAAATCGAACGCCAGATCAGGCGCAGCGCCCGGACCTTGGCCAGGCTATCGAAATACTCGGCGTCGACGCTGACGCCCAGGACCGTCCCGGTCAGGCCGCGCTCGATGGGCAGGCCCGCGTCCACGGCGGCATTCAGACAGGCGGCGGCGGCGGCGGCGGCGAAGCCCAGTTCCTGGCCGGCGGAGCCACCGGCCTCGTGCGCGGCCCGGCCGGTGGCGAGGAAGAAACTGGCTTCCGGATAGGCCCCGGCGTGGCGGGCCGCGGTGTTGGCGGCGAGGCTGATATGCTCCTCGATCGAACGGGGCGAGCCGCCCGTCGCGGCGAAGGCGCTCACCGGGTCCATGTGGAACATCAGCTTCGCGCGGGGGGAACCCTTGGCGACGACGGCCAGGGCGTTGGCGGCGTCCGGTCCGGCGAGACCGGCGTCGAGGCCGACAGGGGCCAGCTCCAGCGCCACGCCGTGCAGCGCCCGGCCGAGTGGTCCGCTATCGGTCAGAACCTCGCCTGAGAGGATGACCGAGGCGGCGCCGCCTTCGAGATCGGCGAGGACCGCCGCATTGGCGGCCTCGGGGTCATCGCTCTCGACCTGGGTGCGCAGGTCCCAGGGGCGACCATCGGCGTCCGATGTCCGGGGCGCGAAGACCGCCGCGGTCGCATTGGCCCGGCCGTATAGCGGACGCGTCGTCAGGTGGTCGGCGTCGAGATGGACGAGGCCCTCGACCGGCCTGCCCTTCAGCGCCTTCTCGGCCTCGGCGCGCCAATCGGCGGGCGACGGGATCGGGAAGGGCTGGGACATGCGGGCTCCGGCGAGGTTCATGCGCCGTATTGCTACTCTGGCCGCCGGGCGTCCAGCCGGATCGATCCAACATCCGGACTACAAAACACCGTCCGAAGCGTTCGAAGCGTCCGGAATGACCGGACCGTTTGGTCGCCGCCGTCAGCCCTCGGCACAGGAAGACAGTATGCGCCCGTTTCAGACCGTGATGGACAAAAGGCGTCTGAACAGGGCCACGCCTTGATCCGATTAAGGAAATCGGCGCGTCCGTTGATGGGTATGGGCCGAAACCCCTCTCCCGTTCAGGAGAGGGGTTAAAGGGCTCAGACCCTGGCCGGCTCGTAGCGCGGCGACAGGAGGTGAATGATCACCAGGGCGATAAGATAGGCCGAGGCGGCGACGACGAAGATCGGGGTGTAGCTGCCGATCTGGTCGAGGACGTAGCCGGCGTATTTGGCCATGGCCATGCCGCCGAAGCCGCCGATCATGCCGCCGATGCCGACCACCGACCCCACAGCCGAGCGCGGGAAGACGTCGCCGGGCATGGCGTAGAGGTTGGCCGAAAAGCCCTGGTGGGCGGCCGTGGCGACGCCGATGACCAGCACCGCCAGCCACATGTTGTCGATATTGCCGGCGAAGGCGACGGGCGTGACCGCAAGGGCGCAGATCAGCATGGTCAGCTTGCGTGCGGCCCCCAGGCTCATGCCGCGCTTCAAGAACTGTCCCGACAACCAGCCGCCGCCCACCGACCCCACGTCGCTCAGCAGATAGATGGCGATGAGCGGCGGGCCGAAGGTCAGGATGTTCAGGTCATATTGCTTCTGCAGGAAGCCCGGCAGCCAGAACAGGAAGAACCACCAGATCGGATCGATCAGGAACTTGCCGAGCGCATAGGCCCAGGTCTCCTTGACCGTCAGCAGCTTCAGCCAGCCGACCTTGTGCACGGGATCGGGCGCGTCCTGGGCGATCCAGTTCAGCTCGGCCGGGGTGACGCGGCTGTGTTCGCCGGGGCGCTTGTAGACCGCGAACCAGATGGGCACCCAGATGAAGCCGGCGACGCCGACGATGATCAGCGCCATCTGCCAGTTGGGCTCGGCCACCGTGCCCAGCCAGATCGAGGCGATGAAGGGGATGATCAGAGGCGTGATGATCGCGCCGATGTTGGTCCCGGCGTTGAAGATGCCGACGGCGAAGGCGCGTTCCTTCTTGGGGAACCACTCGGTCACGGCCTTGATGCCGGCGGGGAAGCCGCCGCCCTCGCCGATGCCCAGGGCGACCCGGGCGAAGATGGCGGTGTTCAGGCTGCGGATGCCTGCATGGGCGATGAAGGCGATCTGCCAGATGATGAAGGCCAGGCCGAAGCCCCAGCGGGCCCCGATCCTGTCCACCAGCCGCCCCCACAGCAGATAGGACACCGCGTAGGAGGCCTGGAACCAGAAGACGATGTCGGCATAGTTGCCCTCGGTCCAGCCGAACTCGTCCATCAGGGTCGGCTTCAGGACGCCCAGCGCCTGGCGGTCGACGTAGTTGATGACCATGGCCGCGAACAGCAGCCAGACCACGACCCAGCGGTACTTGCCCGCCGGCGGCTGGATCTGGATTGGTTCGACCCTGGTCGAAGCAGCGTCTGTCATGGACCCCGTCCTTACTGTTTCCGCGTCCTGACCCGCCTTGTCACCGCGAGCGGCGCGACGGGTTCCTGGATGGTTGAACTACGTCTCGGCCGAAACGACCGTGCAATGGATTTCGCCGACGCCCGAGAAGGCGCAGACGGATTGGGCGCCGATCTCGACGCGGTGAACGCCGGTGACGGCGCCGGTCGAGATCAGGGTTCCCTCCCTCACCGGCCGTCCGCGACGGGCCAGGTGTTCGATCAGGAAACGCACCGATTCCAGCACGCCCATGGGGATCGCGGCCGCCGTGGCCGTGCCGATGGCCACGCCGTCGACGAAGGTTTGAACCTCGATGCCGTCCAGGCGCGCGGCCCAGTCCTCGATCTCGACGCCCAGCACCAGGCCGCCGTTGTTGCCAAAGTCGGAGGCGACCACGGCCGAGCCCAGGTCGTTGATCGTCGAAAGCGGGCTGCCCGCCAGTTCGACGCCGATATGCATGGCGGCGACGGCGGCGGTCGCCTCGTCCAGGGTCCAGTCGAGCCTCGACGGATCGACCTTGCCGATGCGGGCGACGAACTCGGCCTCGATCGCGGCGAACCCGCCGGGGATGGCCGGCAGCGGGGTCGGTTCGGACGAGGTCGACCAGAAATTGCGGCGGAAGATCGGGCCGGCCAGGCGGTGCGTCTGCAGGGTCGGCTGCTGGGCCGGGGGCACCATGCCGACCTTCCAGCCGATGATCTCGTCCGGGAACAGGTCTATGGCCGCGTCCTGGATGGCGTAGGCGGTCGCCATGTCGATCGGACGATCGCCCGGATAGTCCGACAGCGCGGTGTGCGACAGGCGCGCGTCAACGAAACGCGCGGCGATGTCCGACACGCTGTCGTTCAGGCCCTGGGCGTTCGCCGCGCTCATGCCGCGACCGCCGAATGGTGATGAATGCCCGTCACGCGCCGTCCCGATGTCATTTGCCAGAAGCCGATCTTCTCGTCGGTTGGGGGATGATTGAAGGGGAAGGAAACCGGTGTCAACGCCCTTGCTGAGATCACCGCCGGCGGCAAGTGTGGGCATGGCGTCACAGCCGGACCGGTTGTAAGGCTGGACGGCTCACAGCATGAGGTCGAGCTTGACCGACGACGACACGACATCCGCCCGCGCGGGGATGAGGCCCGGAAAACGGCCCACGATCAACGACGTGGCGCGTATTGCCTCGGTCTCGAAGAAGACGGTTTCGCGGGTCATCAACCAGTCGCCCTTCGTGCGCGAGGAAACGCGCGGGCGGGTCAATGCGGTCATTGAGGAACTGGGCTTCACCCCGGACCTGCAGGCGCGCGGTCTCGCCTTCCGCCGATCCTTCCTGGTGGGCCTGATCTACGACAATCCCAGCCCGAACTATGTCGTGAACATGCAGCAGGGCGTGCTGGACGCGCTGCGCGGCTCGGGCCTGGAGCTTGTGGTCCACCCCTGCGTGCGGACCGCCGACACCGTGGTGAATGACATCCGCACCTTCGTGGAGCGCCAGAAGCTGTTCGGCGTCATCCTGCCGCCATCGATGTCCGAGGACGAGCGGGTCATCCAGGTTCTGCGCGACCTCGACTGTCCCTATGTCCGCATCGCCTCGGTGTCGCTGGACGAGCCCGGCTCCATGCTGGTCACGAACGATCATATAGGCGCGGCCGAGGCCGGCCGGCACCTGGCCGACCTGGGCCACAGCCGCATCGGCTTCATCTCGGGCCCCGAACTGTTCCGCTCCAGCGCGGTGCGCGGCGGCGGCTTCCGCGAGGCCCTCGCCGAAAAGGGGCTGACGCTGGACGACCGCTATGTCGCCGTCGGCGCCTATACGTTCGAATCGGGGGTGGAGGCGGCCAGGACCCTGCTCGCCCTCGACCCGCCGCCGACCGCCATCTTCACCGGCAACGACGAGATGGCGCTGGGCGTGTTCAAGGTCGCCCGCGACATGGGTCTGGAGATTCCGCGCGACCTGTCGGTGGTCGGCTATGACGACCTGCCGATGGCGTCGCGGGTGTGGCCGAACCTGACCTCGGTGCGCCTGCCGATCCGCGACATGGGCCGGATGGCGGCGGAGAAGCTGCTGGCGCCGATGCGCGGCCTGGACCCGGCCAAGCTGAACCAGCCGGAGGTGCGGCCGTCACTGGTGGTCAGGGATTCGGCGCGGGCGTTGTAGCGGCGGAAACCGTCTCCTCCCCGTCCGAAGGATGGGGAGGTGGCAGCGAGCCCTTCGCGAGCTGACGGAGGGGTTCTTTCCGCCGTTAGAACCCCTCCGTCTCTTCGCTTCGCTACGAGCCACCTCCCCATTCGCCAAGCCGCGAACGGGGAGGAGACGTTTGGCGATCGTGATTCAGGCGGTTTCGAGAACGTTCGCGCCGACGAGGCCCTTGACGTAGTCGCGGATGCCCTCGTCCGTGGCGTTGGCGAAGAAATACTCCTGGAACTTCTCGCCGGCGACGGCGGCCTTGAGCAGGTCCTGGTCGACGGTCTTCAGCACCGTCAGCATGTCGTGGCAGGTCACGGCCTTCAGCGACTTCAGGATGCCGCGGTTCCTGGCCATGATCTCGGCGCGTTCCCTGGGATAGCCCAGGCCGCGCTCACCCTCGAAGAGCTTGCGATAGACGTCCTGCAGGTTCAGCTCGGCCGCCCAGCCGAAGCCCTTGGCGTAGGGCATCGAAATGGCGTTGCCGTCATTGATCTGGCCGAACAGGAAGGCGTCGGTCGGGTCGATCACCAGGCCGCAGAAGACGCCCGGCATGGCGTTGCAGGCCAGCATCGAGCCCATGCCCGTGCCGCAGCCGGTGACGACGAAGTCGGCGGCGCCCGAGTTCAACAGGATGCCGGTCAGCAGGCCGTTCATGACGTAGGTCAGCGACGCCTTATCCTCGGCCGTGTACATGCCGTAGTTGAAGACCTGATGGCCCAGGGGCACGGCCACGGCGGTCAGGGCGTCGTGGATGATGGCGTTCTTCGCGGCCTGGCTGTTCTCGGTGATCAGGGCGATTTTCATGGGTGTCCTCTCGGCAAGACTGGGGGGCTGGCGAGGGCTTTACCCCTTCGCGGGATCATTTGCATCTGGTTTTGACACCGGTTACCAAGCCACGCAAACACCGGTGGGAGGATCGCGCATGGATCGCAAGACTGACCCCGTCACCCGTCTGGATTCGAAGGTGGGCGCGAGCGATGACGATCTGGGCGACCGCGATCTGATCACGGACTACACCTTCGTCCGGGCGATGGGCGGCGAGACCATCGATCATACCGACCTGACGTCCTCGACGTCAGCCAACTGAAGTAGGGACCCATGGGCAATCCATTCAGCCTGCAAGGCAAGGTCGCCGTCGTCACCGGCGGCAATACCGGTATCGGTCAGGGCATCGCCCTGGCCCTCGCTGACGCAGGAGCGTCCATCGCCTCGGTCGCGCGCCGCGCCTCTGACGATACCGTCGGCCAGTGCCTGGCCAAGGGGGTGAAGGCCATCTCGATCCAGGCCGACCTCGGCTCCATGGAGCCGATCGAGCGCATCGTGGCCGAGACGACCAGAGGCCTCGGCCCCATCGACATCCTGGTCAACAACGCCGGCATCATCCGCCGCGCCGACGCCGTCGACTTCACCGAGGAAGACTGGGATGCGGTCCTGAACGTCAATCTGAAGTCGGTCTTCTTCCTGTCGCAGGCCGTGGTGCGCGACATGATCGCCGGCGGCCGCAAGGGCAAGATCATCAACACCGCCTCGATGCTGTCCTATCAGGGCGGGATCCGGGTGCCGTCCTATACGGCGTCAAAGTCGGGCGTCGCCGGCCTGACCAAGCTGATGGCCAATGAGTGGGCGAAGCACGGCATCAACGCCAACGCCATCGCCCCCGGATATTTCGCCACCGACAACACCCAGGCGCTGCAGGACGACCCGGTGCGTTCGAAAGAGATCCTGGGGCGCATCCCGGCCGGCCGCTGGGGCCAGCCGTCGGACATCGGCGGGGCGGCGGTCTTCCTGTCGTCGGCGGCCTCCGACTACGTCCAGGGCATCACGCTTCCGGTCGACGGCGGCTGGCTCGCACGCTGATCAGCGACTAGCTTAGCGCCATGACGATCCTTTGCTTCGGCGAGATGCTGCTGCGTCTCACGCCCAACGACGGCGAACTGTTGATGCAGTCGCCCGGCCTGACCGTCCGCCCCGGCGGGGCCGAGGCCAATGTCGCCGTGTCCCTGGCCCGCTACGGCGCGCCTGCCGCCCTGGCGACGGTCCTGCCTGACAATCCGCTGGGTCATGCCGCTCGCGACGAGGTGCGCAAGCATGGGGTCGACACACGCGGCATCGTCTTCAAGCCCGGCCGGATGGGGCTCTATTTCCTGACGCCGGGCGCCGTGCGCCGTCCTTCGGACGTCCTCTACGACCGCGCCGCCTCGGCCTTCGTCCAGCATGTCGACGGGGCGCTGGACTGGGCGACGCTGCTGGAGGGCGTCGAGTGGCTGCATCTGTCGGGGGTGACGCCGGCGACCGGTCCGACCGGTTCGGCCGCCGCCCTCGCTGCCATCGCCGCCGCGAGCAAGGCAGGCGTCAAGGTCAGTTTCGACGGCAATTTCCGCGGCAAGCTGTGGGCCGAATGGGCCGGCGATCCGCCGCGCGTCCTGGGCCAGATGCTGGCGGGGTCCAGCCTCGCCTTCGCCGACGACCGCGACTTCGCCCTCGTGCTGGGCGTGAAGTTCGAGCACGCCGACCCGGCCGAGCGCCGTCGCGCCGCCGCCAGGGCCGCGTTCAAGACCTGGCCGACGCTCGAGCGGATCTGCTGCACCCTGCGGGTCAACGACAGTGTCGACGACCAGACCCTGTCGGCCGTCATGATCACCCGCGACGGCGAGCATCACGCAGCCCCTATCGCCCTGACCGGCGTCGTGGACCGGGTCGGCGGCGGCGACGCCTTCGCCTCGGGCGTCCTGTTCGGCCTCTACAAGGGCTGGTCGAACGCCGAGGCCCTGGCCTTCGGCCTGGCGGCGGCCGGCCTGAAGCATTCGGTGCCCGGGGACTTCAACCTGTTCGACGAGGCCCAGGTGCGCGCCGCCATGGCCGCCGAAGGCTTCGATATCCGGCGCTGAGCATTCCTCCCCCATCGGGGGAGGGGGACCGCTCTTGCGGTGGAGGGGGCCAACCGCAGACGCCGACTTCGGGGCTGGCCCCCTCCGTCACGGCGCAGAAGAAGCGCCGCGCCACCTCCCCCAATGGGGGAGGAATAGCCTCTAGGAAACCGGTGTCATTGATGTATCGTGATTTCAAACGAGCGTCAGACTCGTGATCGTCTGTCCCCAGGAAACGACCCGGAGTTCCCCATGTCGCCGACCCCGTCGCGCCGCGCCCTGCTCGCTGGAGGCGCCGCGCTGACCGCCCTGGCCGCCACGCCCGTCGCCGCCTTCGCGCAAACGCCCCCCGACCGCGCGTCCATCCTGGCGACGATGAAGCGGGCCACGGCCTTCATGACCGACGAGGTCGCCGTCGGCGGCGGATACGTGTGGAACGTCCTGCCCGACTTCTCGCGCCGCTGGGGGGAGCTGGAAGCCTCGCCGACCATGATCTGGGTCCAGCCTCCGGGCACGGCGACCGTGGGTCACGCCTATCTCGACGCCTATCACGCCACCGGCGACGAGCAGTTCTACGACGCCGCCAGGGCCGCCGCAGACGCGCTCATTGCCGGACAGCATCCGCGCGGCGGGTGGAACTACGTCATCGACACGGCGGGCGAGGACAGCCTGAAGGACTGGTACGCCCGGATCGGCGGCAACGCCTGGCGGCTGGAGGAATTTCAGCACTACTACGGCAACGCCACCTTCGACGACGCCGGCACGGCCGAGGCCTCGCAGCTGCTGCTGCGGGTCTATCTGGAGAAGCGCGAGCGCAGATACCGGGCGCCGCTCGACAAGGCGATCCAGTTCGTCCTCGACGCCCAGTATCCGAACGGCGGATGGCCGCAGCGCTTTCCGTTCGTCGAGGGCGCCGGGGGCCTGCACGGTAACCCTGACTACACCCCCTACATCACCTTCAACGACGACGTGGCGGGGGAGAACATCGAGTTCCTGCTCTACTGCCACCAGGCCCTCGGTTCGAACGACCGGCGGCTGGTCGATGCGATCCAGCGCGGCATGGACATCTTCGTCGCCACCCAGCAGCCCCTGCCCCAGCCGGCCTGGGGCCTGCAGCACTATCCCGACACCCTGAAGCCGGCGCCGGCCCGCACGATCGAGCCGCGCGCCTTCGCCACCCACACGACGGCGACCAACATCCGGTCGATGATCGGCTTCTACAAACTGACGGGCGACCGCAAATACCTGGCCCGTCTGCCCGAGGCGCTGGACTGGCTGGACCAGGTCAGGACGCCCCAGACCCTGATCGCGCCGGGACGGACGCATCCGACCTTCATCCTCGAGGGCTCGAACACCCCGGTCTATATCCACCGCAGGGGGTCGAACATCAGGAACGGCCGCTATTACGCCGACGAGAACCCGACCAATCTGGTCATCCACTACGGCTCCTTCCGGAACCTCGACACGGCCGCCCTGCGCGCCGAGTACGAGGCGGCCGCCGCCATGGATCCGGCGGCCCTGATCGCCGCCTCGCCGCTGAAGGCGCGGCCGGGCGCGCTGAAGCTGCCGAAGTATTTCACCCTGCGCGACGTCAGCATCTGGGACATGTCGACCGACGGCCGCCGTCCGCGCGCCTTGGCGGCAGGGCGGGCGGCGGAGCTGGCGGCGAGCCTCAACACGCGCGGCTACTGGCCGACGCCGATGACCACGACGTCGAACCCCTATATCGGCCCGTCGCCCGAGGCGGTCACCGGGGGCGAGTACCAGACCACCCGCGTCGGCGACCTGTGGGACACCTCGCCCTACAACACCGACTTCCCGGTGGAATGCATCTCGACAGAAGCCTTCGTGCGCAACCTCGGCGATCTGATCGAGGCTCTGGCCGCACCGGTCGCCTGATGCATCTGGACCGCCGCACCCTGCTGACCGGACTGGCGGCGGCGCCGCTGGCTGGATGCATGTCGATGCCCCGGATGGCGATGCCGTCGATGCCGTTCATGCGGACGCCGCCGGTCGATCAGAAGGACTGGGGGACGCTGGCGGACGGCCAGGAAGTGACCATGTTCACCCTCACCAATGACCGGGGATCGCAGGCGAGAGTCATGACCTGGGGCGGCATCCTGCAGTCGCTGACCCTGCCGGATCGCGACGGGCGGATGGCGGAGGTCGTCCTCGGCCTCGATACCCTGGCCGACTATGTCGAGCGGTCGCGCAATTTCGGAGCCACCGTCGGTCGCTACGCCGGGCGGATCGCCAACGGGCGGTTCGAACTGGGCGGCCGCGAGGTCCAGCTCGATGTCGGAACAGGACCGCACTCGAGCCACGGCGGCCCGGTGGGGTTTGCCAGACGCAACTGGATGGGACGGCCCGACCTGACCGACGAGGGGCCGGGCGTGGTCCTGACCCTGGTCAGCGCCGACGGCGACCAGGGCTTCCCCGGGCGGCTGACGATCTCGGTCACATACCGGCTGACGCACGACGACCGGTTGATCCTCTCCTACCTGGCCCTCACCGACCGGGCGACGGTGCTGAACCCGACCCACCATTCCTATTTCAACCTGTCGGGCGATCCGGCACGGCTGATCCTCGATCACGAGCTGCAGATCGAGGCCGAGGCCTTCGCCGCCTATGCGCCGGACAAGATCGTCACCGGAGACCTGGCACCCGTCGCGGGCACGCCGTTCGACTTCCGCACGCCCAAACCGATCGGCCGGGACCTGTTCGAGGTGAACGATCAGCTGCGCATCGGCGGAGGCTACGACCACAGTTTCGCGGTGCGCGGCGCGGGGCTGCGCCGCGCCGGGCGGCTATCGGACGGTTTCAGCGGACGGGCGCTGGAGGTCTGGACCACCGAGCCGGCGCTTCATGTCTATACGGCCAACACGATCGAACTGGTCGGGCGCGGCGGGGCCGCGTATCGGCCGCACTGCGGGGTCGCGCTGGAGACCCAGCACTATCAGAACAGCCCCAACCGGCCGGGCTTCCCCTCGACCGTGCTGCGGCCGGGCGAGACCTTCCGATCGCGGACCGAGTACCGGTTCAGCGCAGGTTAGCCCCCTCTCCCCTTGCGGGAGAGGGAGATCGCGCACGGCGGCGCAGCCGTCGTTCTGGCGCGGTCGGGTGAGGGGTTTCACCGTCCGGTGAGCGTGAATGTCTACAGATAATCGGCAAGGTCGGCGCGACCCCTCATCCGACCTCGCTTCGCTCGGCCACCCCTCCTCGGATCGCATGCGATCCTTCGTCGACCCGCAAGGGGAGAAGGACAGAGAAAAGGGCCCCGGCGTTTCCGCCGAGGCCCTTACTCAGGTCATTCGCGCTCAAGTAGCCCGAAGGGCGGTAGCGCAAAAAGAACGTCCTACGCCTCGTCGGCAGGCTTGTCGGCGGTACCGGTGACCGGGACCACGGCGCCCTTGGCGGGGCGGACGGTCTGGCGTTCGGCGATACGGGCCGACTTACCGCGACGGTCGCGCAGGTAGTACAGCTTGGCGCGCCGGACGACGCCGCGACGCTTCACTTCGATCGACTCGATGTTCGGCGACAGGATCGGGAAGACGCGCTCGACGCCCTCGCCGAAGGAGATTTTGCGGACGGTGAAGTTCTCGTTCACGCCGCCGCCGGCGCGGGCGATGCAGACGCCTTCGAAGGCCTGGACGCGCTCGCGCTCGCCTTCCTTGATCTTGACGTTGACGCGAAGCGTGTCGCCGGGCTGGAAGACCGGGATCGCGCGCACGGCGATCAAACGGGCTTTTTCTTCCGCCTCGAGCGTCTGAAGGATGTTGGCCATGGTTCTATTCTCCTCGGGCTTTGGCGCCCTTTAGCTTTGATTTGGCGGAAGGTTCCGCAGGTCTTGTTTCCAGGTGCGCCGCCCAGAGGTCTGGACGTCGTTCCCGGGTCGTCTCTTCCCTTTGCGCCTGACGCCAGGCCGCCATCTTGCGATGGTCGCCGGACAACAGGATCTCCGGGATGTCGATCCCCTCGAACGTCCGCGGTCGCGTGTACTGCGGATGCTCCAGAAGACCGTCCTCAAAGCTTTCGGAACTCAGGCTTTCGGCCTGGCCCAGAACGCCGGGGATCAGTCGTACGCACGCCTCGATCACCACCATCGCCGCCGCCTCGCCACCGGCCAGGACCGCGTCTCCGACGGAGACCTCCTCGAACCCGCGGGCGTCGAGCACCCGCTGGTCCACCCCCTCGAACCGGCCGCAGAGAACGACAATGCCGTCCGCCTTTGCCCAGTCCTTCACTCGCGCCTGCGTCAGGGGTCGACCGCGTGCGCTCATGTACAAAAGCGGCCGGGGCGACCCTGTCAGGCTGTCTAGAGCCCGGGCCACCACGTCCGCTTTGAGTACCTGTCCGGGGCCGCCACCCGCGGGGGTGTCGTCCAGGAAGCCGCGCTTATCTTCGGAAAAGTCGCGAATGTCCAGTGTTTGCAGGTCCCACAGCCCCTTCTCGCGCCAGGCCGTGCCGATCAACGACACGCCGAGCGGGCCCGGAAAGGCCTCGGGGAACATGGTCAGGACGGTGGCGGTGAACATCCGCAGGCCATACCCCTTCTCCCCTCGGGGGAGAAGGTGAGCCCGAAGGGCTCGGATGAGGGGGCGGGTTCAGCGCCCGCATCGGCGAGAGCGAGGGGGCGGACACACCCCCCTCATCCGTCAGGCTCCGCCTGCCACCTTCTCCCCCGAGAGGGAGAAGGGTTGAGCCTAGGCCTTCGCCGCGATGCCCGTCTCGGCGAGCCATTCGAGGATCTTGCCCTTGGGCATGGCGCCGACCTTGAGCGAGGTCATCTGGCCGTCCTTGAACAGCATCAGGGTCGGGATGCCCTTCACGCCCAGTTTCGACGGGGTCATGGGGCTGTCGTCGATGTTGATCTTGGCGATGGTGACCTGACCGCCCAGTTCGTCGGAGATCTGCTCCAGGGCCGGGCCGATCTGCTTGCAGGGGCCGCACCACTCCGCCCAGAAGTCCACCAGCACGGGCGTGGATGATTTCAGGACGTCGGCGTCAAAGCTCTCGTCGGTGACCTTGACCGTGGCCATAGGGGGTATCTCCTCAAGGGCGGCGTCGGCGCGCCCGGTGTTCTGTTGGTTTGAGATGTGGGGCGATTCTGGGGGAAATCAACGGAGGCCCAAGCGGTCTGATCTACTCGGCGTAAATCATCTTGCGGGTCATGCCACCGTCGACCGTCAGGACCTGGCCGGTAACGAAGCCGGCCCCCGCCAGATAAAGGACGGCGCCCGCGATGTCGTCGGGGCGACCAACGCGGCCGACCGGGTGCTGCGCGTGGTCGATGGGCCGGAGGTCCTGTCCGTCGGAAATCCAGCCCGGCGCGATGGCGTTGACCCGCACTTTCGGCCCGAGGCTGATCGCCATGGCATGGGTCAGGGCGACGATGGCGCCCTTGGAGGCGGCGTAGACCTCGGTGTTCGGCTCGGACATGAAGGCGCGCGTCGAGACCATGTGGATAATGGCGCCGTCGTCGCCGAGCAGGGGGATGGACGCGCGGCTCATGAGGAAGGCGCCGGTCAGATGGCTGTCGGTGACCTTGCGCCATTCGGCGAGAGACAGCTCGGCCATCGCTCCGCGATCCGGCCCGGCGATGCCCGCATTGTTGACCAGAAGATCCAAGGCGTCCCACCCCAACTCGTCGAAAGCAGCCTGTACCGAAGCCTCCTCGCCGACGTCGCAGATGACGGACCGGGTGTTCTCCGGACCCGGCTTCAGATCGAACGCGGCCACGGTCCAGCCGTCGGCGATCAGGGCCTGGCAGATTCCGCGCCCGATCAGGCCCGCAGCTCCTGTGACGATGGCTGTCTTCATGTGGATCTCAAGGGATGAGCGGCCGATCCGGTTCCGGCGAGCCGCTTCGATCTGAGCACCTCAGCGCAGCCCCGCCAACGCCTCATCCATCAGTCCCTGCGGCACCGGCATCAGCTTCGGCCCGTCGGTCCAGACCAGGGCCGCCTCGACCGGGCGATCCGGATACAGCCGCGCGAGCACCGCGACATAGGTCGCCATCTGGGCGACGTAGGCGGGGTCGGCGTCCTCGATGCGGTCGGGGGCGGGGCGGTTGGTCTTGTAGTCGACGACGAGGACCCGCTCGGGCGTGACCACCAGCCGGTCGATGCGGCCGTTGATGACGACGCCGGGACGCAGGGTCCCGGCGCCGCCGGTCAGGGCGATCTCGGCGCGGGAGCCGGGGCCGAAGACGGCGTGGAAGCGGGCGTCGTCGAGCACGCGGAAGGCGGCGGCGATCATCTCGGCGCGCTGGGGCTCGGACAGGTCGCGCTCCTTCGCCAGCAGTCGGGCGGCGGCGTCGGGTCGGTCGGCGGCGGCGATCTCGGGCAGGCGTTCGAGCAGCAGGTGGATCAGGTCGCCGCGCCGGAAGCGGCCGAGAACCGCCCCCTCCCCGGTCAAGGCGACGGCCAGGGGCGACGGGGCGGCGATGCGTGTGGCGCCCTCCATCTGCGACGGGGAGAGGTAGCGGGCGGACGGATCGACCGGCGGCAGGGTGCGGGCCCAGGCGGGAACAAGGGCGCCCGGGAATGGCACGACCCGCGAGGTCGCCATCACCACCGGATCGACGCCATAGCGGCGGCGACCATGGCCGATGTCGCGGACCTGTCCGCCGAGGCGTTCGAAGGTCTCGGTCAGGACGGCCCACCAGCTGCCGTCCTCATAGCCCTGTTTCGACCGGCCCGAGCCGCGCCCGAGGATGACGATCCGGTCGCGGGCGCGGGTCAGGGCGACGTAGAGGAGGCGCAGGGTCTCGTCGTCGACCCGTTGCTGGCGAACGGCGCGGGCGGCGGCCGAGGCCTCGCAGTCCTCCTTCTCCGACCCGGGGCACATCAGCCAGGCCTCGGATCCATCGGCCAGTTCGACCGGCATCAGGGTCGGACCCTGGGCCTTCGCACGGGCCGTGGTGTCGGGCAGGATCACCACCGGCGCCTCCAGCCCCTTCGAGCCGTGGACGGTCATGACGCGGACCTCGCCGCGCGCGCCTTCCAGCTCGCGCTTCACCTCGACGTCGGCCTGTTCCAGCATCGACAGGGCGGTCTCCAGATCGAGGCCGCCGCGCTGTTCGGCCGCCAGCACCTGGTTCAGGGTCTCGTCGATGGCCTCCTCCGCCTCGCGGCCGAGGCGGGACAGGATGCGGGCGCGGCCCGAGCGGCCGGTCTCGTCGACCCGGTTCAGCAGGGCGGCGAAGAAGGCGAAGGGGTCGCGGCCGCGCTGGTCGATGGCGAAGGCCAGCAGGTCGCGGGCGCGGGCCCATTCCGGCCGTTCGGCGGCGCGGCGTTGCAGGACAGGCCAGAGTCGACCCCTGCGATGCTCGGCCCCGGCGAGGTCGAACAGACTGTCCTCGTCCAGGTCGCAGAAGGGGCTGCGCAGGATGCCAGCGAGGCTGAGGTCGTCGTCGGGGTAGAGGGCGAAGCGGGCCACGGCGATCAGGTCGTCGAAGGCGATGTGCGACGACAGCTTCAGCCGGTCGGCGCCGGCCACCGGCACGCCCGCTGCCTTCAGGGCGCGGATGATCTCCTCGAAGGTCGCGTCGCGGCGGCGGACGAGAATGAGGAAGTCGCCGTAGCCGGCGGGGCGCAGGCTGCGGGTCTTGCGGTCCTGCACGGCGACCCCGGTCTCGACCTGGCGTCTGATCTCGCGGGCGAGGTCGGCGGCCATCCGCTTGCGCGCGCCCTGGACCGGCTCCTGATCGACGGGGTCGTCCCAGGCGTCGCGCTCGGGCGGCTTCTCGTCCTCATAGAGGGGCCAGAGGTCGATACAGCCCTGATCCTCGGCGCGCATGGCCTTGTGGGCGGGGATGGCGCCGACCTGTTCGCCGACGAGGGCGCGGGTGCGTTCGGGGCCTTCGAACACCGCATCGACGAACTTGAGAACCTCCGGCGTCGAACGGAAGGAGGTGGCCAGTTCGACGCCCGTGTAGGCGAAGCCGGCGCCGCGAACGAGGGTCTCGTAGGACTGGGCCTCGCGGTTCAGCCGCTCGGGCCGGGCGCCCTGGAAGGAGTAGATCGACTGTTTTTCGTCGCCGACGGCGAAGACGGTGCGCTCGACCTTGCCGGCCCCGAAGCGACGCGATCCGGCGCCCGAGAAGAAGCCCTCGGTCAGGGCGCGGATGATGTCCCACTGTTCCGGAGCGGTGTCCTGGGCCTCGTCGATCAGAACGTGTTCGACCCCGCCGTCGAGCTTGTAGAGGACCCAGGCGGCGTTGGCGCGGACGGTCAGAAGCTCGACCGTGCGGGCGACGAGGTCGCCGAAATCGAGGGCGCCGCGCCGGGCCTTGGCCTGGTCGTAGAGGGCGCCGTGGGCCTGGGCCAGGGTCAGGACGTGGACGGTGTCCTCGGCGACGCGCGCCTTGCGGACCTGGCCGAGGGTGGCGACCACCTTGTCCTGCAGGGCTGTCAGCCAGTCGCGGGCGCGGGCGGGCGCCGATTTGGTCGCCATCGACTTGCGCGGCGCGCCCGAGGTCAGGAAGACCGAGGCCACCTCCGGGAAGGTCCAGTCGGCGGCGTACATGCGGTCAGCGCAGCCCTGGTCCGTAACCGAGCCCGTCGACATCAGCTCGGCCATCTCCAGCCAGTCGCCCCGGTCGAGGAAGCGCATGAAGTCGGACTGGATCGACGCCACGTCGCCGTGGGGATCGGCGCCGACGAGGGCGTAGGGGCTGATCGTGGGGTCGGCGGCGATGCGGGCGACATAGTCGATCAGCCGGGCGCGGTCCTGCTCGATGCGGGCCAGCAGGCTCTCGAAACTGGCCCAGTCGAGCTCGACGGCGAAATGGGCGTAGGCGCGGCCGATGCGGCCGTCGGCGTCGGCGAGCGCCGCCCGGGCCAGGTCCTCGCGCGCGCCGTGGGACAGGGCCAGGGCCGCCTGATCCTCCAGCACGCTGAAGCCGGGGGTGACCCCGGCCTCCAGCGGGAAGCGGCGCAGCAGCTTTTCACAGAAGGCGTGCAGGGTCTGGATCTTCAGCCCGCCGGGCGTATCGAGCGCCTTGGCGAAGAGGTTGCGCGCCTTGGAAAGTTCGTCGGATGACAACGTCGCCCGGACCTGACCGCCGAGGTCCGCCAACGAATCCTCCAACGCTTCATCACCCATGACCGCCCAGTCGCCGAGGCGCTGGAACAGCCGCGCCTGCATCTCGGCGGCGGCGGCCTTGGTGTAGGTGACGCAGAGGATCTCGCCGGGCTGGACCTCCTCCAGCAGCAGCCGGGCCACACGATCGACGAGGGTCGAGGTCTTGCCCGAGCCCGCGTTGGCGGTGACGAAGACCGACTGGCGCGGGTCGGCCGCCGCGATCTGGGCGGAGTCGGGCAGGATGCGGACAGAGGTCTCAGGGGCGCTCATTCCGCGTCTCCATCGGCGCCGGCGACCGCCCATTCCCAGACGCGGGCGAGGTGGTCGTAGTTGCCGCCGAAATTGCCCATGAACTGGGGCGCGACCCAGCTCAGGTAGGGGGTCGTCTGGTCGTCGAACCGGGCGACACGGGCCTTGAGGCCGGCCAGGGCCGCCATCGACAGGTCCGACGCCTCGCCGCCCTGGGCGCGCACGGCCGCCTCGCCGGGGACCTTGCGGCCGATGACCCGGACATAGGTCAGTTCCTCGGGCTCGACGGGGCCGGAGGTCTTGAGCCCCGCCTCGGCCAGGATGGCGCCGGTCAGGGTCAGCTGGGGCGCGAAGCCGGACTTGACCTGTTTGGCCGAGGGGGCCGCCCCGGTCTTGAAGTCGAGGATGGCCGCGCCGGTGGAGGACAGTTCGATCCGGTCCGCCTTGGCCGTCAGGGTGAAGGGCCCGGCCGGGGCGTCAAAGGTCATCGACACCTCCTCCTCGACGCGGATCTCGATGCCGCGCGCGCGGCGACGCATCTCGAACCCGGCCAGCCAGCGGGCGCTGTTGCGGGCCAGGGGCCCCTCGCGCGCCATGGCTGCGTCCTCGAAGCCGTGGTGGGTCAGCTCGTCGTGCAGCAGGGTCACGATCTCGGCCTCGCAGTCGTCAGGCAGGACGTCGGGCCAGCTGAGCGTCAGCCGCTCGACGGCCTTGTGGACGGCCTGACCGCGCGCCAGGGCCTCGGCCGACTGACCCGGCCGGTCGAGCTGGCGCAGGTTCAGCACATAGCGGGCGTAGACGGCATAGGGATCGCGCACCCAGCGCTCGACGCCGGTGACGGGCAGCTGACGCGGACGGCGGTCGACGGGCGGCTTCGGGGCCGGGCGTCTCGCGAGCCCGCCCTGACCGGCGACGGGCGCATCGAGGGCGCGGGCGGCGGCGAGGGTTTCGGACGGGCGGTCGATCTCCACCCCGGCGCCGCGTGTGAGCATATCCAGCCGCCACAGCCAGCGGGAGCGGACGGCGGGCTGGCCGCCGCGGCGTTCGGAATGGACGAGGATGGCCTCGGGGGCGCAGGCGGCCTGGACGAAATCCTGGGCCGTCTGACCGACCCGGCGCTCGGGCGGGGGCAGACCGAGGGCCTTGCGCATCGGGCGCGACAGGAAGGGGTCGATCGGCGCGCCCTGCGGCCAGACCCCCTCCTCCAGCCCGGCCAGGATCATCCGGTCGGCCCGGACCAGACGCGCCTCGATAGCGCCGAGGATGCGCAGGGACGGATGGGTCGCGCCGCCGGTGCGGACCGTGACGTCGTGCAGCAGGGCGGCGACCAGTTCGGCGAACTCGGCGGCGGTCACGGCGCCCAGGGACGCCCCGCCCTCGATCAGTTGCGACAGCAGGGAGGCCGCCGCCTCTCCGTCCGGTCCGGCCCAGACGTCGACGCCGGCGAGGGCCTCGACCAGGGCGGTCAGGTTGCGAGCGGCCTGGTCGAGCGGAGCCGCACGACCGAGGGCGGCGGCAGCGGCGAGGGCCTGAAGCCGGCCGGCGAGCGCGGTCGCCTCCGCGACGCGGACGAGAGTCGTTTCGGAGGGCGGCTGGCCGTCCCGGCGGGGTTCGGCGGACTGGGTCAGGCGGGTCTCGATCCGGGTCCAGTCGCGGGTGCGGGGGCCGCGGAAGGCGACCTTCTCCAGCTCGGCGGCGGCGTGGGGCGTGGCCTCAGCCAGGGTCGTCAGATCGTGCTTGATCAGGGCCAGCACGGTCTGGGGCTTCAGCGGATCGGCGATGAAGCGGGCGGCCAGATCGACGAGAACGCCGACGGGCATCTGGTCCAGCGTCGCGCCCGAAGAGCTGTCAGCGACGACGCCCCAGCGCTCCAGACGGGCGCCGACGCGACGGCCCAGGGCGAGATCCGGGGTGACGAGGGCGCAGGTCCGGCCGGGGGTCTCCAGCGTCTCGCGCATCATCAGGGCGATGGTTGCGGCGGCGTCCTCCTCGGTGCGGGTCGCGACGACGGACAGACCTTCGAGGCCGAGCGCGATGGGGTCGGCGACCTGGCCCGCCTCGGCGGCGTCGGCGCGCAGGCGGGCGATCTCGGCGCGCCAGTCGGCGGTGGCCTCGGCGGGGCGGAGGGCCTCGTTGATCAGTCGCTGGCGGGCGAGGCCGCGCGCCTCGACAGCGGGCACGGCCGGGCGACGGAACCAGGGGCGGACGGCGGCGCGGTCGGCGCCGGCGCGTTCAAGGAACCGTTTCAGCGCGCTCTGCGGATGCTGTTCCTCGATGGCGTCCCAGGCGGCTTCGCTGAGGTCACGGTCGAGGCCGGGGAGGACGACGCAGCCCTGGGGCGCCCTGGCCACGGCGATCAGGACGTCGGCGGCGGCCTTGACCGTGCCGGTCGAACCGGCGGCGATGACGGGGCCCTGCGGCGGGTGGCTGTCCCAGCGTTCGGCCAGAAGGCGCAGCAGCTTCGTCCGCCGCCACGAGGCGTCAACGAGGCCGAGTTCGGCCAGCCGCCGGGGCCAGGCCTCGACGGCGAGACCGAGGAACTGCGCGGACTGACGCCAGTGCTCGGCGAAGTCCTCCTCGACGAGGGTGGCGATGCGCTCGGGGGCCTCGACCTCCTCGATGTGGCAGGAATCGAGGAAGGCCCCGAGGCTGTCGGCCAGCTCCAGGGCGCGCATCGGAGACAGCGCAGCATCGTGCTGCTCGACGATCAGACGCGCCATCTCGAACCGACGCGTCAGGGGGGCGATGGCGGGCGGCAGGTCCAGACCCAGTTCGCCGGGGGTGAACGGCGGCTCGTCCTCCTCCAGATCGCCCAGCGGGCGAACCTGGGGCAGGAGGACGGGCCTGTCGCCGCTCAGGGTCGAAAGGGCGCTGGTAAAGGCCCGCGCCGCCCGGCGATTGGGCAGGAGGATGGTGGCGTCGGACAGGGTCTCCGGCGCCTGGTCGCCCAGCCAGTCGAGCACGCCGGCCGCCAGGTCTTCGAGGAAGGGTCGGTGCGGGGGGATGACGAACCAGCGCGGGTCGTCCTTGCCGCCGTCTCCCGGGAAGGGGTTGAACGCTGTGCTCACTCACCCGCCCTCAAGCAGCGAGCCGCCGCGCCGTGAGCGATAGGGCGCTTCATGTGCTCAGCCTGGCCTCGGCCTCGTCGCGCGCCTGGGGGTCGCCGACGTGCATCCAGTCGCCGTCGAGGACGCAGCCGTACAGTCGTCCGGCCGCAGCCGACGCCCGCCACAACGGGCTCAGCGAGAAGGGTCCGTCCGGCCCGCCGTCGGCATAGTCCGGCCGGGTGATGTGGACGCCCATATAGGCGAAGGGCGCAGAGGGAGCCTCGCCCCGGAAGGTCAGGCGTCCGTCGTCAGCGAGGAAGAAGTCGCCGTCGCCCTCGAAGCCGATCGCGCCCTCGCGGGTGGCGAGCAGCAGGCAGGCGTCCATCGTCACCGGGTCCCACAGGCGGACCAGTGCGTCGGCCCACGGGGCGTCGCCGCGATCCATCCAGACGCTGTCGATATTGGCCACGAAGACGGGCGCATCGCCGAGCAGGGGATGGGCCTTCTTCAAGCCGCCGCCGGTCTCCAGCAGTTCGGCGCGCTCGTCGGAAATGACGATCCCGGGGCCGCGTCCGCGCGCGGCCAGATGCGCCTCCAGCCGGTCGGCGAACCAGTGAGTATTGACCACCGCCTTCGTCACGCCCGCTTCCGCCAGCCTGTCCAGGACGTGGTCGATCAGGGCCCGGCCGCCGACCTCGACGAGGGCCTTGGGCCGGTCGTCGGTCAGGGGCCGCATCCGCGTGCCGAGGCCGGCGGCGAGAACCATGGCTGTGCGTGGTCCTTCTCCCCTCGGGGGAGAAGGCGCCCGGAGGGCGGATGAGGGGGAGATGTCCACGAATTCGCTGCTCACCGGTTGGCCTCCGTTTTGGAGGCGGCAGCCCCCTCATCCGCCCGCTTCGCGGCCACCTTCTCCCCCGAGGGGAGAAGGGACATGAGGGCGGTCATGCGCGCAGCTCCGCAGGGACATGCTTGTCGAACCAGCGGGCCACGCCTTCGAGGCCGGGCTGGGTCAGGTTGGCGTTCAGGTGGGCCCACATGCGCGGCATGAAGGCGGCGTAGCGCGGCTTGCCGTCGCGCACGATCAGCCGGGCGAAAATGCCGAGGATGCGGGCCTCGTTCAGGGCCGCAAGCCCGGCGTAGGCGCGCAGGAAGGCGGGGCGGTCGGCGACCTCGGCCATCTCGAAATACCGCTCCAGCGCCTCGGCCTCGAGCGACGGCGACACATCGCGGCGGGCGTCCTGGAGCAGGGAGTGCAGGTCCCACGACGGGTGGGCGCGCACCGCGTCCTGGAAGTCGATCATGCCGACCCGGGCCGGGCCTTCGCGCTCGGGCAGCCAGATCAGGTTCTCGGCGTGGTAGTCGCGGTGGGCCACCACCGAGGCGCCGGCCTCCCCCTCCATGACGATGGGCGCCCAGGCGGCATGCCAGTCCGTGATCGCGGCGTCGTCGAAGCGGAGTTCGGGCTTGAGCTTCGGCATCCATTCGACGAACAGATCGGCCCCGCCCTGGAGGGCGGTCCGGTCATAGACCTGCAGCGGCCAGGGACCCGCCGCGCCGGTCAGCATCGGCGGCGTCGGCGCCGCATGCAGTTCGGCCAGGGCGTCGACGGCGGCGAGGTAGAGGGGCGTCTCCTCCTGACCGGCCTCGATCACGCGGGCGAACAGGTCGTCGCCGAAATCCTCGAGCACGGCGAGACCCGCAGCGGCGTCGAGCGCGACGATGGCAGGCGCCGACAACCCGACCGAACGCAGGTGGGAGGCGACGGCGGCGAAGGCCTCGATACGGCCGGCGGACAGGCGGGCGATGGCGTTCCAGCCCTCGGCCTTGCGACGCTCGGGCGACCAGGAGGGATCGGCCGGCGGGCTCTCGGCGGCGGCGACCTGGTCCATCAGCATCAGGCCCGGACCGTTGGGGGGCGTCAGCCGCTCATACCGGCGCGTGGAGGCGTCGCCGGCCAGGGGCGCGCGGCGGGCGTCGGCGAGGCCGACCCCGGTCAGGAAGGCGACCCTCTGGGTCTCTCGATCGGTCAGGGCGTCAGACATTCAGGCTCTTTGGCAGGCTTTCGACGACGGCGTTGATCTTCTCTGCCCATGCCCCTGCGCCGGAAACGGTCGCATGCCGTCCCTCGCCGCGGTCTTCCAGGACGATGGTCAGGCGGTCGGGGCCGAGCGCGCGGGCGGGATCGTCGCCCAGCCGCTCGGGCCATTCGATCAGGGCGGCGCCGACGTCCAGCGCCTCGTCGAGGCCGATCTCGAACGCCTCCTCCGGCCGGGTCAGGCGGTAGAGGTCGAAATGGGCGACGGGCGGGTCGGTCTCGTAGAACTGGACGAGGGTGAAGGTCGGCGACGGCACGTCCTCGTCCTCGCCGGCGAGGGCCCGGATCAGGCCTCGGGCCAGGGTCGATTTGCCCATGCCGAGCGGGCCGTAGAGCAGGACGGCCTCGCCGGGCTCGAGACGCGGGGCCACAGCGCGCCCGAGCGCCGTGGTCGCCTCCGCATCGGCCAGATCGATCCCGACCATCAGGCGAAGTCCGCGTCGGGCTGGCCGGGCAGAACCCGCTCGACGAAGGCCTTCAGCGCATAGGTCGCACGGGTCGCGTCGATATCGAGACGGGTCGGCGGGATCGGCTTGCCGACGCTGAGGCGGAAGGGCTTCTTCCGCTTGTTCAGCAACTCGTGGAACAGGGTGATGTCCCGCAGCTCCGGCGACACCCGGTTGAACAGGTGGAACAGGGTCGACCAGGGGCCGCTGACATGGATGGGAATGGTCGGTGCATTGTATTTCCGCGCCAGCGACGTCGCGGTCGATGCCCACTCCGGGTCGGTCAGCTGTCCGTCCTTTCCCACGCGGGAAATCCGTCCCGCAGGGAACATGACCACGCAGCGTTCCGCCTCGAACGCGGTCTTCGCGGCGTCCAGGGTGACGCGGGTCTTCGCCCGCGTGCGTTTGTCGACCACCCATTCGACCGGGATCAGGACCTCGTCCAGCCGGGGCGAGACGCGGACGGCGTCTGCGTTGGCGAAGTAGATGGCGTCGGACCGGCGTCGCCTGATGGCATCATAGACGGCGATTCCGTCGGCGATCCCGGTCGGATGGTTGCAGACGACGATGCAGCGCCCGGTGGCGGGCAGCCGATCGAGGTTCAGGCTCAACACCTTCAGGTCCAGCAGGCTCGACACATGATCCAGCGCCGCCTGTCCCGACAGGGGCGTGATGGCGTCGGCCATGTCCCGCGCCTGGCCGTAGCCGAGGATCGAGTAAAACACCGGGCGAACCACCGGCCAGAGGATCGACCCCGTCAGCTGCGGCGCCCGCTCGGCGATCAGGACGTCGACGACGTGATCCGACCGTCGCGCGGGGACGGCGGCAGGCTCGGTCGTGGCGGGCGGCGAAGCGATCATCCGCGCCCCTTGTCGCCTCTGGCGGGAACACAGGCAAGCGTGTCCGCCCCTTCCGTGCCCCCCGGCGAAGGCCGGGGTCCAGATCGAGGATACAGGGGACCGGGCTTGCGAGGGCGACGTGACCAGAGCCCTGCCTTTTCCGTCTGGACCCCGGCCTTCGCCGGGGTGCACGGTGGGGAGATACCGAGGGGGCTCCCATGAAGTTCAGCATTTCCACCGCCGCGCTGGCGCTCGCACTGTCGACCGCGCCGATGACCGCCTCGGCCCAGCAGGCGTCGCCTCCCGGCGCCGACGTGGCTGCCTTGCCCGGCGGTCTGTCGATGCGGGCCCTGGCCATGATGGACCGGGTCTCGGACCCGCGCCTGTCTCCGGACGGGCGGCGCGTGCTCTATTCTGTCCGTTCGACCGACTGGGACGGCAACCGGGGCGTCAGCGCCCTGTGGGTCGCGGACCTGAGCGGCGCGGAGCCGAGGAAGCTGGCCGTCTCGACCGGCGGCGCCTCGACCGGGCGGTGGGCCGTCGATGGTCAGGCGATCTATTTCCTGTCCTCGCGCGGGGGATCGAACCAGGTGTGGCGCGCGGATGCCGAGGGCAACGCGGCTGTGCAGGTCACGACCTATCCCGTCGATGTCGTGGCCTTCAAGGTCTCGCCGGACGGGCGGAACCTGATCCTCGCCCTGCCGATCTTCGTCGACTGCGACACCCTCCAGTGCACGAAGGACCGGATCGAGGCGGACAATCGCTCGCCGTCCACCGTCACTGGCTATGACCGCATGCCGCTGCGCCAGTTCGATCACTGGAACGATGGACGACGCCAGCATCTGTTCGTCCAGGCGTTGGATGGATCGGGTCTGGCCGACGGCGCGCCGCGCAACCTGATGGCCGGAATCGACGCCGACACGCCGTCCCAGCCGCAGGGAACCGAGGATGATTTCACTCTTTCGCCCGACGGCCGCACCCTCGTCTATTCGACCCAGACGCAGGGGTCGGGAGAGGCCTTCACCAACAACTCCGACCTGTTCCGCGTCTCCCTGGATGGCGGGGCGGCCGTGAACCTGACGGACACCAACGAAGGTTCAGACGGCGCGCCGGCCTTCTCGCCGGACGGACGCCGCCTGGCCTGGCTGGCGGGGCGCCGCGAGAACGTCGGCGGCGATCAGGCCGTAGTCATCCTCGCCGACGCCGATGGATCGAACCCGCGCCCGTTGACGCCCGACTGGGATCGCGGTCCCGGCTCGCTGAGCTGGTCCTCGGACGGTCGCAGCCTGCTCGCCACCGCCTCCGACGACGGCCAGAACCGGCTGTTCCGCATCGACGCCCGCACCGGCGAGGTCACACCCTTGACCGGACGCGGCGCGATCTCCGGCGTGGAGAGCCGGGCGAACGTGCTCGTCTACGCCCGCGACGGCTTCGATGCCCCGACCCGGATCATGACGGGGACCGGCGACGACGCCCGCCCCCTGACGACCCACAACGCAGAGGCCACAGCCGCCCTCAACCTGCCCGAGGCCGAGGCCTTCACCTTCGCCGGATGGAACGGCGAGGACGTGAGCGGCTGGGTGTTCCAACCCGTCGGCTATGTCGAGGGGCAAACCTATCCGGCCGTCTATCTGATCCACGGCGGGCCCAAGTCGCCCTGGACCGAGAGCTGGTCCTATCGCTGGAACCCGCAGATCTACACCTCGGCCGGATACGCCGTGGTGATGGTCAATTTCCACGGCTCGCCCGGCTACGGACAGGCGTTCACCGACGCCATCAACGACCACTGGGGCGACCGGCCGCTGGAAGACCTGCAGAAGGGCTGGGCGGCGGCGCTGTCCGCGAACCGCTTCATCGACGGCGACCGGGCCTGCGCGCTCGGCGCCTCCTACGGCGGATACATGGTCAATCTGATCGCCGGGAAGTGGAACGGGCCCTGGGCCTGTCTGGTCAACCATGCCGGGGTCTTCGACGTGCCCCAGCTGATGAACGCCATGGATATCGGCAACTTCATCTGGGAGTTCGGCGGGCCGTCCTGGGAGCGGATGGATCTGTACCGCGCCTTCTCGCCCGGCGACTTCGCGGGCGACTGGACCAAACCCATGCTGGTCCTGCACGGTTCGCGCGACTTCCGCGTGCCGATCGAGCAGGGCCTGGCCACCTTCTCGGCCCTCCAGCGTCAGGGCATTCCCAGCCGCTTCGTCCAGGTCCCGGACGAGAACCACTGGGTGCTCAAACCGCGCAACTATGTCGACTGGCAGAGGGAAATTCTCGACTGGACCGCGCGCTGGACGGCGCCGACGCCGTAATCTGAGGACCGCTTCCTCCCGACTTCCCCCGGTGCTACGCCAGCGCCAACGAAGTCCCAGGAGCCGTCCGATGCGTCACCGTTCCCTGCTTTCCGCCTGCGCCGCACTGGCGATGCTGACCGCCCTGCCCGCCCTCGCCGAGGCTCCCGCCGCGCCGACGGCTCAGGCCGCGGAACCCGCGTTCACCTATACCGACATGCTGAACGCCAACCGGCTCTCGGACCCGCGCGTGTCGCCGGACGGCCGGCACGTCGTCTACAATGTGCGCGCCACGGACATGGAGGCCAACCGCGGCGTCTCCAGCCTGATGATCCAGGCCCTCACGGGCGAGGGCGAGCCGCGTCGCCTGGCCATCTCCGACGGCGGCGCCAACACCGCCCGCTGGGGTTCGGACGGCGCCCTGTACTTCCTCTCGGGCCGTTCGGGGTCCAGCCAGGTCTGGAAGACGGACTCGACCGGCGCCACGGCGACCCAGGTCACCGACCTGCCGCTGGACGTCAATGCCTATCGCCTCAGCCCCGACGCCTCGAAGGTCGTGGCGTCCCTGGCCGTCTACCCGACCTGCGACGATCTGGCCTGCTCGGTCGCGCGCGGCACGGAAGCCGCCGCCCGCAAGTCGACGGGTCAGGTCTATGACCGGATGTTCGTGCGCCATTGGGACACCTGGGCCGACGGCACCCAGAACCACCTGTTCGTGGTCAACGCCGACGGCTCGGGCGATCCGGTCTGGGTCACCCACGGCTTCGACGGCGACACCCCCTCCAAGCCCTTCGGCGACGAGGGGGAGTTCACCTTCACCCCCGAGGGCGACGCCATCGTCTTCTCGGCCCGCGTCGCCGGCCAGACCGAGCCGTGGAGCACAAATTTCGACCTGTTCAGGACCAACGGCCTGACGGGCAAAGGCTTCACCAACCTGACCGACGGCAACGACGCCTGGGACACCGGCCCGGTCTTCTCGCCGGACGGCCGCACCCTGGCCTATCGCGCCATGGCCCGCCCGGGCTTCGAGGCCGATCGCTGGCAGATCGTGCTGATGGACGTGGCCACGGGCGCCAGGCGCGAGGTCGCCGCCAACTGGGACCGTTCGGCAGACAGCCTGCAATGGTCCGCCGACGGCCGAACCCTGTATGTCGTCGCCGGTGATGTCGGCCAGACCCGGCTGTTCTCCATCGATGTCGCCAACGGCGCCGTCGTCCCGATCACTGGCCCCGGCCACGTCTCGGCGGTCGAATTGACCCCGTCCGGCTTCGTCTTCGCCCAGGACAGTCTGACCTCGCCGTCGGAGCTGTTCGTGAAGACCTTCCGCGGCCGTGAGATGCCGCGCCAGATCACCGACGTGAACCCGGAACTCGACAGCCGCATGTTCGGCGAGGCCGAGCAGTTCTCGTTCGAGGGCTGGAACGACGAGACGGTCCACGGTTACGTCATCAAGCCCGCCGGCTATGTCGAGGGCCGCAAATACCCGGTCGCCTTCCTGATCCATGGCGGGCCGCAAGGCTCATTCGGCAACTCCTGGTCCTACCGCTGGAACCCGGAAAGCTACGCCGGCGCCGGCTACGCGGTGGTGATGATCGATTTCCACGGCTCCACCGGCTACGGCCAGGCCTTCACCGACGCGATCTCCGAGCACTGGGGCGACCGTCCGCTGGAAGACCTGCAGAAGGGCTGGGCGGCGGCGCAGGAGCGCTACTCGTTCCTGGACGGCGACAACGCCTGCGCGCTCGGCGCCTCCTATGGCGGCTATATGATCAACTGGATCGCCGGGCGCTGGTCGGACGAGTTCAAATGCCTGGTCAACCACGACGGCGTCTTTGACGTGCGCGGCATGGGCTATTCCACCGAGGAACTGTGGTTCACCGAGTGGGAATACGGCGGCACGCCGTGGGAAAACCCCGAGGGCTATGAGCGCTTCAATCCGGTCAATCATGTCGACCAGTGGAAGACGCCGATGCTGGTGATCCAGGGCGACCGCGACTTCCGCATCCCGACGGCCCAGGGCCTGTCGACCTTCACGGCCCTGCAGCGTCGCGGCATCGAGAGCCGGCTGATCGTCTTCCCGGACGAGAACCACTGGGTGCTGAAGCCGCAGAACAGCCTGCAATGGCACAACGAGGTGTTCCGCTGGCTGGACCAGCACCTCCAGCCCCAGGACTAGGTTCGTGACCGTTCCCTCCCCGGAAACGCCCGACGGCATGCTGGTCGGGCGGGTCATCGCCATGCCCGCCGACACCAACCCCGAAGGCGACATCTTCGGCGGCTGGCTGCTGGCCCAGATGGACCTGGCCGGCTCGACCCCCGCCTTCGATATCGCCCAGGGTCGATGCGCCACCATCGCGGTCGACGCCATGGTGTTTCACCAGCCGGTCTCGGTCGGTGACGAGGTGTCCCTCTACGCCACGGTCCTGAAGACCGGCCGCACCTCGATCCGCGTCCGCGTCGAGGCATGGAAACGGCCGCGCTCGACCCACGAAGTCTCCCGCGTGACCGAGGGCGTCTTCACCTATGTCGCCATCGACGAGGACCGGAAGCCGAGGCCGCTCCCGGGTCAGAGCTGATTTTTCTTTCGTCATCCCCTGGTCTGCGCCGCGAGGCCGCAGCTGGCCGGAGGATGACGGAAGAGAGGCAAACTTGACCCTCCCGGCCCTCGCGCCTACCTGACGGCCATGGCCATCCGACGCATCCTGACCATCGACAACACCGCCGACCTGGCGATCCTCAAGCAGGTGTCAAAGCCCGTGGAGGTCGTCGACGACGCCCTGCGCGCCCTGATGGATGACATGCTGGAGACCATGTACGACGCCCCGGGCATCGGCCTGGCCGCCGTGCAGATCGGCGAGCTGAAGCGTGTCGTGGTCATGGATCTGGGCGACGGCCCCCTGCCTGAAGGCGCCGAGGAGCCGGCCGAGGGCGAAGAAAGCCGCGTTCCCAATCCGCGCGCCTTCGTCAATCCGGAGATCCTCTGGGCCTCGGACGAGACCTATTGCTACGAAGAGGGTTGCCTCTCGATCCCCGAGTATTTCGACGAGGTCGAACGCCCCGCCCGCGTCCGGGTCACCCATCTGGATCGCGACGGAAACCGCATCGAGGAAGAGATCGAGGGCCTGTACGCCGTCTGCTACCAGCACGAACTCGACCACCTGAACGGCGTCCTGTTCATCGACCACCTGTCGCGCCTGCGCCGCGACCGCGCCATGTCCAAGGTCAAGAAGACCATGCGCCTGAGAGAGGACGCCTGATGTCCCGCCGCAAGTCCTACGTCATCGATCCCACCGGCCGCCGTCGCCTGACCCGATCCGAAACGATCGGCATCGGCTCCGTCGCGACCCTGATCGGCGTCGCCGCCCTGGGCATCATCGCCGGGGTCCTGCTGGACCGTCTGCTGGTGTTCGACGACGCGCTCGACGCCGGCGGCGAATGGGACGAGGGCGGCGGCGTCTCCACCCGCTGGCAGTAACTGGCTTCTGCGTCTAAAGGCGGCCCCATGCGCCTCGCCTTCATGGGTACCCCCGACTTCGCCGTGCCGTCCCTGGCCGAGCTCATCGCCTCGGGCCACGAGATCGTCGCCGTCTATTCCCAGCCGCCCCGACCCAAGGGTCGCGGCCGGAAACTGACGCCGTCGCCGGTCCACGCCTTCGCCGAGGCCATGGGGCTGCCGGTCTTCACGCCGGAGTCGATGAAGGCCCCCGAAGCCATCGAGACGTTCGTCAGCCTCGACCTCGATGCAGCCTGCGTCGTCGCCTACGGCCAGATCCTGAAGCCCGCCGTGCTGGAGGCTCCCCGTCTCGGCTGTTTCAACCTGCATGGCTCCCTGCTGCCTCGCTGGCGCGGCGCCGCCCCGATCCAGCGCGCCATCATGGCCGGAGACCGCGAGACCGGCGTCCAGATCATGCGGATGTCGGAGGGGCTCGACGAGGGCGCGATCCTGCTCAGCGAGATCCTGCCGATCCGGCCCGACGACACCGCCGCCAGCCTGTCGGAGCGGATGTCGACGGTCGGCGCCACCCTGTGGACCCGGGCCCTCGCCGCCATCGAACGCGGCGGCGTCACCGAGACCCCGCAGACCGGCGAACCGACCTACGCGAAGAAAATCACCCCCGCGGAGGCCCGTATCGACTGGACCCGTCCGGCCGCAGAGATCGACTGCCACATCCGCGGCCTGTCGCCCTTCCCCGGCGCCTGGTTCGAGGCCCCTGGCCCTGACGGCCCCGTGCGCGTGAAGGCGTTGCTATCCTGCCTGTCCAGCGAGGGCGCAGGGACGCCCGGCGAGTTGCTGGAAGGCGGGCTGCTGATCGCCTGCGGAGACGGAGCCGTCCGCCTGCTTCGCGTCCAGCGCGAGGGCAAGGCGCAGTCGTCGCCCGCCGACTTCCTCAACGGCTTCGCCCTGCCGGTCGGGACCATACTGGGCTGATGCCCCGCTACCGGCTGGACATCGAATACGACGGCGGCCCCTACAACGGCTTCCAGGCCCAGGACGGCCTGCCCACGGTTCAGGGCGCGATCGAGACGGCCATCCACGCCTTCTGCGGCGAGACTGTGCGCATCGCCGCGGCCGGCCGCACCGACAGCGGGGTCCACGCCACAGGCCAGGTCGCCCATGTCGACCTCGACAAGGACTGGCCCGCCGCCACGGTGATGAACGCCCTGAACGCCCATCTGATCAGGGAAGGCGTCGCCATCCTCGACTGCCGGGCCGTGGCCGATGACTGGCATGCCCGCTTCTCGGCCACGGGCCGCAAATACCTGTACCGCATTCTCAACCGCCCCGGCCGCCCGGCGCTGGAACGGGGCCGGGTCTGGCACGTCCGCAAACCGCTCGATGCCGGGGCCATGCAGGCCGGCGCCAACCACCTGATCGGCCACCACGACTTCACCACCTTCCGCGACCTGGCCTGCCAGTCGAAGTCGCCGGAGAAGACCCTCGACGTGGCGACGGTCCGACGCGTGGACGAGGAGGTGCATCTGGTGTTCGAGGCCCGCTCCTTCCTGCACCGCCAGGTCCGGTCCATGGCGGGCACCCTGGTTGAAGCCGGCCTCGGACGCTGGACGCCCGACGACGTGAAGGCGGCGCTGGAGGCGAGGGAACGTACCGCCTGCGGACCCGTGGCGCCGTCCGATGGGCTCTACCTGACCGGCGTCGATTACGGTTCTTGACAAGGTTTATGGTGGGGCGGACGCTTCGGCCATGGCGGCGATGAAAATCACCCTTCCAGACCAGATGAAGGCTTGGGTCGAGGCCCAGACCGACGATGGTCGCCATGCCAGTTCCAGCGCCTACATTCGCGCCCTGATCCGCAAGGATCAAATCGCCAACATGCAGCGTCTGGTCGATGAGGCGCGAGCAGGCGGGATCAGCGACAGGACGACTGATCAAATCTTTGCCGAGGTCCGAGAGCGAGCATTGGCTCACATCGCTGCACGCGATCTGGAAAGTTGAACCGTCCGGGCCAACGAGGTCGGTGAGATGAGCACGTCACCCAGTTCAAAGGTTGCAGGTCTGCTGATGGCCAGCATCGTTGCTTGGGCTTTGACAACGCTCTTCGATATCGGCCCGATCATTCTCGGCGCAGCCGGCGAACGTATCATGGGCTTCGAGAATCTGACGCCGATGGACCCTGTCCAACTCCGAAATATCGTCACGCTCTACGCCTTTTTCGGCTTGCCCGTTGCCGTCGTATTCGTGCCCCTCGTAGGATATCCGATCTGGAAGCGCGCAGAGCGTCATGGCCAGACGACACTTCGAAACGCCCTTTGGGCGGGAGGGCTAGTGGGCTTGATCCTCGGCTTCGCGCTCGCGGCCTACATCTTCATCTACGGCTTGCAGACGATGGCAAACCCGAACGCCAGTTTCGACTCATGGACCTACGGCTATCAAACGATGGACGACGGCATGCCGACTGTTCTTGGCTGGAGTTTCCAGCTCATGGATGTTGTGTTTACTGGAGTAACCGGCGCCTTGGCGGGACTAGCCGCCTGGACGGTTGCAGCGACGATGAACCGCCGACGGAATCCCGAATGACCCACCCCATCCATGTCGGTATCGGCGGCTGGACCTTCGAGCCCTGGCGCGGCGTCTTCTATCCGTCGGACCTGACGCAGAAGCGCGAGCTGGAATATGCCTCGCGGGCCCTGACCTCGATCGAGATCAACGGCACCTACTATTCGACGTTCAAGCCTGACAGCTGGATGAAATGGCGCGACGAGACGCCGGAGGCCTTCGTCTTTTCCGTGAAGGCCAGCCGCTACTGCACCAACCGGAAAATCCTGTCCGAGGGCGGCGAGAGCTTCGCGCGGTTCCTCGACCAGGGCCTGACCCTGCTGGGCGACAAGCTGGGCCCGATCAACTGGCAGTTCATGGGGACCAAGAAGTTCGATCCCGAGGATTTCGAGGGCTTCCTGAAGTTGCTGCCGATGGAGAAGGACGGGGTCCGTCTGAGGCACGCGCTTGAGGTCCGCAACCCGACCTTCGCCACCGCACAGTTCTATGATCTGGCGGCCAGATACGGCGCCGCCATCGTCTATGCCGTCGACGACGAGGAACCGACCTGGCCGCAGATCGATGAGCCGACCGCCGACTTTACCTACGCGCGTCTGATGTCCAGCCGCGAGGACGAGCCGACCGGCATGACCTCGGGCGAGCTGGACGCGGTGGCGCAGCAGACGAGGGCCTGGGCCGAACGCGGCGAGGTGTTCGCCTATTTCATCTCGGGTGCGAAGGTGCGGAACCCGGCTGCGGCGCAGGCCCTGATCGCCCGGCTCGCCTAGCCGCGGATTAATTGTAACCGTAGGTGATGCGAATTCGCTTGAACCAGCACGAGCCAGTCCCTTTATATGAAACCGCTGCTGATGCAGTTATAGATTTTAAGGGGTTTCCCAATGGCTTTCGACTCTCTCCCCGCCCGAGACGTCCCGCTCACTGACGCGGCCCTGGCCCAGGTCTTCACCGAGGCCCGCACGCGCAACGGCTGGACCGACCGTCCCGTGCCGACCGAGTTGTTGCACCGCCTGTATGACCTGACCAGATTTGGCCCGACGGCGGTGAACAACACGCCGGCCCGGTTTGTCTTCGTTACGTCGCCCGAGGCCAGGGCGCGCCTCGTGCCGCTGATGAGCGAGGGCAACCAGGCCAAGACCGCCCAGGCGCCGGTCACGGTCATCCTCGGCTACGACATGAATTTCCACGATCACCTGCCGCACCTGTTTCCGCATGCGCCGGGCGCCCGCGACTGGTTCGGCGAAGAGACCGGACGTCGTGAAAGCGCCTTCCGCAACTCCTCGCTGCAGGGCGGCTATTTCCTGCTCGCCGCCCGCGCCCTGGGTCTCGATGTCGGTCCCATGTCCGGCTTCGATCCGGCGAGCGTGAAGGCCGAGTTCTTCCCCGACGGCGACATCGAGCCGAATTTCATCATCAACCTCGGCTACGGCAACGACGACAATCTCTTCCCGCGCAGCCCCCGGCTGACCTTCGACGAGGCTGCGAAGATCGTCTGACGAATCAGGCGCAACCACGACTTTCCGCGCAACCCGCCACAGGCTAGTGATTTCCCTGACAAAGGTTCGGCGCCAGACCGGACCGTCAGGGAAACAGGAACGCACATGGCTCGAGTGGCTCTCGTCACGGGTGGAACCCGCGGTATCGGAAAGGCGATCGTTCAGCGTCTGAAGGAAGACGGCATGTCCGTCGCCGCCGGCTATTCCGGCAATGCGGAGGCGGCCGAGGCCACGGCCCGCGAGCTGGGCGTCATGGTGGTGAAGGGCAATGTCGGCTCCTACGAGGACTGCGCCCGCGCCGTCGCCGACGTGGAGGCCGAGTTCGGCCCCATCGACGTGCTGATCAACAATGCCGGCATCACCCGCGACGGCTTCTTCCACAAGATGAGCGCCGACCAGTGGTCCGACGTCATCCGCGTCAACATGGACAGCGTCTTCAACATGACGCGCCAGGTGATCAACGGCATGCGCGACCGCGGCTTCGGCCGCATCGTCAACATCTCCTCGATCAACGGCCAGAAGGGCCAGGTCGGCCAGACCAACTATTCCGCCGCCAAGGCCGGGATGATCGGCTTCACCAAGGCCCTGGCCCTGGAAAACGCGCGCAAGGGCGTCACCGTGAACTGTATCGCGCCCGGCTATATCGATACGGAAATGGTCGGAGCGATGGACGAGAAGGTCCTGGCCGGCATCATCGCCCAGATCCCCGTGGGCCGTCTCGGCAAGGGCGAGGAGATCGCCGACATGGTGTCCTGGCTGTCGGGCGAGCGTGCCGGATATGTCACAGGCTGCACGCTGTCGCTGAACGGCGGTCAATACTTGGTCGGCTGACCTTTTCGCCGCCCAAAATCCGCCGCGGCTCCCGCGCAACGCTTTCGGCCATGAGTTCAAGGGTCAAGCACGAGACGGCGCGATCGCCGGTCCCGGCGACGATGGCGTTCGCCGTCGTCGTTCTGGCGATCATGGTCGCTTCGGCCGCCGAGGCCCAGGTGCGCGGCAACGCCCAGGCCGAGCAGAATCAGACCTTCCAGAACGACAGCCAGCGCGGCCTCCCGGCCAACGGCCTCTATGCCTCCGACGTCGGTGAGCGGTTCATCTTCGACGGCCGGGGCACGCGCCCGCTGTTCCGGTTCGAGCGCCGGGAAGAGACCTGGGTGTTGCGCTCGACGCCCGCGCCGCGCGGCGACGTCATCTATCGCAACGACGGCGGGGCCCAGATCCTGCGTGTCACGCCGGACGGCGGCCTGACCCTCTATACGACCCGCACGCCGAACGGCTCTCCGGCCTCGCGCATCGGGGTGGCCCCGCCGCTTGAACTGCCGACGCTGGGCCCGATCCGGCTGTTTACCCTGATGAACCAGCGCGGCAGTCTGGTCAGCCAGGCCCTGGGCCGGCTAATCGTCGTCAACCTGACGGGCGAACAGTCCGAGGCCCTGATGGTCGACGCCCTGATCGTGACCACCGAGGCGGTCATCCGCATGGCCCGCACCCCGACCTTCCGCGACCGTGTCAACGGCCTGCGCAGCATCACTCTGGTCGAGGGCGCCCGCAGCTCCGTGACCTTCTCGCGCGGCGATCTGCGGGTCGTGGTCGATCCGCGTCAGGGACAGGCCGGACGGCCGTCGTCCTCCAGCATCATCCAGGCCGTCGCAACGCGGGACTAGACGGCGAACGAATCCTTCGCTGCGCGACGCCGGGCGAACTCTTCCGCGTTGCCGGCGGTCAGGAACGGATTGAGGGCCCGCTCGATCTTCATGGTCGTCGGCACCGTCGGCTCGCCCCGTTCGCGCGCCGCGAAGATCGCCCCCGCATGCGCCCTCACCTCCAGCCGATCATCAACACTGAGGGTGAAACGGGCATTGGCCGCCGTATATTCGTGCGCCCCGTACAGCACCGTCTCGTCGGGCCAGCCCAGCAGACGGCTCAGGCTGTCCCACATCTGCTCCGGCGTGCCTTCGAACAGCCGCCCGCAGCCCAGCGGGAACAGGGTGTCGCCGGTGAAGGCGATGGCGTCCGCCGCCGAACGGAAGACCACATGGCCCAGCGTGTGACCCGGCGTCGCGGTCACATGCAGGGGCGTGGCGCCGATCATGACCATGTCGCCCTCCTCGACCACCCGATCCAGCGGCGCGACCTTTCGCACCTCCTCCGGCCCCCAGATGTCGCAACCGGTCTCGGCCTGAAGCCGGGCATTCCCCTCGGTGTGATCGGGATGCCAGTGGGTATTGATGATCCGGTCCAGCCTGCCCCAGCCGAGGCTGGCGATCCCGTCCAGGATCACCTGGGCGTCCGGCGTGTCGATGGCCGCGACCGTCCCCGTCGCCTCGTCCCGCGCCAGGAAGGCGTAGTTGTCGGTCCGCGCCGGAAACAGGTGAACGGTCAGGGGCATGGGTCGTCCTTGGTTCGGTAAGCCTCATCGCCATATAGTCAGGACCATGCGCCGCGCCATCGAAGACCTGCGATCCTTCTACGGCGAGCCGACCGGTGCGCTGGTGCGTCGGCTGCTGGCGAAGCGGCTGGAGGATGCCTGGGGCGAGGCGCCGGGCTGCGACGTGCTCGGCATCGGCTACGCGACGCCCTGGCTGGACGCCTTCGTCGGCGCCCGCCGTGTCATCGCCGCCATGCCTTCGGGCCAGGGCGTCGAGGTCTGGCCCGCCGCCGGGCGCAACCGCACCCTTCTGGTCGACGACAGGCGGCTGCCCTTCCCGGCCGGATCGTTCGACCGCGTGCTTCTGGTCCATGCGCTGGAGGAGGCGGACGATCCCGCCCAGCTGCTGACCGAAGCCGTGCGCGCCCTGGCCCCGGCCGGACGGATTATTCTGGCCGCCGCCGCGCGGGGCGGGATGTGGGCCCGGGCCGAAAGCACCCCCTTCGGCCACGGCCGCCCCTTTACCCGGGGCCAGCTGGAACGGCTGGTCCGCGCCGCGGGCCTGGAGCCGACCGCCTGGTCCCAGACCCTCTATGTTCCGCCATGGACTCCGCTGCTGGGCCTCGCCGACGGGTTCGAACAGATCGGTCGCCATATCGCGCCGGGCGCCGCCGGGGTGATTCTGCTGGAGGCGACCCGTCAGGCCTACGCCCGCATCCGTCCCTCGGGCGCGACCCTGCGCGTGCGCGCCGAGGCGCCCGGGCTACAGCCCCAGCCCGTCACGCGTGGACCGATCACGCGTAATCCTCTGTCTCGAAGACTGGATACAGACGCCGAACCTCTTTAAGCGCGGGCCCATGCACCGCCTGATCCTGATGCGCCACGCCAAGACCGAGCGGGCCGCCGAAAGCGGCCTCGACCGTGATCGCGCCCTGACGCCGCGCGGCCTGGACGACGCCGCCCTGATGGGCCGTATTCTGGCCGACAAGGGCCTGCGGCCCGACCTCGCCCTCGTGTCCTCGGCCACCCGGACGCGACAGACCTGGGAGGCGATGCACGACTCGCTCGGGGACGTCGAGGTCCGCATCGAGCCCCGTCTCTACGACGCCACCACCGACACCATCCGCCGCTTTGTCGAGGATGCGGAGGACAAGGCGGGTTGTTTGCTCGTGATGGCCCACAATCCGGGCGTCCAGTTGCTGGCCATGGAATATCTGACCGAGAGCGCCGCCTCCCCGTCGGTGCTCGACCGGATGGCGGGTGGTTTCCCAACGGGCGCGGCCGCCATCTTCGAGATCGATGTCGCCGGTCGCTGCGCCTACGACGGCTTCCTCACGCCCAAGGCCTTCGGCGGCGGGGCCGAGGACTGATGACCGAGACCGTCGCCTACAAGATCATCGACGCTGCCGAATGGCGCGAGGCTGTGGCCGAGGGCGTCTATGCCGGGTCCGCCTTCGATCTGGCGGACGGCTACATTCACCTGTCGACCGCCGATCAGCTGGATGAGACCGCGCGCAAACACTACGCCGGGCGCGAAAACCTGGTGCTGCTGACCGTCGATCTGACGGCGCTCGACGACACGACCGTCTGGGAGGCCTCGCGCGGCGGCGCCCTGTTCCCGCATATCTACGGCCTCCTGCCTGTAAAGGCGGTCACCGAGACTGTGGCCTATTCCTCCCCCATCGGGGGAGGGGGACCGCGAAACGGTGGAGGGGGCCAACCCCGGACACCGAATCCGGATCGGGCCCCCTCCGTCACGGCGCAAAGAAGCGCCGCGCCACCTCCCCCCACGGGGGAGGAATAGATGCCCGTCCCTGACTTCGGCGCCGCGATCCTGCGTCGGCTTGACCCCGAGACGGCGCACGGCCTCGCCATCCAGGCTCTGAAGACCATCCCCCTGCCCGCGCCGCGTGCCGACGACCCGATCCTGGCGACCCGGATCGCGGGCCTGAACCTGTCCAACCCGATCGGCCTCGCCGCCGGGTTCGACAAGAACGGCGAAGCCCTGCGCGGCCTCGCCCGCCTCGGCTTCGGCTTCGTCGAATGTGGCTCGGTCACCCCCCTGCCCCAGGCCGGCAATCCGAAACCCCGCCTGTTCCGCCTGTCGCAGGACCGGGCCATCATCAACCGGATGGGCTTCAACAACACCGGGCTCGAGGCCTTCGCGGACCATTTGTCCGCCCGCCCCTCGGGCGCTGTGATCGGCGCCAATCTGGGCGCCAACAAGGACACAGACGATCGCGCGGCCGACTATGTCACCGGCCTCAAACGCCTCGCCGGCCTCAGCGACTATTTCACCATCAACATCTCCTCGCCCAACACGCCCGGCCTGCGCGCGCTGCAGGGGCGGGAGGCGCTGGACGACCTGCTGGGCCGCATCGCCGAGGCCCGGACCACCGCCGCGCCCGTCTTCCTCAAGATCGCGCCGGACCTGACCTTCGCCGAGATCGCCATGATCGTCGAGGCGGCCCTGGTCCACCGGATCGACGCCCTGATCGTGTCGAACACCACGCTCGACCGTCCCGACAGCCTGACCTCGCCCGACCGCGCCGAAGCCGGCGGCCTCAGCGGCGCGCCCCTGCGCGGCAGGGCCCTGGCCGCGCTCCGGGACGCCGCCGAGGCCGCCGAAGGCCGCCTGCCCCTGATCGGCGTCGGCGGCATCGCCTCGGGCCAGGACGCCTGGGAACGGCTCCGCGCGGGCGCGTCAGCCATCCAGATCTATTCCGCCCTGATCTACGACGGCCCCGGTCTGGTCGGCCGGATCAAACGCGATCTCGCCGCACGTCTGCGCGCCGAAGGTTTTTCCAGCGTCGCAGAGGCGGTTTCGGCGGGTCCGTTGACGGAGCGTTAGGGGCAAGCCGGGCATAGTCTTCCGATGCGTGGAGAAGACCGCGCGTTTTGTCGGGGGCAGGATGTCGGAGGCCAGTACGATCACGTCGCCGACGTGGGCGCCGGCGCTCCGTCGCCGTCGCAAGGCTCTGCTGCAGCGCCTGGGCATGGGCGCCGCCACCGCCATGGTCTTCAGCCCCCTGTTCGGCTGGACCTTCTCGAGCATCTGGGTCGGAACCTACTTCCTCGTCCAACTGCTGGACCTGATAATTTTCGCCCCCATCAACAGCGGCAAGGTCGAGCGGATGGGACCGGTCCGGTCTACCGCCGGCGTCGCCATGCTGTTCCTGAACGCGGCGGCTTTCGGCAGTCTTTCGATTCCGCTCTGGCTGACCGGCGGTCCCATGGGCGGAGTCTGCGCCGCCGTGCTGGCCGCCTCGGGCGCCATCTATGGCGTGATCAATTCGCCGCGCTCCAAGACGGTGCTGGCGATCACCGTCATCCCGCACTTCCTGTACATGCTGGCCACGCCCTTCTGGATGGCCTGGTACGGCGCGTCGTCGTCGTTCGTCACCGCCGCCGCCGTCGCCTTTGTGGTCTTCGGCGTCTACTGCCTGTCGACCTGGCAGCGCATGAACCAGGCCGCCGACGCCGAGATCGCCGCGCGCCTGGAGGCGGATCAACGCCGGGCTGACGCCGAGCGCATCATGGCCGGTCGCTCCATCTTCCTGGCCACCGTGGGCCATGACCTGCGCACCCCCATCAGCGCCATTCTGACCGGCGCGGCCGAGCTGGAGCGCGGCGCGACCGACAGCGCCGCCCGCGCCCAGGCCGCGCTGATCACCGACGCCGGGATCATGATGAAGGCGCTGCTCGACGATCTTCTGGATCACTCCAAGCTCGACGCCGGCCGGATGACGGTCGAGACCGTCGACTTCAACCTTCGCGGCCTGATCGCCCAGACCCTGATGTTCTGGCAGGGCGAGGCCCGCGCCAAGGGGCTGAACCTGCGCGTCGAGGGCGCGTCGAGCATCCCGCACTCGGTCAAGGGCGACCCCATGCGCCTGCGTCAGGTGCTGAACAACCTCGTCTCAAACGCGATGAAGTTCACGGCCGAGGGCTCGGTCACCCTGCGCCTTTCGGCCTGGCTGGAAGAGCCGGCGCACTATGCAATCCTGATCGAGGTGGCCGACACCGGCCCGGGCATGACGCATCAGCAGCTGACCCGGCTGTTCACCCCGTTCGACCAGACTGCCGAGGGGGTCAGCGCCCGCCACGGCGGCACGGGCCTGGGCCTCAGCATCAGCCGCGACCTGGCCGAACTGATGGGTGGCCGCCTGACCGCCCGCAGCTGTCCGGGAGAGGGCGCCGCCTTCACCCTGTCGCTTCTTCTGCCGCGCGGCGACGCCATCGTCGTCGCACCGAAGGGCTTCAACCAGGAGAGCCGGGGCGACATCGTCCGCAGCCTGGCCCCACGGACGCCCCGTGCGGCTACGCCCGCGCCCACGCCCTCCACGCCGGTCTTCGAGACCGCCCCTGCATCCATCGAGCCCGAGGACGAGACGCTGGCGGTCGAGAGCGGCCCCGAGATCGACAACGAGATCGGCAACGACCCCGAGCAGGAGGCGGACCGGCCCCTGCGCGTGCTGGTCGTCGATGACCACGACATCAACCGCCGCGCGGTGGAGCTGATCCTCACTCCGCTGGGCTGCGATATTGCGACCGCCGCCGACGGCCTTCTGGCCCTGGCCCAGTGTGAGACCGCCGAGTTCGACGTCATCTTCATGGATGTGCGCATGCCCGAGCTGGACGGCCGCGAAACCACCCGCAGGCTCCGCGCCGGCGGCGGATTGAACGCCACGACCCCCGTGATCGCCGTCACCGCCGACACCTCGCCCGACGACATCGCCGCCTGCATGGCCGCCGGCATGACCTATTTCGTGTCCAAGCCCCTGACCCCGACCGCCCTGCTGGGCGCCCTCAGTCATGTCCTGGCGGGCGAAGCGCCCGAAGCCGGCGAGGCCGAGACCGTCGCCGCCTGACCGGTCACCTCGGCGACCAGTTTCGACGCGGCGTCCGGCGCCTTCAGACCACATTCCCAGACCGTGACGACACGCCAGCCGTCGATGGTCAATCTGGCGACGACTTCGCGATCTCTGGCGACATTTCTCGCCAGTTTGGCGGTCCAGTAGTCGGCATTGGCCCTCGGCTTTCGCGAGCCCCTCGGGCAGTCGTGCCCATGCCAGAAACAGCCATGGACAAAGACCACCGTCCGTCGCCCCAGCATGACGATATCGGGCTTGCCAGGCAGGCCTGAGCCGCCCAGCCGATAGCCGACTCCCGCCGCGCGCAGCATCCGCCGCACCGCGATCTCTGGCGCGGTGTCGCGCCCCTTGACCCGACGCATGACGGCGCTGCGCGTCTCCGGAGAGAAGACGTCCGTCATGCGCCGCCAGCCTTTAAAGCTGCGCCAGCAGGTGTTCCGCCGACGACACCTTGAACTCGCCGCCCTGTTCGATGTTCAGCTGGGTGACGACGCCGTCCTTGACCAGCATCGAATAGCGCTGCGAGCGCTCGCCCATGCCGAAGCCGCGCGCGTCCAGCACCAGGCCGAGCGTGCGAGTGAAGTCGCCGCTGCCGTCGGCCAGCATGACCACGTCGTCCGGGGTCAGGCTCTGGCTCTCGGCCCAGGCGTTCATCACGAAGGCGTCGTTGACGGACAGGCAGGCGATCACGTCCACGCCCTTGTCCGCGAGCGCCGACTTGTTGTCGACATAACCCGGCAGGTGACGCGCCGAGCAGGTCGGGGTGAAGGCGCCCGGAACGGCGAAGAGGGCGACGGTCCTGCCCTTGAAGAACTCGTCAGTGTGGACCGGCCTCGGGCCTTCCGGAGTGCCTTGCGACAGGGTGGCCGAGGGGATGCGGTCGCCGATCTGGATCGTCATGGGAGGCTCCGGGAGGTCTGTGAAAGGGGCGCGTGCGCCGACTTCGGTCAGATAGGCGCACCCGTAGCCCTCGCCAAGCGTGATCGTGACCGCTCTCGCCTTGCGTAACGCCCCCGGCGCACCGATCATTCAGTCATGGACGACTTCCAATCCCTCGCGGGCCGGCTGCTGGTGGCCATGCCCGGCATCGGCGACCCCCGTTTCGAGCATGCGGTGATCCTGGTCTGCGCCCACGGGCCCGACCATGCGATGGGCGTGCGCGTCGATCGGCCGGCCCCCGGCGTCGACCTGAAGGCTGTCCTGACCAAACTGTCGGTCAACGCCCCCGACGCGTCGAGGGGTCGCCCCGTCATGTTCGGCGGCCCGGTCGAGCGCGAGCGAGGCTTCGTGCTCCACACCGACGACTGGATGATCGACGACACCTCGACACCGTTCGGCGCGGGCCTTGCCCTGACCGGCACGCGCGAGGCGCTCGCGGCCATGACCGACCCCCTCGCCGGCCCGCGCCGCTCGACCCTGCTGCTCGGCTACGCCGGATGGGGCGACGGCCAACTGGAGGAGGAACTGGGCGAGAACGTCTGGCTGACGGCCGACGCCGACCTCGACCTGCTGTTCGACACGGATTTCGACACGAAGTGGGCGCGGGCTCTGGCCGGCCTCGGCGTCGATGCGGCGATGCTGTCGGGGCAGTCCGGCCGGGCCTAGCCGCTTGCGTCTCCCCCCATCGAAGATGGGGAGGTGGCTCGGAGTGCAGCGGAGAGACGGAGGGGGTCTTGCCGCCCTCCAGAACCCCTCCGTCAGCTCGCAAGGGCTCGCTGCCACCTCCCCCATCCTTCGGATAGGGAGGAGACGAAAGTCAGGCCGAACGCGCCTTCAGCGGCGCGACGCCGTCGGAAAGGCTTTCGTTGAGATAGACCTCGGCCTCCTGCGCCGGCAGGGCGGGCGCATAGCCGAAGCCCTGGCCGTAGTGGCAGCTGGCGTCGAGCAGCAGGGCCGCCAGCCCGGCGTTCTCCACCCCCTCGGCCACGACCTCCAGGTTGAGGTCGCGACCCAGGTTGACGACCGACTTGACGATCTTCGCCGAGCCCTCGTCCTTATCCATCGTCAGCACGAAATAGCGGTCGATCTTCAGCGTGTCGAACGGCAGTCGCGCCAGGTACGACAGCGACGAGAAGCCCGTGCCGAAGTCGTCGAGCGCCAGCGAGGCGCCCACATCCTTGAGCTTCTGCAGGATGACCGCGGCCGAGGCCGTGTCCCGCATGATGTCGCCCTCGGTGACCTCCAGCTTCAGCGCGCCCCAGGGCAGGCCGGTCTCCTGGATCACGCGCGCGACGTCCTCAACGAGGTTCGGCCGCTCGATCTCGCCGACCGACAGGTTGACGCTGCAGAACAGCTTGCCGGCCGAGGGGTGGCGCTTCAGCCACTCCGCCAGCTGGCGCGCCGACTGGGTCATCATCATCAGGCCCAGATCGTTCATCAGGCCCATCTCGTCGGTCAGGCCAAGGAACTCGTCCGGCGGCACCAGGCCGCGCTTGGGGTGACGCCAGCGGGCCAGGGCCTCGAACCCGGCCACCGCCCCGGTGTTCAGGTTCACGATCGGCTGGAAGAAGGGTTCGATCTCGCCGCGCACGAAGGCGTTGCGCAGGTCCGCCTCGAGCGCCAGGCGGCTGAGGCTGTCGCTCTCCATCGCCCGGCCATAGGCGGCGGCCCCGCCGCGTCCGGCCTTCTTGGCGGCGCCGACAGCCAGTTCGACCCGGCGCAAAAGCTCGGCGGCGTCCGGCGCATCGGGCCCGCCCTCGAAGGTCACCGAACCGATCGAGACGGTCGGATAGATGTCGAAGCCCGCGACCCGGAGCGGCTGTTCCAGTGCGTCCCTGAGCCGATCGGCGGCGTTGCCGACCCCGCGCGGGACCAGGACGGCGAACTCGTCCTCGCCGATCCGGGCCGGATTGGCGTCGAACGAGAAGGCGGCGGCCATGCGCGATCCGAGCGCGGAGATCACCATGTCGGTGCGCTCGTGGCCCAGGGCCTCGTTGAGGCGGCGCAGGCGGTCGATATCGGCGACGACCATGTCGTATTCGCCCGGCGCGGTCAGGGTCTCGGCGGCGCGATTGAGGAAGCTGCGGCGATCCAGCAGTCCGGTCAGCACATCCTTGTCAGCGCCCGCGATCTTGGTTTCCAGCGCCACCATGCCGGCGGCCCGGAGGCCATCCTCAAGCCAGACGCCACGCCACAGACAGGTCTCGGCTCCCCGCATACGCAGGCGCAAGGCGACTTCGGTGCCTTCGGCGGCGGGTTTCAGCACCCGTTCGGCCAGTGACCGGTCCTGGGGCAGGGCGAGGGCGATGAAGGCGGCGCCCGAACATTCCGGCGCCAAAGGGCCCAGTCCCAGCGAACGGGTCGCGCCGGTGAAACGGATCTGATCTTCGCCCGGGGTCCATATCCACAGGGCGGAATCAGCGGCGGCCAGCGCCTCGATGGCCGTGGTCGCGTCCCAGGTCATGGTACGGGGTCGCGGGGTCACGGGTGCAGGCGTTCCTTCAGGACACAGCGACGTCGTCCGCTACGAGGCCGAACAGGATATGATCTGCCCATGCGCCGTTAATTTTAAGATAAGCCCGCGCCTCGCCCTCCTTCAGGAACCCGGCTTTTTCCAGAACCCGGCGCGACGCCATGTTGGCCGGCAGGCAGGACGCCTCCAGCCGATGCAGGCGCACCGAGCGGAACGCGAACCCTGTCATGGCCCGCACGGCGTCGGTCGCCACGCCCAGCCCGGCGAACGGTTGCCCGACCCAATAGCCGAGGGTACCGGTCTCAGCGACGCCGCGCCGCACATTCGACAGGGTTATGGCCCCCATCAGGGTCCGCCCGGACAGATCGAAGACGAAGAACGGCCAGGCATGACCCAGCTCCATCTCGCGCGCATAAACGCCCAGTCTGCGCCGATAGGCGGCCCGGGTCAGGTCGTCGTCGGGCCAGGACGGCTCCCACGGTTGCAGGTAGTCCCGCGAATTCTCCCGGAGATCGGCCCAGGCCGAATAGTCGCCCGTGCGCGGCGGCCGCAGCAGCACGCCCGCGCCCTCGACCACGGGACCGGTCGCATCCGTCATCCAGTCCAGCAGGGCCATGAAATCAGAGATAGCGCATCAATCTCCCCTCTCCCAGAGGGAGGTTAGTTCGCGACTCTTTCGGAGAACGCCTTGCCCGCCGGAGCCGCCGCCTTCGGGCCCAGCACCGCCGTCGAGGCCTTGCCCGAGGCGAGTATCCGCTCGCCGACGGCCTTCAAGTCCGCGACCGTCGCCGCCTCCATCCGCGCCGCCGTGTCGTCCGACGGCACCGGCGCGCCGAACATCAGGGTCTGGGCGGCGTTGCGCCCCGCGCGGCTGGCCGGGCTCTCGTCCGACATCCATAGCCCGCCCTTCAGCACCGCCTTGGCGCGCGACAGTTCGGCGTCTGTCGGCCCGTTCAGCGTCAGGTCGCGCATCTCGTCGGCGCAGACCTGGGCCAGTTCGACCGCCCGGTCCGCCGCCGCGCCCGCATAGATCCCCAGCACCCCGCCGTCCTCATAGGGTTCCTGATAGGCGTCAATGGCGTACGCCAGTCCCCGCTCCTCGCGCGCGCTCTGGAACAGGCGGGACGCCATCCCCCCGCCGAGGATCTCCGTGAACAGCCGCAGCGCCGGAATGCCCGTATCGCCCGTCGCCAGAGACGGAAGCTGGAACACCAGATTGGCCTGTTCGATCTTGCGCGACAGGGCCGCCGTGCCGCCGACGAAGGTCGCGGGCTCCGGCGCATCGGCGGGCTGGGCCACGGCGTCGGCGAACCAGCGCTCGGCCAGGGCCAGCAGCTCGACCTCGTCGACCGCGCCGGACACCGCCACCACCATCCGGTCGGGCGAATAGAGCCGCGCGCGCCAGTCGCTGATGGTCGTGCGATCGACCGGCTTCAGGCTGGCGATCGAGCCGAGAATCGGGCGGCCCAGGGGCTGGCCTGAGAAGGCCTTGGTCTGGGCCATTTCGAAGACATGGTCGTCGGGCGTGTCGAAGGCCTCGGCGATCTCCTGGGCCACGACGTCCTTCTCACGCTCGATCTCGGCGGCGTCGAGCGTGGGGCGGAACACCAGATCCGACACCACCTGCATGGCCAGCCCCAGCGAGCCGTCCAGGGCCCGGATCTCGAAACTGGTCCGCTCATAGCCGGTGGCGGCGTTGATCGACCCGCCCTCGGCTTCGATCCGTTCGACGATGTCGCGCGCGCCCATGTCGCCGGCGCCCTTGAACACCAGGTGTTCGAGCAGGTGCGACCAACCGGAGCGGCTCTCGCTCTCCCACCGCGCCCCGCCCTTCACCGCCACGGTCAGGGCCAGGGTGCGCAGGCCGGGCATGGGATCGCAAACGACGCGGACGCCGTTGGACAAGGTATGAATAGAAGCGGTCAGCGGATGGGCTTTCGGTAGCGTCGGACGAGCACGGCCACATAGAAACCCACGAGGGCCAGCGCCAGCCCGTACCAGGTCAGGGCGTATCCCAGATGGCTGTTCGAGAAGGCCGCCGGGGGGGCCGAAGCGATCAGCGCCCCGATCTCCGGATTGGGCGAGGTCAGGGCGAACAGGGTGAACTCCGACGGCGCGGCGGCCCTGAGCTGCGTGGCGATGGCGAGGTTGTCGCGGCCATAGAAGCGGCCGTCTGCGGGCGCCGGCGTCATGGCTCCGGGCGGAGGCGAACGGCGCAGCTCCACCGCCATGGCCAGAGGCAAGGTCGAGGCCAGCACACGCGGCCGCGCCGAGATGCTGTCGGCCACGAAGCCCCGATCGACGAGGAAGGTCTGGGTCATCCCCTCAGGCACGCAGGCCGAGATCAGCCGGCTGCCGGGCTGGCCGTCATGGATCGACTGCAACTCGACATAGGCCGAGGTCGGCAGTCCGCGACACACGACCAGCGCCTTGCGGAACTCCGGATCGGCAGCGGTCAGAACCTCGGGCAATGGCGCGGGCGGCAGTTGGGCCGCCGCCTCGGCCTGGGCGATCAGCTGTTCCTTCCACTGCATCCGCTGCACCTGCCAGGTCCCGAGCCCGCACAGGACAAGCACGCACGCGGCGATGAACGCGGTCAGCAGGATGGGGAACCGCTTGCGCTCTAAATCCTCCCCCGTCGGGGGAGGTGGCGCGGCGCCGCTTGGCGCCGTGACGGAGGGGGCTCGCAGCGAACCCGGGGTCGGGGGGCGCCCCCCTCCCCCGATGGGGGAGGATTGTGGATCTCGCTCAGTCATTGTTGCGCGTCTGTCCCGCCCGGTGGCGCATCTGCAGGGCGATCATCACCCCCTTGCCCGGCCGCATCAGTCCCAGTGACAGCCCCACGACCAGAGGCAGGGCGACGACCAGCATGGCCCAGACCGGCGGATCATAGGCGATCTGGACGAACAGCGCCCCGAACACCACCAGACCACCGGCGATCTGCATGACGAAGATGGCGGCCCCGTCGCCGGTGTTCAGCCGGGTGAAGTCGAAGCCGCAGACCGCGCAGCGCTCGACCACCTTCAGGAAGCCCGAGAACAATGGCCCCTTGCCGCAGTTCGGGCAGCGGCAAAGCAAACCGGCGCGGATCGGGTCGATCCGCGCCGGCGCAGGAGTGTCAGGCTGGAGTGGACCGCTGTCCAACGCCGTCCCTAGCCGAACGTCACATAGACGAAGGCGAACAGGAACAGCCAGACCACGTCCACGAAATGCCAGTACCAGGCGGCGGCCTCGAAACCGAAATGCTTCTGAGGCGTCATCTGGCCGGCCAGCAGGCGCAGCAGGCAGACGGCCAGGAAGATGGTTCCCAGCAGGACGTGGAAGCCGTGGAAACCCGTCGCCATGAAGAAGATCGAACCGTACAGGCCCGAGTTGGCGGCTTCCGCGTTGAAGAACAGGTTCTCGTGGAGGATGTGCTGGTATTCATAGACCTGAACGGCGGTGAACAGCGCGCCCAGGACCACGGTGATGATCAGGCCCATCTTGGCGCCATTGCGGTCGCCGACCTGAAGGGCGTGGTGCGCCCAGGTGACGGTCGTGCCGGACAGCAGCAGGATGACAGTGTTCAACAGCGGCAGCTGCCACGGATCCAGAACCTCGACGCCCTTCGGCGGCCAGGTCGACCAGGCGGCGGCGGTATCGGCCCAGTTGGAGATTTCCGGGATGTGGGCGCGGGCTTCGTTGAAGACCGCCATCTCGAAGAACATCCAGAAGAAGGCGGCGAAGAACATGATCTCCGACGCGATGAACAGCACCATGCCGTAGCGCAGGCCGATAGAGACGACCGGTGTGTGATCGCCGCGGCGGCTTTCCTTGATCACGTCCGACCACCAGCCGAAGGCCGAGTAGAGCACGCCGGCCAGACCGGCGAAGAACAGCCACGACGTGCCTTCCGGCAGGCCGAAGAGGCCCTTCATCCAGGCCACGGCGCCGACCATCATGACGGTCGTCGCGATCGAGGCGACCAGCGGATAGGGGCTGGGATCGACCAGGTGATAGTCGTGGTGTGGAGCGGCGTGGGCCATGCGTCGTGTCTCTGAATCGGCGAGAGAGGAGAAGTTCGAACGGGCTATAGCGTCGGCGTTCAGCCCGCGCCAGTGCCCCCGCGGGAGGCGTTCTGATTAGGAGACCCCTGATCGTCCTGCACGGGATAGAAGGTGTAGCTCAGGGTGATCTCATTGACGCCCGCAACCTCGCGGTCATCGACCATCTCGGGCGCGATGAAATACTGCATCGGGAACTGGCGGGTCTCGCCCGCCGCGATCGTCTGATCGTCGAAGCAGAAGCATTGCAGCTTCTGGAAATAGGCTCCCGTCTGCTCAGGCACGACGTTGTAGCTGGCGCGGACCAGGATCGGCTCGTCCGAAGTGTTGGTGACGTCGAAATACGCGATGCCGGTCTCGCCGATCTTCACCCGCTGAGTGACCTGTTCGGCCTTGAACACCATGGGCAGGCCCCGGACATTGGTGTCGAAGCGGATGGTGACTTCCCGGTCCAGCGTCTCCGTCGGAGCCTTGTCCGCCTTCATCGTCGTGCCGTTGAAGCCGGTGACCTGACAAAACATCCGGTACAGCGGCACCGCCGCGAAAGCGGCGCCGGTCATGGTCACGACCACACCGGCGCACAGCAGGGCGATCAGTTTTGCGGATCGGGGCGCGGCCATCAGTTGGAGGTCTCCGCCATCGACGCAGGCTGCGCAGGCGCGGACGCCAATGCGCGATCCTGGGCCGTACGGGCCGTCATGTTCGCCTGCATCCGCATGAAGGTCGTGGTGAAGATCAGCACGATGAAGGCGACCAGCCCCACGGCGATCCACAGACTGCGCTTGTTGCGGGCCGCGAGTTGTTCAGGCGTCAGATAGACGGGCATGGGCTCAGGTTCCGGGAACGACGAAGCTCTCGACCAGAAGGGCCGCGAACAGCGCCATCAGATACAGGATCGAGAAGGCAAACAGGTTCCGCGCCGGTTTGGCCTCGGCACGGACATCATACAATGCGGCCTCTCGCCCCACGGCCTCGGCCTTGTCGGGCGCGTCCCCGGCCCGGGACCGCCACAGCCGTGCGGCCAGGGCGAGGAAGGCCAGGCCGCCGACGATCGAGACGGTCAGATAGATGCCACCCCCCATGCCGACAACGCCCGGGGCGATCGCGACAGGCACGAAGATCAGGCTGTAGAGCAGGATCTGCAGTCGGGTCGATTTCGCCCCCTTGGCCACCGGCATCATCGGGATGCCGGCCTTGGCGTAGTCACCGGCCGAATACAGGGCCAGGGCCCAGCTGTGCGGCGGGGTCCACAGGAAGATGATCAGGAACAGCAGCCACGCCTGCCAAGGCGCCGATCCGGTCGCGGCGGCCCAGCCGATCACGGGCGGGAAGGCGCCCGCAGCCCCGCCGATGACGATGTTCTGCGGCGTCCGTCGCTTCAACATCATCGTGTAGAAGACGGCGTAATAGACGATGGTCATGGCCAGCAGACCGGCCGCGAACCAGTTGGTGTTCATGCCCAGCAGCATGACCGAAAAGACCGAAAGGACGATGCCGAAGGCGATGGCGTCGTTGCGCTTCAGTCTCCCCGCGGCGACGGGACGGCCCCGCGTGCGGCGCATCAAGGCGTCGGTCTCGCCCTCGATGGCCATGTTCAGCGCGCCCGCCGCGCCCGCGCCGACGGCGATGCACAGGATGGCGATGGCGGCGACCAGCGGGTTGATCGAGCCCGGCGCGACGACCAGGCCGGTGGCGGCGGTGAACACCACCAGCGACATCACGCGCGGCTTCAGCAGCTGGAAGAAGTCTTCCGGCTGGGTTGTCGACGGGACGTGGACCGGGATGGGGGCTGGGGCTTGGGTCATCAAATGAGAGGGGCCGCCTCCCGGGGTCGGAAGGCGGCCCTCATCCTAACACGGACGGGAGGGGTTAGTGGCTGTCGCCCTTCACCACCGGCAGTTCGTTGAACTGGTGGTGCGGCGGCGGCGAGGACAGGGTCCACTCCAGGGTTGTGGCGCCTTCACCCCAGGGGTTGGCGACACCCGGACGACGACGGACAGCGGCCTCGACCAGCATGATCAGGAAGACCAGCACGCCGACAACCGTGATCAAATAGCCGACCGACGAGACCTGGTTCCAGAGGGTAAAGGCTTCCGGATAGTCGACGTAGCGGCGCGGCATGCCCTGCAGACCCAGGAAGTGCTGCGGGAAGAAGACGATGTTCACGCCGATGAACATGATCCAGAAGTGCGTGGCACCCAGATATTCGTTGTACTTCACGCCGAACATCTTCTCGAACCAGTAGTAGAAGCCCGCGAAGATCGCGAACACGGCGCCCAGCGACAGCACGTAGTGGAAGTGGGCCACCACGTAATAGGTGTCATGCAGGCTGTAATCGATGCCCGCATTGGACAGGACCACGCCGGTCACGCCGCCGACGGTGAACAGGAAGATGAAGCCGATGGCCCACAGCATGGGGGTCTTGAAGCTCACCGAACCGCCCCACATCGTGGCGATCCAGCTGAAGATCTTCACCCCCGTCGGCACCGCGATGATCATGGTCGCGGCGATGAAATAGGCGCGCAGGTTCACGCTCATGCCGACCGTGTACATGTGGTGGGCCCACACGATGAATCCGACGAAGCCGATGGCGACCATGGCGTAGGCCATCGCCAGATAACCGAACACGGGCTTCTTCGAGAAGGTCGAGACGATGTGCGAGATGATGCCGAAACCTGGCAGGATCAGGATGTAGACCTCGGGGTGACCGAAGAACCAGAACAGGTGCTGGAACATCACCGGGTCGCCGCCGCCGGCCGGATCGAAGAAGTGGGTACCGAAGTTCCGGTCCGTCAGCAGCATGGTGATGGCCCCCGCCAGAACGGGCAGCGACAGCAGCAGCAGGAAGGCGGTGACCAGCACCGACCAGGCGAACAGGGGCATCCGGTGCAAGGTCATGCCCGGCGCGCGCATGTTGAAGATGGTCGTGATGAAGTTGATCGCGCCGAGGATCGACGAGGCGCCCGCGACGTGCAGCGAGAAGATCGCCAGATCCATGGCCGGACCGGTGTGACCCATGGTCGACAGAGGCGGATAGATGGTCCAGCCGCCACCGAAGCCCTTGCCCGGGCCGCCGTCGACGAACATCGACAGGCACAGCAGCACCCAGGCCGCAACCAGCAGCCAGAAGGAGATGTTGTTCATGCGCGGGAAGGCCATGTCCGGCGCGCCGATCATGATCGGAACGAACCAGTTGCCGAAGCCGCCGATCATGGCGGGCATGACCATGAAGAAGATCATGATCAGGGCGTGTTCCAGGCGAATCAGGCCGGACAGGAAACCGCCGACCAGGCCCGCCATGATGGCGAACAGCAGGTAGAGGGTGCCAATGTCCTTATGGTTGGTGGACAGGAACCAGCGGGTGAAGAAGCCCGGCTTGTGATCGTGCTCCTCATGGGCGTCGTGGCCCGGATTGGAATGCGTGTCAGCGGTGATGTCGGTGGCCATTTCGATCTCGGGCTCGCGGTTACTGGGCGGCCGGGGCCGCGGCGGCGGGGGCCGTCGCAGCGGGAGCGGTCCCGGCGGCGGGAGCCGTCGGCGTGGTTGCAGTCTGGGCGGTCGGGATCGCGCCGGCGACGGGAGCGGCCGGAGCGGCCGCCTCGGTCGTGCCGACCGCGACCTGGGCGGCGGTGCCGCCCGGCGCTTCAGCGGCCGTGGCCGGGGTCATCGAGCCGCCCTTGGAGGCGACCCAGGCCGCGAACTCGGCCTCCGTCACGACATTGATCTGGATCGGCATGAAGGCATGGTCGACGCCGCAAAGTTCCGAGCACTGGCCGTAGAAGACGCCCGTACGCTCGGCGCGGAACCAGGTCTCGTTGACCCGGCCGGGGACGGCGTCGGTCTTCAGGCCGAAGGCCGGCAGGGCGAAGGCGTGGATCACGTCGGCGGCTGTCACCAGCACGCGGACGGTCTTGCCGACCGGCACCACGATCGGCTCGCTGGCGGCCAGGCGGTACGGGACGTTCTGGGCGCGGGCCTCGTCTTCCGGAAGCATGGCCGAGATGTATTCGGCGATGCCCTGGTCCGGGTACTCATAGGCCCAGTTCCACTGGTTGCCCGTGGCCTTCACCGTCAGGTCCGGCGTCGGCATGTCGTGATAGGCGAACAGCAGGCGGAACGAGAACAGCGAGATGCCGACCAGGATCATGACGGGCAGGACCGTCCAGATGACCTCGATCAGGGTGTTGTGGCTCCACTTCGCCGGAACCGGATTGGCCTTCTCGTTATATCGGATGGCGATCCAGATGATCAGGCCCAGCACCAGCACGCAGATCGCGGTCATGATCGGCATCAGGATGGCGTCGTGGAAGATATGCGCCTGATGCTTCAGCGGCGACGCGGCCGGCTGCAGGCCGATGCCGCCCGGCGTCGGCTGGCCCATCAAGTCCTGCGCCCACGTCGGGGTGGCGAAGAAGACGGCGAGCGATGCGGAGGCCAGAACGCCACCGGCCTTGCTCAGGGCTCGAGTGCCCAGTCCCATGCGAGAAATCCTCATCAAAGTCATCTGCATCAAGTATTTGCGATCCACTCGCATATACTTGGCCGGGCTCTCTGGAGACGCGGCGTTTCAGGGCCGGTCCATATCGCCCCGGTTCGCGGTTGCCAAGCGATTGGGCGTCGCAGGCGCGATTTCGTCGCGCCTCGGGACCGAACGCCGTTTCTTAAATCGCTGTCATGTTTGAACAGCTACCTTGCGCCGCAAGATACCTTGCGATAGCCTATGGAAATCAAAGGAGGTGTTCGGACATGGCCGAAACCATAGAGATCCAGTTGAAGAAGGGAGTGCTCGGACTGTGTGTCCTGGCCCTCCTGGCCCGCGCCGACAGCTATGCCTACGAGATCGCCAGCCGCCTGTCGGATGCGATCGACATGGGCGAAGGCACCATCTACCCGCTCATGCGCCGCATGCAGACCGACGGGCTGGTGGAGACCTATCTGGTCGAATCATCGTCGGGGCCGTCGCGCAAATACTATCGGCTCAGCCCGGCCGGGCGCGACGCGCTGGTCGCCCAGTCCGCCGAATGGACCCATTTCACTCGCGCCGTGGATGCGATCGTCGCCAATGACGAAGCCCCCGCGGCTCCTGCTCCGGGAGAAGCAGCATGACACGAACCGAATTCCTCAGTCGCCTGAGGCAGGGCCTCGTCGGCCTGCCCATGTCCGTGGCCGCCGAGATCGTCGCGGACTACGAGACGCATTTCAACGACGGCATAGCCGCCGGACGCTCGGAGGCCGAGGTGGCCACCGCGCTCGGTGATCCGGCCCGCCTCGCTCGTGAACTCCGCGCCGAGGCCGGCGCACAGCGCTGGCATCAGGAGAAGAACCCCTCCGCCGCCGCCGCCGCCGTCTTCGCGGTGCTCGGCCTGGGCGCCATCGACATCCTGATCCTGCTGCCCATCCTGATGGGCGTGATCGGCACCCTGTTCGGCATGTTCATCGCTGTGATCGCGCTGTTCGTTTCAGGTGGCGCCATCATGGTTGCGGGGCCGTTCGCCGGGTTTCCGGGTGGCGTCGCCGCAGCACTGCTGGCGGGTCTGGGCCTGATGGCCGGGGCCGCCTCGGCCGGGGCCTTGCTGGCCATCCTCACCATCTGGCTGGTCAACGGCATCGTCTGGTTCGCCCGCCTGCACTACCGCCTGCTCAAGCCTGCGCTTGAGCCCCAAGCCAACGCTGTCACGGGAGACCCCGCATGATCCGGACCCTTCTCATCATCGCCGCCGCCGGTCTCGTCCTGGCCACGGCTTCCCTCGGCGGCGCCTTTGCACTCGGGGGCCGCGACATGGCCCGCCACGGCTGGGAGTGGACCTTCCACGACAAGGATGGGGACACCGTCTCCTTCGAACGCGACGACGGCACGCGCGGTCCGGACGTGACCCGGACCCTCGAGTGGACCGGCGGCCAGACCCTGACCGTCGACCTGTCCGCCGATATCGACTACGTCCAGGGCGCCACGCCGGGGGTCACCATCACCGGCCCCGCCCAGCTGGTCGAGCGGGTCCGGCTGGTCGACGGCCGCCTGACCTGGGCGGATCGCGACGGCCCCAACCACGAGACGGTCGTCTTCGGCCGCAACGAACACGGCCGGGGCATCTGGGTGCATTCGGAGGCGGTGAAGATCGTCGTCACGGCGCCGAACATCAACAGCTTCAACCTCGAAGGTTCGGCTAACCTGATGCTCCGCGACTATGACCAGGACACCCTGGCGATCGACATCTCCGGTTCGGGGGAGGTCACGGCGACGGGACGCACCCGGGCCCTGGAAGTCGACATCTCCGGCTCCGGCGACGCCGATCTCGGGGCGCTGGTGACCACCGACGCCAACATCGCCATCGCCGGTTCGGGGGACGCCGTCGTCGCCCCGACCGGCCGGGCCGATATCTCCATAGCCGGTTCCGGCGACGTGCAGCTGAACACACGACCCGCGACGGTCAACCAGCAGGTCTCGGGCTCCGGCGAGGTCGACTACGCCAGCGTTTCGGAAGAGACCACCGTCACGACCACACGTCAGATCGCCCAAGGCCCCGGCGTCTCGGTCAGCACCAGCACCACGGTTCCCGCGCCCTGATCGCAAAATCCTCCCCCGTCGGGGGAGGTGGCGCGGCGCTTCTTCAGCGCCGTGAAGGAGGGGGGGCGCCCCAGACCGGGTGTCTGCGGCTGGCCCCCTCCACCACTTCGTGGTTCCCCTCCCCCATCGGGGTGAGGATTGGCGCGAGCCCTGCCAGCGCCTACTTGTACCTCCATGACCGTCCACATCCCCCCGCCGCCCCTGCTCGAAACCTCGGGCGTCGATCCTGACGAAGCCCTGTCGATCCTCCGGGAGGCGCTGCAGGGCGCCGACGACGGCGAACTCTTCCTCGAACGCTCCGAGTCCGAATCGCTCGTCTTCGACGACGGCCGTCTGAAGGCCGCCGCCTATGACGCCACCGAGGGCTTCGGCCTGCGCGTCGTCGCTGGTGAGACCGCCGGCTACGCCCACGCCAACGAGATCAGCTCGGCCGCCCTCCGCCGCGCGGCTGATTCGGCGGCGCTGGCCAAGTCCGGCCATGCCGGCGTCACCGCCGAGGGCCCCCGCGCCACCAACCAGAAGCTCTACGACGCGGTCGATCCCCTCGCCTCGCCCGCCTTCTCCGACAAGATCGCCCTGCTGCAGGAGATCGACGCCTGGGCCCGCGCCCGCGACCCGCGCGTCGTCCAGGTCTCGGCCTCGATCGTCGGCGAGCGCCGCGCCATCGAGATCCTGCGCGCCGACGCCCTGACCGTGCGAGACGTCCGCCCGCTCGTGCGGCTGAACGTCTCCATCACGGTGGAGAAGGACGGCCGGCGTGAGACCATGTCCAACGGCGCGGGCGGCCGCGCCGGCTTCGAAAGCTGGATCACGCCCGACCGCTGGCAGGCCCAGGTGGATGAGGCCCTGCGCGGCGCCCTGGTCAATCTCGAGGCCGTCGACTGTCCGGCCGGTGAGATGGATGTCGTTCTCGCCGCCGGCTGGCCCGGCGTCCTGCTGCACGAGGCCATCGGCCACGGCTTCGAAGGCGACTTCCACCGCAAGGGCTCGTCGGTCTTCTCCGGCATGATGGGCCAGCGCGTCGCCGCCCCCGGCGTCACCATCGTCGATGACGGCTCCATCGCCGGCCGTCGCGGTTCGCTCAGCGTCGATGACGAAGGCACCCCGACCTCGCGCACCGTCCTGATCGAGGACGGCATCATGGTCGGGCTGATGAACGACCGTCTGTCGGCGCGTCAGCTGGGCCAGCGCGCTACCGGCAACGGCCGGCGTCAATCGTTTGCCCACCAGCCCATGCCGCGCATGACCAACACCTTCATGGAGGGCGGCAAGGACAAGCAGGCCGACATGATCGCCTCGACCAAACGGGGGCTCTATGCCGCCAACTTCGGCGGCGGCCAGGTCGACATCACCAACGGCAAGTTCGTCTTCCAGTGCACCGAGGCCTATCTGATCGAGGACGGAAAGATCACCGCCCCCGTGCGCGGCGCGACCCTGATCGGCGACGGGGCCACGGCCCTGACCAATGTCTCGATGATCGGCGATGACTTCGCCTTCGACCCCGGCGTCGGCGTCTGCGGCAAGGCAGGCCAGGGCGTGCCGGTCGGCATCGGCCAGCCCTCGCTCAAGATCGGCGGCCTGACCGTCGGCGGCACGGCGGTCTGAGACGTCCCCGACACGCCCGTCTTCGCCCTGCGCCTCCCCGACGTTCACCAAATGTTCTATGATCCTGCAGGTCGACCCGAATGCCTCGGGACGCGGCGCGATGCGGGGTTGGAACAATGCAGGGCTGGAAGGAACGACTGGATCAGGCGCTGAAAGCGCAAGGGATTCACAAGTCATACGCGCTGGCCGTCGAGCTGGGCGTCGATGAAAGCGCCATCAGCCGATGGCGCCGGGGTCCGTCGATCTCGCTGGACAACGCCGTCAAACTTTGTCGCGCGCTGGATGTCTCCCTGGACTGGCTCCTGACCGGGCGCGGCCATGTCCATGCCCACCGGGACGAGGAGGCGGCGCTCGATCGGCTGACCCGGGAACTGCTGGCGGATCTGTCCGAAGATCGCGCCTCTGAAGCGATCGACGCGCTGGTCGGCCTCGTCAGAATTCTCAGACCCGTCCGGGACCACCCCTGAAGCGCCGCGCGCAAGAGGTCGCCCGCTTTCGTGTGCGGGACACAAGGAACAATCCTACCTAAGGTTGTGAATAGCGGCGATCATTATCGCATGGATTGCATTTCGCCATCCACGCCCGGCCCTGCCGGGGCGACCCTTCGCCACGAGATCCGCCATGTCCACGCCCTATGAAATCGATATCTCCCTGTCCCCCGAGACCGTCAAAGAGCTGAAAGACGGCGGCTACGCCCTGTACGGGTTCAAGGCCGTCAAGAGCACCGTGGTCGGCGCCGCGCCGCTGGTCTGGTTCACCGATCTGAACTTCCTGAACACCACCAGGGTCAAATGGACCGAGCAGTATCAGGCCTACATCTCGACGGATCAGATCATCTCGAACGGCGTCATCGACGCCAGCGCCAATGTCGACATCAATCTGGGCCAGACCGCCAATGTCGATGAGGACCAGAACCTGACTCCGGTCAGCGAGGGCACGCCGCTGGCGATTTCCATCTTCAATCAGTCCAGCATGCCCCTGACGGCCGGCATCTCCCAGATGAACAACGGGGCCGCCAATCCGATGTGCGCCATCCCCCTGCACGGCAACATGCTGGATGTCGTGGTGCCGATCGAGAAGGTCCTGCTGACCTTCGCCTCCAACACCGTCAACACCGGCACTGTGATCTACAAGGCCTATGCCTCGGGCCTGCTGATCGACCTGACCGCCGACAGCACCCGCGCCGTCTCCTTCGACATCAACAAGGGCTGGGCCTGGGACGGCGGCACCTGGGGCGTGCCGGTCAAGGCGAACGAGAGCCTGGTGCCCCTCTTGATCGAGGACTCCTGACCCCGGCTGCCCGACCTGGCGCGGGCGGTCGCCCCCATCGGACGTCCGCGTCTCTTCTTCCTTCATCAAGGACCACAACCATGCCCCAAACCATTATCCTCAAAGGTCAGGCGCACGCCTTCGCCGGCGGCGTCATCCCCAACAACGTCACCCTGACGACGACCAATCCGGCCACAGGCAACGTCACCTACACCCTGGCCGCCATGGGACCGATCGTCGTCCCGTTCGTCGGCAATCAGGTTCACACGTTCGTCCTGCCGGTGAACGGTAACCCTCTGGGGGTCTTCAACAATTCGACCTCCGGCCTGTCCTGCGTCTACTGAGGTCGGTCGGGGCGAAGTCGTCCTTCGCCTCGACGCTCTCCTCTCCATGTCCTCCCGGAGATCGCCGTGACCCGCCATCTGACGATCACCCTGTCCCCGCAGACGGTCCAGGCGCTGAACCGGGAGGACATGGCCCTCTATCTGTTCGCCGCCGTCCGGCACGGCCCCTTCGCGTCTGGCGCCCCAGGGACGGCGGGCGGCGCGCCGCTGGTCTGGCTGAGGCGAACGCACCTGTTGCAGACGACGACGCTCACGTTCGAAGACACGCTGAACATCTATCTGTCGTCTACGGAGATCGAGCCGAACGCCGTCGTCGTGGTCGGCGCGCAGGTCGATACGGCGCTGGGGCAGACGGCCTTGCTGAACGACGGTCGGCAGTTGACGGCCACCGTCTCGGGCCTGACTGACACCGCCGCCCTGATCAACAGGGACGATCAGTCCTGGACCTGGGGCCTGTGCCGGACGATTGCGGACCAGATGGCTCCCTTTTGCGTCTTCCCTCTGCACGGTCACGCCATGGGGATGCTCGCCCCGACCGATCAGATCCTGGCGCTCTTCGCCACCGATTCGACGCCGCCCGGCGCAATCGTGCAGACGGCCTTCGGTCCCGGCCTGCTGATCGATTTCGTCGCCGCCGCCACACGGGAGGTCGCCTTCGACATCGACACCGGCTGGCGATCGGACGGCTCCGTCTGGGCCACGCCGGTCCCGGCCGGCTCCGCCCTGGGTCCGTTGCTCATCGCGAGATAGCGTCGTCCCGGCCGGGCGGGATGAGACCTGCGACCGGATCTGGCGCAGCAGTCTGCCAGACGTGACCGGTTACGGTCTTTGACATCGCCATCCCTTCGAATATCCGGTCGCTTCGGACGCTTCGGACGCTTCGGACTGTGTTTTGGAGTCCGGTCAGGGTTCCGTCGTCCAGTCCGGCCCCCGCACGTCCAGGCCATCCGCCTGCAGCCCGTCCAGCACCCCGCCGGGCTCTGCCAGCAGGCGCAGCGGGGCGACGGCCAGGGTCACGCCCGGCGCGTCCAGCGCCGTCGACAGGGCCGTCAGCCATTGCCCTCGCAGTTGCGGGCCGATCGTCGGATCGCCCCAGGGCCAGCACTGGCCCAACGCCACATCCAGGGGGTTGGCGATCACCTCGGCCACGCGCAGGCTCCGCCAGTCGTCGGCCCGTTCCGCGAACAGGCCGTCGCCCGCCTCGGCCGCCGCGATGCTGGCGGCCATGCAGGGCTCATAGGCGGACGGCGACTGGGTGATCAGATTGTCGATGATCTCATCGCCCCGCACGAAGCCGACCGCCTCGCCCTCAACATCGGCGCGTCGGGCCGCGCCCCGGACGACATCGTCGGCGTCGCGTCCGCCCCGAACCAGCCCCGCCCGCTTCAACAGGTCGTCGCTGGTGATCAGGAAGCTCCGGCGGCGCCAGTCCTCGTTCCTTTCCCCGACCATGACCGCCTCGAGACGCGCCTGAAGACCGACCGGCAGATGGTCCGCCGATGTCGTCTCGTCCGGCAATCGCGTGATCGTGCGGCTGCGCCAGAGCAGACGCATGAAGTCACTGGCGGAGACACGGGCATAGGGTGGATAGAGGATTCGGTCGGCCCGTCCGGTCGCCTCTTCCAGCGCCTCGGGCCGCCACTGGAAGTCGCGCGGCAGGCCCCGGATCGATCCGACCAGGATCACTGTGCTGTCGCCCCGTTTCACCGTCCACATCGGCGCGCCGGCCCGGCGCGCGATGACCACGACATCCTCGACCCGGTCTTCGTCCCGGGAGACGGTATCCTGGGCAAACGCAGGCGCGGCCCCCGCGAGGGTCGCAACCAGCGCCAGCCCTGTGAGCCATTTCCGCATGTCCGAATTCCTCCCGTACGTCCGCACTGGAATATCGGGATCGGTTGTGGCTCAAGCGTGGCCGTGGTGGCGGAACCGCGCCGCCGCCGCCGTGTTCCGCTAACGCCGCAGCCTTCCGTCAGGTCCCGACCGCCATGGCCCATCCCCTGTCCCGCACCGAGGTTCGCCTCGGCCTCGCCGCCGTCGCCATGGTCGGCGTCATCGGAGCCGGCGCCGTCATGCTGGGCGGATCGGAAACGGGCCGGGCGCTGGGCCGGGGTCTGGCCATCGCCGTGGTCCCCCCTGTCGAACACGAAGTCCTGCCCGGCGAGACCATGGAGGTCGGCGCCCTCAACGACGGCTTCGACCGCGCCGCCCTGGAACGGATCGCCGAACGGCCACTCGACGACACCCTGCCGCCGCCCGCCTGGATCGGCGATGAGTCCCTGGGCGACGCCACCCCTCGCATGCCCATGCCGACACCGGTCAGCGACAGGGGGGGCATCGAGGTCGCCGCCCCTCCCGCCGATCCCCTGGCCGACGGATCCCGCGCCTTCGGCTTCGACAATCCCCGCCCGGACTACGCCGGCGAGCGCGCGCTACGCTGGAACCAGCTGGAAATCGCCGCCACGAAAAGTCCTGCATCGACTGCAGCCAATGACGACACTGAACCGGTTCAGTATTCGCCCGAATAAGCCACGAAGATTGCGGCCCTGTAATGCTGTCGGAGATTTAATCCACCTGTCCCGCTTGTAACTGGAGATGAATGCGGCCGGTCGTCACACCTCTCGCCAGCAACGAGGGGAACCCCAGGCGATGACCAAGACCATTCTTCTGGCCACGACGGCCATCATGTTCAGCGCCGGCGGCGCCCTGGCGCAGACCGCGCCCGCGCCCTCCCAGGTGACCAGTCCTCCCCAGGCCGAGGCCAGCCAGCAGGGCGTCCTCGTCTTCACCCCCGACTTCTTCGCCGACCAGCGCCCGAACACGGCGCTCGACATGGTCAACCGCATCCCCGGCTTCTCGGTCCAGGACGGCGACGGCTCGCGCGGCTTCGAAGGCGCGGTCGGCAATATCCTGATCAACGGCGCCCGCCCCGCCTCCAAGAACGACGCGGGGTCCTCGGTCCTCAGCCGCACCCTGGTCCCCCAGGTCGAGCGCATCGAACTGGTCCGCGGCGGCGCGCCCGGCATCGACATGCAGGGCTACTCGGTCGTCGTGAACGTCATCACCAAGACCCGGTCCAGCCACGAATCGATCTTCACCGGCACCGCCTTCCTGTTCGAGGGCGGCCGCGACGCCGCCAACGGCACCTATCAGTTCACCGCCCGCGACGGCGACCGCGTCATGGGCTTCACCCTGTCCGACGGCGTCAGCATCAACGACTCCAACGGCGTGGGCCGCGTCATCCGGCGCGACCGCAACGGCGTCATCCTGCGCGACGAAGGCTATATCAACGACCAGCACGGCGGCGGCCAAGGCATTCGCGGCAACTACGCCAACGCCTTCATGGGCGGCAAGATCGACCTGACCGCTCGCGTCGGCCAGAATGACTACAGCCAGTGGAGCCGCCAGGACGGCCCCGGAATCCTGCGCGAAAACTCCTATGACGAGACCGGGACCAGCGGCGAAGTCGGCGCGGTCTTCACCCGCCCGCTCCGCGACGGCCTGACCTCGGAAACCCGCTTCATCCGCGAATGGAGCGATTTCGAGAATGCCTCCATCTCCAACAACCGCGTCGGCGCCGTGATCAGCCCCGAGCAACGGTTCGAATCGACGGGCGATTCGTCCGAGACCATCCTGCGCTCGCTGCTGCGCTGGGAACGGTCGCCGTCGATGACCATCGAGGGCGGCGGCGAGCTCGCCTACAACATGCTGTCCGTCGACCAGGCCTTCAGTGTCGGCGGCGTCAATGTGCGCCTGCCCTCAGCATCCGTCACCGTCGAGGAGACGCGCGGCGAGGCCTTCGGCAAGGCGACCTGGCGGGTGCGTCCGAACCTGACCGTCGAGGGCGGCCTGCGGCTGGAAGGCTCGACCATCACCCAGTCCGGCGACGCCGATCAGGAGAAGAGCTTCTTCTTCGCCAAGCCACGAGTCCAGGTCACCTGGACCCCCATGCCCCAGAATCAGGTCCGCTTCCGCTTCGAGCGTGAACTGGGCCAGCTCGACTTCGGCGACTTCGCCGCCTCGGCCGAACTCAGCGATGACCAGGTCTTCGGCGGCAACGTGGACCTGGAGCCGGAACAGCGCTGGATTTCGGAACTGGTCTACGAACGCCGCTTCCTCGGCGACGGCATCGTCTCGGTCGGCTACCGGCACGACGAGATCATCGGCGTGATCGACCGCCTGCCCCTGCCCGGAAACCTGTCGGCAACCGGCAATATCGGTGACGGCACCCTGGACCAACTGGCAGTCAACGTCGTCGTGCCGCTCGACTGGACCGGCTTCCCGGGCGGACAGTTCGCCTTCCGCAACACCTGGAACAACACGGCCGTCACCGATCCCACGACAGGCCGGGAGCGCGAGATCTCCGGCGTTCGCGCCTCGCAGCCCGGCTTCACCATCTCCCAGGACATCACCAGCTGGAAGGTCAACTGGTCGGCCACCTATCTCGAAGGTTTGCGCCAGTTCTCATACGACCCGGACCAGACCTCGGGCTTCACCGGCAGCGACTATTTCGAGGGCTTCGTCGAATACAAGCCGACCCCGACCCTCTCGGTCATGGTCAAGGTCAACGTCTGGAACGACTTCCAGATGGAACGTATCCAGTATGCGGACCGGACGCCCGCGCGGCCCATCGCCTTCACCGAGCTGCGCCCGGTCGACCCCAGAACCTTCTGGCAGATCCGCGTGCGCAAGACCTTCTGAGCGCTCCGCCACAGCATCGCCGCGACTGTTCCGGCAATGTTTTCCACCTGAACCGCTTGTAACTGGCGGTGAACGACGCTGGCCGTAAGGGTCCTCCGAGGGAGACGATTCCATATGACCAAGGCGCTCTTGCTGGCGACGACGATACTCGTCGCGGCTCCGTTCACCGCCGCCGCCCAAGGCGGCGCGCCAGCCGTCGATACGGCGCAACAGGGCGTCCTCGTCTTCGAACCCGCCTTCTTCGCCGACGGAAGTCCGAATACGGCGCTGGACATGATCGCCCGCCTGCCGGGCTTCGGCCTGGACACGGGCGATACCGACACCCGGGGCTTCGCGGGTGCGGCCGGTAACGTTCTGATCGACGGGGGCCGCCCCTCCTCCAAGTCCGACAGTCTGGATGGGATCCTGCGTCGGATCTCCGCTGCGAGCGTGGAGCGGATCGAGCTCATCCGTGGCGGGGCTTCCGGCATCGACATGCAGGGCCGCTCGGTCGTGGCCAATGTCGTGCTGAAACGCACGGTTCAGATCCAGACCGTTCTGGAAGCCAATAGCTACGTCTATCCCGACGGCCACCTGGGGCCGCTGCTTCAGGCGTCCTGGTCCCGCCGCGAGGGCGAAAGCCAGCTGGAGGCCTCGCTGAGCGCCACCACAGACAGGACCGACGACACGGGCGACGGCTATCGTCGTCGCTACAACGCGGCGGGCGTCCCGATCCAGACCGCCGATCTCGACCGCTGGGACCGGTTCCGCAACGTGCGGGGCACAGCCGCCTGGCAGGGACTGACCCGCGGCGGCCGGTTGAGGGTCAACGGCGTGCTGGGCTGGAACAAGGCTGAAAACGCGATCGACACCTTGATCCGCACCGGAGCCGGCCGGAACGAGAGGGTCGAGAACGAAGGCGACGAGGTCGAGGCGGAACTGGGCCTCAACTGGGCGCGTGCCCTGGGCGAGCGCGCGGAGCTCGAACTGACCGGTCTGCAGCGCTACGAGGTCGACAACGACGAATCGCGCTCCTTCTCAGGCCTGAACGGCGTCGCCTTCGGTGGCGAAGGAACAGCCGGTGAAACCATCGGCCGGGCCGTCCTGCGCTTCCGCCCGTCAGATCGCTGGGCCCTCGAAGGCGGGGGCGAGGCGGCCTACAACTTCCTCGACAGCGCCACGGCCTATGTCGAGAACGGCGTCCCCGTGCCCCTGCCCTCCGCCTCGGTGAAGGTCGAGGAGTTGCGCGGCGAGGTCTTCGGCCAGACGACCTGGCGGCCCGATCCAAGCCTGACCGTCGAGGCGGCCCTGCGGGTCGAGGTGTCGGAGATCAGCCAGTCGGGCGACAGCGACCTGACCAGGACCTTCGTCTATCCCAAGCCGCGCCTGCAGGTGACCTGGTCCCCGGTCGCCGACCACCAGTTGCGTCTGCGCGTCGAACGCGAGATCGGCCAGCTCGACTTCGGCGACTTCGTCGCCTCGGCCGACGTCGATCTGAACCAGGTCGAGGGCGGCAACCCCGAACTGGAGCCGGCCAAGGCCTGGGTCCTGGAAGCCGTCTACGAGCGCCGTTTCTGGGGCGAAGGCGCCCTGACCCTGACGGCCCAGTTCAAGCGCTGGGAAGACCTGATCGACGTCATCCCCCTGACCGGCGGCTTCGAGGCCGTCGGCAATATCGGCGATGGTTCGTCCAGCTATCAGCAGATTGCGGTCACGCTGCCAATGGATCGGCTGGGCCTGCCCAATGCCCGCATGGTGGCCAGGGCCACCGTCTCCCAGTCCAGCGTGACGGACCCTCTGACCGGCGAAGGGCGCCGCTTCTCGGGCCAGATCGCCTTCGGGTGCGGCATCGACTTCAACCAGGATCTGGGGGGCGGCCGCTGGTCCTATGGGTTCCAGCACGGCTGCAATCTCGACGACCCGGTCCAGTACCGGATCCGCGAAGTGCGCAACATCGAGGAAGAACCGTTCGTGACCGTCTACGGCCAGTGGAAGCCCCGGTCCGACCTGACCGTCCGTGTCGACCTGGGCAACGCCACCGACCGGGAGCAGCGCCGCGAACGCCTCATCTATTCCGGCCCGCGCAACAGCGCCCCTCTTTCGTTCCGCGAGGAGCGGGGCACGAGGATGAGCCCCTGGCTGTTCATCCAGATTCGCAAGACCCTTTAGGGTCAACCTCCGGGTCGGCAGGCCTGTCGGCTGGCGATGTCAAAGATCGCCACGACAGATGGCGGCCCGGCTTCGCGACACAAGGGCCGTGGAACGAATTAATTCCTGGCTCCTTGCATGAAAAAGGGCGACGCCCGCGAGGACGCCGCCCTTTGTCTTGCCGACAGGCGGTCAGCCCGTCGTGGTGGCTCCGGGGCGAGCGACGTTGCCGTCCTCGCGACCCGCGTCCGTCAGGGTCGGACCCGGGTGGTTGTCCGGGTCATTCACGCCGTTCGACCATTTCGAGATGAAGACGCTGGCGACGATGAAGGCGACGCCGATGCCGACGCCCCACAGGCCCAACAGGTTGAAGGACGCCAGGGACGTGTTCAGCGCCACCTCGGGATCCAGCACCTGGCCTCCGACGGTTTCGGTCCCGGCGGCGCCCGCGATGATGCCGCCGACGAAGTGGGCGATCGAAGACGCCATGAACCAGACGGCCATCATGAAGCTGACGATGGCCGGCACCGACAGCTTGGTGATCTCCGACAGTCCGACCGGCGACAGGAACAACTCGCCCAGGGTGTGGAACATGTAGAGCAGCGCCAGCAGCACGATCGGGGTGCGGAAGGCGTCGTCCACCAGGCCCGACTGGGCGCCCCAGACCACGATCAGGAAGCCGAGGCCGACCTGGATGATGCCCAGGCCGAACTTGACCACCGGGTTGGGGTCCATCTTGCGTTTGGCCAGCCAGACCCACAGCGCCGCGAAGACCGGCGCGAAGATCAGGATGAAGCCCGCGTTGAACGACTGGGTCTGGGAGGCCGACATCGAGGTGTCGATCCAGCCCCACCACTGGGAGGTCGAGAAGCCCGCGGCGGCCACCTGGTCCGGCGAGCCCACCGGGATGCCGAGGAAGGTGTAGGCCTGGCTGGTCAGGGACAGGTCGACGTTGCGGTCGGCGAACAGGTTCAGCGACGTGCCCGCCTGTTCGAACAGGGTGAAGAAGATCACCGAGCCGAACACCAGGACCATGGCCAGCATCATCCGCTCACGCGCGACCTTGTCGCCCTTGAGCTTGAAGACGATGAACCAGGTGATGAAGGCCAGCGAGGCGATCGTCGAGAGGATCAGGCCTGTTCCGACCAATTGGTGGTTCGGAACGATGAACCACAGGGCCGCGACGCCGACGAAGCCCAGGATATAGATCAGCCCCTCGCGGTTGATCGGACCCAGGACGGGCTTCTTGATCAGGTCGGGGAACGGGCTTTCGCCCTTGCCCTGAAGCAGGGGCTTGCCCAGCCAGAAGACGATCAGGCCGGCGAACATGCCGATGCCGGCCAGGCCGAAGCCCCAGCTCCAGCCGAAACGCTGGCCCAGCAGTCCGCACAGCACGGCGGCCCAGAAGGCCCCCAGATTGATGCCGTAGTAGTAGAGGGTGAAGCCGGAATCCCGACGTGGATCGCCTTGCGGATAGAGCTGTCCGACCAGGGTCGAGATGTTCGGCTTCAGGAAGCCGACGCCCATGATGATCAGGGACAGGGACAGGTAGAAGATGTTGACGCCCATCGGATCGCGCGCGGCGGTCAGCTCGTAGCTGCCTTCGGCGAGCGTGCCGGGGACGACCGATCCGGCCGGCAGGTCGGTGATGGTCAGGCCGCCGCCGTCGGCGGGGGTGAAGTGGTACGGCTGTCCGCCGACCACGACCTGGGACGTCTGGGTTTCGCCGCGTCCGTCGATCTGGATCTCATAGACGGCGCCGCCATAGGTCAGGCTCTGGGTCGCGGGATTGCCCTCGAAGGCCATCATGCCGTGACCGGCGACCAGCAGGACCGCCCCGAACATGATCGCCTTGCGCGTGCCGATGTAACGGTCGGCCACGATGCCGCCGATCAGCGGCAACAGGTAAACGAGGGAGGCGTAGGAGCCGTACTGGCCCGAGGCGAAACCGTCATCGAACAGGAAATGCTGGGTCAGATAGAAGATCAGCAGACCGCGCATGCCGTAGAAGGAGAACCGTTCCCACATCTCGGCGAAGAAGCAGACCAGCAGCCCCTTGGGGTGGGTCTTGAGGATCTGAAGCAGGACCGGAAGCCCGGTCGCCAGGGTGATGATCACCCCCAGAAGGATGACGATGTTCACGCCTGACCTCCTGCACTGTTCACAAGTCGTCGAAGCCCTTTTGCGGCTCCCTCGTCGGTCTTGATCAACCGCCCACTCCCTAACATCGCGCCGAACGGACGCGCACAAGCCGGCATAAGCAGCACGCCGGGCAAGACCGGACAAGCCTTATGGATAATCGAACCGTCACAAGGCGGCGATGAACGCAGGTGAACCGGAGGTGCACGGTGCGTTTTCCCTCCCCTTGGGGAGGGTCGTCGCGCAGCGACGGGGTGGGGGCGGCAGGGTGTTGCGGATGCAGGGTTGCGGGGGTTTGCCTTGCCGCCCCCACCCGGTCTCCGCCTTCGGCTCTGACCACCCTCCCCCGAGGGGAGGGAGAAGACTGGACGTGAGTCATCGTTCTTCCGCTGTGAACGGGTGGGGAAGTCGACGGAGCCCGGGCGGTCGCCCGGAACCGATGTGGCCCC
>NZ_NCEQ01000014.1 GCF_002280785.1 Brevundimonas subvibrioides
CGGCGACACCAACCAGCACGGCATGGAAGGCGTGAAGTTCTGGACCAAGGTCAAGACCATCACCGCCCGCTGGCCGGACTCGGAGCTGGAACATGCGGACAGTTCGTTCGTGATCCCGACCATGGGGTGATCCATTCCTCCCCCCGTCGGGGGAGGTGGCTCGAAGCGCAGCGTAGAGACGGAGGGGGCTCATTCCGAATTCGGTGTCTGGAGCCGGCCCCCTCCACCGCGAAGGCGCGGTCCCCCCTCCCCCGATGGGGGAGGAATAGAGCAGGCGACGCAATTCGGTGTTAAGCTTGGTCTCGCCGACAAGCTGAAGCTGGAGCGCTCCCCCGCATGCGTCGCTTTCTGATCTGGTCCGCCCTGGCGGTGGTCATCGGCCTGGCCCTGGCCGGCGGAGGCTACTGGGCCTACTGGAATTTCTACGCCCGGTTCCAGCCGGTCACGATCACCCGGAACCAGGCCGAAATCCAGCGCCTGCTGGACGAGGCCTCGTGGGTGTCCGGCGGCGGCGGGGGCGAACCCCTCTACATCATCGGCTATCGCGACAGCGCCTCCACCCAGCGCTACGAGCGGGAAGAGACTGAGAAGCTGCGTGCCGGCGGCGTGGAGGCCCGCGTCGTCGTCTTCGCCCGCCCGGAGCGCGAGGGTCAGGTCCAGTCGACCCCCGCCGAACGGGCCACGGTGGCCGAGCTGTGGCTGAGCCGCGACTGGAGCCTCTATCAGCGCTGGACCGCCACCCCGTCACGCAACTGGACGGCGGCGGGCATTCCGGCGGCCGATGGCAACCTGGCCCGCTCCGCCGTGGTCGAGGCCAGCCGCCAGTTCGTCACCCGGCTGAACGCGCTGCTGCGCGATGCGGGCGCCCCGACCGGCTATCCCCTGGTGATCTGGCGCGACCGGGACGGCTTCATGAAGGCCTGCGCCTGCGCTGACAGCCGGTCCTGGGCCTTCATCCGCGACGACTTCTCGGCCCCTGACGTGGTCGCCCCGGCAGGCCTTGGAGAACCCGGCCCGGCCATCCCGCCCACCGTCCCGACACCCGGCGACGGCACGCCGGAAAGCCTGCCCTATCCGACCCTGGGGCCGATCCCGCCCGCCGGGGAGGCGATCCCGCCCCTGCCGGGGACGGCACGGCCGGGCGCGGCGCCCGGAACCGCTCCTGCCCGCCCGACCACGCCGCCGCGCACCACGCCGGCCGCTCCGCCGCAAGCGACGCAGCAGGAAGACACGACCTTCTTCTAGGCGGCCGTCAGAACAGGCGTTTGCAGACGCCGATCAGACGCTCGACGTCCTCGTCGGTCTGGTAGAGGCCGAAGCCGAAGCGGATCACCTCGTCGCGCACGTCGGTGACGACATTGGCGGCCAGCAGATCGGCTCGCCAGCGCTGGGCGTCCCTGTGCTTCAGGGCCAGGAACCGGGCGCGCGGCCGGTTGTCGCCCATGATCGGGTTCAACACCTCGGCCTCGCCCAGGGCGCCGCACTCTCCGGCCGCCAGGGCCCGGGCGAACCGCGCCTGCAACCGATCGGCGTGGGCCGAGACGGCGGCCGTGGTCAGCCCCTGTTCGTCCAGCATCCGCCGCACGCCGTTGAACCGGTACAGCGGAGTCGCATCGAACGTCGCGCCCCAGAACCGCCCCGCATCGCCCCGGTACTGAACGCCCTCGGGCGGCCCCATCAGATTGCCGAACTCGGCGAACCAGCCGGTCGCCACGGGCCGCTCGCAGAAGCCGGCCGGCGCGTGCAGGAAGCCTGCGCCCTCGCCCGTCATGGCGTATTTGTAGCCGCCGCCAACGTAGAAGATCTTGTCCGCCACGGCCGACAGGTCCGTCGGCGTGGCCATGAAGCCGTGATAGCTGTCGACGATCACCCACGGCCCTTCCGGTTTCGCCAGCGCCGCCAGGTCGTCGATGCAGCCAATGGCCTGGCCCGTCTTGAAGAAGACCTGGCTGACCACGATCACGTCGTGACCGCCCGCCTGCGCCGCCGCCGTGAAGCGGGCGTCGAAGGTCTCGAACGGCTCCAGCGGCACGCGCGCGACGACGGCGTCGCCGCTCTCCTCCCAGCGCTCGGCCTGACGGCGGAAGGCGTGGAATTCGCCGTCCGTGGTCAGGATGCGGACGGGCTTCGTCTCCCAGCCGGAGAAGATGCGGATCAGGAAGTCGTGGGTGTTCGGCGCGAAGACCACCGTCTCCGGGTCCGGCAGTCCCAGCTCCCTGGCGATATGTCTCTGCGCCTCAGGCACGACCTCGCCGAAGATCAAATCCCATTTGCGGTCGGCGAAATGGTTGGCCTCGACCCAGGCCCGCACCTGTCCGTCGAACGAGGCGTCCGGCCACAGGTGGTGGCTATGCGCCGCGAAATGCAGCCGCTCGGGATCGAGGGCGAGGGCGCGGGAGAAGAGGTGTTTGTAGGTCATCTCCCCTCTTCCCCCAGACCAGGCCCGCGCTCAAGCAGCGAGCGACGGCGTCGCTCGCGTTAACGCCCTTAAACCAGCGCCCCGTGGCAGTGCTTGAACTTGCGGCCCGAGCGGCAGGGGCAGTCGGCGTTGCGGGGCGTGCGTTCCCAGCCGGCCGGCAGAAGCTCGACGGGCAGGCGCGAACGGGCGTCGCCGGTCAGCTGCCCCTCGGGGTTCTGGGCCAGTGGATCGGCCATCTCGTTGACGCCGGTGCCGGGGTTCAGGTGGATTTCCTGGAACTCGGGCATGTCCATCGGCGGCGGGGCCTCGAAGCGGAACTCCACCGTCATCAGCCAGCGCGTCACATTGTGGCGCAGCTCGTGCAGCAGGGTCTCGAACAGCGAGAAGGCCTCGGTCTTGTACTCGTTCAGCGGATCGCGCTGGCCGTAGCCGCGCAGGCCGATCACGCCGCGCAGATGGTCCAGATGCACCAGATGCTCGCGCCACTGCATGTCGATCATCTGCATCAGGAACTGCTTTTCCAGTCCCCGGGTCTGGGTCTCGCCCAGTTGCGCGAGTCGATCGGCGGCGCGCGCCTCGGCGGCGGCCTGGATACGCTCCTCGACCTCCTCGTTCGACACGCCTTCCTCGGCGGCCCAGTCGTGCAGCGGCAGGTCGAGACCCAGCGTGGACTTCACCTTCTCGTCAAGGCCGTCGATGTCCCACTGTTCGGCATAGGCCTTGGGCGGCATGAAGCGGTCGACCAGGTCGGTGACCACGTCGCGGCGGAACTCGCCGACCAGTTCCGACAGGTCTGTGGAGTCCATGAACTCCTGGCGCTGTTCGAACACGGCCTTGCGCTGGTCGTTCACGACGTCGTCGTATTTCAGCAGATTCTTGCGGATGTCGTAGTTGCGGGTCTCGACGCGCTTCTGGGCGGTCTCGACGGCGCGGTTCAGCCACGGGTGGCTGATGGCCTCGCCCTCGGCCACGCCGAAGCTGCGCATGATCGCGTCCAGACGATCGCCGGCGAAGATGCGCAGCAGGTCGTCCTCGCACGACAGGTAGAATTTCGACGTTCCGGGGTCGCCCTGACGGCCGGTCCGGCCGCGCAGCTGGTTGTCGATGCGGCGGCTTTCATGGCGCTCGGTGCCGAGGACGAACAGGCCGCCGGCGTCCAGGGCGATCTTCTTCTGGACGGCGATGTCGGCCTTCAGTCGGGCCTCCTCGACCTTCAGCATCTCCGGCGTCACCTCGACGGCCAGGTTACGCTGGTCGAGACGGTATTTCTCGAGACGCATCTCGAGGTTGCCCCCCAGCTGGATGTCGGTGCCGCGACCGGCCATGTTGGTGGCGATGGTCACCGCGCCCGGCAGGCCGGCGTCGGCCACGATGAAGGCCTCCTGCTCGTGCTGGCGGGCGTTCAGGACGTTGTGCGGGATGCCCTTGAACCTGGTCTCGTATTTGATGTCGTAGGCGGCGTCGCCGACCTTGGCGGCCTCCTTGTCCTTGCCGACGAATTCCTTCTTCAGCGTGCGCGAGATCTCGACCTTGTGCTCGTACTTGTCGAGCAGGGCCGAGAGCTGTTCGGACTTCTCGATCGAGACCGTGCCGACCAGGATCGGCTGGCCGCGCTCGCGGCAGTCGGCGATCTGCTGGGCGATGGCCAGGTTCTTCTCGGCATAGGTCCGGTAGACCTCGTCGTCATAGTCGATGCGCAGGACCGGGCGGTTGGTCGGCACTTCCAGGACGTCCATCTTGTAGATGTCGAGGAATTCCTGGGCCTCGGTCGCAGCCGTGCCGGTCATGCCGGACAGCTTTTCGTAGAGGCGGAAATAGTTCTGGATCGTCACCGAGGCCAGGGTCTGGTTCTCGGGCATGATCTTGACGTCCTCCTTGGCCTCGATGGCCTGGTGGAGGCCCTCGGACAGGCGGCGTCCGGTCATCATCCGGCCGGTGAACTCATCGATCAGGACGACCTCGCCGGCCTTGATGATGTAGTCCTTGTCCTTCTGGTACAGGGTGTTGGCGCGCAGGGCCTGGTTGACGTGATGCACCAGGCTGATGTTGGCCGCGTCGTACAGGCCCGTCGTGTCCTCGGCGAAATGGCCGCCGGCTTCCAGCAGCAGCTCGACCTGTTCGGACCCCTCTTCGGTCAGCAGGGCCTGACGCTGCTTCTCGTCGAGGTCGAAGGTCGAGGTGTCCTTGATCAGTTCTTTGATCAGGGTGTCGCAGATCTTGTAGAGGTCAGACCGGTCCTCGGTCGGGCCCGAGATGATCAGGGGCGTGCGCGCCTCGTCGATCAGGATGGAGTCGACCTCGTCGACGATGGCGAAATGGTGCGGACGCTGCACCATCTCCTTGCGGTCATAGACCAGGTTGTCGCGCAGATAGTCGAAACCGAATTCGTTGTTGGTGCCGTAGGTGATGTCGGCGGCGTAGGAGGCCTGACGCTGACCGGACGACAGACCGTTGACGATGACGCCCACTTCCAGGCCCAGGAAGCGATAGACGCGCCCCATCCACTCGGCGTCGCGGCGGGCCAGATAGTCGTTCACGGTAATGACGTGGACGCCCTTGCCGGACAGGGCGTTCAGATACACCGGGGCCACGGCGACCAGGGTTTTGCCCTCGCCGGTGCGCATCTCGGCGATGCCGCCGTCGTGCAGGATCATGCCGCCGGTCAGCTGCACGTCGTACTGGCGCTGGCCCAGGACACGTTTGGAGGCTTCGCGCGACACGGCGAAGGCCTCGTTCATGATCTTGTCCAGCGTCTCGCCGGCCGCGACCCGGTCCTTGAAGGTCTGCGTCATCATCCGCAGCTCGTCGTCAGACAGGGCGGCGAATTTCGGCTCCAGATCGTTGATCTTCTGGACCCGGCTCATGAAGTCCTTGACCTTGCGGTCGTTGGAAGAGCCGAAAAATTTCTTGGCGAAGCCGAGCATGGGCGATCCGGTGGCGATCGAGCGGTCTAGAGCTCTGGAATTTGCCCATGAGGGGCGGCGATGAGACGCCGCGAGAGGGGCTGCCGGGCAAGGCGGCGAAACACGCCGCGCATACGATCGAAAACCCCTCGACTTGGGCGCAGGCGGGACTTAAGCACCGGCCATACCCCTGTCAACGCGAGGGGCTTTGCGGCCCGGCGTTTGGACCCCTTCACGCGGGACGGAGCGTCCGATGCGACATTCGCGCAACCCTTTGGTTTTCTTCGGCCTCGCGCTGGTCCTGACGTTGGCGGCCTGCGGGCGCGGCGGGGGCGACGATCGCGCGCCGGAACCGGGCGACCGGGCCGTCGCCAAGGTGCAGGACCAGACCATCTGGGCCTCCGACGTCAAGCGCGAGGCGGTGGCCCAGGGTCTGGTCGGCGAGGGCGAGCCCCTTGACGTCACCTCGGACCTGTTCCGCCGGGTGCTGGACGAGGTCATCGACCAGAAGCTGCTGGCCCGCGAGGCCGAACGCCGCGGCCTGGACAACTCCGCCCTGGCGCAGCGCCGGCTGGAGGCGACTCGCGAGCGCATCCTCGGCGACATGCTGGTGGAGAACGTCGTCAACGGCGCCATCTCGGACCAGGCCGTCCAGACCCTCTACCAGGAGCAACTTCGCCTCGCCCGCACCTCTGAGGAGATCCGGGTCCGCCTGATCCTGTCGCGGACGAAGCCCGAGGCCGACGCCGTCATCGGCATCCTGGGCCAGGGCTCCAGCTTCGAGGCCGTGGCCCAGGAACGCTCCATCGACGAGGCGACCCGGTTCTCCGGCGGAGACCTCGGCTATTCCACCGCTGACGTCATGCCCCAGGCCTATGCCAACGCTCTGCGTGACGCCGCCGCCGGCTCGACCGTAGGGCCGTTCCAGACGGAGGGCGGCTGGGCCGTCCTGCGGGTCGAGGACCGCCGCCGCGAGAGCCCGCCGACGCTCGATCAGGCCCGGCCCCAGATCGTCCGTTACCTGACCTATGAAGGCGTGCGTCAGCTGCTTGAGGAACTGCGCGGCAAGGCGAAGGTCGACGTGCTGCTGGCCGCCGAGAGCGGCGCGCCCCAGGAACCGGCCTCCGCAGCGGCTGCGGCCGGCCCGACCCCGACGGCCCCGACCGCGACGGCCCCGGCGCCCGCGGTCGCGCCGGTCGCGACGCCCACGCCCGCCGCCCCGTCCACAGCGACCCCTGCGAAAGCCGCCGCCCGGTGAGCAACGACGCGAAGAAGCCCGGCTCGACCGGCAAGGCCATCGAGCACGCCATCGAAAAGGCCCTCGACCCGCTGGCCTCGGCCATCAAGCGCGCCACCCAGCCGCAGCCGGTCACGACGCCGCCCGCCGCCCCCGGCAAACCCGGCCTCACAATCTCGCCGCTGGCCGTGCCCTTCCCGGCCATTCCGCCCATCGGCGGGGTCGAGATCACCACCGCCCGCGCGGGCTTCTACAAGCATGAGCGCGACGACCTGACGGTCTTCCGTTTCGCCCGCGGCACGACCTGCGCCGGCGTCTTCACCCGCCACAAGGTCGGCTCGGCTCCGGTGGACTGGTGCCGTCGACAACTCGACGCGCCCGGAGGCGGGCTCGACGTCCGGGCCCTGGTGGTCAACGCCGGCTGCGCCAACGCCTTCACCGGCAAGGCCGGAGCCGACGCCGCCCGCCGCACGGCTTCCGAGGTCGCCAAGCGGTTCGGCTGTCGCCAGCGCGACGTCATGCTGGCCTCAACCGGCGTGATCGGCGTCCTGCTGGACGACAAGAAAATCGCCGCCCGGCTGCAGGAGGTGGAGACGAAGCTCGATTCCGACGTCCCGCCCACGGCGCAGTGGGCCGCCGCCGGTCGCGGCATCATGACCACGGATACCTTCCCCAAGGGATCCTATGCCGAGGCGACCATCGACGGCTTCAAGGTCCGCATCGCCGGCATCGCCAAGGGCTCGGGCATGATCGCGCCCGACATGGCGACCATGCTGGGCTTCATCGTCACCGACGCCAGCATCCACCCGACCGTGCTGCGGGCGCTTCTGGGCCTGCACGTCCGCACGACCTTCAACAGCGTCACCGTCGACGGCGACACCTCGACCAACGACACCTGCCTGCTGTTCGCCACCGGGGCCTCGGGCGCGCCGCGCATCGGCCGGGTCGGCGACCGCCGCCTGAAGGACTTTTCGGCCGCCCTCGACAAGGTCATGCTCGACCTCGCCCACCAGCTGGTCCGGGACGGCGAGGGGGCGACCAAGTTCGTCCGCGTCACCGTTGACGGCGCGGCCTCGCCCGCCTCTGCCCGCAAGCTCGCCAAGTCGATCGCCGACAGCCCCCTGGTCAAGACGGCCATCGCCGGCGAGGACGCCAACTGGGGCCGGGTCGTCATGGCCGTCGGCAAGACCGATGAGCCGGTCGACCGCGACCGCCTCGCCATCCGCTTCGGCCCCCATGTCGCCGCCGTCGACGGCGCGGTCTCCCCGACCTACGACGAGGCGAAGATGAGCGCCTATATGAAGAACGCCGAGATCGACATCAGCGTCGACGTCGGTTCCGGCCGCGCCTCCGCCACCGTCTGGACCTGCGACCTGACCAAGGGCTACATCGAGATCAACGGCGACTACCGGAGCTGACCGCAGCTTGTTCCTCCCCCGCCGGGGGAGGAATCGTCCGGCTACTGCGGCGTCTGTGGCCTGACGCCCTGGGTCTGGGGCACATAGAGGCCGGTGACCGCCCGCGTGATGAAGCCGCCCGGCTGGTTGCGGGGGCCGAAGCGTTCGCAGGGATCGGGCGTGGCGATGTCGCGCACCTTGCGATCCCTGGGCGCGAAACTGTCGCCGACCTGGTCTCCGAACAATTCAGCGAACTGCAGGGCGTCGCCGACCCGCGACAGGGACGGCGTGTCCATGCCCACGACATTGGCCGAGCGGGCCCAGGCCAGGGCCGCGACCTGGGTCCCGCCGACAGCGATCAGCTCGGCCTCGGCGGCCAGGGTTCCGGTCGTGCCGGGCGCACGTACGCCGATCGGGCCGGGAATGAAGAAGTTGGCGACCGCCGCCGCGCCCGAACCCGTCGGCTCGGTCGGAACGATCCGCGTGACGGCGGCGCGGACGCGCGCGGCGTCGGGGGCGGGCGCGGCCAGGACGGTGAACCGCTCGCTGATTTCGTAGCAGACCTGACGATCCACCTCGCCCAGCACCATCGCCACATCGGCCGGCGCGATGCCGTCAGCCGCGCCGGCGGTCAGGACCGAGGGCTCGACGAAGACGCGTTCGATGGCCTGGGCCGCCGTGTCGTCGCGCCGATCCCGGATCGAAACGCGGAGGGTGCCCTCCTTGGTCTGCAGGCTGTCATAGCTCTGCAGGAAGCCGCCGTCGGCCACAGGGGCCGTCTGGCAGGCGGCGAGGGCGAACGCGCCTGCAAGGATCACGGGAGCGGTTCGGAGAAGGCGATGGGTCATGGTGCGTATCCGCAGAGGAGGTGGCGGCTTAACACCGCAGCGACCGAAAAGATCACCGGCCGATTGTCGCTGATGCCGATCCTGCTCCAGGCCAGGCGCCGCGCTTTGCGCGAACGGCGGTGTTGGCTGGCGCATTGGCGGTATCGGCGGTTCACGTCGCCAAAAGATTGCCGTTCACCGCCGCTTGTTTCCGCCCTGAGATTGCGGTTTCAGCCATGTCGCGATTGGCGGTCATTGCAGGCGCGCTCAGGCTGCCGCCTGCTCGGCCTTCCTGAGCGTCGACGCCCTGACCTTTTCGCTTTCGGACTTCAGCTGGCCGCAGGCGGCGAGGATGTCGCGGCCGCGCGGGGTGCGGATCGGCGAGGCGTAGCCGGCCTTGTTGAGGATGGCGGCGAACCGTTCGATCGTCTTCCAGTCCGAACACTCGTAGTCCGTGCCGGGCCAGGGGTTGAACGGGATCAGGTTGACCTTGGCCGGGAGGCCCTCGATCAGCTTCAACAGGGCGCGGGCCTCGTCGGGGCTGTCATTGACGCCCTTCAGCATCACATATTCGAAGGTCACGCGCCGCGCGTTGGACAGGCCCGGATAGGCGCGGATGCCGGCCATCAGGGCTTCGAGATTGTATTTCTTGTTCAGCGGCACCAGGACGTCGCGCAGGGCGTCGTTGGTGGCGTGCAGGCTGATCGCCAGCATGGCCTGGGTGCGGGTTCCGAGCGGGTCGAGCTGGGGCACGACGCCCGAGGTTGAGACCGTGATCCGGCGGCGCGACAGGGCGATGCCCTCGTTGTCCGAGATGATGTCGATCGCGTCGGCGACGTGGTCGAGATTGTACAGCGGCTCGCCCATGCCCATGAAGACGATGTTCGACAGGCGGCGGTCTTCCCTGGGCGACGGCCATTCGTTCAGGTCGTCGCGGGCGACCTGGACCTGGGCCACGATCTCGGCGGCGGTCAGGTTGCGCACCAGGGCCTGGGTGCCCGTGTGGCAGAAGGTGCAGTTCAGGGTGCAGCCGACCTGGGACGAGACGCACAGGGCGCCTGCGCGACCGACGTCAGGGATATAGACCGTCTCGATCTCGATGCCCGGCGCGGTGCGGATCAGCCATTTGCGCGTGCCGTCGGCGGAGACCTGACGCTCGACGATCTCGGGCCGGGCCAGGGTGAAGGCGGCGGCCATGGCTTCCTGGGCCGTGCGGGCGATGTTGGTCATCGCTGCGAAGTCGGTGACGCCATAGTGGTGGATCCAGCTCCACACCTGCGACGCGCGCATCTTCGCCTTCTCGGGCGGGCAGATGTCGGCGTCGATCAGCGCCTGGCGCAGGCCCGTGCGCGTCAGACCGCTGAGGTTGACGGGGGCTGGTTTGGCCGGGGCAGAGGTGCGCGACAGGTCGAGCGTAACGCTCACGGGCGGTGATCCTGGGTGAAGGGGAATGCGCCTTATAGCACGGATCGGGCTGGATTTAAGGCGTCCGCTTTCTCCCTCCCCTTCATGGGGAGGGTGGCCGAGCGAAGCGAGGTCGGGTGGGGTTCGGCCGGCGGTGCGAACTCACGATTCGGACCCCACCCTGACCGCTGCGCGGTCGTCCCTCCCCATGAAGGGGAGGGAGAAGGGCATCACAGAATAAACCGGCTGAGGTCCGCATTCTTCGACAGATCGCCGACCTTCTCCCGCACCGCGTCGCCGTCGAAGACCAGCGTCTGGCCCGACAGGTCCGAGGCCTTGAACGAGGTCTCCTCCAGCACCCGCTCGATCACGGTCACCAGCCTCCGCGCCCCGATGTTCTCGACCGCCCCGTTCGCCGCCACCGCAGCATCCGCCATGGCTTCGACCGCGTCCGGTGTGAAGGTCAGCGTCACGTCCTCGGTCGCCAGCAAGGCCTGGTTCTGGCGGACCAGGTTGGCCTCGGGCTCGGTCAGGATGCGCACGAAGTCGTCGCGGGTCAGGGCCTTGAGCTCGACCCGGATCGGCAATCGGCCCTGAAGCTCGGGCAGCAGGTCCGAGGGCTTGGCGACGTGAAAGGCGCCCGAGGCGATGAACAGGACGTGGTCCGACTTCACCGGTCCGTATTTGGTCGAGACGGTGGTGCCCTCGATCAGGGGCAAGAGGTCGCGCTGAACGCCTTCGCGGCTGACGTCGGCGCCGCCGCGATCCTGACGACCCGCGACCTTGTCGATCTCGTCGATGAAAACGATGCCCTCGTTCTCGGCCAGCAACAGCGCCTCGCGGTTCAGACTGTCCTGATCCAGCAGTTTGTCGCTCTCCTCCGTCACCAGCGGGGCGACCGCGTCCTTGACCGTGGTGCGGACCGACTTGGTCCGCCCGCCCCCGAGCTTGCCCAGCATGTCCGAAAGGTTGAGCAGTCCGACATTGCCGCCGCCGCCGACATCCAGCCCCTGAATCGGGGACGAGGTGTCGGCCAGCTGGATCTCGATCTCCTTGTCGTCCATTTCGCCGGCACGGAGCTTCTTGCGGAAGCTGTCGCGGGTGGCCGGCTGGGCCCCCGGACCGACGAGACCGTCGAGGATGCGCTCCTCGGCGGCCGCCTCGGCCTTGGCGCGGACGCCGGTGCGGCGGGCGTCACGGACCATGACCAGGGCGGCCTCGACCAGGTCGCGCATGATCTGGTCGACGTCGCGGCCGACATAGCCGACCTCGGTGAACTTGGTCGCCTCCACCTTCAGGAAGGGCGAGCCGGCGAGGCGGGCCAGGCGGCGTGCGATCTCGGTCTTGCCGACCCCGGTCGGGCCGATCATCAGGATGTTCTTTGGCGTGACCTCGTCGCGCAGGTCGTCGGGCACACGCTTCCTGCGCCAGCGGTTCCTCAGGGCCACGGCGACGGCGCGCTTGGCGTCGTGCTGGCCGACGATGAAACGGTCGAGTTCGGAAACGATTTCGCGGGGAGACAGATCGGTCATGGTCCGCAGATAGTCGCTGTCAGCCCGCAGCGGGAGGGGGCGGAGGCGGCGGATCCGCCAGGATCTGGGCGAACACCAGCACCCAGCCCATCGAGCGCTTCTGCCACAGGTGGACGTAGTGGCCGGCGAGCGCAGTTTCGTCGCGGGTCCACAGGGCGCGACCATAGGTCCAGACCATGTCGCCGGCAGCCGACGATCCGCCGCCGAACGGGGCGCTGAACTCGAAACGGCGCGGCCAGGCGTCGAGCGCGGCGGGGAAGGCCCCGACGCCGATCGCTGGAGGCAGGGGGGCGACATAGAGGCGGCCGTCAGGGGCCAGCAGGGCCAGGTGGGCCTCTTTCTGATCGCGCGTTACGGCGGCGGCCAGCACGGCCTCGACGGCGCGCACCTCGGACATCGCGGCATCCGGGCTGAACGATTCCTGGATGGAGGTGGGCAGCAGCAGGGGGTCGGTCCCGGGGCCGGGAACATCGGCGGCGCTCGCAGCGACCCCGCCGTCATAGACCCATTTCCACGAGCCGTCGGGCTGGCGCTTCCAGATCGTGAAGTAGTGGCCGGTGCGTGCGCCGCCGACCTCGACCCCGCCGGTGGTGAAGCCCAGGTCGCCGGACTTCGAAATCCCCGCCCAGTTCGGCCACCAGACCAGGGACGGCGCGGCCGGATCGAAGGCGGCGGCGGGGTCGAGAATGTCGTGCGCCAGTCGCGGCGCTCCTCCGGCGATCATGACGGCGTCGTCGGTCGACCACTTCAGGAAGGAGCCGTCGACGCCCATGGTCAGGCCGTCGGCCGCAAAGGCGCGCTCGGCCGCCACGATGGACGAGGCCTCGGCCGGCTGGGCCGTGACCGGGCGGGCGAAGGCCAGCAGCAGGGTGACGAGAACGATCAGACGAGGCATGGAAACTCCAGCCTTCAGTCATGCCGGGATCGGCGTGGATGTCCCGTTAAATTGCTGAAACCCCCGGGCGCGCGTGCCTGACGATTCCTGATTAGGGTCCGGAGCGGGCTTCATCCCTGGTGGCTATCGTTCGACGCCCCCCGGTCCGATCTCTGATCGGCTGGAGGACAGGCTCTGCCTCGCTGCCTGGGCGAGGCTAGAGCCGCTCCACCGTCAGATTGCCGTTGGTGTAGACGCAGATGTCAGCGGCGATGGCCATGGCCCGGCGCGCGACCGACTCGGCGTCCAGGTCGGTGTTGTCGATCAGGGCCCGGGCGGCTGCGAGGGCGTAGTTGCCGCCTGAGCCGACGGCGGCGACGCCGTATTCCGGCTCCAGCACATCGCCGACGCCGGTGACCGTGAAGATGGCATCCTTGTCGGCGACCAGCAGCATGGCCTCGAGCCGGCGCAGGTAGCGGTCGGTGCGCCAGTCCTTGGCCAGGTCGACGCAGGCGCGGGCCAGCTGATCCGGGTATTGCTCCAGCTTGGCCTCCAGTCGCTCGATCAGGGTGAAGGCGTCCGCTGTGGCCCCGGCGAAGCCTGCCAGCACCTTGCCGCCTGCCAGGGTACGGACCTTGCGCGCCGCGCCCTTGACGATGGTGGCCCCCATCGAGACCTGGCCGTCGCCGGCGATGACGGTCTTGCCGTCCTTTCGCACCGCCAGGATGGTCGTGCCGTGCCAGTCGGGAAAGCTGTCGGAAGTCTTGGTCATCCCGACCAGATGGCGACCGAAATGCGTCGGGGCAAGACGAAGCCTCTGCGAAAACAGCGTTCGGAATGAGCCATATTTCTAGCAATGTAACGGGTTACCAGGGCATGATCGGCCCCAAACAAACAATAACGAGGCTAAGCTTTGCTATACCGCGCGATCATTGCCGCCGAAACCGTCGGATCGACCGGTGTATCGACCCTGTCGATCGCTCAAATTGTCGGCATCTCAGAGCGCAACAATCGTCGCGATGACATCACCAGCGGCCTGATGTTCCTTGATGGCTGGTGCCTGATGGGCATGGAGGGACATCGCGTCGATGTCGACCGGTTGCTGCGGCGCCTGACGGAAGATCGCCGCCTGAAAGGCCTGCGGGTCCTGGTCGACAAGCCGATCGCCGCGCGGTCTTTCTGCGAGCCGATGACCCTGTGCGACGACCCCCGCGCCATGGTCGGCGCCGTCGGCCTCGCCGATCTGGCCGGGATCACCGGCTATCAGGCCGAGAAGATCGTGGGACTGAAACTGGCTGCGTGACGCCGAAGCCTCTCGCGCTTACTTGAGGCGCATGAGTTTCTCCCCCGAAGAGGTCGAACGCTACGCCCGCCACCTGGTCCTGTCGGACGTCGGCGGCCCGGGCCAACAGCGGCTGAAGGCCGCGACCGTGGTCCTCGTCGGCGCGGGCGGGGTGGGCTCTCCGGCGGCGCTCTATCTCGCGGCCGCGGGCGTCGGATCGCTGCGCATCATCGACGGCGACACCGTCTCCCTGTCCAACCTGCAGCGCCAGATCCTGTTCAACACGGCCGATATCGACCGGCCGAAAGTCGAGGCGGCGGCCGGACGGCTTGAGGCGATCAACCCCCATGTCCGCGTCGAGACGCTGAATCATCGGCTGACAGTGGAGAACGCCGCCTCGGTAATCGCCGGAGCGAATGTGGTGCTGGACGGCGCCGACGATTTCGAGACCCGCTATCAGGTCAACGCAGCCTGCGTGGCGGCAGGGGTTCCGCTCGTCTCCGGGGCGCTTGGCCGCTGGACCGGTCAGGTCGGCGTGTTCGCGGGCAAGCCCTGCTACCGCTGCCTGGTGCCGGAGAGCCCGCCGGACGCCGAAACCTGCGCGAGGGTGGGTGTCGTGGGCGCTCTGGCCGGGGTGATCGGAGCGATGGCGGCGCTGGAGGCGATCAAGATCATCACCGGGGCGGGGGAGCCGCTGACCGGGCGGCTGATGCTCTACGACGGCCTCGCGGCGACCAGTCGGGTCGTGGCGGTCACGGCCGATCCGGGGTGTCCGGTATGTGCAGTGTAAATCCTCCCCCAGCGGGGGAGGCGGCGCGGAGCGGCTTCGCGACGTGACGGAGAGGGGGGCACCCCAGACGCGGTGTCTGCGGTGAGCCCCCTCCACCACTTCGTGGTCCCCTCCCCCGATGGGGGAGGACGGCTACTCCGGGCGCGCGCGCTTCTTGCGGAACGACGGGTTCAGGATCTGCTTGCGCAGACGGATCGACTTGGGCGTGACCTCGACCAGTTCGTCGTCGCCGATGTAGGCGATCGCCTGTTCCAGCGACATCTGGCGCGGCGGGGTCAGGCGCACGGCCTCGTCCTTGCCGGAGGCGCGGACGTTGGTCAGTTGCTTGCCCTTGATCGGGTTGGTTCCACAGGGCGAAGGCGGCGGTGTCGCCGTCGGAGTTGGAGACCAGCACGCCCTTCAGGCGGCCGGCGATCTCGCCCTTGTAGGCTTCATAGTGGCTGAAGACGCGGTTCAGCACGCCAGAACCGCGCGTGTCGGTCAGGAACTCGCCCTGATAGCCGATGAGCGAGCGTGACGGCGCCTTGAGGCTGATGCGGGTCTTGCCGGCGCCCGACGGGCCCATGTCGGTCATTTCGGCCTTGCGGGCCGACAGCTTCTCGATGACGACGCCCGAGAACTCGTCGTCGACATCGATCATGACGTCTTCGATCGGCTCCATCTTCTCGCCGTTCGGGCCTTCCTGGAACACCACGCGCGGACGCGAGATCGAGACCTCGAAGCCTTCGCGGCGCATGTTCTCGATCAGCACGCCCAGCTGCAGTTCGCCCCGACCGGCGACTTCGTAGGCGTCGCCGCCTTCGCTGGTCGTCACGCGGATGGCGACGTTGGCTTCGGCTTCCTTCAGCAGGCGGTCGCGGATGACGCGCGACTGGACCTTGTCGCCCTCGCGACCGGCCAGCGGGCTGTCATTGACCGAGACGGTCATGGAGATGGTCGGCGGATCGATCGGCTGGGCGGGAAGCGCATCGGTGACTTCCATGGCGCACAGGGTGTCGGCGACGGTGGCCTTGGACATGCCGGCGATGGCGACGATGTCGCCTGCTTCGGCGCCCTCCTCGACGGCCTGACGCTTCAGGCCGCGGAAGGCCAGCACCTTGGTAATGCGGCCGCGCTCGATTTCCTTGCCGTCACGGTCGAGGGCGTGGATCGCCATGCCGGGAACGGCCTTGCCGCTCTCGATACGGCCGGTCAGCAGACGGCCCAGGAAGGGATCGGACTCGATCAGCACGTTCAGGATCTGGAACGGCTTGTCCTTGTTCTCGGCGACCTTGGGCGGCGGGACGTGCTCGACGATCAGGTCGAACAGCGGGGCCAGGTTATCGTTGGGGACATTCATGTCCATCGTCGCCCAGCCGTTCCGGCCCGAGGCGTAGATGTGGGGGAAGTCCAGCTGCTCGTCGGTCGCGCCGATGGCGGCGAACAGGTCGAAGGCTTCATTGTGGACGCGGTCCGGGTCGGCGTGGGCGCGGTCGACCTTGTTGATGCACAGGATCGGACGCAGGCCCATCTTCAGCGCCTTGGTCAGCACGAACTTGGTCTGGGGCATCACGCCCTCTTCGGCGTCCACAAGGATGACGCAGCCGTCCACCATGCCCAGGATCCGCTCGACCTCGCCGCCGAAGTCGGCGTGGCCCGGGGTGTCGATGATGTTGATGCGCGTGTCGCCCGCCTTGCCGTGCCAGAGCACCGAGGTGCATTTGGCCAGGATGGTGATGCCGCGTTCCTTCTCCTGGTCGTTGGAGTCCATGGCCCGTTCGGTCTGGGCTTCGTTGGCTCGGAAGACGCCGGACTGGGCCAGCAGCTGGTCCACCAGAGTGGTCTTGCCGTGGTCAACGTGGGCGATAATGGCGACGTTACGTAGGTTCATGGTCGTTCAATGCGAAAAGGCGGCCGACAAATGCGGGGGCCGCTCGTTAGGGGTGTCATGCGGGGAGCGCGCGCCTCTTACAGCTTGGGCGGGCGAAACGCCATAGCGGGTCAAGATGGCGAGCGTTTGACAGACTTCGGGTCGGGGAGCAGCGTTCGGACCTGACTCTGGAGTTGGCGGATGAAACGTTTGATCGTGGCGGGTGCTGTGGCCCTGATGTGCGCCGGCGGGGCGGCGGGGGCCCACGAGGACGCAATGTCTCCAGCCGAGATCGTCGCGGCGCGTCAGGCGTCCCTGATGATGTCCGGCGTCACCATGGGGGCGATCAAGGCCGGGCTCGATTCGGGGGCGGAGCTGCAGACCCTGGGCTTCCCCACGGGCGCTCTGGCGAAATGGGCGCAGGTCCTGCCGACGATGTTCCCGGCCGGGACGGGCCTGGACAGCCTGCCGGACGGCACGCGCGCGAAGGCGGAGATCTGGACCGATCGCGCGGGCTTCGAAGCCCGGGCGGCGGACTATGCGGCGGCGACGGCACGGCTGCGTGATGCCGTGGCGGCGGGCGATGCGGCTGTGGCCGCCACCGAATGGGCGGCAGTGCGAACGACATGCGGCTCCTGCCACGACCTCTATCGCCAGTAGGAAACCCGCGTCAGGCCGGCGAGAATCAGCCACGCGGCCGCTGACTTCAGGACGGCGCCGGCAAGGAAGGGCGTGAACCCTCCGGCGAGGGCGTCGGTCCAGCCCATGCCCTGCGCCAGCCACGTCACGCCGAAGCCGAGGATCAACAGGTGGGCGGCGCTCAGGATGGTGATGCCTGTCACGGGCCGCGTCAGCCAGCCCCGGCGCGCGGCCATGCCCACCGCTCCGACGGCCAGGACAAACCCGACCAGATAGCCGGCCGTCGGCCCGACCAGCGCCGCCAGTCCGCCTCGTCCGTCCGAGAGCACCGGCAGGCCGACGGCCGCGGCGGCGAGATAGAGCAGCATCGCCGCCACGCCCCTGCGAGCGCCCAGCACGCCGCCCGCCAGACCGACCGCGAGGCTCTGCAACGTCATCGGCACGGGGACCATCGGCAGGCTGATCTGGGCGGCCAGCGCCGTCAGGACAGCGAAAAGCACGACGCCCAGGGCTTTCACCCCGGGCGTCTTCAGCGGCTCGATTTTGGAGGTCGGGCTCAGACCTTGGCCGAGCGTCCGCGCACCCAGGCGTAGAGGGCGACGATCAGGACGGTGAAGGCGATGATGGCCGCCGTCATGGCCGGGAAGGTCGAGCCTTCCGGCAGCATGGCGAAGGGGGCGTCATTGCCGGTGCCGACGATGACCCCGGCGGTCATGACCAGGAACAGGCTCTCGCCCACAATCAGGCCCGAGGCCAGCAGGACGCCCATGCGGCGCCCGACGTCGGCGAAGCGGGTGGTCTTGATGGACTTGTCGTAGATCCAGCCGCAGACGGCGCCGATGACCAGCATCGTGGTCACGGCGGCCGGCAGGTAGAAGCCGATGCCGACGGCCAGGGGCGGCAGCTTGACCCTGCCCTTGGTCGAGGCGTTCAGCACCGCGTCCAGCACGATGATGACCACGCCGATCACCGCGCCGATGCCGATCAGGTCCCAGCGCAGGTCGCCGCCGATGACGCCGCGCGCCAGGGCCGAGATCAGGGTGGCCTGCGGGGCCGCCAGCGGCTCGTCAGCGATGCCGGCGGGTCCGCCCTCGAAGCCGAAGGCCTTGTTCAGCAGGTTGAGGATCAGGGGGATGACGATGGCTCCGGCGATGACGCCGACGATCAGGGCCGTCTGCTGACGCCAGGGCGTGGCCTGGACCAGCTGGCCGGTCTTGAGGTCCTGAAGGTTGTCGTTGGCGATCACGGCGACGGCGAAGACGACCGCTGTCACGATCAGGGCGAAGGCCACGACCGACGGATCGGCGGGCAGGCCGGAGATGGCCAGCACGCCCAGCATCAGCACGGAGGCGATGACGATGGCGAGGATGCCGACGCCCGACACCGGGCTGTTGGACGAGCCGATCAGCCCGGCCATGTAGCCGCAGATGGCGGCCACGGCGAAACCGATCAGCACGACATAGATGAGGCCGCCGGCGACCAGCAGGACGGTCGAACTCGCCAGGGTCGGATTGCCCTGGGCGAACCAGGCCAGGATGCCGCCGATGCCGATGAGGCAGGCGACCGACAGCCCGGCGACGATATTGATCGGAATGTCCTGTTCGGTGCGGTCCAGCACCTCGCCGGCGTTGCGGCGGCGGTTGGCGGCGAGCGCCGAGGTCAGGCCGCCGACCAGCGGACCGGCCAGTTTGATCAGGGTCCAGATGGCGGCGACGCCGATGACGCCCGCGCCCATGAAGCGGACCTCGTTGCGCCAGACCGTTACGGCCAGCTCCTCGGGAGAAGCGCCGACAGGCACGGTCGAGGCGATCGAGGCGATGCCGTGCGACGACAGCCAGGCGATGAAATCGGGCGACGTCATGATCGGCACGAAGATGAACCAGGCCACGATCAGGCCGAACAACTGGGCCAGGCCCACGGTCAGGCCGATCAGGTGGCCGGCGCCCAGCAGGGCGAATTGCATGCCGAAGCCGAGACCCGTGGCCCCGCCGCCCAGCGCCGCCGGCATCTTGATGAACCTGGCGGCTTCGCCTGCAAAGACCCGGCCGGCGACCAGCAGGGCGTAGCCCGCCGAGACGATCGCGCCGGTGCTGACGACCAGCAGGCCGGCCTTGTTCTCGCGCACGGCGCTGTCGGTCTGTTCGGCTCCGCGCGAGCCGACGGTCAGGACCTCGGCGGCGGCGACGCCCTCGGGATAGGGCAGGCCGGCCTCGACCACGAGGGCGCGGCGCAGGGGGATGGAGAAGGTGACGCCCAGGACGCCGCCGAAGACGCAGATCAGCACCGATTCCCAGAACGGGAACTCCAGCCACCAGCCGACCATGACCAGGCCGGGCAGGACGAAGATGATCGAGCTCATGGCCCCGCCGACCGAGGCCACGGTCTGGACGGTCATATTCTCCCAGATGGTGGAGGTCTTGAACGCCCGCAGGATGGCCATGGAGATGACCGCCGCCGGAATGGCCGAGGCGAAGGTCAACCCGACCTTCAGGCCCAGATAGGTGTTGGCCGCGGTGAACACGACCGCCAGCAGACAGCCCAGGATCAGGGCGCGGACAGTGAGTTCGACGCGCTTTGTGGCCCCGGCGACGGGGGCGGCGGCGGGCGTATCGGTCATCGGGCGGTCCCCTCGAAGAAGCCGCAGACCTAAGCCGGAAATTGCGGGGGGATCAACCGGGCGTGGTTTCTCCGGATGTCTCGTCTAGCGTTGCACCCACTGGCCCGAGGCGTTGCGGTACCATTGCCCCGTCGAGATGCGCGGCAGGAGCTGGCTCTCGAACATCCGGGCGGCGGCGACCTCGGTGGAGGTGCCGACATCTGCGGCGCTGGCGGCGTAGACCTGGCGGCGGGCGTTGTTGGTGACGGTGATGGCGCTCCGGAGCTCCGGATCGGCGGTGGTGCGGATGCCGAGGTAGCCGTCGGCCTGTTCGCCGACGACGCCTTCAACCTTGGCCGCATCGATGAGCGACTTCTGGGCCGGGGTCTGTGCGAGGGCGGCCCCCGCGGCAACGCCCAGGGCGACGACGGCGGCGCCCATGACGAAGAATTTTCGGAAGGTCATGGAGAAGCTCTTTTCCATCAGAACAGATTGGGATTTTCGGCCAGCAGGTCCTGCAGCTCGCGGTCGAGGCGGACGCGCACGTCGGCGTCCAGCTTGGCGTAGATCTCGATCGGCGCGACCTCCAGCCGGATCGTCGGGGTGCAGGCGCCCAGCATGGCCGAGGCGGCCAGGGCCAGAAGGCCGAGGCGAACGGCGCGGGAGGAAGGTGCGGTCATCGGGCGGTCTCCAGGGTCTTCAACGCTCTCACTGGCACAGGGGATGCGCCCTGTCGCGTGAACGGGCTCTGAACGGTCAAGGCTGTTCCGGGCCGGACTCGGGGTCAGGATCGCCGTTTCTGGCCCGATTGACGGCCAGCAGGTCCGAGACCAGCTGATTGAGGTTCAAGGTGGTGTCGAGCGTCAGGTTGATCCCCGTGCCGGACGGCAGGGGCAGGGTCCGGTTCAGGAACTCGCGGCTGATCAGTTCGGACAGGCTGAGACGCAGCTCCTGTCGCTGCGGCGGATCGTGCCGACCCATGATGTGGAAGCGCACGCCCAGCCGGCCCTCGTCCTGTGACTCGAGGTCGGCGGTCAGGCTGTCGAAGGCGAGGTTCTCCATCGCCTGATAGGCCAGATCCTCGACGGTGTTCGGGGGCACGTCGCCGCCGCCGCCGGCCTCGAGGTCCGACAGGGCCTCGCGCGCGATTGCCAGGCGGCCGGGTTGGGCCGCGTAGAGTGTCCCGCCCGTGATCCGCACGCCCGCATCGGGGTCGGAGGTGAAGGGCAGGCGGCCGGACACCACGGCGTCCAGCTTTACCCGGTCGCCGAAGCCCGCGCCCGCGATCAGCTCGCCCAGCTGCACCCGGTCCAGCACGATGACTCCCGAGAACGGACGCCGGTCCAGCGGCACTGAGAAGGGTTCGACCCTGACCGTGCCGCCAGCCGCCCGGATTTCCCCGCCGGCCACGCTGATCGCCGCCTTGTCGAGAGAGAAGGTCAGGTCCAGCTCTGTGAAGTCGGCGACCGACTCCAGGGTGGCGATGCGCAGGGACTGGTCCGATGCCGTGGTCAGGGGCGCCAGGTTGGTGAAATCGATCGTTCCGCTCAGGCCCTTCACCGCCCCGGCGGGACTGACGAAGTCGAGTCCGGGGATGACGAGACGGCCCGAACTGGTTCCTTCCGGCAGGTCGTCGCTCCAGTTGAGGCGGCCGCTGAAGGCGGCCGTGCCGGTCGCGGGCGACTGGACGAAATCGGCCGCCAGCGGGCTGAGGTCGGCGGGCTGGAGCCCGCCCCCGGCGAAGGTGAGCGACGGTGCGTCGATGACGATGCCGCCCTCTCCGGTCGTTCCGTCATGGGCCAGCGTCAGCTTGCCGAGGACGATGTCGTTGCGGGCCAGGTCAAAGACGCCGGTCCAGCGCTCTTCGGCCAGGGTCGCCGAACCGGAAGCGGTCACCGGGTTGAACCGGCGGGGTCGCGTTGCGTCCTCGACGTCGGCGGAGGCGATCACGGCCTCCAGTCCGAGACCGGCCTTCGAGCCGGTGGCGAAGGCCGTGCCCTGGATGGCGGAGAAGCCCATGGCCAGGAAAGGCGCAGACGCAGCGACGTCGGTCAGCCGGCCGCCCGCGCGCCAGCGGCCGTCCTGCGACACGACCAGAGGCCCCCCCGAGGCGCACAGGCCGCCGGACAGATCCATGACGTCGTTCTCCTCGAGCTCCAGCCGCTCGGCGGTGAAGGTCAGGCAGTCGGACGCGACATAGGTCAGGCGGCCCGCATTGGTCGCCAGCACGCCCCGGGTCTGGACGTTCAGTCCACGCGCCAGGCCGAAGTCGAGCGCGGCGCGGCCGGCGAGGGTCGCCTCGAACCCACCCGCCGTCAGCCGCCAGTTCGGGACGACGAAGGTCGCCTCGGGCAGCCCCTGTCCGCGCGTGGCCACGACATTCAGGGCTCCGCCGCCGCGCTCGCCGGGCCGGGCGACGAAGATCGGCGTGGCGACCGGGCTGATGGTCAGGGCGCCGCCGTTGGCAGGCGTCAGCCTTGCGGCGCGCGGCAGGGTCACGGCCAGACCGGCGTCGCCGCTGGTCAGGCGCAGCGCCGGGATGTCGAGGGCGAAAGCGCCGAGGGCCCGCTTCATCTCAGCCAGCTCCGGCACGTCGTCGGCCGCGACCGGGCCGAACAGGGGCCAGGCGCCGCGCGCCGAGGCCAGAGCGCCGGTCATCACCAGCGCGGTCGCCCGCCCGGAGGCGAAGTCGAGGGCGAATCGTCCGCTGGCCTGATTCAACACCAGGGCGCCGAAGGTCGCGCGCGACAGTCGGGCCGACAGCGGACCGCTGGCCTCGACGGCGCCGGCCGCGCCGCTGAGCGCCAGGCGGGAGGAGGCGGCCTCGGCGCCGCCCAGGACCAGGTCGCCCGCCTGCCCCGATGCGGCGCTCAGGCGGGCAGGCCCCTCGACGCTCCAGGACAGGCCGTCGGCGCCTTGCTGAAGGGTGACGCGGGCCTCCGTCGCGGAACCCTCCGCCGAGCGGGCGGACAGGCCCGGCGCGGACACGCTGGCCGCGCGCAGTCGGGTCGATGCGGTTCCGTTGAAGGCCAGGGTCTCGATCCAGCCGCTGACCTGTCCGTCCGCGATCAGGGTCAGGACCGCGCCCGCCGTCGCCGCATCTCCGATGGACAGCCGGCCGCCGGACAGGGTCAGGTCAACAGTGGCGCGTCCGCCGCCCCGACGCGCCTTCAGGTCGGGATAGGGAAGCTCGGCCGTCCCGGACAGGCGGGCGCCCTCGGCGCTCAGGCCTGGCGCAGCGAACCCCTCGGCGCCGAGATCGACGTTCAGCGCGACCCGGTCGCCCGTGGTCGTCAGGTCAAGCGATCCGCCGAGACCCCGCGCCTCGATCGCACCGCTCTTCAGCGAGGCGGCGGGCATGCGCGCCGCCAGCCGCATCAGCTTGCCGTCGTCGATCCGGGCATCGGCCAGCAGCGACAGGGGGCCGTATTCCGTATCGAGACGCAGGCGGCCGGTTTCGACGATGACGACAGGGCCCCGGCTGTCAGGGCGGGGCGGCTTGCCGATGAACTCCTCGATCAACGGATCCAGCGAACCGAACGACAGCTCGCCGTCCTTCCACGTCGCCCGCGCGACCGGGCGGACCAGGCGGATGCGGCTGGGGGTCACGCCGAGACCGGTCGAGGACCAGGGCAGGCCCAGGGCGTAGTCGACCTCGACCCGCTGGATGGTCACATCCGGATTTGTCTGGTCGCCGATGCGGACGCTGCCGACGAAGCCGTTCAGCTCCAGGCGTTCGATCTCGACGTCCGCCTGGATGCCGCGCTGGTCCAGCCAGCCGACCAGCATCTCGCGCGCCGCCGCCCGCCGGTTCAGCCAGATGACTGCGGCCAGCAGCGACAGGACGATGAGCCCGATCGCCAGGCCGATCCCGATTGCGCGCCCCAGGCGAAGGCCGCCCTGTCTTTTTCGCTCCGGGGGCGTATCGCTCATTCCGCGCGCTCCCCGCTGTCCCGGATCAGGACTGAGTCATCCCTCAGCATCCCCAAGGTGTCGCATCGGGACATGACCGTTGCGAACGCGCCACAATGAGTGGCGCCACGGTCACTTTGAGTGGAGCGAAGGCTGCGATCGTCTCGCAATGATTCGGGAACGACAGCACAGACGAGCATAGCGTCGCGATAGACTGTCCCGTGACCTGTCGGAATACCCAAATGCGCCTCGAACTACCGGCCAGATTCACTGCGGTTAATCATTTGTAACGACCCGTCTTCCCATCTTGGGGCTGGCGCGTTATAGGACGCGCGTCGTGGCCGGGGGGACTTGGGCGCGATACTTGCTTTGAGTGTGACTGGGCGCCGCATGGCGTCGTTTTCTGCCGGGGACCGATGGCCCAGTTCGATCCGCGACGCCAGCCGATGCGCTTCGCTCCGCATCTCCTGACGGCCGCCGCCGCCGTGACGGTGGCCATGCTCGCCGGTCGAGTCTATCAACCCGCCCAGGCCGAAGTCGTTCCCGAACTGACCGCCCTGCAGATCGCCTCGCTGGAGGCCCGCGCGTTCGACGCTGCGGGGACCCCCGCCGGGCTCACCGCTCCCGAAGCCATTCCCGTCCAGATCCGCCGCGGCGAAACCTTCGAACAGGCCGTCCGCCGCACCGGCATCGGCGCCGCCGACGCCTCGGCCGTCGCCGCGACCATTTCCAACGCCTTCGACCTGACCCAGCTGCGCGCCGGCCTCCGGTTCGAAACCGCCATCTCGCGTCCGCGCGGCGGCCGTGGCGATGCCCGTCTGATCGGCCTGACGATGCGCACCGGCCCGGCCAGTCAGCTGACCGTGTCGCGCAGCTTCGACGGCGCGCTGCGCCTGCGGGCGCTCGAGGAGCGCGTGACGCACGAAACTGTCGTCCTGAAATCCGAAGTGCGCGGCTCGCTGTCGGCCACGGCCCAGCGCATGGGCGCCGACGCCGCCGTTCGCCGCAAGGCGACCCAGTTGTTCGCCCACCGCTTTGACCTCGACCGGGATGTCCGCGCCGCCGACGAGTTTACCCTGGTGTTCGACCGTTCGGTCACCGAGACCGGTCGCACCGTGGACACCGGCGACCTGCTGTATGCCGAGATGAAGGGCGTGGTCTTCTATCGCTTCCAGCCCGCCGGCGCGCGTGAGGCCCAGTACTACGACGCCACCGGCAAGAACATGCGCTCCTCGATGATGCGCACCCCGCTGGATCGCGCCGCTCGCGTCTCGTCCAGCTTCGGTTTCCGCGTCCACCCGATTTCGGGCTATCGCAAGATGCACCAGGGCATCGACTTCGCCGCCGGCACCGGCACCCCGGTCGTGGCCCCCTCGGACGGCGTCGTCGTCGAGGCGCGTCGCTGGGGCGGCTATGGCAACTGGCTGCGCATCCGTCACGCCAACGGCCTCGAGTCGGGCTACGGCCACCTTTCGCGCTACGGCGCCGGCATCCGCGCCGGCCAGCGCGTCTCCCAGGGCCAGGTCGTCGCCTATGTGGGTTCGACCGGCGCCTCGACCGGTCCGCACCTGCACTATGAACTCTGGCGCAACGGCCAACGGATCAATCCGTCCGGCATCCGCATGGACGAGAGCACCGTCCTCGCCGGTAACGATCTGGCCGCCTTCCGCGCCGAGAAGGCCCGCATCGACCGCATCATCGCCTCCGGCGGCGAGCGTCGCCCGACGGTGCTGCAGGCCAATATCGAAGGCCTGCGTCCGGCCGCCAGAGCCACGTAAGCACTCGCGACCTAAAGGCGTCTAAGGCCCTCCACCGCCTCGACCAGCCGCGCCAGATCGCGCGGCGTCGACAGGCGGTGATCCCCACCCTCGACCAGATCCAGCCGGACATCGCCGCCGCTCAGACGCTCGACCAGAGCCAAGGCATGGGACTGAGGCACGGTCGCGTCAGCCCGCCCCTGAAGGATGTGGACCGGCGCCGCGATCGGAAGGGACGCATCCAGCAACAGCCAGTCCCGCGCCTCCTCGAACATCCGCGCCGTCAGCGTGTATTCGCCCAATCCTTGTCTAGGGGTTCCCTCCTCGACGATCAGGGCCTCGCCGTCCCTGAGGATCGCCTGGCGGACATGGTCGGGCAGTGACGGCCACATCAACCGCTCGGTGAAATCCTGGGCCGGGTTGACCAGGGCCAGGCCCTGTATCCGTTCAGGCCGGGCCAGCGCCAGTAGAAGCGCGACCCAGCCGCCCATCGACGATCCGACCGGTAGGACCGGCCCTTCCAGAGCGTCGATCAGGGCGATCGCATCCTCGCGCCAGCGTCCGATCGTGGCCTGACGCCAGTCGCCCGAGGACTGGCCGTGGGCGAAATGGTCATACCGGACGTAGGACCACCCTCGCGCCTTCGCCGCCGCCTCCAGCGCCAAAGCCTTGGTCCCCTCCATGTCGGAGCGGAACCCGCCGATCCAGACCACGGTCGGACCCAAGCCCGCGATGCGGCGCCAGGCCAGGGTCTCGCCGTCGGGGCGGTGCAGAAGTTGGATGTCGCTCATTCCCCACCGTGCACCCCGGCGAAGGCCGGGGTCCAGATCACGGACGCGAGGTCCAGGTCGAGAAATGAATTTCTTGCCTTCACCGTTACAGCCTTCCATCTGGACCCCGGCCTTTGCCGGGGTGCACGGTGAAAGAAGAGCCGACGAGGAAATAAAGCGTGTCGTCCAACAAGGTCCTGTTCGTCACCTCCAACCGCATCGGCGACTGCGTCATTTCGTCGGGGATCCTGCGCGAGATCGCGCGGCAGGTCCCGGGGGCGGAAATCACCGTCGCCTGCGGTCGTCCGCCCGCGCCCTTCTTCCGCTCCGCGCCGGGGGTCGAACGGGTCATCGTGCTGGACAAGAAAAAGGCCGCCGGACACTGGCTCGACCTGTGGCGACAGGTCTTCGGCACGCACTGGGCCCTGGTCATCGACATCCGGGGCTCGGCTCTCGCCTATGTCCTCAAGGCCGACAGGCGCATCGTCTATAGCCGCCGCTGGGAGACAGGCCTGCCCAAGGTCGAGATGATCTCGCGGCTGATGGGTTCCGAGGATCCGCTCGAACCCGAACTGTTCATCGACGACCTCGCCCGCGCCGAGGCCGCCGCCGTCATCGACCCGGCCCTGGCGACCGCACCGGGTCCCATCATCGCGCTGGCCCCCATCGCCCACCAGCCGGGCAAGAGCTGGCCCGCCGATCGCTGGGGCGAGCTGGTGGACATGCTGAAGGCCGAGCCCCGCTTCGCCGGCTGGCGCTTCATGCCCGTCGGCGGACCCGGGGACCGGCCGCCCGCGACCCCCGCGCTTGAAGCCGCCGGCCCCCTCGCTATCGACTTCGTGGGCAAGGGCGACATCCTCGCCTCGGCCGCCGCGATCGATCGCGCGGCCCTGTTCGTCGGCAATGATTCCGGCCTCATGCATGTGGCCGCCGCCGCCGGAAAGCCGACGCTCGGCCTGTTCGGGCCGACCGAATGGTGGCTGTACGGGCCACGCGGTCCCCGCACCGCCATCGCGGCTTCCAACCCGGTCCGGGGCGAGTTCGCACCCATAGAGGCCCTGACGACCCAGCGTGTCTTCGAGGCCGTCCTCGCGCTGCACGACACCTGGATCGGCGCATCGGACCCCGCCACGCCTTGAAGCGCGGGCCGTTCGCGGTCATATAGGCGTCGTGAGGGAACGCGGCGGTATGCCGTGCGCTGTCCCCTGCGACATCACTGCGCTCTCAGAAACACAAGGAAACGACGCCCATTCGCCGTCCGATGAACCAGCCGCCCACCAAGGACGGCCCGCCCATGAACCACGATATCCGCGCCCCGCGCGTTCTGCTCATTGATCAGAACGGCGAGAAACAGGGGGTCATGCCGACCTCCGCCGCGCTGGAGGCCGCCGAAGAGGCGGGCATGGATCTGGTTCAGATCGTCTCGACGTCGGAGCCGCCCGTCGCCAAGATTCTCGACTACGGCAAGTTCCGCTTCCAGGAGCAGAAGAAGAAGGCCGAGGCCCGCAAGCGCCAGAAGGTCGTCGAGCTGAAAGAGATCAAGCTCCGCCCCAACATCGACGTCCACGACTACGAAGTGAAGACCAAGGCCATGACGCGCTTCTTCGACGAGGGCGACAAGGTCAAGGTGACCCTGCGCTTCCGCGGTCGCGAAATGGCTCACCCGGAACTGGGCATGAAGCTGCTCAACAAGGTCCAGGCCGACTTCGACGAGATCGCCAAGGTCGAATACGCGCCGCGTATGGAAGGCCGCCAGATGATCATGATCCTGGCGCCGAAGTAGGCTCCGGCGTCACTACAGCGTCCAACGCCCCGGCATCGTCCGGGGCGTTTTGCGTTTGGGTGCAGGGGGTTCTCGTTTTCGGCCGGGAGTGTCGCCTTAACCACTTGTGATTGCGCCCCGGCGTGGGATGATGGCCGTCTTTCCGGCGTAGGTGGTCTCATCATGGTGCGTCCTGTTTTCCGTGCGGCCCTTGCGGCCTTCCTCGCCGCCGCCCTGACCGGCGTCGCGCCGAGCCCCGTGGCAGCCCAGGCGCCGCCCACGCCCGCTCCGCTCACGGCCTATGGCGCCCTGCCGTCGCTCGAGCTGGTGCAAGTGTCGCCGTCCGGCCGCCGTCTGGCTTTCGTCACCGTGTCGGGCGAACAGCGTGTGCTCGTCCTGCTTGACCTTGAAACGCGTGCCCAGATTGGCGGCGTGGATGTCGGCCAGGCCAAGGTCCGCGATCTGGAATGGATCGGCGAAGAGCGGGTCCTGATCACCACCTCCAAGACCGAGACCGTGCCTCAGCTGGGCCTGTTCAACGCCGAACTGTTCTCCGGCCAGATCTACGACCCCGGCGCCAACCGGATCGTGGCCATGCTGGCCAACTCGCGCGGCCTGTTCCCGGCCCTGTTCAGCACCCCCGACGTCATCGACGCCGCCGGGGGATCCCAGGTTCTCGTCCGCGCCTTCTCGTTTGAGAACCCGGAGCGAACCGACCTCTTCAGTATCGATCTGGCGACCGGCCGCGCCCGGCTGGCCGAGGTCATGGGCGTCGCCGTCACCGACTACATCCTGGGCGCCGACGGCGAGTCGATCGCCCGCAGCGAATACGAACCGCGCTCCCAGACCTGGAGCCTGTATCTGCGTCAGGGCGGCTCCTTCCGGAAGACCTGGGACACAACGGCGCCGATCGATCAGCCCAATCTGATGGGGCTGGGCCTCAGCGGCGACAGTGTCGTCCTCGCCGCGGAACGGCCCGACCTGAGCCAGCCCGGCCGCGAGGACGCCGAGTTCTTCGACGTCAATCTGGCGTCTGGCGACTGGCGCGCCGTGCGGTTCGATTTCAATCCTCAGGCCCTGGTGTTCCATCCGGCCACCCATCGCCTCATGGGCGCGACACGGCTGGACGACGACGGCCGTCGCTACGCCTTCGCCGACCCCCAGGCCCGGCAGCTGTGGGAGACGGCGGCGCGGGCATTCGCAGGCCGTTCGCCTGAGCTGGTCAGCTGGAGCGACGACCTCAAAAAGGCGGTGGTCTTCACCAGCGGTCCGCGCGATTCCGGTTCCTACCACCTGCTCGATCTCGATGCGGCCCGGGTCACCCCGGCCGGCGGCGCCTATGCCGCGATCACGCCGGATCAGGTCGCCCCGGTGCGCAGCATCACCTATGCCGCTGGGGATGGACTGCAGATTCACGGCTTCCTGACCCTGCCGCCGGGGCGCGAGGATGCGCGGGGCCTGCCGCTCGTCGTCCTGGCCCATGGTGGTCCGGCGTCTCGCGATATCGTCGGGTTCGATTGGTGGGGCCAGGCCCTGGCGTCCCGCGGCTATGCCGTGCTTCAGGCCAATTTCCGGGGCTCGACCGGCTATGGCGATGCCTTCATGGAGGCCGGATATGGCGAGTGGGGTCGAAAGATGCAGACCGACCTGTCGGACGGCGTCCGCTATCTTGCGGAACAGGACCTCATCGATCCGCAGCGCGTCTGTATCGTCGGCGCCAGCTACGGCGGCTATGCGGCGCTCGCGGGCGTGACCGTTCAGCAGGACATCTATCGGTGCGCCGTCTCCGTGGCCGGGATCTCCGATCTGCGCCGCATGGTCGAGGAAGAGGCGTCGGACGGCGCGAGGCGCGAGAACGTCACCGTGCGCTACTGGAACCGGTTCATGGGCGCCGACCGTCTGGGCGACCGGTCGCTGGACGAGTTTTCGCCGGTGAAGCTGGCGGAACAGGCGGGTGCGCCAATCCTGCTGCTGCATGGTCGCGACGATTCCGTCGTCCCCATCGACCAGAGCCGGATCATGGCTAACGCTCTGCGCCGCGCCGGCAAGCCGGTCGAGTTCGTCGAGCTGGAGGGCGAGGACCACTGGCTTTCGCGCGGCGACACCCGCCAGCGCATGCTGACCGAAACGGTGGACTTCCTGCAGGCCAACAACCCGGCGGATTAGGCCGCTTCCGCCTCGACGACAGTCGACCCCAGCGCCAGACGGATGGCGTTCAGCAGGGTGTCCGGCTGGATGGGCTTCTGGGCCACGCCGTTCATTCCGGCGGCGACATAGTCGGCCTCGTCGCGCGGATCGGCGTTGGCGGTCAGGGCCAGGATCGGCGTGCGCCCGGCAGGGCCGGGCAGGCGGCGGATGGCCCTGGTCGCGGTGACGCCGTCCATCACCGGCATCTTGATGTCCATCAGGATCAGGTCGAACGGCCGGCGCGACGCCGCCTCCAGCGCCTCGACGCCGTTCTCGGCCGTCTCGTGGGTGCAGCCGAACATTTCCAGCAGGCGGGTGGCGACGAACCGGTTCGTGGCGTTGTCGTCTGTGACCAGCACATGCAGGGTCTGGTGCGGCGTCGGCTCCGCCACGACCTCGGCGACGGCGCGCGTCTCGGGCCCGCAGTCGGGCAGGTCGAGCGAGAACCGGAACCGCGCCCCGCCCTGGGGCGAACGGGTCAGGCTGATCGTCCCGCCCATCCGCTCGACGATCTGGCGACAGATGGCCAGGCCCAGCCCGGCGCCGGCGCCCTCGCGCCCGGCCTGACCGGTGTTGAAGGGCTCGAAGATGGTCGCGGCCGCATCATCCGGCACGCCCGGGCCGCTGTCGTCGACGATCGCGTCGAGCCGGATTGCGCCATCGACCCGGCGCGAGGCGAGTGACACGACGACCTCGCCGACCTGAGTGAATTTCAGTGCATTGCCGATCAGGTTGTTGAGCAACTGCTTGATCCGCATGGCGTCGGCCATGACCCAGTCGGCTCCGGCGGTGTCGCAGGCGACGGTCAGGATCAGCCCATTTTCCTCCGCGCGCGGCCGCCACAGCGACTCCACATCGGCGCCGACGCCGTCGATACGGAGGGGCGCGGGATCGACCGTCAGGATGCCGGCGGAGGCCCGTGACATGTCCAGTGCGTCGGTCAGCAGCCTCAGCAGCGTCTGGCCGGAATCCAGGATGGTCTCCACATAAGGGCGCAGTTCTTCCTGCTCCAGCTTGCGCTGGAGCAGGCCGGCCACGCCCAGAACCCCGTTCAGCGGCGTGCGGATCTCGTGACTCATCACCGCCAGGAACTCGGATTTGGCGCGGCTGGAGGCCCGGGCCTCAGCCTCGGCGACCGCCAGGTTCCGGGCCAGCAGTCCCATCTCCTCGGCCTTGGTCCGGTACAGGGCCGCCCCGGCCTGAAGGATCTGCACCCCCGCGCCGACGCCGACATAGAGACCGTTCTCGACCACGATGAAGCCGCGCAACAGCATGTTCAGTTCGGCGGCGTCGACGGTATGGAAGAAGGTCTCGGCGCTGGCCCCGGCCTCGGCCAGGGGCGGATTGGCGTCCATCAGGCCGGACACGGGCCGGCGGGCATAGAGGGCGCGCCCGAACTCGGCGGCCATCTTCAGGGTGAAGGCGTTGCGCTCGATCAGGCCGAGCGGTCGGCCCTCCGGATCGACGACCGCGATGGCGAGGGTGTTGGGTTCGTTCTGGAACCGGTCGAACACCACCGAGCCCGGCGTCTCTGGCGAGACCGGCTCCACTGCGTCCACGAAATCGCCGATACGGGCCATGCGCACTCCTTGCGGAACCGCTGATAGGGGGCGCGGCTTAACGCAGGCTTTGCTGTTCTTGAATTTTTTGTAGCAGTTTCAGAGAAGTATATCCGTGTACGGAGTGTGTGAATCGCGCACTTGCCGGCATTGGCATCAGGTCCCTCGCGGTCCGGCGACGGCTCGGATAGAAGGCCTCATGTCCTCTCCGCCCGCCGATCCCGCCCCGAAAGCCAAGGCTCCGGCGCTGGCGATGCTGTTCCTGATCGTCTTCATCAACCTGGTCGGGTTCGGCCTGGTGGTGCCGCTGCTGCCCTTCTTCGCCCAGAGCCTGAATGCCGAGCCGTGGCAGATCACGGTGATGTTCGCGGCCTATTCCCTGGGTCAGTTCTTCGCCGAGCCCTTCTGGGGAAGGCTGTCGGACCGGATCGGAAGGAAGCCCGTTCTTCTGATCACGCTTGTGTCCAACGCGGTCGGCTATCTGGCCCTCGCCTTCGTGCCGAACATCTGGCTGGCGGTGGCGGTGCGGCTGTTCACAGGGCTGGGGGCCGGCAATATCTCGACGGTGCAGGGCTATGTCGCCGACGTGACCCCGCCGGCCGAGCGGGCCGGGCGTATGGGGATGATCGGCGCGGCCTTCGGCCTGGGCTTTATCGTAGGGCCGGGCCTCGGCGGCATCCTGACCCAGCCGCAACTGGGGCATATCGGCTACCAACTGCCGATCTTCGTCGCCTCGGCCCTGGCCGCGCTCGCCGCCGTCGGCGTGGTGGTGTTTCTGAAGGAGAGCCGCGCCAGGGCCGATCCGGCCGTGCCCCGTCCGGGGTTCATGTCGGGCCTGCACGACGCCCGGGCCGATCCGGTGGTGTCGCGCGTGCTGCTGGTGACCCTGATCTATATGGCCGGCTTCTCGGCGATGGAGAGCGTGTTCGGCCTGTGGGCCGAGGATCGCTACGCCTGGGGCGCCCGCGAGGTCGGGCTCAGCTTCATGATCGTGGGCATCGTCTCGGCCCTGAACCAGGGCGTCTTCACCGGCAAGCTGGCCAGGAAGTTTGGAGAAACCCGGGTGCTGGCGACCGGCATGCTGTTATTCGGCGCCTCGCTGGTGCTGCAGGTCATCGCCCCCGTCGCCTGGTTCCCGGCCGTCACCCTCGACCTCGGCGTCTTCACCTTGGCGGTCGTCCAGGGCTGGAGCATCCCGATCATCATGGCGCTGGGCGCTTGCGGCATGTCGATGGCCATGCCGAACATCTCGGCCATGATCTCGCGCGCGACTCCGCCGGACCGTCAGGGCGCCATGCTCGGGCTGAACATGGCCACAGGCTCGATCGCCCGCATTTTCGGCCCTCTCGTCGCCGGCGCCCTGTTTTCGGGCCTCGGCCACAGCTGGCCCTTCCTCGTCGGCGCGGCCCTGACGGTCCCGGCGGCGATCATCGCCATCAACGCGGGGCGGGCCTTGCGGCGGGGCCCGACGACGGCCGGCGTCCCCGCAGAGTAGACTCTGCTTGCCTTTGAGCGCCGGTTCCCCTAGTAGCCGCGCCTTCGCGTAACGAACCGCCGGGCTAACAGGCATGCCTGGGCGGTTCCTAATCCCGGCCACCATCCACCCTCGGGCTCAAGTAGTCCGACCGGACGGTAGCCCCAAAAGAGAGTGGAAAATGCCGAAACTGAAGACGAAGTCGGGCGCCAAAAAGCGCTTCTCTTTCACTGCGACGGGCAAGGTGAAGTCCGGGGTTGCGGGCAAGCGTCACCGCTTGATCAGCCACAATTCCAAATACATCCGCCAGAACCGCGGCACCAAGGTCATGGCCGACGCCGACGCCAAGAAGATCAAGTCCTACATGCCGTACGCGTAAGCGTAGGCGGCACATCAGACCCGATCTCACCGCATTGAATTTGAATTCGGGCCCTCCAGCAGCAAGCGACCGCGTCGCGAGCGTTAGGGCCCTTCCGAAGGAAGACACATCATGGCTCGCGTAAAAAGGGGCGTCGTATCGCACGCCCGTCACAAGAAGGTTCTCGAACAGGCCAAGGGCTTTTCGGGTCGCCGCAAGAACACCATCCGCACGGCCAAGGCCGCCGTTGATCGCGCCGGGCAATACGCCTACCGCGACCGCCGCATCAACAAGCGCAACTTCCGCGCCCTGTGGATCCAGCGCATCAACGCCGCCGCCCGTCAGGAAGGCTTCACCTACTCGCAGTTCATCCACGGCCTGTCGAAGGCCGGCATCGAGCTGGACCGCAAGGTCCTGGCCGCGATCGCCATGGACGGCGTCGGCTTCTCGGACATCGCCGCCAAGGTGCGCGAAGCCCTGAAGTAGGACTGATCCGGTCCGCCGGAACGATCAAAAGCCCTCCGGTTCGCGCCGGGGGGCTTTTTGCTTTCGCCCCCAACCGCTAGACGATCCGCACCATGCCAGACTCTGCAGCGCCTCTCGCCGTCCTCGAACTCGAACTGATCAACGCCATCGGCTCCGCGACCACCGTCGCCGAGGTCGAGGCCGTGCGGGTCGCGGCCCTGGGCAAGACCGGGACGATCTCGGGCCTGCTCAAGGGCATGGGCGCCCTGAGCCCCGACGCGCGCCGCGAACAGGGGCCGATGATCAACGGCCTGCGCGACCGGGTCTCAGCCGCCCTTGCGGGGAAGAAGGCCGAGCTCGAAGCCGCCGAACTCGACGCCCGCCTCAAGTCGGAACACATCGACCTGACCCTGCCGGCCCGTCCGCGTCGCAAGGGCGGGGTCCATCCGACCATGCAGGTGATGGACGAGATGATCGCCCTGTTCGCCGAGATGGGGTTCGCCGTCGCCGAAGGCCCGGACATCGAGGACGACTTCCACAACTTCACGGCCCTGAATTTCCCGCCCAAACACCCGGCGCGGGAGATGCACGACACCTTCTTCCTCAAGCCCGACCCGGAGACCGGCGAGCGCAAGGTTCTGCGGACCCACACCAGCCCTGTGCAGGTGCGGACGATGATGTCGCAGACGCCGCCCATCCGCATCATCGCGCCCGGCCGCACCTTCCGTAAGGACTCCGACGCCACCCACACCCCGATGTTCCACCAGATCGAGGGGCTGGTGATCGGCAAGGACATCCACATGGGTCACCTGAAGACGACCCTCGAAACCTTCGTCGCGCGGTTCTTCGAGCTGGACGGCGTCGACGCCCGCTTCCGCCCGCACCACTTCCCCTTCACCGAGCCCTCGGCCGAGATGGACATCCGCTGCGACCGTTCCGGCGGCAAGCTGGTGCTCAACGAAGGCGACGACTGGCTGGAGATCCTCGGCTGCGGGATGGTCCATCCCAACGTCCTGCGGTCCTGCGGCATCGACCCGGACGAGTGGCAGGGCTTCGCCTTCGGCATGGGTGTCGATCGCATGGCCATGCTGAAATACGGCGTGCCCGACCTGAGGCCGATGTTCGAGGCCGACATCCGTTGGCTGGCCCACTATGGCTTCTCGGCCTTCGCCGCCCCCAACCCGGCCTCTGGCCTGAGCTGACCTCATGACCGACATCAACCCGTCTGCCGCAGCCGCCCCGTCGCCCGACGTGACCCGCACCGCGTTCGAGGGCGAATCGATCTGGCTGCCGCGCCTCTCGGTCGAGCATCTGAACGCCGGTCATGACGCGATCCGCGGCAAGACCTTCACCGAATGCCTGATCGAGGGCCCGGCGGTCATGCTGCCGGCCGGCGACGTGGTCTTCGAGGACTGCCACATGGGCACGGCCTCGAGCCCGCAGAACCTGCTGCTGGCGCCGGTTGGAGACCTGGTCACCGGCGCCATCGGCATGGCTGACTGCCGTTTCGTGCGCTGCCGCTTCCTCTATGTCGGCTTCGTCGGTCACGAGGCGTTCCGCGAGATGTTCGCCGCCGGCGTGCCGAGCCTGTCCAGCCTTCAGGAGTCCGGCCAATGAGTTTCATCGATCCCGCGCAAGGCCTGCCGATGACCGGCCTCGGCCGCCCGTTGAACATCACCGATGACCTCGGCAAGCGCGCCTTCGTCAACGAGGACATGGCCCTCTACGACCTGTTCGCCTTCCACCTTCGCCACGGCCGTTCGATGATCGATGGCATCAGCTTCACGGGCTGCCGCATCGAAGGCCCGGCGATCATGCTGATCCTGCCAGGCACGACCTTCGACGCAGTGAATTTCGGCGAGTCCAAGGGCGACATCGGCAACCTGGTCCTGCGCCCGGTGCGCAACATGGCCATCGGGGCGATCCCGGTGATCAACTGCACCTTCCAGAACTGCGAGTTCCACGCCCTGGGCTTCACCGGCAACGAACAGATCCTCAGCGAAATCCTCGCCATCAAGGCCGTCGGCTGACGCCCGCCTTCACTTCGACTTCCAGGAAAGCCTGATCCCGTGAAATTCACCCTGTCCTGGCTCAAGGACCATCTGGAAACCGACGCCGAGGTCCATGCGATCGCCGAGGCCATGACTATGGCCGGGCTGGAGGTCGAGCATGTCGCCGACCCGGCTGCCGCCCTGGCCCCGTTCACGGTGGCGAAGATCGTCTCGGCGACCCGGCACCCGAACGCGGACCGGCTCCAGGTCTGCCAGGTCGAGACCATCGACGGGATGAAGGAGATCGTCTGCGGCGCTCCGAACGCGCGGGCAGGGCTCACCACGATCTATGCCCCGATCGGCGCATATGTGCCGGGCCTCGGCGTCACCCTGGTCGAGAAGCCGGTGCGCGGCGTGGTCTCCAACGGCATGCTGTGCTCGGCCTCCGAGCTGAACCTGTCCGACGAAAGCGACGGCATCCAGGAACTGCCGCCCGAGATCCCCGTCGGCACGCCGGTCGCCAAATTGTTCGGCGCCGAGCCCGTCATCGACTTCGAGGTCACCCCCAACCGCCCCGACTGGCTGGGTGTGGCCGGCATCGCCCGCGACCTGGCCGCCGCCGGGGTCGGCACGCTGAAACACTATGACGTCGCCACGGTGCGCGGCGCCTTCCCCTCGCCGATCTCGGTGCGGCTCGACTCGCCGGAGATGTGCCCGGTCTTCGCCGGCCGCGTCATCCGGGGCGTGCAGAACGGCCCCTCGCCGGCCTGGCTCCAGACCCGGCTGACCGCCATCGGCCTGCGCTCGATCAATCGTCTGGTCGATGTCACCAACCTGATCGCCTACGATCGCGCCCGCCCGCTGCACGTCTATGACATGGCCAGGCTGGTCGGCTCCGGGATCGTCGTCCGCGCCGGCCAGATCTCGGCCGCGACGCCGAGCCAGGAGGGGGGCGAGCACGAGCATCTGATCGCCCTTGACGGCAAGACCTACACCGTCGACCCGACCATGTGCGTCGTCGCCGACGCGGGCGGTGAACGCCCCATCGGCCTCGGCGGCGTCATGGGCGGCGAAAGCACCGGCTGTTCCGACGAGACGACCGACGTCTTCCTCGAAAGCGCCTGGTTCGACCCCATCGTGACGGCCCAGACCGGCCGGACCCTGACCATCAGTTCCGACGCCCAGTACCGGTTCGCGCGCGGCGTCGATCCGGCCTCGGTCGTGCCGGGCATCGAGCTGGCCACCCGCCTGATCCTCGACCTCTGCGGCGGCGAGCCGTCGGAGATCGTGCTGGCCGGCGAGCATCCGGCCAATCCGCTGCCGTTCGCCTTCGACCCCGCCTATGTGAAGCAACTGTCAGGCATGGACCTCGCGGACGACCGCATCGGGACCATCCTGGGCCAGCTCGGCTTCCTCGTCACCGCCGCCCCCGTCGGGTCCGCCCAGCCCTGGATCGTCACCCCGCCGTCCTGGCGTCGCGACGTCGAGGGCAAGGCCGACCTGGTCGAGGAGGTCGCCCGCATCCATGGCTTCCAGCACCTGCCCAACATACCCCTGCCGGATCAGGGCGCGCCGTCGAAGGGCGTGCTCAACCCGCGTCAGGCCCGCGTCCGCATCGCCCGCCGCGCCCTGGCCGCCATGGGCTATGCCGAGGCCGTCACCTGGTCGTTCACGAAACAGGACATCGCTGCCCTGTTCGGCGGCGGCGACGAGCGTCTGCTGGTCGACAATCCGATCGCCTCGGACCTCGACTGCATGCGGCCCTCGGCCCTGCCGAACCTGATCCAGGCGGCGGCGCGCAATGCCGCGCGCGGACACGGCGATGTCGCCCTGTTCGAGATCGGCCCGATCTACCTCGGCGACCAGCCGAACGATCAGCGCACCGTCATCGCCGGCCTGATCAGTCCGCGCGCCGCCCGCCACTGGGCCGGCTCGGGCGACGACGCCCTGTTCGCGCTGAAGGCCGATCTGATGGCCGTGCTCGATGCCGTCGGCGCCCCGACCGCCTCGCTGCAACTGGCGCAAGGATCGAACCGCGACTGGTGGCATCCGGGCCGTTCCGCCCGCCTTCAGCTGGGTCCGAAGACCGTCGTCGCCGAGTTCGGCGCCGTCCATCCGCGCGTGCTGAAGGCGCTCGACGCCGACGGCCCGATCCTGGCCTTCGAGATCGTGCTCGACGCCGTGCCGGAGCCCCGGTCGAAAGCCGGCGCGACCAAGGCCCGCGGCAACGCCGACCTGCCCAACCTGATGCCCCTGACCCGCGACTTCGCCTTCGTGGTCGAGGACGACAAGGCGGCGGGCGATCTCGTCCGCGCCGTCCAGGGCGCTGACAAGGCCCTGATCGCCGAGGTCCGGGTGTTCGACGTCTATCGCGGCGCCGGCGTGCCGGAAGGCTCCAGGTCGGTGGCGCTCGAGGTCGTGGTCCAGCCCCGCGAGGCCACCTTGACCGAGGTCGAGATCGAGGCACTCTCAAGCCGGATTGTCACCGCCGCTGCCAAGGTCGGCGGGACGCTCCGGAGCTGAGGATGCCCAAGCCTGAAATCGAGACCCGCTTCGAACGCGGACTGTTCGCCTCGCGCTGGCTGATGGCCCCGATGTACCTCGGGCTGGTGGTCTCGCTGGCCATGCTGACGATCGTGTTCATACGCGAGCTGATTTACTATCTGCCCCAGGTCTTCGTCATGAGTGCCGAACAGTCGATCCTGGTCGTCCTGACCCTGATCGACCTGTCTCTGGCCGGCAATCTGCTGCTGATCGTTATGTTCTCGGGCTATGAGAATTTCGTCTCCAAGCTGGACATCGGGGACAGCGTGGACCGCCCGTCGTGGATGGGTACGGTCGATTTCTCCGGCCTGAAGATGAAACTGATCGCCTCCATCGTGGCGATCTCGGGCATCCATCTGCTCAAACAGTTTATGGAGATCGGCGCGCCCGGCGCCGAGGCCCCGTTCAATGAAAACCATTTGTACTGGCTGGTGATCATCCACCTGACCTTTGTGATCTCCGGTGTGTTGCTGGCCCTCATGGACTGGCTGTCGGCCCGAACCGGCAAGCATTGACGCCGAAACCCGCGAGACAGGCCGTGACGAGGAAACCGTAAGGTCCCGTTAACGCTATAGCCCCAAGGCTGCCGCAAAACCCGGTGACCCTGCGCCATCGCCCGCGTCGCCGGCGACCAGATTTCGGGAACTTTCGCCATGCACCGCCGCCAACTGATCCAGACCGGGTTCGCCGCCGCCTCCGTGACGGCGCTGGGCGCCTGCGCCACCAGCCCGCGCCAGCCGACCGAGCCGAACTACCCGATCGCTTCGGACGCCAACGCCCAGGCCTATACGGCCGACGAACTGGTCGCCGCCGGCTCGCGCGAACTCGGCATTGCGGCGGAGGCCATGGGGTCGGCCATCGAACGCATCTTCCGCGACCAGGGCGACGCCCCCACCGCCTATATCGCCGGAGAAGAGGGCGCCGGCGCCGCCGTCATCGGCCTGCGCTACGGCCGCGGCGCCCTGCATATGAAGGACCATTCCGCCTCGCAGGAAGTGTTCTGGCAGGGAACCTCGATCGGCTGGGACATCGGCGGCAACGCCAGCCGTGTCTTCACCCTGGTCTACGGCCTCTACGCGCCCGACGCGATCTATCGCCGCTATCCCGGCATCGAGGGCACGGCCTATCTGATCGGCGGCCTGGGCGTGAACTATCAGCGCGCCGACGGCATCGTCCTGGCCCCGGTCCGCACCGGCGTGGGCCTGCGTCTCGGCGCCAATGTCGGCACCATGTCCTACAGCCGCCAGCGCAACCTGCTGCCGTTCTAGGGGAGCAGGCGGGGCCGCTAGTTCGTTCCGCGCCGGAAGGCCACCAGGGCCTGTTCGCGGACCCGGGGGTCGCCGACCGCGATAATGCGTCCGTCGCCGTTGACCGGCCCGCCGCGCCAGTCGGTGACCTGGCCGCCGGCCGCCTCGACCACCGGGATCAGGGCCGACCAGTCCCACAGCTTCAGGCCGGTCTCGGCCACCATGTCGATCCGGCCCATGGCCAGCATGGCGTAGGCATAGGCGTCGCAGCCGTAGCGGGCCAGGCGGGCCGCCGCCATCACCTGGGTCCAGGCGCCCAGTTCCGGCCCCGTGAAGATCTCCGGCGCCGTGGTGGCGATGACCGCGTCGGTCAGTTTATCGCAGTCCCGGACCTTGATCGGTCGGGTCTCGCCCCGGCTCATCAGGACGGCGCCCGAAGGCCCGCCCAAGAACAGTTCGCCGATGTAGGGCTGGGAGATGGCGCCGACGGTGGATCGTCCACCGACCGAAAGTGCAATCAGGGTCGTCCACAACGGCAGGCCGGCGATGAAGGCGCGCGTCCCGTCGATGGGGTCCAGGATCCAGACGTGGTCTGCGTCCGGCCGGTCTTCCCCGTACTCCTCGCCGACGACCCCGTGGTCGGGATACCGGCTGGCGATCAGTCGCCGGATGGCGGCTTCCGCCTCCTTGTCCGCCTGGGTGACCGGATCGAAGGCGCCGGGGCCCGCCTTGTTCTCCTCGGCGTAGTCGCCGCGAAAGAAGGGCAGGGTCACCCTGGCGGCCACAGCGGCCAGTTCGACGGCGAAGGATTCAAACTCGGTCATGAGCGGAGGGCATACAGACGCCGCCCCCCCGCGTCATCACAGTCTTACGAGGCCACGACATCACCTTCGGTGTGCAGCGACTTGGCCAGGTCCAGCAGACGCCGGCGCGGACGCTCGCCCAGCTGGTAGTAGGCCTGGATCAGGTCGAGGGTTTCCTTGCGGGAAAACATCTCCCCGCCGTTCGCGCCGGCCTGTTCCTTGCGTTCCATGGCTTCGGCCAGGCCGTCGTAGAAATAGCTGATCGGCGTCTCCAGCGCTTCGGACAGTTGCCACAGGCGCGCTGCCGAGATGCGGTTCGCGCCGCACTCGTATTTCTGGATCTGCTGGAAGCGGATGCCGACCTGGACGGCCAGCTGTTGTTGCGTCAGCCCCAGCAGGCGACGACGCCGGCGCAGGCGGCGCCCCAGGTGAAGGTCGATATCGGTGGCCATTGCCCAGTCCCCTTTGTCTAGCGGGCTGTGCCAAAGCGGCACGGCTCGCTTGAACCGCCGCAACGACCATGCCGTGTTCTCGTGACGGGCGAGCGATGGCGAACGCAGGTCGAGGAACCCGCGATTGTGGACAGGCAACCTCTGCCGCCGAAGCGCATTATTCAGGCCACCGAAGCTTTGGAAGGGAATGGAACTATGGAACTCGGCTTTATCGGATGGATCGTCGTTGGCATCGTGGCGGGCTTCCTCGCGGAAAAAATCATGGGTCGTAACCATGGCCTGCTGACGAACCTGATTGTCGGCGTCATCGGCGCCCTGCTTGGCGGCTTCCTGGCTGGTGTTTTGAACATCGGCTTTGCCGGATGGATCGGTTCAATCATCGTCGCCACCCTTGGCGCCGTCGTGCTGCTGTTCCTGCTGGGTCTGGTCAAGCGTCGCGGTTGATCCGTCGTTTGCGGACACAAGAAAGGGGCGGCCCGTCGGGCCGCCCCTTTTTCGTTGGACTGACGAGGCCCTAGCCTTGGGGAGTCGGCGGGGTCGAGCCGTCCGGCTCACGGGTGTCGTCAGTTGTCTTGGGTTCAGCCGGCGCCGGGGTCGGGCTCGGATTGGCGGCCGGATCGCCGGCGGCAGGCACAGTCCCGGTCTCTCCCGCCGCAGCCGTCTCTTCCACCACCGGAGCCGTGTTGAACTCGGCCGAGCTGATGCCGACCACGACATCGGCCCCCTGCTGGGTCAGGCCGCCCAGCGGGACGCCGCGCAGATCGCCGTCAGGGCCGCGAACGGTGAGCTCCTGCTCGCCGGCGGCATTGCTGTGAACGCCTTCGAGGGTGCCGAGAACGGTGCCGTCCGAGCCCGTGACGCTGGAACCCGGTTGAAGCTGGAGCGAGCCCTGGGCCTCGGCGGTCGGCGCGGTCTGCGCTGCGGCCGGAGCCATGGCGTCCTGGGCCAGGGCCGGGGCGGCGGTCAGGAAAGCAGCGGTCACGCCGGCCAGAAGAACTGTCTTGCGGATCATGTTTCTGTCGCTTGATGGAGCGGGACAAGAGCGCCCGCCGACGGACCTAACCACATCCGTTACGGATTGTTTCAGTCGCCCGGAAATGACCTTTTCCGCGCCCGTATCGGCCGGATCACGTCGGATTCCGGCCTCAGAGCATCGCGGGAATGACACGATCGGGGGGGCGGTGGCCGTTCTGGTAGGTCATCACATTGAGGATCACGCGGTCGCCCATATCCTGACGCGCCTCCAGCGTCGCCGAACCCAGGTGGGGCAGCAGGACGACATTGGGCAGGCCGATCAGGCCCGGATGGATCACCGGCTCGTTCTCGTAAACGTCCAGACCGACGCCCGACAGCGACCGGCGCGCCACGGCCTCGGCCAGGGCCGCCTCGTCGATCAGTTCGCCCCGCGCCGTGTTGATCAGGATCGCGTGCGGCGGCAGCAGCGCCAGCCGCCGGGCCGACAGCAGGTGATGCGTCTCCTTCGTCGCCGGACAGTTCAGCGAGATGACGTCCATTCGCGCCAGCATCTGGTCCAGGTCGTCCCACCAGGTCGCGCCCAGCTCTTCGACGATCCGTTCCGAGACAGGCTTCCTGTTATGATAGTGGACCTGCATGCCGAAGGCCCGGGCCCGGCGAGCCAGGGCCTGTCCGATCCGGCCCATGCCGACGATCCCCAGCCGCTTGCCCCACAGCTTGCGTCCGCACATCCAGGTCGGGGTCCAGCCCTCGAACTTGCCGGCCGCCACGACCTCGGCGCCCTCCACGATCCGGCGGCTGACGGCGAGGATCAGACCCATGGCGAGGTCGGCGGTATCCTCGGTCAGGACGCCCGGCGTATTGGTGACGATGATCTGGCGCGCGACGGCGGCGTCGATGTCGATATGATCCACCCCGGCGCCGAAATTGGCGATCATCTTCAGCTGCGCGCCGGCGCCGTTGATCAGGGCGGCGTCGATCTCGTCGGTGATGGTGGGAACCAGGACGTCGGCGCGCTGGACGGCGGCCTCCAGCGCCGCCCGGTCCATCGGGATGTCCTTCAGGTTCAGTTCGGCGTCGAACAGTTCGCGCATGCGCGTCTCGACTGCGTCGGGCAATCTTCTGGTTAAGACGACCTTAAGCCTGGGGCTGGACATAGGGACCTTGGGTTATTCACGGGCGCCACACGGGCAGGCCCGGGTGCGCCGGGTCGATGCCAGTGACTAGCAAGTTCGGGTCTAGCAAGTCTCGCAGCCGCTTCCAAAGCCTCTCGCGTCGCATCGGCGGCGTGGCGGCCTTGCTGGGTCTGGCGGTCCTCGCCGGAGCGAGCGCCACCATGCCCGACGGGCGGCCGACGCCGACGGGGCTGGAGGTGCCGCGCTGGCTGACCCTGAAGTCCTCGGAAGTGCGCGCCCGCATGGGACCGGGCCTCGACTACCGAATCCTCTGGGAATATCGCGCCGCCGGCCTGCCGGTGCAGGTCATCGCCGAGACGCGCGAATGGCGAAAGATCTGCGACCCTGAAGGCTCCGTCGCCTGGGTCCATCGCAGCGTGGTCTCGGCCCGACGCGGCGCCTTCAACGCTTCGCTGGAGGAGGTCCCGATTCGCACCGGTCGCTCCGATGACGCGGCGGTGAAAGCCCGGTTCTCGCCGCGCTCCGTGGTCGCCCTCGACGACTGCAGGGACGGCTGGTGCGAGGTCAGGGCCCGTAAGCTGAGCGGCTGGGTGGCGGAAGGGTCGATCTTCGGCGCCGGCGCCCGTCCCCTGTGCGACGCGTCACGCCCGGCGGGCGAAGCGCCCTGATTGTCTCCCTCTCCCCTTGCGGGAGAGGGAGGCCGCGCACGAGAGCGAAGCGATCGTCCCGGCGCGGGCGGGTGAGGGGTGACTCACGTTCTCGAAGATGTGCGCCGACAAATTTCTCACTGGCTGGACTCGAAGTCACCCCTCATCCGACCTCGCTTCGCTCGGCCACCTTCTCCCGCAAGGGGAGAAGGAAATCACCTCATACCATCAACGGATCGTCCGAATCCGCCTATGAAATCAACGCCCGGGCCAAAAACATAGCTTTATGTCAGACCCCCCTCTGAAACCGTGTGACACTGTCCCCGGTCTTTGACATCGCCGCCAAATCCCTCGCCGTCGACGTGGACTCTGTGGACTATCTAGACTCGAATTTCGGGGTGCCGCGCTCCGGGGCCGCTTCGCCGCAGCCAGGCTTGCCCCCTGTCCCCGGTTGAGCCGTTCGCTCCCCTCGTGTAACCCCGGCGCAACACCATGGAGTCGCAATCGCCTTGACCGCCTCGAAATACCCGTCGTCGTTCGACCACGCCGCCTTGCTGGCCTCGGGCCGGGGCGAGCTGTTCGGGCCGGGCAACGCCCAGCTTCCGGCTCCGCCGATGCTGATGTTCGACCGGATCACCCAGATCAGCGGCGACGGCGGCGAGCATGGCAAGGGCTATGTCGAGGCCGAATTGGATATCCATCCGGACCTGTGGTTCTTCCAGTGCCACTTCATCGGCGATCCGGTCATGCCCGGCTGCCTCGGTCTGGACGCCATGTGGCAGTTGGTCGGCTTCTATCTGGGCTGGATCGGCGGCCCCGGCCGGGGTCGGGCGCTCGGCGTCGGTGAGGTCAAGTTCACCGGCCAGGTCCAGCCGGACGTGAAGAAGGTCACCTACAAGATCACCCTGAAGCGGGTCATCAACCGTCGTCTGGTGATGGGAATCGCCGATGGGGTGATGGAAGCCGACGGTGTGCCTATCTATAAGGCCACGGACATGCGCGTGGGCCTGTTCGGGGCGGGTCAGACCGCCTCCGAACCGGTCGGCGGCTCGTCCGAAGTCGGCTAATCGACATAATCCGCGACCAACGTGGACAAGGCAAAAGGAAACACTATGCGGCGTGTCGTCGTCACGGGTCTTGGCATCGTCTCCTCCATCGGCACGGGTCAGGAGGAGGTCACGGCCTCCCTGCGCAATGCCCGGTCGGGCGTGGTCTCTGCCCCCGATCACATCAAGTACGGCTTCCGCTCGCAGGTCTGGGCGCCCCCGTCGCTGGGCGTGACGGCCGAGGACTGGTCTCCGCTGGTCGACCGTCGCGCGGCGCGCTTCCTGGCCAATGGCACGGCCTGGGGCCATATCGCCTTTGAGGAGGCGCTGAAGGATTCCGGTATGACCCCGGAAGAGATCAAGTCCGAGCGCATCGGCCTGATCGTCGGCGAGGGCGGCCCCTCGACCCAGGTCATCCTGCAGGCGGCCCAGACGACGATCGAAAAGGGCGCGCCCAAGCGCATCGGCCCGTTCGCCGTGCCCAAGGCCATGGCCTCGGGCCCCTCGGCCGTCCTGGCCACCTGGTTCCAGCTGAAGGGGATCAACTATTCGATCTCATCGGCCTGCGCGACCAGCGCCCACTGCATCGGCGCGGGCGCCGAACAGATCGCCTGGGGCAAGCAGGACGTGGTCTTTGCCGGCGGGGTCGAGGACATCGACTGGTCCATGTCCAACATGTTCGACGCCATGGGCGCCATGTCGTCCGACTTCAACGAAACGCCGGGCCGCGCCAGCCGCGCCTATGACAAGGACCGCGACGGCTTCGTCATCGCCGGCGGGGCCGGCATCGTGGTGCTGGAAGAATATGAGCGGGCGGTGGCCCGCGGCGCGACCATCTATGCCGAGGTGACCGGTTACGGCGCCAATTCCGACGGCTACGACATGGTCGCCCCTTCGGGAGAGGGCGCCGAGCGCTGCATGAAGATCGCGCTCGACATGGCCGGCAATCCGAAAATCGACTACCTCAATCCGCACGGCACCTCGACCCCGGTGGGCGACTCCAAGGAGATGGGGGCGGTCCGCAATGTCTTCGGCGAGCAGATGCCGATGATCTCCTCGACCAAGTCGCTGACGGGCCATTCGCTCGGCGCGGCCGGGGCGCAGGAGGCCATCTACTGCCTGCTGATGATGAAGCACGGCTTCGCCGCCGAGAGCGCCCATATCGAAAACCTCGACCCCGAGTTCGAGGGCATGCCGATCCTGCGCGAACGCCATGACGGCGAGCTGAAACACGTCATGTCGAACAGCTTCGGCTTCGGCGGGACCAACGGGACGCTGATCCTCTCGAAGGTCTGACGCGACCGGGACGCGCCGGCATTCCCCCGGGACCGCTGGAGACGAGACCCTGGAACCCAACCCCTATATCCTCTTCCTTCTGGGCCTTGGCGCGGTGGTTCTGCTGGTCTCCTGGGCTCCGAAGGGGCTCAGCCGATTCCCGATCTCGCTGGCGATGATCTGCGTCGGGCTGGGCGTTGCGATCTTCAGTCTGGACGTGATGTCCTTCGATCCGGATCCGCGCACCTGGGACACCCTGACCGAACGGCTGACGGAGCTGGTCGTCATCATCTCCCTGATGGGAGCGGGCTTGAAGCTGGATCGACCGGTCAGCCTGAAGGGCTGGGGACCGACCTGGCGGCTGCTCGTTATCGCCATGCCGCTGACCATCGCGGCCACGGCCTGGCTGGGGGTCGCAGGTCTGGGGTTCAGCCTGGCCATGGCGCTGCTGCTTGGCGCGGCGATGGCGCCGACCGATCCCGTCCTGGCCTCCGACGTCCAGACCGGACCGCCGAAGTCGGGCGAGGAGAACGAGGTCCGCTTCAACCTGACCGCCGAGGCCGGGCTGAACGACGCCCTGGCCTTCCCGTTCGTGAACCTGGCCATTCTCGTCTCGCTGTCGGGGGCGGCGGTCTGGACAGTCCAGGGGCTGGCCCAATGGGCCGCAGTCGATGTCGTCTGGAAGCTGGTCGCTGGGGCGGCCATGGGCTGGGCCGTCGGCAAGGCGATGGGCTGGCTGATCTTCCAGGCCCACAACAAGGGCATCTCGCGCCACGCCGACGGACTGGTGGCGATCGGGGCCACCTTCATCGCCTATGCGGCGACCGAAATCGTTCACGGCTACGGATTTCTCGCGGTCTTCGTCTGCGCCCTGACGATCCGGGCCTCGGAGCGCGAGGACGATTTCCACGAGGAGATGCACGACTTCGCCGAACAGATCGAACGGCTTCTGATGATGCTCGTGCTGGTGCTGTTCGGGGGAGCCCTGGCCAACGGCCTGCTGGACGCCCTCACCTGGACCGACGCCCTGATCGGCCTCGCGGTTCTGCTTATTGTCCGGCCGGTCGTGGGTTACGTGTCGCTGATCGGATCGCCGCTGCTGAAGCGTGATCGCATCATGCTCGCCTGGCTGGGCATCCGGGGTCTGGGTTCGGTCTACTACCTGGCCTACGGCCTCAGCCACGGGGATTTCGGCGACTCGGAGCGTCTCTGGGCGATCACAGGCTTCATCATCCTCGTGTCGATCATCGTCCACGGGATCACGGCGACGCCTCTGATGGCGCTGCTGGAGCGACTGGCCGGCCGGTCTTTGCAGGGGAGAGCCGCCCCTGCTAACCCTCCGCGTGACGAACGACTCGGCTGACCGCCGGGCCTGAAGGAGAGACGACCATGGCGAGCGAGAGCGGCTGGAACATGCCCGCAGGCGAACTCATGAAGGGCAAGAAGGGCCTGGTCATGGGGGTCGCGAACGCGAACTCCATCGCCTGGGGCATCGCCTCCCAGCTGGCCGCGCAGGGGGCCGAACTGGCCTTCACCTATATGGGCGAGGGGCTGGAGCGCCGCGTGCGCCCGCTGGCCGAAAGCGTCGGCGCCAGACTGCTGATCCAGGCCGACGTCACCGACGACGCCTCGATGGACGCGGCCTTTGCGGCGCTGGAAGCCGAGTTCGGCACGATCGACTTCGTCGTCCACTCCGTCGCCTTCGCCAACAAGGACGAGCTCAAGGGCTCGTTCGTCGACAACACCTCGCGCGACAGCTTCCTGCTGGCCATGAACATCTCCTGCTTCAGCTTCGTCGACGTGGCCAGGCGGGCGTCGAAGATCATGCCGAACGGCGGGTCGATGATCACCATGACCTACCTCGGCTCCGAGCGGGCCATCCCGAACTACAACACCATGGGCGTGGCCAAGGCGGCGCTGGAGGCGGCGACCCGCTACATCGCCCGCGACCTGGGTCCGCGCGGCATCCGCGTCAACGCCATCTCGGCCGGCGCCATGCGCACCCTGTCTCTGGCGGGCATCTCGGGCGGTCGGGGCATGATCGCCCAGGGCCGCGCCCTGTCGGCGATGAAGGAGGACACCTCGATGGAGGGCGTCGCCGGCGCCGCCCTGTGGCTGTGCTCGGACCTCGGCTTCTCCACCACGGGCGAAGTCATCCACGTCGATGCGGGCTTCCACATGATGGGTCTGGCCGGGGACGAGGAAGCCTGACCCCACGGTTGCTCCCGGCCGCCAATCCTTTAGTGTCCGGGACCACGACTATCGGCGACCGCTGATTCAGCTCGCCCCGGGCCCTGAGACGACATGCAACTGACCATCGAACGTTCCGCGCTCCTGAAGGCCCTTGGCCACGTTCAGAGCGTGGTCGAGCGCCGCAACACCATTCCGATCCTGTCCAACGTCCTGCTGTCGGCGGGGCGCGACAAGCTGAGCTTCGCCGCCACCGATCTGGACATGGAGATGGTCGACGAGGCCGATGCGACCGTCCAGGTCGAGGGCCAGATCACCGCGCCGGCCCACACCCTGTACGAGATCGTCCGCAAGCTCCCGGACGGGGCCGAGGTCGCCCTGATCTACAACGGCGACGATCCGCGACTGACGGTCCAGGCGGGCCGGTCCAAATTCAATCTGCCGGTCCTGCCGGCCGGCGACTTCCCGGTCATGTCGACCGAGACCTCGGGCACACGCTTCACCCTGATGAAGGAAGATCTGGCGCGTCTGATCGACAAGACCCGCTTCGCCGTCTCGACCGAAGAGACGCGCTACTATCTCAACGGCCTCTATCTCCACACCGTGTCGGAAGGCGGGATCCCCCTGCTGCGCGCGGTGGCGACCGACGGCCATCGCCTGGCCCTGGCCGAGACCCCGGCGCCGGAAGGCGCGGCGGGCGGTCCCGGCGTGATCGTGCCGCGCAAGACCATCGACCAGGTGCGTCGCCTGCTCGACGACGGCTCGGGCCCGGTCGAGATCCAGGTCTCGCCGCAGAAGATCCGTTTCGAGTTCGGCCAGGCCTCCCTGACGTCCAAGGTCATCGACGGCGCCTTCCCCGACTATATGCGCGTCATCCCCAAGGGGAACGACAAACAGGCCGACATCGACAACGCCGTCTTCGCCTCGGCCGTCGACCGGGTCGCCACCATCTCGGCCGAGAAGAGCCGGTCGGTGAAACTGGCCTTCGAGCTGGACCGCGTCACCCTGACCGTCCGCAACATGGAGGCCGGCCAGGGCGTGGAAGAGGTCGAGATCGGCTATTCCGAGGCCCCGTTCGAGATCGGCTTCAACGCCCGCTACCTGCTGGACGTCGCCGGCCAGATCACGGGCGAGAACGCCACCTTTATGTTCGCCGACCCGGCCTCGCCCACCCTGGTGCTGGATCCGGGTGATCCGGGCGTCCAGTACGTGCTGATGCCGCTGCGGGTTTAAGCCCGAGGCGGCGGGTTCGCCCCTCGTGATCACCTCCCTCACCCTCACCGACTTCCGGTCCTACGCGTCCGCGACCCTGCCCATTCCGGCGGGGCCGGTGGTGCTGCATGGGCCGAACGGGGCGGGGAAGACCAATCTGCTGGAGGCCTTGAGCCTGTTCACGCCGGGCAAGGGCCTGCGTGGGGCGACGGCGCAGGAGATGGGACGCCGCGAGCCGGGCGAGGCCGGGGGGCGGGCCTGGGCCGTGTCCCTGACGCTGGACGGCGCCGATGGGAACGAGGTTCGGCTGGGGACCGGGGTGCAGGTTGCGGGGGCCGGGCGGCGGATGGTTCGGATCGACGGCGAGACGGCCCAGCCGGGGCGGCTGCTCGACTATCTGCGGCCCGTCTGGGCGACGCCGGAGCAGGACCGGCTGTTCTCCGACGCTCGTGCCGAGCGGCTGAAGTTCTTCGACCGGCTGGTGTTCGCCGCCGACCCCGGCCATGCGGCGGCGGTGGCGGGATACGAGAAGGCGCTACGAGAGCGGTTGCGGCTGTTGATCGACGGCGCCGAGGGCAGGGAAGCCGACCCGCTTTGGCTCGATGCGCTGGAGGTCCGGCTGGCCGAGACCGGCGCGCGGGCGGCGACGGCGCGGGCGCGGGCGCTGACCGTGCTTCAGGCGGCGATCGACGCGCGATCGGAACGGCCCTTCCCGCAGGCGGATCTGGCCCTGGTCGGGGAAACGGAGCGACTGGCCGAGGGCGGTGCCGACGAGGAGGCTCTGGCGGCTTCGATCCGCGAGGGTATGGCGCGGGCGCGGAGCCGGGACGGGTCGGCGGGCCGGTCGCTGTTCGGGCCGCATCGGGCCGATCTGACCGCCCTGCACCGGGAGAAGAACCGACCCGCAGCGGAGGGGTCATCGGGCGAGCAGAAGGCCCTGGTCCTCAACCTGATCCTGGCCCAGGTCGGTCGGCTGTCCGGGGGCGAGGCCGCGCCGGTCCTGTTGCTGGACGAGGCGCCGGCGCATCTGGATTCCCATCGGCGGGCGGCCCTGTTCGACGAGATCACGGCCCTGGGCCTGCAGGCCTTCATGACCGGGACCGAGGCCGGGCTGTTCGAGCCGCTGGTCGGGCGGGCGACCTTCGTGCGGGTCGAGGGCGGGGCGCTGACGCCGGGATGACGCGTCCGTTTCGTCCGTCGAGAACAGGGTGACGAAACGGACAAGACGGACGAACGCCGCCGTATTCAGGATTTCAAAGACCTGTCTGGGAGTTGGGTTCGCCCGCCCTCGCGATCAAGGGCATAAAAGGAATATTTTCTCTATGCCGTCGCCGGGTTGGCTTCGCCTTCCACGCGCGGGTTGGGCGGCTTGCCCCCGAGCCTGTCCATGACCAGGAAAACGAAGGGGTTGAGCGAGATCGACAGCAGGGCGGCGGCGAGGATGAGGTCGTGGGTCTCCTGTCGCAACGCCCCCAGCGACACCCCGACCGCGGCCAGGATGAAGGAGAATTCTCCGACCTGGGCCAGGCTGGCGGCGACGGTCAGGCCGGCAGCCCGGTCCAGACCGAAACTGTGGGTGATGGCCAGGGCGGCGAGGGTCTTGCCGACGATGACGATGGCCAGGACGCCCAGCACCGACAGGGGGCGCTCGACGAGGATCATCGGATCGAACAGCATGCCGACCGAGACGAAGAACAGGACGGCGAAGGCGTCGCGCAACGGCAGGGATCGCTCCGCCGCGTTGTGGCCCAGCGGCGTCCCGTTCAGCACCAGCCCGGCCAGGAAGGCCCCGAGCGCGAACGAGTGGAACAGTTGGTAGGCGATCCAGGCGATGCCGAGGGCGATGGCCAGGACGCCGAGGGTGAACAGTTCGCGCGACCGGGTATGGGCGATCCGCACCAGGATCCAGGGCAGGACCTTGCCGCCGACGAACAGCATGGCGACCACAAAGCCTGCGACCTTCAGCAGGGTCCAGCTGACGTTCAGGGCCAGGGCGGCCGGATCGACGACCTGCCCGTTGGTCAGGATGATCATGGGCAACATGACCAGGGCGATGACGATGACCAGGTCCTCGACGATCAGCCAGCCGACCGCGATGCGCCCGACCTCGCCCTTGTTCTGGCGGCGCTCCTCCAGCGCCCGCATCAGGACGACGGTGGAGGCGACCGACAGGGCGAACCCCATGAGCAATCCCTCCATGTCCGACATGCCCATGGCGAACCGGCCCAGCGCCCAGCCCAGCACCGTCGCGGAGGCGATCTGCACCAGGGCCCCCGGAATGGCGACCTTCCTGACCTTCATCAGGTCCGCGGGCGAGAAATGCAGGCCCACGCCGAACATCAGCAGGATGACGCCGATTTCCGCCAGTTGGGGCGCCAGGGTGGTGTCGGCCACGAAACCGATGGTGTGGGGACCCACCGCGATGCCCGCAACCAGATAGCCGACCAGGGGCGACAGCTTCAGCCGATTGGCGATCATGCCGAACACGAAAGCCAGTACGAAGCCCGCGACCAGGGTGGAAATCAGGCTGTCGGCATGCGGCATCGGCGCTCCTGGATAGGGCTGGTGTGTCTCTCGATGGGTGAACGCCACATATTGGGTCTCAACCGTCGAGGGACAAGGCCGCAAAACGTCCTGATCGCTCGCTTTTCGCCTGCGAATTCCTATATAAACGACGGACCTGGGCGGCCTGAATCGGTCGCCGGGCGAATGCCATTTCTCAGCGGGTTGGACGGCGCAGGGCGCGGTCCGCGACGCCCGCGTCTCCGGACGATTGAATGACCGACGAACCCCTGAGCGCACGCACCGAAGACACGGCCGAAGAGGCCGCGTATGGCGCGGAATCCATCAAGGTTCTCAAGGGCCTGGACGCAGTGCGCAAACGCCCCGGAATGTATATTGGCGATACCGACGACGGGTCCGGCCTGCACCACATGGTGTACGAGGTCGTCGACAACGCCATCGACGAGGCCCTGGCCGGTCACGCCGATCTCGTCGAGGTGATCCTGAACGCCGACGGCTCGGTCACGGTGACCGATAACGGGCGCGGCATCCCGGTCGATATCCACGCCGGGGAAGGCGTGTCGGCCGCAGAGGTCATCATGACCCAGCTGCACGCGGGCGGGAAATTCGACCAGAATTCCTACAAGGTCTCCGGCGGTCTGCACGGCGTGGGCGTGTCGGTGGTCAACGCCCTTTCGGACTGGTTGAAGCTGGTCATCTTCCGTAACGGCCAGCGCCACGAGATGAGGTTCGAGCGCGGCGACACGGTCGAGAGCCTGCGGGTGACGGGCGAGGCCCCGATGCGCGAGAACGGCAAGGTTCTGAGCGGCACCCAGGTGACCTTCTATCCCTCGATCACGACCTTCGCCCACATCGACTTCGACCTGAAGACGCTGGAGCACCGTCTGCGGGAGCTGGCCTTCCTGAACTCGGGCGTCGTCATCAAGCTGCAAGACCATCGCTATGCCGAAGCCGTTGATATCCTGCTGCATTACGAGGGTGGCGTGGAGGCCTTCGTGCGCCACCTGGACAAGTCCAAGACCCCGATCCTGAAGGACGTCATCGTCATTCGCGGCAAGAAGGACAATATCGAGATCGACCTGGCCCTGTGGTGGAACGACTCCTACCACGAGACCATGCTGTGCTTCACCAACAACATCCCGCAGCGGGATGGCGGCACCCACCTCTCGGCCTTCCGCGCCAGCCTGACCCGCGTCATGGGCGCCTATATCGAGAGCTCCGGCGCCGGGAAGAAGGAGAAGGTCTCCGTCACCGGCGAGGACGCGCGCGAAGGTCTGACCTGCGTCCTGTCGGTCAAGGTGCCGGATCCCAAATTCAGTTCCCAGACCAAGGACAAGCTGGTCTCGTCCGAGGTGCGTCCGGCGGTCGAGGGGCTCTGCTCCGAAGGGCTGGCGCAATGGTTCGAAGAACATCCGCTGGAGGCCAAACAGGTCGTCGGCAAGATTATCGAGGCGGCCTCGGCGCGTGAGGCGGCCCGCAAGGCGCGCGACCTGACCCGGCGCAAGTCGGCGCTGGAAATCTCCAGCCTGCCCGGCAAGCTGGCCGACTGTCAGGAACGCGATCCGGCCAAGTCCGAGCTGTTCATCGTCGAGGGCGATTCCGCCGGCGGCTCGGCCAAACAGGCGCGCAATCGCGAGAACCAGGCCGTCCTGCCGCTGCGCGGCAAGATCCTCAACGTCGAGCGCGCCCGGTTCGACCGGATGCTGTCGTCCGAACTGATCGGGACGCTGATCCTGGCGCTCGGCACCGGCATCGGGCGTGACGACTTCAACGCCGACAAGCTGCGCTACCACAAGATCATCCTGATGGCCGACGCCGACGTCGACGGCGCCCACATCCGGACCCTGCTCCTGACCTTCTTCTATCGTCAGATGCCGGAGCTGATCACACGCGGCCACGTCTACATCGCCCAGCCGCCGCTCTACAAAGTCGCCAAGGGCAAGCAGAGCCGGTACCTCAAGGACCAGTCCGAGATGGACTCCTACCTGATCGAGGAAGGATCGTCGGAGGCCGAGCTGGACCTGTCGAACGGCGAACGCCGGATGGGGCTCGATCTGCAGTCCCTGGTGCGTGACGCCAAGGCCTATAGCGCCAGCGTCGACCGTTTGAGCCAGCGCGCTCCGGCCTTTGCCATCGAACAGGCGGCCCTGGCCGGTCTGTTCGCCGATGAGGCCGACATGGCCGGGGTGTCCGCCGCTGCGGCCGCTCGGCTGAACCTCTATGCCGAGGAAGGCGACGGGGCGTGGACAGGCGAGCCCGGAGAGCAGGGCGCCGTGGTCTTCACCCGATCACGCCGCGCGGTGCAGGAGACCATCGTGCTGGAAGAGGCGCTGATCCGCTCGCTGGACGCGCGTCGCCTGGCCGAACGGGCGAGTGCGTTCGAGGGCGTGTTCGCGGCGCCCGCCACCTATCGCCGCAAGGACAAGTCGACGACGATCCGCGGTCCGCTCGACCTGCTGAACGCCGTGCTCGACGCCGGCAAGAAGGGCTTGTCGATCCAGCGCTACAAGGGTCTGGGCGAGATGAACCCGGAGCAGCTGTGGGAGACGACCCTGGACGTCAATGCCCGCACCCTGCTGCGCGTCCAGGTCGACCACGCCGATGACGCCGACGACCTGTTCGCCAAGCTGATGGGCGACGTGGTCGAGCCGCGCCGCGAGTTCATCCAGGAAAACGCCCTGGACGCCGCCGTCGACGTCTGACGGCGACGTCCAGGATCGGCCTCAGGGCCGGCCCGCGTCGATATAGGCCTTCACGCTCGCATAGGACGGCGGCGAGGGGCGCATGTCCTCGCAGCTGATCTCGCGGATGGCGTCGTCGAAGCTGTCGGGGGCGATCGTTTCCCACGGCTCCTCGGTGTCGTAGGGGGCCTCGGGCACGCCATCCGCGAAGGCTTCGCTTGAGGTGGCGACATGCGACTGACGGCCGTTGCAGCGGATGCCGAACTGGTCGACCGTATGGGAATAGTCGCCGGCGGTCGTGTCCGTGGGCACGCGGGCGACCATGACCGTCAGCTCGTCGCCGGTCCGGACGACGCTGTTCACATCGATCAGATAGTGTTTCGCCTCGGCGCGCGAGAAGGCCCACCATTCGGGCCCGGTGGCTTCCTGAACCGGCGCGGGGGCGCCGCCCGGCGCCTCTTCCTGAGGCGGAGCCGTCTGGGCCTGCGCCGCAGCGGCCCAGAAAATTACCATGGCGGTCGCGATCGCATATTTCCGGATAGTCATAGTCGCCTCCCCAGACGGACACCTGTCTGCCATATTTCGCGCCGTTGCGAGGCGAAGATCAAGGGTCGACCGGTCAACCCTTTGCCCACTTCCCCGTTCAGGGTCCTGACATGTTGCGCGCCCTGATCATCTCACTCGCCCTGTTGATCCTCCCGACTGTCGCCCAGGCGCAGTCGAGCGGGTCGTTCCGATCCGACCGGCTGGTCGTCACGGTCCGGGGCGAGGGGCCCGATGTGATCCTGATCCCCGGCCTGGCCTCGACCAGCGACGTCTGGGCGCGGACGGCCAACCGGCTGGACGATCGCTACCGGGTCCACCTCGTCTCCATCCGGGGCTTCGGCAACGTCCCGGCCGGGGCGAACGTGGACGGGGCGCTGGTGGCGCCGGTGGCGGCGGAGCTGCGGCGCTACATCGCCTCGCAGGGCCTGCGACGCCCTGCGGTCATCGGTCATTCGATGGGCGGGCTGGTGGCGCTGAGGGCCGCCGCCGACGCCGGGCGGGACCGACGCGGAGGCCAGTTCGGCCGGGTCATGGTGGTGGACGCCACCCCCTTCTTCCCGTCCCTGATCAGCCCGGGCGCGACGGTCGGAGATGTCGAACCCCTGGCCCAGATCGCCTATCAGGCCCTGCTGTTTCTCGGCGACGAAGCCTTGCGGACGCAGGGAACCCTGCTGGGCGAACAGCTCGGCGGCGCCGCCGACAGCGTGTTCGGGACGCTCGGCTGGCAGGGCGGCGACCGTCAGGTTCTGGCCCAGGGCCTCTACGAGGTCATGACCACGGATCTGCGCAGTCGTTTGCCGGACATCGCGGCGCCGGTGACCGTCGTCTATGGCTGGAGCGCAGACGGGAACTCGCCGCGCGCCCATCTGGATGCCCTGTTCGCCGCCGGCTACCGCAACCTGCGCGCGCCCGCCCGGTTCGAACGGATCGAGGGCGCCGAACACATGGTCATGATCGACCAGCCGACGCGGTTCCTGGCGGCGGTGACGCGGTTTCTAGGCTAGCCAGTCCGCCGTCGTGTCGCGCGCCAGCATCTCCTCATACGAAGGCCGCGCCCGGACAACGGCCCAGCGGTCGCCGTCGACCAGCACCTCGGGCACGAGCGGGCGGGAGTTGTATTCGCTCGACATCACCGCGCCGTAGGCGCCGGCGCCGGTGAAGACGACGAGGTCGCCGGCCTGCAGCGGGGCGAGCGAACGCCCGCGCGCGAAGGTGTCGCCGGTCTCGCAGACGGGACCGACGATGTCATAGACGACTTCGGGGCCCTCGCGCGGGACCACGGGCTTCACCTCGTGGAAGGCGTCGTACATGGCCGGACGCATCAGGTCGTTCATGGCCGCGTCCAGCACCAGGAATTTTCGGCCGTCTGCCCGTTCGGTGACCTGGATGACCCGGGTCAGCAGGACCCCGGCATTGGCGGCCAGCAGGCGGCCGGGCTCGAACGCCGCCTCGACGTTCAGCCCGTCCAGCACGCGGGCGACCATGGCGGCGTAGTCGGCGGGCGAGGCGGTCTTCGCTCCGCCGGTGTAGGGCACGCCAAGGCCGCCGCCGAGGTCGATGCGGGTCACCGGCAGCCCCTGCTGACGCAGGGTCTCGGTCAGTTTGCGCAACAGGCTGAAGGCGGCCTCCAGCGGCTCCAGGTCGGTGATCTGGCTGCCGATATGGCAGGCCAGCGCCACCGGGTTCAGGTGCGGGCTGGCGGCGGCGCGGGCGTAGAGGGCCATCGCCTCGTCGGCCGGGACGCCGAACTTGTCGCCCTCTCCGCCCGTGGTGATCTTGGCATGACCGCCGGCGCCGATCTTCGGGTTCACCCGGATGGCGACGTCGGGCCTGGCGCCCTTCGCCTCGGCGATGGCGATGAGGCGGTCCAGTTCGGGCACGCTCTCGACATTGATCTGGCGCACCCCGACCTCGAGGGCGAAGGCCAGTTCGGCGTCGGTCTTGCCCACGCCCGAGAAGATGATGCGGTCGCCCGGTATGCCCGCCTTGAGCGCGCGCCGGATCTCGCCCTCCGACACCGTGTCGGCGCCGCAGCCGAGACGGGCCAGGGTCGCCAGCACCGACAGGTTGGAGTTCGACTTGACCGCGAAGGCGATCAGACTGTCGCCCAGCACCGACGGATGGGCGTCCAGCGCTTCGCGCAGCACCCGGTAATGCCGCGTCAGGGTGGCGCTCGAATAGACATAGACCGGCGTGCCGACCTCGGCCGCCAGAGTGGTCAGGTCGACGCCCTCGGCGTGGAGGGCGCCGTCCCTGAGTTCGAAGTGATCCAAGATCTATTGAGGCTCGCGACCGGCGGCGGTGCCGCCGATGGGGTTGGAGGGGCCGCCGTCGATCGGCATCTGGCTGGACGGACGGTTGATCGTCGCCGGGTCGGGCAGGGCCGGGGCGCGGGCGTCGCGCGGCGCGCGCTCGGTCTGGCGCGGAGCGGGGCTTTCGAGATCGGCCATCCGGCCGCAGCCGGCGGCGGCGACAGCGAGAATGGCGAGGGCGCCGAGGGTGAGGACCTTGGTCATGACAGTCGGACTTTCCAATCGGCGATGCGCGCTCGGACCTGTTCCGGCGCGGTTCCCCCGAAACTCTGGCGGCTGGCGCAGGAGGCCTCAGGCGTGAGCACCTTGTAAACGGCTTCGGTGACGCCGGGATGCAAGCTCTGCAATTCGGCGAGCGGCAGTTGCGCCAGACCCACGCCCAGCTGTTCCGCCCGCTTCACCGCCGCGCCCGTGACATGGTGCGCCTGGCGGAACGGCAGGTCGGCCTCGCGCACGAGCCAGTCGGCCAGATCGGTGGCGGTGGAGAAGCCCCATCCGGCGGCCTCGGCCATCCGTTCCGTATTCGGACGGAAGGCGGAAACCATGGCCGTCATGGCGGTCAGGGCCAGGTCCAGGGCGTCCATGGCCTCGAACACCGGCGGCTTGTCCTCCTGCATGTCCTTGGAATAGGCGAGCGGCAGGCCCTTCATGACGGTCGACAGGGCGACGAACGATCCCATGATCCGGCCGGTCTTGGCGCGGACCAGTTCGGCGGCGTCGGGGTTGCGCTTCTGCGGCATGATCGACGAGCCGGTGGTCAGGTCGTCGGGCAGGGAGACGAAACCGAACATCGGCGTCATCCAGATCACGAGTTCCTCGGCCAGACGCGACAGGTGGCCGGCGGTGATCGAGGCGGCGGCCAGGGTCTCCAGCGCGAAATCACGGTCCGACACGGCGTCCAGCGAATTGCCCATCGGCCGGTCGAAGCCGAGCGCGGCCGCCGTCGCATGGCGGTCGATGGGGAAGGGCGAGCCGGCCAGGGCGGCGGCACCGAGCGGGCTCTCGTTCATGCGGGTTCGGGCGTCGGAGAACCGGCCCGCGTCGCGACCGGCCATCTCGACATAGGCCATCAGGTGATGACCGAGCGTCACCGGCTGGGCCGTCTGTAGATGGGTGAAGCCGGGCATCAGGTCTCCGGCATGCTGTTCGGCGCGGGCCAGCAGGGCGCGCTGCAGGGCCTGCAGCTGTTCCACCGACCGGTCGCAGGCGTCCCGAACCCAAAGGCGGAAGTCGACGGCGACCTGATCGTTGCGGCTGCGGGCCGTGTGCAGGCGGCCGGACGGCTCTCCGATCAACTCCGACAGCCGGGCCTCCACGTTCAGGTGGATGTCCTCGTATTCGTCGCGGAAGGGGAAGGTCCCGGCCTCGATCTCGGCCTGGATCGTATCGAGTCCGCCGAGGATGGCCGCGCCGTCCTGCGCGGTCACGATGCCCTGGTCGATCAGCATGCGGCAATGCGCCCGCGAGCCGCGCAGATCCTGTGCCCACAGGCGTTGGTCGACGCCGATGGAGACGTTGATCGCCTGCATGATGTCGGCGGGCTTGGCGGAAAAGCGTCCGCCCCATAGGGTCTGCCCGGCCGGGGCCGTAGTGTGGACCGGGTCTTGGGAGTTGGGCATGAGCGGCTCGAAAAGGGGCGTCTGGATCGTGGGAGCGTCGGCGCTGGCGGTCGTCGCCGGCGGAGCGGTCGGCACCCTATACGCCATGCACGCCGGTCCTTTCAAAGCCGAGGCGCCCGCGGTGGCCGAAAAGAGCGAACTGGCCCGGTTCGCGGTCGGTTCGCTGGCCGCTCTGGACACGCCCGCCGCCCTGGACGCTGCGCCCGACTATGTCTTCAAGACCCGGGACGGCGCCGATGTCCGCTTCGCCGACTTCCGGGGCAAGGTGGTGCTGGTCAATCTGTGGGCCATGTGGTGCGCGCCGTGTCGAACCGAGATGCCGACGATCGCGGCCCTGGCCTCGGCCTATCCGGCCGGCGATCTGGTGGTGCTGCCGATCAATGTCGACACCGGCGCCGACCCGGTGGCCGACGCGAAGAGCTTTATCGACGTGCATGAGCCGCTGCCCTTCTACGGCGATCCGAAATTCCAGTTGCCGTTCGAGTTTCCGGGCAAGGGCAAGATGCCCCAGACGATCCTGCTGGACCGTCAGGGGCGAATCCGCGCCGCCTTCGCCGGAGAGGCCGACTGGAACAGCCCCGAGGCGAGGGCCTTGATCGACGCGGTGCTGGCGGAGCCGCTGTCTTCCTAGGACTCGGTCGCCCGCTGCTGAACGTTTACTGCGCCGGCGCGGACACCCGCTGATCCGTCGTCGGGTTGACTGCGCCCGGGCGGCCATCGGCGGCGGCCTCGGCCTGATTGGCTTCCAGACGATCGGCGACCTTGCCGGCGCCGGTCTCCACGGCCTGGGCCGCCTTCATCGCGCCGGACTCGATCACTTCACCGGCCTGGGCGGCGACGACGCCAGCCCTGTCGGCGGCCTCCGAGGCGGTGACCCCGGCCTTGTCGGCGGCGACCTCCGCCTTGGCTTCGGTGTTCTCCTGTTCAGCCCCGGTGCAGGCGACGACGCCCAGCGACAGGGCGGCAATGGCGGAGACAGCCAGAAGCGACGGAATGCGAATGGTCATGGGGGAGCCCTCGGGACAACGTTGAAGCTTTGCCGTCAACGCCGGTCGCCATGATCGGTTGCGGCGATGGTGCGGCGCAGCACCAGATTCGCGGTTACGGCCAAGCGAACCGCGGCCGGCGCTCATGTTGATTCCGGGCGCCTTGGTGATCCTCGCCGTGGTCGCGCTTCTGGTCGGTCAGCCGGCGGCCTGACGCTGGCGCAGGCGGCGCCAGGGGCTGCGGCTCTTCGGCCCAAGGGCAGACGCCGGGCCTGGCCGCCTGGTGCTTCCGTCCCGCAGGCAGAGACTTTGAGCGGGATTCTACTGCAAATAGGCAGGGCCCTGACGGAACCTGATGGCGGCGCCCAAATCTTACAACGAAGTATGATTTCCGACATTGTGGGAACACGATTTCGACCTGTTCTGTCGTCGTGGCCGAACAGGGGAAGATGGGGTCCGGCATGATCAATCCCGTAAGAGCGGAACTGCTGGAATGGATCCAGGCCAGTATCGGCTGGGCCGTGCTGGCGGCCCGCGCCGCCAGGTCGGTCGCGCCGTCTGCTGCGATCGTGAACACCCCTGAGGCACGGACTCCTGCGCATACAATGCGCCTTCGCGCGACGATCACGATCGACATCGACGCCCATGACGCCGAAGACGCAGAGCGCCAGTCGGAGGCCGTTCGCGGCCAGTTCGAGATGGTGAAGCGCGTCCACCCGACCGCGACCCTCGCCTTCCAGCGCCGGAAACCCCGCGCCGGTCGTCGCCCCCCGGCGCCGGCTCTGGTGGTCGCGCCCTATGCCGATGACTGAGACCGGCGGCCGGCGAAGAAACACGCTGCTGGCCGGACTGGTCCTGCTGAAGAAACTGGCGCCCGAGATCACTCAGTCGGAGATTCTGGCCTTCCTCTATGTGGCCGAGAATCCCGGCGTGCGGGTCAAGGAACTGGCCGCCCTGATGGAGACGACCGAGGCGACGGCGTCCCGCGCGTCGCGGTCCTTGCTGCACGCCGGCGAACCGGGCGCTCGGGCGCCGGGCCGCGGCTGGCTGCTGATGGCGTCAAACGGGCGCGAGGCGGTGTCGCGCCACCTCTATCTGACCGAGGCCGGGGTCGAGCTGGTCCAGCGTCTGGACGGCCTGATCGAGAGCGCCAGACCCATCGGCGTCCGCGCGGCGCCGACCGACCTGAAGGTCCGCAGATAGGGGAAATGCGCTGGTGGCTGGAGGCGGGATCGAACCGCCGACCTGTGGGTTATGAATCCACCGCTCTAACCATCTGAGCTACCCAGCCCAGCGCATCGGTCGTCCTCAGGCCGGGGCCGGACGACGCGAGAGGCGTGCGTATATCGTCGCGGCCCCTCCGGTTCAAGTGAGTTGAACAGCCGGTCTGTTCTGCGACTTGCTGTCACGTGGAAGCGGGGGCAGGAACGGCGGAGCCTGTGCGCCGTTTCAGGGCGGTCGCGCCCCTGTCAGACCCGGAGTTCCCATGCGCCCGATCGTCCTCGCCGCCGCCTCATCCTTGCTCATGCTGGGCGCCGCCTGCGGGGCCAACGGCCAGACTGGCCAGGCCGCCGCGCCCGGAGCGCCCGTCGAGACCCGCCCGGCCAACGGCGCCGACCAGACCCCCGCCTTCGCCGGCCAGACTCGCGCGCCGGGCGTCCAGACCCAGGGGACGCTGAGGCACGCCGTGGTGGCGTCTGGCCTCGTGCATCCCTGGGGCATGGCCCTGCTGCCCGACGGAGACTGGCTGGTGACCGAGCGTCCGGGCCGCCTGCGGATCGTCAGCGCCCAGGGCCAGGTCGGGGCGCCGATCACGGGTCTGCCCGCTGTCGACGCGCGCGGTCAGGGCGGGCTGCTCGACGTGATCCTGTCGCCGGGCTTCGCGACCGACCGGACGATCTTCTGGAGCTATGCCGAACCGCGCGAGGGCGGCAACGCCACCTCGGTCGCGCGCGGCGTGCTGGCGGAAGACGGCGTCTCCGTCGGAAATGTTCAGGTCATCTTCCGCGCCCTGCCGACCTATGACGGGGACAAGCATTTCGGCTCCTCGCTGGCCTTCGACCCGGCGGGCCATCTCTTCATCACCCTGGGCGAGCGGTCCGACGCGCCGATGCGGCCCCAGGCCCAGCAGCTCGACAGTCATATGGGCAAGGTCATCCGCATCAATGCGGACGGGTCGGTCCCGCAGGACAATCCGTTCGTCGGTCAGGCCGGAGCCCTGCCCGAGATCTGGTCGCTGGGCCACCGCAACGTCCAGGGCATCGCGGTCCAGCCGGGCACGGGCGCGGTCTGGACCATCGAACACGGCACGCGCGGCGGCGACGAACTCAACCGGCCGCAGGCCGGCAGGAACTACGGCTGGCCCATCATCGCCTATGGCATCGAATACCGCGGCGCCCCGATCAACGAGGGGATCACGGCGCGGGCCGGTCTGGAGCAGCCGGTCTATTACTGGGATCCGGTGATCGCGCCGGGCGGCCAGGCCTTCTATTCCGGCGCCATGTTCCCGGGCTGGGAGGGGAACCTGCTGATCGCCGGCCTGGGCGGCAAGTCGCTGACCCGGCTGGTTCTGGACGGCGACCGCGTGGTCGGCGAGGAGCGTCTGCTGACCGGCCTCGGCGAGCGTATCCGCGACGTCGCCGTGGGGCCGGACGGCGCGGTCTGGGTCATCACCGACGAGGACGACGGCAAGCTGGTGCGGCTGGCGACCGCGAACTGATCCCTCTCCCGCAAGGGTCCCGCAAGGGGAGAGGGAGTAGCCGTCAGCCCTTGGCCCAGACGCCGAACGGATCGGACCAGCCCAGGCCCATGGCTTCGGCGACCGCCGGGTAGGTGATCTCGCCCTTGAGGACGTTGAGGCCGCGCGCCAGGTGCGGGTCCTTCTTCAGCGCTTCCAGGCCGTGGTCGGCCAGGGCCAGGCCGAACGGAAGCGTGGCGTTGTTCAGGGCTTCCGAAGAGGTGCGCGGGGCGGCGCCCGGCATGTTGGCGACGCAGTAGTGGACGACGCCGTCGACGACGTAGGTCGGATCCTCGTGGGTCGTGGCGTGGCTGGTCTCGAAGCAGCCGCCCTGGTCGATGGCGACGTCGACCAGGACCGAGCCCGGCTTCATCGACTTCAGGTGCGCCTTCTTGATCAGCTTGGGAGCCTCTGCGCCCGGCACCAGGACGGCGCCGATGACGACATCGGCCTTGACCACCTCTTCGTCGATCGCGCCGATCGAGGAGTAGCGGGTGATGACGCGGCCGTTGGTGACCTCGTCGATATAGGCCATGCGCGGGATCGAGCGTTCCAGCACCACGACCTCGGCGCCCAGGCCCATGGCCATGCGCGCGGCGTTGAGGCCGACGACCCCGCCGCCCAGGACCAGCACGCGGGCCGGAGCCACGCCCGGCACGCCGCAGAACAGCAGGCCCATGCCGCCGTTGTGCTTGAGCAGGGTCTCGGCGGCCGAGAAGACGGCGATGCGGCCGGCGACCTCGGACATCGGCGCCAGCAGCGGCAGGCCGCCGCGCGCGTCGGTCACGGTCTCATAGGCGATGGCGGCGCATTTCGAGGCCAGCAGGCCCCGGGTCTGCTCGGGGTCAGGCGCGAGATGCAGGTAGGTGTAGAGGATCTGGTCCTCGCGCAGCATCTCCCACTCGACCTTCTGCGGCTCCTTGACCTTCACGATCATGTCCGAGGTCGCGAAAATCGTGGCCGCGTCGGGGACCAGGGTCGCACCGGCCTTGACGAAGGCATCGTCGGTGAAGCCGGCGCCGAGGCCCGCGCCCGTCTGGACCGTGACCGTATGGCCGTGGGCGATGTATTCCCGAACGGCCGTGGGGGTCAGGCCGACCCGGTGTTCGTTCTTCTTGATTTCCTTGGGGACGCCGACGCGCATCAGATCTCTCCGGTTCAGACAGGCCCCGCTCCGTAACGGCCGGTGGGGCGATGGCCCCATCTTCTAGCGAGGGCCGTCGTGCAGGTTCCTGTTCTTTTTCGAGAGTGATCGACGTAAAGTCGCAGAAACTTGCGCTAGGTTCCTACATGAAGACCGTTTCCGCCGTCACCCTCGATTTGACCGACAGAAAGATGCTCCGTGCGCTGCAGACGGACGGGCGGATGACCAACACCGAGCTGGCCAGAACGGTCGCCCTGTCGGAAAGCGCCTGCCTGCGTCGACTGCGGGCGCTGGAGGGGGCGGGGGTGATCAGCCGCTACGCCGCCATCATCAACGAGCGCGCCGTGGGCCTTCCGATCAGCGTCTTTGTCACCGTGACCCTGTCGTCCCAGGCCGAGAGCGCCCTGACCGCGTTCGAGACCGCGATCGTCGGCGTGCCGGAGGTGGTGGAATGCTATCTGATGACCGGCGGATCCGACTATCTGCTGCGGCTGGTGGTGCGTGACGTCGACGATCTCGAGCGGGTCCACGCCAAGGCCCTGACGACCATCCCCGGGGTGACGCGGGTCTCGTCCAGTGTGGCGATGCGGACGGTGGTCAAGCGGGGGGCGCTGCCGGTTTGACTCCGTATCGAACTGGCCGGATCATCCCGGCATGAGCTTTCAGGAGTCCATCACCGTCTGGGTCGATCGCGAGCCGACGCTCGACGAGGAGCTGCTTGCCATGGGTGAGGAGGACGTACTCGAGATGGCCAACCTGGGCGAGGCCGAGACGGGTGTTCCGGGCGTGATCATGATCTCCACGATCATGGGTCGGCATGGTCCTCGCGTGAAATACTTCGTCAAACCCGGACGACATCAGCCGAGCTTTTCCGTCGCCATCGCTTCCGAAGCCCGCGTTGTCGCCAAGTCCGACGAGTTCGAGGACAAGGCGTTCGCGCGCCTCGCACCGCTGGTCATGCAGTGGGTCGAGCGAAATCAGGAAGCTCTGAACAGGTTCTGGTGGAGCGGAAATGAGTTGATGAACGACGAAGTTCAGGCGTTCATCGCTAGCCTGAAGAAGGTCTAACGCCTCAGCGGACGACCCGGAACATTCCGACGGCCAACCACACCACCGCAATCACCAGCACCAGATCGCTGACCAGTTTGATCATCCCATACAGGGTCACGGTCTCGACCGACCGTGTCGTCGCATCGGCCAGCAGCGCTGTCAGACCGGCCGCGATCAGCAGGGCGACGGGCCAGACGAGGGGCTTCAGGCGGCGTTTCACTTCAGCGCCAGGGTGACCTGTTTGATGTCGACATATTCCTCGATGCCATGCGTCGAGCCCTCGCGGCCGTAGCCGGACTGTTTGACCCCGCCGAACGGGGCGGCGGCGGTGGAGATCAGGCCGGTGTTGATCCCGATCATGCCGGCCTCGATGCGGCGGCCGATGCGCATCGCCCGGTCGAGGTCTCGGGTGAACAGGTAGGAGGCGAGGCCGAACTCCGAGTCGTTCGCCTTGCCCAGGACCTCGTCTTCCGTGTCGAACGGGAAGACGGCGATCAGGGGGCCGAAGGTCTCCTCGTGGCGGAACAGCGAGTCGTCGCCGCCGAGGGTCACCGTCGGCTGGAAGAAGCGGCCGCCGAGTTCGTGGCGCGCGCCGCCGGTCAGGACCTTGCCGCCCGAGGCCTGAACCCGCTTGAGGTGATCCTCGACCTTGGCGAGGGCCTTGTCCTCGATCAGGGGGCCGACCTTGACCCCGTCCTCGAAGGCCGGGCCGACGGGGATCTTTGAAACCGCCTCGGCGAGTTTCGTCGCATAGGCCTCGGCGACCGAGGCCTGGACATAGACGCGGTTGGGGCAGACGCAGGTCTGGCCCGAGTTCCTGAACTTGCCCTTGATCGTCTCCAAGACGGCCAGGTCGAGATCGGCGTCCTCGAACACGATCAGGGGGGCTGCGCCGCCCAGCTCCATCGACACCCGCTTCAGGGTCGGGGCGCATTGCTCGGCCAGCTTGCGGCCGACGGGCGTCGAGCCGGTGAAGGACAGTTTGCGGATCAGGGGCGAGGCGGTCAGGACGCCGCCGATGGTCGCCGCGTCCCCGGTGATGACGCTGAGCGCGCCCTTGGGCAGGCCTGCCTTGTAGGCGAGTTCCGCCAGGGCGATGGCCGTGAACGGGGTCTGGGACGCAGGCTTGACCACGGCGGTGCAGCCGGCGGCGAAGGCGGGGCCGAGCTTGCGCGTCAGCATGGCGGCCGGGAAGTTCCACGGCGTGATCAGGGCGCAGGGGCCGACGGCCTCGCGGAAGGTCAGGATGACGTGGCCCAGCGGACTGTCCTGTGTCTCGCCGATCAGTCGTTCGGCCTCGCCCGCGAACCATTTGATGAAGCCGTTGGCGTAGGTCACCTCGCCCTTGGCCTCCTCGAACGGCTTGCCGTTTTCAATGGCCATCAGGGCGCCGAGTCCCTCGGTGTTCTCGTCGATCAGGGCGGCCCAGTCGCGCAGGAATCTGGCGCGCCTGTGTGGGTCGGAGCGTGACCAGTCCGGGAAGGCGTCATGCGCGGCCTGGATGGCGCGCTCCGTCCCGGCGACGCCGAGGTCGGGGATATGGCCGATGATCTCGCCGGTCGCGGGATCGTCGACGGCGATGCCGTTGGCGCCGGCGGGGATGGCCTCACCGGCGATGAAGGCGTGCTCGCGCAGGAGCTTGAGGCCGGCGGTGCGGGCGGCGGTGTTCATGGGAGACCTCGGTGTGTTCTCCCTCCCCCTGCGGGGGAGGGTCGTCGCGAAGCGACGGCGTGGGGGCGGCAGGGCGATGCAGATGCAGGCGTGCGAGGTTTTGCCTTGTCGTCCCCAACCTGTCGCCGCATCGCTTTGATCACCCTCCCCCGAGGGGGAGGGACAAGCCGTTGTCTGATCTAACGCCTCAGTCGCCGATCGTATGCAGGTCGCGTCCCCTGGTTTCCGGCAGGAAGATCAGGGCCACGACCGCCGCGACCGCCGTGAAGCCGACCGAATACCAGAGGCCGAAATAGATGTTCCCCGACCAGGCCACGAGGGCGAAGCTGGCGGCGGGCAGCAGCCCCCCGACCCAGCCGGTGCCGATGTTGTAGGGCAGGCTCATCGCCGTATAGCGCACCCGCGTCGGGAACAGCTCGACCAGGGCCGCGGCCTGGGGGCCGTAGACGGCGGTGGCCGCCACCATGAAGACCATCAGGATGGCGAAGACGGCGATCAGGTTGATGCCCGCCGGATCGGCCCTGGCCGGATAGCCGGCCTCGGTCAGGGCTGCCTTGACGCGGGTCTCCACGTCGGTGCGGGCGGACTTCAGTGCTGCGGCGTCGAGGCCTGCGCCTTCGACCGAGGCGATCTCGACGGTGCCGACGCGGACGGCGGCGAGCGAACCGGGCTCGGCGGCGAGGTTGTCGTAGCTGACCCCGGCGTTGGACAGCACGGTCTTGGCCAGGTCGCAGGATGAGGCGAAGGCGGTCTTGCCGACCGGATCGAACTGCACGGCGCAGGTCGCGGGGTCGGCGATGACGGTGACGGGCGCCGAGGCCTGGGCCTGGGCCAGCGCCGGGTTGGCGGCGTTGGTCAGGGCGTGGAAGCCGGGGAAGATGGCGATCAGGAACAGCACCATGCCGCCGACCATCACGGGCTTGCGCCCCACCCGGTCCGACAGCCAGCCGAAGAAGACATAGAGGAAGGCCGAGGCCACGGTGATGGCCAGGATCATCATGTCGACCGTGGCGACCTCGACCTTGAGCACCCGCTCCATGAAGAACCGGGTGTAGAAATAGCCCGCATACCAGACGGCCCCTTGCGCGAACATGATGCCGACCAGGGCGATCAGCACGAACTTGCCGACCTTCCAGGTCCCGAAGCTTTCGCGGAAGGGCGCCTGTCGTTCGGTGCTCTCGGCCACCATGCGCTTGAAAGCGGGGCTTTCGTTCAGCTTCAACCGGATCCACAGGCTGATCACGAGAAGGAAGAAGGACAGCAGGAAGGGGATGCGCCAGCCCCAGGCGTCGAAGGCCTCGGTCCCCAGGATCCAGCGGGTGATCAGGATGACGCTCAGCGCCATGATCAGGCCGATCGCGGCCGTGGTCTGGATCCAGCCCGTGAGGAAGCCGCGCTTCTTCGGCGGGGCGTGTTCGGCGACATAGATGGGGGAGATGGTCACGAGGAAGGTGGTCTTGCGCCCCGTCTTGTCGCCGAACCAGCCGAACACGAGCGCGCCCAGCGGCCGCACGACGAAGCCGACGCCGAACGTCAGCAGGGCCAGGATGTAGGAGGTCGCCTCGCCGACGTCGGCGTAGAAATGGCGCGCGATGATGGTCGTCAGCGAGCCGAAGATGAAGAAGTCGTACCACTCGAACGCCGTGCCCGCGGCCGAGGCCGTCACGACGGTTTTCAGACCCGGTTCGCCCGTGTCCTGCTCGGTGGTCGTGTCGGTCATCGCGTTCCCCGCCTGTGAGTCCGGGCGTCGTCTGCCGGACGCCTCGCGATCAGCCTAGCGGCGTCTCTCGCGGGGGCCAAGCGGACAAGCGAAGGCCCGCCGGGCGGGGGACCGGCGGGCCTTCTTCATCCAGGCCGCGTCTCGAGAGACCGCGGCCCGAAAGAGGTCAGTTCTTGGCTTCTTCCGCAGCGCCGGTGACGGCCTGGCCGGCGGCCGAGGTGTCGCGGCCGACACCCGAGATGGTGTTGCAGGCGGCGGTGGTCAGGGCGGCGGCGGCGGCGATCAGTACGAAAATCTTGCGCATGAAGAACTCCTGAAATCTCGAGGCGGAGAGGGGTCTCGCCGTGTGAGATGTCAACGCGAGGCGCGGCTGAGGGTTCCGGGCGTGACCGTGGCGTCGCTGGGCTTGAGATCGTCGGGGTTGGTCGGCACGACGGCCTCGGGCGTGGCGAAGACCATGCGCGCGATCGTGCCGCCGCCGGGGGCGGGCAGAAGCTCGGCCTCGCCGCGCAGCTGTTTGGCGAAGGCGCCCATCAGGGTGCGGCCGACCCCGCTGCGGTCCGCCTCGTTGGAAGAGCCGGGACCGTCGTCCTGAACCTCCAGCGTACTGGTGTCGCCATGGACGCGGAAGCGGACCTGAAGCGCCCCGCCGCGACCGGCGAAGGCGTGCTTCTGGGCATTGGTGATGGCCTCGACCAGCCACAGGGCCAGGGGCGCGAGCTTGTCGGGATCGACCACCAGACTGTCGGCGTCGATTGAACTGGTGACGGTGTGGCCGCGTCCGGATTCCGAGGCCACCAGCTGACCGACCAGCTCGGTCATGAACTCGCGCGCGTCGGCGTGGCGGATGTCGTCGGACTGGTAGAGGGTGCGATAGATCAGGGCGAGGGCGGAGATGCGCTGGCGGGTGTCGCCCAGGGCCGCCCTGGCCGGTTCGTCCTTCAGGGCCCGTTGCTGCATCGACAGCAGGGACGAGATGATCTGCAGGTTGTTCTTCACCCGGTGATGGATCTCCCGCATCAGCGCGTCCTTCTCCGACAGGCTTTCGTGCAGGGAGCGGTCGCGGGTGGCGATGGCTTCGGCCAGTTCGTCGAGCGTCTGGGCCAGCCGGCGGATCTCGGCGGGCGCCTGGGCCGCCTGGACTGGACGGACGGAATAGCGGCCGCGCGCATAGAGGGCGGCGATCCGCTCCAGATAGTCCAGCCAGCGCACCACGATTCGCTCGGACACCAGTATGACGGCCCCGAAGGCGGTGACCCAGGCGGCGAGCGGCAGGATCAGCACGCCGATCGGGTTCAGTCGGGCCCAGGACAGGAGACCCGGCGAGGGGGCGGAGATGACCACATAGACGTCACGGCCGGCCAGGGCCGCCCCGGCATAGTCTCGATGCACACCGGTGGCGTCGTCGGCTTCGAACACCGAGGACTGGTCTTCGCGGGCGCGTTCGACCCAGCCCACGAGGCCGGGGCCTTCGTCGAAGGTGAAGGCCCGGATGTCGGTAGAGACCAGGACGCGGCCCTCGGCGTCGGTCAGGGCGGCCTGGGCGTCGTCCGGCAGGGACGGGTCGGCGATGTCGGGCTGCAACACCGACAGGGGCAGGACTGCGGCCATGGCTCCGGCGAAGACGCCGCGCGGTCGCTCCCAGCGCACCCCGACCACCAGCGCCGGCGTGTCGCTCAGGTCCGGGGAGGCGCGAGCCAAAGTCACTTCCTCGCCCTGCCGCAGCCGCTGGAACCAGGGGCCGTCGGCGAAGGAAATCCCCTCGTCGACGATCGGCGTCGGCCTGGAGTCGCAGACCGGTTGTCCGCCCATGCCGATGCGATAGAGGGCCTCGTAACCGTCGAGCCGCTGGACCAGCGCCGCAAGACGCGGGCCGCAGGTCGGACCGCTCGTCTCCGGGGCCAGGGCGCTCAGGAGCACGCTCGCCGAGTCCAGCCGGGACTTGGCGGCCTGGGCGGTCCGTTCGGCGGCGAACTGCAGGTCGCCGCGGCGATCCTCGGCCTGTCGACGGAACTCGACCTGGGCCTGGACGGCGCCCAGCAGGAGGATGGGCATGAGGGCGATGGCCATGGCCAGGCCCAGTCGGAAGCGGATGCCCTGGACGTGAATCCTCCGGCCTTCGGGCGCGCCCGCGCGTCGCGCCCAGAACCGACTGAAGGACGAGGCCACGCGCCGGGCGATACGACCCCGCGCGGGCGTGGGAGAGTTCACGATCAGCCCTGCCGCGCGCCGCTCAGACGGTCGGCGTCGGCAAGAATGGAGCGCATGGCGTCGCCGGCCGGACGGCCGTCACGGCCATAGCCGCCGCGCTCCAGGGTCGCCGCCAGGGCCTTGCGGGCACGGCTGACACGGCTCTTCACCGTGCCGACGGCGCACTGGCAAATCGCGGCCGCCTCGTCGTAGGCGAAGCCGCCTGCGCCGACGAGGATCAGGGCTTCGCGCTGTTCCTCGGGCAGGGTGTTCAGGGCCTGGCGCAGCTCGTCCAGGGCGACCGGCGCCTCCGGATCGTCAACGGCCACCAGGGTCCGTTCGGCAGCTTCCTGATCCAGCTGGGACGAACGCCAGGAGCGACGCTTCTCCGAATAGAACTGGTTGCGCAGGATCATGAAGGTCCAGGCCTTCATATTGGTGCCCATCTGATAGGAGGCGCGGGCGTCCCAGGCCTTCATCATGGCGTCCTGCGCCAGGTCGTCGGCGGCGGTCGGGTCGCCCGTCAGGGTGCGGGCGAAGGCGCGCAGATGCGGGATCAGCTGGACCAGTTCGCGCTTGAACCCCTCGTCGTCGGCCGAGGGGGGCTTGGGCGCGGTCGAACGGCCTGAGACGCTCACGCCTTGTTCTCGTCGGAAGCGCGCTGGTCGGCGCGGCGCAGGATTTCCAGGAATTCGTCGGGGACGGGCTCGTTGACGACCTCGTCGAACAGGTGGCGCAGCTTCACCCCGATGGCCTGCTGACGCAGTCGCGCTTCCTCAAGCGGCGGCTCGCCGCCTGCAGTCCGGGCATTGGCGGGTTTGCGCCCGGAGTCCGTTGAATCGATCATGTATGCCTGCGCCGCCAATCGTTGAAACTCATCCGCGAGTATGCGCCGGCTCGACGCGCCGGGCTTCTTGTTCAGGCCGTCAACGTCGCTCGCGCGCACGAGTTCCGTTGGCCTCGCATTTTATGGTGAAGCTAAATCAGAACCGTTGGAACCGTGACGGTAGTGATACGTTCCGATCGCCAGGCGTGCCGCGATTGACGGGCGCATCGTCGATTTGTCGGGGAATACCTAAATGAGCCTACTGGCCAGACTTGCGCCGCACCTGCCCTACGTCCGACGTTACGCGCGGGCGCTCACCGGGGATCAGGCGACAGGCGACAACTATGTGCGCGTGGCGCTGGAAGCCCTGGCCGCCGGCGAACGCCAGCTGTCGCCTGAAATGACGCCGCGCGTGGCCCTGTATCATGTGTTTCACACCATCTGGTCCACGACCGGCGCCCAGCTGGAAGACACCAGCGGCATTGAAGGACTGACCGATGCGTCAAGCCGCCTGATGCGGATCGCTCCGCGTTCGCGTCAGGCCTTCCTGCTGACCGCGCTCGAAGGATTCACCCCGTCCGAAGCGGCGCAGATCCTGTCGGCCGACGCCCATTCGGTCGAGCGGCTGATCGGCGACGCCCAGGCCGAGATCGACGCCGAACTGGCCACCGACGTCCTGATCATCGAGGATGAGGCCATCATCGCCGCCGACATCGAGAGCCTTGTTCGCGAACTGGGTCACAATGTCACCGGCACCGCGACGACCCATGATGAAGCCGTCGATGCGGTCGCCCGTCAGCGTCCGGGCCTCGTCCTGGCCGACATCCAGCTGGCCGACGGTTCGTCCGGCATCGACGCGGTCAAGGATATCCTCAAGAAGTTCGACGTGCCGGTGATCTTCATCACCGCCTTCCCCGAGCGACTGCTGACCGGAGAGCGGCCGGAACCGACGTTCCTGATCACCAAGCCCTTCCAGCCGGAAACGGTGAAGGCGGCGATCAGCCAGGCCCTCTTCTTCCACCCGACCCGCCAGAAGGAAGTCGCCTGATCCCAGGCGCCTCCGAGGCAATGAAAAGCCCCGCCGGATCGTTCCGGCGGGGCTTCTTCGTGTGCCGGGCTCAGTTGGCGGGCTGATTGACGTTCGGGGCGGTCCCGGCCGCCGGCGGACCCGAGTTGTCGAAGGCGGCGGCGTCCACCGCCTGGGCGCCGGTGTTGGGGTTCTGGGAGGCGAAGCCGCCGTTGGACACGAACCACATCCCCAGCAGGAGGATGGCCGCCGCACCCGCCGAAACGATCAGAAGCACCAGCATGCGTTTGCCGGGTCTGGCGCCTCGCACATACTGGGCATCGACGGGGCGGCCTTCGTGGACAGCGTCGGCGGCTTCGGAATGGGGATCGTGATGGGTCATGGGGCTGCTTTCCGACGGTGAATGTCCAGGTCAGACAACGCTTCGGCGAGCGTGGCCGTTCCGTTCGGGCGGCCTGTGCGCAAACGGCGAAAAAACTTCGCCGAACAGGGGAACGCTTGTGGAATGACGCCGTTCTCGATCTGCGGAGGCGGCGACGCCCCCCCCGACCGGACCGGCCTCAGCCGGTCCTGCTGCCTTCGCGCCTCATTCTCGATGATGCCACTTCAAGGCGATCCCCCAGGGGGTCGCCTTTTTCTTTGCTCTGCTTGCGGCCTGTGCCCATGATGGGTCTGCAAAAGAAACCAACCCGGAGATGACGACCATGGCCCTGACCAATCGCCAGTGGGTGCTGCGCCAGCGGCCGCAGGGTCTGATCAAGGACGACGACCTGGAACTGGTCGAGAGCCCGGTTCGTGATCTGAAGGATGGAGAGGTCCTGGTCCGCACCGTCTATCTGTCGCTGGACCCGACGAACAGGACCTGGATGAACGATGCGGTCGGCTATCTGCCGCCGGTGGGCCTGGGCGACGTGATGCGCGGCCTGACGCTCGGCGTCATCGAGCAGACGAAGTCCGAAAAATTCAGGGAAGGCGACCTCGTCACCACGGCCATGGGCGGCTGGAGTGACTATGGGGTGGTGCCCGACAGCGGCGTGAGCCGGGTGCATCGCGCCCCGGGCATGCCTCTGACGGCGAACATGTCAGTCCTTGGCATGACGGGTCTGACCGCCTGGGCCGGCGTCACCGACGTGCTGCGGCCCGAGCCGGGACAGGTCATGGTCATCTCGGCGGCAGCCGGGGCGGTTGGCTCGATCGCCGGCCAGATCGCCAAACAGAAGGGCGCCCATGTCATCGGCATCGCCGGCGGACCCGAGAAATGCCGCTGGCTGACCGAGACGCTCGGGTTTGATGCCGCCATCGACTACAAGAACGAGGACGTGGGCGCGGCGCTCGACCGGCTGGCCCCGAACGGCATCGATCTCAACTTCGAAAATGTCGGCGGCGACATCATGGTCGCGGTGTGGAACCGGCTGAACATCCACGCCCGGATGGCCGTCTGCGGCATGGTCTCGGCCTATAACGCCACCAAGCGGCCGCCGTCGCCGGATCTCAGCCGCCTGATCACCCACCGGATGACGATGCGGGGCTTCCTGGTCATGGACTATTCGCCGCGCGCCAGGGAGTTCATCGCCGAGGTCGGGCCGTGGCTGGCCTCGGGCAAGGTCCAGTGGAAGGTCCACGTCGACAACGGCCTGGAAGGCGCCCTGACATCCCTCAATCGGCTGTTCACCGGCGACCATGACGGCAAGCTTCTGGTACGTGTGTCCGAAGAACCGGCCTGATCGAACAAAGGGACACCATGAGCGACCCGCTGCATGTTCATTTTGAGGACATCGAGAACGGCCAGGTGCTTCAGCTCGGCGCCTGCGCCGTGGACGAGGCGGCGATCGAGCTGTTCGTGGCGCATTTCGCGCCAGGCTGGGATCCGGCCTATGGCGCGCCGGATGCGCTCGTCTATGCGCTGTGGAGCCGGCTGGCGGCAGACAAGGCCGCCGGATGGGCCCAGTCGAAACTGCTGGCGGTCGACGGCCTGCGCTTCATGCGCAATCCGCCGGCGGGCGAACTGCTGCGCGGTCGGATGACGGTGATGGGCAAGGACCCCGTGGGTGACGACAAGGGCATCGTCATCGCCCAGCACGACCTGCTCGACGAGGGCGGCCGGCTGGTCTTCTCGTGCCTGACCCGGGGCGTGTTCGTCAGGCGGTAGGTGAACGTCTCTCCCTCCCCTTCGGGGGAGGGTCGTCGATGCGGAGCATCGACGGGGTGGGAAGGGCCAGGCGATCCAGACACAGGCTTGTTCGGCCTTGCCTTGCCGCTCCCACCCGATCGCTGCGCGATCTGCCCTCCCCCGAGGGGGAGGGAGAAGGCCGTGTCTCTTAAGCGTTACCCGCCGGCAGTGCGCCGTTGTCGTTCGCGCGCTGGAAGGCCAGGGCGATCAGGCGGTCCCAGCCGAGCAGCGACACCAGGTGGGCGTAGATCTGGCCCAGGGCGCCGTTGTCGCGCAGTTCCGCCAGCTTCTCGGCCGGAAGGAGCTTCAGCTTCTCTTCCGAGACGGCGAAATAGTCGGCCAGCTTCTGGGGTTCACCCGGCTCGCCGCGCTCGTTGCGCGGCGTGAAGACGGCTTCGCGGACGTCGAACAGGTCCAGGTCCGTCAGCAGCTTGATGAAGCTGTCGGTGCGCTGGCGCTCCTGCTCGAAGTTGTTGCAGAATTCCATGGCCTGGTTGACGTACTCGGAGGGCTTGCCGTCCTCGAACAGCGGCGCCTGGCCGCCCTCGACGATGAACGGCGCGTCGCGGTCGATGCACAGGATCAGGCGCTGGCCCTGCGGGTCGTTGGCGAAGACGAACGGATAGCGGCGGACGTAGGCGGGGATGTAGGCCTCGGGGCGGAACTCGCCCTTGGCGCTGACATAGAGGTTTTCGCTCTGGCGCAGGCCCATGACCGCGACCGGCTGTTTGGACTCGCCGAGGAAGACGACCGGGTAGGACAGGGCGGCCGGGGCGAACTCGGTCACCGTCAGCGGCACGACGTGCGAGGCGGCGACGAAGGCGTAGGGCTTGTCGATCGGGTTGACGCCGAGCTTGCCGTGCAGGTCGCTCGAGAGCGGCTCGGGCTTGGCGTAGAACAGGACGTTGCCGTCGAGGCCGGAGTCGTTGGAGGCGGTGGTGTCGGTCATGAACGCGCGAGCTCTGGGAATGACGGAAAGGCGGGCCTTCTAGCGGAACCGGCCCGCCGCCGCAAACCGGTGCGCCTGTCGCGCTTAAAAGCGATAGGTGACGCCGAGCCGCAGGTTCCGTCCGGGCTGGGGCGCGATGTCCTTCAGGAAGGAGGCGTGTTCGCGCGCCTCCTCGTTCGTCAGGTTGTGCGCCTCGGCGAAGACGGTGACGTTACGGTCCGCGAACGGTCGGATCGAGCCGGACAGATTGACCATGGTGTAGCTGTCGGTCGGCAGTTCGAACGCGGCGGTCTTGTCCTGTTCGCCGACGTGGCGGACCTCCAGCTGGGTGTCCCAGCGGGCGTCGGTCCAGATCAGGCGTCCGGTGACCGAGTACGGCGGAATGCGCGCGGCCGGACCCAGGTCGGTATCGGCCTTCACATAGTCGGCCGAGCCGCCGAGCTTCAGGCTGCGTTCGCCCGATTCCCACAGCGCATAGTCACCCGCGATCTCGAAGCCGGTGAAGGTCGCGTCGGTCTGGACATAGGCGAAGATCGGGAAGGGCTGGCCGTCGAAGTCGAAAGCGGCGCCCGTCGGGCGCTGGTCGATGAAGCCGTCGTATTTCGCCCGATAGACGTGCAGATCGCCGTCCAGCGGGCCGCGCGACAGGTGGACCGTCCCCTCGAGGGTCAGGACCTTCTCGGAATTGAGCGTCGGATCGCCGAGCTCATAGGCCGCCGTGGCGACGTGGACGCCGTCGGAGAACAGTTCGACCTCGCTCGGCGCTCGCTCGCTCGACGACAGGCTGAGGCCGAGGAACAGGCCCTGGGCCGGCTTGACGAAGACGGAGCCCGAGGCGGACCAGTTATCGAACTGGCGATTGATCTCGGACGTCCCGCCGATCGGGGTGGCGGACAGTTCGCGGCGGTCGTAGCGTACGCCGCCCTCGAAGCCGTAGGCGCCGAGATCCAGCCGCTGGACGGTGTAGAGGCCGGTTTCCTGGATCGAGGTCGCGGGGACGAAGGCCTCCTCGCCGATGGCGTCGAAGTCGCGGTCCAGCACCTGGACCCCGACCACGCCCTGCCAGCCGTCGCGCTGGCGCTGGATCAATTCGGCCCGGCCCTCATAGCCGGAGGACTGGAAGACGGTGCCCACGTCGGGGCCCTCGAACTCGGTGTGCGCGTAGTCGGCATAGCCGGCCGAGAGGTTAAACGACTGGAACCAGGCGGTATCAAGCCTGCGCTCGGCGCGGAAGTCGTAGCGCGTCTGTTCCAGGTCGATGGAGACCTCGGGCTCGGCCACGGTGCCGTAGTTGGACCGGGTGTTTTTGATCGAGACGCCGACGAAGCCGCGGTCGTCGACATAGGAGACGCCGGCGCCGACCTGTTCGATCTCGGCGAAGCTGTTGACCACGGTCCCGGCGTCATCGCGGGCCACGCCTTCTGCATCCGCAAGCCGCTGTGAGAGGGCCGAGCCGGGGATGTCGTAGTCGCCGCTGTCGCGCCGGAAGCCGTCGACCGTGAACACGAACGGTCCCGCGTTGGCCGCGAGGCGTGCGCCCAGGCCATAACCTTTGTCGACGCTGGAATACTGGGTCGAGACATGGCCGTCGACGCCGCCCTCGACCGCATGGGTCGGGATGCGTTCATCGAGGATGTTGACCACCCCGCCGATGGCCGAACCGCCGAAAGTCAGGGTCGAGGGGCCGCGCACGACCTCGATCCGGCTGGCCTCGGCGGGATCCACGGCGACCTGGTGGTCCGGCGAGACGGCCGAGGCGTCGATCATGCCGAGGCCGTTGGTGAGGACCTGAACCCGGGGACCGGACAGGCCGCGAATGACGGGGCGGCTGGCGCCCGGCGCGAAGCTGGACGAGCGCACGCCCGGCAGGCCCGCGACGAGGTCGCCCAGGGTCTGGACCGGGGCGACGGCCAGGGCCTGTTCGTCCAGCACGTCGACGGCGATCAGACTGGCGTTGTCGGTGACACCGAAGGGACGTCCCGTGACGATGACGTCCTCGACCGCATCGGCCTGTTGCGCGGGTGGGGCGGTCTGGGCGGAGGCGGCGCCGGCCAGGGCGCCCGAGGCGACGGCCACGAGAAGGGCGGAACGGGACAGGTAAGCAGAACGCATGGCAAACTCTCGGGAGGAAGAGGCTCAAGTGTTATGAGATAACATCACGTGTAGTCAAGCCGCGATGGTTGCGATGGGGCCTCGCGCGGCTTAGCTCTGGCCCATGGGTTCCCACTGCGATCACGCGCACGACGAAACAGGCCTCGACGCCGGAGAGATCGGTCGCGCCCTGGCCGCTGCCGAGGCCCGCTGCGTGCAGCAGGGCGAGCGGATGACCGCGCCGCGCCGCCGCGTGCTGGAGCTGCTGCTTCAAGCCGGCGAGGCGGTGAAGGCCTATGACCTGATCGCCCGCTACGGCCTGGACGGCGTCGCCGCCAAGCCGCCGACCGTCTATCGCGCTCTGGAGTTTCTCGAGAAGACCGGGCTGGCCCACCGCATCGCCTCCATCAGCGCCTATGTGGCCTGTTCGGTCGGGGACCGCGCCCACGCCGCCGCCTTTCTGATCTGCGACTGTTGCGGCGCGACCGAGGAGGTCACGCCTCCGGAAGGCGAAGCCCTGCAACAGGCCGCGACCGCCGCCGGCTATGCGCTGGAGCGGACCACGATCGAGGGCCACGGCCGCTGTCCCGCCTGCCGTGTAGCGGCATGACCGGAAGCCGCATCGCCGCATAGGCGGATAGATGCTGGCGTCCGGGTCTCCGGCTCCCTAGGTTCCCGATATGGACGCTGCCCGGCTCTCCCCGCCCCGCCGCATGACCGTGCCCATCGCCAATCGATGGGGCGACGGAGACATGTCGCTGCTCGATTTCGGCGACCCCAGGCGGCCGGTCGATCTGATCTTCTGTCACGCGAACGGGTTCAACGCCGCGACCTATCGCTCGATTCTGGCGCCGCTGACGGCGTCCCTGCGCATCCTCGCGCCCGATCTGAGGGGGCATGGGGCCACCACCCTGCCGCTCCCGACCGGCCGGAAGGGCTGGCAGGATCACCGCGACGACCTCGTCTCCCTGCTCGACAGCCTGGACGGACCGCCGGTGGTCATGGCCGGCCATTCCATGGGCGCGACCAGCGCCATCCTCGCGACGGCCGAACGGCCCGGGAAGGTCTCCCAGGTCGTCGCCCTCGATCCGGTCGTCTGGAAGCGCTGGATGGTGGCGGCGCTGCAACTGCCGCTGCTGAACCGTCTGCCCGGCCATATCCCGCTGGTGAAGGGCGCGCTCAGACGTCGTGCGCGGTTCGACAGCCGGGAACAGGCTCTGGCGGCCTATCGCGGCCGGGGCGCCTTCAAGGGCTGGTCCGACATCATGGTGATCGACTATCTCGGCGCTGGCCTGACCGAGGACGGCGACGGGTTCGGCCTGGCCTGTCCCCCGGCGTGGGAGGCCTCGAACTATTGCGCCCAGGGGCACGATCCCTGGAAGGCGATGCGCGACTGCGGTCGGCCGATCCGCATCCTGAAGGCGGAGATCCACTCGACCTGCGCGGTCGAGGCCGCGCCGCGCGGCCTGCCGCTGGTCTCCGTCGAGACGGTGGCTGGCGGCACGCATTTCTTCCCGATGCTGCGCCCCGATATCGCCCGCGACGCCCTGTTCGACGCTGCTGTCTAGATCATTTGCCGGTCTTGGCGGCGTAGTCGGCGCGGTCGCGCTCTGTCGCCGCGACCCGGGCGGCGCGCTCGGCGGCCAGCCGGTCCTCGATCGCCAGCAGTTCGCGGTTCTGCTCGTTCGAGGCCTCGGCCCGCGTCACGCCGGCCGGGCGGCCGGTGATGTCGGGCAGATAGATCGGCTGGACGCACTCGCGCCCCTCCTCATACCACCAGCGGCCGCTCTGCTCGCAGGCGTCGGCGGGCGCGACATAGAAGCGCTGGAAGGCGAAGGCTCCGGCGACGCAGACGGCGAACAGTCCGAAGAACAGGATCGACAGGCGTCGCATGGTCAGGAAGCGGTTCATCGAAATCTCATTCCCGGCGACGCTTCAAGTTCACGTCGCGTTACGTTGACAGGCTCCTTCGCCCGTTCCATTCCCTGCCGCAACATTCCGGCGATCCTATGGACAGTCAAACATGAAGGTTCTCGTCCCCGTCAAACGGGTGATCGACTATAACGTCAAGGCGCGCGTCAAGGCGGACCAGACCGGCGTCGATCTCGCCAACGTCAAGATGAGCATGAATCCGTTCGACGAGATCGCCGTCGAGGAGGCCGTTCGGCTGAAAGAGGGCAAGGAACACCACGCCGCGGGCACCGCGACCGAGATCGTGGTCGTCTCCATCGGCGTGACCCAGGCCCAGGAAACCATCCGCACCGCGCTCGCCATGGGCGCCGATCGCGGCATCCTGATCCAGTCCGACGCCGACCTGGAGCCGCTGGCCGTCGCCAAGCTGCTGGCCGCCGTCGTGGCCGAAGAGAAGCCGGACCTCGTCCTGATGGGCAAGCAGTCCATCGACGGCGACAACAATGCGGTCGGCCAGATGCTGGCCGCCCTGCTCGACTGGCCCCAGGCCACCTTCGCGGCGAAGATCGAGATCGCCGGCGGCGCGGCCAGGGTCACGCGCGAAGTTGACGGCGGCAACCAGACCCTGTCGGCGACCCTGCCGGCCGTAATCACGGTGGACCTGCGCCTCAACACGCCGCGCTATGCCTCCCTGCCCAACATCATGAAGGCCAAGAAGAAGGAGATCGCGATGAAGGCGGTCGCCGACTACGGCGTCGATACGGCCAACCGGCTGACGGTGGTCAAGGTGACGGCCCCGCCGACCCGCTCGGCCGGGATCAAGGTCGCCGATGCGGCCGAACTGGTGTCCAAACTCAAGACCGCAGGAGCCCTGTAGATGGCCGTCCTCGTCATCGCCGACCACGACGGTTCGACCGTCCGTGACAGTACCAACAAGACCGTGACCGCCGCCCTCGCCCTGTCCTCCGACGTCGACGTTCTGGTCGTGGGCTCGGGCGCCAAGGCCGCCGCCGACGCCGCCGCCAGGATCACTGGCGTGCGCAAGGTGCTGCTGGCCGAGAGCGGCGAGCTGGGCCACCAGCTGGCCGAGGCCGTGACGGCCACGGTCGTGGCCCTTGCCGCCGGCTACGACGCGTTCCTGTCTCCCGCCTCGATGGACGGCAAGAACTTCATGCCGCGGATTGCGGCGAAGCTGGACGTGGCCCCGATCTCCGAGATCGTCGAGGTCGTCGCCGCAGACACCTTCGTGCGGCCGATCTATGCCGGCAACGCCCTGGAGACGATTCAGTCGTCGGACGCGAAAAAGGTCATCACCGTGCGTCCGACCGCCTTCGCCCCTGCGGCGGACGGCGGCTCGGCTCCGGTCGAGACCGTGGCGGGTTCGGACGCCGGCAAGGCGGCCTTCGTCGGCGAGGAGATGGTCAAGTCGGACCGTCCCGAACTGGGCGCCGCCAAGATCGTCGTCTCCGGCGGTCGCGCCCTGGGCTCGGCCGAGGAGTTCCATGCCGTCATGGATCCCCTGGCCGACAAACTGGGCGCCGCCGTCGGCGCGTCTCGCGCGGCTGTGGACGCCGGCTACGCCCCCAACGACTATCAGGTCGGCCAGACCGGCAAGGTCGTCGCTCCGGGCCTCTACATCGCCATCGGCATCTCGGGCGCCATCCAGCACCTGGCGGGGATGAAGGACTCCAAGATCATCGTCGCCATCAACAAGGACGCCGACGCCCCGATCTTCCAGGTCGCGGATTTCGGCATCGTCGGCGACTACAAGACGGTCGTGCCGGAGCTGATGGCCGCTCTGGGCTAAGGCTGTGACCGGGCGGGTGGCCGTTCGCCTTACGCCCGGCGCCGCCTCTGATCGCATCGACGGCTGGGGCGTCGACCCCGAAGGGCGGCCGGTCCTCAAGGTCCGCGTGCGCGCGCGACCGGTCGAAGGCGGGGCCAACGCCGCCCTGATCCTGCTGCTCGCGAAATCTCTGGGCGTGGCCCGTTCGGCCGTGTCCCTGGCGCGCGGCGGACAGTCCCGGCTGAAGATGATCGCGGTCGAAGGCCTTGATGATGCGGAGCTTCGCGCCCGCCTTACAGGAATGTAATGTTTCCGCCTTTGACGGACGGCTTGCGACGCTTTTGTAATCCGCCCCGTTCCGCGCCGTCGGCGCGAAGGGGAGCGTTCAATGATCCGTCACGCCTTGAGGGGCTCCAGCCTCGCCGTCGTCGCCTGCGCTCTGGCGCTATCGGCCTGCGCCACCACGGACACTGACGCCCCGCCAGCGGCCGACGGTTCGAGCAGCGGCGGCGCCTCCACGGATCGCGCCATGGCGCGCGGTCTGGACGCCTCGACCAACCTCGATCCCTATCCCTCGACCTACCAGCCTCTGCCGCGTGACAATGTCGCCATCGTCGGCGGCACGGTCCTGACCGGCACGGACCAGCGCATCGAGAACGGCGTCGTCCTGATGTCGGACGGCAAGGTCGAGGCCGTGGGCCCGGCCTCGACGCCTGTCCCCGCCGGCTACCGCGTCGTTGATGCTCGCGGCCGCTTCGTGACCCCGGGCGTCATCGACGTCCACTCCCACCTCGGCGTCTATCCCTCGCCCGGCGTGAGCGGCATGAGCGACGGCAACGAGGCGACCAGCCCCAACACGGCCCAGGTCTGGGCCGAACATTCGATCTGGCCCCAGGACCCCGGGTTCAACACGGCCCGCGCCGGCGGGGTCACCACCCTCCAGATCCTGCCCGGCTCGGCCAACCTGTTCGGCGGCCGCTCGGTGACGGTGCGCAACATCCCGTCGATCACCATGCAGGGGATGAAGTTCCCCGGCGCCCCCTATGGCGTGAAGATGGCCTGCGGCGAGAACCCGTCGCGCGTCTACGGCGGCCGCAACCAGTCGCCGGCCACCGGCATGGGCAATGTCGCCGGCTATCGCGCCGCCTTCATCGCCGCCCAGGACTATCGCGACAAATGGGACAAGTGGCGTGAGACGGGCGAAGGCTCGCCCCCGACCCGCAACCTGCAGAACGAGACCCTGGCCGGTGTGCTGGACGGGTCGATCCTGGTCCAGAACCACTGCTATCGCGCCGACGAGATGATGGTGATGCTCGATATCGCCAATGAGTTCGGCTATCGGGTCACGGCCTTCCACCACGCCATCGAGGCCTACAAGATCGCGCCGCAACTGGCCGCCGCCGGTGTCTGCGCCGACATGTGGACCGGCTGGTGGGGCTTCAAGATGGAGGCGCTCGACGCGGTCGAGGAGAACGCCGCCCTGGTCGATGCCGCCGAGGGCGGTTGCGCCGTCATCCACTCCGACGACGCCCAGCTGACCCAGCGCCTGAACCAGGAAGTCGCCGCCGCGCTCGCCGCGGGTCGTCGCGCCGGTCTGAACATCTCCGAAGAACACGCGATCAGCTGGATCACCTCCAACGCCGCCCGCTCGATCGGAATCGGCGACGAGACCGGTGCGCTGACGCCGGGCCTGCGCGGCGACGTGGTGATCTGGAGCGCCAATCCGTTCTCGGTCTACGCCCGCGCCGATCAGGTCTTCATTGACGGCGCTCTCACGTTCGACCGCTTCGACCCGCGCTATCAGCCTGTCTCGGACTTCGAGCTGGGCCAGCCCGGCTTCGGCATCGCCGCCGCCAACATTGTTCCGGGAGCCCGCTGATGCGCCGTTTCGCCCTCATCTCCCTGACCGCTCTGGCGCTGTCGGCCATGCCCGCACTGGCGCAGGTGACCGCCATCACGGGGGGCCGCGTCCTCACCGGCACGTCGGTGATCGAGAACGGCACGGTCGTCATCTCCGGCGGCCGTATCGTCTCGGTCGGGACCGGGGCCGCTCCGGCCGGCGCCCGCGTCATCGACGCGCGTGGCAAGGTGGTCACCCCCGGTTTCGTCGCCGTCGATTCCGGCCTCGGCCTGACCGAGATTTCGTCCGTCGAGGGGTCGGAGGATCAGTCCAACGGCGCCAACACCATCTCGGCCTCGTTCGACGTCAGCTACGGCCTCGACCCCTGGTCGATCGCCATTCCGGTCGCGCGTCTGGGCGGCATCACCCGCGCCATCGTCGTCCCCAACCATCCGGGCGGTTCGGGCGGTCACCAGCATCAGGATGACTCGGACTTCGCCGGCGCCGGCTCGGGCGGCTTCCAGACGCCGGGCCTGTTCGCGGGCACGGCCTCGGTGATCCACCTGGCGGCCGGGACTGACATCCTGGTCCAGCCCCGCGTGGCCATGGTCGCTCCGTTCGGCGAGGCCGGAGCGGGCGTCGCTGGCGGCGCGCGCGGCGCCGAATTCACCCTGTTCAAGGAAACCCTGGCCGAGGTCCGCCTCTATGCCCGCAACAAGGCCGCCTACGACCGCGCGGCCCTGCGCGACCTGTCGATCTCTCGCGCCGATCTCGAGGCCCTGATCCCGGTGGCTGACGGTTCGATGCCCCTCATCGTCACGGTCCACCGGGCGGCCGACATCCAGCAGGTCCTGCGTCTCGGCCGCGAGGAAGGGGTCAAACTGATCCTGGACGGCGCCGAGGAAGGCTGGCTGGTCGCCGCCGACATCGCCGCCGCCGACGTGCCGGTGCTGCTCAACCCCATCTCCAACCTGCCGGGCGATCTCGAGACCCGGGCGGCGCGGATGGAGAATGCGGCGGCCCTGAACGCGGCCGGGGTGGTCATCGCCATCAAGGGCAACGAGGGCTCGGTCCACCGGGCGCGCGAGGCCCGCTACAACGCCGGCAACGCCGTCTCCCACGGCCTGCCGTTCGAGGCGGCGATTGCGGCCCTGACGGTCAATCCGGCGCGTATCTTCGGCATGGCGGGCCAGTTCGGCGAGCTGCGCGCGGGCGCGGCGGCCGATGTGGTCGTCTGGTCCGGCGATCCGCTGGAGCCCCTGTCCTCGGTGACCGCGGCGTTCATCAACGGCCAGGAACAGTCCCTGACCAGCCGCCAGATCCTCCTGCGCGACCGCTATCGCAACGGCGGGCGTCAGGCCGGAGGGATGCCGGTCGCCTACGGGAACTAGATACCCCTCTCCCCTTGCGGGAGAGGGAGGTCGCGCACGAGAGCGAAGCGATCGTCCTTGCGCGGGCGGGTGAGGGGTCACGCCGACGGTCGGGACCAGTGTCAGCAGAACTGACTGGTCAGGTCAGCGTGACCCCTCATCCGTCAGCCTTCGGCTGCCACCTTCTCCCGCAAGGGGAGAAGGGCTATCTCCCGCTCATGTCCGCCGCTCCCCGCCTGTTCATCGACGCCGACGCCTGTCCGGTGAAGGACGAGGTCTATCGCGTGGCGGCCCGCTACGGCCTGCAGGTGTTTGTGGTCTCGAACAGCTGGATCAACACGCCGCGCGAGACGTGGATCGAACAGATCGTCGTCGACGCCGGTCCCGACATCGCCGACGACTGGATCGCCGAACGGGCTGGACCGGGCGATATCGTCATCACCGCCGACATCCCGCTGGCCGACCGCTGCCTGAAATCCGGCGCCCAGGCGCTGAAATCGAACGGCCAGCCGTTCACGCCGGACTCGATCGGCTCGGCCCTCGCCGGACGGATGGTGGGCGAGCATCTGCGCTCCATGGGCGTCGCCACCTCCGGCCCGCCGCCGTTCGGGCCCAGGGACCGTTCGGCCTTTCTTCAGGCGCTGGACCGCGCGGTGATCATGGCGAAACGGGCGCCGCGATGACCACCATCCCCGAGAGCGAGCTGGAGTTTCATTTCTACCGCGCCGGCGGACCGGGCGGCCAGAACGTCAACAAGGTCTCGACCGCCGTTCAAATGCGGTTCGATGCTAAGAACTCGCCCTCGCTGCGTGAGCCCGTGCGCGAACGGCTGATGAAACTGGCCGGCAGCCGGTTGACGCTGGAGGGCGTGATCCTGATCACCGCCGTTCGTCACCGGACCCAGGAACGCAACCGCGCCGACGCCATCGAACGGCTTCAGGACCTGGTCGACAAGGCCTCGGTGGCCCCGACCTACCGCGTCCCGACCCGCCCGACGCGGGCGTCGAAGGAACGCCGCCTACAGGCCAAGTCGGGCCGCGCCACGATCAAGAGCGGGCGCGGCAAGCCGACGCTGGATTAGCGGGGACCGCGATCCATCATCTGCTGCAGCGGCGTGCGCGGCAGGGTCGCCAGGGTCAGGGCGCCGTCCTGATCGGTGTCCAGGGCGATGAACCAGCGGTCCGTCGCCTGCGCCCATTCCTGGGCCGTCACGGTCTGGTTGGTGTCGAGATCGGCGGCCTTGACCGGCTGCGGATAGTTGAAGAACCCGGCCGCGGCGATCGGTCCGTAGGCCAGAGGGCCGGTCGGCGCGCGCTGGCGCGGGCCGCTGCGGCTGCCCTGTTGCTGGGCGGGTCCGGCCAGGCCCAGGGCCATGCCGCCGCTGAAGCCTTGCAGACGGCGCCCGGGCTCGCGGGGGCCGCCCGCCATGCCCGGCAGACGGGCGCGGGCCTCAGCCAGGTCCGCTTCGTAGGCCGCGATCTCGTCGGGGGTCAGCCGGTCGTCGCGGCGCACGTCCAGTGCGCGGAACTGGCGGATTCCGTCGGCGGTGAATTCTTCCTGCGTCACCCGGCCGTCGCTGTCGGCATCGGCGCCCGAGAACCAGCCGGCGACCGGCCAGGGCTCGCCCGGTTCGGCGAAGAACAGCTCGCCGAAGGGACTGACGAACAGACCGGGACCCGGTCCCTGGGCGCCGCCGGGGCCCCCCATCGGGCCTCCGGGGCCGGACGCGCAGCCGCCCAGGACGAGACCCACGGCGGCCACGCCGAGGACGATGGGGGCGAGACGCTTCATGCAGGGTTCCCGAAAGGAGGGGTGGAGGGGATCAGGCGTCGGGCGACGGCGGGTCGGACGATTCAGGCGGCGCCGGGCGGAACAGCAGGGCGGCGATCAGCCCGCCCTCTTCCAGCCCGATCAGCCACTGGGTCGCGGCATTGTCGAAGGTGACCAGATACTGGGCCACGCCATCGTCGACGCCGGACGGCTCGATCGTCTGCAGGTCGCCGAAGCCCTGGACCAGGGGTGAGAAGGTGGTCAACTGGCTGTTCAGGCGACGCCCCAGGTCCGGCGTGAACATCGCCTCCTGGATGTCGCCGGCCTTGAGCTGTTCGATCACGGCGCGCAGCGCGGCCTCGGCCATCTGGGCATCCGAGACCTGACGGCCCGGGACGGCGGGCGGGCGCACGGCGGGCGCGGCCGGGGCGGCCGGGCTGTCGAAGGTGTTGGGCAGGGTGGCGGCGGCGCCTCCGCGGGGGGCCAGCTGCGCCGGGGGCGTCGCCTGGGCGAGCACGGGCCCGGCCAGGGCGGCCAGGGCGAGGACGAGAAGGGGGATCTTGATCGAGACGGTCATACGGACTCCGACTGTGTCATCCCACAATCCGGGGCCAAAGCGACACAATGAGGGCGGCGGCGGAGAGGCCGGTTGCGGCGACGACACAGACGGCCAGCCAGGTCGGGGTCTTCACCCGCTCGACGACGACCGTCTGGCTGGTGGGCGGCGCCTGCACCAGTCGCGACAGGGCCCGGGCGCCCGAGAGGATCTCGCGCAGGCCGTCGCGCACCTGGGCCCTGGGGCCGAGCTCGCGGGTGATCCAGCGCTCCACCACCGGCTGGGCCGCGGCCCACAGATCGTGGTCCGGGTTCAGGCGCCGCGCCACGCCCTCGACCGAGACCATGGTCTTCTGCAGCAGGATCAGTTCGGGCCGCAGATGCATGTCGAACAGGGCGGTGATCTCGAACAGCTGGCCCAGCAGCCGGCCCATCGAGACCTGGGACGCGGCCCGGCCGATCACCGGCTCTCCGACGGCGCGCAGGGCCTGGGCGAAGGCCTCGACCGAATGGTGCGGCGGCACGTAGCCGGCCTCGAAATGGACCCGGGCGATGCGCGGGTAGTCGCGCGTCAGGAAGCCCCACAGGATCTCGGCGAGGTAGCGCCGCTCGCCGGGGTTCAGCCGGCCGATGATGCCGAAATCGACGGCGCTCAGCTCGGCCGGGGCCGAGGCGAACAGATTTCCCTCGTGCAGGTCGGCGTGGAAGGTCCCGTAGTCCAGCGCCTGGACCAGGAAGGCGCGGACGACATTGTCGGCAAGGGCATTGATGTCCATGCCCGGCTGTTCGATCGCGGCCGGGTCGGTCATCGGCAGGCCCACGGCCCACTCCAGGGTCAGCACCCGCTTGCCGACCCCGTCCCAAACCACCTTGGGCGCGGTCATATGGGCGCCGTCGGCCCGGGCCTTCTCCATGATGTCGTGCAGTTCGGAGGCCGCCGCCGCCTCCAGCCGCATGTCGAGCTCCAGATACATCGACCGGGCCACGGTCTCGACGAAGGCTTCGGGCTCCAGTCGCCGCGCCGCAGGGACCAGCCTGTGCACCAGTCCGGCCGCCAGACGCATGGCGTCCAGCCCTTTGACCACGCGACGTTCCACGCCGGGGCGCAGCACCTTGACCGCCACCTTGCGCCCATCGGCCAGCCAGGCGGGGTGGGCCTGGGCCAGGGACGCCGCCCCGATCGGGTCGCCGAAATCGATGAACAGGCTCTCGACCGGCCGACCCAGCGAGCGCTCGATCTCGCGGCGCGCGTCCTCGGTCGGGAAGGGCGGCAGCCTGTCCTTCAGCCGGCCCAGGTCGCGTGCGAACTCGATGCCGAAGATGTCGGCCCGTGTGGCCATGACCTGACCGAGCTTGATCGCCACCGGCCCCAGGGTTTCGAACGCCCGACCCAGACGCTGGCCCGGCCGTCCGTCGCGGCCCTCGCGCCCGGCGAACAGGTGGATGAACCCCGCGACAACCCTGACCCAGGCGGGCAGCAGGGGGGTGATCTCGCGCGGCAGCAGGGCGTCGTGCCTGGCCAGGGCGGCGCCCCAGCGGATCAATCGCCAGGTCGCGCCGACGGGATCGCGCACGGCCACGGTCGGCGGGGCCGCGGGCGCGACCCGATATGCGGCCGGAAAGCTCAGACCGCCCACCCGAAGTGGATCGCGGCGACGCCGCCCGACAGGTTGGTCACGGCGACGCGGGAGAACCCGGCTTGCTCGATCATGGCCTTGAAAGTCGACTGGTCGGGGAAGCGGCGGATGCTCTCGACCAGATACTGGTAGCTGTCGCGATCCTTGGCCACCCAACCGCCGATGCGCGGAATGGCGTGGAAGGACCAGGCGTCATAGGCCTTGCGCACCGCCTCGGCCGTGGGGCGCGAGAACTCCAGGCACAGGAACCGCCCGCCTGGCTTCAGCACCCGCCGCGCCTCCTTCAGGACCACGGCGATGTCCGACACGTTGCGGATGCCGAAACTGATCGAATAGGCGTCGACCGAGGCGTCGGGGATGGGCAGGGCCATGGCGTCGCCGACGGTCCAGATCATCTCCGGTTCGCCGCCCTTTTCGACGCCGGCCAGGATCATCTCGGCATTGTAGTCGAGCACGATCACGGAGGCATCCTCGCCTCCGCGCCGCTCCTGCGCCCGTCGCGCCATCTTCGAATAGCGCCGCGCCATGTCGCCGGTGCCGCCCGCGACATCCAGGATGGTCTCGCCCGGCCGGGGGTTCAGCCTCGCGGCGGCCGCGTCCTTCCACAGCCGGTGCACGCCCCCGCTCATCAGGTCGTTCATCAGGTCGTAGCTGGAGGCCACGCTGTCGAACACGCCCCGCACCATCCGCACCTTCTCGCTGGCGTCCACGTCGCGGAAACCGAAGGATGAGGTGTCGCCTGACGAGTGGGGGCCCCGAGGCTGAGAGGAATCTGGAGAAGCGCTCATTCGGGCGGTCTAGCGCGCCGTGAAGCCTGCGTCACCGGGCCTCGCCGTCGCGGGTCATCGACTCAGGCGTTCGGCGCCCTGGGCCGCGGCACGCCGAGATCCTTCATCACCCCGCGCATCGCGGCGTAACAGCCGCAGGCGGCCTCCTCGAGCGCCGTGCGGTCCAGCACCTCGACCCAGCCCCGGCCGCGCCGGATCAGGTGTTTGCCCTCAAGTCCGGCCCCGACTTCGGAAACGGTGGCGCGACGAACACCCAGCATGCCGGCGATGTCCGCCTGGGTCAGGTGGAACCGGTTGGACTGGGCGCGGTCGTGCAGGGTCAACAGCCAGCGGGCCAGCCGCTCGTCCAGCCGGTGCTGGGCGTTGCAGGCGGCGGTCTGCTGCACCTGGGCGAACAGACTCTCGGTGAATTTGGACAGGGCGGTGCGCATGCCGGGGCTCTCCGCCAGGGCATCGGAGAAGATGTCGGCGGAGCAGCAGGCGGCGGAGCCCTCGATCTGGGCGATGGCGCGGCTCGAGGCGCGGGCGTTCATGGGGCCGCAGGTCACGCCGATCAGGCCTTCGCGGCCGATGGCGGCGGTCTCGACCATCCTGTCCTCGGCCAGGACGGTCATCAGGGAGACGACCCCGCTCAGCGGGAACCAGACCTGGTCCACAGCCTCGCCCGCGTCGTACAGCATCTGCCCCTGGGTGAAAGCCCGTTCGGCCAGGTGCGGCTCCAGCCGTTTGCGGTCGGCGTCGTCCAGCGAAGCGATCCAGAGATTGTCCACGATATAGCTCCGTTCCGCATGGCGACGCTTCCCAACGCCTCAGCGCCTTCGTCTGTTCCGGCGCCGGCTGGCTGACGTAGCGGCGCCTTGCGGGGGCGCGGCGCTGCCGCTACCCCCGACGATCAGGAGACATTCATGGCCAGACCGACCCTCGATCCCGCAGCCGCCGTCCAGGGCCTGACCGGCTGGTCCGTCCACGACGGCGACCGCCCCGCCATCGAGCGGACGCTGAAATTCGCCGACTTCAACACCGCCTTCGCCTTCATGACGCGCGTGGCCTTGAAGGCCGAGACGATGGACCATCATCCGGAATGGTCGAACGTCTACAACCGGGTCACGGTGCTGCTGACGACCCACGACGCCGGCGGCGTCACCGATCTCGACACGACGATGGCGCGCTTCATCGACGCCGCCGCGAAATCCCTGGGAGGGGAATGACAATGAGCACGGCAGGACGCGTCGCGGGCAAGGCCGCGCTGATCACGGGCGGGGCCCAGGGACTGGGCGAGGCCATCGCCTGGATGCTGGCGCGCGAAGGGTCGAAGGTCGCGATCACCGATATCAACGGCGCGGGCGCCGAGGCCCTGGCCGCGAGGATCAACGCCGAGATTCCGGGCTCAGCCTTCGGCTTCACCCATGACGTGGCCTCGGAAGCCGAGTGGATCGATGTCGTCGACAAGGCGGCCCAGGCCATGGGCGGCCTGTCGGTCCTGGTGAACAACGCCGGCGTCGGCGACGTCCTGCTCTTCTGCGAGCAGGACACGGCGGAGAACTGGCAGCGCCAGTACGAGATCAATCTGCGGTCCGTGATGTTCGGCTGCAAACACGCCATGCCGCATCTGCGGGCGTCTGGCTCGGCCGCCATCGTCAACATCTCGTCGATCGCCGGCCTGGCCGCAGGGCCGGGCATGGGCGCCTACAACGCCACCAAGGCCGGCGTCTGGATGTACACCAAGACCGTCGCCCTCGAGGCCGCGAAGATGGAGTGGAACGTGCGGGTCAACTCGGTCCACCCGGTCTTCATCAAGACCGCCATCCTCGATCCCTTCATCGCCATGGCCGGCGGCGACGAGGCCAAGGCCCACGAACGCCTCGCGCGCGGCATCCCGCTCAAGCGGATCGGCGAACCCAACGACGTGGCGTATTGCGTCCTCTACCTCGCCTCCGACGAAGCCAAATTCGTCACGGGAGCCGAGTTCAAGATCGACGGCGGCATGACGGCCCAGTAGCCGTTCTCCCTCTCCCCTTGCGGGAGAGGGCTTGAGGCCCGCAGAGCGCAGCGATGCGTCTCGGCCGAAAGGGTGAGGGGTTTTGCCGCCATCTGTCGGTGAGCGCCTGCGTAACCCCTCACCCGCCGGCGCAAGGACGATCGCTGCGCTCTCGTGCGCCGCCTCCCTCTCCCGCAAGGGGAGAGGGGCCCTTGAGGGCCATACCCATCAACGGATCGTCCGATTTCCTTAATCGGATCAACGCCCGACCCCGATTTAGAGCTTTATCCCAGGCGCCCCCGAAAACCGTGAGACACTGTCTCCCGGTCTTTGACATTCCCATCCCGGCCGCCCTGGCCGGCGCGACTCTGTCGACTCTGTCGACTCGCTTTTTGGAGTCGCGCTCAGTCGGCTCCGCCTCAGAGAATGTCCGCCGGCAGGATCTGGCTGGACAGCAGTGTCTCCATCCCCTGCCAGTGATCCGGACCCTGGCGCTCGACCCAGGCCTGGACCGTGTCGCGGCCGAGGCCGTAGTTGATGATGTAGCTGCGGTAGGTCTCGATGAAGCGCAGCCGCTGGGTCGCCCGCTCGGTTGTCGTCAGCATGTATTTCGACAGTCTGGCGATGGTCGCCTCGCGACCGACACGGCCGGCCAGATAGTCGTCGGCGATGGTGTATTCGGCCCGCGCCAGCTGGCGGACCAGGGCGTTCAGCTCGGCCTTTTCCTCGACCGGGGCGCCGGTCAGTCCCGCCAGCGGCAGCAGGACGTCGCGCTCGAACGTCGCCGCCTCGTCGCCGGGGAAGGCCAGGTCGATGCCGTAGTTGGCGCTGCCCTCGGCCACGAACGACATCGGCGAATACAGCGGATAGACGCTCATCTCGACCCAGCCGCGCTCGGCGACGAAGGTCCGTTCCAGCAGGGCGTTGTAGACGTGGTGGCCGGGGTAACCCTCATGGCAGCCCAGGTCGACCGCCCGGTCGGTGAAGATCGGCTGGTCGGTGTTGATCTCGATCTTCGAGGCCGCGTCACCCTGGAAATAGTTGTAGCCCGACCACGGCTTGTCGGTGACGAAGGCCAGGGTGAACCGCTCGTTGGCCGGCAGGGGAATATGGCGGATCGTCCGGGTGCGGCACTCGGCGATGGCGGCGTCCATCACGACCTGCAGCCGGTCGGTCGGAATGACGAAGCCGTTGCGGAAGGCCGAGACCCGGTCGGCCAGGGCGCCGTCTCCTGGAACCAGACCGTCGATCCGCGCCAGGATCGGGTCATAGGCGGTCAGCGGCTTCAGCTCGGGCCGGACGCCGAACAGGGCAAAGGCCTCGTCGGCGAAGCTCATCCGCTCCCCGCCGATCATGCGCAGACGGGCCGATGCCGCCGAGACATGGGCCAGCAGATAGGCCTTTCGCTGCACCACGGCGGGCTCCGCGCCCCGCGTCGACAGGGCGTTCAGCCGCCCGGTCAGGGCGGCGGCGCCCTGGATCAGGGCGGGGACCTCGCGCGGGTTGGCTTTCGCCGCCGCGGCCCATTCCGGCGGGCCGTAGTAGGCGTCGACATAGCCCGGCTCGCGCTCGCCGATCTCCAGGATCAGGGCGACATAGTCCCGCGCCACGGCGTCCAGACTGTCGCCGGACGGATCGGGCGCAGGAGCGGTGGCGCAGGCCGCGACCAGCAGAAAGGGCAGGGCGAGGGCGGCAAGGAACAGGCGACGCATGGAGGGACTCCGCAAGGACACAGGCACGCTAGGCGGGGCCGCGCCCTTCGCCAAGCCGTTCCGGGTCCAGCCTTTCCGGGATTGAGGCCGGCCGCGACCTGCTGTATGGCCCTTCGTCCGGCCGCGAGGCCCGGCGGATGCACCCGTAGCTCAGCTGGATAGAGTACTGCCCTCCGAAGGCAGGGGTCACAGGTTCGAATCCTGTCGGGTGCGCCAACTTTTCTTCCGACAACAGTATGGTCGCTCCGATGGGAACCTCTCTCCGCCGCAGCCGTATCGGGCAGGCGCACCTGCAACCGGGTGTGATCTGACTCCGCGCCCTCGTGCGACTATCTCACGGGCGGACTCAGAGGGATTCCCATGTTGAACCGCCAGGCCTATCCCTCTTCACGTAGATTGTTTCTGGCTATGGCGGCGGCGGGATTGGGAATGTTCGCGAGTAATGTCGTCGCCGCGCCGCGGATCTCGTCGCGGAAGTCGGAGGCCGACCGCGACCGGGTCGATGCCCTGATCGCGCGCATGACGATCCAGGAGAAGGCGGGACAGCTGAACCTGCTGGGCGATCCGTTCCGCTTCCGGCCGATGAACGTGAACCCGCTGGACGGTCAGGGCGACCCGGCGCGGGTGACCCGGATGATCCGCGAGGGCCTCGTCGGCAATCTGTTCAACGGCGTGGGCGCCGAGGCCGGTCGTCGCATTCAGACCATCGCGGTCGAGGAGAGCCGGCTGGGCATTCCCCTGCTGTTCGCCGCCGACATCATTCATGGGCTGAAGACGGTCTTCCCGGTCCCGCTGGCGGAAGCGGCGGCCTTCGACGCCGACCTGGCCCGACGCACCGCCCGGGCGGCTGCGGTGGAGGGGGCGGCCTCCGGCATCCACCAGACCTACGCCCCTATGGTCGATGTGGCGCGGGACCAGCGCTGGGGTCGTGGTGTCGAGGGGGCGGGCGAGGATGTCTGGCTCAACGAGGTCCTGGCCGTGGCGCGCGTGCGCGGTTTCCAGGGGGACAAGGGCCTGGCGGATCGCGACGCGCTTCTGGCCACGCCCAAGCATTTCGCCGCCTATTCGGCCGCCATCGCCGGCATGGATTACAACACCACCGACATGTCGGAGGCCACGCTGCGGGGAACCTTCCTGCCGCCGTTCCGGGCCGCGTTCGGCGCCGGCGCCCTGTCGGTGATGACCGCCTTCAATGACCTCAACGGCGTGCCGGCCTCCGGCAATCCGTATCTGCTGACCGAAATCCTGCGCGACGAATGGGGCTTCACCGGCTTCGTCGTCTCTGACTACACGGCGGAGCAGGAACTGATCGCCCACGGCTTCGCCGCCGATGGTCGCGACGCGGCTCGCATCGCCCTGCTGGCCGGCATGGACATGTCGATGGTCTCGGGCCTCTTCCTCGAGCACATCCCCGATCTGGTCGAGAAGGGCGACGTGCCTCTCGCCCGCGTCGATCAGGCGGTGCGTCGCGTCCTGATGACCAAGGCGGCGCTCGGCCTGTTCGACGATCCCTATCGCGGCTGCGATCCCGTGCGCGAGCGGCAGGTCGTCGGCTCGCGCGAGCATCGCGATCTGGCCCGCGAGGCCGGGGTGAAGTCCATCGTCCTGCTGAAGAACGAAGGCGGCCTGCTGCCGCTGAAACCCTCCGGCCAGAAGATCGCCCTGATCGGCCCCTTCGGCGCCGACGTCGACAATGTCTTCGGCCCCTGGACCATCTGGGGCGACGAGACACGCCGCATCTCGCTGGAGGCCGGCTTCCGCGCCGCCATGGACGACGATGCCGACCTCGCCGTGGTCATGGGCTCCGACGTCGAGACGGCCCTGCCGGGCGGCATCGCGGCGGCGGTGCTGGCGGCGAGCCAGGCGGACGTGGTCGTCCTGGCCATCGGGGAGAGCGCGCGCATGTCGGGCGAGGCCCAGTCCCGCACCGAGATCGATATCCCGGCGTCCCAGCGCGCCCTGGCCGAGGCCGTCGCCGCGACCGGCAAGCCCGTCGTCGTCCTGCTGAGAAATGGCCGCGCCATGGAGCTGTCCGGCCCCATCAAGGACGCCGGCGCCATCGTCGTCACCTGGTTCCTGGGCGGAGAGATGGGTCACGCCGTCGCCGACATCGTCTTCGGCCTGGTCTCGCCGTCCGGACGCCTGCCGGTCAGCTTCCCGCACCGCTCGGGCCAGCAACCCTACAGCTACGATCACAAGATCACCGGCCGCCCGGCCAACAATGCCCTGGCGTCGCAGGAGTATGTGGCCCGCTATCGCGAGACGACCAATACCGCCCTCTATCCGTTCGGCCACGGCCTGACCTTCGGCGCGGTGACCTACGGTGCTGTCACGCCCGCAGCGGCGACGCTGGCCTGGGATGGCGAAGTCGAGGTTTCGGTGAACATCACCAATGCCGGCGACCACGCGGTCGAGGAGACGGTCCAGCTCTACATCCGCGACCGCGTCGCCGACCTGACCCAGCCCGGCCGCCGCCTGCGCGACTTCAGAAAGGTCGAGCTGGCGGCCGGACAGACCAGGACCGTGACTTTCACCCTGCGCCGCGAACGTCTGGAATACGTTGGCGCCGACGGTCGCCCGAAGGTCCAGCCCGGCGCCTTCGACGTCTGGCTGACGTCGTCGGCCCAGGCGGGCGACCCGGCGACACTCAACCTGACGCCGTCCTAGTCGAGCCCGTCCTCGGTCACCACGAAGGCGCGGCCCTCGGCGCGGGCAGCGGCGGCGAGCTGGTTCTGGACCAGATGCCAGCGGCGCAGCCGCTCGAAATCGATCGTGTGTTCCGGCGCCGCGTCCAGCCAGTCGGAGAAGGCCCGGCGGGCCTGACGGTATTGCGGGGCCGTCGGATCCGGCACCGGCGGAACCGTCGGCAGGCGACTGGCGACGTCAGGCGGGATGGGAAAGTCGCCGGAACTCGTGGAGAGGATCATCGGGCGCGGCTCGCGGGGGAGGAGAAGAATTCCCCCATTTAACCTCGCCATGGGGCCGGGCGCCACCTTTCGGCGCGAACGACGTTCCGGCAATCGCGCCGCCCTGATATGGCCAAGCTCCTCAGGCTGGAGTCGAGGGCGGGATTGCGAGAGGGAAACGAGATGATGATCAGGACCAGAACCCGGGCGGCGTGGGCCACGGCCGCAGCCCTGGCCTTCGCTCTGGCGGCCGGCGCGGCCCAGTCGCAGAAACCGTCCGCCCAGACGCGACCGGCGGATCAGGCCGACCAGCTTCTGAGCCAGGCCGTGCCGACCCAGGTTCCGCCGGCCGTCAACGACGGGGAGGCCTACCACCGGGCCGACGATTCCGAGCAGACCCCCGAAGAGCTGCGCGTGACCCGGGCGCTGAACGACGAGATCGCCTCCCGCAACCAGCTGGCCGAGAACCAGGAGCGGGCCGACCGGGCTGAGTTCGACGCCCGTCGCGCCGAGTACGAAGAGACGGTTACGGCGGCGACCCGGGCCCAGCTGGCCTATGAGGAAGACGTTCGCAGGTCCGAGGCCGCGCAGCGCCAGTGGGAAGCGGACCGCGCCCGCTGGGAGGCCGATGTCCGCGCCTGTCAGGCTGGCGACCGGATGCGGTGCGCCCCTCCGCGCTCCTGATCGATCGGGACCACAAGGCCCTTCCGGAATGCCCATTGCCGTGATGCGGGCGCGGTGAGAGGGTAGGCTGAACGGGGACGAGCGATGACGGATCACGGGGTCGCCGATACGGTGGACGATGAACGTCCCCAGGGCGAGGCTGCGCGGCCCCATCGTCACGCCGACCGGCCTTTGACCGGCGGCCGGATCGATACCTGGCGGCATCCGCTAACGGTACGGTTGACCCACTGGCTCAATGTCTTCGCGATGACGATCCTGGTCATGAGCGGAATCAACATCCTGATGGCGCATCCGCATCTGTACTGGGGCATCCGCTCGACGTTCGCCGACCCCTGGATGAGCTTTCCAATGGCGCCCGACTGGCTGATGGTGCCGATGCGGCGCGACCTGGGCGCGGCGCGCGGCTGGCATTTCCTGTTCGCCTGGATCTTCGTCCTCAACGGCCTGGTCTATCTGGCCTTCATCACGATCAGCGGCCGGCTGCAGCGGATGATGGAGCCGACCAGGGCGGACCTCGCCGACATCCCGCACAGCATCGTCGAGCACGCCCGGCTGAAGTTCCCGAAGGGCGAGGAGGCCCGGCGTTATAACGTGCTGCAGAAGCTGACCTACCTCCTGGTGCTGCTGGTCCTCCTGCCGATGATGCTGGCGACCGGGCTGGCGATGTCGCCGATGATGAACGCGGCCCTGCCCGAGCTGCTGTGGATTCTCGGCGGGCGACAGTCTGCGAGGACCCTGCATTTCCTGGCGGCGAGCGGGCTGGTGGGGTTCGTCTTCGTCCATGTGGCGCTGGTCGTCGTAGCCGGATTCACCAACAATATGCGCTCCATGATCACCGGCTGGTTCGTGATCGAGCCCGAGAAGGAAGACGCGGAATGATCCCGGAGCGACGCGGACTGATCCTGGGCGCAGGGGCCGCTCTGGCGTTGGGCGGGTGCGACCGCGTGGCCCGGACCTCGGGCCTGCAGTGCTCGCTGAAGAAGGCCGAACAGGTCAGCCAGCGATCGCAACGGGCGCTGGCCCGCGATCGGCTGGCCCCCGAGTACGAGGAGAAGGACATCTCCAGCGACTTCCGGGCCAACGGCTCGGTCGATCCCCAAGCCTCCGACTATCTGGCGCTGAAGGCCAACGGTTTCCGGGACTATCGGCTGATCCTCGACGGCCTGGTCGAAAACCCCCTGTCCCTGTCGATGACCGAGATTCGCGCCCGGCCGTCGCGGACCCAGATCACCAAACACGACTGCGTCGAGGGCTGGTCCGCGATCGCCAAATGGAAGGGGGCGCGGCTGTCACGCATCCTCGACGAGGCCAGGGTCAAGCCGGAGGCCAGGTTCGTGGTCTTCTACTGTTTCGACGCCCTGGATCAGACCGAGGACGGCGACCGCTACTATGAGAGCATCGACGTCCCGGAGGCCCGTCACGAGCAGACCATCCTGGCCTACGAGATGAACGACCAGACCCTGCCCATCGCCAACGGGGCTCCATTGCGACTGCGGCTGGAACGGCAGCTGGGTTACAAGATGGCCAAATATATCAAGCGGATAGAGCTGGTCGAGAGCTTCGACCACATCGCCGGCGGCAAGGGCGGCTACTGGGAAGATCGCGGCTATTCATGGTACGCCGGGATTTAAACTCTTCCTTCTCCCGTTGGGAGAAGCTGACCGCGAAGCGGACGGATGAGGGTCGGCTTTCACCCTGACCCCCAGCCATCCGACCCTCATCCTTTCGCGCAAGGACGACGCCAGGCCGTCGTGCGCTCAAACCCTCTCCCGCCGGGAGAGGGAGGGTTACCCCGCGACCATGCTCATGTCGCGGCGGGCCATCATCTTGTCGAACTCGCCCCAGACGCCTTCAGTCCCGTGCCAGGCGCCGGTGGTGGCGGCCTTCGAATACTCCGTGGCGCGGGCCTCGAAGAAGTTGGCGTGCTCGACGCCCGACAGAAGCGACTGCAGCCAGGGCAGGGGGTTTTCCTTCACGCCGTAGAGCTCGGGCAGCTTGAGCTGACGCAGGCGCCAGTCGGCGATGAAGCGGATATACTGTTTGATGTCCTCGGGCGTCATGCCGTTCACGTCGCCGGCCTCGAAGGCCAGGTCGATGAACTTGTCTTCCAGACCGACCACGGTGCGGCAGCATTCGACGATGTCGTCGGCGACCGACGGGGTGACGCAGCCCGTCTCGGCGTTGAAGGCGTGGTAGAGTTTGATGATGCCGTCGCAGTGCAGGCTCTCGTCGCGGACCGACCAGGACACGATCTGGCCCATGCCCTTCATCTTGTTCTGGCGGGGGAAGTTCATCAGCATCGCGAACGAGGCGAACAGCTGCAGCCCCTCGGTGAAGCCGCCGAACATGGCCAGGGTCCGGGCGATGTCGGCGTCGGTCTCGACCCCGAACTGGCCCATGTAGTTATGCTTGTCCCGCATGGCCTCGTATTCCATGAAGGCGCCGAACTCGCTCTCGGGCATGCCGATGGTCTCGAGCAGCAGGGCGTAGGCCGCGATGTGGATCGTCTCCATGTTGGCGAAAGATGACAGCATCATCTTCACCTCGGTCGGTTTGAACACCCGGCCGTATTTTTCCATGTAGTTGTCGGCGACCTCAATGTCCGACTGGGTGAAGAAGCGGAAGATCTGCGTCAGCAGATTGCGCTCCTTATCGTTCAGGTTCGCCGCCCAGTCCTTGCAGTCCTCGCCCAGAGGCACCTCTTCGGGCATCCAGTGGACCTGCTGCTGCTTCTTCCACATGTCGAACGCCCACGGATAACGGAACGGCTTGTAGGCTGCCGAGGGCGTCAGCAGGCCGGCGCGGGCGGGCGTGATGATGGTGTGGGCGTTCATGGGGGGAGCTCGGGAACTGGCGCGGAAAGGACTGGAGCCAATGAACTCCAGAATCGCACCAATTGCTACCTGTTGAGGGTTAACGATCCCCAGCATCAACATCTTGTGCGAAGCGGGGGATGGTTTGGCGCGGCGATACGTCCGTGGTGACGCCACGCGCCATTCGGTAGGTCCACTCCACGCCCCTCGGTCTTCCCGGAGCCGGCTAACGGCGTTTCGTTCAGGAGCGTTCCGCGGAGCCTAGTCCTTGATCTCGGCGACCAGGGTCTTCATCCCCGCCGGATTCAGCGCGGCCCACAGGATCAGAGCCGTGATGAGGGTGGCGACAGACAGGGCGATGGCCCGGCCGACGATGACGATCTGGGATACGAAGCCCGGCAGGGGCGGCTGGTCGGGGCGGGTGGTGACGGTCATGGCGGCGCCCGCGAGATCGGGCGCGAGCATGGGGGCCAACTCTCCCCAGACGACCAGGCCGACGCAGACAGCGAAGACCAGGCACAGAACGGGAATCGAGATGGCCGCCGCACGCCAGGGCCGGACAGGGCGCGGCGGGGCGCTCAGGAAGGCCAGGGTCAGGGGGAAGCCGAGCAGCAGGCGACGCAGCCCCTCTTTCGACATCCCGTAGTTGATGGGCTCGCCGCCCTGGGTCAGGTAGGTGCCGATGGACCAGTCGCCGCCCTCGAGGACGTCGATGCGGCCGGTCAGTCCGAACAGGCGCAGTACAAGGCCGACGACGGGACGCAGGAGGCCCGCCACGAGGTCGGCGCCCCACATCCACCAGAGCGGCAGCAGGACGACGAGGGCGAGGCCGGCCCAGACGCCGAACCGGCGGCGCGCGGCCTCTTCGGGGGTGCGGGCCGCGAAACGGGACAGAAGGCTCACGCTGCGGCCTCCGCGGCGACCCGGTCGGCCGCCTCGCGACGCGATTGCCAGCGGGACCAGAAGAAGAAGATCAGCAGACCCTCGAGCCCGATCATCGCGTCCCAGACGTAATTGTGGAAGAACTCGAATACCTCCTGGGACCCGCGCGACAGGTAGAGAAGGCTGATGATGCGCAGGAGATTGATCGCCTGCAGCGCGACGATGCCGGCGGCCGCGCCGATCAGGCCGTATCGAATCTTGCCCGGGAAGGCGAGGATGGCGGCGGTGAGCAGGGCGCAGACCTCGACCGCGTTGCAGCCGGCCAGAACCTGGACCGCGCCGCGTCCGTCGGTGAACTGCAGGACGGCGGCCACCGCCTCTACCCGGTGATCGAACAGGCCGATCAGGAAGGCGCAGGCGTGAACCAGGCCGCGGGTGAACGGGCCGACGAACAGCCGCTCCGCCCAGGGAGTCGCCAGGACGCTGAACAGCGCGACGGTCAGGATCAGGAACAGGCCGAGGTAGCGCAGCGCGGGTGATTTCAGCATGCCGTCCCGTCCATGGATGCGGTCGCCACAGGCGCGCCGGATCGCTCTTTCACGACAGGCTTCGGCAAGCAAGGGACGTATCGGACGCGCGACCGGGAACCCCCCGCCCGGCGAACGAGGGTTTTCACCAGCGCCGGCCGAGCGTCGGAGGTCTCGGCTTGCTGAGTGCCCTGCGAGGCCAACTGGCCCGCCCTCCCCTCCGGACGGCGGGGCGTCTTGTTCAGGGTGTTCGAGGTCTAGGCGGCCTCTGCATCAGCCGCCTCATCATTGCCGGCCATGACCGCGTCGATGGCGGCGAAAAGGCTGGCGTGGGTCAGCGGCTTGGCGACGTGGCCATCCATGCCGGCGGCCAGGCAGCGGGCCGCGTCTTCGGGCATGGCGTCGGCGGTGACGGCCAGGATCGGCATGCGGGAGAACGCGCCGTCCAGAGCGCGGATCGCCTTGGTCGCAGCCAGGCCGTCCATGCGCGGCATACGCACATCCATCAGGATCAGGTCGAAGCGCGCGGCCGAGGCCATCCCCACCGCCTCGAACCCGTCGACGGCCTCGAAGATGTCGCAGCCCAGAGGCGCGAGCATCAGCCGGGCCACCTCGCGATTGGTCGGATGGTCGTCGACGATCAGGACCCGGGCCGCGGCCCCGGCCTCGGCGATGGCGAGCTCGGCGCTGCCGGTCGTCGCATCCTCGTCCGCCAGGGCGAGGGGCAGGCGGACGACGAAGGTCGAGCCGGCGGCGGACGTGCTCTCGAGGGCGATCTGGCCGCCCATGGCGCGGGTCAGGCGACGCGCGACGGTGAGACCCAGGCCGCAGCCGACATGGGTGCGGCTGATGGAATCGTCGGCCTGGACGAAGGCGTCGAACAGGGCGGGGATCAGGTCGGGATCGATGCCGGGACCGGTGTCGGAGACCCGGAACACGGTCAGGGGGCCTTCACGCGCCACGCTGATGTCGACCTCGCCCTGTGTGGTGAACTTGACCGCGTTGGAGACCAGCCGGTGAAGGATCTGGCGCAGGCGGCGGTGGTCGGCGAGGAGGAAGGCTTCGGCGCCCGGCAGGACGCGGACCTGCAGCGGGAGGCCTTTCGAGGCGGCGGCGTCGCGGCTGGCGGCCGCGGCCTGGGCCAGCAGCTCGACCGGGTCGATCGTCTCCGGACAGGCGTCTGCCTCTCCGTGCGACACCTCCAGCAGGTCCTCGACCAGCGTCAGCAGCGCCGCGCCGGACCGCTGGATTTCCTCCACCTGATGACGGGCGTCGCGGGGCAGACCCGATCGACGCGACAGGATCTCGGCATAGCCCACGACGCCATGCAGGGGGGTGCGCATCTCATGGCTCATCAATGCCAGGAAGCGGGACTTGGCGGCGTCCGCAGCCTCGGCCTGACGTTGCGCGGCATGGGCGGCGAGCGTGCGAGTCTGCAGCCGCAGGACCATGCGTCGGCGTTCGGACACGATCGTCGAGATCGGCAGGGCGACGGCGATCAGGGTCAGCAGGAAGCCGTAGAAGACGTTCAGCCTGCGCACCAGGTCGGGTATGCTAGTCAGCTCGGGATCTGCGGCGAGCCGCTGGAGCGTGACGGGGCCGTGGCCGGTGATGGTGGCGAAGCCGCCGATCACGGTCACCAGCAGGATGGCCAGGGCCGAGCCCGTCGTCGAGACGCGGAAGACCAGCAGCAAGAGCGGGGGGAAGATCAGATAGGAGATCGGCAGGCTGGACTGAAAGAAGACGCCCAGGGTCGTGGCGGTCAGCAGGCCGAACAGGGCGAAGGTCTCTTTCGTGTCCGCGACCTGGCTAGTGTCGGCGAACCGGTGGCGGCGCGCCAGCAGGAGCAGGGTCGGTGTGATGGTCAGCAGGCCCAGGGCCTCCATCGCGAAAAGGCGCGCCGCGGTGAAGACATAGAGGGCCGTCGAATAGTCACGCAGCACGGCTGCCACGCTGACGATGACGAACGTACAGAACAGGACCGCGGGGGCCACGGCCGCCACGGCGAAGCGCAGCAGGCGGCGCGGACGGCGCAGGTCGAGGGCCGCGCCGCAGACCCGCCGGGCCAGGACGCCGGCGATCAGGACCTGGGTGAGGTTCAGCACCGCGTTGAGCCACAGGAAGGGCATGGGGTCGCCGCGCACGACATTGGTGACGAGATTGATCGCCAAACACGCGGTCAGGACAGCGATGGCCTTGCGACGATGCAACTGGAGGAAGGCGGCCAGCAGGATGCCGTTGGCCGGCCACATCACGACCGCGCCGAACTGCTGCACGCTCCACAGACCGATGAGGAGGCTGGCGCAGAACAGCGCCACATAGGCCCAGGCAGGCGGGCCCGCCTCACGTCCTGTTTCGTGGCGGAAGATCCGCCAGCGGCCTTGCATCAGCGTCATTCCTTGCTGCGCGACAGATTTGTCATCCCACAGAAAGCGTTAATTCAGGGGTATCATCGGTATCCGTAGTTGCCCTTACCGGGCGATCAGGCCGCGAGCAGCATCCACAGACCTGTCGCGGCGAAGGCGGCGGCTGCGGCCATGCGAATGCTTTTGAGCGGCAGATGTTTGGCGGTCGCCTCGCCCAGCAGAACCGCCGGGGCGTTGACCAGCATCATGCCCAGGGTCGAGCCGGCCACGACCAGCGGCAGGTTCTCGAACCGGATGGCCAGGCCGGCCGTGGCGATCTGGGTCTTGTCGCCGATCTCCGCCAGGGAGACGAGGCCGACCGAGATCAGAAAAGCTTCCAAGGACCTCCCCGAAAAGGGCGCGGCGTCTGGCGGCCGCCACACCCCGGGGCAAGCGCGACAGTGACGGTAGACAGGCCGAAATGGTTAATATATCGCTGTTAGGGCGGCTCGCCCGCCGCCTCGGCGGTTCGCCTGATGGGGGAAAAGCGAGGTCTCGCAAGGACTTGAGGGGAGCTGAACATGGATCCGATCACTTCAATCGTGGCCGCCATGCTGATCTCCGGCGCCGCGGCGCCGGCGGATGGTCATGGCTGTCCCGAAGCACCGCACTATGGCGACGTACCCTGCTCATGCACGCGCGTCGTCGACTTCTACGGCCCCTGGACCGGCGGCGGCGCCGGCTGGCCGGGACCGGGGGGCTGGGGCCCGCCGATCAACAATCCAGGCCCGCCTATTCATGTCTCGTCGCCGGGCGTTCGCGTGATCGGCCGTCCGATCAACGTCGCCGGCCCGACCATCTATATCGACGGACCCCCGGTCTATGTCGACGCGCCGCCGATCCGTATCGCGCCGACCCAGATCTACGTCCAGCGTCCGGAAGTTCACGTCCGGCCGTCGGAAATCCTGGTCGAGCCGCCGGAAGTCCACTTCTCGGACTGCACCGAAGGCCCCGCCTGCACCCCGGTGGGCGGCCACTGAGCCGTCGATCCGCGACTGAAATGACGAAGGGCCCCGGCGGAAACGCCGGGGCCCTTTTTCTTCGCTCTCCCTTTTCGTCATCCTCCGACGAGTGCAGCCTGCCGGAGGATGACGAAAGGGAAGTCAGTTCGCCGACGTTTGGTCCGCCTGGGCGTTCGATGACGCAGCCGTCCCGGAGCTCGCTCCGCCCGTCGGTGCGGCGCAGTAGTCGCGGGTCTCCCGCGCCAGAGCGAGGTAGCCCCCGTCCAGGGCGGCCTTGACCGCCGCGTCGCAGCGGTCCTCGCTCAACAGCCGTGTGACCTCGCGGCGGACAGCGAGATAGGCGTCCTGCTTGTCGCGCAGTGAACGGGCGGCGCGGCGGTCGTCGGGCAGGCACAGCGATATCCAGCCGGCGTCGGCGCAGCGGGAGACCAGCCGCGCCTCGCGCTCGCTCAGGACGCCGGTGTCGATCGGCCTGATCGGGCCGGGATCGACGGGGCCGGCGAGGGGCGGGCCGGCGGGTTCGGTGACGGTCGTTGATGGCAGGGTCCCGGGCGACGGCGTCTCGACGGTCGGGGCCGCGCCGAGGATGGCGGCGGGCGCGTCGGTGACGATGTCGCTGCCCGGGATCGGCACGATCTCGATGTCGGGTACGGCATAGCGGCAGACCCAGCGGCCGCCTTCCATGGAACAGGACTGCAGCGTGGCCTGGACGGCCTGATCCGCCGCGACCGGCATCGGGCCGGCCAGCAGCGTCAACATAAGGCTGATCATGGAAGCCTCCTGCCGCGAGGCCCGGCGACGGACGAGTCCCTCGGGCGGTCGGTCGGCCCGGATATTAACGCTTTCGGCGACAGCGGACCTAGCGAAATTTCAGCCTTCGGCGACCGCTGTTTCGTCGACCAGGCGGGCGTGGTGGCGCGTCTGCCTGCGCTCTACCGCATAACTGACCAGCCACAGGGCCATCGCCCAGGCCGCGCCGACGCACCATCCGGCCATGACGTCCGAGGCCCAGTGAGCGCCGAGGTAGACGCGGGTCAGTCCGACCATCAGGGCGAAGACCATGCCGACGCCCAGGACGTAGGCCTTCAGTCGACGGCGGGGGAAGGCGCGGGTCATCATCACCGCGACGGTCAGGTAGAAGACCGTCGACAGAAGAGCGTGGCCGGAGGGGAAGCTGGCGTTCAGCGTCTCCACCGCCTGGAAGGCCGCAGGAGGGCGTTCACGCTGGAACAAGGCCTTCAGCCCCTCGCTCAGGGCGACCCCGCCTGCGAGACCGATCAACAGCAGCAGGGCCGAAAGCCACTTCCGGAGGATCAGCAGCATGCCCAGGGCGACGACGGCGAACAGGGTCAGGACGGCAATGCCCCCCAGGGAGGTGATATCGGCCGCCGCCTCGTGCAGCCACCAGGGGCCGCGCGGCTGGCCGGCGACCGGCTGCATCCAGTGCAGGACCGTCTGGTCGAAGGCCTGACCGTCGGTCTCGGTCATGTCGTCGGCGATCTCGACGAAGGTCATGGTCCCGAGGGTGATGATGGCCAGGGCCCCGAGGGCCGCGAACTCCGCCCGCGCCACGGTGATCGCGCGACGCAAAAAAGGGACGAAATCGGAGGATTGCATCGCTCGCTAACGGCCAAGCTGGGATACCGTTCCCGATCACGGCTTCGTGAATCCTGTCACAATGGTGCGTCGCACGGCCGTCGCGGCTTTTGCACAGGCTCATCCCCCGTCTCGACGTGATTCGAGACGAATTCCGGCGTCAAGCCCGTTGACCATTGGTTAGGCATCTGCGCCCCATATGTTGGTTCGGGGAGCGCTTCGGCCACTAGATGCAGTGGTTCGAACGCAGGCGGCTTCACTTCGATTTTAGTTCAGGGCGATGACGATTATGGCTGGCGGCGAAGCGTTGAAGACAGTGGAATTCGAGGCCCTCAAGGCTGCGCCGAGCTCTGAGAAGCCCCATCTGACGGTGGTGCGCAGCCTCGAACTGGACCGGACCCGCGACGACCTCCTGACCGACTTCGGCAAGAAGACGCTGGAAGACCGCTATCTGCTGGCCGGCGAGAGCTATCAGGACATGTTCGCCCGCGTCGCGACGGCCTATGCCGATGACGCCGACCATGCCCAGCGCGTCTATGACTACATGTCGAAGCTGTGGTTCATGCCCTCGACGCCGGTGCTGTCGAACGGCGGCGCCGATCGCGGCCTGCCGATCTCCTGCTTCCTGAACTCGGTGCAGGACAGCCTGGACGGCATCCAGCGCGTCTGGAACGAGAACGTGTCCCTGGCCTCGAACGGCGGCGGCATCGGCACCTATTGGGGCGGCGTCCGCTCCATCGGCGAGAAGGTCAAGGGCGCGGGCCAGACCTCGGGCATCATCCCCTTCATCCGCGTGATGGACTCCCTGACCCTGGCGATCTCGCAGGGGTCGCTGCGTCGCGGTTCGGCGGCGGTCTATCTGGACGTCCACCACCCCGAGATCGAGGAGTTCCTGGAGATCCGGAAGCCCTCGGGCGACTTCAACAGGAAGTCCCTGAACCTGCACCACGGCATCAACATCACCGACGAGTTCATGGAGGCGGTGAAGGCCGGCGGCTCGTTCGGCCTGCGCTCGCCCAAGAACGACGAGGTGCTGAAGACCGTCGACGCCCGTTCCCTGTGGCAGAAGATCCTCGAGATCCGCCTGCAGACCGGTGAGCCCTATCTGATCTTCTCTGACACCGTGAACCGCCAGATGCCCAGGCATCAGCGCGAGCTGGGGCTGAAGGTCAAGCAGTCGAACCTGTGCAGCGAGATCATGCTGCACACCGGCCCCGACCACCTGGGCATCGACCGCACCGCCGTCTGCTGCCTGTCGTCGGTCAATGCCGAGATGTTCCTGGAGTGGCGCGAGGAGCCGCTCTTCGTCGAGGACGTGATGCGCTTCCTGGACAATGTGCTGGAGGACTTCATCACCCGCGCGCCTCCGGAAATGGCCGCCGCCGTCTATTCGGCCAAGCGCGAGCGTTCGGTGGGTCTGGGCCTGATGGGCTTCCACTCCTTCCTGCAGGCGCAGGGCGTGGCGTTCGAAAGCGCCATGGCCAAGTCGTGGAACATGCGGCTGTTCAAACACCTGCGTCGCGAGGCCGACAAGGCCAGCGTCAAGCTGGCCGAGGAGAAGGGCGCCTGCGAGGACGCCGCCGAGCGCGGCATCATGGAGCGGTTCTCGCACAAGCTGGCCATCGCCCCGACCGCTTCGATCTCGATCATCTGCGGCGGGACCTCGGCGGGCATCGAGCCGATCCCGGCCAACATCTATACCCACAAGACCCTGTCGGGCTCGTTCGCGGTCAAGAACCCCTATCTTGAGAAGCTGCTGGACGGCTACGGCGCCAACACCGACGCGGTCTGGTCCTCGATCCTGGAGCAAGAGGGCTCGGTCCAGCACCTGGACATGCTGAACGACGACGAGAAGGGGATCTTCAAGACCGCCTTCGAGCTGGACCAGCGCTGGGTCGTCGAACTGTCGGCCGATCGTTCGCCGGAAATCTGCCAGGCCCAGTCGATCAACCTGTTCATCCCGGGCGACGTCAACAAATGGGACCTGCACATGCTGCACTGGTCCGCCTGGGAGCGCGGCGTGAAGTCGCTGTACTATCTGCGCTCCAAGTCGGTGCAGCGCGCCGCCTTCGCCGGCGCCGAGGACAAGGCCGAGGTCGAGATCGATCCGAACCAGCCGGACCTCTTCTCGGCCGCCCCGACCGACTACGACGAGTGCCTGGCCTGCCAATGACCCGAGACGGGTCGGCCGTGAAATCGCACTGATCTTGACGAGCGGTTCCCTCCGGGGCCCGCTCGTTTCGCGTCTGCAGGGGCCTTTAACCCCGATGACACCCCGGATGGGGGAACCTGTGCAGCGAAAGCCACGTTAAGGCATCATGTCAGGAAGGTGTCGCAAGAACGCGGTTGGACCTGACGCGATTCCGGTGCAGGGTGAGCCCTGTTAACGGACTGTGAGGGGACCATTGGTCCGTCTGGATAGCCTGTTTCTGAGCGTACTCGCATTGGCGGCCCTGGCCGTTCCGGCAAGCGCGCAGACGTGGGTGAACCAGAACTGGTCCGATGCCCAGCAGGAAACCCCCGCCAGCATCACCGCGCAGCTGAACCGCCAGTCCAGTTTCAATGTGGCTGCGGGGCGGGAATTCGGGCCCGCGCTGGAGTTCGCCACCGACTATGCGCCGGCTGAGGCGCGCAACCCGTTCGCGGCTACGATCACTCGTGACGTCTGGCGCGAGGCCGATGGCTTCACCGACCGGCTAAGGTTGCGGACGCGGGGCGAACTGCGCCGGGCCGACGGATCGCCTGTGCCGCCGACCCCGCTCGACCAGGCGATGCTCGACGCCGACGGCTATGAGGTCAGCTACACGCGCGGCTGGACGACGGCGCGCGGCTATACGGCCTCCGGGCTCGAGGTGACGCTGACGCCGCACGTCGGTATCGGCGCGGGCGACCGGGGCGGCACGGCCGAGGCCGGCGCCACCCTCCGGATAGGCTCGACCGCGGAGCGCATCCTGCCGGAAGGGGTCGAGGCCTTCGGCGAGCGCGCCCGCTGGTACATCTATGCCGCCGGATCCGGCACGGCCGTCGGCTATAATTTCGCGCGGACCCGCGACGGCGAGTACGCCGGCTCCGGCTACAGTCGCGACAGCGGCACGTTCCTGGGTGACGCCTCGATCGGGGTGGCCCTGCGCCGGGGCGACATGCAGGGCTCGTTTGGCCTCGTCTATCGCGAGATCGAGGCCGAGGGCATGCACGGCGGCCACGGCATCGACAACGATGTCTCCGAAGGCCTCGTGGCCTTCCAGCTGTCGATCAAGCCGGAGTGGTGAGGGCGGACTAGATCCAGCCCCTTCGCCGGAAATACAGCAGCGGCGCGGCCGCCGAGACCACCATCAGGCCCAGGGCCATCGGATAGCCCGCCATCCAGCGAAGCTCGGGCATATGCTCGAAATTCATGCCGTAGATGGCCCCGATCAGGGTCGGCGGCATGAGCACTGCGGTGAAGATCGAGAACATCTTGAAGATCGACGACTGCTCGATGTTGATCAGGCCGAGCGCGGCCGAGAGCTGGAAATTGATGCCCGAGGCGACGGCCTGATTGTGCGCGATCAGGCTGGTGGCGTCACGGCTGAGCGAGCGCAGGTGCTCGCGCGGCTCGTCGGCGTGCTCGAACCAGTCGTCGACGGTGACGAAGGCGAAGACCCGGGCGAGACCGGCCAGGCTCTGTTCGATGCGGGCGCTGGCGATGTGCGCCCGGCCGAGCTTGGTGATCAGGTGTTTGAAGCCGACGGTCTTGCCCTCGGAAAAGACATGCACGCCGAAACCCTCGACCTTGGCGCCCAGGCCCGACAGCACGTCGGAGGCCCGGTCGATGATCGCCTCCATCAGGTTCAGGAACATGTCGGCGCCGGTCTGGCACAGCGCCGGCTCACGCTCGAGCTTGTCGGTGAACATGGTGAAGGGGCGCGGGTCAAAATAGCGGATGGTGACCATCGGCCCCGTGGTCAGGACGAAGGTGACCGGGTCGATGCCGGGCAGGTCGTCGTCGCCGCGATGCAGGATGTCGGCGGTGACATAGGTTGCGCCGCCCTCGCGATAGAGCCGGCTGGAGGCCTCCAGCTCGCTCATTTCGGCGCGGGTGGGAATGGAGATGCCCAGGGCCCGCTCGACGGCGGCGTCTTCACCATGACTGGGTTCGATCATGTCGATCCACAGGGTGTCGGGCGGCATTTCCCATCCGCCGATGACGTCGATCTCGACCGCCTCGCAGGCGGCGCAGCCCGAACGATAGAGGCGGATCATTCGGGGCGGGCTCGGGGTGTGGGGGTCAGGTCGGGCTCAGTTGGTCGCGGTGGTCGCGGCGTTCGCCGCGACCTGGCGGCCGGCGTCATAGGCGTCGCGGGCGCCGTTGTAGATGAAACCATAGGTCGGATAGACGGTCGAACCGAGGTCGCGGATCGGATTGTACCAGACCTTGACCTGGGACCAGTCGTTCTGGCCCGAGACATCGACGACGGTGACGTTTTCCTCGACGCGGCCGCGGCTGCCGCCCCAGTTGGCGTGGGTCACGCGGATCACGCGGTCGGTCAGGATGTCGGAGACGACGGCGACGTGGCCCCGGCTCATGCGGCCTTCGGGACGGAACACCAGGACCGAGCCGGTCTCGGGCGCACGGCCGGTGCGGAAGCGGTCGACGGCCTGATTCCACCAGGTCCAGGCGTCGCCGAAGATGTTGATGCCGGAGAACATGCGGGCAAAGGTGACGCACTGCCAGTACGGATCGTCGGCCTTGGCGGGGGCGGGCGACAGGGCGAAGAACCCCAGGCACGCGGCAACCAGAGCGGCGGTGATCCGTTTAGTCATGCTGAATTGTTTCCGTCTGTTACGCCCGCACTATCCCTAGACGATAGTTAGCCGAGGGTAAAAGCCTCTTTTCAGGCGAGTTGCGGACCGCCTGTGCGGGCCTTCGCACGCTCGGCCCGCCGCTTTGCGAGGTCGCGCAGCGCCCGTCGGGCGGGGAATTCGACCAGATGGTAGGACACGGCCGCTACCAGCGGCAGGGTCAGGAACACAGCCAGCCACACGAAGAGTTGAAGCTTTTCGCCCCCGCCCGTGAGCTTCGACGCCGCGTTCACCGCCAGCAGTTTCCACGGCACGACGACCATATAGACCGAGTAGCTGATCTCTCCGAGATAGACGGCGGGCTTCGACGCCAGCCAACCGGCGCGGGCGTTGGGCAGCGAGGCAAGGGCCACGATCAATGCGCCGCACAGGGGCACGATCAGCGCATCCGGCGCCTGCAGCGAACCGGCCACGGCGATGGCCGCCGCGACGCCGGCGGCGATCCAGCCGGGACGCGGGAGGCGGATCTTGCGATGCATCAGATACAGGGCGCAGCCGAGGGCGAAACAGGGGACAATCCGCAGCGCGCCCCACAGGATGGTGGCCTCGGTCAGGGGGAAGCCGGCCAGCATCTGGAAGACGAAGTAGAGCGCCACGAGGAAGGCCACTGCGCCGATCACGGCGGCGATCGGCCGCTCGCGCAGCCGCCAGGCGACGAAGGCGAAGGCGGGGAAACAGAGATAGGCGAACCATTCCGCCGAGATCGACCAGGACGGATGGTTCCAGCCGGCCACGGGGGCGAAGCCCCAGGCGTGGACCATCAGGAGGTTGGCGGGCAGGGCCGCCCAGCTGAGGATGTTGCCGTTGATGCTGAGGCCCGCGGCGACGGCGCCGAAGGCCAGTGCGCCGACGCCGATCAGGGTGGCGATATGCAGCGGATAGACCCGCGCGATCCGGGCCCACAGGAAGCTGCCATAGCTGAACCGCTTCTCGCCATGCGCCGCCAGATAGACGTGGCACAGGATGAAGCCCGAGAGGACGAAGAACAGTTCGACACCCAGATAGCCCTTGGCCACCAGGTTGGGCATGAAGCCGACGTCGAGGTCGGGCCAGAAGGCGAACAGGGCCACCCAGATGGCGGCGCCGAAACGCAGTGCGGTCAGGGGGCGGAGGTCCGCGGGCGCTTCCAGCTGGCTCATTCCTTCCCTATGCAGCCGACGCGGTTCCAGAACCGTTAAGTGAACGATGAAAGATGCAGGCGTGACCGCACAGACCCTGACCTTCGATGATGTCGCCTGCGCCGCAGCAACGCAGGCGGGGCTGACCGCGGCGCAGGCCGCCGCAGCCCTGACCGGGGCGCTGGGCCTGCTGGATCGCCATGCCGCGCGCGAGCCGCTGGCGGCGCTCTATGCCGCCGTCGACGGAGCGGAGACGGCGGCGCGGTCAAAGGCCGCCGAACGGCCGAAGCGCGGCCTGTTCGGCGGGATCATGGCCTCGGCTGGAGGGGTGTCGGGCGCGGCGGTGGCAGAGGCCATGGGCCTGCTGGATCGTCTCAGGAGCGAGGGCGTGGACAAGGCGGCGCTGAAAAGGCTGCTGCCCGCCGCGCGCGACCGGGTGCGGGCGGCGACCGGACGTGACCTGCTGGGCGAGGCGGTGCGCAGCGTCCCGGGCGTGGGGCCGTTGCTGGGCGACAGCTAGGGCGCCGGCTGGCTCTCGAGGAAGGCGACGGAGGCGGCGCAACCGTTCAGCGTCTGCTCACCGAGTTCGACGCGCGCGGTCAGGGGATAGACCCGGTCGCTCATGCCGTCCGAACAGTCCGTGGCGATCAGGGTCACGACGAGGGTCGCGCCGTCCGCGCCGGCGGCTGCATAGACCGCCGTGGTGCCTTGAAGGGTCGGGCCGGGGTTGGTCACGCTGAAGCCTGGGTTGTCGACGGCGGAATAGGTCAGGGTCCCGGGGGTTATCTCTACGCCCCAGAAGGGCTCGGTGCCGATGGCGCGGAGCGGCTGGCCCAGATCGACGCCGCCGAGGACGGCGGGCGCGGCCGGCGGAGGCGCCTCGGACGGGGGCGTTTCGCCCGGGTTGGAACAGGCCGCGAGAGCAAGCAGGGCGAGAGCGAGAAGGGGCAGGCGCATCGGATCGGCTCCGGGACAGGTTCGTGACGACCATGCAGGCGAACCCGTCCGGGTCAAGTTTCGTCGGTCTCGGCGCGACCGGGATCCAGACCGTTGTCGACCTGGTCGTCCCACCCCTCGCGGTTCGACTTGAAGGCCAGGGCCATCAGTCCCCAGGTCAGGCCGACCGTCCCGGCGACCCCGAGTCCCATGGCGATCCAGCCGTGCAGCGGCAGGCCGCCCCCGCCTATGGCGACCCAGAACAGGCCCAGCCCCCAGGTCGCGACGGCCGAGAGAACAAGGGCGACCAGGGCGTAGATGCAGAAACGCTGAAAATGGCTGGGCATGGCCAATCCATAGCACGCTTCAGGCCGCTACGCTGCTCCGGCGGCGGGCGCGGCGCATCTGTCGCGCAGCCCGGGGGCAGGCGAGCGCGAGCCGGTGCAGGGCGGCGACGACCAGGCCGGTGAGCGCCCACGACAGGAGGATGTCCGACAGGAAATGGCCGCCGAAGGCGATCCGGTTGAGCGACAGGGCGGCGGCATAGGCCATGACGGCGGGCAGGGCCCAGCGACGCCACGGCGCCGGGACCATCAGGACGACGACCGCCACCATCCAGGCGGCGGACGAGGCCTCGCCCGAGACGAAGGAGCAGTTGGACAGGCAGTTGTCCGAGACCTGCCAGGCGCGGGTGAAGTCGGTGTCGCCGCCGAAGGCCTCGATCTGGATCGGCCTGGCGCGGCCCCACATCGATTTCAGAACGCCGTTGACCAGGAATCCCGAGGCGATGACCAGACCGACCAGCAGAACGGTCGCCCGACGACCCCAGCCCTCGAGACGGCGGGGATTGCGGCGCAGGGCCAGGACGATCTCGCCGGCCAGGCCCAGAAGCATCAGTCCGAGCACCCAGGTCGAGGACTTGCGCAGCCCCTTCAGGACCGGATTGTCGGCCAGGGCGAAGCCCGCGGTCGAGCTGTAGAACAGGGCGCTGACCGCCATATCGACGCCCGGCAGAAGGGCGAAATACAGCGACAGGACGACGAGCGTCACGAAGGCCAGGGTCACGGGCTCGTCGGCGCGCAGGCCCGACGCCAGCGACAGCTGCATTCGCGTCGCGGTCCGCCGCAAGGCGTGGATATTGAACAGACGGCGCGCCCGTCGACCCCGTTCGCCGATGGCTGTGATCTCCGTCATCGATCCCCCAAACGAGTCGTGGACCGAGCCTGGCTGACTCGTGCGGCGGGCGCGTCACGGAAACATGGGGGTTTGGCGGAGTTTCCGTGTCGGACTCGTGTCGAGACGTCCGTAGCCGTATGGCTTATGGCGTCGCCTGCCCGGCTTCACCCCGTCGCGGGGACCGGCTAGACGGATGACATGCCTGAACTTCCCGAGGTCGAGACGGTCCGACGTGGCCTGGAGCCGGTGATCGTCGGGGCGCGGCTGACGCGGCTGCGGCAGAACCGCCCGGATCTGCGCTTTCCCTTCCCCGAACGGTTCGTCGAGCGTCTGGAGGGGGCGAGCGTCGAGCGGATCGACCGGCGGGCCAAATATCTGCTTGCCGCGCTATCGACAGGCGAGACCTGGGTCACCCACCTGGGCATGACCGGCCGGTTCACTGTCGACGGCGAACAGCTCGGCGAGTTCGAGGAGTCGGCCCCGATCGCCGGCAAGCATGAGCATATGAGCTTCTGCGCCCTGAAGGAGGGCCGCGTCACGCGGGTGGGGTTCGCCGACGCCCGCCGGTTCGGCTTCATGGGGCTGATCCAGACCGCCCAGGTCGAGACCCACCCGTGGTTCGTCAGCATGGGGCCGGAACCGCTCGGCAACGGCTTCTCGGCCGCCCATCTGGCCGAGGTCTTCGACGGCAAGAAGCAGAGCATCAAGGTGTCGCTGCTGGACCAGCGCAACGTCGCCGGCCTGGGCAATATCTATGTGTGCGAGGCGCTCTACCGGGCGCGCATCTCGCCCCTGATCGCGGCGGGCAAGATCTCGAAGCCGCGGCTGGAGACCCTGACTGCGGTCATCCGCGACGTGCTCAACGACGCCATCGCGGCCGGCGGCTCGACCCTGAAGGACTTCGCCAACGCCGAGGGCGGCCAGGGCTATTTCCAGCACCGGTTCGATGTCTACGGCCGCGAGGGCAAGCCCTGTCTCGGCAAGCCCTGTCTCGGCGAGGGCTGCACCGACGTGGTCAAACGTGTCGTCCAGGGCGGTCGGTCGACCTTCTACTGCCCCTCCTGCCAGAGGCGCTGATGACCCACCGCATCATCCTGTTCCGGGGCATGAACACCGGCGGCGTCCGCGCCTCCGTCGGCGAGCAGCGGGCCATGGCGGAGGCGATGGGGCTGAAGAACCCGCGCACCCTTCTGGCCAGCGGCAATCTGGTGGTCGAGAGCGGGCTGGCGACGGCGGCTCTTGAAGCCGCGATCGAGGCGGAGATGGCGCGCCGCTTCGATGTGAAGATCGCCGCCATGGCCCGCGCGCCGCAGTAGTGGGCCGAACTGATCGCCTCCAACCCCTTCCCGAATGAGGCGGCCGAGCATCCGGCCAAGGTCGTGGCCATGGTCATGAAGGACGGGATCAAGGCCGGGGCGCTGGAGGCGGTCCAGTCCCTGTGCCGCACCGGCGAGGCGGTCGAGGTCGCCAAGTTCAGGAATGGGGACGACGTCCTCTATTTCTGGTTCCCGCACGGCCAGGGCGAGAGCGAGATCTTCAGGAAGGCGACGCCGAAGATGCTGGGCATGGGCACCGGGCGGAATTGGAACACGGTGCTGAAGCTGGGCGAGATGGTCGGTGTCTGATCGTTTCGACCTGATGTAAAAAATAATGGACACAATGTCTGCTTCATGCGACATCGTCTTCGCCGCCTGTCGCGGCGGAGGGCTGTCATGTCGTTTCGCGAGAAACATCTGTGGATCAGCGTCGTCGCCTCGGTGGCGGTGTGGGGCTGGTATTTCTGGTTCCTGATCCGGCACGTCGCCGCAGGCAGGCTGGTCAGCGACCATTTCACCGGCGACGTCAGCCTGGCCTTCATGGGCAGTCTCGTGGTGGTGGTCCTGGTCGAGGTGGTGTTGACGATCATCGCCACCGCGACGACGCCGAAGTCCGAGCGCGACACCCGCGACGAACGCGAAATCCTGGCCTCGCTCAAGGCCAGTCACATCGCCCTGATGGCGCTGATCGGTCTGGTCTTCTGCGTTTCGGCCGGGGCCTATTTCGCCGGGCTGGTGGACGACACTCTCGTCGGCGGGGCGGCCGTCTTCTCCATCACCGGCGAGATCATGGTGCTGCTGGCCAACGTCCTGCTGGCCTGTCTGGTGCTCGCGGAACTGGTGCGCGCCGGGGTCACCCTGATGCTGCTGCGGGCGCTGCGGTGACCAAGGCCCCGCCGCCGATCCGCAACCGCATCCGCGAACTGCGCTTCCATGCCGGCGAGATGACCCAGGCCGATCTCGCCACGCGCATCGGCATGACCCGCCAGACCATCGTCGCCATGGAGCAGGGCAAATACTCGCCCAGCCTCGAGGCCGCCTTCCGCATCGCCGCCGTCTTCGGCGTCCCGATCACCGAGGTGTTCCAGTGGGAGGGGTGAGGCGCTAGACCGGGTTCAAACCTCCGGAGACCCGCCATGGCCGATACCTATTCCACCCTTCTGATCGAGCGGCACGCCGACGGATACGCCGTGGTGACCCTGAACCGGCCCGAGGCGCTGAACGCCCTCAACTCGGCCCTGTTCAGGGATCTGTCGGACTTCCTCGACGCGGTCGAGCATGATGACAGCGTCCGCTGCATCATCCTGACCGGCTCGGGCGACAAGGCTTTCGCCGCCGGCGCCGACATCAAGGAGATGGCGGACCAGTCCTATGCCGACATGTACAAGGGCAACTATTTCGCCCTCGGCCACGACCGCATCACCCGCTTCAGGAAGCCGATCATCGCGGCGGTCAACGGCTTTGCCCTGGGCGGCGGATGCGAGCTGGCCATGCTGTGCGACTTCATCGTCGCCAGTGAAAAGGCGAAGTTCGGCCAGCCGGAGATCAACCTCGGCGTCGCCCCCGGCATCGGCGGCTCCCAGCGCCTGACCCGTCTGGTCGGCAAGTCCAAGGCCATGGACATGGTCCTGACCGCCCGGATGATGGACGCGGCCGAGGCCGAACGCGCCGGCCTGGCCTCCCGCGTCGTCCCGCACGAGACCCTGCTGGACGAGGTCCGCAAGATCGCTTCAAAGATCGCCGCCCAGAGCCCGCTGGCCGTCATGGCCAACAAGGAGATGGTCAACGCCGCGCTCGAGACGACCCTGACGCAGGGGGTCCAGTTCGAACGCCGCCTGTTCCACTCCCTGTTCGCCTTCGAGGATCAGAAGGAAGGCATGGCCGCCTTCGTCGAGAAGCGGAAGCCGGTGTTCACGGGGAGGTAGGTGGTTGATGGTCAGTGCCTGGTGGCTGAATGGCGGGGTTGATCACGGCTGCCGGACTTCAATCACCAGCCACCCATCACCAATCACCAATCACCTACCCCCACCCAGACTCCACTTGCCCCTCACGACCCCTTCCGCTATAGCCGCCCGCTCTTGAAGATTTTCTGCGCCGTGGACGGGTGTCTGCGGCGTTTCCGTTGATAGGTTTGACGATGGCCAACAATCCCGGCGCCAAGAAAGCGATCCGCAAGATCGCCGCGCGTACCGAAGTGAACAAGTCGCGTCGCACGCGCGTCCGCACCTTCCTGCGCAAGTTCCAGGAAGCCGTGATCGGGGGCGACGCCGCCGCCGCCAAGGGCGCCTTCGTCGAGGCCCAGTCCGAGCTGATGCGCGCCGTCACCAAGGGCGTGGTTCACAAGAACACGGGCTCGCGCAAGGTCTCGCGCCTGCACGCCCAACTGAAGAAGATGTCGGCGGCCTGAGCCGCTAGGTACGTCTGCGTATACAGGCGTCTTCAGCGGGCGGTCACGCCCCTGTCATACGAAAATTCAGCGATTTCAACGGCGAGTAAGCATCAGCTTACTCGCCGTTTCGCCGTGTGCGGATAAGTCTTCATAGCGGAACTCCGCTCGCCGAACAGGCGAAATCGAGATTTTCCTAGGCGTGATTTGGCTTTAGCGGAGTCAAACAATTTAACTGCGAATCGGCTCGCGAATCAGCGTTGACCCACGCCGCGCCGAGCGTAAGTTTTGGCCTCTAACGCACTTCCATCCCCACACGGATGAAGACGGGGCGGGGGCGAGCCCCTGCGCCAGCGGGAGACGTCTGTCCGCGAGGTCGCACCCGCCCTTGAAGCTCGCGCTTCAAGGGACAGGAGAATGCGTCCCTGGATCGACCGACCCGGCTTGGGGTCCGGAACCGCACGGTTCCGGGATGGCATGACTTTTTCACGGCGGGTGATCGGACGATGGGGGGCTTGGCGTTGGCGAACATGACGGACCCGGACCGGATCTGGAACGAGGCCTCGTTGAGGCTCCGGGCCGAAATCGGCGACGGACCGTTCAGCTCCTATATCGCGCCTTCGGCGGTGCGGATTGACGGGGGCGGTCAGCTGATCCTGGTGACTCCGACCGGCTATGCCCGTGACTGGGTGCGCAAGAATGCGCTGCGCCGTCTGAACGAGCTGTGGCTGGGCCTCGACGGCCTGTCGCGCCGTCTGGAGGTGCGTTGCCGCGCCGAGGTGACCTCCGCCCCTCCCGCCTCGTCCGTGGCCTCCGCCGTGGCCATCCAGCCCCTTTCGGGAGCCCCCCTCCCGGCGGCCCATGATCAGACACCGATGGCGCCGACGGTCGGCCCCGTGACCGACGGCGCCCGCGCCGTGCGCGCCGCGGGCCTTCAGGAGCGGCTGACCTTCGACAGCTTTGTGGAGGGTCAGGGCAACGCCTTCGCCCTCGCCATCGCGCGCCAGACGGCGTCCTGGGCCGACGGCCACTTCAACCCGATCTTCTTCTGCGGCCCCTATGGCTACGGCAAGACCCACCTGCTGAACGCCATCGCCTGGGAGGCGCAGCGCCTGCGCCCGGATGCAAAGGTGGTCTATCTGACCGCCGAACGCTTCCTGTCGACCTTCGTCAAGGCCATGCAGGACCGCTCGACCGCCGCCTTCAAGGAAAGCCTGCGCTCGGCCGACATGCTGCTGCTGGACGACGTCCAGTTCGTCGGCGGCAAGGCCTCGACCCAGGAAGAACTGCTGTCGACCCTGACGGCCCTGATCGAGGACGGCAAACGGATCGTCCTGTCGGCCGACCGCCCGCCCATGGCCCTGACCGAGGTCGAGCCGCGCCTGCGCAGCCACCTGGCCGCCGGCCTGACCTGCCCGGTCGAGCCGGCCGACCGCGCCCTCAAGATCGCCGTGGCCGAGAACCGTCTGGCCGCCTTCGCCCGCATGGGCGTGGTGTCCGGCGAGGCCTCGCGCGAGGTTCTGGAACAGGTCGTCGACCGGACCCCCGGTTCGGTGCGTGAGCTCGAAGGCGCCGTGAACACCCTGGCCGCCGCCGCGGGATCGCGGCTGTCGTCCCTGGGCGTGGAAGAGACCCTGACCCTGCTGGGATCGGCCCTGCGCGGCGGCCCTGAGCGCCGGATCACCGTGGACGAGATCCAGAAGACGGTGGCCGAGCATTTCAACATGAAACAGGCGGACCTGCTGTCGGAACGCCGCACCCGCGCCGTGGCCCGTCCGCGCCAGATCGCCATGTGGCTGTGCAAACAGCACACGACCCGCTCCTATCCCGACATCGGCCGCCGCTTCGGCGGGCGCGACCACACCACGGTCCTGCACGGCGTGCGCAAGATCGAGGAACTGATGCCGCTGGACGACCAGATCGCCCGCGATGTCGAGGCCCTGACGCGCAAGCTGCGGGGGTAGGCGACCGGTTGGCGCTATTGGCGGCTCAAGCCGTCGAGATGGCGGTGTCTGCGGTTCACGTCGCGGAAAATTTGCCGTTCACGGGTGCTCCGGATCGGCGGTCCGGACATAATCCGTGACCGCCGCCGGTGCGATGATCAGGACCGCGCGGGGATCTTCAGCCCGCGCGCGACCGCCGGCCGGGCGAGGCAGCGCTCGACCCAGGCGGGCACGGCCGTGAGCGATCCGTAGTCCACCAGCTCGCCTGCGCCGTAGAAGGTGACGAGGTTGCTGACCCAGCCGATCAGGCTGATGTCGGCGATGGTGAAGTCGTCGCCCATGATGAAGGCGCGGTCTTTCAGCCGGTCCTCGAGCAAGCTCAGCAGACGTTTGGCCTCGGCGACGTATCGATCGCGCGGACGCTTGTCCTCGTAGTCCTTGCCGGCGAACTTGTGGAAGAAGCCGACCTGGCCGAACATCGGACCCACGGCCCCCATCTGCCAGAAGACCCACTGCAAAGTCTCGTAGCGAGCCGCGGGATCGGTCGGGATCAGCTGGCCGGTCTTGTCGGCCAGATAGACCAGGATGGCGCCCGACTCCCAGAGGCCCATCGGCTGTCCGCCCGGGCCGTCGGGATCGAGGATGGCCGGGATCTTGCCGTTCGGGTTCAGCGACAGATACTCGGGCGTCCAGGTCTCGTTCTTCATGATGTCCACCAGATGGACCTCATAGGGGAGACCGATCTCCTCCAGCATGATCGAGGCCTTCACCCCGTTGGGCGTCGGCAGGGAATAGAGCTGCAGCCGATCGGGATGGGCGGCCGGAAACTGGCGCGTGATCGGGAAGGCGGAGAGGTCGGTCATTGGCTGCCGTGACGGTTGCTGATGACGCCCATGTCGGGTGACTGTCCGTGCGCCGCAAGGGGCGTCGCGGCGCCGCTTCACGCGCCTGTGTGCGGCGTCAGACTCTGTCGGGTTGTCGCCCACCGGGAAGCGAGGCCTTATCCGGACTTCACCAACGAGGAGGCGCCCGATGGCCCACAAGTTCGAAGTCTACAAGGACAAGGCCGGGGAGTTCCGCGTCCGGTTCAAATACAATTCGGAAATCATCTTCTCGACCGAGGGATACTCGGACAAGTCGGGCGCCAGGCGCGCGATCGAGTCGATCAAGAAATACGTCGGCGACGCGGAAACCGTCGAGATCGAATAGGGCCTAGTCCGGCTCGCGCTCGCCGGTCTCCTGCGGGGGAACGGCGAGCAGCCAGCCCTCGGCCAGATGCAGGTCCGGCACGGCCGCTTTCGTGAACGGCAGGTACCAGGTCTGGCCGCCCGCGACCGGCGTGATCTCCAGCATGTCGTCGGCGCCGAAATTCTGGACCGCCTTGACCTCACCCAGGACGACGCCCTCGGCGTCGCGGGCCTCCACGCCGATCAGGTCGCAGAGGTAGAATTCGTCCTCCCCGGGCGCCGGGAAGGCGTCGCGGGGGACATAGAGTTTCAGGTTGCGAAGGGCGTCGGCCTCTTCCTTGGTGGCGATCTCTTTCGCCCGCCCGACGACGCCGTCCTTCGTCGCCCGCGTCTGGGTCAGGGTCAGGCCGTGCGAGCCGTCGGCGCGCAGCAGGGGGCCGTAGTCGGTCAGCGCCAGAGGATCTGCCGTATAGGCCGTGATCCGCACCTCGCCCTTGACCCCGAACCCGCCGGCGACATGGCCGACGAGGATGAGTTTCTGGTCAGTTGGCATCGTGCGCTCCCTGCTTCCTTCTCCAGATGGCAGAAGGGCAGTGCTCGAACCGAACACTGCCCCTCCGTCATCCGGACCCCGACCTGCGTCAGGGCTCCGATGAGACCCTTAGGCCTCGGTCTTCTCTTCTTCGGCGACGCCTTCGGCCGGAGCCTCTTCGACGCTGACCTCTGCGGAGCCTTCAGCTTCAGCGGCCGGAGCCTCTTCAACCGGGGCCTCTTCGACAACCGGGGCGTTCTTCGCGGCTTCAGCCGCAGCGGCGGCCTCTTCCTTGGCCCGGACAGCCGCTTCAGCAGCCTCGATCTTTGCAGCGGCCTCGGCCTCGGCGCGGTCGGCTTCGCGCTGGGCGCGCTCGGCGGTGCGTTCCTGGGCCTTCTTGCCCGGGGCGCCCTTGTTCGGGTTGTTCGACTGGGTCCACTTGACCTTGCCGGTCAGGGCTTCGTCGGTGCTCTGCGAGATGAAGCGGGCGACGCGGTCGGTCGGCTGGGCGCCCTTGCCGAGCCATTCCGAGATGCGGTCGGCCTTCAGGGTGACGCGCGGCTTGTCGCCGTCCTTGGCCAGCATCGGGTTGTAGGTGCCGACGCGCTCGATGAACTTGCCGTCGCGGGGAGCATGCGAGTCGGCAACGACGATGTAGTAGTAGGGGCGCTTCTTGGCGCCGCCGCGGGCCAGACGAATCTTCAGCATTTCGGTCTTCTTTCTCTAGGTTCGGATTATTTCTTGGTGGGTAGACCGGGCAGGCCCGGGAGTTGTCCGCCACCCAGTCCGGCGAGCCGGTCCTGGAGGGCTTTCATTTCGTCGGCACCGGGTTCGGGCATCTTGCCGCCCCCCATGGCCTTCAAACGGTTGAGGTCGGCGCCGCCCATGCCGGGCGCGCCGCCGCCGCCGAGACCGCCCAGCATGGCGGCCATCTGCTGCATCTTGCGTGGCCCGCCCTTGGACATGGACTTGACCATGTCGGCCATCTGGCGGTGTTGTTTCAGCAGGCGGTTGAGGTCCTGGACCTCGACCCCGGCGCCGGCGGCGATCCGCTTGCGGCGGCTGGCGTTCAGCAGGTCAGGCTTCTTGCGCTCGGCCTTGGTCATTGAGGAGATGATGGCCTCCTGGCGCAGGATCATGCGGTCGTCGACGCCGCTCTCCGCCATCTGGTTCTTCATCTTGGCCACGCCGGGCAGCATGCTCATGATGCCCTGAAGACCGCCCATCCGCTTCATCTGCTGCAGCTGGGCCGCGAGGTCGTTGAGGTCGAACTGACCCTTGGCCAGCTTGCGGGCCATGGCCTCGGCCTTGGAGGCGTCCAGGTCCTGGGACGCCTTCTCGACCAGGGCGACGATGTCCCCCTGACCCAGGATGCGGCCGGCGACACGGCGGGCGTCGAAGACTTCGAGCGCGTCGACCTTCTCGCCCGAGCCCATGTATTTGATCGGCAGGCCGGTGACGGCGCGCATCGACAGCATGGCGCCGCCGCGACCGTCGCCGTCGGCGCGGGTCAGGATCAGGCCGGTCAAGGGCAGGCGTTCGTGGAAGGCCTTGGCGGTGCGGACCGCGTCCTGGCCGGTCAGGCTGTCGGCGACCAGCAGGGTCTCGACGGGCTTCGAGATGTCGGCGACCTCGGCGACCTCGGCCATCAGGCCCTCGTCGAGGGTGATGCGGCCGGCGGTGTCGAGGATCAGGACGTCGAAGCCCTGGAGCCTGGCCGAAGTCAGGGCGCGGCGGGTGATCTGGACCGCGCTCTCGCCCGCCACGATCGGCAGGGTCACGACCTCGATCTGCTTGCCGAGCTGGGCCAGCTGTTCCATCGCGGCCGGACGACGCGTGTCCAGCGAGGCCATCATGACCTTCTTGCGATCGAACTTCGTCAGGCGCAGCGCCAGCTTGGCCGAGGACGTCGTCTTGCCCGAGCCCTGCAGGCCGGCCATCAGGATGACGGCCGGCGGCGTGGCGTTCAGGTTGATCGGGGTCGGCTCGTCCCCGCCCAGCATCTCGACCAGCCCGTCATAGACGATCTTGACCACCTGATCGGCCGGCTTGACCGAGCGGATGACGTCCTCGCCCGTGGCACGCTCGGTGGCGAAGGCGATGAAGTCCTTGACGACCGGCAGGGCGACGTCGGCCTCGAGCAGGGCCACGCGCACTTCGCGCATCGCCTCCGCGACGTCCTTTTCAGACAGGGCGCCGCGGCCGGTGATCCGGTCGAAAACGCCTGTCAGTCGCTCGTTCAGAGCCTCGAACAATTCACTACCTCGCCAGCCCCTCAGGGCGTTCAGGCCGACGCCGAACTGATCTCCATAGCGAAACGGCCTCTGGCGACGATCACGTCGGCAGAGGGTTCTCGCCATCCTCGTCCCGTCGAAACGGGGGTCGTGATGGTGGAGACGCAGGTTCAATTGCGCCGGAAGCGGCGGTCTATGAGGGAAATGAGGCGATTTGTCGAATCCCGTCGAACGAAGTCGGCCAACCGGATCAGGAAACAGCATCGCACATCCGGTTTCAGCGTTGCTCTTTGCAAGGACCGATCAGAAAACCGCTGATACGGTCGCGCTTCACAGCCTCCCCGCTGGACGAGATGACCATGCCCGTATCCGCCGAACCCACTGCTGACGACCGCCTGCGCGAGGAGGTGCGGCTGCTCGGCGGTCTGCTCGGAGAGGTGATCCGGGACGAAGGCGGTCAGGATCTCTACGACCGGATCGAGGCCGTGCGGGTGGCCTCCGTCGCCTATCACCGACACCCGGGGGCCAAGGGCTCGGCGCAGCTGGAGCGGCTGCTGAACGAGCTGTCGCTCGACGACGCGGTCGGGCTGGCGCACGGGTTCGCGGTCTTCTCCCTGCTGGCGAATGTCGCCGAGGATCGGGCCGGGAGGCGCCGGGCGCGCAGCCAGACGGCTGAGGGGGCGCGGCCGGACACACCCGAAGGAGCCCTGGCCCGGCTGACGGCGGCGGGACGGACGGTCGAGGAGGCGCGGGCCCTGCTGTCCGAGGCGCTGATCTCGCCGGTGCTGACGGCCCACCCGTCGGAGGTGCGCAGGAAGAGCGTGCTGGACCGGATCGCGGCGGTGTCGGACCTGCTGGATGCGCGCGACCAGAGCGCGGCGACCGAGGTCGAGGACAACGGCCTGCTTCGTCAGACGGTGATCCTGTGGGCGACGCGGCTGGTACGGACGACCGGCCTGGTGGTGCAGGACGAGATCGACACCGTGGTGTCCTTCCTCGAGCGGGTGTTCCTCAAGGTCGCGCCGGAGCAGCTGATCGACTGGCGTCGGAGGCTGGACGCACCGGAGCTCAAGCCCTTTGTCCGCATCGGCGCCTGGGTGGGCGGCGATCGCGACGGCAATCCCAATGTCGACGCGAGCGCGCTGAGGGCCGCCTTCGCCACGCCGGCCAAGGCGGTGATGCGCCACTATCTTGAGGCGACGAACGCGCTGGGAGCCGAGCTCAGCCTGTCGGGTTCGCTGGCGGAAATCAGCCCCGCTCTGAAGGCCTTGGCCGAGGGGGCGGGCGACGATTCCCCGCACCGGGCCGATGAGCCTTATCGCCGGGCCCTGAGTCAGATCTACGCCCGGCTGTCTGCGACCCACCCGATCCTGACGGGACAGACCGCGCCGCGCCCGGCCCCGTTCGCAGCCCCGCCCTATGCCGGGCCCGGCGAGTTCCGGTCCGACCTCGCCGTGCTGCATGACAGTCTGGTCGCCAACCATGGGGCGGTGTTCGCCGACGACGGCCTGTCGCGCCTGATCGCCACGGTCGATGTATTCGGCTTCCACATGGCGACCCTGGACCTGCGCCAGAATTCCGACGTCCATGCGCGGGTCGTGGGCGATTTGCTGAAGGTCGGTGGGGTCTGTCCGAACTATGCGGCGCTGGACGAAGAGGCGCGCCTGGCCCTGCTGGCGAAAGAGTTGGCGGCCCCCCGCCTGCTGTTCAGTCCCTATGCGACCTACGACCCCGAGACCCTGAAGGAGCGGGCGATCCTGGAGGCGGCGGCCGAGGCCCTGGCGAAGTTCGGGCCGGACGCGATCCGCACCCATATCGTCTCCAAGACCGACGCGGCCTCCGACCTGCTTGAGGTCTATCTTCTGCTCAAGGAGGTCGGTCTCTATCGGCCCGAGGATCCCGCGGCCTGTCCGATCCAGGCCGCGCCCCTGTTCGAGACCATCGACGACCTGAGAGGCGCCAGGCTCACGCTGGAGCGGCTGTTCAAGGAGACGTCCGCCCTCGCCGTCGCCAGGGCGCGCGGCGTCCAGGAAGTGATGATCGGCTACTCGGATTCGAACAAGGACGGTTCCTACCTGACCTCGACCTGGGAGCTGCACGAGGCGTCGCGGGCATTGCTGACGGTGACCCAGGCCGCGGGTCTGAGGCTACAACTGTTCCACGGCCGGGGCGGGGCTGTCGGGCGTGGCGGCGGGTCGAGCTTCGCCGGGGTGCTGTCGCAACCGACGGGAACGGTCGCGGGCCGCATTCGCATCACCGAACAGGGCGAGGTCATCGCCAACAAATATGGCGAGCCGGATGTGGCGCGCCGGAACCTCGACGCCCTGACCGCCGGAACCCTGATCGCCTCGCTGGCGCCGCCGCCGGACGAGGCGATGACGGCGAAACACGGCAAGACCGCCTCGGCCCTGTCGGTCGCCTCGATGGCCGCCTACCGGGCGCTGGTCTACGAGACGTCCGGCTTCGTCGACTATTTCCGGGCCGCCACTCCGATCAACGAGATCGCCGAGCTGAAGATCGGTTCGCGCCCCACGTCGCGGACGGCCTCGACCGCCATTGAGGATCTGCGCGCCATCCCCTGGGTGCTGAGCTGGTCGCAGAGCCGGGTCATGCTGCCGGGCTGGTTCGGCTTCGGCTCGGCGGTGCAGGGTCAGGACATGGCCGAGCTGCAGGCCATGGCGAAGGCGTGGCCCTTCTTCCGCACCCTGGTCCAGAACATGGAGATGATCATGGCCAAGTCGGACATGACCATCGCGCGGCGCTACGCCTCGCTCGTGCCAGACCAGGCGCTGGCGGCGGCCATCTTCGGGGCCTTGCAGGCCGAGTGGGACCGGACGCGCGACGCAGTCCTGGCTGTCACCGGTCAGGCCGAGCTGCTGGGCGGCCAGCCTGAGCTCGACCGGCTGATCCGTCTGCGCATGCCCTATGTCGAGCCGCTGAACCACGTGCAGATCGAACTGATCCGCCGGCGTCGGGCGGGCGACGACGATCCCCGGGTGCGCGAAGGCATTCTGCTGGCCATCAATGGGGTGGCGGCAGGATTGCGCAACAGCGGCTGAGTGGAACGGCCAAGCTTCATGGCTGCGATTTCATCAAGCGTCGTTTTTCGGCCGCGGGTTCCTCACGGCGAGGAAACAATCGGGTCGCACTCAGGTCAGGTCGCCGCAAAGAGCGACAAGCACCAGGAGCCAAGTGATGATCCGTTTCGCCGCCGCCACAGCCGCCCTCGCTGTCGCCGTCCTCTCCGCCGGAGCCGCCTCGGCCTCCGAATATCGCATCCCGATCGGCGACCTCGACTTCGCCACGCCCCAGGGCGCATCGGCCTTCGATCTGCGCGTCCGGGGCATGGCCAATACCGCCTGCGTGTCCGGGACCCCTCTCGACCAGGCGCGATGCCGTGTCGCTTTCCGCGAAGAAGCCCTGCGCCAACTGCCTGACGCCCGTCGCGAGGACTATGCCCGCACTCGCAGCGGGCGGGTCGTCGTTCGGACGCCTGTTGATCGAAGCTGAATCCCATCCGCTTCGGGGGTGTGGCTCGACAAGCCCCACTGTTCACGGGTTTGAAGCGATTGTCCGCGATCCTGCCGGTTCAGTAACGGCAGTCCCGCATGACCGAGCACATCTCCGAGGCCGAGTCTTCGTCCCTCGCCGTGGCGGCGCTGGAGAGCTCCGGCGCGGGCTGGTGGCGGATCCTCGATACCGAGACGGCCTGGTGGTCGCCCCGGATGTACGACCTGTTCGGCCTGCGTCCCGAAGACGGCCTGCCGACGATAGACCAGCTGTATCGGCTCTATCATCCCGATGACGCCAGTCTCGCGGCCCGGTCGCTCATGAAACTGTTCGGCAGCGACGCGCCGACGACCCTGCGTTACCGGGCGGTGCATCCGTCGGGCGAGGTGCGCCAGCATCTGACCTGGGGGCGGCGCCAGCCGCCGGACGCGGAGGGGCGTCGCTGGCTGGTCGGTATGGTTCTCGATGTCACCGACCATGTCGATGACGCGACCCTGATCGAGGGCGAGCGCGCCTTCCGCTTCGTGGCCGACCACACCTCAGACATGGTCGTGCGTCACCGCATGGGCGTGGGACTGACCTATGTCTCGCCGGCTTCCTGGGCCGTGTTCGGCTATTCGCCGTCCGAAATGCTGGGCAAGGCCCCCGCCGACCTGGCGGCGCCCGAGGATGTGGTTCGCATACGCGCCCTTCTGGCCGAACGGATCGCCCGGCGCGAGGCGGTCTCGGCCGAGGGCTATGAGTATCGCGGCATTCACAAGGACGGCCACCTGGTCTGGCTGGAGGCCAATCCTCGTCTGGTGATCAACGGCGCCGGCGTACTGACCGAGATCGTCGATGTCGTGCGCGACATCTCGGCCCGCAAACAGGGCGAGGCCGAACTGCATGCCGCCCGCCTCGAGGCCGAGGCGGCGTCGCGGGCCAAGAGCGAATTCCTGGCCAATATGAGCCACGAACTGCGCACGCCACTGACGAGCATCCTCGGCTTCTCGCGCCTGATCGGCGCGGGCGGCGGGCTGTCGGAGGGCGACAAGGGCTATCTCGATTTGATCCGCAGCGCGGGCGAGACCCTGCTGACGGTCGTCAACGACATCCTCGACTTCTCCAAGCTGGAGGCCGGGGCCCTGACGCTGGATCCGGAACCCTTCTCGATCGCGGCCCTCGGCGAGGGGGCGACGGCCCTGTTGCGGGACCTGGCCGAAGCGAAGGGACTGGCCCTGACCTGCGAGGTCGGCGAAGACGTCCGCCTGACCGGTGACGTGACTCGATTGAGGCAGGTGCTGCTGAACCTGTTGAGCAATGCGGTGAAGTTCACCGAGCGCGGCTCCGTGAGACTGGCGCTTATGACAGAAGAGCGCGCCGACGGTTCGACCGTGTTGCGCGCGACCGTCACCGACACCGGGGTCGGGCTGGACCCCGCCCACATCGACCAGATGTTTGACCGCTTCACCCAGGCGGACGGATCGGTCTCGCGCAAGTTCGGCGGCACGGGTCTGGGGCTGGCGATCTCGCGCCGGCTGCTGGACATCATGGGCGGAGAGATCGGCGCTACAAGCGACGGCGCCACGGGGTCCACCTTCTGGTTCCGCGTGCCGCTGGTCCGGTCGGGCGTCGAGACACTCCCCGATGCCGAGCCGTCCGGTGGTGCGCCCGCGCGTCCCTTGCGGGTACTGCTGGCCGAGGACAACCCGGCCAACCGGACGCTGATCGCGGCCCTGGTCGGCTCGATGGGCGTGTCGCTCGACATGGTCGAGAACGGCGAGGAGGCGGTGCAGGCCGCTGCGGCCGCAGTCTATGACCTGATCCTCATGGATATGCAGATGCCGGTCATGGACGGACCGGCGGCGACGCGCGCGATACGCGCCTCGGGTGATTCCACGCCGATCGTGGCCCTGACCGCCAACGTCCTGCCTGAACAGATCGAGCAATGCCGCGCGGCGGGGATGCAGGGCCATGTCGCCAAGCCCATCGACCCGCGCGCCCTCATGGCCGCGCTCAGCGACTACGCCCGCCCGGCTCACGAAAAAGCCGCCACACCCGGAGCTGCGGCGGCCTGATCGCCCGTGCCTTGGCTCTTACGAGACCGGGAAGCCCCGGACCCGCAGCAGGGCGGCGACGTCGGGGTCACGTCCCCGGAAGGCGCGATAGGCGTCGCCCCGATCCGTGGTGTTGCCTGGCGCCAGGATGATCGACTTGAACCGGCCGCCGATGTCCGGATCGAACACGTCGCCCGAGTCCTCGAAATAGGCCCAGGTGTCGGCGTCCATCACTTCCGACCACAGGTAGCTGTAGTAGCCGGCCGAGTAGGCGTCGGAGGTGAACAGGTGATTGAACTGCGGCAGGCGGTGCCGCATCACGATCTCGTGCGGCATGCCGAGACGGTCCAGCGAGGCCTTCTCGAAGGCGTCGATGTCGGTCGGCGGCGTGGCCTGGGTGTGCAGGTCCATGTCGACCAGGGCGGACGACAGATAGCTGACCGTCGCATAGCCCTGGTTGAAGGTGGCCGAGGCCTCGACCTTGTCCACCAGCGCCTGCGGCATCGCTTCGCCGGTCTGGTAGTGCTTCATGAAGCCATCGAGGATCGGACGCGATAGCACCCAGTGCTCGTGCACCTGCGACGGATACTCCACGAAGTCGCGCGGCGTGTTGCCGTAGCTCGGGTAGGTCACGACCGACGAGAAATAGTGCAGGGCGTGGCCGAACTCGTGGAACAGGGTCTCGGCGTCGTCGAGCGAGATCAACAGCGGCTCGCCGGCCCCCGGCTTGACGAAGTTATTGTTGTTCGAGGCCAGCACCGGCTTGGAGCCGTCCAGCGTCGAGAACGACCGGTAGGTGGTCATCCAGGCGCCTGACCGCTTGCCGGCGCGGGCGAAGTCGTCGGCGTAGTAGAGACCGATCAGGCGACCCGAGGCCTTGTCTGTGACCTCGTACAGTTTGACGTCGCCCTCGAAGACCGGAGCTGTCGATTGCGGCTTGGGCGTGAAGACGAAACCGTACAGGCGCTCGGCCATGTAGAAGGAGGCGTTCCGGACGGCGCCCAGCTCGAAGTAGGGCTTCAACTGGTTCTGATCGAGGTCGTACTTATCCTTGCGGACCTTTTCGGCGAAATACAGGTAGTCCCACGGCTCGATGTCGAAACCGGCGATCGCCTTCATGTCAGCGACCTCTTCGGCGACCCGGGCCTTGGCCGGTTCCCACACGCGGTTCATCAGGCTTTGCGCGGCGGCCGGGGTCTTGGCCATCGTGTCCTGCATCCGCCATTCGGCGTGGTTACGATAACCCAGCAGCTTGGCGCGCTGGTCACGCAGGCGGACGATCTCGGCGATGGTCGCATTGGTGTCGTTGCGGTCACCGTTGTCGCCGCGGTTCACGAATTTGCGCCAGACCTGCTCACGCATAGCGCGGTCGTCTGCGAAGGTCAGGAACGGGTCGACGCTGGAGCGGGTGTTGACGATGGCCCAGCCCTGCAGGTTCCGCGATTGGGCGGCGGCGCGAGCGGCGGCCTTGTTGCTATCGGGCAGGCCGGCGACGCCGGATTCGTTGGCAATGACCGTCCAGGTGTTCTCATCGGCGACGACCTTCTGGCCGAAGGCGGTGAAGGCGTTGGACAGGGCGGTGTTGATCCGGCCCAGCTCGGTCTTTCCGGCGGCGTTCAGGTTGGCGCCCGAGCGGATGAAGGCGTCGCGGCTGCGTTCGGCCAGACGCTTCTGCTGGGCAGTCAGTCCGTCGCGGTCGGCGTTGTCTGCGACCGTCTTGATGCGCTGGAACAGGGGGGCATTGAAGGTGATTTCGTCGCCGGCGGCCGACAGAAGAGGTGAGACCTCGGTGTCCATGGCGTCATAGGCTTCGCCGCCAATGTTCGACGTGGCGACGCCGTAAAGGTTCACCGCGCGATCCAGCGGCTGGCCTGCGAGCTCCATCGCCACGATCGTGTTGGCGAAGGTCGGAGCGTCCGGGTTGTTGGCGATGGCGTTGATGTCGGCGCGGTTCAGCTCGATGCCCTCGAGGATCGCCGCCTTCAGCTTCGGAGCGGTCATCGCATTCCACGGCGGAACGCCTTCATAGGGGCCGGTCCAGGGCTGCAGCAGCTCGGCGCGCGGGGTCTGGGCGGGCAGGACGGCGCGGGCGAGGCGCGCTTCCTCGGCCACGGCGGCGGGGTCCGGTGCGGTGAAACCGGCGGAGCCGGCGCCCGCGCTGGCGCATCCGGCGAGGGCCATCAGGCTCGCGCCGCCGATAAGGACCTGACGCCGAGGAAGCTGCATGGGCATGGTGGAATCCTGTTCATTTGACTCTGTTGTGCGGCACCCTAGGCCTCAGTCGCCTGACCGTCACATGAACAGGAAGTAATCCCGTTGGACGAGGACGCAAGCGCCCGCTAAACGCCGGGACATGGCGATAGGCGTATTCGATAGCGGCGTGGGCGGTCTGACGGTCCATCGCGAGCTGACCCGGCGGTTCCCGGCGCGGGACTTCATCTACCTGGCGGATCAGGCCAATGCGCCTATCGGGTCGAAGACCGGCGAGGAGATCGTCGACATCACCCGGAACGGCTGCGAGCGGCTGTTCCAGGCGGGCGCCAGCGTGATCGTCCTGGCCTGCAACACCGCGTCCGCCGTCGCCCTGAGGCGCCTGCAGCAGACCTGGGTGCCCGAGGCCTCGAAGCGTCACGGGCGGCCGGTCAATGTGCTGGGCATCATCGTCCCGACCATCGAGGCGGCGACGGGCCTGCCCTGGACCTATGAGGCGGAGCGTCGCGGCGACAAGGTCGAGGCCATCGACATCACCGGCGTCTTCTGCACCGCCGCCACTGCGATCAGCCGGGTCTACGAGATCGAGATCGACAAGCGCCGCGAGGATCTGGCCGTCTTTTCCGAGCCCTGCCCGGGCCTGGCCGGGCTGATCGAACTGGGCGCGCCGGTGGAGGAACTGACGGTCGTGATCTGCGACCACGTCGATGCGCTCCGCCGCCGGATCGGTCGTCATCCGGACAAGGCCATTCTGGGCTGCACCCACTACGAGATCGTGGCGCACCTCTTCGCCGCCGCCCTGCCGCCCGGCACGCCGCTGATCCACCAGCCGACGGCGGTGGCCGATGCGCTGGAGCGGTATTTCGAGCGGCATCCGGAATACCGTCTGGGCGAGAGCGGCCGTCGCGATTTCATCACCACAGGCAAGACGGGCCCGCAGTCGGACATGGTCAGCCAGTTCTGGGGCGCGCCGCTGAGTTTCGACGCGGCCTGACTTGACGGATCGGCGGTCCGGGCGCCCGATGCCGGCGGGAGGACCTGCCATGATCCGCAGCGCCAAGATCGCCCTGGATGTTCTGCTGTGTGGCGCCTCTGTGCTGCTGGCGGTCATGATAACCACTTCCGACGCTCGCGCCGAGGTCGTCTCCCGCTCCTCCGACGGCTTCACCCTGCGCTTCGCCGTGGGGGTGGAGGCTGCGCCGGAGGATGTGGTCACTGCCGTCTCCGAACTGCCGCAGTGGTGGGACCCGGCCCACACCTACACGGGAGACTCCGTCAACCTGTCGCTGGCCTTCGAGGAGGGCGGCTGCTGGTGCGAGAACCTCGCCGACGGGACCGTCTTCGAACACGCTGTGGTGACGGGGATCGCGGCCGACCGGGTGACGATGACCGCGGCGCTGGGCCCCCTGCATGACAAGGCGACGAAGGCGGAATTGACCTTCGGATCCGAGCCGGAGAACCGGGGGCGGCTGGTCACGATCGACTTTGTGGTCGAGGGTCCGCACCTTGGCGTCATGGCCGACGGTGTGAACATGGTGATGGATCAGGCGTTCGATCGCCTGATCCATCAGATCGAATACGGCGAGCCGCCTCAGCCCTGAAGCGCGGTCTCCGAGGCTGCGATGCGGCTGGCGGCATGGACCGCCGAGGCGATACGAAGCGCGGTCTGGACCTGGGCGGCGGGGACGCCGTGCTTGCGCAGTTCGCCCTCATGGGCGTCGATACAGGCGCCGCAGCCATTGATGGCGCTGACGGCCGTGGACCACAGCTCGAAGTCCATCTTGTCCACGCCTGGATTGGCCAGGATGTTCATCCGCAGACGCGCCGGGAGGGTCGTGTACTCCTGGTTCTTCATCAGGTGCAGCGAGCGGTAGTAGATGTTGTTCATGCCCATGATGGCAGCGGCGGCCTTGGCGGCGGTCATGGCCTCGGGCGACAGCTTTTCAGCCGCAGCGGCCTCAATGGCCTTCACGACCGGAGCGACGCCGACCGCATGGGCCGAGGCGAGGAAACAGCCCCATTTCTGCTGGTCGTTGAGCACGGTCTCGGAGGCGAGGGAGCCGAGGTTCAACGAGATGTCCTTGGCGTAGGCCGGCATCAGGTCGCGCAGGGTGTCGATGGACATGGGAGATCCTTGAATCAGAAATCCTCCCCCATCGGGGGAGGGGGACCACGGAGTGGTGGAGGGGGTCAGCCCAGACACGGTGTCTGAGGTCAGCCCCCTCCGTCACGTCGCGAAGGCGCGTCGCGCCACCTCCCCCGACGGGGGAGGAATAGGTCTTAAGCCGCGAGCGTCTCGCCGCCGACCGGGCGGTTGCAGGCGCACAGCTCGTCGGTCTGCAGGGCGTCGACGACACGCAGGGTGTCGGCCGGGGCGCGGCCCACGTTCAGGTTGGTGACATAGACGTGCTGGATCACGTTGTGCGGGTCGACGACGAAGGTGGCGCGCAGGGCGACGCCCTCTTCTTCGTTCAGGATACCCAGCTGGCGGGCGAACTTGCCGCCGTTGTCGGCGAACTGCCAGATCGGCAGCTTCGACAGGTCGGCGTGGTCGCGGCGCCAGGCCAGCTTGACGAATTCGTTGTCGGTCGAGCCGCCGAGGACGACGGTGTCGCGGTCTTCGAAATCGCGGGCCAGCGAGGCGAACTCGGCGATCTCGGTCGGGCAGACGAAGGTGAAGTCTTTCGGATAGAAGAAGATGACCTTCCACTTGCCTTCGAACGACTCGTTCGTGACGGGCTCGAACGCCGAGACGCCGTTTTCTTCATGGGAGTTGAAGCCCGGCTTCACGCCGATGACTTTGAATTCAGGCAGTTTTTCGCCGACGCCGAGCATGGGGTATCCCTTTCGGAGGAAACAAGAATGTCTATGAGGCGGTCGCCGGGGAGGGCATGCCGCAGGTGCGAAATGGCGGTTGCGTCGCACAAAGTCAACCGATAGAAGGTCTGTCGACCATAGATAATATCTATGGATTCGAGAGAGGCCGCCTATGCTCCCGACCCTTCGCCAGCTGCAGTATCTGACCCTCCTGTCCGAGCACGGCTCGTTCAGCCGCGCCGCCGAGGCGGCGCATGTCAGCCAGCCGGCGCTATCGTCCGGGGTGCAGGAGCTGGAGCGGGTCCTGGGCGCGCCGGTGGTCGAGCGCACGCGGGGGAATGTTCAGTTGACGGCGGTCGGGGCCGAGGCCTGCCGCCGGGCCGAGGACGTGCTGGCGCGAACCGAGGATCTGGTCGAGGCGGCGCAGAACGCGGGGCGTCCGTTGTCGGGGCGGTTGCGTCTCGGCATCATCCCGACCGTGGCGCCCTTCCTGTTGCCGGCGACCCTGCCCGGGCTGAAGCAAGCCTATCCGGCGCTGCGTCTGTTCATCCGCGAGGATCTGACGCCGCGCCTGATCGCGGGGCTCAAGGCGGGTCAACTGGACTGCGCCGTCATCGCCCTGCCATACGACGCGCCCGGCATCGAACACGCCCGGATCGGCGACGATGAGATCCTGGCCGTTGCGCCCATCGACCACCCGCTGGCCGCGCCGGGCGATATCCAGCCCGGAGCGCTGAAGGCGGAGGATCTGATCCTGCTGGAAGACGGCCACTGTTTGCGCGACCAGGCCCTGGCCGGGATCGACATGGAGGCCCCGCGCGGCGAGGACGTCTTCGCCGCCACCTCGCTGCATACCCTGGTGCAGATGGTCTCGTCCGGCCTCGGCGTGTCCTTCCTTCCCGCGATGGCGGTAAGGGCCGGGCTCGCCGACGACAAGGGCGTCGTCATCCGCCATTTCGCTGCTGAAGCGCCGCGCCGCGAGATTGTCGTCGCCTGGCGATCGGGTTCGAGCCGGGCAGCGGAAGCGCGGCTTCTGGCGGAGGCGATGCGGCTGGACTAAGCGAAAGAAAAAGGGGCCGGCGGATCGCCCCGCCGGCCCCTTGTTCATCTGGCTGTTAGCCTCAGCCCGCCAGGTTGCGCAGCACATACGGCATCACGCCGCCGGCCTTGAAGTAGTCGAGCTCGGTCTGGTTATCGATGCGGCAGCGGACCGGGAAGCGGGCCATCTTGCCGTCCGACGGGCGGAACAGCTCGACCCACAGGTCCTGGCGCGGCTTGAGCTTGCCGACGTTGACATCCGACAGGCCGCGGATGGTGACGATCTCCTCGCCGGTCAGGCCCAGCTTGGACCAGCCCTCGGCCTTGAACTGCAGCGGCACCACGCCCATTCCGACCAGGTTGGAGCGGTGGATGCGCTCGTAGCTCTCGGCCAGAACGGCGCGGACGCCCAGCAGGCGGGTGCCCTTGGCCGCCCAGTCGCGCGACGAGCCGGTGCCGTATTCCTTGCCGGCGAAGACGACCAGTGGCCGGCCCTCGGACTGGTAGCGCATGGCGGCGTCATAGATCGACATGGTGTCGCCCGACGGGAAGTGTTTGGTCACGCCCCCCTCGATGTCCGGCGTGATCTTGTTGCGGATGCGGATGTTGGCGAAGGTGCCGCGCATCATGACTTCGTGGTGGCCGCGACGGGCGCCGTAGGAGTTGAACTCCTCGGCTTCGACGCCACGGTGGGTCAGATACTGGCCGGCGGGCGAGGTCTTCTTGATCGAACCGGCCGGCGAGATGTGATCGGTGGTGATGCTGTCGCCGAAGATGGCCAGGACGCGGCCCTCAACGATGTCGGTGACCGGCGTCGGCTCCATCGACAGACCCTCGAAATAGGGAGGGTTGGCGACGTAGGTCGAGGTCTCGTCCCACGCGTAGGTCTGGCCGCCCTCGACCGAGATGCCCTGCCAGTGCTCGTCGCCCTTGAAGACGTCGGCATAGCGTTTGGCGAACATGGCCGGGGTGACCGACTTTTTCTGGATCGCGGCGATCTCGGCGGAGGTCGGCCAGACGTCCTTCAGGAAGACGTCCTTGCCCTTCTTGTCCTGACCGAGGGGCTGGGTGGTGATGTCGATCCGCATCGAACCGGCCAGGGCGTAGGCGACGACCAGCGGCGGCGAGGCCAGGTAGTTGGCCTGGACGTCCGGGTTCACCCGACCTTCGAAGTTGCGGTTGCCGGACAGGACGCTGGTGGCGACGATGGCGTTCTCATTGATCGCGGTCGAGATCGCCGGGTCCAGCGGACCGGAGTTGCCGATGCAGGTGGTGCAGCCGTAGCCGACCAGGTTGAAGCCCAGGGCGTCCAATTCCTTCTGCAGGCCGGCGGCCGTCAGATAGTCGGTGACGACCTGCGAGCCCGGGGCCAGCGAAGTCTTGACCCAGGGCTTGGTCTTCAGGCCCAGCTTGTTGGCCTTCTGCGCCACCAGGCCGGCGGCGATCAGGACCGACGGGTTGGAGGTATTGGTGCAGGAGGTGATGGCGGCGATGACCACATCGCCGTCGCCGATGTCGAACTTCTGGCCCGAGACGGCGGCGCGGGGCGCGTCCGTCGCACGGTTGAAGACGTCGGTCAGGGCGGTCTCGAACGACGGGGCGGCGGTGGTCAGCTCGACCTTGTCCTGGGGGCGTTTCGGGCCGGCCAGCGACGGCACGACCGTCGAGATGTCCAGTTCCAGAACGTCGGAGAAGACGGGGTCTTCCGAGGTCTCGTCGATCCACAGACCCTGAGCCTTGGCATAGGCTTCGACGAGGGCGACGCGCGCCTTGTCGCGGCCCGTGGCGGTCAGATAGGCGAGGGTGGCGGCCGAGACGGGGAAGAAGCCGCAGGTGGCTCCGTACTCCGGGGCCATGTTGGCGATGGTCGCCTGGTCCTCGATCGTCATGTTCGGCAGGGCGTCGCCGAAGAACTCGACGAACTTGCCGACCACGCCCTTCTTGCGCAGCATCTGGGTGACGGTCAGCACCAGGTCGGTGGCG
>NZ_NCEQ01000001.1 GCF_002280785.1 Brevundimonas subvibrioides
GAGGCGTCGTGGCGGCCGGCGCGGCGGTCCGGGTCGGGGCCGGAGCGTTCGGCGCCGGGGGCGTCGCAGCGGTCTGGGCCGGGGCAACCGGGGCGGAGGCGGAGGCGGCGGCGGCGCGGGCGGCCAGTTGCTGGGCCTGGAAGCGGCGCGCCAGTTTCTCCGTCAGCTCGCGGGCGGCGGGGGCCGGCATCTGGGCCAGGATCGCCGAGAGGCCGCGCGGCCGCATGGCGGCGGCGATCGGGAGGCGCACGCTGTCGTCGAGGGCCGTGAAAATGGGCGCGGCCTCGCGCGGCCGCATGGCGGAATAGACGGCGACCAGACGGGCGGTCTCGGCGGCCTCGCGCTCGTCGACCTGACCCAGCAGGGCCTGGACCTCGGCCTTGATGGCGTTGAGGGCGGTGATCTTGGCGTCCAGCTTCTGTTCGGCTGCGACCATCAGCGGCAGGGTGGTGGCGAAGTCGGCGTCGCGGGCGTCCAGTTCAGTGCGACGGGCGCTGAGCGACTGGATGATGCGCAGTTCGGCTGGGGAGATGCCGGCCTGCTGGGCCAGTTGCTCCGGCGTCAGGGCGCAGACGGCCGGGGCCGGACGCGCGGCGGCGGGCGAGGCGACGGTTTCGCTAACGGCGGCGGTGGCTTCCGCGGCCCAGGCGCTGGCGCCCTGGAACAGGTCAGGCCCGGCGCCGACGGCGCGCACGGCGACGACCCCGCCGATGGCGACGGCGATCAGGGGCAGGAGGCGGGGCAGCTTGGCCATTGCGTCATCAGTCCAGTTTCGCCCTCAGGTCGCCGAGCACTGCGGGCGAGGCATGGGGCGCAAAAAAGCGTTAGGCGGCGAACATGTCGTCGTCGGGGGCGAGGTTTAAGCGCGCACGGTTGAGGGTTTGCTTCGCGGCTTGGTTAGCGGTCAGGGCGTGCAGGATGGCCTGGACGTTGCCCGCGCCGGCGGCGGCGGGGACCGGAGCGGCCATGCCGTGGATCCGTTCGGCCAGGGCGGCCATGCGGAAGGCGCGGTCCTCGGGGTCATGCGTCACCGGGATGGGCCGTTGCTGCGGCAAGAGCCCCTCCACCGCTTCGCGGTCCCCCTCCCCATCGCGAAGACGCGATGGGGAGGAGACGGTGCGTCGCGTCTCCTCCCCATGCGCAGCATGGGGAGGTGGCTCGGAGCGAAGCGGAGAGACGGAGGGGGTCTTGCCCGCCCGCGCAATCAGTTGCTCCAGCTCGGTCTTCAGGGTGCGGGCCTTGATGATGCGGTCGTGCAGGAGGTCGGCTTCCTCGCCCGAGGCGCGGAGCGATCCGAGGGCGTTCTCGGCGCGGGCGCAGGCAGCGTTCAGTTCGGTCACGGCGCCGGCGAAGGCGATCTGGCCGGCGCGGAGCTGGCTCAGCTTCTTTTCCAGGCGAACGCCATAGCCGAGGGCGGCCACCAGCAGCAGCATCAGGATGGCATCCAGGATCATGCCGGTCATGTCAGCGCCTTCCCTTGGTCAAGCTGGAGACGGCCTCGACGCTGATCGGCGCCTCGACCCGCACGGCGATATACTGGCCCTTGCGGCCCATCTTGCCCGTGGTGACCGGGATGGTGCCGCAGCGGATCGAGACGTCGCTGTCCGGCGTCGCGTTCAGCATGAAGGTGTCGCCGACCTTGAGGCCCAGGGCCTGGGACAGGGGCACCTGCTGCTCGTCGAGGACGGCGCGGACCTCGGTGTCCGTGGTCCAGAGCTCGGTGGCCAGGTGGCCCTCCCAGATGTTGTCGCGGCCGAACTTCTCACCCATGAACTGCTGCAGCAGCATCTTGCGGATGGGCTCGAGCGTCGCATAGGGCAGCAGCAGTTCGACCCGGCCGCCGCGGTCCTCCATGTCGATGCGCAGCTTGACCAGGATGGCGGCGTTGGCGGGGCGGGCGATGGCCGCGAAACGCGGGTTGGTCTCAAGGCGGTCGAGGTTGAAGTGGACCGGGGTCAGGGGCTCGAAGGCGGCCTGGGCGTCGGCGAGGATGACCTCGACCATCCGCTGGACCAGCACCCGCTCGATGGTGGTGTAGGGCCGGCCCTCGATGCGCAGGGCCGCGGTGCCGCGACGACCGCCCAGCAGCACGTCGACGATCGAATAGATCAGGTTGGAATCGACCGTCAGCAGACCGTAGTTGTCCAGCTCCTCGGCCCGGAACACCGCCAGGATCGCCGGCAGGGGGATGGAGTTCAGATAGTCGCCGAAGCGGATCGACGAGATGTTGTCGAGCGAGACCTCGACGTTGTCCGAGGTGAAGTTGCGCAGGCTGGTCGTCATCAGCCGCACCAGGCGGTCGAAGACGATCTCCAGCATCGGCAAACGCTCGTAGGAGACGAGCGCGGAGTTGATGATGGCGCGGATGCCGGTCCGTTCGGAACCATCGTCGTCGCCGAGGTCGAAACCGAGGAGGTTGTCGATCTCGTCCTGGTTCAGGACGCGTTCGGAGGCCGCCGCGCCGGCCCGGTCCTCGCCGAAGGAGTCGGCGGCGGCGAAGGGATCCAGTTCGGTGTCGGCCACGCCGGCGTCGCTCATCGCGTCCGCCGGATTTCGTCAGGCGACCGCCGCATGCCGGAGCATGAGCTGGTCAGAACACCACTGACGCGTTTCGGGCTCATGCCTACTGAACCAGCATTTCTTCGATGAGCACGGCGTCGACCGTGGCCGGGGCGGCGACCAGGTTCACGCGACGCAGGATTTCGGCGCGCAGCTGGAACTGGCCAGCCGAACCGGCCAGATCCTCGGGTCGCAGTTCACGCAGGAAGCCCTGGAACATGTCCTGCATGCGCGGCATCTCGCTCTGAAGCCGATAGGCCAGATCGATGTCCTTCATCTCGAGCGTCAGGCCCAGCTTCATCACCGTGGGACGGCCGTCCGGGGACTGGATGTTCACCACCATGTCCGGCAGGGTCAGGAAGGTCACGCCGTCCGGCCCCTCGCTGATCTTGCCGAGCGACGGGTCGGCCTCCCCCTCGGGCGCAGCGCCGTGGCCGCCGCCGCCCTTCTTTTCCTCGCCGTGACCGCCGGCCTTCTCCTCGCCGTGACCGCCCTTGGCCGCCTCTTCGCCTTCAACGGCGGCCGGCTTGGGCTGGAGCATGAAGAAGGCCCCTGCCCCGCCCCCGCCCAGGACCAGCAAGGCCACCGGCGCGATGATGAACAGCAGCGGCAGCTTCTTCTTGGGCGGCGCCTCGCCATCAACCTCGGCGCCATGCGCGACGGCCAGGTCGGTCGCCCCGTCCTTGGGCGCCTTGTCCTTCTTCTTGCCGAGTTTGATCATGCGGAGCCTGCCCCGGAAATTCCCAGAGACCGGGATGGCCCCGGTTTGGTTAACGCGAGGTGTAAATCCGGCAAGATTTGCCGGGCGGCGACGGCCTGAAACCGGGCGAAACGCCCGCAGGACGGGCATTAACCGTGTTGGCACGGTCGTTGCGTGGGAGGGAGCGAAGGAGCTTCGGAGCCCACGTGGAAAACGCCGCCTACATCGGACTGTCACGGCAGATGACGCTGCGTCGCGAACTCGACATCGCGGCCAACAACATCGCCAATGCGGACACCACCGGCTTCAAGGCCGAGCAGTTGCTGCTGGGCACCGAGGTCGGGAGCCGCGCGCGCAACGACTCGGTGCGGCCGGGCGTCAGCTTCGTGCTGGACAAGGGCGTGGGCCGCGACTTCTCCCAGGGCACGCTGGAGCAGACGGGTCGTGACCTGGACTTCGCCATCGACGGCGAGGGCGCGTTCTTCAAGATCCAGGACGGCGCCAACGAGGCCTATACCCGCGACGGCGCCTTCACCATCAGCCCCGAGGGCGAACTGGTCACCAAGGCCGGTCTGCCCGTGCTGGGCGAGGGCGGGCCGATCGTCATCGACCCGGCCCGGGGCCCGATCACCGTCGCCGACGACGGCAACATCAGCCAGAACGGCATCGCCATCGGCCAGCTGGGTCTGGCCCGGTTCGACAACCTGGCGGTCCTGTCCAAGGAAGGCGACGGACTGTACCGCAACGCCTCCAACGCCACCCCCATCGATGCGACCGGAGCGCAGGTGCGCCAGGGCATGCTCGAAGGATCCAACGTCAATCCCCTCGTTGAAATCACCCAGTTAATCGAGATCAGCCGCGCCTACGAACGCGCGTCGAAGATGATCGAGAACGTCTCCGATCTGTCCCGCCGCGCCGTCGAGCGGCTGGGCAAGTCGAGCTAAGGAACACCTGAATGCGCGCTCTCAGAACCGCAGCCTCCGGCATGGCCGCCCAGCAGCTGAACGTGGAGGTCATCTCCAACAACATCGCGAACATGAATACCGTCGGCTACAAGCGCCAGCGGGCCGAGTTCCAGGATCTGATCTATCAGAACGTCGAACGGATGGGCGCGCAGTCGTCCAGCCAGGGCACGGTCGTCCCGACCGGCGTCCAGGTCGGCCTGGGCGTCAAGGCGGGCAGCGTCTATCGCATCACCGACCAGGGCACGCCGCAACAGACGGGCAGCGACTACGACGTTGCCATCGACGGCCAGGGCTATTTCCAGATCACCCTGCCCTCCGGCGAGATCGGCTTCACCCGCGCCGGCAACTTCTCCCTGAGCGGCGAGGGCCAGCTGGTCACCGAGGACGGCTATTCGGTCGAGCCGGCGATCTCGATCCCGCAGGACGCGGTCGACGTCATCATCTCCAAGACCGGCCAGGTGCAGGTCATCACGGCCGGTTCGCCCGAGCCGGCGACCGTGGGTCAGCTGGAGCTGGCGACCTTCTTCAACGAGGCAGGCCTGGAAGCCATCGGCGACAACCTGCTGCTCGAGACCGCCGCGTCCGGCCCGGCCACGACCGGCACGCCCGGCGAGACCGGCTTCGGCCAGTTGCTGCAGGGCTATACCGAGGCGTCGAACGTGGACGCCGTGACCGAGATCAGTTCGCTGATCATCGCCCAGCGCGCCTATGAGATGAACTCCAAGGTCATCTCCACGGCCGACGAGATGATGAGCGTCGCATCCCAGGTCAAAGGCTGATGATCCGGCTTCTGAGCCCAATCCTGACGCTGGGCGTGGCCGCGCTGGCGCTGGTCGCCTCTCCCGCCCTCGCCGACCCGGTGATGCTGCGGGCCAATCCGGTCGACGACGACGGGCGCGTGACCCTGGGCGATATCTTCGACGGAGCCGGATCGGCCTCGGGCGTCGTGGTGGCCAATCGCGCCGGGCCGTCGGTCGTGTTCGAGGCCGGCCAGCTTCAGACCATGGCCTCGCGCGCAGGCCTTCAGTGGGCCAACCCGCAGGGTCTGCGCCGCGTGGTGGTGCGCAATGCCGCGCTCGCGCCTGGCGCCGCCGCTCCGACCACCGCCGGCGCCGCCGCAGCCCCCGCCGCAACCCGGGGCGCCACGACCGAGGTCCTGACCTGGGCCCGCAACCTGGCGGCCGGGGACGTGGTCCAGCCGGAGGACGTCATCTGGTCCACCGTCCAGGCGCATCTGGCGCAGGGCGGCTCGCCCTCCGACGCCGAACAGGTCATCGGCCTGAGCGCCCGCCGGGCCCTGCGCGCGGGAGCCGTGGTCGGCGCCCGGGATCTGGTCTCGCCGCGCGTCATCGCCCGCAACGACATGGTCGAGGTGGCCTTCATCGCCGGAGGGGTGAGGCTGACCGTCACCGGACGCGCGACGCGCGACGCCGCCGTCGGCGAGCCCGTGCCGATCCTGAACACCACGTCCGGACGCACCATCGACGCCGTCGCCTCCGGACCCGGTCAGGCCCTGGCCGGCGCCGGGGCCCGCGCCGCTGCTGCTTCCAACCAGTTCGCCCGCCAGGGAATGTAAGTCATGCGTCAGTCCGTCCTCGCCGCCGCCCTCGCCGCCCTGTCCCTGGGCGCCTGCTCCACCGTCGTGGAGACGCTGCAGGGCCCGCAGCTGGCCCCGATCGGCTATCCGGCCCAGCTGGTTCCGGTCAGCCAGGCCTATACGACGGTCCCCGAGCCGCGCTCGGCCAGCGCCAACTCCCTGTGGCGGACGGGCGCGCGCGCCTTCTTCGGCGACCAGCGGGCGCGGAACATCGGCGACATCCTGACCGTCAGCATCAACATCGACGATCAGGCCCAGACGTCCAACACCACCAACCGCAGCCGCACCAACGACATCACCGGCGGGGTGACCAACTTCTTCGGGCTGGAGAACAGCCTGGGCCGCGCCTTCCCCGGCGGCTTCGACCCGCAGGCCCTCGTCGGCGTTCAGGGCCAGTCCAACGCCAACGGCACCGGCTCGGTCAACCGTTCGGAGCGGGTCAACCTGACCATTGCGGCCGTGGTCACCGACATCCTGTCCAACGGCAACCTCGTCATCCAGGGTCGGCAAGAAGTGCGCACCAACCGCGAGGTGCGTGAACTGACCGTCGCCGGCATCGTGCGGCCCGAGGACATCTCCTCGGCCAACACCATCGCCCACACCCAGATTGCCGAGGCGCGCATCAGCTATGGCGGGCGCGGCGACATCAGCCGGGTCCAGGCCACCCCGGCCGCCCAGAGCCTGGTGGAGCGTTTCAGCCCATTCTAGGGCGCTAACGCGCGCGACGCGGTCGCGCGCTGCCTGAGCGCGGCCCCACGGATGGAGGGAGCGGGTTAACACCGTGTCCTGAACATCACGGGTCCGTCAGGACCAAAGCTCTGCCGTGAACCGCTAACGGAAACCCGCGTTTGGCCTTCAGACGCAAGGTTTCCAGTGATGTTCAAGGTTCTCGTTCCCGCCGTCGCCGCACTCGGTCTGGTCGCTTTCGCGGCCCAGTCCAGCGATGTCGCGCCCGAAGTCGCGACCGCGGGCGTCATGGCCGCGCCGGTCATGGGCTGGAGCGTGCATCACGAGGGCGCCCTGGCGAAACTGGCCTATGGCGTGGCCAACTCCGATCAGCTGGCCCTGATGGTCACCTGCATGCCGGGCGACCGCACCGCCGCCGTCTATGGCGACGTCCAGGTCGAGGGCGCGCGCCTGACCCAGGCCAGGATCGAGATCGATCCCCTGTCGGGCGGCGCCGCCGAGGAAACCACTCTTCCGGTCAACGATCCGGCCCTGGCCGGGCTGGCCCGCGACGGGCGAATGACGGTTGTCGGCGACGCCGGCCGCTTCCAGCTGGCCGCGAGCCCCGGGGAACGTCGCCTCGTGCGCGATTTTCTGTCCTATTGTTCTCCGGGCCGGGCATAGATACCCAATCCGGGCGGGGGGCCTGAACCATGACACTGCTGACGATGATCGCTGCGATTGCAGCGCTACACGGCGCTGCGCTTCAGGGCGGCTGGACCTGGACCCTCTATGAGGACGGGCCGCTGGTGCTGGCCAACGAGATCCCCGACACGCCCCAGCTGAAGGCCATTCTGGAATGCCAGCCGGGCGCCGGCGTGGCGCGGCTGGACCTGTTCGGCGCGACGGCGGCGGGCATCGCCACCATCGTCTCGGGCACGGCCACCGCGACGGGCGAGAGCGAAGCCTTCTCCGACCATCAGTCGGTGTCCCTGCGCACCGATCATCCGGTCTTCGGCCAGTTCCTGGTCACCGGCGCGCTCGACGTCGCCGTGGGCGGGTCCCACCAGGCCGTGGCGGTGCCGACGGCCCACCTTGCCAAACTGCGCCGCTTCGCCGAGCTTTGCAGCGGGTGAAACGCGGAGGTCGCATGCGGATTTTATGGCTGCCGGTCCTGGCGATGGCCGCGCTGACGACGGCCTGCGCCAGCGTGGAGACGCCTGAGCCCGCGGTCGTGGCCGCCGCATCGCCGGCCCCCGCGCCGCTGGCCGGCTACGACTGGCACTATACGCCGGACGGGGACGTCGCCCGGCTGGCCTACGGCGTCGAGGCCAGCGACGACCTGCGCCTCGGCCTCGACTGCACGGCGGGGTCCGGCAAGGTCGACCTGACGGCGTTGGGCCAGACCGGCGATCGCGAGATCTTTCTGGAGTCCGGCGGCGAGACCGAGCGGTTCGCCGCCGAGGGCGAGCCGTCGCAACTGCATGACGGCGACATCCTGACCGCGACGGCCGCGACGAACGAGCCGGTGCTGCAGCGTTTCCGCCGCGTCGGCTGGATCGCGCAATGGGTCGACGGGAAGCGCGAGGTCTATGCGCCGCATCCGGGGTCGGAGGCGGGGGTGGAGCGGTTCTTCGCGCTGTGCGGGTGATTTGCAGCGAAGACGCTGGCGATCGTCGCTGACGCTTTACTCCGGCTCGGGCTCGTCAGTGGCCGTGTCCTCGTCAGCGTCGGCCGGTGGTTCGTCGGCAGACGGCGCTGAAGCGGCGGGTGCTTCGTCCGTTGCCGGTTGGCCTGCCGCGGACTGGTCCGGGTTGTCACTTTCAGCCTCGTTGCGGAGCGCGCCGCCCGCTGGGTCAAGGCAGTTGTCTGTGGGACCTTCGCACCTGACGATGACTTTACCGTCCCCCATTTGGCGCACGTTTTGCGCATAGGCCGACCCGCCGAGAGCCACCGCCGTGACAGCGACCGTGAGGCTCAGTGCAATCCGCGGGGATTTCGGGAGACGCGAGGCCATAGGACCGCTCCTTTTCGAATGCGCAGTCGATGCATGACCCGTCCAGGGGCCGCTCTGGCCACCGAGGCTGAATGCCGGGAAGGGGCAAGTCAAGCCGACCCGGTTTCAGCCGAGCCGCTCGCGTCTGCGTCGTCCGACGCCAGTCCGCACGAGCGGACGACAGAGACAAACCGTCGGCATGGTGGCGGACAGAGAGGGATTCGAACCCTCGGTAGGCTTTCACCTACACACGCTTTCCAAGCGTGCGCGATCGACCACTCCGCCACCTGTCCGTTTCACCCGCTTCGGGCAAGCGCCGCGCTGGTCAAAACGGCAGGCGCTTCCCATATGATCGCCATGTCCCTTTTCTCACGGATGGCATCGATGCTGAGCCAGAAGACCACCCTGCCCAACGCCGCAAGCGCCCTGCCCGGCCGTTCGACGCCGTTGCCGACCGATCAGGTCCATTTCGTCACCGGCCGCCCGCTGAAGGGGCCGCATCCGGAAGGGTTCGAGACCGCCGTGTTCGGCATGGGCTGTTTCTGGGGCGTGGAGCGCAAATTCTGGTCGCTGCCGGGCGTCTGGGTCACGGCCGTAGGCTATTCCGGCGGGATCACGCCCAACCCGACCTATGAAGAGACCTGCACCGGCCTGACCGGCCAGACCGAGGTGGTCCAGGTCGTCTTCAATCCGGCCGAGATCTCCTATGCCGAACTGCTGAAGACCTTCTGGGAGGGGCACGATCCGACCCAGGGCATGCGCCAGGGCAATGACGTCGGTTCGACCTATCGATCGGCGATCTACTATCTCGACGACGAGCAGAAGGCGCAGGCCGAGGCGTCGCGCGACGCCTATCAGGGCGCCCTGACCAGGGCCGGTCGCGGCGAGATCACGACCGAGATCACCGCGACCGGACCCTTCTATTTCGCCGAGGGCTATCACCAGGGCTATCTGGCCAAGAACCCCGAGGGCTACTGCGGCATCGGCGGGACGGGCGTGGTCTGCCCGATCGGCGTCGGCGTCACGGCCTGAGGATGGCCCCGTCCCCTCATGGATAGGGCGGGCATAGGTAAAGTCTGCCTGGCCCTGCCCGGGGTCACGCTCGACCATCCGTTCGGCGACCATCACGACGCCTACCGCATCGGCGGCAAGATGTTCGTGATAGTCGGCGCGGAGGGCGGGGTGTCGTTCAAGGTCTCCGACATCGCCTGGGAGGTCCTGACCGAGACCGGCAGGGCGCGGCCGGCGCCCTATCTGGCGCGGGCCAGATGGGTGAACCTGCCCGATCCCGAGGCTTGGGATGACGACGAACTGGCCGGGCATTTCGCCATCGCCCACCGGATCGTGGCGGCGAAACTGACGAAGACGGCGCGGGCCGGACTGGGCCTCTGAGACCGTTCGGCGACGAGCCGTCCGAACCCGTCCCAAACGTCATCGCTCCATCGCCGTCCCGTCGCTCGGGCGCCGCCAAGCCTGGCTAGAGAGCAGGACAGCAACAGGGGCTGTCATGTTCAATCGCACTCATTCCAGAACCATCCTTATGGGCTGCGCCGCCGCGTGCGCGCTGGCCACCTCCGCCAACGCCCAGGTGTCGGACGACCAGGCGTCCCAACTGGAGGAGGTGATCGTCACCGCCCAGCTGCGCGCCCAGGACCCGATCGAGGTTCCGTTCGCCCTGACCGCCTATAGCGGCGAGTTCCTGGACGGGCTGGGCGTTCAGGACTTCGAGGAATTGTCGGCCTTCGTGCCCGGCCTGCTGGTGCAGAACCAGTCGCCGAACAACCCGGGCTTCGTGATCCGTGGTCTGACCTCGGACTCGACCGGCGCCTCGGATGAGCCGCGCGTGTCGATCTACCAGGACGGCGTCTCCATCTCGCGCGCGCCGGGCGCCTTCGTCGAACTGTTCGACGTCGACCGGGTCGAGGTCTCCAAGGGTCCGCAATCGACCCTGTACGGCCGCGGCGCCCTGATCGGCGCGATCAATGTGATCCAGACCAAGGCCGATCTCGACGGCTTCGCCGCCGAGGGCCGCGCCGCCATCGGCAACTACGACTACCGCATGGTCGAGCTGATGCTGAACGCGCCGGTCGGCGACACGGCCGCCTTCCGCTTCGCCACCCGCATGAAGACCCGCGACGGCTATGTCGAGAACCTGCTGGACGGTCGCGACTACAACGGCGTCGATACCCAGGCCTTCCGCGCCCTGGCCGCCTTCGAGCCGACCGACGCCCTGCGCGTCGACGTGATCGCCAACTACCAGCAGGACACGCCCTCGGGCGTCAGCTTCCGCTCGATCTATTACAACCCGCAGGATCCGAACACGGGCGCGGTCCTGAGCACCGACCGCGATCCGGGCTCCCCCGCCGCCCTGACGCCGGGGTCGAACATCCCGGGCGGCAGCGAGCTGGGCATCGACCGCGAAGTCTGGGGCGTGACCGGTCTGGTCCGCTATGACCTTTCGGACAGCCTGACCCTGAACTCGGTCAGCGCCTATCGCACCTTCGAGACGGCCGAGACCTTCGACCCGGACGGCATCTCCCTGCCGATCCTGACCGGCATCGGCATCTCCGACGGCGAGCAGTGGAGCCAGGAGCTCCGCGTGAACTGGGACAATGGCGGCGCCTTGTCGGGCTTCGTCGGCGCCAGCTATTTCCGCGAAGAGAACCAGTCGTCCTCGCCGATCGAGATCGACGAACGCCTGGCCCTGGCCCAGCTGGCCGGCATCCTCGACGGCACGCCGCTGGCCGTCCTGCCGACCGCCCTGCCCCGTTCGGTCTATGCGTCGCAGGCCTTCCTGCAGCCGCTGCTGGCCGGCCTCGGCATCCCGACGGCGGCCCGCGCCGGCATCGCCAACAACCTGAAGGCCAGCCACATCGAGACGGCGGCCACCGACACCGAGCTGCAGTCGTTCGACGTCTTCGGCGACCTGACCTGGAAGCCGACCGACCGACTCGAGTTCGCCGCCGGCGTTCGCTACACCTCGGATGAGAAGACCACGGCGTTCGGCTCCTCGGTCCTGAACGGTCGTTCCATCGCCGGCGGCCTGCTGGCCCTCCAGCAGGTCCAGGGCCAGATCAACGCCCTGATCGCGGTCGGCACCCCGGCCGCCCTGGCCCAGGCCGCCGGGCTCGGCGCCTTCGCCAACGGCCTGGTGATCCAGCTGGCCACGCCGGGCGCCGCCAACGCTCCGGTCTCGGCCGCCTTCCCGCTGTTCGGCCTGACCTTCCAGCCCACGGCCGGCAACGGCAACGTCACCGCCCGCGATCTGAAGGACGACGGCCTGACCTACCGTCTGACCGGCCGCTATGCCGTCTCGGACGAGGCCAGCCTCTACGCCACCTACGCCCGCGGCCGTCGTCCGGCGGTGCTGGCCGTGACCGTACCGTCCACGCCCTTCGGCGCGCCGATCTTCACCGAGGTCCCGGCCGAGACCGTCGACAGCTACGAGGCCGGCTTCAAGTCGGCCCTGATGGATCGCCGCGTCCGCCTGGACGGCGCGGTCTATTTCTACAGCTATGAAAACTTCCAGACGACCGAACAGGTCGGCACCCAGTTCATCACCACCAATGCCGGTGAAGCCGAGGCCTATGGCTTCGAAGGCCAGGCCAGCTGGATGGCCAGCGACTGGCTCGATCTGTTCGCCACCTATGGCTACAACCACGCCCGCTTCCAGACGGGGGCCCGCGAGGGCAACCGCCTGCGCCTGTCGCCCGACCACCGCGTCTCGATCGGCGCCCTGGTGACCCTGCCCGTCACGGGCGGCGCCTTCGAAATCCAGCCGACCTACAGCTGGCAGTCGGAGGTCTTCTTCGACGACAACAATGACCGGACCGACCTGCAGACGACCGGCTTCGTGCCCGACCGGATCGTCGACGAGTTCCAGGACAGCTACGGCCTGGTGAACCTGCGGGTCCGCTATGTCCCCGACGGCGCGAACTGGTCGGTCGAGGCGTTCGGCGACAACCTGCTGGACGAAACGTTCATCAAGGACGCCGGCAACACCGGCGACAGCCTGGGCCTGCCGACCTTCATCGCCGGCGAGCCCCGGACCTACGGCGCGACCGTCAGCGTCCGGTACTAGACTAAGCCTGTCTCGACGGCGCCCCGGTTCGCCGGGGCGCCGGTTCCTGTTGTCGCCGGAGTCCGCCATGACCATCGACCGCCGCAGTCTTCTGGGCCTGATCGGGGCCGGCTCCGTCGCCGCGCCCGCCTTCGCCGCCCCGGCGCACAGCCCGGCCGTCGCCTTCCTGCACGGAGTCGCATCCGGCGATCCCGACGCGCATTCGGCGGTGTTCTGGACGCGCGTCACCCCCGCCGACGCCTCGGGCGCCGACATCGAGGTGACGCTGGAGGTCGCGCGCGACGCCGGTTTCTCCGACAAGGTGCTTACCGCGTCCGGCCTGCGCGCCCGCGCCGCGCGCGACTTCACCGTCAAGCATGATCTGGACGGTCAGGGGCTGGAGCCCGGCGCCGAGTATTTCTACCGCTTTATCGCCGGTGATGTGGTCTCGCCGCTCGGCCAGGTCCGCACCCTGCCCGAGGGCGTGACGCCCGATGTGGTCCTGGGCGTCGTCTCCTGCCAGCTGTATCCCGGCGGTCTGTTCAACGCCTATGACGCGCTGTCGAAGGAGCCGCGGCTCGACGCTGTCGTGCACCTGGGCGACTACATCTACGAATACGGCGCGGCGCCCGACGACTACGGTCTGTCCACCGGAGCGGCCCTGAGCCGCATTCCCCAGCCGCCGCACGAGATCCTGACGCTCGAGGACTATCGGCTGCGTCACGCCCAGTACAAGTCGGACCCCGATCTCCAGGCCGCCCACGCCCGCGCCGCCTTCATCTGCGTCTGGGACGACCATGAGGTCGCCAACGATGCCTGGTCCATGGGGGCCGAGAACCATAGCGAGGCGACCGAGGGCGACTATGCGGCTCGCAAGGCCATCGCGCTGCGGGCCTATTATGAATGGATGCCGATCCGCGAGCCGCGCGCCGGCCTGGGTCTCGACGCGATCAACCGCAGCTTCGAGTTCGGCGACCTGGCGACCCTGGCCATGGTCGAGACGCGTCTGACGGCGCGCAACAAGCAACTCGACTACGCCACCGACATGCCGATGGTCGACGGCGTGCCCGACCTCGTCGCCTTCAATGCGACCCTGAACGCGCCGGACCGGGACCTGCTGGGCGATACGCAGCGGAACTGGCTGAAGGGCGTTCTGGCGGCGTCGAAGTCTGCCCACAAGCCCTGGCAGGTACTGGGCAATCAGGTCGTGATGGCCCGGGTCATGGGGCCGGACGTCACGAAGATCGCGTCAGAGGCCCAGATCGAGGGGATGATCGGCGGCCTGCCCGAGGCGGTTCAGGGCGGGCTTCGCCAGATGATCCAGCTCTACAAACTGGGCGTGCCGTTCGGCCTCGACAGCTGGGACGGCTATCCGGCGGGTCGTGAGCGTCTGTACGCCGCCTTCAAGGAGGCCGGGGTGCAGCCGATCGTCCTGGCCGGCGACAGCCACGCCTACTGGGTCAATGACCTGAAGGACGCCGACGGCGAGCGTCGCGCGGTCGAGTTCGGCACCAGCGCCATCTCCAGCCCGTCGCCCGGCGACGCCGTCGCCCCCCTGCCGCTGGGGCCGCTGCTGTCGGCCAACAACGACGAGGTCGTGTTCTGCGACCAGACGGCCAAGGGCTATGTCCTGCTGACCCTGACGCCCGAGCGGGCGGAGGCGAAGCTGCAGACCGTCTCGACCATCCTGGCCAAACCCTATGTCGCCAGCACCCTGTCGACCTGGGTCGTGACCCGGGACGCGGACGGCGTCACCGGGCCGACGCGGGTCTGATCTATTCCCAGGTCAGAAGCCGCAACGGCGTCACTTCGACCGTCACCCAGACGCCGGCCGTCGTGTAGGGCTCCTGCGCCACATAGGCGTCGGCGGCCGCGCGGTCGGGAAACTCTCCGATCATGGCCGATCCGATCGGCGACCCGGCGTCGTCCAGCAGGGCGCCGACCTCGATGACCTCGCCCGCGGCCCTGCGCGCCTTGAGGCCTTCGATGTGAGCGGGACGCGCGGCCAAGCGGCGGGCCGGAGCGTCGGCGTCGGGACCGTCACGGCCGATGATGAGGAATTGCATGCGTTCTGGACCCTGGTGTGCATTCCGCTGACGACGGGAATGCCGATCCGGGTGGTGTAGCGCGCAGCACGCACACACAACAGCAGAACGGAGGACTCCACGCGTGGTCCAGGCGCCGGAGTCACAGCAGGGGTCCTGCCCCCCGGACGAACTCAGCTCGCAGACATCGCCGGTACGGCGCCGGCCCTCGACGCCCCTGCGCGCCGCCCTGGTCGCGCAACCATGACCTCGCTACCGGCCTGGGGATCTTCGGCGACACGAACCAGATGATCGATGACGACGTGAACGAGATCTGGATCGGTCGGCGCGGCGCAGAGCGCGCTGGACGCCTCTGTGGCCTGGAATTCCGCCCATCCGGGCTGATCAGGCCGGGCCGCCCGCCACATAGCGTGAATGCAGGATCGGCTTGCCGAGCCAGTAGCAGAGCTCGGCCGGACGGGTGACGTCCCAGACCGCGAGGTCGGCCGCCTTGCCGACCTCAAGCGTGCCGATCTCGTCAGCAAGACCCAGCGCCCTGGCCGCATGGCGGGTCGCGCCCGCCAGCGCTTCCTCCGGCGTCAGACGGAACTGGGCGCAGGCCAGGGTGAGCGCGGCGGTCATCGAGGCGACCGGCGAGGTGCCGGGGTTGCAGTCGGTGGCCACGGCCATGGCCACGCCGTGGCGACGCAGCATCTCGATCGGCGGCGGGGTGGTCTCTCGCAGCATCAGATAGGCGCCGGGCAGCAGGACGGCGACGACGCCGACCTTGCCCATCGCCCGGACGCCCGCCTCGCTGGAGTGTTCGATGTGGTCGGCGGACAGGGCGCCGTAGCGGGCCGCCAGCGCCGCGCCTCCGCCGTCGGACAGCTGGTCGGCGTGGAGCTTGACCGGCAGGCCGAGCGCCTTCGCCTTCTCGAACAGGCGCGAGACCTCGGCGTCGGAGAAGGCGATGGGTTCGCAATAGGCGTCGACCGCGTCGACCAGGTCCTCTGCGTGAGCGGCGGGCAGGATCTCGTCGATGGCGAGATCGACATAGGCCGAGCGGTCGGCCCGATGCTCCGGCGGAACGGCGTGGAGACCGAGGTAGGAGGTGCGGACGCGGACGCCGGCCTCTCGCCCGATGCGACGGGCGACGCGCAGCATCTTGAGTTCGGCATCGCGGTCGAGGCCGTAGCCGGACTTGATCTCGACGGTTGTGACGCCGGTCGCCTTCAGGCCCTCCAGCCGGGACAGGGCGGAGGCGTAGAGATCGGCCTCCGACGCCGCGCGGGTCGCAGTCATGGACGAGACGATGCCGCCGCCGGCGCGGGCGATCTCCTCATAGGTGGCGCCGTTGAGACGCTGTTCGAACTCGCCCGAACGGTCGCCGCCGAAGACGAGATGGGTGTGGCAGTCGATCAGGCCCGGCGTGACCCAGCGGCCGTCGAGCCGGTGAATTTGCACGGCATCGTGCGGGGGCTGATCAGCGCGCGGCCCGACCCAGGCAATGCGACCGTCACAGATCAGCAGCGCCGCGTCCTCAATGGCCCCGTAGGGCTCCCCACCCTCGACCATGGTGGCGACACGACAGTCGGTGATGAGGGTGGTCATCGCGTTTCGAACCCGGCCAGCAATTCGCAGAACCAGCGTCCCGCCGTCAGGGAGCCGAGATCGCCGATCTCCAGCGACGGATCGTATTCGGTCAGGTCCACGGCCCGGACCTTCGGATGGGCGCCGATGACGCGCGTGGCGTCGAAGAAGTCGTGGACCGAAACGCCGCCCGGGCGGGCGCCGGGACTTGCGGGCCACTGGCTGCGGTCGATCACATCGATGTCGAAATCGACATAGATCACCTCGCAGAGGGCGGACAGTCGCTCCAGTTCCTCGGCGACGACGGAGGCCAGACCGCGCTCGCGGCACTCCCGCGCCATGCGGACGCTGATGCCCGCCGCCCGGGCCTTCTCATGAGCGCGGCGGGTGTTGGCGAAAGGGGCGAGGCCCACCTGGCTGATGCGTTTTCCGTCCAGGCCGTCGTCGAGCAGGGCCTGGATCGGATTGCCGTTGGTCAGGCCCTGGTCCGTATCGCGCAGGTCGAAATGGGCGTCGAGCGTAAGCACCCCGACGCGGTCCAGACCCAGGCCATGGACGCCCGGTCGGGTAATGGCGTTGTTGCCGCCGACGAGGACGGTCAGGCCCCGGTGCGCCTGGGCCTTCACCGCGTCGCGCACAGGGATGAAGGCGTCGGCGGGCGACACCGCCTTCAACGGCACATCGCCTGCGTCGTGCACCCGCAGGCCCAGCTCCCTGCCGGTCTCGACGTCATAGGTGGACAGGCGCGGCAGGACGGCCCGGAACGCCCTGGGAGCGAGGTCGCAGCGGCCGGGCGTCAGCGACCGTTCGTTCAGCGGCGCGCCGATCAAGGCCACGGGCGCATCCGGATGATCTCCGACCAGATCCGCGACGGAGCGCCAGCCGAGAGCTTCTGACGTATCGCTCATGATCATCCCTTGGTCGGAGAAAAGCGCGCCACCAGATCATAGGCGGCGCCGGGGAAGGTTTGGAAAGCCCAGGTCACGCCGAGGCCGTCGCGCCAGGTGCGACGCTCAAGCCTCAGACAGGGGGCGCCGTCGGCGAGGCCCAGCCGCGCGGCCGCGTCGCCCTCGGCCCCCACGGCGGCGATGCGGTGCTCGGCCTCGGTCCAGGGCATGTGGGCCAGGAGCCATCCGCCGGGCGGCTCGGTCGAGAAGTCCGCCGTCTCGGCCTCAGGCGCCGTCTCCAGCGCGATCAGCCGGCGCTCGAAGGCGAACGGCAGGCCGTCGGCCAGATGCAGGGTCTCCAGCTCAATCACCCGGGCGCCGAGCCCCGTCTCGTCGGGCCGCGCCGGGCGCACGACGCGGGTGAGCAGACGGTGCTCGTAAGCCATGCCACGGCCCTCGACCTCGGACCGGATGTCGGGAATGGCGAGCAGCGCCGAGGAATGGACGGGCGGCGGGGCGACGACGGTGCCGGCCCGCTTGCGGCGCATCAGCAGACCGCGCGCGGCCAGGTCCGAAAGGGCGCGCGACACCGTCATCCGGGCGCAGCCGTACTCCGCCATCAGGGCCGTCTCGGTCGGGACGCGGAAGCCTGGCCGCCACTCGCCCGAGGCGACGCGACGCTCGATGTCGCCGGCGATCCGGCGGTGAAGCGGTTCAGGCGTTTGCGGTTCAGGGTTCTGCGGCGCGTGATCCATGCGCCGAACGTGCCGCTTGCCTCGATTAATGTCTAGACATAACACTGGGGGCCACGACAGACGGCCTGCTGCAGGCCGCATGGAGGATTCGATGACCGCCACGCGCAACAGCCGTATCGTCCGCGCCCCTCGCGGGACCGAGATGACGGCCCGGACCTGGGCCGCCGAGGCCGCCCTGCGGATGCTGATGAACAATCTCGATCCCGAGGTGGCCGAGCGGCCGGAGGATCTCGTGGTGTATGGCGGCATCGGCAAGGCGGCGCGGGACTGGGCCAGTTTCGACCGGATCGTCGAGAGCCTGCGCGCCCTGGCGCCGGACGAGACCCTGCTGGTGCAATCGGGCAAGCCGGTCGGGGTGTTCCGGACCCATGAGGACGCGCCGCGCGTGCTGATCGCCAACTCCAACCTGGTGCCCAAATGGGCGACCTGGGAGCATTTCAACGAACTCGATCGCAAGGGTCTGATGATGTACGGCCAGATGACGGCCGGGTCGTGGATCTACATCGGCACCCAGGGGATCGTTCAGGGCACCTACGAGACCTTCATGGAGGCAGGCCGCCAGCACCATGGCGGCGACTGGTCCGGCAAGTGGATCCTGACCGCCGGTCTCGGCGGCATGGGCGGGGCCCAGACCCTGGCCGCGACCATGGCCGGCGCCTCCTGCCTCGCCGTCGAATGCCAGCGCAGCCGGATCGAGATGCGGCTGAAGACCCGCTACCTCGATGTCATGGCCGGGACCCTGGACGAGGCGCTCGCCCTGATCGAGGAGGCGGGAGGTATCGGCAAGCCCATCTCCGTCGGCCTGCTCGGCAACGCCGCCGAGGTTCTGCCCGAGATGGTCCGGCGTGGCGTGCGGCCCGACCTCGTCACCGACCAGACCAGCGCCCACGACCTCATCAACGGCTACCTGCCCGCCGGCTGGACCGTGGCCGAATGGGAAGACAAGCGCGTTTCCGACCCTGACGCCGTCGAGGCGGCGGCGCGCCAATCCTGCGCCGTCCATGTGCAGGCCATGCTCGACTTCCAGGCGGCGGGCATCCCGGTCACCGACTACGGCAACAACATCCGTCAGGTCGCCTTCGACGAGGGCGTGGCCAACGCCTTCGACTTCCCCGGCTTCGTGCCGGCCTATATCCGCCCCCTGTTCTGCCGCGGGATCGGCCCGTTCCGCTGGGCCGCCCTGACCGGCGATCCGGACGATATCCGCAAGACCGACGCGGCGATGAAGCGGCTGTTTGCCGACAACGCCGGCCTGCACCGTTGGCTCGACATGGCGGGCGAGCGGATCGCCTTCCAGGGGCTGCCCGCCCGCATCTGCTGGATCGGTCTGGGCGACCGGCATCGGGCCGGTCTGATGTTCAACGAGATGGTCGCCTCGGGCGAACTGAGCGGCCCGATCGTCATCGGACGGGATCACCTCGACAGCGGCTCCGTCGCCAGCCCGAACCGCGAGACCGAAGCGATGATGGACGGCTCGGACGCCGTGTCTGACTGGCCGCTGCTGAACGCTCTGCTGAACACCGCGTCGGGCGCGAGCTGGGTGTCGTTGCATCATGGCGGCGGGGTCGGCATGGGCTACTCCCAGCACTCGGGCGTGGTCATCGTCGCGGACGGCACGCCGGAGGCGGCGAAGCGGCTGGAGCGGGTCCTGTGGAACGACCCGGCGACGGGCGTCATGCGCCACGCCGACGCCGGCTATGAGATCGCCCGCGCCGCTGCGCGCGAGCACGGCCTGAATCTTCCGAGCCTGTCGTGACCCTCTCCCGGTGGGAGAGGGAGATCGCGCACGGCGGCGCAGCCGTCGTCCTTGCGCGGTCGGGTGAGGGTTGAACCTCACCTGTGACGCACGCCCCTCACCCTTTCGCGCAAGTCCGATCGCCTGGCGGCTCTCGGGCGCTCAAGCCCTCTCCCACCGGGAGAGGGAAAGGAATGACTGAATGACCCACCTTGTTCTCGGCGCCGAACCCCTCACACTCGCCCAGTTGCGCGTCGTCCTCGACGGTCCGGTGACCGTCGATCTCGCCCCCGCGGCCTGGATCGATGTCGACAAGAGCGCCGCCACCGTCGCCGCCATCATCGCCGAGGGCCGCACGGTCTATGGCATCAACACCGGCTTCGGCCTGCTGGCCAGCACCTCGATCGCGCCCGGCGATCTGGAGACGCTGCAAAAGAACCTGGTGCTCAGCCATGCCTGCGGCGTCGGTCCGCTGCTGGACGACGCGGTCGTTCGCCTGATCCTGGTCCTGAAGATCGCCAGTCTGTCGAAGGGCGCCTCGGGCGTCCGGCGCGAGACCCTCGAGGCGCTCATCGCTCTGGTGAACGCCGACGTCCTGCCCTGTATTCCGTCCAAGGGTTCGGTCGGCGCCTCCGGCGATCTGGCCCCGCTGGCCCATATGTCCTGCGTCCTGATCGGCGTGGGCGAGGCGCGGCATCGGGGCGAGACGCTCGATGCCGAGGCGGCTTTGGCGCGGGCCGGACTGTCGGTCCTGACCCTGGGCCCCAAGGAAGGCCTCGCCCTGTTGAACGGCACCCAGTGTTCGACCGCGCTGGCGCTGGCTGGTCTGTTCGCCACGGAGGCCGCCTTCGCCGCCGGGATCGCGGCAGGGGCCCTGTCGGTCGATGCCCTGATGGGATCGGACGCGCCGTTCGATGCTCGCATCCACGCCTTGCGCAACCAGCCCGGCCAGATCGATGTCGCCGGGACCCTGCGCGCACTGATGGTCGGAAGCGACATTCGCGACAGCCACCGCGACGACTGTTCCAAGGTGCAGGACCCCTACTCCCTGCGCTGCCAGCCCCAGGTCATGGGGGCGGTGCTGGATGTAATCCGCAGCGCCGCCGCGACGCTGGGGCGCGAGGCCAATGCGGTGACCGACAATCCGCTGGTCTTCATCGAGGACGGCGACGTGATTTCCGGCGGCAATTTCCATGCTGAACCCGTCGCCTTCGCCGCCGACCAGCTGGCCATGGTCCTGTGCGAGATCGGCAATATCTCGGAGCGGCGAACCGCCATCCTGGTCGATCCCAAGATGAGCGAACTGCCTGCCTTCCTCGTGCGCGAGAGCGGGCTGAACTCCGGCTTCATGATCGCCCAGGTGACCGCCGCCGCCCTCGTCGCCGAGAACCGGATGATGAGCCATCCGTGCAGCGTCGACACCGTCCCGACCTCGGCCAATCAGGAGGACCATGTCTCCATGGCCACCCATGGCGCGCGACGCCTGCTGGAGATGGCGGAGAACACCGCGACTGTCGTCGGCATCGAGCTTCTGGCCGCCGCCCAGGGCATCGAATTCCGGCGTCCGCTCAGGAGTTCGCCGGCGCTGGAGGCGGTATGGTCGATCGTGCGGGAGGCGGTCGCCGCCTATGACAGCGACCACTATTTCGCACCGGATATCGCACGCGCCACCGACGGGGTGCGGGCCGGTCGTTACCGGCAGTTCGCGGCGGAACTTCTGCCCTCGACCTGACACGCCGCCGCGCGCCCTCCGGGGCTGGAGCAGGCTCTGGAACAGGGTCCGGGAAGACCGGAGGGTCCGCCGGGACGGAGGGCGCCCTAGCGGCTCTGGGTGATCGAGCGCAGGCCGGCCAACAAGGTCTCGCTGGTGCGTCCGACGCGGCATCCGCTCGCAAGGATCAGGCGCAACGCCTGGGTGTGGACCTGAATCGACGGCCAGTGCCAGGTCTCGGCCTGGAGCATCCGGTCGGAGACCTCGCACAGACTGTAGGCCGCATGGAAGAGCGGGCCGGTGTCGAAATAGCCCGCCACATCCACGATCGACGACGCCAGGGCGTAGACGCGCGGTCCCGCATCGATGGCCGCCTCGGCGCACAGGGCGTCGAGCGCGTCCAGCGTTGCGACCACGGCGGCCATGGCGTCGTCGCGATGGGTTTCCAGCCTGGCGGTCGCCTGCCGCTCGAGGTCGCGGACCTGGCTGCCGCCCGGATCCTGAAGTTGCCGCGCCAGCGTGCTCTTGATCTTGAACGTCCGGGCTTCGCTCACAGTGCGACCTTCATCGGCTTCATCATCATATCGATCGAGGTCTGATCCATGTTCGCCTCGGTGGCGGCGCCGACGTGTTCGGACAGATCGCCGCTACGCCGGCCCGGCAGTCCCACCGGGGGGCCCAGGCTGCGCACCCGACGATCCGGCCCCACATAGGTGTCGCATTCCACCAGGTTCCGCTCGTCGGCGCCCAGCCAGAGGATGCGTTGCAAGAGGACGTTCGGCGTCAGCGGCTTGGTGACGACGAAGCTCGCCCCGCAGTCGCGCCCCTTCCGCACCTTCGACTGGGCGGCGTGTCCGGTCAGAAGGATCACCGGCGTGTAGCGTATCGGTGGCTCGGTCTCGCGCCGCAGCCAGCGCGTGAAGTCATAGCCGTCCATCTCCGGCATCGAACAGTCGATAAGCACCAGATCGACATCGCGCGTCTCCACGATCGACACGGCCTCGGGCGTGGACCCGCACTTGATCTGCTGCTTGACCCCGAAGCCGTGGAAGATCGAACTCAGCATATCGAGCGAATTCTGATTGTGATCGACCAGAAGCACTTTCGAGCGCGCCAGGTTGACCCGGTCCGGGGTGGAAGGACGCGCCATGGCTTCAGTCGAACAGGGTCAGTTCGCCGGATGGCGCGGACATCGAGGGACGGATACCGGGGTCGCCGACGAGACGGTCGTAGAGGTCCGAAAGGGTCAGGGCGTGCAGGGCCGTGGCCAGGGGCGCGCCGGCGCCCAGGGCGGCGGCGAGACCGCTGAGTCCGTCGAGGCGCTGGATCAGGAGGTCGAAGTCCTGGACGCTGGACATGGTCTCGGCGCGGCGCTCGGCCGGGCAGTCCGTCATCAGCTCGGACGTCAGGTCCGCGAGGTCTTCGAGACGCTCCCGGATTTCCGCCAGTTCGTTGGAGACGGAGACCAGCAGGTCGCGGCTTCGGTACTGGGACATCAGAACAGCTCCACGGCGCCGGTGGCGACCGGTTCGATGCGGGGGGAAGCCTGGACCGGCACATGGCCGTCCGTGACCGCGCGTTGCAGGGCTCGCCCGGTGGCGGGCCAGTAGTGAAGGCGGCGACCGCCCAGGCCGCGCAGGCTGCCGCCGACGACGGGAATGCCTTCATCGCGCAGGAAGCGTTCGGCGAAGTCGGCGTTCTGCAGGCCGACGTCGCGCAGACTGTCGAACATCCGGCCGCCGCCGAACAGCTTGGCCTCCAGCCGGTCGCGACGCGCCCCGGCCTTCATCACATCGTTGATCAGAAGTTCCATCGCATAGGCGCCGTAGCGGCGGCCTGCATCAGTGCCTGCCCCGGCGCCTTCCGGCAGCAGGAAGTGGTTCATGCCGCCGACGCCGGTATCGGGATCGCGTAAACACATGGCCACGCAGCTGCCCAGGATGGTGGTCAGCATCACGTTCCGGTCAGACGTCACATGGTGCTCGCCCTGGCCCACGTGGATTCGCTGCTCGGTCGCCAGGGCGTCGGCGGACATCATGTCAGGGGCCCGAACACGCCTTCCAGCTTCTCTTTCAGCTGGGCGACGGTGAAGGGTTTGACCAGGTAGTTGTTGACGCCGAACTGAACGGCGCGCTGGACCAGTTCCTTGTCGGCCCGGCCGGTCAGCATGATGAAGGCGGCGCCCTGGGTCGGCGGGTGAGAGCGCACAGCGCGCAACAGGCCCAGCCCGTCGAGCTTGGGCATGTTGAAGTCTGAAATCACCAGGTGCGCGGGTTTGGTGATCATCTCGCGCAGGCCGGCTTCGCCGTCGGGCGCCTCGCGGAACTCACGAAACCCGATCTGTTGCAGGCTGTTGCGGATGAGGCTGCGCATCGACATCTGGTCGTCGACGATGAGGACATGAATGGCGGAAGCGGCGGGCATCAAAAATCCTCAGGCGTTTGTCTGTGCGCGGGACGAGGCGCACAGATCGAGAATGGCGGATGAAAGACGGTTGAGCGGGAGCTGGCGTTCGACGGCGCCGATCTCGTGGGCGATGCGCGGCATGCCGTAGACGACGCAGCTGGCCTCATCCTGACCCAGGGTGTGGGCGCCGGCGTTGCGCATCTCGAGCAGACCTTGCGCGCCGTCGCGGCCCATCCCGGTCAGGATGACGCCGGTCATGGGTTTGCGCAGGCGGGCGATCGATCGGAACAGGACGTCGACCGACGGGCGGTGGCCGCTGACCGTGTCGCCCTGGCTCAGGCGGCAACGCGGCGTCGCCCCCGAAACCTCGAGATGGGCGACGCCGCCCGGGGCCAGATAGACGTGACCGGGCATCAGGGTCGCGCCGTCGACGGCCTCGCTGACCGTGGCGGCGGACATCTTGTCGAGGCGGGCGGCGAAACTGGGCGTGAAGGTCGCCGGCATGTGCTGGGTGATCACCGTCGCCGGGCAGTTGGCCGGGAAGGCGGACACGATGGTGATCAGGGCTTCAACGCCGCCGGTCGAGGCGCCGATGGCCAGGATGTGGTCGGCGCCCGGGCGGTAGTCGGTGCGCGGACGCGGTGCTTCGACGGCCTCGCGGGCCCGGACGCGGGAGCGGGCGGCGGTCTTCACCTTCAGGGTCAGTTCAGCGAAGGCCTCGACGGCGGTAACGCCGGCGCCGGGTTTGCCGACCGCATCGATCGCGCCCATCTCCAGCGCTCTGAGGGTGACCTCGGCGCCGGCCTGGGTCAGGGTCGAGACCATGACCACGGGCATGGGCCGCAGGCGCATGATCTTCTCGAGGAATTCCAGCCCGTTCATGTTGGGCATCTCGACATCAAGCGTGATGACGTCGGGGTTCAGGTCCTTGATCAGGGCGCGGGCTTCCAGCGGATCGGCGGCCGAGCCGACGACCTCGATCTCAGGATCGCGACGCAGGGCGGCCGTGATCAGGCCGCGCATCGTGGGCGAGTCGTCGACGACCAGAACACGGATGGGCGCACTCATGGCGCCAGCCTGTAGGTTGTGAGGCCGGACGGGGTCAGCTGGTTGACGGCGGACCCGCTGACGCGTTCCGAATGACCGATGTAGAGGGTGGCGCCGGGCGTCATCAGCGGGGTGAACCGCTTCCACACCCGCTCCTGGGTCGCGTCGTCGAAATAGATCACCACGTTGCGGCAGAAGATGACGTCGAACTTGTGCCGCATGGGCCAGTTGCCGATCAGGTTCAACTCACGGAACGAGACGAGCTCGCGCAGCGCGGCACTGGCCGACAGCATGTCTCGGCCGTGAGCCGGCGCCTTCTCGAAGAAGCGGTTGCGCAGCATCGGCGGCGCGGCTTCAAGATGTTCGGCGGAATAGACGCCGGCGATGCCCTCGGCGACCATGTTCGGATCGATGTCGGTGGCCAGGATGCGGAAGTCGAGATCGTTGGCTTCCGGCAGGACCGCCAGCGCGGTCATGGCCATGGAATAGGGCTCCTGCCCGTTCGAACAGGCGGCCGACCACAGGCGGACCCGCTCGCCCCGACGGGCGCGCTCGGCCAGACCGGGCATGACCTGGTCGCGCAGGTGTTCGAAATGGTGGGGCTCGCGGAAGAAGCGGGTGACGTTGGTCGTCAGGGCGGCCGTCATCAGCTGACGCTCGTCCACGCCGTCCGCGCCCTGCACCAGTTCGCAGTAGTCGCGGAAGCTGCGCAGACCCAGGGTCCGCAGCCGCTTGGCGAGGCGCGAATAGACCAGCGCGGCCTTGCCGTCGCTCAGGGCTATGCCCGCATAGCTGTGCAGGATTTCGGCGATGTGGCGGAAGTCCTCGGCGGTGAAGACGAACTCGCCTTCGACCAGGGATTCACGCCCGGCGGCCCTTCGTGATCCTGAATCCGAGGTCATGCGGCTTCGGCTTCGACTTCTGGAACGATCCGGTCCAGTTCGATCAGGCTGATCAGGCGGCCCTCGAGGGCGAACAGGCCTTTGACGAAGGACTTCACCTGTTCGCTGGCGACATCCGGCGTCGGCTGCAGCGCTTCGTCGGTCAGCTGGATAATGTCCGACACGGCGTCGACCAGCAGGCCGACCATCCGGCCGCCGATATGGGCCACCATGATGACGTGGCGCTCGGACGGTTCCGAAGTTCGCAGGCCGAAGCGGGCGCCCAGGTCGATGATCGGCAGGACGGCGCCGCGAAGGTTGATGACGCCCTTCATGCAGACGGGCGCACGGGGAAGCGGCGTCGCCGGGGTCCAGCCGCGAATCTCCCGCACGCACATGATGTCCACGCAGAACTCCTGCTCTCCGATGCGGAAGGCGATCAGCTCACGGGCGGCGGCGTTGGTGGCTTCGGTCATGATCAGCTCGCGATTTTCAGTTCGGAACGCGTCGCCTCGTGCCGCACGAACCGGCGGCGCGAACCGGCGACAATGGCGTCGACGTCCAGGATCAGGGCGACGCGGCCGTCGCCCAGGATGGTCGCGGCCGCGACGCCCTCGACCTGCTGGTAGTTGGTCTCAAGGCTCTTGATGACCACCTGGCGCTGGCCCTGGATGGCGTCGAACAGCAGGGCGGCGCGCGTGCCGCCCTCGGTCTCGATGACCACGGCGACGCCGGTGCCGGCCTCGACGGGTACGTCGCGGAAGCCCATGCCCAGGGCCACGTCGATCAGGGGCACGAACTGGTCGCGGAAGCGGATCACCGGGTCGTGGCCGCCGACGTGGTGGATGTCTTCCAGACGCGGGGTCAGGCTCTCGACGATGGCGGTCAGGGGGGCGACCAGGGTCTGGTCGGCGCCGGTGACGACCATGCCGTCCAGCACCGCAAGCGTCAGCGGCAGGCTGAGGGTGAAGGTCGAGCCCTTGCCCGGGTTGGAGGCGATCGTGATGCGGCCCCCCAGCGCCTGGATCGAGCGACGCACCACATCCATGCCCACACCCCGGCCCGAGACGTCGGAGATCACCTCGGCGGTCGAGAAGCCGGGCAGGAAGATCAGGTTGTCGATCTCGTCGTCGGTCAGGACCGCGTCCTCGGCGATCAGGCCGCGGGACACGGCGATGCCCTTGACCCGTTCGCGGTTGATGCCGCGCCCGTCGTCGGAGATCTCGATGACGATCCGGCCCGAGCGGTGGAGGGCGGCGAGGCGCACCGTGCCTTCCACCGGCTTGCCGGCCGCAGCGCGATCTTCCGGTCCCTCCAGACCGTGGTCGATGGCGTTGCGCAGCATGTGGGTGATCGGTTCGGCCAGGCGTTCGACCACGGTCTTGTCGACCTCGGTGTCCTCGCCGGCGGTGACCAGGCGGACACGTTTGCCGGTCATCTCGCCGACTTCGCGGACGAGGCGCGGCATGCGCTGGAACACCGACTTCACCGGCTGGGCGCGGATCGCCATGACGCTGTCCTGGATCTCGCGGGTCAGCAGTTCGAGGTCTTCCAGACCGACCGAGATGCCGGACGACCGGGCCAGGCCGCTCTCGATCACGCGCTGGGCCAGCATGGCCTGCTGGATGACCAGTTCGCCGACGACATTGATCAGACGATCGACGCGGTCGAGATCGACGCGGATGGTGACGGCGGCGGGCGCAGCGGGCGCGTTGGCGGCAGCCGGGGTCGCGGCATTGGCGGCGGTTGCGGCCGGGGCGGCTTCGGCGGTCGCCGCCGGCGCAGGGGTCGGGGCGGCGGACGGCTGAACGACCGCAGCCGGCGCGGGTTCGGGCTCGGGCTCGGGCTCGGGCTCGGGCTCGGCGATCACAACGACCTCGGCCTGGGCACGGGCCAGCAGGGCGGCGATGTCGGAGTCTGGAGCGGGCGCAGGCTCGGCTTCGACGGCTTCCGTTGCCGCAGAGGCCGGACGGATCGACAGGTCGCAGTCGCTTTCGACGAAGTCGAAGACGTCGTGGATCGCGGCCTCTCCGGCGTCGGTCGTCAGCTCGATGGTCCAGGACAGATAGGACTCCTCGGCCTCCAGCGCGTCCAGCTGCGGCACGGCGGAGACGTCCAGATCGACGGTCATCTCGCCGAGATGCGAGAGCTCGCGCAGCAGCAGGCCGGTCTCGTTGGCGTTGACGTACATCCGGCCGTGCGGACGGAAGACGATACGCCAGGCGTTGGCGGCAGGGGCAGCGGCGGGTGCGGCCGGTTCAGCCGGTTCAGCCGGTTCAGCCGGCGCATCCAGAGCGGCGAAGTTGAAGGCGACGGGGCGGAAGCCGAACTCGTCGGCGCCGTCGTCCGCCGGCGCGGCAGCGACCGGGGCGAAGGCGGGTTCGATGTCGGCGACCCCGGCGACGGCGGCCGGGCCGGCCTCCCCGTGCGTCAGAGCCTCCAGCTCGGCCACCAGACCGGCCGAACGGGCCTCGTCGACCGGCGCGCCCTGACCGCGAGCGGCGGCGATATGGTCGGCCAGCACGTCCGAGGCGCGCAGCAGCGTCTTGACCGTGACGTCGTCGCACGGCTTCCGCTCCGAACGGATCTCGTCCAGCAGGGTCTCGAAGACGTGGGCGAACCGCACCAGGGCGTCGAGGCCGAAGGCCCCTGCTCCGCCCTTGACCGAATGGACCGCCCGGAAGACGGCGTTGACCGTCTCCATGTCCGTGCTGCCCTGCTCGATGGCGAGCAGGCCCGTTTCCAGGTCGGCGAGCAGCTCGTCGCACTCCTGGAAGAAGACGACCTTGATCGCCTCGAAGGGATCGACCGCGTCAGTCATGGATCAGGCCGCCACACGACGGACGGCGTCGATCAGCCTGGCCGGGTCGAACGGTTTGACGATCCAGCCGGTGGCCCCGGCGTCGCGGGCGCGCTGCTTCTTCACGGCATCGCTCTCGGTCGTGAGCACCAGCACGGGCGTGGCGCGATGGTTGGGGTCCGCACGGACACCCTCGATCACGCCGAAGCCGTCCATACGGGGCATGTTGATGTCGGTGATGATGACGTCGGCCCCCTCGGCCGCCAGCGTCTCCAGCCCGTCGATGCCGTCGACGGCCTGGATGACGCGGTAGCCCGCCTCGACCAGGGCCATCATCAGCATCTCGCGCATGGTGCGGCTATCATCGATGGTCAGCACGGTCTTGATCACGAGAGGGCTCCCAGCGGGCGATCGGCCGAGGCCGCCCCGAATGCATTCCATTGATCGGCGAACTCACGCGACACATCGTCGATCTTCAGCACATGACCGTCGGTGGCCCAGGTCTGCTGCGCCGAGATCAGGACCTGGAGGCACAGGCCGCCGAGACGCTCGACGCGCGAGGCGTCGATGACGACCGGCTGACCGCGCATCGGCAGCAGGGCCGCTTTCAGCGCGTCGGCCTGGGCCAGGTCGAGGACAGGCGGAAGGGACAGGGAGGCGCTCATCAGAACTCCTCCCAGCCGTCTTCGGAGGCGACCGGCTGGGGCTTGCGCGCGGCGCCGCCGGACCCGACGGTCCGCATCTGGGCGACCGGACGATTGGCCGGGCGGGACTGGGGACGGGGCGCGCTACGCGCTGCCGGGGCTTCGGCCACGGCGCCGATCTGGAAGCGCGACACCGAGCCGGCCAGGGTCGCGGCTTCCTGCGACAGCGAGTGGCTGGCGGCGGTGGATTCCTCGACCATCGCGGCGTTCTGCTGAGTGACCTGGTCCATCTGGTTGACGGCGGTGTTGACCTGCTGAAGGCCGGTGGCCTGTTCCTGGGCCGAGGCGGCGATCTCGGACACCAAGCCGTCGATCTCCGCGACGCGGCCGACGATGCGTTGCAGCGCCTCGCCCGTCTGGCCGACCAGGGCCACGCCGGCGTTGACCTGGCTGGTCGATGCCGAGATCAGCACCTTGATCTCCTTGGCCGCTTCCGCCGAGCGCTGGGCGAGGGCCCGGACCTCGGAGGCGACCACCGCGAAGCCGCGGCCGGCGTCTCCGGCGCGAGCGGCCTCGACCCCGGCGTTCAGGGCCAGCAGATTGGTCTGGAAGGCGATCTCGTCGATCACGCCGATGATCTGGCTGATCTCCTGGGCCGATTTCTCGATGGCCCCCATGGCGCTGACGGCGTCGCGGACGACATTGCCCGAGGTCTCGGCGTCGCCCTTGGCGGCCTGCACCGTATCGGAGGCCTGGCGGGCGCCCGAGGCCGTGCGGTTCACGGTGGCCGTGATCTCGTCCAGGGCGGCGGCGGTCTCCTCCAGCGAGGCGGCCTGTTGTTCCGTGCGGCGCGACAGGTCGTCAGAGGCCTGGGCGATCTCACCGGCGCCGGAGCGGATGGCCGAGACGTTCCCGGCCACCACCGACATCGCCTCCTTCAGCTGGCCGATGGCGGCGTTGAAGTCGTCCTTCAGCTTCACATAGTCTTCGGGGAAGGACTGGGTCAGGGTGTAGGTCAGATCGCCGCGCGTCAGGTGATCCAGGCCTTCGCCCAGGGCGGAGACGACGAGCGCCTGTTCGCGGGCTGCGGCGGCCGAGATTTCCTGATTGCGGGCCCGCTCGCGCTCTCCGGTCTCGCGGCCCGAGGTGGCTTCGAGTTCGAGGCGCTCATTGGCGATAGCGGCCTCCTTGAAGGCGAGGACCGCCTGGGCCATTTCGCCGATCTCGTCCTTGCGGCCGACGGCAGGGACTTCGACAGTCTTGTCCCCGTCGGCGAGGCGACGCATGGCGGCGGTCATGGCGACGACCGGGGTGGCGATGGATTTCGTCAGGATCAGGCCGAAAGCGACCGACAGGATCAGGGCAAGACCGACCCCGAGCATCAGGGTAAGCCGCGCCGCGTCAAATGCGGCCTCATTGGCGGTGTCGGCGGCGTCGATCCGACCCTGGGAGCGCGAGCGGATGTCGTCGAACGCCTTGGTGACTTCATCCATATAGCGGCCGGCGATGCCGGACTGGACAAGGGCCACGGCCTGACCCAGCGTTGCCGGATTGGCCGCAAGGCGGATTTCCTTCTGGACGATTTCGGCCCGATAGGCGGCTTCGGCCTGTGCCAGCGTATCGATGCGGCCGGCGGCGCCGTCGATGTGCGCCAGGCCCGCCCGCAACTGGACGATGTCTGCATCAAACGCCTTGGACTCCTCCTCTATGACCTGCAGATAGTTAGGGTTCTGATAGACGAGGTAGGCTCGCGTACTGCTCTCCACCCTCGCCATGGACATCTCCAGGCCATTGAGCGTCTCAAGCGTCTTGTGCTCCTTGGACACCGCCTCCTTTCGGGTTTCGAGGGCGCCGACCTGCAGGAAGATCGCCGCACCCAGCGCAACGATGGTCAGCACGATGAACGCAAAGGCGCCGGCCAGTTTTCGCGAGATCTTGACGTTGTCGAGGGTCACGGTGAGTTCCTTCTCAGGGAGCCGCTTGACAGCAGCCGGTCAGGGTTGCGGTCAGAAAGAATAGGTGAGGGCGGCGACCAGACGGCCTTCATAGGCGTCGCCGTAACTGTGGCCGTCGGTGTCGTACCAGCGCAGGTCGAGGGCCAGATCGTGGGGCAGTTTGCGCTTCACACCGACGTTCCAGGCCGCGTACTCGGCCCCGCCGTCGGCGGTGCGGTTCCCGACTGCGGCCGTGGCCTTGGTGTTGTCGTCCAGAGCGATCCCGCCCTGGAATTCGATCCACCAGGCTTCCTTTGTCGAGGCGAATCCGTCCGCAGAATAGTTGACGCGGAACCGGGTCGAGACCGGGCCTGCATGGCCCGAAAGGTCCGCCTGGTACTCGGTGATGTTGGCGTCAACGCCTGCCCGGGTTCCGGGGAAGTCCCGATTGATCACCGCCACGTCCAGACCGAAATCGGCGATCGTGGTGCGGTAGCCCAGGGTCGTCACGAGTTCCGCGTCCGAGCCCTGGGAGAGTTCGGCGGACGAGGCGAACAGGCTGCCATAGAAGCCGTTGCGGGACAGTTCGATCGAGCCCGAGGCGCTCGCCTCGCCGTTGCTTCGTCCGACACCCTTGGAGACGTACTGGCTGGCCAGGCCCAGGGTTCCCGTGAGGCGGGGCCCGGCCGGAGCAGGCGCCGCGGTGGGTTCCCCTGCCAGAGCCGTGCCGGCGATCGACAGTGAGAAGACCGTCAGGGCCGCACCCGCGATACGACCCGCAAGCGGGCTCCCGAGCCGGCGTGGCGATCCGCCCCTGTTGATCGTCCCGTGCATCCAGCCAGCTCCAAAGTTGATTATCAAGTATGGTTTCTGGCTAGACCGATCTTGATTATCGTTGGTAAACAGACAGTTAGGTATAAATACGTAATCGCGAGGCGGCCCGATTACTTCGGAACAACCGGGCAGGGCGCGGCCGGCGTGTCTGTGCGGACACCCGTTACTCGCACTGGCCCGCGAAAGCCGGGCGCCGTCCCCGCCCCTGGCCCGGACGACGGAGCCCCGGTTCAGCGATCCTTGATTTCCGTCATGGACGAATCAGGGTTCGTGCGGCCAACAATCTGATTATTCACGAAGGGATGAATGCCATGTGCCCGACCCCCCTCCAGCCGGACGTGGAGACCTCGCCGCTCTCGGGCCGGTCTCCGGCGGTTGCGCCGGGCGGTGACGGCGTCTTCGGCCCGCGCTTCCGGTCAGCGACACGCCGCGTCGTGACGCGGACGAACTGCCGCAGGCCCCACAGCACCGGATGTGTTTATCGGAATCATGGCTGATTTGATCCGCCCCGGCCTCCGACGCGTCGACCGGCTCTGGCCGCGATTGACGGACGTCGTCGCCAGGGTCGTCCGCTGGGCGTCGCGGGGTGCAAACGGCTACATGCTCGCGATCGCTTCGGTCGCCCTCGGCGTTGTGGCTCTTCGCCTCGGGGTCGTGGGCCGGTTTCAGTATCTGCCCCTGATCCCCGCCGTCCTGATTCCGGCGCTTCTGGCGTCACGCGGCCCCACCATCCTGGCGATCGGGCTGGCGGTGATGGCAAACATCATCCTGATTCACCGCCAGGAGTTGGGCGACACGATCGTCTACGCCCTGTCATTCGCCGCCATCGGGCTGGCCGTCGGCGAGATGGCGATCGCGCGCCGCTCCGGAAAGGCCAGCTCGGCGGCTCTGGCGTCGGAGCTGAGGCGGCGCGACGCGACGCTCGAGGCCATGCTGGCCTCGACGCCCGTGGCGACCCTGGATGCGCAGGGCCTCGTCCTGAACATGAGCCGGCCGGCCTGCGCGCTTTTTCGGACAACCGAACTCGAGGCCGCCGGCCGGACCTTCAAGGATTTCGTGGCGTCCTTCGATGCCTGGGCAGCGGACACACCCGGCAAGGATGATTCCCCGCTGCGACGGTACTGGATGGCCCGCCGCTCCGACGGCACTCTGTTCCCGGTGGGAATCCGGGTGGCCTATGTCGATGCCCATTCAAAGTCCTCCAGGGTCGTCCTGACCCTGACCGACCTCAGCGACTGGCACGCCGCGGAGGCCCGGAATCAAGAGCTCAGCGAACAGCTGAACCAGGTCTGGCGTTTGAATTCCCTCGGCGAAATGGCCGCGATCCTGTCCCACGAGCTGAACCAGCCCCTGAGCGCCGCGGCCATCTACATGCAGGCGGCCCAGACCGATCTGGCGCGGACCCCGCCGGTCATCGCCAACGCCAGCCGCACTCTGGAAATGGCCAAGGGACAGGCCCTCCGGGCGGGCGAGGTCATCCGCCACGCCCGCGACCTGCTGAAGGTGGGATCGCAGGCGCTGAAGCCCGAGCGCATGACGTCGATGCTGTTGGAAATCGGGCCCATGCTGAAGCTGATCGCGCCCGCAGCCGATGCGATGATCAGAATCGATATCGGCGGCGACAACGACCTCGTCATGGCCGATCGCATCCCGTTCCAGCAGGCCGTGATCAACCTTGTCCGAAACGCCGTCGAGGCGGTCAGCGGCCGCGATCGCCGCGAGGTCCACGTCCTCGGCCGTTCCGTCTCGGCGACGCACTATGAGATCCGCGTCGAGGACAGCGGCCCCGGCGTACCCCCCGAGGAGGTCGCGCGAATCTTCACGCCGCTGACCACCACCAAGGCCGACGGCATGGGCCTGGGCCTGTCGGTCACGCGGACGATCGTCGAGGCGCACCACGGCGCCCTGACCGTCGCGACCAGCCCCCTGGGCGGCGCGGTCTTCGCCTTCCGTCTCCAACGCGCAGAGGAAAGTCAGCCGCTATGATCTTACCCTCCACCTTCGTGATCGAGGACGATTTCGCGGTCCGCGACGCCCTTGTAACCCTGCTCCGGGCCGAAGGCGTGCCGGCCCGGGGCTTTTCCAGCGGGACCGATTTCTTCGACCGGATGCCGGCCGACGTGGTCGCCTGCGTCGTCACCGATCTTCGCATGCCCGGACTGGACGGCGTCGAGGTCGTGCGCCGTGTCGCCGAGATGAAGGGCAATGCCTGGCCCATCATCGTCATAACCGGCCATGGCGACGTCGCCGCGGCGGTCGAGCTGATGAAGTCGGGCGTCGTCGATTTCATCGAGAAACCGTTCGATCCCCCTCGTCTGCTCGAAGCGGTGCGTGGCTGTCTGGTTCATCTGATGAACGATGGCGGCGCGCGTCAAAGCCGGCTGGAGGCCGCCGGACGCATCGCCCAGCTGAGCCAGCGCGAAAACCAGGTGTTCCGCGCCCTGGTCAAGGGCCGGTCCAACAAGGAGATCGCGGCGGAACTGAGTATCAGCCCGCGCACGGTCGAGATCTTCCGCGCCAAGGTCATGACCAAGATGCAGGCGGACAGCCTGTCGGACCTGGTCCGGATGGGACTGGCGTCTCCGCCGGAATAGGCGTCAGGGCGCGCAGCCGATGCGCCACGACATAAGTCGCTCCAGCCGACTTGGCGTCGCCCGCGCATCTGTCATGGTGGAGGGATGGCCACCATCACCCTGCCCTGCCGACCCGAGCCGCTCGAGATCGATCCGGCGAAGACGGCGGTCATCGTCATCGACATGCAGAACGCCTACGCCTCGCCCGGCGGCTATCTGGACCTCGCCGGTTTCGACATCTCCGGCGCGGCCAGGGTGATCGAGAACACCAGGGGGGTGCTCGAGGTCGCGCGCCGTGCGGGGGTCCAGGTCCTCTATTTCCAGAACGGCTGGGACCCCGACTATGTCGAGGCCGGTGGCCCCGGCTCGCCCAACTGGCACAAGTCCAATGCGCTGAAGACCATGCGCGCCCGGCCCGAACTGGCGGGGACGCTGCTCGCCCGTGGAACGTGGGACTACCAACTGGTCGATGCGCTCAAGCCGCAGCCAGGCGACATCTGCCTGCACAAGACCCGCTACTCCGGCTTCTTCAACTCCCAGCTCGACAGCGTGCTGCGCTCGCGCGGCATCCGCAATCTCGTCTTCGTCGGCATCGCCACCAATGTCTGCGTCGAGTCCACGCTCCGCGACGGCTTCTTCCTCGAATATTTCGGCATCGTGCTGGAGGACGCCACCCATCAGGCGGGGCCCGAGTTCGTCCAGAAGGCCGCGATCTACAACATCGAAAAATTCTTCGGCTGGGTCTCCAGCGTCGCCGACTTCAAGGGCGTCGTCGGTCAGATCGCGCCCCCGGAATCGAAAAGCGCACAGGAGACCTGAATGCCCAAGACCGTCATCACCCCGCCCGGCACAGTCACCCCGATCGCCCCCTTCTCGCCCGGGACCCTGGCCGACGGGATCGTCTATGTCTCGGGCACACTGGCCTTCGACAAGGACAACAACGTCGCCTGCGTCGGCGACGCCGAGGGCCAGACGCGCATCGTGCTGGAGACCATAAAATCGGTCATCGAGACCGCCGGCGGAACCATGGAGGACGTGACCATGAATCACATCTTCCTCAAGGACTGGTCCGACTACGCCGCCCTGAACAAGGTCTATGCGGAGTATTTCCCCGGCGACAAGCCGGCGCGGTTCTGCATCGTCTGCGGCCTCGTCCGCCCCGACTTCCTCGTCGAGATCGCGACCATCGCCCACATCGGCAAACGGTGACCACAGGCGTCGCTGACGGCCTCTGGTACGAGGTCCACGAGGGGCCGGCGGGTGCGGCCAGCGTCATCCTGTCGGCGGGCCTCGGCGGATCGGCCGCCTTCTGGGCCCCGCAGATAGACGCCCTGAGCGAGCGCTTCCGCGTGATCCTCTACGACCACCGCGGAACGGGCCGCAGCGACCGCAGCCTGAAGCCCGATCACTCGGTCGCCGCGATGGCGCAGGACATGGTCGCCGTTCTCGACGCCACTGACACGACCAGGGCCCACCTCGTCGGCCACGCGGCGGGCGGCAACACCGGGCTTCAGCTGGCGCTCGACCATCCCGAACGGCTGGACCGGCTGGTCGTCGTCAACGGCTGGTCCCGGCCGGACCCCCACGTCGCCCGCTGCTTCGCCGCCCGCACTCGCCTGCTCGAAGCCTTCGGGCCCACAGCCTATGTCGAGGCCCAGGCGGTGTTCCTCTATCCACCCGACTGGATCAGCGAGAACGACGCCCTGCTGAAGACGCAGGACCACCATCACATCCAGACCTTCCCCCGCACCGACGTCATGCTGGCCCGGATCGGCGCCCTGCTGGCCTTCGACATCGACGACCGGCTCGGAGAGATTCCGCACCCGGTTCTGGTCGCCGCCTCGGCCGACGACATGCTGGTTCCGCCGCTCCTGTCGCGACGGCTGGCCGAGGGTTTGCCCAGCGCGACGCTTGATGTCGTTCCCTGGGGCGGACACGCCTTTACGGCGACGGTGTCCGGTGCGTTCAATGCGCGCCTGGTCGCCTTTCTGAACGGCGACGGCTGAGGGGCGATCACCATGGAAGTCGGCGTCTTCGTACCGATCAACAACAACGGCTGGCTGATCTCCGAGACCGCGCCGCAGTACATGCCCTCGTTCGACCTGAACAAGCGCATCGCCCAGCGGGCCGAACACTATGGCCTCGATTTCCTGCTCTCGATGATCAAGCTGCGCGGGTTCGGCGGCAAGACGGAGTTCTGGGAATACGGGCTGGAGAGCTTCACCCTGATGGCCGGGCTCGCGGCCGTCACCGAGAAGATCAAGATCTATGCGACCTGCCCGACCCTGGTCATCCCGCCGGCCTTCGCCGCGCGGATGTGCAACACGATCGACTCGATCAGCCACGGCCGCTTCGGCCTGAACCTGATCACCGGCTGGCAGAAGCCGGAATACTCCCAGATGGGCCTGTGGCCCGGCGAGGAGCATTTCCGCAACCGCTACCAGATGCTCGACGAATACGCCCGCATCCTGCGCGAGCTGTGGGAGACGGGTCGCTCGGACTTCAAGGGCGACTACTACACGATGGACGACTGTCTGGTCCGGCCGACGCCGTCGACGGACATGAAGATCATCTGCGCCGGATCGTCGGACGAGGGCCTGGCCTTCTCGGCCCAGTGGGCGGACTACGCCTTCTGCCTCGGCAAGGGAGTCAACACGCCCAGGGCCTTCGCCTTCAACAACGAGCGTCTGGCCGAAGCCACGGCCAGGACCGGCCGCGACGTGAAGATGTTCGTCCTCGTCATGGTCATCGCCGCCGACACCGACGAAGAAGCCATGGCGAAGTGGAAACTCTACAACGACGGCGTCGACGTGGACGCGATCAGCTGGCTCAAGGATCAGGGCGCGGCCGACAAGGTCAACGCCACCACCAACGTCCGCCAGCTGGCCGCGCCCGAGGGCGCGGTGAACATCAATATGGGCACGCTCGTCGGTTCCTACGCGAGCGTCGCGCGGATGCTGGACGAGATGTCTGAGGTTCCCGGCACCGGCGGCGTCCTGCTGACCTTCGACGATTTCGAAAAGGGCATCGAGGACTTCGGCCAGAAGATTCAGCCGCTGATGACCTGCCGCGCCAATATGAAAGCCGCCTGACCCTTGCCCAGTTTCGAGATCACCCGCGACGGCCCGGTCGCCCACCTGCGTCTGACCCGTCCCGAGGCGTCCAATGCGCTCGACATGGAGTTCTGGCGTCGCTTCGGGCCGGAGCTCAAGGCGCTGGACGCGACGGGCGAGGTCCGCGCCCTCGTCCTCTCCGGCGAGGGCCGGAATTTCTGCGCCGGCATGGACATCTCCGTCTTCTCGGGCGGCGCGATCCTGAACACCGACAAGGCCAGCGACCGCCAGGCCTTCCACCAGACCGCCCGGGACTTGCAGGAAACCCTGACCACGCTGGAGAAGGTGCGGTTCCCGGTGATCGCGGCCATCCAGGGCGCCTGCGTCGGAGGCGGGCTCGACCTGATCGCCGCCTGCGACATCCGGCTGGCGTCGCAGGATGCGTACTTCCGCATCGAGGAAATCAACATCGGCATGATGGCCGATATCGGCAGCCTGCAACGCCTGCCGAAGCTCATGCCCGAGGGCGTGGTGCGGGAACTGGCCTATACGGGCGCCACCTTGACGGTCGATCGCGCCGAACGGCTGGGCATGATCAACGCCGTCCTGCCCGACGCCGAGGCGGTCGTTACGGCGGCGCTCGACATGGCGAAACGGATCGCGACCAAGGCGCCGCTGGCGATCTCCGGGTCCAAGGCCGCCCTCAACCATGCCCGCGACCACAGCGTCGCCGAGGGGCTGGAATGGATCGCCGTCATGCAGGGCTCGCTGTGGAGCCCGGCCGATGTCATGGCCGCGATTCAGGCGCGCATGGCGCGGACGGACGGCGAATTCGCCCCGCTCTCGCCGCTGCGGCCGTTTGACCCGGCTGTCTGAAAACCCGCCAGCCCTGGGGTCGGCGTGAAGATTTCGTAATGATCAGCCGGAATGGCTCCGATCGTTTGACCTGTGTCATCTGGCTGTCAAAGATGGGGCCCGCGTGACGAGGGGGCTGCGTGCAATGCCCGCTCAACACCGCCTGTGCGCCCCCGCCGCAGGCCATTCGGGTGGAGAGAAGCCTTGGATAGACGTTCATTCCTCGCCGCTTGCGGCATCGGCGCGGGCGGGCTTCTGCTGCCCGGGTTCGCCGGACGCGCCATCGCGGAATCCCAGCTGGTCGAGACCATCGACATCGCGGTCAAGAAACGCCTGGCTGACGCCGGCCTGAGCGCCGCCTCGGCTGCCGGAGCCAGCTACTGCGATGTTCGCGTCGGCCGCTACCTGCGCCAGTTCGTGATCACCCGCGAAGCCAACGTCCAGAACATCGTCAACACCGAGTCGATCGGCACGGGCGTTCGCGTGATCGCTGACGGGGCCTGGGGCTTCGCTGCCACCAACGACATGACGGCCGAAGCGGTCGCCGAGGCCGCGCGCCTCGCCACCGCCATCGCCAAGGCCAACGCCCGGAACCAGACCCAGCCGGTCCAGCTGGCCCCCACGCCCGGCGTCGGCGAGGTCAGCTGGAAGACCCCGATCCGCCGCAACGCGATGGAAGTGCCGATCGCCGAGAAGGTCGAACTGCTGCTGGGCGTCAACGCCGCGGCGATGGCGGCCGGCGCCAACTTCGTCAACTCTCAGCTCTTCCTGGTCAACGAGCAGAAGTATTTCGCCAGCTCTGACGGCTCCTACATCGACCAGGACGTGCACCGCATCTGGGCCCCGATGTCGGTCACGGTCATCGACCAGACCTCCGGCAAGTTCCGCTCGCGTCAGGGGCTGTCGGCCCCGATGGGCCTCGGCTACGAATATCTGGAAGGCCGCGCCGAGGACAAGCTGGAGTCGGCCAACGGCGCCGTGATCAGCTACGGCATGTCCTACGACATGCGCGAGGATGCGGTCGCCGCCGCCCGTCAGGCGCGCGAGAAGCTCACCGCCAAGTCGGTGGAGCCGGGCCAGTACGACCTGGTTCTGGACCCCGATCACCTCGGCCTGACCATCCACGAGTCCGTCGGTCACCCGCTCGAGCTCGACCGGGTGCTGGGCTACGAGGCCAACTACGCCGGCACCAGCTTCGCCACGCTCGACAAGCGCGAGAGCCGCTTCCAGTACGGGTCGGAGATCGTCAACCTGTTCGCCGACAAGACCCAGCCCGGCAGCCTGGGCGCGGTCGAGTACGACGACGAGGGCGTCAAGACCAAACAGTGGGATCTGATCAAGGACGGCAAGCTGGTCGACTACCAGGCGACCCGCGATCAGGTTCACATCCTGGGCAAAACCGCTTCGGACGGCTGCTCCTACGCCGACAGCTGGTCGACGGTTCAGTTCCAGCGCATGGCCAATGTCTCGCTGAAACCCGGCACGCAGCCGATGACCCGCAACGACATGATCTCGAACGTCGAAAACGGCATCTACATCCTCGGCCGCGGGTCGTTCTCGATCGACCAGCAGCGCTACAATGCCCAGTTCGGCGGCACCCTGTTCTACGAGATCAAGAACGGCGAGATCACCCAGCCGCTTGAGGACGTCGCCTATCAGATGCGCACGCCCGAGTTCTGGAACGCCTGCTCGGCTATCTGCGACGAGAGCGACTACCGCATGTTCGGTTCGTTCTTCGACGGCAAGGGCCAGCCCAGCCAGGTGTCGGCGGTGAGCCACGGCTCCTCCTCCACACGCTTCGACAAGATCAATGTCATCAACACCGCGCGTTCGCTCGGTTGATCGGACCCAAGGGAAAAATCACATGAGCATCATGACGGAAGCCGAGGCCAAGACGATCCTCGACAAGGTGATCGCACTGTCGACCGCCGACGAATGCACCGCGCAGCTGGACGGGACGATCGACGGAAACATCCGCTTCGCCCTGAACAACGTCTCGACCAGCGGCGTCATCTCCAACATCGACCTCGGCGTGCAGGTCGCGTTCGGCAAGCGCGTGGGCGCCGCGACGATCAACGAGTTCTCGGACGCGGCCCTCGCCCGCGTCGTCAAGCGTGCCGAGGACCTGGCCAAACTGGCCCCGGAGAACCCGGAGTTCATGCCGGCGGTCGGTCCCCAGACCTATCGCGCCACGAACACCTTCAGCGCGGCGACGGCGGCCATCACGCCGGAGAATCGCGCCGAAATCGCCCGCGCCTCGATCGCCCCCTGCAAATCGCAAAATCTGATCGCCGCCGGGTTCCTGAACGACAACCAGAGCTTCACCGCCTTCGCCAACTCGAACGGCGCCTTCGGTTATCAGCGCTCCACCGAGATGGACTACACCTGCACGGTGCGGACCGAGGACGGCACCGGATCGGGCTGGGTCGCCCGAAACCTTCAGGACGCCAGCACCTTCAACGTCGATTCCGACATCCAGATCGCGATGCGCAAGGCCAGCGCCTCGCGCGACGCCCAGGCGCTCGAACCCGGCAAATACACGGTGATCCTGGAGCCGGCCGCGGCCGCGGGCCTGATCTCCTTCATGTTCAACTTCTTCGACGCCCGTTCGGCGGACGAGGGCCGCAGCTTCCTGTCCAAGGCAGGCGGCGGCAACAAGATCGGCGAACAGGTCTTCGACCCGCGCGTCAACGTCTACTCGGATCCCGGCCACGCCGAGACCCCGGCCCTGCCCTGGGACGGCGATGGCCTGCCCCGCGAGCGCGTCAACATCGTCGAGAACGGCGTCGTCCGGAACCTGGGCTATTCGCGCTACTGGGCCGACAAACAGGGCAAGCCCCAGATGGCCCAGCCCGGCAACATCATCATGGAGGGCGGCTCCAAGTCGACGTCCGACCTGGTGCGTGAGACCGAGCGCGGCATCCTGGTGACCCGCACCTGGTACATCCGCATGGTGGACCCGCAGACGGTGCTGCTGACCGGCCTGACCCGCGACGGCACCTTCTACATCGAGAACGGCGAGCTGAAGTATCCGCTGAAGAATTTCCGCTTCAACGAGTCGCCGGTGATCATGCTGAACAACATCGACGAACTGGGCCGTTCGGTCCGCGTCGGCGATGACGGTCCGACCATGATGATCCCGCCGATGCGCGTGCGTGACTTCACCTTCACCTCCCTGTCCGACGCCGTCTGACCGGAGAGGGTGCGTGTCGCGTTCGAGTATGACACGCGCGGATGCCTTGCGACTGCTGACCGGCGGCGCGCTGGGGGCCCTGCTTGCAGGCTTCCCGCGCGCTGCCGACGCGCAGGCCACCTATGATTTCTGGTTCACCCGGCTGCGCTATGATTCCGGCGACTGGGACGTGGACCAGAGGATGCCGGCCAACATCCTGACCTCCCTGGTCGACTACACCAACCTGCGCGTCGATCCCGAAGAGCGGGTCGTGGCCCTGGCCGATCCGGCCATGCTGACCGCCCCCTTCTGCTACCTCGCCGGCCACAAGCTGGTCGAGTTCAACGCCGCCGAGGCGCGCAATTTCGAACGCTATGTCAGGAACGGCGGCTTCGTTTTCGTTGACGATTGCAACCACGACATCGACGGCCTGTTCGCCACGACGTTCGAGCGTCAGATGGCCTCGATCTTCGGCGCAGAGGCCCTGAAGAAACTGCCCAACGACCATGGCATCTACTCGAGCTTCTTCAAGTTCGAGGACGGCCCGCCGGCGACCAGTTTCGAACTGAATGGCTGGGGCGACGACCTCATCCACGACTACCTCAAGGGCATCGAGATCGATGGCCGGCTGGGCGTGCTCTACTCCAACAAGGACTATGGCTGCGAGTGGGACTACGACTGGCGCAACAAGCGCTTCCTGGCCGAGGACAATACGAAGTTCGCGGTCAACATCATTCTCTACGCCCTCACTGCCTGATCTGTTCGCTTCCCTCCTCCCCGGAGTTTCGATGACCACGCCTACCCAATCCGAGATCGACGCCCGTCTCGCCCAGCTCGGCAAGCTGAAAGCCGCGATCGGCCAGGCCATCGTCGGCCAGAACGAGGTCGTCGAACAGCTGCTGATCGGCCTGCTCGCCGGCGGCCACTGCCTGATCGAGGGGGTGCCCGGCCTCGGCAAAACCCTGCTGGTCCGCACCCTGGGCCAGGCCCTGCATCTGGAGTTCCGGCGCGTCCAGTTCACCCCCGACCTGATGCCCTCGGACATCCTCGGCACCGAGGTGCTGGAGGAGGATCACGGCACCGGCCACCGCAGCTTCCGCTTCCAGCCCGGCCCGGTCTTCACCAACCTGTTCCTCGCCGACGAGTTGAACCGCACCCCGCCCAAGACCCAGGCCGCCCTGCTGGAGGCGATGCAGGAGCACACCGTCAGCTACGCGGGCGTGACCCACAAGCTGAACGAACCCTTCTTCGTCCTGGCGACCCAGAATCCGCTGGAACAGGCCGGCACCTATCCCCTGCCAGAGGCGCAGCTGGACCGCTTCCTGCTCAACATCCGCGTCGGCTATCCGACGGCGGAAGAGGAGCGCGCCATCCTGGTCCAGACGACCGGCGCCGGCGGCGGAGCGGTGCCCCAGGTCATGGTCGGCGAGGATATCGTCGCCCTGCAGAAATGGGTGCGCGAGGTCTATGTCGGCGAGGCCCTCCTGACCTGGATCACCGCCCTCGTCCGCGCCACCCGGCCGTCGGCGGACTCGCCGAAAGCCATTCAGGACTATGTCCGCTGGGGCGCCGGTCCGCGCGCCGGTCAGGCCCTGGTCCTCGCCGCCAAGGCGCGCGCCCTGCTGCACGGCCGTCTGGCCGCAACGCGCGAGGACGTCGTCGCCCTGGCCGCGCCGGTCCTGCGTCACCGCATCCTGCTGTCCTTCGCCGCCGAGGCGGAGCGCAAGACGGCCGACGACGTCGTCGCCGCCCTTCTGGCCGCCCTGCCCGCACCCGCTCCCGACTGATCCACGGCATGTCCCCGCTCGACCTGCCCCCGGAGTTGCGCAGCCGCCTTCGTCGTCTGTCCATCGTCCCGCGTCGCGCGGCGGTGCTGGCGAGCGCGGGCATGCACGACAGCCGCAACAAGGGCGGCGGGCTCGAGTTCGCCCAGTACCGGGCCTATGAGCGCGGCGACGATCTGCGGGCCATCGACTGGAAACTCTACGCCCGCTCGGACAGATTCTTCGTCCGCGACGCCGAGCGCGAGAGCCCCGTCGCCATCTGGATCGTCATCGACGCCAGCGCCTCCATGGCCCAGGCCGATCTCGCCCGCCCGGACTGGTCCCGCTTCGATGCCGCGCGCCGCCTCACTGCCAGCCTGATCGAGATCGCCCTCTATCAGGGCGACCGCTTCGGCGTGGTGGTCGAGCGCGCCGGGGGACCGATGGTCCTGACGCCGCACGCCGACGGCCGCCATCGCGACCGGGTGCTGCTGGCGCTGGCCCCGCTGAAGGCTGCGGGCGCGGCGGACTGGTCGCGCGACGTCGGCGTCTTCGGCGAACAGATCGGCGCGCGCGACCTGATCATCATCCTGACCGACGGCTTCGACGAGGGCTGTATCGGCACTGGCGAACGGTTGGCCGCCTCCGGCCGCGACGTCTGCCTCGTCCAGATCCTGACCGGCGACGAGCGCGATTTCCCCTTCGACCGGGGCTATCGCTTCCATGACCCGGAGACGGGGGCCGAACTGATCGGCGACGGCCGCTCGCTCCGCGCCGACTTCCTCGCCCGCTTCGCCGCCGCCCGCGCCACGCTGGCCGACCGGCTCGACGCGCGCGGCATCCGCCACGTCGAGCATTTCATCGACGAGAGTGCGGACATTCCGATCCGCACCCTGTTCCGTCCGACCGGCCGCCAATGAACCCGGCGCTGCTCCTCCCCGCAGGCCTCGCCGCCCTGCTGGCCCTGGCGATCCCGATCGTCATCCATATCGCGCGCCGCACCGAGAGCCGGACGATCGATTTCGCCGCCCTCCGCTGGCTCGATCCCCAGCCGAAGCCGCGTCGCAGCCTGACCATCGACGAGCGGTTGCTGCTGGCCGCCCGCCTCCTGCTGCTGGCCCTGATCGCCCTCTGGCTGGCCGCGCCCGTGCTGTGGAACGCCGCCAACGATCGCCCCGTCGTGGCCATCGCGCCGGGCGCCGACGCCGCGACCATCGCCGCCGCCACGGAAAAGGGCGACCGTGTCGTCTGGCTGGCGCCCGGCTTTCCCGAGCACGGCGCCCTGACCCCCGGAGCGCCCGGGGATGTCGCCAGCCTGATCCGCCAGCTCGACGCCGAACTGCCGCCCGGCGCCCCGGTCGAACTCGTCGTCCCCGGCACGCTCGACGGCGTCGACGCCGAGCGCCCGAGACTGTCCCGCCGCGTCGGATGGACCGTCGGCGCCGAAGCGCCCGCGGCCCAGGTCGCCTCGCCCGCGCCGCCGTCCCTGACCGTCCGCTTCGCCCCGGAGGCCGGGGAGGCCGTCCGCTATTTCCGCGCCGCCGCCACGGCCTGGATCGCCGCCGACGTCGCCCCGACGTTCGACGCCGAACCGTTCGATCGCGCCGTCCCGAACAGCGCCCGTCATCTGATCTGGCTGGCGTCCGGCCCCGTCCCTGTTCCGGTGGAGCGCTGGGTCCGCAGTGGCGGCGTGATCCTCACCGCGCTCGAGGCCCGAATCCCCGTGGAAGGCGAGACCGTTCCCGTGTGGCGCGGCATGGCCGGAGAGCCGTTGGCTGTCGCAGGCCGTCTGGGCCGGGGCCGCGTCATCCGCCTGACCCGCGCGCTGGAGCCCGCCGCCATCCCGCAGCTGGTCGAGCCGGACTTCCCCGACGCCCTTCTGTCCATGCTCGATCCGCGTCCGGCGCCCGGCCGCGTCGCCGCCGTCGATCATGCCCCCCTGACCGGCGCCGCCCCCTATGACCAGCCGCCGCTCGACCTGCGTCCGTGGCTGGCCCTGCTGATCGCCGTCGCCTTTGCCGGCGAGCGTTGGCTGGCCATGCGGCGCCAGAGGGCGGTCGCGCCATGACCGCCGTCCCTGTCCTGCTGAACCACCAGACCGCCGCCCGCGCGCGCGCCGGTCTCGACACAGTCGCCCTCGGCCTGCCCGGCGTTCTCGTTCTCGCCGCGCTGGGCTGGCGGCTGTTCGGAGTGACGGGCGCCGTCATCGCCGCCCTGCCCGGTCTCATCGCCCTTGCCGCCGTCGCCATCTGGCGCTCTCGCCGGTTCGACCTGCGCTGGCTGATCGGCGAGCTCGACGCCCGCATCCCCCGCTTCGAGGACAGCACCGCCCTGTTGTTCAGGGACCGCGCCGCCGTCGCCGGCCTCGCCGCCCTGCAACGCGACCGGCTGGCGAGCCGCGTCCACGAAGCCTCCGCCGTCGACCTCCGCCCCGACTGGTCGCAGCGGCCGATCCTGATCGCCTGGGCCGCCGCCGTCAGCCTGATCGCCGCCATCCTGCTCTGGCCCAGCGCGAACGGCGCCGAGACCAGGACCGCCGCCCCCGCCCGCACCGCCGCCGGAGCCACGGCGCCCGTCCTGACCGGCGCGCGCCTGCGCATCACCCCGCCGGCCTACACCGGCCTGCCCGTCCGCGAGCAGACCGCGCTCGACGCCCGCGTGCCCGAGGGCTCCCGCGTCGAATGGCTGATCGATTTCGCCCCCCAGCCGTCCTCGGCCGGACTGGAGTTCCCCGAGAGCACGCCGGTCTCCCTGATCCGGGACGGCCGGCGCTGGACCGGCGCCCGCATTGTCGACCGGCCCCTGCTCTACCGGATCGAGGCGACGGGTCTGGCCCAGCAGCGTCTGAATCGGCTCGACGCCGTCGCCGACGCCGCACCTGTCGTCCGCCTGGTCGAACCCGAAAGCCAGCTGGTCCAGCTCAGCCCCGGCCAGACGACCTGGACGCCCGTGTTCGAGGCCAGCGACGACTACGGCGTCATCGAGACCGCGACCCTGCGCATCACTGTCACCAAGGGCGACGGCGAGAACATCACCTTCGAACAGCGCTCCATGCCGCTGCGAGGCCAGGGCGCGGCGAAACAGCTGCGTTTCTCCACGACGCTTGATCTCGCCCGGGAGGGCATGGCGGCCGGCAGCGACCTGATCGTCCAGCTCGTCGTCACCGATAACCGCGCGCCTGAACGCCAGCAGGTCGAGGGTCCCAGCGTGATCCTGAGATGGCCCGCCAACCTCGCCATGGCCGACGGGCTGGACGGCATGGCCATGCGCATCATGCCCGCCTATTTCGCCAGCCAGCGCCAGATCATCATCAACGCCGAGGCCCTGATCGCAGAGCGTCGTCGGCTGGAGCCTCGCGCGGTCATGGACCGCTCCAACGTCATCGGCGAGGAACAGGCCGCGCTGCGTCTGCGCTACGGCCAGTTCATGGGCGAGGAGGCGGAGGGCGGTGGAGGCAGCGGCATCATCCTGCCGACCAGCGACGCGCCGCCCGCCCGCGCGCCCCTGCCCACCAGCGACGCGCCCGCGCCCGCCCAGGCGCCCGCGCATGACGAGCATGACGATCACGACGACCATGGCGGTGAGGCCGCCGGCGGCGCCATGGGTTCCGAGGTCGATGTGCTGCATGAGTTCGGCCACGCCCACGACACCGGTGAGGCCGCGACCCTGTTCGCGCCCCAAACCCGCTCCGCCCTCGCCCGCGCGCTGGACGCCATGTGGAGCTCGGAGCGGGAGCTGCGTCAGGGGCGGCCGGAACAGGCCCTGCCCTTCGCCAACGAAGCGCTGGAACTGCTGAAAGAAGCCCAGCGCGCGACGCGCATCTTCCTCCCCAGACTCGGCAACGACCTGCCGCCCGTCGACTTCGCCCGCCGCCTGACCGGCAAGCGCGAGGACATCGTCGCCGAGAACCCCGAACGCCCGGAACGCAGTCCTGCAGACGCCGTCGCCGCCGACGCCTGGCGCGCGCTGGAGGAACGGCCGGGTTCGGCCTCGGGGGCGCTGGCGCTCGGCGCCCTCGACCGCTGGGCGCGCGAGAATGGAGGCCGGCTCGCCGATCCACTGGCCCTGCGCGCCGCCATCGACACGGTGCGCAACGAGCCCGCCTGCCTCGACTGCCGCCGCCGCCTGCGCGCCCTGCTGTGGACCGCCCTGCAACGTCCGGCGTCGTCGCCCGGCCGTCGCGAGGCGCCCGGCGCGCGCGGCCAACGCTATCTGGACGCCCTGCGATGAACGTCTCCAGCCCAGCTCTCTGGACGGCCCTGGTCATCGTCGCAGGGGTTGCCCTCGGCGTCATCCGTCTGCTCCTGTGGCAAGGATCCGCAGCGCCCGGGGCCCAGGCCCCGCGCTGGCGTCTGGCCGCGCTGATCGGCCTTCAGGTCGTCGCCGGCGCCCTCGTCTGGCTGACGCTGAACCCGCCCCCGTCCGTCATCCGCACCGGGACCCTGATCGTCGCCACGGGCGGTTCACCCGCGACCATCCCGACCGCGCCCGGAGACATCCTGGTGGCCCTGCCCGAGGCCGGCCCCGTCACCGGTGCGATCCGTGTCCCCGACCTCGCCACGGCCCTGCGACGCTACCCCACGCCGGTCCGTATCCGGGTCCTGGGGCAAGGGCTCACGCCGCGAGACCAGTCTCCCCTGCCTGTGCCGGTCGAGTTCTCCGCACCACCCCCTCCGCGCGGCCTGATCGACATCGCCCTGCCCGAGGTGACGGCGCCCGGCGCGACCTTCGTCGTCGGCGGACAGGTTGGAACGATGCCTGCGGGAACCGTCGAACTGGTCGATCCCGCGGACGTCGTCGTCGACCGCGCCCGCACAGCGCCCGGCGAGCGTTTCGCCCTGATGGCCGCCGCCCGCGCGCCCGGCCTCGCCCTGTTCGACCTCAGGCTCCGCGACCCCGCCGGCGCCGTCGTCGAGCGGATCGCCATCCCGGTCGAGACCATGGCTACGACGCCGCCGCGCGTCCTCGTCCTCGCCGGAGCGCCCACGGCCGAGACCAAATATCTGAAGCGCTGGGCCGAGGATTCCGGCGTCGAACTGACCCTCGACATCGACGTCGGCGCGGGCGTCCGGCTCGGCGACGCGCCCGTGCCGCTCAACGCCACGACCCTGAATGAACTGGATCTCGTGATCCTCGACGACCGCCGCTGGGACAGTCTCGGCGGCGGCCAGCGTGCGGCCCTGACAGCGGCGGTGAACGGCGGCATGGGCCTTCTGTTCCGCCCGACCGGCCCGCTGTCGGCCGCGACCCGGCGCGACTGGGCCGGTCTCGGCGTCACCCTGACCGGCGGCGACGAGGCCGTTCCGCTGCGGCTCGACCTCCCCGCCGAAGAGGCCACGCCCGGAGCCGAGGCCGAGCCGGCCGAAGAGACCGAGGCCCTGCCGGAACTGGCCCGTCGCGACCTGACTGACGAAGGCGCCGGCGCCGTGACCCTGTTGCGGGACGCCGACGGCGTCGCCCTGGCCAGCTGGCGCACGCGCGGTCGCGGCCGGGTCGGCGTCTGGACCGTGACCGACAGCTACGCCCTGGTGCTGACCGGCCGCCCGGATCGCTACGGCGAGATGTGGAGCGCCCTCTTCTCGGAGATCGGCCGCGCCGGAGACGACAGCCGCGCCGAGCTCGACGGCATCGCCCGCGTCGGCGCCCGCATCGCCGTGTGCCGCCTCGTCGGCCAGGCCAATGTCCTGGGTCAGGACGGCCGCGCCCACGGCCTGCGCGTTGATCCGGCCATCGGCGACCGCGCCTGCGCCGCCTACTGGCCCGAACAACCCGGCTGGCACGTCATCCGCGACGGCGAGAACCGCCAGACGGCCTTCTATGTCCAGCCGGCAGACGCGGCGCCGTCGCTGGTCATGGCCGCGAACCGTTTGGCCACGCTGGCGTTCGCGGGAACGGCCCCGACCCGGGCCGCGCCGCCCTCGACCTCGCACGCGCCAGGCTCGCCCTGGCCGTGGTTCGCCGGGCTGATGGTGGTGCTGTCAGGCCTGTGGTGGTTCGAGCGGAACCGGGACGTCGGCGGATGGGTCGCGGCCCTGAGAACGCGCTTCGGCCGCCGCCAGAGCGGGCTCGCCGCGCGACTCCGGAAATAGACTCGACAGAGTCGACAGAGTCACGCCGCTTCGACGGGGTGATGATGAGACCTGTCAAAGACCGCAAAGGTCAGATGGGAGCCCCGGCCTGACGCGCAAGGCCTGGGCAGGAATAAATTCGCAGCGCCCTTTGGCGCCGTGGCCCCCGGCAGGAGGGATCACCCTTCGCCGGAGGCCAGGCCGGACCTATTGCGATCCCGCCGCCGGAACGGTCGGAGTCTTGATCGTCTGGTCGAGCCAGCGGGTCATCTCCCACAGGGTGTGACCGACCGATTCCCGCGCCCGATAGCCGTGCGCCTCGAGCGGCAGGACGACGTAGCGGACCGTCGCCCCGTTGCCCTTGAGCGCAGCATAGAAGCGCTCCGACTGGATCGGGAAGGTGCCCTGGTTGTCGTCCGCCTCGCCATGGATCAGCAGGATCGGCTCGTTGACCTTGTCGGCATAGGCGAAGGGCGACATCTCGTTATAGGTCTCCGGCGCCTGCCAGTAGGTCCGCTGCTCGGCCTGGAAGCCGAACGGCGTCAGGGTCCGGTTATAGGCGCCCGACCGGGCGATGCCGGTGGCGAACAGGTCGGTGTGAGCCAGCAGGTTCGCGGTCATGAAGGCGCCGTAGCTGTGGCCCCCGACGGCGATCCGGCCCCGCTCGGCCACGCCCATCCCGACCACCGCATCGACCGCCGCCTTCGCGCTGGCGCTCAGCTGTTCGATATAGGTGTCGTTCGGCTCGACCCCGTCCGCGCCCACGATCGGCATCGAGGGGTTGTCCAGAATGGCGTAGCCCTGGGTCAGCAGGAACAGGTGGCTGGAGCCGCCCGGACGCACGAACCGGTTGGCGGTATCCACGACCTGACCGGCCACGGCCGCGTCGGTGAACTCCGCCGGATAGGCCCACATCAGCAGCGGCAGGGGTCCGTCGCGATCCTTGTCGTAACCGGCCGGCAGATAGAGGGTTCCCGACAGCTGCACCCCGTCGTCGCGGGTGTAGGTGATCAGCTGCTGGGTCACGCCGGCCAGCTGCGGCGCCGGATCGGGGAAGCTGGTCAGGGGGGTCACGTCGCCGTCCAGGTCGCGGACACGCAGGTTGGCCGGCTCGGTCCGGCTCTCGCGCACGGTGACCAGACGGCGGCCGTCGTCATCCAGCAGGCCGATAACGGTCTCGTACTCGCCGCTCGCCGACTGCCAGATCCGTTCGGTCTGACCGGTCGTCAGATCGAGCGTGCCGAGGAAGGGGTATTCCCCCTCCCGTGTCGCGCCGTCGCCCTCGACGAAGACGCGCGACCCGTCCGGGGTAAACTGGATCACCTCGCGGCCGGCGGCGTTGGCCTCGGTCGCGATCGAGCCCGGGTCGTTGTAGCGATCCTGATAGTTGCGATCGACGATGACGCGGCCAGCGCCCGGACGCGACGGATCGACGACCGACCGGGTCTCGTGCCGGGTGTTGAACCACTGGGTGTTGACCACGGCCACGTCCGACCGGCCCCAGGTCACGCCGGCATAGCGTTCGGGCAGGTCGATCAGGGTCGTCGCCTCGCCGTTGAACGGCGCGTCCAGCATCAGGACGCGGTCGCGAACGGTCGCCGGCGTGCGCGGATCACCGCCGTCCTGGGCCTCGACCCAGACCAGGGTCGACGGCGTGTCAGCGCGCCACTGGGCTGCGCGGGGGCCGGTCTCGACGGCGTCGAAGGGCGGCGGAATATTGTCGCGCAGCGGCAGGTCGGCGACCTTATGCACGACCCGGCCGTCCATGTCGGTCACCACCACGTCGCCCGGGAACAGGCGCGCGGGCACGACATAGCTGAACGGCCGTCTGGCCGTGGTCTGCAGCAGATAGCGGCCATCCGGCGACACCGCAGCGCCCAGGATCACGCCCGGCGCGCCGATGTCGCGGGCCTCTCCGGTCAGCGGGACGACAACCAGCTGCGCGGTGAAATAGTGGGCGAACAGGGCCTCGTCGCCGGCATCGGCCAGCAGGTCCTGATAGGTGCGCACCGCCGCGGCGCGGCCGCCGCTCTCGGCGACCGTGGGCCCGGCCGGCGCGGCCGTCACGTCGGGCGCGGCCCCGCGATCAGCCGGCACGGCCCGGACCAGCAGGCCCGAACTGTCCGGCAGCCAGCTCATGCCGGCGCCCGTCGCGGCGTTCACGCGGGGCCCGAACACCTCGCGCGCCGTGGCCGTGCCGACATCGGCGACCCACAGGGCCATGCCTTCGGGCTGGTCCATCAGGAAGGCGACCGACCTGCCGTCGGGCGACCAGCTCGCGCCCGTGAAGCGCGCGCCTTCGGGCAGGGCGACGGCGCGCGCCGCGCCGCCTTCGACCGACTGGAAGCTCAGGCCCGTCACCCAGGAGATGCGGCTGTTGGCCGGTCCGTTGTTGCGCGGATTGATCCGGTAGCCGGCGAGGCGGAGCATCGGCTCGGCCAGTTCGGCGATCGTCGGCAGGTTGGACCGCTGGAAAAGGACCAGGGTCTTCTGATCGGGGCTGACGCTGGCGCCGGGCGTCGGCCGGGCGTCCAGGATGTCCGCAATCGGCGCGGGCGGCTGCTGATAGGTCAGCGCGCTACCGGCCGTCTGGGCCAGAGCGGGCGTCGCGAACAGCATCAGCACAGTCGGCGCCACATGACGCATCAGTCGCATCTTCATCGGAAACTCTCACCCAGACAGGACAAGGCGGGCCCCTCCGGCGCGCCGTCCCGGACAGTAACCCCGCATTTCGCCCTGGTCACCAAGGCAAACCTCCCTTCCCGTCCGACCAAAGAGATTCTAAAAGCGGCCTCGTTCAGATGGAGCACCTCCCCGTGCCGATCGCCTCCGATGTCCTTTCCCTGATCGGCTCCACGCCGATGATCCGGCTGCGCGCGGCGTCCGCCGCGACGGGCTGCGAGATCCTGGGCAAGGCAGAGTTTCTCAATCCGGGCGGGTCGGTGAAGGACCGCACCGCACGCGGCCTGATCCTCGACGCGAAGGCCTCCGGGGCCCTGCGGCCCGGCGGCACGATCGTGGAAGGCACGGCGGGCAACACCGGCATCGGCCTGGCCCTGGTCGGCGCCGCGCTCGGCCACCCCGTCGTCATCGTCATGCCGCGCAGCCAGAGCGAGGAAAAGAAGAAGGCCGTCCGCCTGCACGGCGCCCGTCTGGTCGAGGTCGATCCGGCCCCCTTCTCCAGCCCCAACCATTTCGTCCATTTCTCGCGCCGCCTCGCCGCCGAGCTGAACGAGAGCGAGCCAAACGGGGCCTTCTACGCTGACCAGTTCGACAACACCGCCAACCGCCGCGCCCATTTCGAGACCACGGGCCCGGAGATCTGGGAGCAGACCAACGGCCGCATCGACGGCTTCGTCTGCGCCGCCGGCACCGGGGGCACCCTGGCCGGCACGTCCGCCTTCCTGCGCTCGAAGAACGCCGCCGTCCGCATCGCCCTCGCCGATCCGCCCGGCGCCGCCCTGCATGCCTGGTTCACCGAAGGGGAGCTGAAGGCCGAGGGCTCATCCGTGACCGAGGGCATCGGCGTCAACCGCATCACCGGCAACCTCGAAGGCGTCACGGTCGATCATTCCTTCCGCATCGAGGACGCCGAGGCCCTGTCGGTCATCTTCGATCTGGCCAGGGACGAGGGCCTGACCCTGGGCCCGTCCAGCGGGGTCAATGTCACCGGCGCCGTCCGACTGGCCCGCGAACTCGGCCCCGGCCACACCATCGCGACCATCCTCTGCGATCCCGGCCAGCGCTACGCCGGCAAGATCTACAACCCCGCCTTCCTGCGCTCCAGGGGCTTCGACGTGCCCGCCTGGCTGGAGGACGTATGAGCGACGCAGGCGACGCGGGACGCCGCCTCCCGCCCCTCAACTCTCTGAAAGCCTTCGAGGCCGCGGGTCGTCGGCTCAGCATCTCGCTCGCCGCCCGCGAACTGGGCGTCACCCCGGGCGCCGTCAGCCAGCAGATCAAGGTGCTGGAGGATCACGCCGGCGGCCCCCTGTTCCGTCGCGACGGCGGCGCCGTGGCCCTGACGGAACTCGGCGCCCGGCTTCAACCCGTGCTGCGCGACGCCTTCGAACAGCTGAAGCGCGCCGCCGACATCGTCTATGGCCCGACCGGCCGTCGGTCGCTCGCCGTCAGCGTGCCCCCCTCCTTCGCCGCCCGCTGGCTGGCGCCCCGGATGGTCCGTTTCTCGGCCGACCATCCCGAGATCGAGGTCTGGATCTCCGCCGACATGCAACCGACCGACGTCGCCGGCGGCCGGGTCGATGTCGCGGTCCGATACGGCGTCGGCGGCTATCCCGGTGTCCGCTCGGACATCCTGTTCGAGGCCGGAGTCGTGCCCGTCTGCAGCCCCGCCCTCCTGACCGGCCGCTGGCCGCTGCATAAGCCCGCCGACCTCGCCCGCCACACCCTGATCCACGTCGGCAACGGGCATGTGGAGGAGCCGCGCCCGGACTGGGCCGCCTGGCTGAAGGCCCGAGGCGTGACCGGCGTCGATGCCTCGGCTGGCTCCCGCTACGACCAGACCGCCTTCGCCATCGAGGACGCCGCCAACGGCCGGGGCGTGGCCCTGGCCCCGCGCGCCTTCGTCGCCGCCGACCTGGCCTCGGGGCGGCTGGTGACGCCGTTCGCCGACGGCTACCTGCCGACCGACATGGCCTATCACGTCCTGACCCGCCGCAACGGCGGCCGCGAGGAGGCCCGCACCTTCGTCGCCTGGCTGAGGCGCGAAGCCGATGCCGACGACGGCACGGTCGATGAGCTGTAGGAGACCCGTATGACTGTTCCGGATCGAGGCGTCGTCATCGTCGGCGCGGGCCATGCAGGCGGCACGGCCGCCGCCCTGTTGCGCCAGTACGGCTATGACAAGCCCATCACCCTGATCGGCGAGGAACCGCTGATCCCCTACCAGCGCCCGCCCCTGTCCAAGGCCTGGCTCAAGGGCGAGGCGGAGGGCGACAGTCTGGCCCTGCGCCCGCGGGCCTTCTACGCCGAACACGAGATCGACCTTCGCCTCAGGGTCGAGGTCACCGGTATCGACCGGACGGCCCGGACCGTCGGCCTGTCGGACGGCTCGACCGTGGCTTACGATCACCTGATCCTGGCCACCGGCGCCCGGGCCCGGAGGCTCGACGTCCCGGGCGCGGACCTCGTCGGCGTCCACGTCCTGCGCACCGCCGCCGACGCCGAGGCGATCAAGGCCCAGCTCGGCGAGGGCCGCACCCTGGCCGTCGTCGGCGGCGGCTATGTCGGGCTGGAGGTCGCCGCCTCGGCTCGCGCCCTGGGCGCCGGGGTCGTGGTGCTGGAGCGCGAGCCGCGCCTTCTGGCCCGCGTCGCCTGCGACGTCCTGTCGACCTTCTTCCAGACCTATCACGAGGATCGCGGCGTCCGATTCGAACTGGCCGCCGAGGTCACGGGCTTCGCCGGCGACGGTCCCCGCGTCGCGGGCGTGACCCTGGCCGACGGCCGCACCATCGCCTGCGACAGCGCCGTCGTGGGCGTCGGCGCCATCCCCAATGACGCACTGGCGGTCGCGGCGGGGCTCGACGTGGAGGGCGGCATCCTGGTCGATCTGGAGGCCCGCACCTCCGACCCCGCCATCTTCGCCATCGGCGACGTCACCCGCCGCCCCATGCCGATCTACGGCCGGATGTTCCGCATGGAGAGCGTCCCCAACGCCCTGGAACAGGCCAAACAGGCCGCCGCCGCCATCACCGGCCGCCCCGCCCCCGCCGGAGAGACCCCCTGGCAGTGGTCGGACCAGTACGACCTCAAGCTCCAGATCGCCGGCTACCCCTTCGACAGCGACCGTATCGTCGTCCGCGGCGACCCCGCCACCGCCAGCTTTGCCGTCTTTCACCTGTCCGGCGACAGGGTTCAGGCCGTCGAGGCCATCAACGCCCCGCCCGAGTTCATGATGGGCCGGAAGCTGATCGGCGAACGGCGGGCGGTGGATGTGGCGAAGCTGGCGGACAAGGCCGTGTCGATGAAGGAGGTGGGGGTCGCCTGATGCAATCTAACCGTGTTAGATTGTGGGCATGCCGACCATCTCATGGTTTTATGGTATAGCGATCCGCATGTGGTTCAACGACCACGCGCCTCCACACTTTCACGCCTACGAGCAGGAAAACGAAGCTCAGATCAGGATCGAAGACGGCGAGATCATGCACGGCCGTCTGTCCAAGAGCGCCCAACGATTGGTGAGGACATGGACGGAGATCAACCGGGACGCCCTGATGAAGAACTGGCAGGCCGCCCGGCCGGGTTCGAGGATGCCGCTGGAGCGGATACCGGGTTTGGATTCGCCCCAGTGACAGACATCATCCATGTGATCCGCGTTCTTCGCCTTGGCGGCTATCGCCTGAAGCTGTGGTTCACTGACGGCACGGCAGGAGAATGGGACTTCTCGGAGCTGGCGACGCACGAGCGCGGTCCGATGGTTGAGCCGTTCAAGGACCCCGCTTTCTTCAACCGCGTGTTTGTCGAGTTCGGCGGCCTCACCTGGCCCAACGGCTTCGACTGGAGCCCCGAGGCTTTGCATGCGGACATGAAGGCAGCGGGCGTTCTGACGTTTGAGAGCGCGGCGGCTTAGGGCGAGTAGACGCGGAAGACGGTTGCTCTGTCTTCAGGGGGATAGTTGGCTGCAAGTTCGTCCAAACACCCCGGGTCGTTGACGGCCCCTCCCCAAGGAGCCTCCCGAACGCGCCGTTCGACGCGGCTTAAGCTGGGCAGAGAGTCTACACGCTGGACCATCGCGAGGTATCCGCGTCGATCGAAACCGTAGTTTGAAGCGTCCGACGATCCGAGGCTGGCGCGCTGACCGTCGGGGAACACGATGTTGTAGATCCCGCTCGGGTTTCGACGGCGGCGGCCATAGGCGCACCCCTTCTCGATAAGAGTCGCACGAGACAGGCGCTCTTCGTGGAGGCGACCCCAGGGTGCAGGATCACGAAAGACAATCCTGTCCTCAAGGATGGCCTCCCCACCGCCTCGATAAAGCAGAGCCGCGCCGACGATCGGTAACGGCGCGAGGGCGAAACAGACAACGAACGCCGGCCAAGGGTTCGTCAGCAAAACCTTCGCCTTCGACGCCACGTAAGCGAGGAGAAAGGGGATCACGCCTGCGATCAGAAGACCTATCCCGTCCCTCGGCGTCCAAGCGATGACGCCGGGGTCAAGAGTGTCGGGAAACGATGAGATCGCGCGCTCGATATCGAAAAATTCGATCACGAAGATCGGCGCGAAACCCAATGCCAGGACGAGGGTCGGGATGATCCATCCCACCTGCGGCTTGTAGAGCCTGCGCCTCACAGCCCCTTCACGATCCCCTCGACCATCTTCTTGGCGTCGGCGAACAGCATCATCGTGTTGTCGCGGAAGAACAGCTCGTTCTCGACCCCGGCATAGCCCGCCGCCATGCCGCGCTTGATGAACAGGACGGTGCCGGCCTTTTCCACGTCCAGGATCGGCATGCCGTAGATGGCGCTGGTCGGGTCCGTCTTGGCCGCCGGGTTGGTGACGTCGTTGGCGCCGATGACGAAGGCGACGTCGGCGGTGGCGAACTCGGCGTTGATGTCCTCGAGCTCGAACACCTCGTCATAGGGGACGTTGGCCTCGGCCAGCAGCACGTTCATGTGGCCCGGCATCCGGCCCGCGACGGGGTGGATGGCGTATTTCACCTCGACGCCTTCTTCCTTCAGCTTGTCGGCCATCTCGCGCAGGGCGTGCTGGGCCTGGGCCACGGCCATGCCGTAGCCGGGGACGATGATGACCTTGGAGGCGTTCTTGAGGATGAAGGCGGCGTCTTCGGCCGAGCCCTGTTTGACGGGGCGGGTTTCCACCGCTCCCGCTGCGCCCGCCGGACCCGCGTCGCCGCCGAAGCCGCCCAGGATCACGCTGATGAAGCTGCGGTTCATCGCCTTGCACATGATGTAGCTGAGGATCGCGCCCGATGAGCCCACAAGGGCGCCGGTGATGATCAGGGCGATGTTCTCGAGCGTGAAGCCCAGGGCGGCCGCCGCCCAGCCGGAATAGGAGTTCAGCATCGACACCACGACCGGCATGTCCGCCCCGCCGATGGGGATGATCAGGGTCGCGCCGAGGATCAGGGCGATGGCGAACACGCCCCAGAAGGCCCAGACCGCCGTGCCGCCCGTGCCGATCAGGATGCCGATCAGGAAGACCAGACCCAGGGCCAGACCGATGTTGATCAGATGCCGCGCCGGCAGGATGATCGGCGCCCCGCTCATATTGCCGTTGAGCTTGGCGAAGGCGATCACCGAGCCGGTGAAGGTGATGGCGCCGATGGCGACGCCGAGGCTCAGCTCGATGATCGAGATCATCTTGATGCCCACGCCGTCCGCATTGAGGATGCCGAAGGCTTCGGGCGCATAGACGGCTCCGATGGCGACCAGACAGGCGGCCATGCCGACAAGGCTGTGGAAGGCGGCGACCAGCTGCGGCATGTCGGTCATGGCGACCCGTTTGGCGATCAACGCCCCGCCGCCCCCGCCCACGATCACGCCCCCGGCCAGCAGGGCCAGGGTCACCGGATCGAGCGCGCCCGAGGTCCCCAGGGTCAGCAGGGTAATGCCGACCGCCAGCCCCATGCCGATCATGCCGAAGGTATTGCCCTGACGGCTGGTCTCCGGGCTCGACAGGCCCCGGAGCGAAAGGATGAACAGGACGCCCGACGCCAGATAGGCCAGCGCCGCGATGGATGCGTTCATGTCGTTTCCCCCGAAATCGTCTTCGTCAGTCGTGTCATCACAGGAAGCCCACCGCAGCAGGATGGGCCGTATCGTTGGTGGCGTCGGACAGGACCGCACCGTCCTTGACCATGGCGATGGCGACCGGTCCGGGCCCGCCGGTCCTGGTCACGGTGCAGCGCCCGTCCTGATGCGGCAGACGACCCCGGGCCGCGCCCGTTCCGGTCGTCGCGATCTTGTTGGTCCAGTGGCGCAGATCCCACTGGCTGGCCTCATAGGTCACCGGTGCGAACCGGCAGACCAGCGACCAGCTGGCGCCCTGGGGCGCCGCGACCGACCAGGGCAGGCCGCCTTCGACATTGCGGCCGACATGGACCTGGGCCGAGGCGGCGGACGCGACCACCGTAACGGCGAGAACAAGAAGACCGGCGAACCCGCGCATCACCGGGGGTCCGTCCCGGCGCCCGCCGCCGTCCGCGCCAGTCGCCACAGGGCGGCGGCGATGAACAGGGGCCCCAGGAAGACCATGGCCCAGTCCACGGCCATCATCGGCCTGTCCTGCACCACGATCCGCGCCAGGATGCCCGAGAACAGCAGCACCACGCCGCAGTCGCGCAGGCGCAGCTTCTGGATCGGGCTCTTCTCGCCGACCCAGCTCCACACCCACATGCCGAGGCCGATGCCCGTGGCGATCCACGAGCCGGTCCAGGCGATGCTGTCGGGTGCGAGATTCAGGTCGGCGAAGGACATCAGGCCTTGGCCGCCTCGGCGGGCTTCGCGGGCCGTTCCTTCTTCTTGTACATGGCCAGCATCCGCCGGGTGACCATGAAGCCGCCGAAGATGTTGACGCTGGCGAGCGTCACAGCCGCGACGCCGGCGCCCTTGGCGATCCAGGCGTTGGGGCCCGTCGCCTCGCCCGACACGGCCGCCGCCGCGATCAGGCCGCCGACGATGATGACGCTGGAGATGGCGTTGGTCACGGCCATCAAGGGCGTGTGCAGGGCCGGCGTGACCGACCAGACGACATAGTAGCCGACGAAGATCGCCAGCACGAAGATGGCCAGGCGAAAGACGGTGGGATCGACGTGTTCCATCAGCTGGTTTTCCGGTTTTGGGGGGCTGCGGGGTCGTCAGCGGGTTCGAGGCCGATTGCCCGCGCAAGACCAACCGCCTGGACAATGAATGCCAGAGCGAGTCCGGAGCCGAGCGGCCAAGCATTCCACATGACGATCGGCAAGGCGATCACAGTGAGCGCCAGCAGGCCGCATCGAAGCGGAAATCTGCGAACGACGGCGATCACCCCCGCACCCCTTCATGCACCACGGCCCCGCCGTGGGTGACCACCGACGCCTTGAGGATCTCATCCTCCAGATCGACCGTCAGCGCGCCGTCCTTGATCAGCAGGCCCGCGAAGGCGACCAGGTTCTTGGCGTACAGGCTCGACGCATCCGACGGGATCCGCCCCGGCAGGTTGGTGTAGCCCACGATCGAGACGCCGTTCGGGGTCACAACCACCTCGCCCGGCTTGGACCCGGCGACATTGCCGCCCGCCTCGACCGCCAGGTCGATCAGCACGCTGCCGGGCTTCATCGAGGCCACCTGTTCGGCGCTGACCAGAACCGGCGCCGCGCGGCCGGGGATCAGGGCGGTGGTGATGACGATGTCCTGCTTCCTGATGTGCTCGCCGGTCAGGGCCGCCTGTTTGGCCTGATACTCGGGCGACATCGGCTTGGCGTAGCCGCCGGCCGTCTGGGCGTTCCTGAACTCCTCGTCCTCGACGGCGAGGAACTTGGCGCCCAGAGATTCGACCTGTTCCTTGGTCGCCGGCCGCACGTCGGTGGCGGTGACCACCGCGCCCAGACGCCGGGCCGTGGCGATGGCCTGCAGACCCGCGACGCCGACGCCCATGATGAAGACCTTGGCCGGGGCGACCGTGCCCGCCGCCGTCATCATCATCGGGAAGCCCTTGCCATAGGCATAGGCCCCCTCGATCACGGCGCGATAGCCGGCCAGGTTGGCCTGGGACGACAGGGCGTCCATGACCTGGGCCCGGGTGATCCGGGGCACGAATTCCATGGCGAAGGCGGTGACATTGGCGCCCGCCATGGCCGCGACCGTGTCCTTCTCGCGATACGCGTCCAGCAGGGCGACGACGACCGCGCCCGGCTTCAGCGCCGAAATCTCCTGCGCCGTCGGACCGCGCACCTTCAGCACCAGATCGGCGCCGTCCAGGGTCGCGCGGGTGTCCGGCTTCACCGTGGCGCCGGCCGCGACATACTCGCTGTCGGGAATGGACGAGCCCAGGCCCGTGCCCGCCTCGACCGTCACGGTCGCGCCCAGGGCGGTGAACTTCTTCACGGTCTCGGGAGTGACGGCGCAGCGGGTCTCGCCCTCACGGCGTTCCCGGGTCACGGCGATGGCGACGGCCAAACGAATCTCCCCATCCAGACTGGATCGGAGAACGTTAGGCGCTGGGACAGGTATGCGTCAAAGGCGGAAAGTCGGCAAAGTTCAATCAGAAGGCCGCATGATCCATGCTCGCACGCGCACGAGCCGACCCGCACTCACGTGGGGAGTGACCGCCCTGGCCTGTCCCCGGGCCGATCCAGGATCGTGCCCCGGGGGCGAGGGATAGCGTCCAGGCAAGGTCAGCGCTCATTAGAGAGGCCCCGCGAGGCTCCGCGAGCCGAGCAGTAGCGCTCTGCTTAGTGAGACGCCTTGCCGCCCTTCAGGAAGAGGAAGCCGGCAACGGCCAGAACCCCGCCACCGATCGCCCCGGCGATGAAGCTGCCGCCCGGCTGGAACCACAGCGTCAGGAACAGCAGCACCGCAGCGATGACCAGCGAGCCCCACTTGGCGAGGTTCATGAACAGGCTGTAGGTCGCGGTCTGCTCCTCGACCGTCATCTTGCCGTGGACATAGGCATCCGCGTCGTGATCGGCGTGTTCGGTCGGGGAATGATGGTCGGCCATGAGTCTGCGTCCGTCGGAGAGGCGTTTGGGCGGTCTTATAGCGATGCGGGGGTAAGGCTCAAGGCGCCCCGCGAAATCCTCCCCCATTGGGGGAGGGGGACCGCGAAGCGGTGGAGGGGGCTAGCCGCGACTGCGGCATCTGAAGCGAGCCCCCTCCGTCTCTTCGCTACGCTTCGAGCCACCTCCCCCGACGGGGGAGGATTTAGCCCAGCGCCTCGAACTGATCGATCAGTCGTTCCAGCCGTTTCGTGCCGATGGTCCAGAAGGACGGGTCGCGCGGATTTAGACCGAACGGTTCCAGCGCCTCGACATAGGTCTTCGTCCCTCCGGCCGCGAGCAGGCCGCGATACAGGGGCGCGAACCCGTCCGGATCGGCGCGCCGCGTCTCCATCAGGGCCGCCACCAGCAGGTCGCCGAACGCATAGGCATAGACATAGAAGGGCGAGTGGACGAAGTGGCTGACATAGCTCCACCAGGCTTCGTAGCCGGGGTTCAGCGTCACCGCCGGGCCGAGCGAGGCCCTCATTTCCTGAAGGAACAGCTCGCCCAGCCGGTCGGCGGAGACCTCGCCCTTCGCCCGCTCGTCGTGGAACCGGGTCTCAAAGCGGTGGAAGGCGATCTGGCGCACCACGGTGTTCAGCCCGTCCTCGATTCGCCCGGCCAGCAGGCCGCGCTGCTCGGCCCTGGGCGCCGTCGCCAGCAGCCGGTCGAAGGTCAGGCCCTCGGCGAAGATCGACGCCGTCTCGGCCAGGGTCAGCGGGGTATCGGCCAGCAGCGTCCCGTTCCCGGCCGCCAGGGTCTGGTGCACCCCGTGCCCCAGTTCGTGGGCCAGGGTCAGCACGTCGCGGCGCTCGCCCATCCAGTTCAGGAAGACATAGGGGTGGCGGTCGGCCGTCACCGGATGGGCATAGGCGCCCGACTGTTTCCCGGCCCGCGCGCGCCCGTCGATCCAGGGCTTGTCGAAGAACCGACCGGCCGCCTGCGCGAACTCCCCGCCCAGATCGCCAAAGCTTTCCAGCACCAGCTCACGCCCCTGGGTCCAGTCGAAGCCGCGCGGCGCCGTCGTCTCCAGCGGCGCATTGCGGTCCCACTGGTCCAGCTTGGCCTTGCCGAGGGCCTTCGCCTTCAGCGCATAGTAGCGGTGCGACAGTTTCGGATAGGCGGCGGCGACCGCATCGGCCATCGCGTCTACGGACTCGCCGTCGACCTCATTGGCCAGGTGTCGGCTGTCGGCCGGGCGTTTGAAGCCGCGCCAGCGGTCCTCCATCGCCTTGTCGGCCGCGACGGTATTCAGCACCAGGGCGAGCGTCGAGGTCCGCGCCGCCAGCGCCGTGTTCAGCCCCTCCGCCGCCGAACGTCGCTTCGCCGGCCTGGGGTCGGACAGCTGGTTCAGCGCCTCGGCCAGGGTCAGGCTCTCCTTGCCGCTTTCGACCCGCAGCGCCGCACACGTCTCGTCGAACAGCCGTGGCCATTGCGCCGCGATCGGCATCCGTTCAGCGATGAAGGTCTCCAGTTCGCCGGACAGTTCGTGCGGCTTCATCGCCCGCACCCGCCGCAGCCACGGCTTCCACTTCGCTGCGCCATCATCGGCAGACAGCGCCGCCTCGATCTCGGCCTCTTCCAGCTGGTTGATCTCCAGCGTCAGCCAGACGGTCGGAGTGGCGATGGCGGTGATCTTCTCGCGCAGATCCGCCTCGAACCCCTGCGCGCCCGCATCGGCCCGGTTGGTCGAGGCTGCCAGGAAGGCATAGGCGCCCAGGGCGCCGAGCTTTTCCGAGGCCTGTTCGTACAGGGTGATGGCCCGATCAAGCGTCGCGCCCAGCGCCTTCGCATCGGCGCGCTCGCCGACGAACCGGCCCTGCAGCTCGTTCAGTCCGGCGACCGCCGTCCGCGCCGCCTCCAGATCGGCGGCGATCCGCGCGTCCTCGCGCGACGCATAGAGATCGGACAGGTCCCAGAGAGGCGGCTCGGCGGGATCGACAGGATGGGGCGGGGCTTTGAAGGGGGCGTTCATGCCTTTCGTTGTGGGGTCGCCGAGGCCGTGGCGCAACGGCCGAAACCCGCCAGACGCGTGGCGCGGTTCGTCGCATCTCTCCCGGCGAACACGGAGAGACCCCCATGACCTACCGCATCGAAGCCCTGCCGCTGGAACCCTTCACCGCCTATTTCGCCATGACCGACGCCGAACTGGCCGAGGTCGGCGCCCGCCGCTGGGTCGCCGACGCCCCCGGCCGGGCCCCCTGCCGCGTCAGCCTCCAGGACACCGAGGCGGGCGAGGCCCTCGTGCTCGTCAACCACGCCCACCTGACCGATCCCGCCTCGCCCTATCGCGCCTCGGGCCCGATCTTCGTGCGCGAGGCCGCCGTCAGGGCCGAACCGGCGGCCGAGGCGCCCGAGATGCTGCGCAAACGCCCCCTGTCGCTGCGGGTCTACGACCGCAGCAACATGATGATCGAGGGCCAGGTCATCGAGGGCGCCGACCTCGACGACCGGCTGGCGCAGTGGTTCGCGAACCCGGCGGTCGCACAGGCCCATATCCATTTCGCCCCGCGCGGCTGCTACCTGGCTCGCGCCGTCCGTCAGGAAACGTAGCTTCCCCGACGCCGCACCCCGGTTCATGGTCACGCTCCGGGGGAGACACGACATGACCGACCAGACAGACACTGCGGGCCGCAGCGACCTGGGCCAGAACGACCGCCTCGTCGGACTGGTCCGGCTGGTGATCGGTCTGGCGCAGGGGATCGCCCTTTATCTGCTGGTCCGCGCCTCCGAGGGCGAGGGCGCGACCTGGTCCTCGCGCTTCCCCGAGACCTTCGGCCCCCTGGTGCTGGTCGCCCTCTTCCTGCCGCCGCCCCTGCTGGCCGGCGTCGGGCGGTTGCGCTGGCCGACCCTGGCGATCTGGGGCGTCGTCGCGGCGGCGGCCCTGGCCTTCCTCGCCTGGCACGACGTGGCGCGTCAGGCGGGCGACGTCGGCCGCGAGATGACCTTCCCCCTGTTCGCCTTCTCGGCGGCGGCCCTGTTCATCGCCCATCATCTGATCGTCCCGGCCGATCGCGAGCGGAAGCTGATCGCCTCCTTCCCCGCCTATTTCGACGCCGCCTGGATGGCGGGGGTGCAGCTGGTGCTGTCGATCGCCTTCGCGGGCGCCTTCTGGCTGCTGCTGTTCCTCGGCGCCGCCCTGTTCAACATCATCGGCCTCAGCTTCCTCGGCGACCTGATCGAGGAGGGCTGGTTCTCCCTGCCCCTGACCGGTCTCGCCTTCGCCACGGCCGTCCATCTGACCGACGTGCGCGACGGCCTGATCCGGGGCGTGCGCACCGTCGCCCTGATGCTGCTGTCCTGGCTGCTGCTGGTCCTGACCGTTCTGGTCGGAGGCTTCCTCGCCGCCCTGCCCTTCACCGGTCTCGACGGCCTGTGGGAGACCGGCAGCGCGACCGCCCTGGTCCTGTCCGCCGCCGGCGGCCTGATCATCCTCATCAACGCGGCGTATCAGGACGGCCGCGCCGACAACCTGCCGCCCGCCGTGCTGCGCGTGGCCGTCCGCGTCGCCTCGGTCCTGCTGACGCCCCTGGTCCTGATCGCCTTCTGGGGTCTCAGCCTGCGGATCGGCCAGCACGGCCTGACGCCCGACAGGATCATCGCCGTCGCCTGCGCCCTCGTCGGCGCCGCCTACGCCATCGGCTATGGCCTCGGCGCGATCATTCCCCTCATCCGCAAGGGCTCGCCGTGGATGAAGGCGCTGGAGATGACGAACATCGTCACCGCCGTCCTCGTGGTCGCCGTCATCCTCGCCCTGTTCACCCCGCTGGCCGACCCCGCCCGCCTGTCGGTCGCGGATCAGGTCGCCCGCCTGAACAGCGGCAAGGTCGCGCCGGGCAAGTTCGACTACGCCTTCCTGGCGTTCGAGAGCGGCAAGACCGGTCGCGCGGCGCTCGCGACCCTGGCCGCCTCAACCGATCCCGAGATCGCCCGTCGCGCCGCCGAGGCCCAGGCCTCGACCAACCGTACCGATCTGACGGAGGACGCCCCCGCCCCGACGATGACGCCGGTCATCGCCGTCTGGCCCACGGACGCGACCCTGCCACAAGGATTTGTCGTCCCCGTGTCCGAGGGCGATCCCCGCGAGAGCTGCAAGGCGAGCGACGACTGCCTGGCCACGACGATGGACCTGAATGAAGACGGCGCATCGGAAGTGCTGCTGGCCCGTCCGTGGGACATCAGCCTGTTCGCCCGTACGCCGGACGGCTGGGTCAACCAGGGCGCATGGCGCACCAGCCGATGCGAAGGCGAGGACGCCGTCGATCCGCGCGACGCCATCCGCAAGGGCCTGGTCCGACCCAGCCCCTCGCCCTGGCCGGACCTGATGGCCGGAAGTCGCGCGGCCGGGCGGTTCCAGCCCAGCGACGACGCCTGCGTCCGCCATCCCGGCCAGGACGGCTGGTTCGGCGGTTAACCCTGCGCACACCACGCCCTCTCACCCGATCTTCACCGCATCGGGCCTAAAACCGTCCCGAAACGGGTCAGTCGCGCACCTCGAACGCGACCCCCCATCGGTGATGACAAAGGGCGCCCGCACATGGCCAAGACCGTTCTGGTGGTCGACGACGATCCGACCCAGCGCCGCCTCGTCCAGGCGGTTCTGGATCGCGAAGGCTATATCGTCGTCCACGCCGAATCCGGCGGCGAGGCCATCGACCGCCTGACCAAGGGCGGCGGGGCCGACGTGGTCCTGCTCGACCTCGTCATGCCGGGCATGAGCGGCATGGAGGCCCTGGCCGAGATCCGCACCGCAGGCGTCACCACCCCCGTCATCGTCCTGACCGCCAACGGCGGCATCGAGACCGTGGTCAAGGCCATGCAGGCCGGGGCCCAGGACTTCTTCATCAAACCCGCCAGCCCGGAACGCATCCTGGTCGGCATCCGCAACGCGCTGCAGCTGACCCAGCTGACCGCCGAGGTCGGCCGTCTGAAGAAGCATGTCGCCGGCCGCGTCACCTTCGCCGATCTGGTCGGCGACAGCCGCCCAATGCAGATGGTCAAACAGCTCGGCGCCCGCGCGGCGAAGTCGTCCATCCCGGTCCTGATCACCGGCGAGAGCGGCGTGGGTAAAGAGGTCATCGCCCGCGCCCTGCACGGCGCCAGTGACCGCGCCGGCAAGCCCTTCGTCGCGGTCAACTGCGGCGCCCTGCCCGCCAACCTCGTCGAGTCCATCCTGTTCGGCCACGAGAAGGGCAGCTTCACCGGCGCCTCCGAAAAACACCTCGGCAAGTTCATGGAGGCCAACGGCGGCACCCTGTTCCTCGACGAGATCGGCGAACTGCCGCTGGACATGCAGGTCAAGCTGCTGCGCGCCCTGCAGGAGGGCGAGATCGACCCGGTGGGCTCGAAGCGCGCGGTCAAGGTCGACGTCCGCATCGTCTCGGCCACCAACCGCGACCTGTCGAGCGCCGTCGCCGAGGGCCGGTTCCGCGAGGACCTGTTCTATCGCCTCAACGTCTTCCCGATCGAGGCCCCGTCCCTGCGTGAGCGCCGCGAGGACGTCCCGGCCCTGATCGACCACTTCATCGGCCGCTTCAACGTCGAGGAAGGCAAGCGGATCGCCGGCGCCTCGCCCGAGACCCTGGCCCTGCTGACCGCCTTCGACTGGCCCGGCAACGTTCGCCAGCTGGAGAACACCATCTATCGCGCCATCGTCCTGGCCGACGCTCCCTTCCTGCAGCCGCACGACTTCCCGGCCATCTCGGGCGTCGCCATGCCGCTGGAGGCCGAGGCGCCGTCGGCCGCGATCATGAACTACGCCGACCTGCCGCCCCTGCCGGACCAGCCGATCAGGATCCTCGACGAACGCGGCCATCTGCGCACGCTGGAGGACATCGAACGCGACCTGATCCAGCACGCCATCGAGGTCTATGCCGGCCATATGTCGGAGATCGCCCGTCGCCTCGGCATCGGCCGCTCGACCCTCTACCGCAAGGTCCGCGAGCAGGGGCTGGAGGGTGCGCTCAAGGAGGCGGGATAATCTTCGATCGCCTCCTCCCCGTCGCCTAGCGATGGGGAGGAGGAAGGTCCGGATGCGGCTCGAAAACCACAGTTTTCCTTCGCGACGCAGGGCTGCAACAAAGCGCCACATTGCCGCCGCGACGGATCATGATGACTGAGCCGTATAACCAGGCCGTCGGATCGATCGCAGCGCTGCGCGTTCGCCTCCCGACGAGCGTCTCCCCCACGCCTCGTTCGGATTGTTGAATGACCATCGCCGCCGCCCTGCTCTATGCCCTCGCCTCGGGCGCCATCCAGACCGCGCCCCCGCCGCAGACGACCGCTCCCGCGGCGCAGGCCACGCCCCAGACGACACCTCCGGCGACTCAGGATGACGATCAGGAGGACCTCCCGACAGGCGCCCCCGCCGGAGACGCCGACGTGGTCGACGACGTCGTGGTCGATGGAACCCGCCTGCGCGGCGGCGTCCAGGGCGACGTCCCGCCCGATCTCGTCCTGGATGCCGAACAGCTGCGCGCCTACGGCGCCTCCAACATCGCCGAACTGCTGACGGCGCTGGAGCCCCTGACCCGCAGCTCGCGCGGTTCCGGCGGCCCCGTCGTCCTGCTGAACGGTCGCCGCACCTCCGGCTTCCAGGAAATCCGCAACATCCCGTTCGAGGCCATCGAACGCACCGAGATCCTGCCGGAACAGGTCGCCCTGACCTACGGCTACACGGCCGATCAGCGGGTCGTGAACATCGTCCTGAAGGCCCAGTTCCGCCAGGCGACGGCCGAGCTGTCCAACCGGGCGCCGACCCAGGGCGGCCGCACCTCGACCGAAGCCGAAACCAGCTATTTCAGCATCATCGACGGCACCCGCATCAACGTCAGCCTGGAGCGCCAGCACGACACAGCCCTGTTCGAGAGCGAACGCGACATCACCCGCGAACCGGGCTCCCAGCCCTTCGACCTGATCGGCAACGTCGCCGGCATCCCCTACGGGACCCCGATCGACCCGGCCCTGGCGGCCGTGGTCGCGGCCAACCCCGGCGTCGCCAATCCGACGCTCGCCCAGTTCGCCGCGGGCGCCAACGCCCCACGCACCGGAAACCTCAGCGACTATCGCACCCTGCTGCCGCGCGGCGACACGACGACGCTGAACGCCTCCATCGCGCGTGATCTGAACTCGACAACCAAGGGCACGGTCAGTCTCAACCTGGTCGAGGCCTCCAGCTTCTCCTACGGCGGACTGCCCGGGGTGACCCTGATCGCGCCGGCCGGCCGCAACGGTTCGCCCTTCAGCCGCGACGTCGCCGTCTACCGGTTCATCGGCGACGCCGGCGCCCTGACCCGTGACACGGACACCTCGACGGCCAACCTGGGCCTGCTGCTCGACGGCTTCGTCGGCGACAACTGGCGCTGGACCCTGCAGGGCGCCTACGACCGGGTCGAGACCGACACCACGACCGGCCGCGGCCTCAGCGCCACGGCGGCGCAAACCGCCGTCACCGCCGGCACCCTGAACCCCTTCGGCGCCCTCTCCGCCTCCAGCTTCACCCGCCTGACCGACACCGCCAACTCCGTCGCCAGCGGCGGCCTGCTGGAAGGCGTCGTCATGGGCAACCTGCTCCAGGCGCCCGCCGGCGGCCTCTATTCGACCTGGAAGGTCGGCGTCGACACCCGCGACCTCAACTCGCAAAGCACCCGGGGCGGCGTCTTCTCGGAGCGCGCGATCGGCCGCGACCGCGCCTATGGCACGGTCAATTTCTCCCTGCCGATCGCCAGCCGCAGCAACGACGTGCTCGCCGGTCTCGGCGATCTCTCGGTCACCGCCAATGCAGGCTATGACGAGGCGTCCGACATCGGCGGCCTCGTCACCCTGGGCGCCGGCGCGAACTGGACCCCGATCCCCCCCCTGTCCCTGAGCTTCAGCTACAAGGACGAGGAAGGCGCGCCGACGATCCAGCAGCTGAACGATCCGACCATCTCGACGCCCAACGCCTCGGTGTTCGACTTCCGCACCGGCCGGACGGTCCAGATCACCCGCGTCAGCGGGGGCAACCCGAACCTCAACCCCGAGGATCGTCAGGTCCTGGCCCTGGGCGTGAACTTCAGGCCGTTGTCCCAGCAGGACTTGTCCGTCAGCTCCAACTACACCCGCACCATCGTCAATGATGCGATCATCGCCTTCCCGACCATCACCGCCGACCTCGAGGCGGCCCTGCCAGAACGGTTCACGCGCGATGCGAGCGGCAACCTGATCGCCCTGGACGCCCGGCCGCTGAATTTCGCCCGCACCGAGCGGTCGGAGCTGCGCACCGGCTTCAACTTCTCGCGCTCCTTCGGCACGCCCAACCCGGCAGCAGCCATGGGCGGCGGCGGCGGCATGATGATGATGATGGGCGGCGGGCGTCCCGCCGGCGGTCCGCCTCCGGGCGCCGGCGGCCCGCAGGTCCGCGCGGGCGGCCCGCCCGCCGGAGGAGGCGGCGGCGGCCGGGGCGGCGGCATGCAGCCGGGCCAGGGCCGTTTCAACCTGTCCATCTATCATACGGTCCGGTTCACCGACACGGTGAGCATCCGCGACAGCCTGCCCGAGCTGGACCTGCTGGACGGGGACGCCACCGGCGCCCGCGGCGGCACGTCCCGCAACGAGATCCAGGTCCAGGGCGGCGTCTTCCGCAACGGCTTCGGCTCATTCCTCAACGCCAACTGGCGTCAGGCGACCCGCGTCGACGGCGGCGCGGGCGGCTCGGACCTGGCCTTCAGCGACCAGACCACGGTCAGCCTGAACGTCTTCGCCGACCTGACCCAGAGGACCAGCTGGGTCGAGAAATTCCCGATCCTGAAGGGCACGCGCCTCAACTTCGGCATCCAGAACCTGTTCGACAGCCGCACCGAGGTGACGTCCTCGACCGGCACGGTCCCGCTGAACTACCAGCCCGACTTCCTGGATCCACAGGGGCGCGTCTTCTCGATCAGCCTGCGCAAGATCCTGTTCTAGCGGCCGCCACCCCCACCGTGCACCCTGGCGAAGGCCGGGGTGCACGGCCTCGATTGGCGCCGCCAGCAGACCTTGATCGCCGCTCAATCGAGCGGCTTCTCCATGAAAACCAGATAGGGCATCAATCGCTCTGGATACGTCTGGTACGGCTCGATGAGCCTGAACCCTATCGATTCACCTAGCGGTAGCGACGGGCGGCAGCGTCCAGGCGTCGGTCACCGGTCTCCAGGCCCGAAACCGCGCCAGGGACCTGCTGCGACAGATATTGGCACCGGGACTTCAGGCGCGGGTACATGTCGCGCAGTAGGCGACGCGCCTCCTGCGGCGTCAGGCCGGCCGCATTCATGACGATACCCACCTCGGCGCGTTCCACCTCGCGGCCCCGATCATAGGCTCCAACCTGTCGTTCGTCCGTCCAACCAGCCTCTTGCGAGCGCCGCTCGAAATCGTCGGCGAGGCGGTGCCCGACAGCGATATCGACGCTGTAGTAGGGCTCACACAGGGCGAACAGGGTCGATAGCCGCCCGAGGTGTTCACCCTCCGTTGTAAGGGCATCTGCCGCAGCGTCGGGCGGGTTCTCGAGGTGCGGGGGGCAGGTCGGCACGGTATCGTCGGAGCGCTGGAGGCCCCCGATCACGACCTGGATGATGGGCTCCGGCCAGTGCTCATAAGTGGCCATTCCTGGCGGCACGGTACACACCGACGTCGGGTCGGGACCGCGCGCCTGTCCGCCGACGTAGCGCACGATGAACCCTGAATAGGCGAGCCCCTGGGACTGGCCGTTCTCAACCTTCAGTATGGAACCGACATCCTGGCGACTTTGCAGGGCGAACCTCAGGGTTCCGGCGTCCGCATCGTTGACGGCCGCAGTCGATCGGTCCGTCGGCGGCAAGACGTCTCGCATCTGGATCCGGTCGACCCGGATCAGGTCATAGGTTCCGTCAGCGTTCTGACGCAGGGTGGCCCGCTCGCCTGAGGCGACATTGAGCGTTCCCTGGACGTAAGTGGAGCTCCGGTTTCGAAACTGCTGCGGCGTCTCGGGATGGGCGACAGGCGCGTCCTGAAAGACCATCGCGGACAAAAGGGAGATCAACAACATAGCGCGCTCCGGTTGTGGCGGCGTCACTTAGCTCTCGCCAGCCAACCTTCGTCAAGCTGGGCCGCGGCGTGTCTTTCTCCTGGCTGTGGACATGCCGACCGTCTGCAACGGGTCGAAAGCGATCATCCCCCCAGGACGGGGTCGCGGCGATGTAAATATGAGTTTATTCCTAATCACGTCTTGCGACCTCGCGACCGGCTCCCCACCTGTCCGTCGGGTCTTTGACAATCATCGCGCCGCGAGTGGGCCAACGCCCGCCTCCCTGTCGAACGGACGAAACAGGGGTCGCGTCAGATTTTTGAATCGAAACGACTTTTCTCTCGTTTCGTCCGTTTCGTCCGTTTCGTCCGTTTCGTCCGCCAGTTTTCGTCCGGACGATCCGGACGTCGGGGATCAGGATTCGTCGGCCGGCGGCGTCTTGCGACTCCAGCGCCGCTTCGGCTCTTCGCCGTTGGCCTTGGCGGTGATCTCCTTCAGCTTGCGGCCCTGCATCGACGACAGGGCCTGACCCGGCGCGCCCTTCTCCGGATCGCCGAAGGCGCGGCCGTAGGTCTTGATGCGGTCAGAGACGCCCTCAATGAACTCCCCCTCCCAGTCGGACAGGGCGATCCCCGCCTTGTCGGCGGCGCGTTTGGCGCGTTTGAGGGCGTTCAGCGCCTTGCGACGCGCGGCCTCGCGCTCGGCCTCGAACGGGCTGGGCGAGGGCTTGTTCTTCGTCTGGAAGCCCGCCCCGGGCTTGATCCCGGTCGAGCGCTTGAGTGACCCTGCCCCCTTGTTTCGGGGTTGGGTCTTCGGACCGCCCGCGATGGGCGTCCGCTTCAGGATCAGATCTCGCCGAGCGCCGACAGATACAGGTCCAGGATCGCGTCCTCTTCCTGACGCTTGGCCTTGTCCTGTTTGCGGATGCGGATGACCTTGCGCAGGATCTTGACGTCGTAGCCCTCGCCCTTGGCTTCGAGGAAGACCTCCTTCATGTCAGCCATGATCGCGGCCTTGTCCTCTTCGAGACGCTCGATGCGCTCGATGATGGTCCGCAGACGACCCTGGGCCGTGGCGTTCATGACGTCCGGCGAGGCGTCGAAAGTGGCGTCGTCGGCCATGGGAGGTCTCCGTGTATCAGGCTGGCCGCCCTCGGGTCGCCCAGGGGGCGGCAGGGCAACAAAGAAGAGCGGGGACGCTAACCATGCCAGAGGCACAGGCTCAACGCCGGGCACGAAAAAGGTCGCGGACAAAGTCCGCGACCTGTGGGTAGTTCTCAGCTCAAGCAGGCGACGACCGCGTCGTCGCCGTTAGCGAACCGGAATGCCCTTAGCCCTGCTTCGCCTTGAAGCGCGGGTCCGTCTTGTTGATCACGAAGACGACGCCCTTGCGGCGAACGACCTTGCAGTCGCGGTGACGGGTCTTGAGCGACTTGAGCGAGCTGCGGACCTTCATGGTCTGAAATCCTTGGTGGCGCTGACGCTTGCCGCTCGGCGGCTCGCTGCTCAGCGCAGGCTGGAGGCAAATAGAAATAGAAAAGCCGCGCGGAAGCCCGGCGGCGGAGGCGTGCGTATAGCCAGACACCCCCCGGACGTCAACCCGAGTCGGTCCCGGATCAGTCGCCCACGAAGTCCTGGGCGAACTCAGGCGCATCGCCGTCCTCGATGGGGTCCTCCTCCTCGGGTCCCGACCGCGACGGGTCCGGAACCTCGAACCCGACGGGCAGGGACAGGTCCAGCAGCCCCGCCGCCTTCATCTCCGCCGCGCCCGGCAGGTCATAGAGGCTGGCCAGGCCGAAATGCTCGAGGAACCGGTCTGCCGTCGCATAGGTCACCGGCCGCCCCGGCGTCCGCCGACGGCCCCTCAGCCGCACGAACCCCATCTCCAGCAGCAGGTCCAGCGTCCCCCGGGAGATCGACACGCCCCGCACGCTCTCGATCTCGGCCCGGGTGACGGGCTGGTGGTAGGCGATGATGGCCAGGGTCTCCAGCGCCGCCCTGGACAGCCGGCGCGGCTCTTCCCGCTCCTCGGTCATCAGGAAGCCGAGGTCGCCCGCCGTGCGGAAGCTCCACCGGTCGGCGACACAGACCAGTTCCACCCCCCGGCTCTCATAGCGGGCCCGCAGACCGGCGATGGCCCGCCCCACTTCCGCGCCCTCGGGCAACCTTCGGGCGATATCCGCCGCCGACAGCGGTCCGGCCGCCGCGAACAGCAGGGCCTCGACCCGCCGTTCGATCTCGCCTTCGTCGGGCGCGAACTGGACGCCGCTCATGGCGTCAGCTCCAGCGGCTGGCCCTGCCCGCGCCGCTTCAGCCAGACCTCGTCGAAGGCCTTCTCCTGACGCACATCCATCGCGCCCTCCTTGACCAGCTCAAGGCTGGCCGACAGGGTCGATGCGGTCAGACTGGCCTGGCTCGGCCCCTCGCCGTCCCGGACAGGCGCGACCCGCTCCAGAGGCGTCCAGTCGGCCATACGCGGCAGGATCTCGCGCAGCCAGTCCCGCGCCGCCTCCAGCGGATAGGCCTCGACCCGCTGGCCGGGGTTGTAGTGCCGGGCCTGCTCCCGCCGCCGCTGGCCGACATAGGCCGCCATCAGCTCGTACAGGCTGGCGTCGATCCGGTCGGACGGGACGATGACCGTCGCCTGCGGATCCCCCCGCGTGAACACGTCGCGCTTCAACTGCGGCCGGGCCAGCAGGGCGTCGGAGGCCTTCCGCATCGCCTCGAGCTTCTGCAGCCGGAAGGCCAGGGCGGCGGCCATTTCCTCCGCCGGCGGCTCGTCGCCCTTGCCCTTCTCGGTCCGGGGCAACAGCAGCCGAGACTTCAGATAGGCCAGCCATGACGCCATCACCAGATAGTCGGCGGCCAAGGAGAAGTTCCGCCGCCGGGCCTCATGCACGAAGGCCAGATACTGTTCCGCCAGCCGGGTGATCGACAGCTTCAGCAGATCGACCTTCTGCGTCCGCGCCAGGGCCAGCAGGACGTGCAGCGGTCCCTCGTAGCCATCGAGATCGACCACGAAGGCGTCGCGCGCATCGACCTCCTGCGCCGCCGTGAAGTCCAGATTGGGCTGGAAGGCCTCGCTCATGACGGGGCCTGCGCCTCGCCCACATCCGGTCCCTTCGAGGCGTCGAGCCGACCGCCGAGCAGGGCGTCGAACCGGTCGCGCGCCTCGCGGACATCCAGCGGCTCCGGCGTGTGAACGATCCGGGCCAGCGCCGCCTCCGCTCGTTTCGCCGCCCCGCCCTTCAGCCGGTGCACGCCCTCGGCCACCTGACGCATCTCGGCCATGTCGCCGGTCCAGTGGATGACGAGGTCGCATCCGGCCTTCAGCGACCGCTCCGCCCGCTCCGTCAGCGTCCCCGACAGGGCGTTCATGCAGAGATCGTCGGACAGAAGCAGGCCCCCGAAACCCAGATGCTCGCGGATCAACTTGATCGCCTTCTTCGACTGGGTCGCCGGCCGCTTCCTGTCGATGGCCGTAAAGACGATGTGGGCCGTCATCCCGATGGGCATGTCCGACAGGGCCTTGAACGGTGCAAAGTCCCAGTCGTCCAGGGTGTCGAGGTCGGCATGCACCGTCGGCAGTTCCTTGTGGCTGTCGGCGAAGGCGCGGCCATGACCGGGCATATGCTTGATCACCGGCAGGACGCCGCCGGCCAGCAGACCTTCCGCCACCGCCCGGCCCAGCTGGGCCACCGTCGCCGGATCCCTGGCGTAGGCGCGGTCGCCGATGATGTCGTGGGCGCCCGGCGTCGGCACGTCCAGCACAGGCGCGCAGTCGATGTTGATGCCCACCGCCTTCAGGTCGTGCGCCATCAGCCGGCCGCCCAGCCGCGCCAGTTCGCGGGCCGCGAGCCAATCGTTGGTCGCCTTCAGATAGGCGTCGCCCGGCGGGTATTTCGACCAGTGCGGCGGCCCCAGCCTCTGGACCCGTCCACCCTCCTGATCGACCAGCACCGGCGCGTCCCAGCCCACGCTGTCGCGAAGGTCCGACGTCAGGCGCAGGACCTGCTCCGGGCTGTCGACGTTGCGCCGGAACAGGATGAAACCCCACGGCCGCACCTGGGCGAAGAAGGCGCGCTCCTCCGCCGTCAGGACGGTTCCGGAACAGCCATAGATGGCGGCGCTGTTGCTCAAGTCCCTATCGCACCAGGCAGTCGCCGCCGCCGCTTTCGATGGCGGAACAGAAGGCGCGGGCGTCTTCGCGGCTGAGGCCCGTGAAGGTGGTGCGATAGACGGTCGAGCCGTTTGACGCCGTGACTTCCTGCACCCGCTTGGTGGCGTTGCGGGCGAACTGCGGGAAACGGGCGGCGACCGAGGCGTACTCCCGGTCGGCGATGGCCGTCGAGGAGAAGGCCCCGATCTGAACCGCAGCCGCTCCGCCGTCGCCGTTGGCGACCGGGGCGGGCGTTGTGGCGGCCGGAGCAGCCGGGCGTGAGGGAGCGGGCGCCGCGGGACGCGCGGGCGGCAGGGCCTCGGCGGTCTCGATCGGGCGCGGGGCGGGACGGGGAAGCGGGGTTTCGGGCGGGGCCGTGAACTCGGGCGCCGTGGCCGCATCCTCGGCCTGGTCGTAGAGACCGACGCCGGCTTCCGGATCGACAGGCTGGGCCTCCAGCGGGGCCTCGACCTTCAGCTGGGCGATGGGGGTGCCGACAGCCGGCGGGGCATCGGTCGAGGAGCGCAAGCCCGAGCGATAGAACAGGACCACCGCAATGATCAGCACCAGCAGGACGCCGGCGCTGACGATCAGGGTCACCGGCGGGGCCTTGGCGGGCGGACCGCGACGGGCGTCGAAGCCGCCGCGGTTGAACGGCAGGTCGTCATCGGTCGGCGGCGTATAGGCGCCGCGATCGCGGGGGCGTTGGTCGTCGTCATAGGACATGGTCGTCGCCTTCTCGGGGACCAGAGCGCGAATCGACGCTCCGGCCTGACAGTCTAGCCCCTGCAGCGTCTCTTTCGAATCACAGATCGAGGGCGAGGTCGAGGTTGAACAGCTTTCGGTGCTCCTCGATCGCATAGCGGTCGGTCATGCCCGCGATGTAGTCGCAGACGGCGCGCGCCCGCTTCTGCAGGTCCCCGGTTGCGGCCAGCTCGCCCCATTCCGTCGGCATGACCTCCGGCTCGGCCATGAACAGCTGGAACATGTCGGCCAGGATGCGCCGCGCCTGGCTGCGGGTCCGGTTGACCCGGTAGTGGCGATACATCCGCTCGAACAGGAACCGGCGCAGCACGCCCAGCTCCGCCATCATCGGATCGGAGAACTGGATCAGGGTCCGGCGGGCGGTCCGAACGTCCTCGACGGACCGGATGTTATCGTCGGCCAGGCGCCGTTCAGTCTCTGCCAGGACATCATCGACCATGACCCCGATCATGCGTCGCACGGCCTCCAGCCGGATCATCCGCCCGTTCAGATCGGGCCAGTCGCGGCGGGTCTCGTGCAGCACCGGGCCGATCAGGGGCACGTCGGCGAGGTCGGCCAGGGTGAACAGCCCCGCCTGAACCCCGTCGTCCACATCGTGGTTGTTGTAGGCGATATCGTCGGCGATGGCGGCGGCCTGGGCCTCGAGCGACGCGAAGCTGTCGAGGCGCAGGTCCCAGCCGGGCGCGAAGTCGGCGATGGCGCGCCAGGCGGGTTCGCCCAGCTTATGCGAGACCGGCCCGTTGTGCTTGACCACGCCCTCGACCGTTTCCCAGCTCAGGTTCAGTCCGTCGAAGGCCGGGTAGCGGGTCTCAAGCCTGGTGACGACGCGGAACGTCTGAACATTGTGATCGAAGCCGCCCCAGGGCTCCATCCGGGCCTGAAGTTCGTCCTCGCCCGCATGGCCGAAGGGCGGGTGACCCAGATCGTGGGCCAAGGCGACGGTCTCGGCCAGTTCGCCGTCGAGCCGCAGGGCGTGGGCCAGGGAACGGGCGATCTGGCTCACCTCCAGCGAGTGGGTCAGGCGGGTGCGGTAGTGATCACCCTCGTGCGCCACGAAGACCTGGGTCTTTCCCTTCAGGCGGCGGAAGGCGGTGGAGTGAATGATCCGGTCACGGTCGCGGGCGAAGGCGTTGCGCGTGCGGCTCGGCGCCTCCGGAACAAGGCGTCCGCGCGAGTTGGCGGCCAGTTCGGCGTAGGGGGCGCGGGCGTCGGTCTGGCTCAAGCGCAATGTTCTCACGGACGGCCTTTGCGAACGGGCCTGTGCAGCCTCATATAGGCAGGCATGACCATCGTCCAACCGGCCCCGACTGAACTGAAGATCGCGAAACGCGCGCCGCAGGGCATCGTGCTGGCCGAGAGCGCGGCAAGACGACTGGCCCGGCTGGCGGAGGTCGAGGGTCATCCCGTCCTGCTGCGCGTGGCGGTGGACGGCGGCGGCTGCTCCGGCTTCCAGTACCGGATGGACCTCGTCGAGACGGGCGAGGCGGACGACCTGCGGATCGAGACCGACGGTCAGGCGGCGCTCGTGGACCCGATCTCGGTTCCTTTCCTGAAGGGCTCCGAGATCGCCTGGGTCGATGAACTGGCGGGCGCCCAGTTCGTGATCCGCAACCCGAACGCGGCGACCAGCTGCGGCTGCGGCGTCAGCTTCTCGATCTAGGTCCTCCATCGAGGTCCGCCCGGGCCTGTTCGGCCAGGTCGAAGAAGCGACGGCGGACGTCGGCGGCGAAAGGGTTGTCGCGTTCGATGGCGCGGAAGACGGCCGGGGAGTCGTAACGCACCATCTCCACCGCCTGCATGATCCGCTCGAAGCTGACGGTGGTCATCCGCGTCGGCAGGGGCTCCATCGAGAGCAGCACACGCGAGATCAGGTGGGTCAGGCCCTGGACCATCGCCGCCTCGCGGTCGTGGTCCTCGGACGAGACGATAAAGACCTTCAGCTTCAGCGCGTGGCGGCAGAAGGCCGCGACACGGCGGGCGATCCGGTCGCCCCGCACCGGGCAGACGGCGATGCGGAGGCCGGTGATACCGTCGCGGGCGCTCTGGGGGCCGAACAGGGGATGTGAGCCCACAGCCCGAACATGGGCCGGCAAACGATCGGCCATCAGCCGGGCGGGCAGCACCTTGACCGAGCCGACGTCGATGACGAGGGCTCCCTCCTGCAGATGCGGCTCGATGGCTGTCAGGGTGTCGGCGAGCGCCTCGACCGGGACGGCGAGGATCACCACCGGGCAGGCGGCGGCGGTCGCGAGGTCGGTCAGCCGGGCAGAGCCGTCGCTCGCGCCCGCATTCGGGTCGAAGGCGAGGATATCGAACCAGGCGGCCAGATGCCGGGCCGTCAGGCGGCCAAAGGCGCCGTAGCCGATCAGACCCAGTTGCGGCCGGGCAAGCGTCACGCTTGCAGCGTGTCCTGGAAGCGGACCGGGCGGGCGCCCACCCCGACATCGGCCGGGCCGCGCCCGGAGTGGTTCACCACCTCCCCGCCGCGGACGATCAGGTCATGGGTCCGGGTCATGGGCGGTCCGGTCGTGAAAAACACCGTCCGAAGCGTTCGAAGCGTTCGAAGCGTCCGGGTCGCTCAAGACTGAAAACACCGTCCGAAGGGTCCGAAGCATTCGAAGCGTCCGGATCACTCGGAGCTCTCGCCTGTATTATACGCCAGGATTTTCGGGCGCCTGGTTCGGAACCGGATTTTTTTTCGCCAGCAGGCCGCGCGCGGCGCGCAGGACCCGGTCGGCGGGCAGGCCGAGCATGTGGTGGATGGCCTGGTTCAGGCGCGGATCGACGGCCTTGAACTCCTCCAGAGACCGCTCGCCCCGGATCGAGACGCCCTGCCAGGGGCCGACGAGGCTATCGTCCGATGGGCCGAAAACGGCGACCGAGGGCACGCCCGCAGCGACCGCCAGCTGGGTCCAGATCGAGTCGCCGCCGACATAGAGGGAGGCGCGCGACAGGGCGGCGGCCGTCTGGAGCCGCGTCAGCTTGCCCTGCAGCTCGATCACCCGTTTGCGGGGGACCGCGAGCCGGATGGCGTGGGCGGCGTCACGATCGGCCTCCTCGCCCACGATCATCAGACGGCCGCCCGCGAGCGGGCCGTCATCGGCCAGAAGCGGCGCGGCGACCTTGGCGAACCGTTCGGCCGGCCAGCGCTTGCCGATCCAGTCGGCGCCGGGACCGATCGCCAGAAGCGGGGCCGTGTCGGGCCCGATCAGGGCGTCGGCGGCGGCATGGGTCTCCTCGCTGAAGAACAGACGCGGCGCGGGGATGTCGTCGAGATGGAGGATGCGAGCGGCCTGTTCGACGGCGTGCAGGCCCGGCAGGTCGGAGCCGCGCACCGCGCGCCTCTGGCGACGCAGGCGTTCGGAGAATCTCGTGCCGCGCATGTCGACGACGAGACCCCAGCGGGTGTCGCGGACCTGGTTCCACAGGGCGATCCAGTCCCAGCGACCGGTCCTGTCGAGGACGATCAGGCGACGCAGGCGCGGGGTGTCGGCGAACAGGGGGGCGGAGGCGGCCGAGCCGACGATGGTGAAGTCCGCGTTCGGAACGGCATCGACGAGATGCGCCAGGGCGCCGGACGACAGGACAGCGGCTTCCGCCTCGGCCTCGGCGATATAGAGAATGGGGAAACGCACGTTCATGAGCGCACCGTATACGGATTCTCTCGTGGCGAGTGTGAGGCGTCGCCCTCCCCTTTTCGCCCGCCGCTCCCTATCTGATGCTTATGACCGATCGCATCGCCCGCCTCGACAGTCGCGCCCTGGTGAAGGTCAGCGGGCCGGACGCGAAACCGTTCCTGCACAGCCTGCTGACCCAGGACGTGGAGACCCTGGAGCCGGGCGCCCTGCGGTTCGGGGCGATGCTGTCGCCGCCGGGGCGGCTGCTGTTCGACCTGTTCCTGTGGGGCGACGAGCATGGGGTGGTGCTGGATGTGGCGGCGGACCGGCGCGACGCCCTGATCCAGCGGCTGTCGATCTACAGGCTGAGGGCGAAGGTCGAGGTCGCCGCCGATAAGCGGCCGGTGTCGGTCAGCTGGCCGGGCGTCGCGGGCGGCTTCACCGCCGATCCGCGCACGGCGGGGCTCGGCGGGCGCGCCATCGGCGAACATGGCGCGAACGCGAGCGAGGATGACTGGCAGGCGCACCGACTGGCGGTCGGGGTCCCCGATCCGGCGCGGGACGTCGATGACGGGACCTATCCGATCGAGGCCAATTTCGACCTGCTGAACGGCATCGACTTCGCCAAGGGGTGTTTCGTGGGTCAGGAGACCACGTCGCGGATGAAGCGGCGCGGCGCGATCAAGAAGCGGATGCTGCCGATTGTGTTCGAGGGACCTGCGCCGGCGCCGGGGACCGAGGTGCTGAACGGCGAGCTGCGGGCGGGCGAGGTGATGACGGGCCGGGACGGCGGGGCCGTGGCGCTGCTGCGGCTGGACCGGATCGACGGCGAACTGACCGTGGACGGGCGGGCGGTGACGGCGCGGCGGCCGGAGTGGATGGCGGACGGATAGGGCCAGAGCATCCGGTCTGGTTTCGGAGCCACGGCCGGGGCAGCGGCGGCAGGCAAGCGGACCCGTTGAATGTCAGGTTGGGGTGGTTAGCGCCGGTTGACAGACCATAAAAATGCAAGTCAAAATTGTTTCATGGTCTCCTATCTCGCTCTTCTTATGGCGCTCGGCGCAGCAATAGCGATCTGGCCCAGTCAGTGGGCCATGCCGTCCACGAATGCCCGTCTCCGCCGGTTGAGGGAGATCGAAGGCGGCGCACCCGAAAAGTTCTTCGAAGAGCGGCGGACCCTTGCGGAGTATCAGCCAACCCCCCGGTTTCTCCTTCTGTGGCGCATGGTCGGAGCCGCGATCGGAATTACAGCGGCTGTTCTGTTGATCATGGAAGTCATGGATCAGCGAAACGAGGACACTGCACGGATAGAGGCCACCCATGCGATGGCGGCTGCTCGTATTGCCGTCGGGAAGGCTGAGAGCGGGGACAGGGCGACTTACCGTGAGGCGCAGGCTGAAGTGGCGCGGGCCGATGCGGCACTGAAGAGATGGGAAGAACTGGCCAAGGACTAACAGGTCGTAATGGCTCGGAAGCGGACATCGGGGTTGCGAGCCGCTAGCCTCGCCCCATGACCGAATCTCCCGGACGCTGCGCCTGGTGCGGGACCGACCCGCTGTATGTCGACTACCACGACACCGAATGGGGCGTGCCTGAGTATGACGCCCGCGCCCTGTGGGAGAAGCTGGTGCTGGACGGGTTCCAGGCCGGGCTGGCCTGGATCACCATATTGAGGAAGCGCGAGAGCCTGCGGGCCGCCTTCGCCGGGTTCGACCCGGATGTGGTGGCGAAGTTCGACGATGCGGACCGTGAGAGGCTGATGGCCGACCCCGGCATCATCCGCTCGCGCGCCAAGATCGAGGCGGCGATCCGGGGCGCGCAGATCTTCGTCGAGATGCGGGACAACGGCGAGGACTTCTCCGCCTGGCTGTGGTCGTTCGCAGGCGCCGAACCCGTGCAGGGGATCCGCATCGGCGGGGACATTCCGACCCAGACCGATCAATCGGTCGCCATGGCCCGGGCCCTGAAGACGCGAGGCTTCAATTTCTGCGGCCCGGTGATCGTCTATGCCTTCATGCAGGCGACCGGGATGGTCAACGACCATGTCGTCGGGTGCTTCCGCTGCGAGGACGTCCGGGCCATGGGCGCGTCGTGACCCTGGTGATCCAACAATCACCCCGTGCACCCCGGCGAAGGCCGGGGACCAGATCACGGTCACGGGCGATCGGGATCGAGCGCCGGTTCCACAGATCGGAAGACCGGGTGTTCCAACTGGACCCCGGCCTTCGCCGGAGTGCACGGTGAGGGGGATGGGTAAGGCATTCCCGACCCTGACGCTCGAGACCCTGCTGGCCCAGCGGGTCGGCGGGCTCGTGTGCGGCGTGGACGAGGCGGGACGCGGGCCATGGGCCGGGCCGGTCTCGGCGGGCGCGGTGATCCTGTCGGCCGACAACATCCCCGAGGGCATCAACGATTCCAAGGCCCTGACGTCTGGACGGCGCGAGGGGCTCGCGGTCGAGATCAAGCGCTGCGCCGTCGCCTGGGGCGTCGGGTTCGCTTCGCCGGAAGAGATCGAGGCGCTGAACATCCTGCAGGCCACGGGACTGGCCATGCGCCGGGCGATCGAGGGCCTGTCGGTGCAGCCGAAGGCGGCGCTGGTCGATGGCAACTACCGGTTCAAACTGCCCTGCGAGGTCGAGACGGCGGTGGGCGGCGACGGCCTGTCATTGTCGATCGCGGCGGCCTCGATCCTGGCCAAGACGGCGCGGGACAGGATCATGATCGAGATGGACGCTAAATACCCCGGCTACGGCTTCGCCTCGCACAAGGGTTACAACGCGCCGATCCACCAGGCGGCGCTGAAGGCCATGGGACCCTGCGCCATCCACCGGCGCAGCTGGGCGCCGATCCGGGCGCTTCTGGAAACCTAGACCGACATCATCCCGCCCAGCACGGCGCCGAGCAGGGCCGCGACGACGCAGCCGATGGCGACGACGATCCAGCGCGGCATGTCTTCCAACTCGGCGGGTTGCACCGAATAGGTCGTCGGCGCGATGACTTCCGCGCGCGACAGGAAGTCATTGGCCGGGCGGCTGTCGAACCGGGTCGCGGCGGGCGCGCGCCAGGCGGCGGTCTGATAGGCGCTCAAAGCGTCGCGAACAGCGCCGGGACGCGTGGGATTGCCGGGGCCCTGGGTCACGATCAGCTCTTCCATGCCGCTCTAACGACGCAGTGAGACCCTCGTTCCCCGAAGGGTCAAGCTGCGAGTGCGGCGGGCCGTTCGGTGACCACGAACAGGTATTCGACGTTGCGGAGACGCCCCACGGCCCCGACCTTCTCGCCCTTGGGATTGTGGATGCCGATCCGGGCGCCGACGTAGCGGGGGCGCGGAATTTCCACGACCTGCACATGGCCGCGCGCCGACAGCATCTCGACCAGCTGCTCGCGGCTCAGATAGCCTTCGTCGTTGAAGGAGACGATCAGGTTGGGCGCGCGGATCGCCTCGATCACCGCCTGCAACGCCGGGCCGATGCCGGGGCGGGAGTTGAAGGCGCTCTTCCTCGTCTTCACGTCGATCCGCTTGTTGGCGATCCCGTAGGTCTCGGGCCGGTCCCACAGGATCAGGCTTTCCCAGACATGGTAGTTCCCGAGGTAGGAGTGCTGGTTGTAGGGCGGGTCGAGATAGACGAGATCGCCGTCGAAGGCGGCGGCGGTCTCCAGCGCATCGGCCCGGGTGGCGCGGCAGGGACCGGCGGCGACGGCGGGCTGAAGCGCCGGCATGCGCAGTTCGAGAGGCTTCAGCGCCCGCGCGGCCCAGGACTTCATATAGGCCATCTGCAGACCGGCCGTGGAATCGACCCGGTCGGCGGCCTCCATCAGGCTGACAAGGGCGATGGCCTTGAGTTCGGGCTCCAGCCCCATGACCTCGATCCGGTCGCGCATGGCGTCGATCCGGGCGCCATTCTCCGGCGTGAAATAGCGGGCGTCCTCGCAGAAGGCCTTGGTGAACCAGCCGGCGGCGGGGGGCGTGGCGGAGAGGTCGGCGAGGACGGCCTCGGCTCTGTCCGCCCAAACGTCGCGGTCAACCTGGACATAGGCGGTTGCGAGGGCGTGGGCATAGGCGTTGTGATCGTTGGACCAGACCTGGAAGCCGGCGCCCTTCAGGGCATGGCCCACGCGGGCCGTGCCGGAGAACAGGTCGCAGACGTGGCCGCCCTCCGGCAGCAGGGCGCGGACGGCGGCGGCGATCGGATCCAGCAGGGCCCGCTTGGAGCCGAGGTATTTGATCATTCGCCCTCGCTAATCCTCCCCCGCCGAGGGAGGTGGCGCGGCGCATCTTCGCGCCGTGACGGAGGGGGCTTACGGCGAGTGCGGTGTCCGGGGCTGGCCCCCTCCACCGCTTCGCGGTCCCCCTCCCCCTACGGGGAGGATTGCTACTTGCGCGCCTTCTTCATCGGAGCATGCGCCAGTCGCAGGAGATTCGCAGCCCCCGGGGCGCCGAAGGGCGTTCCGGCCAGGATCAGGACGCGCTGACCGGGTTCGGCGAGGCCGTATTCCATGGCGGAGTTGACGGCGTCGTCGGTGACATCCTCAAGGCTGGTCGGCTCCTTGCCGAGGCGCGGTTCCAGACCCCAGACCAGCGACAGGCGACGCGCGGTGTCGGGGTTGGGGGTCAGGGCCAGAACCGGCTGGAGCGGGCGTTCGCGCGACATGCGGCGCGCGGTGCCGCCGAGGGTGGTGAAGACGACGATACAGGCGGTGGACTGGGCCTCGCCGGCCTTGCGGGCGGCGGCGACAAGAGCGTCGGCGTCGATGTCATCCATGCCGGCGTGTTCGGCGTCCATCAGGCTGGGCCACAGGGGGTCGGCCTCGACCCGCTCCATGATCCGGTTCATGATTCCGACGGACTCCAGCGGATAGTCGCCGGACGCCGTCTCGGCCGACAGCATCAGGGCGTCGGCGCCTTCATAGACCGCATTGGCGACGTCGGAGGCCTCGGCCCGGGTGGGCGCGGGCGAGGTCGTCATCGATTCCAGCATCTGGGTGGCGACGATGACCGGCACGCCGCGCTGGCGGGCGGCGCGGATGATGCGCTTCTGGGCGACGGGCACCTCTTCCGGCTCCATCTCGACGCCCAGGTCGCCCCGCGCGACCATGACGCCGTCGCAGTAGTCGAGGATGCTTTCGAGGGCATCGAGCGCCTGGGGCTTTTCGATCTTGGCGAGACAGGCGGCGCGACCCTTCACGATCGCCTTCAGCTCGGCCATGTCCTCGGCCTTCTGAACGAAGCTCAGGGCGACCCAGTCGACGCCGATGCGCAGGGCGAAGGCCAGATCCTCGCGATCCTTGGCGGTCAGGGCCGAGACGGGCACCACGGCCTCGGGCACGGCGACGCCCTTGCGATCCGACAGCTTCGAACCGCTCTCGACGGTCACGTCGGCCCATTCATCGGTGCGCTTGCCCACGCGCAGACGGACCCGACCATCGTCGAGCAGCAGCAGCATGCCTTCGCGGAGGGCCTTGAAGATTTCCGGATGCGGCATCTGAACCCGCGTCTCGTCGCCGGGTGTCGGATCCAGGTCGAAGCGCATCTTGTGGCCCGGCTTCACCGAGATCTCGACATCGGCGAAGCGGCCGAGGCGCAGCTTGGGGCCTTGCAGGTCGGCGAGGACGCCCAGCGGACGCTTCAGCGCCAGTTCGGCGCCGCGCACGGCCTTCAGGTTGGCGGCGTGATCCTCATGCGAGCCATGGCTGAAGTTCAGCCGGAAGACATCGACCCCGGCCTGGGCCAGGGCCTTGACCATGCCGGGAGCCCGGCTGGCCGGTCCCAGGGTGGCGACGATGCGCGCGCGGCGTGCTCTGTTCATGATGGTCCCGTTGGCCGGTCGCGTTTCCCGAGACGACGTTGTGCCACGAAACGCGCCGGGAGGAAGGACGGCTCCCTCACGGGAAACGAGAAGTGAGTCTCTGTTACCTGGCGCCGAGGCGGCGAGCGATCCCGCTGACCGTGCGCTGGAGAGCGGCAGGACGACGTTCGACCGCCGAGGCCGCCGGAGCGACGACAGGGCAATCGCCGGCCCCGAACAGTCCCAGATCCATGCAGCGACCCTCGACCGTTGTCGGGGCCTCGACGCCGACGATATTGGCCAGGGTCGGGGCGATGTCGATGGTGCGGATGGGGAAGAACCGCTCCTGGCCCTGGATGTTCGGAGACCAGAAGACGATCGGCACGCCGCGATCATAGTCCCAGGGCGTGCCGTGGGTCGACAGGGTGCCGCCGACGCGGCCCGGGACCGTGGTGGTGTTGGGCCATTGGGCCACGACGATGTCGGGCGAGCGGCCTTCGACGGCGCCGAGGCGGTGGCGCTGGAGCAGGGTCAGTTCCTGGGGGCTCAGGTTGCGCGGCGGCAGGGGCGAGGCCAGCACGTCCTCGATCGTCCAGGCGCCGGCGACATTGGGCGCGGCGCGCAGCAGGGCGACGGCGGCGGCCGCGATCTGGTCCCGGCGACGGTCGGCCAGCTCGACATTGCCCGCACCGACGACCATCAGGCCGGAGCCGCCATAGGACAGCGGATCGACGGTCAGGTTGAAGCGGTCCCTGAGCGCCGTATTGATGCGGCCCAGCAGGGCCGGGTCGCCGCGCACCGCGTCGTCATAGCCGCGCTCATGCATCCGCTCGGGGAAGTCGGAGCCGCCATGGTCGGCGGTCAGGACGACGACAACGCCGCCCGGCAGCTGGGACAGGCGATCCATGAAGACGCCGAGGGCGGCGTCGAGCCGGTACATCTGCTCGCACATCTCCGGCCCCTGGGTGCCGAAGGCATGGCCGACGCGATCCGTGGCCGAGAGGCTGACGCCGAGGACGTCGGTGACGCCGCGACGCCCCAGCGACTGGGTGTCCAGCAACTCGGTCGCGGCCTCCAGCGTCAGCTCGTCGAGAACCGGCGACGTGTCCAGCTTGAAGCCCGTGGCGGGCGGCAGGGTGGCATGGAAGGTCTGGGTTCCGATGGTCCAGTCACCTTCGAGGGCGCGGCACTCGGCGCGGGTGTAGGTCCAGGTCGGCGGAGAGGCGGCCAGACGGGCGTTGATGCGGGCGTTCAGGGCAGCAACGGGCGCCAGCTTCGCCTCGGCCGTCTGGCCCGGTTCGACGTAGGTGGTGAAGCCGAAGCCGTCGGTCATCCAGAAGGCGCCGTCGCCATGGTGGCCGGCCAGGTTGATGGCGCCGCGGTCCTTGCCGGAGACGGCGAAGATGCGGCTGGTCGGGCTCCCGGCCTTGAGCCAGTCGCCCAGGGTCGTGGCGAGCAGCTGATCCGGGCCGACCGGGCCGTTGTCGGTGATGCGGCCATGCGCCAGCGTGTTCTGCGGCGCGGCAAGACAATAGACCTCCGCGCCGGTCGCACGGTCGATCCAGTCATTGGCGGGGATACCCGCGCTGGCCGGGTTGACGCCGGTCAGGATCGTGGCGTGACCCGGGCAGGTCTCGGTCATGGCGTGCTGCTGGAAGCCATTGGCGTAGACCAGACCGGTCGAGGCCAGGGCATGCAGGCCGCCGGTGAAGCGGTCGCGGTACTGGTTGAACAGATTCGAACTGAGCTGATCGACGACGATCGTCACGACCAGCGACGGGCGCTCGGGCTGCGGGCCAGGTGCCGCCGATGACGGAGTCTGGGCCATTGCCGCCGGGGCGATGAGACAGGTCGCCAAGGTCAGCAGCAAGGGGGCGGACAGTCGGGACATCAAGGACACCGGAGCAGTTGCGATGGCCCCGCTTAGACCCACATCGTTACGTCTCCAAGACGCGCGTCGCGTCGCGTTGACAGGGCTGTGGACCACAGCCTAGGTCCGCTGCGAAACGAGGGCGTCCATGAATAGATTTCAAGTCCTGATGCTGCTGGGCGCCAGCCTGCTGGCGGCCTGTTCCGGCGAGCCCGCTCGGCCGGACAAGCCTGAGGCGCCCGTCGTTCAGGTCGCCGATGTAACCCAACTGACGGGTGATGCCGAGGCGGGGCGGATCGGCTTCGGCCAATGCCGCAGCTGTCATGCGGTCGAGGCCGGGGTGAACCGGGTCGGGCCGAGCCTGCATGCGATCGTCGGGCGACCAGTCGGGACGGTGGCGGACTATCGCTACAGCACCGCCATGGCCGCAGCAGGCGGAGCCTGGGACGAACAGCGGCTGTACGACTTCCTCGAGAATCCGCGCGAACATTTGCCAGGCACGAAGATGACCTTCGTCGGCATCAAGGACGGCCAGCGCCGCGCCGACATCATTGCATATCTGAAGACCCAGGCGGACTAGGTCCGCCTGTCGGGGCCTACATCGTCGCGCCGAGGCGCCAGGGCTGGATCTCGTCCTCGCCGAAGCCCAGCGCCTCCGAGGCCGTCACCTTGCCCGAGGCGGTGGCGATGATGGTGTCGAAGATCTCGGCGCCGAGGGCGTCCAGAGACATCCCTTCGTCCAGCACGCGGCCGCAGTCGATATCGATGTCGTCCGGCATGCGGCGGGCCAGGGCGCTGTTGGTGGCCAGCTTCAGACTGGGGGCCGGCTTGGCGCCGAAGACCGAGCCGCGTCCTGTGGTGAAACAGATCAGGGTCGCCCCGCCCGCGATCTGGCCCGTGGCCGAGACCGGGTCGTATCCGGGCGTGTCCATGAAGACGAGGCCGTGGGCCGTGACCGGCTCGGCGTACTCGTAGACGGCCGAGAGCGGCGTGGAGCCGGCCTTGGCCACGGCGCCGAGCGACTTCTCCAGAATGGTGGTCAGGCCGCCGGCCTTGTTGCCCGCCGAAGGATTGTTATCGAGCGAGCCGCCGGTGGTCTCGACGTGCTTCTCCCACCAGGCGATCCGGCCCATGAGTTTGGCGGCGACCTCGGGCGAGGCGCGGCCGGTCAGCAGGTGTTCGGCGCCGTAGATCTCGGGCGTCTCCGACAGGATCGCCGTGCCGCCGTGGGCGACCAGCAGGTCGACGGCGCGGCCTAGGGCCGGGTTGGCGGTCATACCGGAATAGCCGTCCGAGCCGCCGCACTGGAGACCCACAATCAGTTTCGACACCGGCTGGGGCGTGCGCTCAAGCGAGGCGGCGCGGTCGGCCATCTCCATCAGCCGGTCGACGCCACGCTGGATGGTCGAGGCGGCGCCGCCCTCGTCCTGGATGGCCATGACGCCGAGGTCGGGGGACCCCGCCATCTGCTCCGCCTCCATCAGGCTCGAGATCTGGTTGGTCTCGCAGCCGAGGCCCAGCATCAGAACGCCCGCGACATTGGGATGGCGCGCATAGCCCGACAGGGTCCGGCGCAGAATGTCCATGCCCTCGCCTTCGGAGGCCATGCCGCAGCCCGAGCCGTGGGTGATGGCGACGACGCCGTCGATGTGGGGATAGCGGTCGCCAAGCCGCGCCTCGGTCTCGCGCGCGATGCGGCGGGCGACCATGGCCGAGCAATTCACCGAGGTGACCACCGCCAGATAGTTGCGCGATCCCGCCCGTCCGTCGGCGCGGAGGTAGCCGTCGAAGGTGCGCGGCTCACTGGCGACGGAGACGACCCCGGCCGAGATACCGGTGTCAGCGCGGGCCGAAATATCGCCGATGCCGAGGTTCTGGACGTGAACCCAGTCGCCGGGCGCGATGGCGGCGGTGGCCGCGCCGATGACCTGACCGTATTTGCGGACCCGGCCGCCGACGGGGACCGGCTTGAGCGCGATCTTGTGGCCGGCGGGTATGTCGGTCGTGGCGGTGACGCCATCGACGGTCTCGCCGGCGCTCAGGGCGCGGACGGCGACGGCGACGTCGTCGTCAGGATGGAGGCGGAGAACGGACGGGGAGGACATGGTCCTCCCCGCCTAGCATGAGGCAGCGGAAACGTCAGGCCGCAGGTGCGGCTTCGGCTTCAGCAGCGAGCTTCTTCTTCGAACGCCCGCGACCGAACCGGTAGACGGCGAAGGCGATACCGCCGCCGATGGCCAGGATGATGATCGTGGTGATCGGACGGAAGGCCAGCCAGGCCAGGGCGATGGTCACCGTGCCGACGATCAGGCCCAGGACAAAGCCGATCAGGCCCGTACCCATCCGGACGATCGTCCCGGCCAGCGGCAGGACATCGGCCAGCACCCCGAACGGCGCCAGGATCAGACCGAAGCCGACCATCAGCAGAACCATGCCGACGACGCGGATGATCCAGGCGATCATGTTGTTGGCGTCCTGTGCATCCTGGAACATGTCGCCTGCCGGCACGTCGCCGTCGGCGACCAGCAGGAATTCCGAGCCGTTGCGGGCGCGGTAGTCGAGGAAGTTGTCGCCGTTCTGACGGGCGACGACGCTGATCTCCGACGCCGGGGTGACCTCGTATGAGACGCGGGTGTCGCCGATGACGGGCGTCTGTGCATTCTCGCCGAAGAAGATCGTGCCCTGCGACACCGTATGGCTGGACGCCTCGCCGGCGGCCGCGTCGATGGCGTCGGTCTGTTCTGTCAGGTTCACGGCCTCGGCCCCGCCGACCTGGCTGAGGACGTTCTCCTCCAGCCGATAGTCGCCCAGCGTCGCGTCGGTCGCATAGATGTCGGCGCTCTCGACCGACATCTCCGGATTCTCGTGACCGGCCGGGGTGTTGAAGGCGCTGGAATCGATCGCGGTCGAGGACCAGGCCTTGGTGTAGGTGTAGGTGGTGACGGTCTCTTCGCCGCCGCCCAGCTTGGTGCGGCTTTCCGACTTGGACTCCTCCTGCCACTGGTACATTTCGGCCGTGCGCGACAGCTTCAGGCCGGTCGCGGCGACGCCGTACTGATTGTCCTCCAGCGGCGCGGTGACGGCGGTCTGGCCGGTGACATGGACCAGCTTCTGGTCGTTGGCGGGATCGATCGGAGAGGCGGGCGCCTCGACCACGGCGCCGGCGCCTTCGGTCAGGCCGCGCGCGACCTTGACGGCATTACCCTCGTTCCAGGCCAGGCCCCAGACGCAGGCGAAGATCAGGACGATGCCGACGAGCACCCCGGCGAAGGCCGAGCCGATGCGGCTGAACCAGCCCTTGTTGGTTGTGACTGTGACCTGATCCGGCATTGCGCCCCCCACGAGCTATCCGGCCGAAACCCGGCCGTCAGGCGCGCAGATATAGCACCGCTTCATCGCTGAGATAGCGATGGCGCGCATACGGAAGCTGACGGCGCCCTACAGCCCGCGCCAGTCCCGCCACCAGGCCACGAACCGGCCCAGTCCCTCGGCCAGGGCGACCCTGGGCGCATATCCGGTCAGGGCGGTCAGCCTGGACACGTCGGCCCAGGTGGCGGTGACGTCCCCCGCCTGCATCGGGCGCAAGACCTTGACCGCCTCGCGACCCAGCGCCGTCTCCAGGGTGGCTACCATCTCCATCAGGCCGACCGGGCGGGAATCGCCGATGTTGTAGATCTCGTGCCCACCCCGGGCCGGCGGCCTGTCCAGCACGCCCATGACGCCGTCAACGATGTCGTCGATGAAGGTGAAGTCGCGCGCCATCCGGCCCTCACCGAAGACCTGGATCGGCTCGCCCGCCATGATCTTCTCGGTAAAGCTGAAATAGGCCATGTCAGGCCGCCCCATCGGCCCATAGACGGTGAAGAACCGCAGGCCCGACTGGGGGAAGCCGTAGAGCGAGGCGTAGCTCTGGCTGATCAGTTCGCAGGAGCGTTTGGTCGCGGCATAGAGCGAGACGGGGCTGACCGTCGGATCGTCCTCGCGGAAGCCCTGCCCGGCCAGCGGCCGGTCGCCATAGACCGAGCTGGATGAGGCGTAGACCAGGTGCTCGACGCTGTTGTGGCGGCAGGCCTCAAGGATCGACAGGTGGCCCTGCAGGTTCGAGCGCTGGTAGGCGAAGGGGTTCTCGATCGAGTAGCGGACCCCGGCCTGGGCGGCGAGATGGACCACACGATCGGCGCCCGAAGCGCGGACCAGTGCGGCCATGGCCTCGGCGTCGGCGATATCCGCGCGCACCATGCGGAAGCCCGGATAGGTCGCCAGCCGCCCCGCCCGCAGCTCTTTCAGGGCGACGTCGTAATAGGCGTTGAAATCGTCCACGCCGACGACGGTCTCGCCGCGTTGCAGCAGGCGTTGCGCCACGTGCATGCCGATGAAGCCGGCCGCTCCGGTGACAACGACGGTCATGAGGCTCAGCCCCGTCCGATGCTGGTGTAGGCGAAGCCGCGGGCGCGCATTTCCGCGGGACGATAGATGTTCCGCAGGTCCACGATGACCGGCGCCCGGGCCATCAGCTTGATCCGGTCGAGATCCAGGGCCCGGAACTGATCCCATTCCGTCAGGATCACGATCGCGTCGGCATCCTGTGTCGCGCTGTAGGCGTCGTCCCGGTAGTCGACGTCAGGCAGAAGCTTCCGCGCCTCGCGCATGCTCTCGGGGTCATAGGCCTGGACCTTGACCCCGGCGGCGATCAGGGCGGGCACGATGTCGAGGCTGGGGGCGTCGCGCATATCGTCGGTGTTGGGCTTGAACGCCAGGCCCAGGATGCCGACGATCTTGCCCGCGCCGGAGCCGCCGAGGGCCTCCAGAACGCGGTCCGCCATGGCCTTCTTGCGGGCGTCGTTGACCTCGACCGTCGTCTCCACCAGGCGGACGGGTGCGCCGTACTGCTGGGCCGTGCGGACCAGGGCGACGGTGTCCTTGGGGAAGCAGGAGCCGCCGTAGCCGGGGCCGGCGTTGAGGAATTTCGAGCCGATCCTTCCGTCCAGACCGATGCCCTTGGCGACCTGCTGCACGTCGGCGCCGACCTTTTCGCACAGGTCGGCGATCTCGTTGATGAAGGTGATCTTCAAAGCGAGGAAGGCGTTACCTGCGTATTTGATCAGCTCGGACGTCCGGCGCGAGGTATAGATGACGGGGAAGTCGTTGAGGCTCAGCGGACGATAGACCTCGGCCATCACGGCCTTGGCGCGATCATCGTCCGTACCGACCACGACGCGGTCCGGGCGTTTGAAATCCTCGATCGCTGCGCCTTCGCGCAGGAACTCGGGGTTCGAGACGACGGCGAAGTCGGCGTCCGGATTGACGCGGCGGATGATGGCCTCGACCTCGTCGCCGGTGCCCACGGGAACCGTCGACTTGTTGACGATGACGGTAAAGCCCTGGATCAGGCCCGCGATCTCCTCGGCGGCCGCATAGACGTAGGACAGGTCCGCATGGCCGTCGCCGCGCCGCGTCGGCGTGCCCACGGCGATGAAGACGACATCCGCCGAGCGGATCGCCTCGGCGCCGTCCAGGGTGAACTCCAGACGGCCGGCCCTGACGTTGTCGGCCACCAGCTGTTCCAGGCCGGGCTCGAAGATCGGGATCTCGCCCCGATTCAGCCGCTCGATCTTCGAGGGATCCTTGTCGACGCAGACCACGGTGTGGCCGAAGTCGGCGAAACAGGCTCCGGACACCAGGCCGACATAGCCGGTGCCAATCATCGTGACGCGCATCAAAACATTCCCAGCGAGAGCGCGGGCAGCCTTAGCCCAGTCATCCCGGCGGCGCAAAAGGCGGGTGATACGCCCTGTTAAGCCTGTCCCCTTACCCGATCTTGAGCCGGACCGGTCAGGGTAGGCGCATGACCGACGCCTCCCGCTTCTCCCTGCCCGAAGCTGTTGCGACCGATCGCCGCCAACAGGCGCGGGCGCCCTTTCGCAAGGCGCGGCGTGAGCACGAGCGCGTCCGCCTGCTGGGCCAGACCGTCGACCTGGTCAGGCCAGAGGAGGTTCTGCACCACGTCGAGACCTGGGTCGAGGCGCGCCGCAAGGTCCTCATCGCCAATCACAACCTCAACAGCCTCGCCCTGCTTCAAAAGCACCCAAGGCTTCAGCGCTTCTATGATCGGGCCGATCTGGTCGAGGTCGACTCCACCCCGCTGATCCATTTCGCAAGGCTGCTGGGCCTTCAGGGCAAGGCGTTTCACCGCTGCACCTATCTGGACTGGCGCGACCACTTCTGGAGCCTGGTCGACCGCAAGGGCTGGCGCGTGATGTACATCGGCGGGGCGCCCCATGTGGTCGAGCGGGCGCGCGGCCGTCTGGCCTCGGAGTACCCGAACGCCGACATTCGCGCGCGTGACGGCTTCTTCGTCGCCACGCCGGGCTCGCGCGACAATGCGGTCGTGGTCGCCGAGGTGAAGGCCTTCGATCCGCACATCCTGTTCGTCGGCATGGGCATGCCGCGTCAGGAGCTGTGGATCCTCGACAATCTGGACGCCCTGCCCGACTGCGCCGTTTTCTCGGTCGGCGCCGCGTTCGACTATGAGGCCGGTGAGCAGAAGGCCGCGCCGCGCTGGATGGGTCGGATGGGCCTCGAATGGCTGTTTCGCCTGGTCCATGACCCGAGGCGGCTGGCGCGCCGCTATCTGATCGAGCCGTGGAGCCTGAGCCAACTGATCGTCGCCGATGTCTGGACGGCGATCCGGACGAAACGCTTCGGCCGGGCCTAAACCGCCAGGGGCGAGGTGGTGATCGCGACGCGGCCCGCCCGACCCGTTGCCTGTACCTGGGTCCGCGTCTCGCCCTCGAGCCGGACCGCCGACAGCACATTGGTCGCATAGGCGCCGGTATCGACGCCGATCCGGCGCGCATCGGAGTGGACCCCCCCGGCGGGGGTGTGGCCGTGCACGACCACCTGTTCGAACAGGCCTGCGTGATCCAGGAACGGCTCACGAATCCAAATCAGATCTTCGGGCGACTGGACTGCCAGGGCGACGCCAGGCCGGGCGCCGGCGTGGGTGAAGAAATAGTCGCCGATCGAGATCGACATCTCCTGGCTGGCCAGCAGCTCCCGGTGGGAGTCCGGCAACGCCTCGTCGAGCGCTCGCGAGGCATCGGCCCAGGCCAGAGTATCGCCGCGCATCGGGGGCGGACTGACGCCGTAGGACACCAGGGTGTCGCGGCCGCCGTCGTCGCACCAGGACGGACCGACCCGGGGATCGCGCAGGAAGGCCTCCATCCGGTCCTCGTGGGCGCCGCGGATGAAGCGAACCTCCAGGCCCGGATCGGCCGCGAGATTGATCAGCTGATTCAGGACCCCTTTTGAGTCGAGACCGTGATCGACAGAGTCGCCGAGGAAGACGACGACCTTGCGCTTGACCTCGGCCGCATACAGGTCGGCGCGGATGGCCTGGATCAGCCGGTCGGCCAGATCGGACCGTCCGTGGATGTCGCCCACCGCCCAGATGACGCAGTCGGGCGGCGTGCGTGACGCCGGCCGTGCAGGCCGATTGGGGAACAGGCGGGAGAGCATGCCGATCACATGCCTCCTCGCCTCCCCGCGTTCAAGCCGAACCCGGGGGCGACGACCTTAACGCCGGAGGATCAGTCGTGGATGAAGTGGGGAACGAAGCGCGAGACGTTGCGCGTGATCCGGCCTTCGTCCTCGCGCACCGACATGCCGGCCGGTTCCTCGCCAACCACCCATGAGCCGATGATGGCGTGACGGCCGTCGAACACGGGCGGAGCGTGGACGGCCTGGAGGATGGCGCGGCCGTCGTAGCCGCCGTCCTTTCCCTGTTCCGTACCGCCGGGCTCGACGATCGAGATGTTGTCGCCCTCGCGGGAGAAAAGCGGCTTGCGGACGTGGGCGGAGGACAGGGCCGAGGCCCCCGGGTCATCCTCGAACCAGCTCTCCAGCAGGTTGGGGTGACCGGCGTGGCGTTCCCACAGCAGCGGCAGGATGCCCTTGTTGGACAGGATCGATTTCCACGCCGGCTCCAGCACCGTGATATCGGCGTGGGGCAGAGGCTCGGCGTAGTCGTCGCGCAGCATCTGTTCCCACGGGTAGAGTTTGAACATGGCCTGGATCAGCCAGTTCTGCTCGTCCACGAACCGCCCGTCGGCGTTCAGGCCGATGTCGCCGATGGCCACGAATTTCGGGTCAAGACCGGCCTGTCTGGCGATATCCTCAAGGAAGCGGACGGTCTGGCGATCCTCAACGAAATCGGGGTCCGACGAGAAATGCACGAACCCGCCCATCGGGAAGATGGCGCGGAAGCGGGCGACCAGTTTCTCATGCAGGCTGTTGAACTGGTCGGCCGCCGCCGGGATCGAACCGTCGGCGATCCGGTCTTCCAGCCACAGCCACTGGAACACCGCGCTCTCATAGATCGAGGTCGGGGTGTCGGCGTTGTACTCATAGAGCTTGGCCGGGCCCTGGCCGTCGTAGGCGAAGTCGAACCGGCCGTAGAGCGACGGGTCGCCCCGCTTCCAGCTGTCGGCGACGTAGTCCCTGAGCTTTTCCGGGATGTCGAGCAGGCCCATCAGCCGTTCGGACTTCACCGCCTCGTCGACGAGATCGAGGCACATCTGATGGAGTTCGGCGGTCGGCGCCTCGATCCCCTCCTCCACTTCCTGGAGCGTCAGGGCGTAGGCGACCTCGTCGGACCAGTAGGGATCGCCCGACGTGTGGTGCCAGGTGAAGCCGAGGCTGTCGGCCTTGGCCTGCCAGTCGGGACGTTCGGGGAGGATGAGGCGTTGCATTTGATCTCCAATCCTCCCCCGTCGGGGGAGGTGGCGCGGCGCTACTTCAGCGCCGTGACGGAGGGGGCCAGCCGCGAATGCGGTGTCTGGGGCCAGCCCCCTCCACCGCTTCGCGGTCCCCCTCCCCCAAAGGGGGAGGATTTAGGCTGGGTCTTTATCCGGCGTCGACTGGCCGATGCGCGGCGTGACCACCGTCACGTCCTGTTGCGTCAGCCGCGCCAGCACGTCGTCGGCCGACGAATGCCCGGGCAGGATGCCGGCCTCCTTCAGCTTGGCGTCGAGGTCGGCGCCGGTGCGCTTGTCCTCGAACTCCTGACCGACACGGAGGCGCTCTTCCTGAACCGCCTGGCGCTGCTTGATGCGCTGCAGGCTGTCGGCGGCGGAGCCGATGCGCGAATGGGCGCCGGCCGACTGCAGGGCGACCGAGGTCTGGGCGCGCTGGACGCTCTCGTTGACCTTCACGATATCGATCTCGCGACGCAGGGTCTCGATCTTCTGGTCGGTCGAGGCGATGGCGGTGCGCAAACGCGCCTCGGCGGCCTTCATGTTGTCTATCAGCGGACCGCGCGTGCCGATCTCGGATTCCAGTTCGGCGATCCGGCCTGCGACCTCGCGGGCCAGATCGGTCTTGCCCTGACCGAGGGCGGCGCGGGTCGAACTTTCGTATTTGACGATCTGGTCGCGGAACGAGGCCATCTCGCTTTCGGCCATGCGGCGGCGGGCGACGAGGCCGGCAAGGTCGTCGCGGGCCTTGCCCTGGGCCGTGTCGGCGTCGCGGATTTCCTGATCCAGGATCTTCAGGGCGTTGGCGTCAACCACCGACTGGGCGGTATCATGGGCGGTGCCGCGGAACAGGGCGGAGAGTTTGCTGAGCATGGACATGGGTCTGGTCTCCGGTTCAGGCGGCGGCTTCGGTGCCGAAGGTTTCGCGCAGGTCGGTGGCGTCGATAGCGTTCTCGGCCAGGGTGCGCAGTTCGATCAGGATGGTCTGCAGCGTGGTCTTGGACGAGAGCTCGCCCATCAACTCATAGACGTCCTGGTCGCCGACGGTCGTAATGGCAAAGTTCGACAGGGGCACCAGCCGCTGCGCCTTCAGCAGGAATTGGTTGAACCGGGCCGTGTCGGCCTGCTCCGCCACCGGCCACAGCAGGACCGAACAAACGATCTGGGCGCCGCCGACGCTGAGGTAGACCGGCAGGTCGCCGTACTCATGCATGGTCGCCAGAAGCACGGGGTCGGCCCCCTCCAGCACGCGCAGGGTCATTTCCCCCTCGCGGACCAGGGCGGACTGGTCCAGCGCCGCCTTGATGGCGGGCACGGTCCAGGCGGTTTCGATGACGGCGTCCATGTGAGGTTCGGCTCCGGTTGATGTAGAGGTGGGGCGTGGGCGACGCGGCGCAAGCTGCGATTTGAGCAAGGCGGGGCCCCGGGTCGAGTCGGTGACGATGGCGTGCACGGCGGCGCGGACATCGTCCCGGCAGCCCTGGGGCACCCAGAACTCCAGCTTGATCATGCCGGCGTCGCGGCGCGCCTGTCTCCAGGCCCGAATGCGATCGGTCCCGGACGATGCAGTGATATGCGCGGCGTCGGTCATGTTGCATGTAACGCGTAACATGAACACTTGACCTGCGACAAGCGGGATGCGAATTTCGTTCGTGGCCGCGCCGGAGCGGCGTAAAGACCGATCCATGTTCAAGCGTCTCTTCGGCGGACAACCCGCTTCAGAACCCGCCAATCGGCTGGCGGTCGTGCGCAACATCACCCTGGGGCGGACGGTGTCGCTGGACCCGCTGGCCTGGCGCCGGCTGCAGCCCGAGACCGTCTTCAACCTGGACACCGACGCGCTGGAGATCACGGCGCAGGGCACGATCGCCCTGGACAGCGGCCAGCATGTGCACCGCTTCTACACCGACGACCATGTGATGCTGCAGGCCATGAGCGACGACGCCACCGGCGCAGAGGCCTATGATTTCTCCCTGTTCATTCCCTGGACGAGCGCCTATCCGCCCGGTCCGCGGGAGCGCCGAATCTGGACCGACCGGCTGAGCGAGCCCGTGTTCGACGGGACGGCGGAGGAACTGCCGTCCTACCCCCGTTACTGGTTCGCCGAGAGCGACGCGCGCCAGCCGCCGGTGACGCTGTGGGAATCGATCTGGGACGACCGCACGGCGACCGTTCCCCATGGCCGGATCTTCCAGACCTGCATGCTGTATGCGCGGGACCTGTCGGGCGGACGCGAACTGATGCTGGCGCTGGAAATGGAGCCCGAGAAGGCGCCAGGGAAATCCGCCGACATCAGCCACGAGATCATGGTCGGCATCCCCCTGGAAGTCGGCGAGTTCACGGCGTGAGCCGTCCCACGACAATGGAGCACTGAGACGATGGACTGGTTTGCATTCCAGACGGGGGCCACGGCCTTCGTCATCGCCTTCGCCGCGGCGGGGGTCTTCACCGTGGCGTTCAAGCTGATCTACCAGTGGATCACGCCCTATCATGAGCGGACACTGATCCGGGACGGCAATCCGGCGGCGGCCATTGCCCTGGGCGGCGCCCTGATCGGCTATGTCCTGCCGCTGGCCTCGGCCCTGTCGCATACGGTCAGCCTGATGGAGTTCGCGGCCTGGGCGACGCTCGCAGGCGTCATCCAGATCCTGGCCTTCGTGGTCGTCAGCAAACTGGCGTTCAAGAACCTCGCGACCCGCATCGAGGCGGGCGAGATCGCCGCCGCCATCTATCTGGCCTCCATTTCCATCTGCGTCGGCTTGCTGAACGCCGCCTGCATGACGACCTGAGGGAAACATGAGCGACCTTCCCGAGACCACCACAATGCGCCGCCTGAAGCGGTCGCGCACACTGCAGGTCACCAGTCTGATGGCGACGGCCTCCTTCTCGCTCGCCGCCTGCGGCGCGCCGCAGGTCGCCGTGCCGGAGCCCGTGCCGGCCCTGGCCTATACGTCCCTGGACGAGTGCAAGGCCGCCAATGACATCACCGACACGGAATGTGACGCCGCCGACGCCAACGCCCGCACCCAGGCCGAAACGACCGCGCCGCGCTATGCCACCCAGTCGGAATGCGAGGGCCAGTGGGGTCCGGACCAGTGCCGTCCGAACAGCTCCGGCGGCTCGTTCTTCACCCCCCTGCTGACCGGGTTCGTCATCGGCCAGATGCTGAACGGCGGCGGCTATCGCGGCGGCGGCGGCCTGTATCGCGACCGCAACGGCAATTTCCAGAACGGCTATGGCGGCGGATATCTGAGCCGCGACTATCGCACGGGGCGCCAGGTCGCCAACGGCCGCGACTACGGGACCGACGTCGCGCGTCAGGCGCCGAGCCGCGTGCAGAGCCGCACGACCGTCGTCTCGCGCGGCGGCTTCGGCGGCGGCGGACGGGGTTACGGGGGGTAGGCCCCTCTCCCCTTGCGGGAGAGGGCTTGAGCGCCCGAGAGCGAAGCGAACGGCCTCGCGCGAAAGGGGGAGGGGTCGAGATGCCTCTCCGGTCAGCGCCCCGCGTCACCCCTCACCCGACCGCGCCAGAACGACGGCTTCGCCGCCGTGCGCGATCTCCCTCTCCCGCAAGGGGAGAGGGTCTTGTTCTAGTGCCCGCCGCTCACCGTTGCCGCGACCTCGCCCCGCACCTTGGTCCGGGCCGCTGCGATGGCGAACACCGTCAGCGCCACATAGCCCAGCAGCGGCACCCAGAAGGCCGGGTTCAGCACCCCGCCCGCGCCGTCCGCGATCCGCCCCGCCAGGAGCGGCAGGACGGCGCCGCCGATGATGCCGAAGACCAGCAAGCCTGAGGTCGCCGAGGTCGGGGCTGAGGACCGCTCCAGCGTCAGGGTGAAGATGGTCGGGAACATGATCGAGTTGAACAGCCCGATCGACAGGGCTGCATAGGCGGCGGTGGTCCCGCCGGTCTGGATGACGACGAAGCACAGGATGCCTGCGGCCACGGTGCACATCGCCAGCAACCAGCCGGCGGGAATGAAGCGCAGCAGGAGCGTGCCGACAAAACGGCCGACCATGGCGCCGCCCCAGTACAGGGCGACAAGCTTGCCGGCCTCCTCCAGCGGACGGTTGAGGATGCTCTCCGAGGCCAGGAAGTTGGTCATCAGCGAACCGATGGCCACTTCGGACCCGACGTAGATGAAGATGGCCACGGCGCCGAAGATCGCCCAGGGCGAGCGGAAGGCGATCAGGAAGTTGGACCCGGCCGCGTCGGTCACCGGAGCGGCCGCATTGATCTGTTTCCGCGCCGAGAAGATGAAGGCGGCGACCAGGGCGAAGAAGCCGCCCAGCGCCAGGAAGGCCAGGTCGATGGCGCGCATGGACTCGCCGCGGGTGGCGACGGTGACCACCGCGCCGGCCGCGAACACGCCGCCGGTCAGGAGGAGGTGCGACCCCAGCCACGGCCCGATCGTCGTGCCGAGCGAGTTGAAGGCCTGCGACAGCGTCAGCCGCAGATGCGAGCTCTTCTTCGCCCCCAGCTCGGCGACCAGTGGATTGGCGGCGACCTGCAGCAGGGTGACGCCCGAGGCGATGACGAACAGGGCGATCAGGATGCCGGGATACCAGTCGACCATGGTCGAGAGCGGCACGATCAGACAGCCCGCCACCATCGTCGCCAGAGCCGCCAGGATGGCCCGACTGTAGCCGAGGCGAGCGAGGACCGCGGCCGCCGGCAGGGAGGCGACCCCATAGGCGATGAACCAGGCGAAGGTGGTCAGGAAGGCCTCGGTGAAGCTGAGATCGAACACCCGCCGCACAGCCGCGATCAGCGGATCGATCAATGAGGTCGCGAACCCCCAGGCGAAGAACAGCGTCGTGACATAGGCGAAGGCGAGGCCTGTGCCCCGTCCGGGGGTGGGTGCGGGGGTCGTTGTCGTCTCGGTCATCCTGGCCTCGTTTCCTGTCGGACGTTGGTCGCCCGGAACCGCTTACGTCCCATGGGTCACGCGGATCGCCCGCGCCGTCCAGTGCGATCTTCCGCCCGTAACGAAAAGTGGCCGTGCAGGCGGACCCGCACGGCCAGTTTCACGCCTCAGGAGGCGGCGGCCGCTCCCCCGCCCCTCGGGGCAAAGAGAAGGAGGCGACCAAACATCGGATCAGTATTTGTAGTTCACACCGATCAGGAAGGTCCGGCCGTAGGTCTGATAGTCGATGACCTGCCGCTCGTCGCCGTTCTGGAAGGTCTGGAACGGCTCGTCGGTCAGGTTATTGACCTGGAACAGCACCGAGGCGCCCTCGAGCACGCCCGACTGGAACTCGTAGCCGACCTGGGCGTCGACGACGTTCTCGGCGGCGACGCTGCGCAGGGTACGGCCGTTGCCGAAGCCGGCGACCTCTCCGAGGAAGTCGGAGCGGTAGCGGTTCGAGACCCGCGCCTGGAAGCCGTTGGCCTCGTAGTAGACTGTCAGGTTGGCGACGGTTTCCGACAGGCCTGGCAAGGCCGTCGCGGCCTGGCCGTCCGGCTTGATCTCCGAGGATGTCTGCGAGACCGAGGCCTGCATGCCGAAGCCTTCCAGCGCCGGGTGGACGATGTCGAACGGCATCGACAGGGCGAACTCGACGCCCGAGATATAGCCGCCCTCGCCGTTGTCCGGGGCCGAGACCACGCCCTGGTTGATCACCGGAACGACGGAGCCCGATGGGTAGCCGCTGAAGTCGAAGATCTGGTTCCGCGTAAAGACGAAGGTCTCCAGGTCCTTGTAGAAGCCGGCGATCGAGACATAGCCCTGACGGTCGGCGAAGTATTTCTCGAACGAGATGTCATAGACGTTGGCGATGGTCGGCATCAGGTCCGGATTGCCGCCCGAGCCGCTCCAGGGCGAGTTGAGGTCCGGACGCGCCGCCGGCGTGTTGTTCGTCACGTTGAAGTTGAAGTTCCGAGACGCGCGCATATCGTCCATCCGCGTCCGGGCCAGGGTGCGGGCCGCGGCGAAGCGCAGGAACATGTCATCCTGAACTTGCAGGATGAAGTTGGTGGAGGGCAGGAACTCTTCGTACTCCCGACCGCCGGACACGGCCCTCGAGACGGTCGATGCGCCGCTGCCCGAGGCAGCGAAGCCGTTCGAGCTCTGATCCGTGCCAATATACTGCAGGCCGATGTTGCCCGTCAGAGGCACGGAGCCCAGCATGTGATCGATGTTCAACTGGACGTAGGCCGTGTTGACCTTCTCGGTCACTTCCCAGTTGCCCGAACGCACATCGGCGTTGGGGTTGCGGACCCGGTTGTAGAAGCCGGAGTTCACCAGGCCCAGCGCGTCATAGCTGAGGACGCCGCCCAGGCCGAGATAGGTCAGCTGGGTCGCCGGCAACAGGAAGGCGGTCGGCACGACTGGAGAAGCGCCGCCCGGGACGCCCAGGAAGAACTGGTCATTGACGAAGGTCTTCTCGCGCTCGGAGATGTTGACGCCGAACTTGATCGAGGAGAACGGACCTTCGCCATTGAACTGGTGGCGAGCTTCGAGGCGCACAGCCTTGAGCTCGTCGTCGATGCTCGGGTTGTTCAGGTAGCCGTCCTGGCCGCCCGGAATGATGTCGCCGCCCCAGCCTTGCGGGCTCGTCAGACGGATCAGGTTCGGATCGGCATAGTTCAGGTTGCGGGTGAAGACAGGGACGTTGTTCTCATCCAGGCGGAAACCGAGCGTGTCCAGCGCGCCGGCGACGTCGCGACCGGTGCCGGCATAGGTTTCCAGCACGACGTCCTCGCGCTCGACCTTCGAGTAGCTCAGGTCGGCCATGAACGACCAGTCGTCGGTCGCGTCGAAGACCGTGTTCCAGCCCAGCGAGGTGATGTTGCTGTCGCGGGTGTTGACGTCGTTGCGGATGACGCCCTTCACATTGTTGAAGGTTGCTGCGGTGACGAAGCCGTTGGCGACGGTGGCTCCGGTCTGCAGCGCCGGGCCGGGACGGCAGGTCGGGGTCTGGACCTGGGGCGTGCCGCAGGATCCTGACGATCCTCCCCAAGCCAGCGGGAATTCGATGCCGCGCAGGATCTGGGTGTTCTGGAACTCGGAATAGAAGCCGTCGATGGTCGAATGGAAGCGATCGTTCGGACGGAACTCCAGCGTGCCCATGAAGCCGTCGCGTTCCAGCTCCGACGACATGACATAGGGCTTCACGCCGCCGATGACGAAGGCGCCAGTGCCGGTCGTCGGATAGCCCCAGGCGTTATAGCGCTCGGACTGATAGGGGCTGGTAATGTGGGCGTAGCCCAGGGCGACGCCGATCGTGTCGTCCGCGAACTGGTCGATGTATGACACGCTGTAGCGGACGCCGCTGTCCTCGGTGCCCGAGTTGAGCGCGCCGATGTCGTTCTGCTCGTAGCGGACGTTGGCGGCGATGGCGCGACGGCCGTAGGCCAGCGGGCGGATCGTCTGCAGATCGACCGTGCCGGCTAGGCCCTGACCGATCAGCTGGGCGTCCGGGGTCTTGTAGATGGTGACGCCGCTGAGCAGTTCCGACGGATACTGGTCGAATTCGACGCCGCGATTGTCGCCGGTGGTGACCTGCTCGCGCCCGTTCAGCAGGGCGGTGGTGAAGTCGGGACCGAGGCCCCGGATCGAGATCAGCTGACCCCGGCCGTCCAGGCGCTGGACCGTCAGGCCCGGCAGGCGCGCCAGGGATTCGGCGATGGAGACGTCCGGCAGCTTGCCGATGTCCTCGGCCGTAATGACCTCGACGATGGAGGTGTTGCGGGCCTTGGCGGCGATCGAGCTGGCGATCGAGCCGCGGATGCCGGTGACGATGACTTCTTCCACCTGGGTGGCGTCATCATCCTGTGGAGTGGTCTGGGCCTGCGCGCCGCCGGTGATGACCAGCATTGCCAGGACGCTCGCCGCGCCTCCGGCCATCAGATGCGCACGCGTATTGAAGCGGTTCCTCATCGTCTTCCTCCCTGCGGCCATCTCGCGTTTCTGACGAAGCGATCCCGACCTGTTACGCAAATCTATGCAAACTCTGCGCAACCTTGCAAGCCTGTAATGCGAGGGTTCGAAACAAGGCGAACCTGAAATCCAGCGATTCCGGCCAATATTGCGGCGCAACATATGCACAGCCTGAGCGAAGAGGCCTCACCGTTGCTGCATTGACACGGCGAACCGGGCCTGCAAAATCTTGCAAAGAGTTCTGCCGGGCCTTGTATCCGGCGACCAGGAAGGGAGGAGATTGAGCGATGACCACATCATCCCGTCGCGTCCCGAGCATCGCTCGGGGCCTGACCCTGGGTCTCATGACGACGCTGCTGGCCTCCACCGCGCTTGCGCAGACGCCGGATTATCGGGCGCGCCTGCCGCAGGACGAGGTGATCTATTTCCTGATGCCGGACCGGTTCGACAACGGCGATGCGTCCAACGACACGGGCGGCATGTCCGGCGGGCGGCTGGACCACGGCTTCGACCCGACGCACGAAGGCTTCTATCACGGCGGCGACCTGGCCGGGGTCGAGCGTCGGCTGGACTATATCCAGGGCCTCGGCGCGACCGCGATCTGGATGGCTCCGATCTTCAAGAACAAGCCGGTCCAGGGCGAGCCGGGCCGCGAGTTCGCGGGGTCGCACGGCTACTGGATCACCGACTTCACCCGCGTCGACCCGCATTTCGGCGACGAGGCGGCGATGCGCGCCCTGGTCGAGGCCGCCCATGCGCGCGGCATGAAGGTCTATCTGGACATCGTCGCCAACCACACGGCCGACGTGATCCGGTATCGCGAGTGCCCGGCCAACGACTGCGCCTATCGCAGCCGGGCGGACTATCCCTTCACGCGTCGGGGCGGTGTGGACGGGGAGGTGATCAACAACGGCTTCAACGGGCGGAATTTCGACCGGCTGACCGACACCGACTACGCCTGGACCCCCTACGTCCCGGCGGGCGAGGAGACGGTGAAGGTCCCGGCCTGGCTCAACGACCCCGCCTATTATCACAACCGGGGCGACACGACCTTCCGGGGCGAGAGCTCGCTCGACGGCGATTTCGCCGGCCTCGACGACCTGATGACCGAACACCCGCGCGTGGTCGAGGGTATGATCGAGATCTTTGGCGACTGGATCGACCGCTACCAGATCGACGGCTTCCGCATCGACACGGCCCGGCATGTGAACCCCGAGTTCTGGCAGGCCTTCGTCCCGGCGATGATCGCGCGGGCAGAGGCCAACGGGATCCCGAACTTCCACATCTTCGGCGAGGTCTACGACGTTGATCCGGCGGTGACGGCGCGGTTCACGCGAGTGGACGGCTACCCGGCGGTGCTCGACTTCGCCTTTCAGTACACGGTGACCGACATCGTCGCCCGCGACGTGCCGCCCGATCGCCTGGCCAGGGTGTTCGCCTCGGACGCCCTCTACCAAGGCGGAGAGGTCGGGGCACTGGGCCTGCCGACCTTCCTCGGCAACCACGACATGGGCCGGATCGGCGGCTTCATCCTGACGGCCAAGCCCGACATCTCGAATGACGAACTGCTCCAGCGCGCGACCCTGGCCCACGCGATGATGATGTTCTCGCGCGGAGCCCCGACCCTCTACTACGGCGACGAACAGGGCTTCTCCGGCGACGGCGGCTACGGCAGCGCGCGTCAGGACATGTTCGAGACCCAGGTCGCCTCCTATCGCGACGACCGGATCGTCGGCGGAGCCCAGCCGACCTTCTCGACCGAGGCCCCGCTGTACCGTGCGATCGCCGCGATGGCCCGTTTGCGCCAGGCCGATGTCCGCCTGCGCCGGGGTCTGCAGACCGTGCGTTTCGCCGCCGAGGCGCCGGGCCTTCTGGCCGTGTCGCGCCGCATCCCGGACACGGCGGGCGAGACCCTGATCGTCTACAACACCTCGACCGCGCCGATCACGGCGAACATCGAGGTGGACGCCGCCCCCGCCGACTGGTCCTCTTCGCGGGGTGATTGCCCCACGTCGGCGACCGCCCCCGCCAGCATCCGGGTCACCGTGCCCGCGCTCGATTATCTGATCTGTAGTTCCGAAGGTGTGCGTTGACTGCTGAACCCCTGAGCCAAGACCTGCACGCCGTCCCCGGTGCCGAGGCCGCGCCGCATCGCGAATGGTGGCGCGGGGCCGTCATCTATCAGGTCTATCCGCGCAGCTTCGCCGACACCAACGGCGACGGAATCGGCGACCTGCCGGGCATCACCGCGCATCTCGGGCATGTCGCCTCGCTCGGCGTGGACGGGGTCTGGCTGTCGCCCTTCTTCACCTCGCCGATGAAGGACTTCGGCTACGACGTCGCTGACTATGTCGGCATCGATCCGATCTTCGGCACGATGGAGGATTTCGACCGGCTGGTGGCCCGAGCGCACGAACTGGGCCTGAAAGTCATCATCGACCAGGTCTATTCCCACACCTCGGACCTGCATGACTGGTTCCAGGAAAGCCGCCAGGACCGGACCAATCCCAAGGCCGACTGGTTCGTCTGGGCCGACGCCAGGCCGGAAGGCTCGCCACCGTCCAACTGGCAGTCGGTGTTCGGCGGCCCGGCCTGGACCTGGGACGCACGCAGGCACCAGTACTACATGCACAACTTCCTCAAGGAGCAGCCGCAGCTCAACGTGAGGAACGCCGAGGTCCAGGAGGCCCTGCTGGGCGTGGCCCGCTTCTGGCTGGATCGGGGGGTCGACGGGTTCCGCTGCGACGCCCTGAATTTCTCGATGCACGATCCCGCCCTGACCGACAATCCGCCAGTCCTGACGCCCGGCAAGCGCACCCGCTCGTTCGACTTCCAGCACCACGACCACAACCAGTCGCATCCCGACATCCTGACGTTCCTGACCCGGCTGCGTCAGACGACCGATTCCTATGACGGGGACCGGTTCCTGGTGGCCGAGGTCGGGGGCGAGAAGGCCAACGAGGAGATGAAACTCTACACCGAGGGCGCCGACCGGCTGCATTCGGCCTATGGCTTCCTCTATCTGTATGCCGACAAGCTGACGACTGATCTGGTCGATCGCGGCCCGGCAATGTGGCCGGGGACCGAGGGCGAGGGCTGGCCGTCCTGGAGCTTCTCCAATCACGACGCGCCACGCGCACTGTCGCGCTGGGCCGAGGGTCGCGACCCCAAGGCCTTCGCCGAGATGGCGCTGCTGCTGCTCATGTGCCTGCGCGGCAACGTCTTCGTCTATCAAGGCGAGGAGTTGGGCCTGCCCCAGGCCGAGGTTCCGTTCGAGCGGCTGGTCGATCCCGAGGCCATCGCCAACTGGCCCGACACCCTGGGCCGCGACGGCGCACGCACCCCCATGCCGTGGAAGAGCGACAACGGCTTCGCCGGTTTCTCGGAGCACGAGCCCTGGCTGCCGGTCGATCCGCGCCATCGCGCGCTGGCGGTCGAGGTGCAGGAGAAGGATCCGAACTCGACCCTGCATCTGGCGCGTCGCCTGATCGCCCTGCGTCATAGCCATCCGGCGCTGCGCACCGGCGCGATGACGATGCTGAAGGACGCCGGCGAACTCCTGCTGTTCCGGCGCGAGGGCGACGGCGAGACCCTGCTCTGCGCCTTCAACCTGGGTCACGATCCGATCGCCTGGACGCCGCCCGCGGGCTGGTCCGTGGTCGAGGCGGTGAACCAGCCGGACGCACGATCCGGTCAGCTTGCGCCGATGGCGGGGCTGATCTTCTCCGGGCCGACCGGATGACCTCAGCCGCCGCACGTCTCCCTGATGATCAGGTCGGTGGGGATGCGTTCGGAGCGCCCGCCGCCCTCGCCGGCGTGGTCCAGCAGTTTGGAGACCATCAGCCGGCCGGCCTTCATCGTGTCCTGGGCGATGGTCGACAGGGCCGGACGGCTGTAGCGGCTGAAGGGCACATTATCGAAGCCGATCACCGACACGTCCTCGGGCACCCGTTTGCCGGCATGAAGCAGGGCGCGGACGGCGCCGAGCGCGATCAGGTCGGAAGCCGCGACGATGCCGTCGAAATCCAGGCCCCTGCGGATCATGGAATCGACCGAAGCCTCCGCGCTCTCGACCTCGAAATGGGCGGGGACGATCAGGTCGGGATCGACGCCCAGACCCGCCGCCTCGCAGGCCTCGGCATAGCCGCGCTGACGCTGCATCGCCTCGGGCGGTTCGAGGTCGCCGAGGAAGACGATGCGCTTCCTGCCCAGCCGCGCCAGATGCGCCGTCGCCCGGCGTCCGCCGTTGATGTTGTCCGAGCCGATCGAGCAATAGTTCTGGTCCGGCAGTTCGGCGCCCCAGACCACGAACCGGCCGTCCGTCTCCGCCATCCGGTTGAAGGCCGAATGCAGGGTCGACTGACCGAGAAAGATCACCCCGTCCGCGCGGCTGGTGTTCATGGCCGCGTTCAGATCATCGATGTTCGCCGGCGAGACGTGGCTCATCACAAGGTCGCAGCCGCGCTCGCGCGCCGCCTCCCCCACCCCGGCCAGAAGCTCCAGGAAGAAGGGATCGCTCAGACGCCCTTCCCGCCCCTGCGGTCGCGGCGTCACCAGGGCGATGGTGCCCGAGGCGCCGATGGGGCCGGCGGGCATGTAGCGGCGGAACGGATAGTCGTGCTCGCGCGCCAGCTTCCAGATCGCCTGTTTGGTGCGCGCGTTCACCGCCGGGCTGTCGTTCAGCGCCCGCGAGGCGGTGGAGATCGACACCCCGGCCAGGGTCGCGATGTCTTCCAGACGGGTGGATCGCTTGCTCAAGCCCGCCCCGCCGATACTGCAAATTTTGCTGCAAACCACGTCATCGCCGCATCTGCATCCGTTGCGCGGCGCTTGGCAAGAGCTTCGATCCAGAAGCTCTAGAGGAGTGAAGCCGATGCGTATTCCGTTGCTTGTGCTGGCGCTGGTCGCCCTCTGTTCGCCGGCCCTGGCGCAGACCCCGTCCCCGGCGCCGGCGACGGTCTCCTCGCCCGACGGGTCGCTGAGTGTCAGTGTCACGACCGACGGCGACGGCCGCCCGAGCTACGCTGTCAGCCGCCTGGGCCGCCCTGTGATCGCCCCCTCGCGCCTCGGCTTCATCCTGACCGATGCGCCGAAGCTGGAGCGTGGCCTGGTCGTTTCGGCCGAACCCGCCACCGATCACGACGATACCTGGGAGCAGCCCTGGGGCGAGCGCCGGTTCATCCGCAATCACTACCGCGAACTGCGCGTCCACCTGCGCGAGCGCACTGCTCTGGCGCGCGTCTTCGACGTGGTTTTCCGCGTCTATGACGACGGTCTCGGCTTCCGCTACGAGTTCCCGCAGCAGGACGCCCTGCCCACCGTCCGCATCGGCTCGGAGCTGACCGAGTTCAACATCGCCGAGGACGGCGAGGCCTGGTGGATCCCCTCGCACGAGTGGAACCGCGAGGAATATCTATATCACCGCACCGCGATCCAGGAGGCGTCGAACACCCAGACGCCGATGACGATGCGGCTGGACTCGGGTCTGCATGTCTCGATCCACGAGGCGGCGCTGATCGACTATGCCGGCATGAACCTGCGACGCGCCGAGGGCCGTCGCTTCGTCGCCGACCTGACGCCCGGCTTCACCAATGCGGCGGTGGAACGCGAGGCCCCGTTCAACACGCCCTGGCGCACGCTCCAGATTACCGACACGGCCGGCGGCCTGGTCGAATCCGCCCTGATCCTGAACCTGAACGAGCCCAATGCGATCGGCGACGTCAGCTGGTTCCGGCCGATGAAATACGTCGGCGTCTGGTGGGAAATGCACCTCGACCTGAAGACCTGGAACGCCGGTCCCCGCCACGGCGCGACCAATGACAACACCCGCCGCCACATCGACTTCGCCGCTGACAACGGCTTCGGCGGGGTGCTGGTCGAGGGCTGGAACGTCGGCTGGGACGGCGACTGGTTTGGCAACGGCTGGGACTATTCCTTCACCCAGCCCTATCCCGATTTCGACCTGGAGGGCCTCGCCGCCTACGCCCGCGAGCGCGGCGTCCAGCTGATCGGCCACCACGAGACCGGCGGCAACGCCTACCACTACGAACAGCAGATGCAGGCCGCCTTCGATCTGGATCAGCGGCTGGGCATCACGACGGTCAAGACGGGCTATGTCGCCGACGCCGGCGGGGCGCGGGTCACCGGCCCGGACGGCCAGCCGACCTTCGCCTGGCATGAGAGCCAGGCCATGAGCCGGCACCATCTGGCCGTCGTGCGCGAGGCCGCCGAGCGCCACGTCGCGATCAATGCCCACGAGCCGTTCAAGGATACGGGCCTGCGTCGCACCTACCCGAACATGATCTCTCGCGAAGGCGCGCGGGGCACGGAGTTCAGCGCCTGGGGCCAACCGGGCAATCCGCCCGAGCACGAGGTCAACCTGGTCTTCACCCGCCTTTTGGCCGGGCCGATGGACTATACGCCGGGCATCTTCGGCATGGTCACCCGCGCGCCCGACGGCATCGCCACGACCTGGGCCAAACAGCTGGCGCTGTATGTGACGATCTACAGCCCGATCCAGATGGCGGCCGATCTGCTCGACAACTACGAGGCCAATCCGGCCCCCTTCCAGTTCATCAGGGACGTCGCTGTCGACTGGGACGAGACCCGGGTGCTGAACGGCGAGGTCGGCGACTTCGTCACCATCGCGAGGAAGGAACGCGGAACCCGCGAGTGGTTCCTGGGCTCGATCACCGACGAGAACCCACGCGTGCTGCAGGCGTCACTGAGCTTCCTTGAACCCGGGGTCCGCTATCGCGCGGAGATCTACCGCGACGGTCCCAACGCCGACTGGCGAGATGGAGACGGCCGCAGCCGAACCGACATCGTCATCGAGCAGCAGGAGGTGACCTCGGCCGAGACCCTGACCCTGCGCCTCGCACCCGGCGGCGGCCAGGCCGTTCGGTTCGTGCCGCTCGGGAGCGCGCGCCGGTGACCGCGCCCTCCGCCCTCCTGACCCTTCGCCCGCGCCTGAACGCCCTGGCGATCATGAACATGTGCGTGGGGTTCTTCGGGATCCAGATCGGTTTCGGCCTGCAGAACGCCAACACCAGCCGAATCTTCCAGACCCTGGGCGCCGAGGTCGACAGTCTCGCCATCCTGTGGATCGCCGCGCCCCTGACGGGCCTGCTGGTCCAGCCGATCATCGGCCATCTCAGCGACAAGACCTGGACGCCGCTGGGCCGTCGGCGACCCTATTTCCTGGTCGGCGCCGTGCTGACGTCGCTGGCTCTGGTGGCGATGCCGAACAGCCCGACGCTGTGGTTCGCGGCCGCCATGCTGTGGATCATGGACGCCTCGATCAATATCACCATGGAGCCGTTCCGCGCCTTCGTCGGCGACCTGCTGCCCGACGAGCAGCGGACCGCCGGCTATGCGATGCAGAGCTTCTTCATCGGCACGGGCGCGGTGTTCGCGTCCTGCCTGCCGTGGATCCTGTCAAACCTCGGCGTCGCCTCCATCGCGCCCGAGGGGATCACCCCCGACAGCGTCCGCTGGGCCTACTATATCGGCGCCGCCTGCCTGCTGTCGGCCGTGCTGTGGACCGTCTTCTCAACGAAGGAGTACAGCCCCGAACAGGTCGCCGCCTTCGATGCCCACCGCGCCCTGCCCGGCCAGCTTCCCGACGGCGAACAGGCCCCTGCGCGGTCATCGAAATCCTACATCCTCGGCGGTCTGATCTGGGCCGCCGCCGGCTTCGCGGGCTGCATCGGCGTCGCCGTGGCCGGGCTGGAGAAGGAACTCTATATCGCCGCCGGAGGCATCGCCGCCTTCGGGGTTTTGCAGATCGCCGTCGGCGCCCTGCATGCGGCGAAGGCCTCGAACGGCGTGACGGAGATCGTCGATGACATCTTCCGCATGCCCGAGGCGATGCGCGGCCTGGCCGTGGTCCAGTTCTTCAGCTGGTTCGCCCTGTTCGCCATGTGGATCTACACTACCGCCGCGGTCACGGCCGTTCACTACGGCACGAGCGACACCACCTCGGCGGCCTACAACACCGGGGCGAACTGGGTCGGAGTCCTGTTCGGCGTCTACAACGGCGTCGCGGCGCTGGCGGCCTTCGTCATCCCGGTGCTGGCCCGGAAGACCGGCCGCCGGGGCGCGCACGCCATCAACCTGGTGCTGGGCGGACTGGGCCTGATCGGCATCGCCATGATCCGCGATCCGGCCCTGCTGTGGGTTCCGATGATCGGCGTCGGCTTCGCCTGGGCCTCGATCCTGTCGATGCCCTACGCCATCCTGTCGGGCGCGGTTCCGGGGCGAAAGATGGGCGTCTATATGGGCATCTTCAACATCTTCATCGTCGTGCCCCAACTCCTGGCCGCGACCATCCTGGGCCTGACGCTGAAGCATCTCTTCGGCGGCGAGGCGATCTGGGCCCTGGTCATCGGCGGCGGGTCCTTCTTCCTCGCGGCCGTCTGCGCCCTGTTCGTCAGGGAGCCGAAGCCGGCATGATGGATCGGCGCGCTCTCCTTTGCGTTCTGGCCGCCATGCCCTTCGCGGGTGGGGCGCGAGCCGATGCGCCCGCCGGAGGGCGGTTGTTCGAATACCCGCAGATGGCCTCGGCCCATGCGGCGACGCGCAACGTCACCGTCTGGCTCCCGCCCGGATATGACGAGAGCGCCCGGCGATATCCGGTCCTCTACATGCACGACGGCCAGAACCTGTTCGACGCAAGCCGCGCTAATTTCGGCGAATGGGGCGTGGACGAGCATCTGACGCGGCTGGCCGAGACCGGTCAGGTCCGGCTGCCGATCGTGGTCGGCGTCTGGAACACGCCGCTTCGGCTGCGCGAATACGTCCCGGCCGACCTGATCGCCGCCCTGCCCGACGAGGTCCGCTCCAGCCTGCTCGGCATGTATGGCGGCGAGCCTCTGTCCGACGGCTATCTGCGCTTCCTGGTGGAAGATCTGAAGCCGATGATCGACAGCGCCTGGCGCACCCTGCCCGGACGCGACGACACGGTCATCGCCGGCTCCAGCATGGGCGGGTTGATCTCGCTCTATGCGATGATGAAACATCCCGAGGTGTTCGGCTCGGCCGGCTGCCTGTCCACCCACTGGCCGCTGCGGCTGGAGCGGCTGGAAGGCGGCGCATTGGAAACCTGGCGCGAGGCCGTGGTCGAGGCCTGGTCCGATGTGATCCGCGCCGGCCTGCCCGACCCGGCGACGCACCGCCTCTACATGGACCGTGGCGACGAGACGCTGGACCAGTTCTACGCCTTCTTCCAGTCGCGCATCGACCAGGTGGTGACGGCTGCGGGCTGGCCTGCCGATCGTTTCCGGACCCTGGTCTTCCCCGGCGCCGAACACAACGAGAAGAGCTGGAACAGCCGGCTCGACATCCCCCTGACCTTCCTGCTTCCGCCCCAGTGAAAGTGATCCCGATGCGTAGTCTGACCGCCGCCCTGATGCTGAGCGCCGCCCTCCTGCCGCTGGGCGCCTGCGCGTCGTTGAGCGCAGCCCCTGTCGCCGTCGCGCCGCAGATCGCCGAAGGGGTCGCACCCGGCGCGCCGGGCGCTGTTCCGACCTGGTCCAGCGCCGTCAAACAGGGGGTCGGCGCCGCCTACGAGGCCTATGTCGACGGCCAGTATCGCGACGGCGGCCGCACCGGGACCGTCTCCCGCGTCTGGTTCTCAATCGCCGACGGGATCCTGACCGAGACCATGTACGGCCTGATCCACGAGGCCCAGATCAAGCAGATGCGCTTCGCCGTGATGACCGGAACCGGTCTGTCCGTCGAAGGAACCGACACCACTTCGCGCATCGAATACCTGCACACGGACGCGGAAGGCCGCCCCCTGTCGCCCGCCTACCGCGTGATCACCCGGGACAGGCAGGGCCGGTTCGAGATCGAGAAGCGCGTCTACACGGACCCTGACCGCCAGAGTCTGGTCGTTCGCACGACGATCCGCGCCCTGTCCGGCCCCGTCACCCCCTATCTGCTGCTAGAGCCGCATGTGGCCAATACGGGCGTCGGTGATCGCGGCGCGGCCTCGACCCGGTCCCTCAGCGCTACGGAGGGCGACGTCGCCCTGAGCCTCGTGCCCAGCGCGCCGTTCGAGGCGGCCAGCGTCGGGTTCGTGGGTGCGTCCGACGGCCTGACCGACCTCGCCGACGGGCGTCTCGACCACGCCTATGCCGCCACCGGGTCCGAGCCCGGCAACATCATGCTGACCGGCGCCCTGCCGACGGTGGGCCGGGGTCAGACCCTGAGCCGCGATTACGTCATCGGCTTCGGCGAGAACGCGGCCGGCGCCGAGGCCCAGGCGGCCGGGACCCTGACCGACCTCGACGGTGCGCTGGAGGCTTTCAACGGACAGGGCGAAGCCGTCGGCTGGGAGGACTGGATCGGCTCCCTGACCGAACTGCCGCGCCTGGCGGAACAGTCCTCCGACGGCGGCAAACTGGCCTACGCCTCGGCTCTCATGTTGAAGGTGCAGGAGGACCGCACCCATGCGGGCGCCCTGATCGCCTCCCTCTCCAACCCGTGGGGCGACACGGTCGACGCGACCAACAGCTCGACCGGCTACAAGGCCGTCTGGCCTCGCGACTTCTATCAGGTGGCAATGGCCCTGATGGCGCTGGGCGATACGGAGACCCCCGTCGCCGCCTTCCGCTACCTGCCCCAGGTTCAGGTGACCGCCGGGACGCCGGGCAATACCGGCGCGACCGGCTGGTTCCTGCAGAAGACCCATGTCGACGGCCAGATCGAATGGGTCGGGGTCCAGCTGGACCAGACCGCCATGCCGATCATGCTGGGCTGGCGGCTGTGGAAGGCGGGCCAGGTGTCCGACGCAGAGATGGCGCAGATGTATGCCCGGATGATCAAGCCGGCCGCCGACTTCCTGGTGGACGGCGGCACGATCGCCCTCGACTGGAACGACCGCACCATCACCCCGCCCTGGTCGCAGCAGGAGCGCTGGGAAGAGCAGGAAGGCTATTCCCCCTCGACCACAGCCGCCGTCATCACCGGCCTGACCGTCGCCGCCGAGATCGCGCGGGCGTCCGGCGACGCCGCCTCCGCCGACCGGTACCAGGCCGCCGCCGACGACTATGCCTCGAAGGTCGAGGCGCGGATGTTCACCACCGAAGGGACGCTCGGCGACGGCGACTATTTCGTCCGCCTGAGCCGCAACGAGGACCCGAACGACCACGCCCCGCTGGGTGAGAACAACGGCCAGGGCGCCCTGCCGGAGGATCAGATCATCGACGGCGGCTTCCTGGAACTGGTGCGGTATGGCGTGCGCCGGGCTGACGCGCCGTCGGTCCTGGCCACCCTGCCCGAATACGACGACCAGACGCGCGAGGATCGCCTGCGCGTCCGCTACGATGTCGCCGGCGCGCCGGCGTGGAGACGCTACGGCAATGACGGCTACGGCGAGAACATGGAGACCGGCGGCAACTACGGCCTGGGCGGCATGACGCCGGGCCAGCGCGGTCGCCTGTGGCCGATTTTCACCGGCGAGCGGGGTCACTACGAGCTGGCGCGGGCGCTTCAGGGCGGCGCGTCCGAGGCCGAGATCCGCGCCATCCGCGAGACCTATGTCGCCGGCATGGAGGCCATGGGCAACGACGGCTACCTGTTGTCCGAACAGATCTGGGACGGGGTCGGCGATCCGACGGCCCACCGTTATCAGCCCGGCCAGGGCACCAACTCCGCCACCCCCCTGGCCTGGAGCCATGCGGAGTACCTGAAGCTGTTACGGTCGCTGGCGGATCGGGCGGTCTGGGATCGCTACGCTCCCGTCGCTGAACGCTACAGCCGATAACGAAAACGCCGCCCCGGATCGCTCCGGGGCGGCGTCTTCAGGCTGGTCCAGAGGGAGACTAGAACAGGACTTTCAGCGTGGCGACCGCGCGGCCGTCGTACAGCGGCGCGTTGTCGACGTCGGTGTCGTGATAGCGGACGTCGAAGACCAGGCTATCGGTGAAGGCGTAGGCGGCGCCCACGTTCCAGGTGACGTAGTCGCCGGTGACGTCCAGCCACTGCTTGCCGACGGCGCCGGAGACCGTGACCTTGTCGATCGGCGTGAACGCCACATTGCCTTCGGCGTAGGTGGCGGTCTCGTCCACGCCGAAGAAGTCCGGCGAGTAATAGACGGCGACGCCGGCGGTCACCGGGCCGATCGCGCGGGACGCGGCGGCCTTCACCTCGACGTAGTCGTAGTCGGAGGCCTGGTCGTCATGAGCGTAGAAATAACCGACCGCGCCGAGGTCGAAGGCGAAGCCCTGCGCTTCGAAGCGGAAGCCGCCGTAGGCGTCGATCTCGGTCGAAGTGTCGTCGCCGAAATCGACGGTCGAGGCCCAGACGCCGCTGTAAAGGCCGCCGATGGTCATATCGACACCGCCCGAGAGGGCGAAGTTCTCGTTTGACTGGCTGGCGCCGCGGAAGACGTAGTCGTTGGTCGCCGCGGCGTTGAAGGCGAACTCCGCGTCCTGGGCCGAAGCGGCGCCGGCCGTGGCCAGGGTGGCGATCGCGGCGGCCAGGGCCGCGCAGGAAGCTTGCAGTCTCATCTCGGTATCCCCGTGTTTTCTGTTTGAATCTGTCAGATTGGCCGCCGGGCGCGAGGAAAGTCGCGCCCGGCAGAACCGTCGTCAGTGTTCCAGGGCTTCGCCGTGGAGGGTGGTGTCGAGGCCTTCGGCTTCCTGTGCATCCGTCACGCGAAGCCCGGTCGTGAACTTGCAGATGATCAGGATGACGAAGGTGCCGACCGCCGAATAGGCGATGGTCCAGGCCAGGCCAAGGGCCTGGGTCGGGATGTTGGCGCCTTCGCCCAGGCTGTTGATCGCGGTCGTGGCGAACACGCCGGTCAGCAGGGCGCCGATCAGACCGCCTGCGCCGTGGATGCCGAAGGCGTCCAGAGAGTCGTCATAGCGGAGCAGTTTCTTGATCCACACCGAGGAGATGTAGCAGACCGGTCCGGCGATCAGGCCGATGATGACCGCGCCCTTCGGATCGACGAACCCGGCGGCGGGGGTGATGGCGACCAGACCGGCGACGACGCCGGACAGCATGCCGATCAGCGACACCTTCTTCTTCTCGATCACCTCGACGATCTTCCAGGTCAGGGCGGCGGCGGCGGCGGCCAGGATGGTGTTCAGCAGGGCGACGCCCATCAGCTCGTTGGCCGCGCCCGCGGAACCGGCGTTGAAGCCGATCCAGCCGACCAGCAGCAGCGAGGCGCCGATCATGGTCAGGACAGGGTTGTGAGCCGTGATAACGTCGGTGCCGTAGCCCTTACGACGACCCAGGAAGAGGGCGCAGACCAGGCCCGCGACACCCGAGTTGACGTGAACGACCGCGCCGCCGGCGAAGTCCAGCACGCCGGCCGAACCGAGGAAGCCGCCGCCCCAGACCCAGTGGCAGATCGGTGCGTAGATCAGCAGCGACCACAGGGCGGTGAACAGCAGCAGGGCCGAATATTTGAACCGCTCGGCGAAGGCGCCGGTGATCAGGGCCGGCGTGATGATGGCGAAGGTCATCTGGAAGGAGATGAACAGGAATTCGGGAATCCCGGGCAGCAGGGCGTTGGCCGTCTGCAGGGAAATGCCGTTCAGGAACAGGGCGTCGAAGCCCCCGATATAGGGCTGGAGCGCCGGGTCGGCGTTGGCGCTGAAGGCGATCGAATAGCCGGCGACGAACCAGACCAGGGTCACGACAGCGAACACGCCGACCGACTGGGTGATGGTGGCCACGACGTTCTTGCGACGGACCATGCCGCCGTAGAACAGGGCCAGACCGGGAAGGGTCATCAGCAGGACCAATGCGGTCGAGGTGCCCAGCCAGCTGGTGCCGGCGGCGTCGAGCTCGAGTGCGGCCTGGTGGGCCAGAAGCGTGGGAGCGGCTGCTTCTTCCTCGGGAACGACGGCCTCGGCCACCTCGGTGGCGGCGGCTTCGACCGCAGCGGCGGCCTCCGCGACCGGCGTCGCCGGAGCTGCCGCCTCGGTGGTCGGGGCCGGCGCAGCGGCGTCCTGGGCGAAGGCGCCCCCCGCGTAGAAGAGTCCGATGGTTAGAAGACAGAGGGCAAGGATGCCCGGTAGCCGATTGAAGAACTGCGACATGAATGCATCCCCTGTGTGATCTCGCAGTTGCGAACTGTTTACCGCAAATGCGAGAGACGCAAGGGGTTGAACCGTATCCGGCGCAATTTTCGTGTGCGTGTCGTGGGCTACACACCCATACCTGGCAAGTTATTACCTTTGCTTTAGCTGCGACGCACAATCGTTTCGCGCGCCGCAGCTATGATGAAAAGGTTAACCCCAGTGCATCTGCACCCGGTGCGCGGCGGCCCAGTGGATGGCCCGGATTGCATCGATGATCGCCTCCGCCGCCGCCCGTGTGCCCAGTTCGCCACCCAGGTCCGCCGTCGTGGCCCCGGCCGCCAGCACGGCCGCGACCGCCGCCTCGATCGACGAGGCCTCGTCGTCCAGGTTCAGGCTGTGGCGCAGCATCATCGCCGCCGACAGGATGGTTCCGACCGGGTTGGCCAGGTCTTGCCCGGCGATGTCCGGCGCCGAGCCGTGGATCGGCTCGAACAGGCCCGGTCCCGATTCGCCCAGCGACGCCGACGGCAACAGGCCGATCGAACCGCCCAGCACCGAAATCTCGTCAGACAGGATGTCGCCGAACATGTTCTCGGTCAGGATGACGTCGTACTCTCGCGGCTTGCGGATCAAATGCATGGCCATGGAGTCGACCAGGGCATGCTCCAGCTGGACCTGCGGGAACTCCTCGGCATGGATGCGGGTCACGACCTCTCGCCACAGCCTTGAGGTTTCCATGACGTTGGCCTTGTCGACGGACGTCACCTTGCCGCGCCGTTGCAGGGCGGTCTTGAATGCGGCACGGGTGATGCGCTCGATCTCGGGCACGGTGTAGATGCACAGATCCGAGGCCATCGTATCCGTGCGGGTCTTCTCGCCGAAATAGACCCCGCCGGTCAGCTCGCGGAAGACGATCAGGTCGACGCCCTCGACGATCTCCGTCTTGAGCGGCGAGCGGTGCGCCAGAACCGGCGACACCTGCAGCGGACGCAGGTTGGCGAACAGCCCCATCGCCTTTCGGATGCCGAGCAGTCCTTCTTCCGGGCGCCGCGCCCCGCCGTCCCACTTCGGCCCGCCCACCGCGCCCAGCAGAACGCCGTCGGCGGCCAGACAGGCTGCGGTCGTCTCGGGCGGCAGGGGATCGCCGGTCGCGTCGATGGCGGCGCCGCCGATCAGATGCTCCTGGAACTCGAAACTGTGGCCGTAGAAGTCGGCGATGACGCGCAGCACATCCTTCGCCGCCGAGATCACCTCCGGCCCCACGCCGTCACCGGGCAACAGGACGATGTTGTAGGTCTGGGTATTCGGCATCACGCGGGCTCCGGGGCCAAGGCTTGTTCAGACTGGGTACGTTCGTAGGCTTCGATGTCAGGCATGTGTTTCTGGAGCCAGCCGAGGGTGTCGACGCCGTCCAGCAGGCACTGGCGGGCAAACGGCTCGACCGCAAAGGCGACCGGCGCATGGTTGCCCCGGCGGACCTCTCCGGCCTCCAGGTCGACGGTCACGACCTGTTCCGGGTTGGCGACCAGATCCTCCCAGGTCGCCTGATCGACGACGACGGGCAGGAAGCCGTTCTTAAGGGCGTTGGAGGTGAAGATGTCGGCGATCGAGGTCGAGATCACGGCCCGGAAGCCGTAGTCATACAGAGCCCAGGGCGCATGCTCGCGCGACGAGCCGCAGCCGAAATTGTCGCCGGCCACCAGGATGCGATGCTCGGCCGGATCGATCCGGTTCAGCACCGCCTCCGGCCGCGCCGAGCCATCGGCCTCGTAGCGCCAGTCGTAGAAGGCCTTCTGACCCAGACCCGTGGTCTCGGTTGTGGTCAGGAACCGCGCCGGGATGATCTGGTCAGTGTCGATGTTGGCTTGCGTGAGGACCAGCGTCCGCGAGGTCAGGACTTTCAGGGGTTCAGGCATGCGCGGTCTCGCTCAGATACACTCGCGGATCGGTCAGCACCCCGGCGATGGCCGAGGCTGCCGCCGTCGCGGGACTGGCCAGGATGGTGCGGGCGCCCTTGCCCTGACGCCCTTCGAAATTGCGGTTGGAAGTCGAGACGGCCAGCTGGCCCGGCGCGACGAAGTCCCCGTTCATGGCGATGCACATCGAACAGCCCGGGATGCGCCATTCGGCGCCCGCCTCGGTGAAGACATGGTGCAGGCCCTCGGCCTCCGCGTCGCGCCGCACGGCCTCCGAGCCCGGCACGACCAGCATGCGCACGCCCGGCTTCACCTTGCGCCCCCGCAGCACTTCGGCCGCCGCACGCAGGTCGGGCAGTCGCCCGTTGGTGCAGGAGCCGATGAAGACCACGTCGACGGCCTGGGTCGTCGTCGTCTCGCCGGCCTCAAAACCCATATAGGCCAGGGCCTTGCGGTCGCTGTCGGATTTGGGCTCGGGCACACGCGATCCGATCGGCGAACCTGCGTCCGGCGTCGTGCCCCATGTCGCCATCGGGCGGATGGCGGCGCCGTCGATCACGATCTCCGCATCGAAGACCGCGCCCGGATCGGTGACCAGCGTCAGCCACTCCGCCGCCCTCGCCTCATAGGCCTCGCCTTGCGGCACATGTTTGCGTCCCCGCAGCCAGTCGATGGCCACGGCATCCGGCGCGATCATTCCCGCCCGCGCACCGGCCTCGATCGACATGTTGCAAAGGGTCATCCGCCCTTCCATGTCGAGCGACCGCACCGCCTCGCCGGCGTATTCGATGACGAAGCCGGTGCCGCCGCCGAAGCCCAGTTCGGCGATGACGGCCAGGGCCATATCCTTGCCCGACACGCCCGGCGTCAGGGCGCCGGTGACCGTCACACGCATGGCCTTCGACTTGCGCTGCAACAGGCACTGGGTCGCCAGCACATGGCCGACTTCCGAGGTGCCGATGCCGAAGGCCAGCGCCCCGAAGGCGCCGTGCGTCGCCGTATGGCTGTCGCCGCAGACGACGGTCATCCCCGGCTGGGTCAGGCCCAGCTCCGGCCCCATGACATGGACCACGCCGCGATCCGGCGAACCCCAGCCGGCCAGGTCGATGCCGTGCCGGCCACAGTTCTCTTCCAGCCGCGTGACCTGCGACTTCGCCTCCGCCGTCACATAGGGCAGCTGGCCGTCGATGGCCGGCAGGGTCGGGGTTGAATGGTCCAGCGTCGCGAAGGTCTTGTCAGGGCGACGGACCTTCAGGCCCCTCGCCTCGATCTCGGTGAAGGCCTGGGGGCTGGTGACCTCGTGGACCAGATGCAGGTCGATATAGAGGACGCCGGGCGTCTCGGGCGTTTCGCGCGTGACAACGTGGGCGTCCCAGACCTTGTCGAACAAAGTCCTAGGCCGCGACATGCGCATCCCTCTGCGTCGCCGTGCAGATGGCGATCAGTTCGGCGTCGTCGATCTCGCCGATCTCGTCCGCCCGCGTCTTGAAGGCGGCGAAGGCGTCGTTCAGGTGGTCGCCGATCAGAGGATAGCCCAGCACCTCGGCCCGCTTCTGCACCGCCGTCCGGCCCGAGTGCTTGCCCAGGACGAAGAAGCTGCCCGAGAAACCGACATCCTCGGGACGCATGATCTCATAGGTGCGGGCGTCGGCGTACATGCCGTGCTGGTGGATGCCGGCCTCGTGGGCGAAGGCGTTGATGCCGACGATGGCCTTGTTGCGCACGATCGGCGAGTGGGTCACCTCGCTCAGCATGCGGCTGGTTTCCAACAGTTTGGTCGTGTCGATGCCCGTCGTGACCCCGTAGCGTTCGGCCCGCACGCGCAGGGCCATGACGACCTCTTCCAGCGCGGCGTTGCCGGCGCGCTCGCCTATGCCGTTGACGGTCGATTCGACCTGACGCACGCCCGCCTCGATCGCCGACAGGCTATTGGCGACGGCGAGGCCCAGATCGTTGTGGCAGTGGGTCGAGAAGATCACATTCGGGAAGTTCGGACGGATCTGCGCGATCAGGAACCGGTACAGGCTCGCGATCTCATCCGGCGTGGCATAGCCGACCGTGTCGGGCACGTTCAGGGTCGAGGCCCCGGCGCCCGCCGCCGCCTCCAGCACCTCGGCCAGGAACTGCGGCTCGGTGCGGATCGCATCCTCGGCCGAGAACTCGACGTCGTGGAAGTGGGTGCGGGCGTATGCGACCGAGCGCACGGCCTGGGCCAGCACCTGATCCGGCGTCATCCGCAACTTGGCGGCGCGGTGGATCGGGCTGGTGCCGATGAAGACGTGGCAGCGCCGACGCTTCGTCCCACGCAGGGCGCGATACGACGCATCGATATCGCCCTCAATGGCGCGCGACAGGGAGCAGAAGACCGGGCCGCTGTCGTCCTCGGCCATCTCGCCGACAACGGCGCGGATGCAGTCCTCGTCGCCCGGAGACGCGGCGGCGAAACCGGCCTCCATGACGTCGACGCCCAGGGCCTTCAGCGCGCGGCCCATGCGAACCTTGTCGTCGGGCGACATGGAGAAGCCGGGCGCCTGTTCGCCGTCGCGCATGGTGGTGTCGAAGACGATGACCCGGTTCGGGTCGGTGGCTACTCGATCGATAATGGAGCCGGTCATGCCGCCACGCTGCTCTGACAGCCATAGGTCGAGGCGGCGAAGCCGACGCGGGTGGCGCCGATCAGCTTGTCGATCTGGCGGCCCAGGTTCTCGGTGCAACGTCCCTCGTCGCGGCCGCGAACCTGCAGCTGGACACGGCGCATCGCGCCCTCGTCCGACAGGCTCATGCCGTCGATGTGAAATCCGCGACGCTCCACGAGACCGATGAGGCGCTGGAGCGAGCCGTCGGCCCGGTCGATCTGGATCTGGATGGTGTCGGTCATCACATGTCTCCTTCAAAGCGCGTGTCGTGCATCATTTCGCCGTTGGACTTGCCCGGAGGGACAAGCGGCCAGACGTTCTCTTTGGGGTCGATCAGGACGTGCATCAGGCACGGACCGGGCGCGGCCAGCAGGCGGGCGATGCCGTCGGTGACCTGGTCGCGCCGGTCGATCATGAAGGCCTCGATGCCGAAGGCCTGGGCCACGGCGACGAAGTCGGGATTGTCCGACAGGTCGACCTCGGAATAGTTTTCGGCGAAGAACAACTCCTGCCACTGGCGCACCAGGCCCAGGGAGGCATTGTCCAGCAGAACGATCTTCAGGGCCACGCCGTAGCGGCGCAGGGTCGCCAGCTCCTGAATGTTCATCATGAAGCTGCCGTCGCCGGAGATGGTGACGACGTGGGCTTCGGGTTTGGCCAGCTTGGCGCCCAGGCCGGCGGGCAGGCCGTAGCCCATGGCGCCCAGACCACCGGAGGTCAGATGGCTTTCGGGACGGGCGAACTCGCAGTGCTGGGCGACCCACATCTGGTGCTGGCCGACGTCGCAGGCGGCGATGAAGGTGTCGCCGGCGGCCTTCGACAGTTCGTTCAGCAGCGCCGGGGCATAGACCCCCTCGCCCGGCGCGTCGTAGCGGAAGGCGTTCCGTTTTGCGTTCGAGGTCGAGCGGATGATCCACGGGTCGATGGCCAGGGACGCCGTGGCGACGCGGGCCGTCAGGGCCTCGATGCCCGCCTTCAGATCGCCGACGACCGGGACGTGGGCGTTGCGCAGCTTGTTGATCTCGGCCGGGTCGATGTCGAAATGGACGACCTTCGCATGAGGGGCGAACTCGTTCAGCTTGCCGGTCGCGCGGTCGTCGAACCGGGCGCCGAACACGATCAGCAGGTCGCTCTCCTGCACCGCCTCGTTGGCCGCCTTCGTCCCGTGCATCCCCAGCATGCCCAGGAAGCCCGGCGCGTCCGTGCGGATCGAGCCCAGGGCGTTCAGGGTCGAGACAGAGGGGATGCCTGTGCGTTCGGCGAAGTCGCGCAGGGCCTCCACGGCGCCGGCGATCTTCACCCCGCCGCCGATATAGATCAGCGGACGTTCGGCGGCGCGGATCAAGGTTTCCGCCTCGGCGATCGCGGCGTGATCCAGCGGCGTGACGTCGTTCGGGTAATGGAAGCCGAAATCGTCCGAAGTCATGCCGACCTGAACGTCCTTGGGCAGGTCGACCAGGACCGGACCCGGACGCCCCGAGCGGGCGACGTGGAAGGCCTCCTCGATCACGGCGGGGACGTCGGCCGGGTGTCGCACGACCCAGGAATGCTTCACCAGCGGCAGGGTGACGCCCAGGATGTCGATCTCCTGGAAGGCGTCGGTGCCCATCAGGTGGGTGGCGACGTTGCCGGTGATACAGACCATCGGCACCGAATCCATCATGGCATTGGCGATGCCGGTGATCAGGTTGGTCGCCCCCGGACCCGAGGTCGCCATACAGACCCCGACCTTCCCGGTCGCCCGGGCATAGGCGTCGGCGGCGAAGGCCGCGCCCTGCTCGTGACGCACCAGGATGTGCTTCAGCCTGGACCCGGTCAGGGCGTCATAGACCGGCATGATCGCGCCGCCCGGGTAGCCGAACACGACCTCGACGCCTAACCGGTCCAGGGTGGAGACGAGCAACCGCGCGCCGCTCTGGGGAGCGGCTGCGGCCTTGGCGTTGATGGCGGTGGCGACTGCGGACATTGCGGTTCTGGGACTGACTTTTTTGCGGTTCGACTATGCGGCTTCGGCGGTCTTGGGCGCGTGCAGCCAGGCCATCCGCTCGCGCAGACCCTTGCCGACCGACTCGATCAGATGCTCGCTGTCGGCCTTGACCAGGGCGTCATAGGCGCCCTTGCCGGCTTCGTTCTCGGCGATCCATTCGCGGGCGAAGGCGCCGCTCTGGATCTCGGTCAGGATCTCCTTCATCCGCGCGCGGGTCTCGGCGTTGATGACGCGCGGGCCGCTGACGACCGAACCCCATTTGGCCGTCTCCGAGATGAACTCGTTCATCTTGGTGATGCCGCCTTCATAGAACAGGTCGACGATCAGCTTCAGCTCGTGCATGCACTCGAAATAGGCGATCTCGGGCTGGTAGCCGGCTTCGACCAGGGTGGTGAACCCGCTCATGACCAGTTCCTTGGCGCCGCCGCACAGGACGGCCTGTTCGCCGAACAGATCGGTCTCGGTCTCTTCCTTGAAGGAGGTTTCCAGCAGGCCGCCGGTCGCGCCGCCGATGCCCTTGGCATAGCCCATGGCCCGGTCGCGGGCCTTTCCGGTCGCATCCTGCTCGACGGCGAACAGGGCGGGAACGCCGCGTCCGCGCGCGTATTCGCGACGGACCAGATCGCCTGGCCCCTTGGGCGCGACCAGGATGACGTCCATGTCCTTACGCGGCGTGACGCGGCCGTACAGGATCGAGAAGCCGTGAGCGAACAGGATGGCCGCGCCCTTCTTCGCATTGGGCTCGATGACCGTCTTGTAGATTTCGGCCTGGGCCATGTCGGGCGTCAGGATGGCGATGATGTCCGCCCCCTTCACGGCCTCCGAAGGCTCGGCCGTGGCGATGCCGTCGGCGGTGGCGTTGTTCCAGCCCTTGCCGCCGTGACGGACGCCGGCGACGACGTCGTGGCCAGACTCCTTCAGGTTCTGCGCATGGGCTCGGCCCTGGGAGCCATAGCCGATGACGGCGATGCGCTGACCGGCGATGACGCCGGGACGGATATCGTCGTTGGTATAGATTTCCATGGCTCAGGCTTCCTGCGTCTGTCGTTGGTCCGCCCGGACTTGCGCGGGCGGCGGGTTGGGAATGGTGACGGCGCCCTGGGCGGCGGAGGCCACCGAGGCGCGGTATTTGGCGAAGACGCCGGTCGCGGCGTTCAGCGGCGGAGCGACATGGCCGATCCGACGCGCGGCCAGGTCGGCGGCGACATCGATGCGGCGCGCGGTGACGTCGATGGTGATGCGGTCGCCGTCGCGGATCAGGCCGATCGGCCCGCCCGCCGCCGCTTCAGGCGACACATGCCCGGCGACGAAACCATAGGACGCGCCCGAGAACCGGCCGTCGGTGATCAGGGCCACGTTATGGATGCCGCGCCCTTTCAGGGCGGCAGTGACCTGCAGCATCTCGCGCATGCCGGGGCCGCCTTGCGGACCCTCGTAGCGGATGACGATGACGTCGCCCTCGCCGACCGAACCGTCCTGCACGGCGTGGAAGGCGTCCTCCTCGGAATCGAACACGCAGGCGGGCCCCTCGAACCGGTCCACCTCGTGGCCAGTGAGCTTGATGACGGCGCCGTCCGGGGCGATGTCGCCATAGATCACGGCATAGGAGCCGCGCGGACTGAAGGGCTCGGCGACCGTCGAGACGACCTGCTGGCCCGGCGTCTCTTCCGCTTCAGCGGCCTCGGCGAACAGGCTGCGGCCCGAGACGGTCGGCGCATCGACGATCTTGCCGGCCTCGACCAGCCGCTGGGTCACCAGTCGGGTGCCGCCAGAGGCGAACAGATGAGAGGCCAGGAACCGGCCGCCCGGCTTCAGGTCGCAGATGACCGGCGTCTCCTCGCAGGCCGTGTTGCAGTCCTCGACGCCGAACTCGATTCCCGCCTCGATGGCGATGGCGGTCAGGTGCAGCACCGCATTGGTCGACCCGCCCGAAGCCGAGACGGCGGCGGCCGCGTTCTGCAGCGAGGCGCGGGTGATGTATTTGCGCGCCGTGTCGCCGGCGAGGACGCGCTCGACGATCAGTTCGCCGCAGCGATGACCCTGGGCGCCCTTCATCGGATCAACGGCCGGGACGTCGTTCGCTCCCATGGGAGACAACCCCATGACCGACAGGGCCATGGCCATGGTGTTGGCCGTGAACTGGCCGCCACAGGCGCCGGCGCCGGGGCAGGCCGCCCGCTCGACCATCTTCAATTGCTCGTCGTCGATGGTCCCGGCGCCGCGCGCGCCGATGGCTTCGAACACCTCCTGGATGGAGATCTCCTTGCCGCCGATGACGCCCGGCATGATCGTTCCGCCGTAGTAGACCAGACCCGGGATATCCATCCGGGCCAGGGCCATGGCGGCCGCCGGGATCGTCTTGTCACAACCGACAATGCAGACGACGCCGTCCAGTTGATGCCCCTGGACCGCCAGCTCGATCGAGTCGGCGACGACCTCGCGGGAGATCAGCGAGGCCTTCATGCCCGGCGTGCCCATGGAGATGCCGTCGGTGACGACGATGGTGTTGAAGTCGATCGGGAAGCCGCCGGCGGCGATGATCCCGGCCCGGACGTCTTTCGCGAGCCGGTCCAGGTGCATGTTGCACGGCGTCACAGACGACCAGGTGTTGACCACCGCGATCATCGGCTTCTCGAAATCGGCGTCGTCCATGCCGGCGGCCCGCAGATAGCTGCGGGCCGCGGCGCGGTTGGCTCCAGCGGTCACGACGGCGCTACGTCGCTGGGGCGACGGAGCCGTGTCATCCGGGGTGAAATCTTGCGTCATGGTCTTGAGGCGTTCCGAGAGGGGTCCCGGATCGGCGCAACAAAAAACCCGCTTCCTTTCGGGAGCGGGTGGCTGCGTCGATCCTGATTTTGCTTGGGTTCAGGTCAGTTGCATCCACGCCGCTCCGGAGAGCAGGCCAAGGAGTACGCTTACAATAAGGGCGGTCAGGGCGGCGGGCGACGTCGCCGGACGCGCGACAGCAATGGCGCGGGCCGTGTGGCGGATCGGGTTGTGACGGGTCTCGTGGCTCACGGCCAACTCCTGATTACCGAGACATAGAGCCAGAAATCGCTGCGGCGCACAACCCGCTTTTGGAATAAATTTCCAATATCTGTTCGCCTGGATACCCAAAAGGCAATTCTCACCGCCGAGCAGAACGAGCCGGGTGAGATCCACCGCATGCGCAGCGGTTGCGGGTCGAAACGCCGCGCGCGCTGCTCCTATCCCAATCGGCCGGCACTGACCGGACGGGAGACTGCGTCAGCCATCCACCAATTCCTGCAGCATGGGTGCGAGGCGGGCCGTCATGCGTTCGCATTCCTCGGCCGACAGCTTCATGCCCCCGGACAGATCGCGGCCCACGGCTACGCCCATCAGAATACCGGCCAGGATCCGGGCCCGGACCGGCGCGTCCTTGCCGCCCAGCCACTCGGTGAGCGGCTTGTAGAAACACTCGGCAGACAACTGCTGAACGATCTCCGCCGCCTTGGGCGAACCGGCTGACTTCAGCATGATCAGCAGCCACGCCAGGTCCTCATCCTTGGCCAGGCCATAGACCAGGTCGTCGGCCATCCGTTCGCCAAAGGTCGAGCGGTCGCCTTCCATCAGGTCCTTACCGTCGCAGTCGTCGAGAACGGCCCGGAACAGATCTTCCTTGGATCCGAAATAGCGGGAGATCAGGGCGGGATCGACGCCGACATCCTTGGCGATGTCCCGCATCCCCACCTGATCATAACTCTCGGCCGTGAACCGTTTGCTGGCCGCGTCGAGAATCGCACTGCGGGTGGCCGCCGCGTTCCGGGGTCGATGGCAAACGGCGAAACTCAACGTGATCTCCGAAATAACCGTAGGGAGGGTATGGCTATGTCATCGCCTGTTGACAAGCTTCGCCGATGGACACAAGAGAAGTCATCAGGCGATGACCGGGCATCCTCCCCCGTTTACCCGCGTTTCGCCAGTCCGGGAATTCGCCCCTCAAGGGAGATTTGCGCGCATGCGCAGGCTGAAGATCATCGCCGTGTCCGTCCTCGCGACGGGCGCGCTTTACGGCTGTTCACAACGTTCGGAGGCCCAGGGCCCGCCGCCGGCCGCGCCCGTCACGGTGGCCGTGCCGCTGGCTGAACGCGTCGTCGACTGGGACGACTTCACCGGTCGCTTCGAGGCCACCTCGTCCGTCGAGGTCCGGGCGCGCGTCGGCGGCTTCATCCAGGCCGTACACTTCCGCGACGGCGCCTATGTCCAGCGCGGCCAGCTGCTGTTCACCCTCGATCAGCGTCCGGCCCAGGCCCAGCTGGCCTCGGCCCGCGCCGCCCTCAACCAGGCCCAGGCGCAGCTGACGCTCGCCCGCACCAACCTGGCCCGCTCGGAAGGCCTGCTGGCCAGCCAGGCCGTCAGCCAGGCCGAGGTCGACACCAACAAGGGCGCTGTCCAGACCGCCGAAGCCTCCGTCGCCTCCGCCCAGGCCTCCGTCCGCGCGCGCCAGCTGGAGCTCGAGTTCACCCGCGTCACCGCCCCGGCCTCGGGCCGGGTGTCGGACCGTCGCGTCGATCCGGGCAACGTCATCGCCGGCGGATCGTCCGCCGCCGACGTCCTGACCACCATCGTCTCGTCCTCGCCGATCTATTTCGTCTTCGAGGGTTCCGAAGCCCTGTTGCTGAAGTATCAGCGCGACGCCCGCGCCGGCCGCTCTGCGCCGGTCCGCATCCGCCTGCAGGACGAGAGCGACTTCACCCGCACAGGCACGCTCGACTTCACCGACAACGCGGTCGACGCCGCCTCGGGCACCATCCGCCTGCGCGCAGTCATTCCGAACGGCGACGGCTTCCTGAAGCCGGGCATGTTCGCCCAGGCCCGCGTCGCCGGCGCCGGCGCCTATGACGCCTTGCTGGTGCCGGATTCGGCCATCGGCACGGATCAGGCCCGCCGCGTCGTCTCAGTCGTCGCCCCCGACGGTTCGGTCACCCCGACCCCGGTCCAGCTCGGCCCGCTGGTCGATGGCCTGCGCGTCATCCGTTCGGGCCTCCGTCCGACCGACCGGATCATCATCGATGGCCTGCAGCGCGCCATGCCGGGCATGAAGGTGGCCCCCACCAACGGCCGCATCGCGCGCCAGCCACGCCCGGAATCCGTCCCGACCACCTATGCGCCGCCAGCGGCGACCGGCACCTCCGCCGACACCCTGACGCAATCCGTCATCGTCGGCGACTGAGGCCAGACGCATGAACATCTCTCGCTTCTTCATCGACAGGCCGATCTTCGCGGCCGTCCTGTCGGTGTTCATCACCCTGGTCGGGATCTTCGCCTATCCGCTGCTGCCGCTCGCGCAGTATCCGGAGATCGCGCCCCCCACCATCACCATCAACACCGCCTACGCAGGAGCCTCGGCCGAGACCCTGGCCGAGACTGTGGCCGCCCCGATCGAGCAGGAGGTGAACGGCGTCGAGGGGATGCTCTACCTCTCCTCGTCCTCGACCTCCGACGGCGCGGTGTCGATCACCGTGACCTTCCAGCCCGGAACGGATCTCGATTCGGCCCAGGTGCTGGTCCAGAATCGCGTCGCCCTGGCCGAGCCCCGCCTGCCGGAGGCCGTGCGCCAGGTCGGCGTGATCGTGAACAAGCAGGAATCCGGCTTCCTGATGATCCTGGGCCTGACCTCGCCCGGGAATGTCCTGAACAACGACTATGTCGGCAACTACGCCAACTCGACCCTGCGCGACCGGCTGTTGCGCATCGAGGGCGTCGGCAATGTCACCGTCTTCGGCGGCGGCAACTATTCGATGCGCGTCTGGATCGACCCGGCAAAGGCCGCGGCCCGCAGCCTGAACGCAACCGATATCGTCGGCGCCCTGCGCAGCCAGAACATCCAGGCCGCCGCCGGCTCCATCGGCCAGCCGCCGTTCGCAACCAACGCCTCGGCCTTCCAGCAGCCGATCCAGGTCCAGGGCCGTCTGTCCAACCCGGACGAGTTCGCCGAGATCGTCATCAAGACCGACGCCGAAGGCAGGGTGACACGGGTTCGCGACGTCGCCCGCGTCGAACTCGGCGCTCAGGATTACGGCATCCAGGGCTATTTCGACGGCCAGCGCGGCGTCGGCATCGCCATAGTTCAGCAGCCGGGCGCCAACGCCCTGGGCACCGCCGAACGCGTGACGGCGGAGATCGAACGCATCAAGGCCGAGGCCCCGCAAGGTCTCGACATCGGCATTCCATACAACCCGACGGAGTTCGTCGCCGCCTCGGTCGAGTCGGTGCAGCACACCCTTATCGAGGCGATCATCCTGGTCGTGCTCGTCGTGCTGATCTTCCTGCAGTCGTGGCGCGCCGCGATCATCCCGATCGTCGCCATCCCGATCGCCCTCGTCGCCACCTTCGCGGTCCAGCTGGCGCTCGGCTATTCGATCAACTCCCTGTCGCTGCTGGCCCTGGTGCTCGCGGTCGGGATTGTGGTCGATGACGCCATCGTCGTGGTCGAGAACGTGGAACGCTACATCCGCGAGGGCCTGTCGCCCAGGGAAGCCGCCTACAAGTCCATGCAGGAGGTATCGGGCGCCCTGATCGCCATCGGTCTGGTGCTGGTCGCGGTGTTCGTTCCGACCATGTTCGTGCCGGGCATCCCGGGCATCTTCTACCGCCAGTTCGCCGTGACCATCGCGGCCGCCTCGGTGACGTCGCTGTTCGTCTCCCTGACCCTGTCGCCGGCCATGGCCGCCCTGCTGCTGAAGCCGCATGACGAGCATGATGAGCAGGCGGCCCGTCCGACGACCGTCCTGGGCAAGGCCCGCTACTACGGCGGTTGGGCCGGTCGGAAATTCAACGAGGGCTTCGACTGGCTGTCGCAAAAATACGGCCGTCTGACCGCTCGTCTGGTCCGCACGGTCGCCGTTGTTCTGGTCGTCTATGTCGGCCTGCTCGGCCTCACCGCCTGGCGCCTGATCGACACCCCGTCGGGCTTCATCCCGGACCAGGACCAGGGCTTCCTGATCGGCGTGATCCAGCTGCCTGCCGGCTCCTCGCTGGAACGCACCAATGCGGTGATGACCAGCGCCCGCGAGATCATCGAGAATACCGAGGGCGTCGACGGCACCGTGGCCTTCTCCGGCCTGGACGGCACCAGCTTCTCGTTCGGCTCCAATGCCGCGACCATCTTCGTCCGTCTGAACGACTTCCACGACCGGACGACGCGGGAGACGACCGCCGCAGCTCTTGCCGGCGCAATTACCGGCGCGGCCCAGGGAATCCAGAACGCGAACATCTTCGTCATCGCCCCGCCGTCCATCCAGGGTCTGGGCACCGGCAACGGTTTCGCGATGATGATCCAGGACCGGTCCGGCGCCGGCTATGGCGCGCTCGAGGGCGCGACCTTCGCCATGATGGGCGCCGCGGCCCAGGCGCCGACCGAGGTGCAGCAGGTCTTCTCGACCTACAACACCGCCTCGCCGCGCGTCGAAGCCGACGTCAATCGCGACCGCGCCCTGATGATGGGGGTCCAGCCCTCCGATGTGTTCAACACGATGGGGATCTATCTGGGCTCATCCTACGTCAACGACTTCAACATGCTGGGCCGCACCTTCCGGGTGACGGCGCAGGCGGAGCCGGCCTATCGCGACGACATGGCCGACATCGCCAATCTGAAGGTTCGTTCGGCCTCGGGCGCCATGGTGCCCCTGGGTTCGGTCGCCACGTTCCGCGAGAGCGCGGGCCCCTCCCGGATCGTGCGCTACAATCTGTTCCCGGCGGCCGAGTTGCAGGGTCAGGGCGCGCCGGGCGTCTCGTCCGGTTCGGCCCTGGGCATCATGGAGACCATGGCGGCGACCACCCTCCCGCCGGGCTTCTCCTACGAATGGACCGGCCTGGCCTATCAGGAGAAACAGGCCTCCGGCGGCGCGACGGTCATCTTCGTGGTCGCGGTGCTTCTGGTCTTCCTGGTGCTGGCCGCCCAGTACGAAGCCTTCACGCTTCCCCTGGCCGTGATCCTGATCGTGCCGATGTGTCTGCTGGCGGCCATGCTGGGGGTGAACGCACTCGGCCTGGACAACAACATCCTGGTCCAGGTCGGACTTGTGGTGCTGATCGCGCTGGCGGCCAAGAACGCCATCCTGATCGTCGAGTTCGCCAAGCAGAACGAGGACGAGCATGGTCTGGACCGCTGGGACGCCGCCGTCGCGGCCGCCCGGACACGTCTTCGCCCGATCCTGATGACCTCCTTCGCCTTCATCCTGGGGGTATTGCCCCTGGTGCTGGCCGAGGGCGCGGGCGCCGAGATGCGCCGGTCCCTCGGGGCGGCGGTATTCTTCGGCATGATCGGGGTGACCGTCTTCGGCCTGCTGTTCACGCCGGTCTTCTACGTGATCTGCCGGGGCCTTGCCTCAAAGATCCCGCAGCGGCCGTCGGCGCCCAGCGTCACTCCCACGACCAGCGCGCCCTCAGACCACGCCATCCACTCACAGCCCACGCCGGCCCTCAACGCGCCGCGCACGGGAGACGCCGCATGACTTCCCGCCTCACCCCCCTCCTGACCGCGTGTGCAGCCTCCGCCCTGTTGGCGGCCTGCGCGGTCGGGCCGAAGGCGCCCGACGCCCCTCTCCCCCCCCTCGCGTCGGGCGCCTTCGCAAGTTCGCCGCTCGGGTCCGCCAACGGCGCGACCTCGACGGCGGAGGCCCGCAGCGACTGGTGGCGGCTCTATGCGGACCCGACGCTGGATGACCTGATCGAGCAGGCCTTCGCACGGAACAACGAGCTGGAAGCCGCCGTCGCCAATCTACGCGCCGTCCGGGCCAGCCTGTCGGAAGCCCGCTCGGGTCTGTTCCCGACGACCAACACCTCGGCGTCTGCGACCCGCAGCCGCGCCTCGGCCGCGACCACGGCCGGCCTCCCCGCTGGTCAGCAAGCGCCGGAGGTCGATGTCTACGCCGTTGGCCTCGACGCCTCCTACGAGATCGACCTGTTCGGTCGCGTCGCCTCGACCATCCGCGCCGCGAATGCCGACACGGAGGCCCAGGCGGCCGCGCTCGACATCGTCCGCGTCAGCGTCGCCGCCGAGACCGCGCGCGCCTATGCCGACGCCTGCTCCGCCAACGCCCAGATCGCGGTCGCCGAACGCACCCTCGGCCTGCAGCAGAACACGGCCGACCTGACCCAGCGCCTGCTGGAAGGCGGCGCCGGCACGGGCCTCGACACCGCCCGCGCCCGGTCCCTGCTGGCCTCGACCCGCGCGCAGTTGCCGACTCTGCGCGCCCAGCGCGACGGCGCCCTCTATCGCCTCGCCACCCTGACCGGCGTCGCTCCGGCCGAAGCGTCCCAGGCCGCCCGGTCATGCCAACGTCCGCCGCAGCTTTCACAGCCGATCCCGACCGGCGACGGCGCGGCCCTGCTGGCCCGTCGTCCCGACATCCGTCAGGCGGAGCGCGCCCTCGCCGGCGCCGCTGCACGGGTCAATGTCGCCACGGCCTCTCTGTTCCCGACCATCTCGCTCGGCGGATCGATCGGCTCGACCGCGCTGGAGGCCGGCGATCTCAGCGACGACACGTCGTATCGCTTCTCGTTCGGCCCGCTGATCAGCTGGAGCTTCCCCAACATCCTGGCCGGCCGCGCCCGGATCGAAGCCGCCGACGCCCGCACAGACGCAGCCCTGGCGACCTTCGACCAGACGGTGCTGCTGGCCCTGCAGGAGACCGAGACGGCCCTGACCAACTACGCCAACGAACTGGACCGCCGCGCGGCCCTGACCGAGGCGCGGGACCAGGCCGCCAACGCCTCCCGTCTGGCCCGCCTGCGTTTCGACGCCGGGGCCGACAGCCTGTTCACCGTGCTTGACGCCCAGCGCACGGAAGCGGCCGCCGACGCGACCCTGGCCCAGTCGGACGCTTTGGTGACCACCTACCAGATTGCCCTGTTCAAGGCGCTGGCGGGCGGTTGGGACCAGGGCTGACGGGACAGGAATCTCCCTCCCCGTCAGGGGAGGGTGGTCGGAGCGCGGCGGAGACCGGGTGGGGGCGGCAAGGCGACACCCCGCAGGCCCGCATCTGCAACACCAGCGGCTCCCACCGCGTCGCCACGTGACGACGCTCCCCCGGGGGAGACGGAGAAATCCGCGATCCATTCGCAACTGCGCGCATATTTCATGCGCATGCTGGATGAATTGAAGCCGTGTCGGGGAAATCATTTGCGCTGACAGCCCTGTCTCGCCTTATATGTTGCCATGCAACAGAAAGGCCCATCCGGACCGCAAGGGTTCGTCGTCCAACCGCGCCGCCTGCCCAAGGCGGAGGCGTCCGTGCGCGTGCAGGATTTCGGCGAGATCATCGTCAAACCGACCACCGAGACCGTCGAGATCCAGGCCGGCCGCTGCACCGACTGCGGCGTGCCCTTCTGCCAGACGGCCTGCCCACTGCAGAACAACATCCCCGACTGGCTGGGCCTGTCCGCCGAGGACGAGATGCGCGAAGCCTGGCGTATCGCCTCCGCCACCTCGACCATGCCCGAGATCTGCGGCCGCATCTGTCCGCAGGACCGGTTATGCGAGGGCTCCTGCACCCTGAACCAGTCCGGCTGGGAAGCCGTGACCATCGGCTCGGTCGAGGCCTTCATCGGCGACACCGCCTTCGACAACGGCTGGGTGGAGCCGATCCGCCCGCTGCACGAACGAGCCCAGTCTGTCGCCATCGTCGGCGCCGGCCCCGCCGGCATGGCCGCCGCCGACCGGCTGCGCGAACAGGGCTATCGGGTCACCGTCTACGACCGCCACGACCGCCCCGGCGGCCTGCTGACCTACGGCATCCCCGGCTTCAAGCTGGAGAAGCGCGTCGTCCAGCGCCGCATTGATCGTCTGATCGACGGCGGCGTGACCTTCGTCACCCACTGCGATGTCGGGACCGACATTACCCTTGCCGAGTTGCGCGAGCGCCACGACGCCGTCCTGCTGGCCATGGGCGTCTATCAGGCCCGCGCGCTGCAGGTGCCCGGCGCGGGTCCGGGCGACACCCTCCCGGCGCTCGAGTTCCTGATCCACCAGAACCGCCGCGACCTGGGCGAGGCCGACGACGACACCGGCCATCACGCCCGGGGTCGCAACGTCGTCGTGATCGGCGGCGGCGATACGGCCATGGACTGCGTCCGCACCGCAATCCGCCAGGGGGCCGAGAGCGTCACCTGTCTGTACCGTCGCGACCGGGAGAACATGCCCGGCTCGGCCCGCGAGGTTCTCAACGCCGAGGAAGAGGGCATCCGCTTCGAGTGGCTGGGCGCGCCCAAGGCCCTGATGTCGCGTGACGGCTCGGTGTCCGCCGTCCGCGCCGCGCGCATGGCCCTGTCGGAACCCGAGTTCGGCAAGCGCCGCGAGATCGTGCCGGTCCCGGGCGGCGATTTCGACCTGAAGGCCGACCTCGTCATCGAGGCGCTGGGCTTCGAGCCGGAAGCGTTCGCCGCCCACCACGACGAGCTCGGCCTGACGGAGTGGAACACCGTGGCCACCGCCCGGTCCGGCTTCGCCACCAGCCTGCCCGGCGTCTATGCTGCAGGGGACGCCGTCCGTGGCGCCTCGCTCGTCGTCTGGGCCGTTCGCGACGGTCAGGACGCTGCCGCCGAGATCGACCGTTACCTCAAGGCTCAAGCCGACTCGGTGGCGGCATGACACGTCAAACTCCGTGCATCCCCGCGAAGGCGGGGACCCAGTCCTTTGGGCGGGCTCGTATTTTCGCGTGCCCGCTGACCCCAATTCCAACCGCCCGTGCCTCACAAAAGCACTGGGTCCCCGCCTTCGCGGGGATGAGCGGAGAGTACGCATGACCTGGCTCACCAAATACCAAGAAGACCGACAGCGCCTGATCGACGCCCACGCCTACGAGCCGTCGTCGGAGAAGGACGCCTGCGGCGTCGGCCTCGTCGCCGCGATCGACGGCAAGCCGCGCCGCGAGGTGGTCGAACTGGCCATCAAGTCGCTGAAGAACGTCGCCCACCGGGGCGCGGTCGATCCCGACGGGCTGTCGGGCGACGGCGCCGGTCTGATGGTCGAGGCGCCCCAGGCCTTCTTCGCCGAACAGGTTCGCGTCATCGGCCAGACGCTCAAGCCCGGCCCCATCGCCATCGGCCAGATCTTCCTGCCGCGCACCGACCTCGGCGCCCAGGACCGCGCCCGCGCCATCGTCGAGACCGAGGTCCTGCGCGCCGGGTTCACCATCTACGGCTGGCGCCAGACGCCCATCGATCTGTCCGTCGTCGGCTCCAAGGCCGATGCAACCCGGCCCGAAATCGAACAGATCATGCTGGCCGTGCCCGCCGATCTGACGGACGACGGCGAGGCGCTGGAGCGCGAACTCTATCTGGTCCGCCGCCGCATCGAGAGCGCGGTAATCGCCGAAAGCGTGCCCGGTTTCTACATCTGCTCCCTGTCAGCCCGGTCGCTGATCTACAAGGGGATGGTCCGCGCCGAACTGCTGGACCAGCTCTATCCCGACCTGCTGGATCCGACCTTCCAGGCCGCCTACGCCATCTTCCACCAGCGCTATTCGACCAACACCTTCCCCGAATGGCGGCTGGCCCAGCCGTTCCGCATGCTGGCCCACAACGGCGAGATCAACACGCTGAAGGGCAATCTGAACTGGATGCGGTCGCACGAGATCCGCATGACGGCCCAGGCCTTCGGCGACAGCGACGGCGACGTGAAGCCGGTCGTCCAGCCCGGCGGCTCCGACTCCGCCGCCCTCGATAACGTGTTCGAGGTCCTGGTCCGCGCCGGCCGTCCCGCCCCCATGGCCAAGGCCCTGCTGATCCCCGAGGCCTGGGCCCGCGACGAGGGCCTGATGAAGGCCGAGCACCGCGCCCTCTACGCCTACTGCAACGCTGTGATGGAGCCGTGGGACGGCCCCGCCGCCATCTGCGCCACCGACGGCCGCTGGATCGTCTGCGGCAAGGACCGCAACGGCCTTCGTCCCCTGCGCGCCATGGAGACCCACGACGGCCTGCTGCTGGCCGGGTCTGAGGCGGGCCTCGCCGGTCTGCCGGAAAGCCGCATCAAGCGCCGCCTGCCGATCGGCCCGGGCCGCATGATCGTCGCCGACCTCCAGAACGGCGTCCTGCTGGACGAAATGGAGACGATCGACAGCCTCGCCGCTGATCATCCCTATACGGAGTGGCTGGAGAACATGGTCGATCTGGAGCCGATCATCGGCCCCGGACCCGAGCCGCGCGCCGCCACCGGCGAGGCCCTGACCCGCCGCCAGATCGCCGCCGGCTTCAGCCGCGAAGACCTCGACCTGCTGCTCGATCCGATGATCAGGGACGGCAAGGAAGCGATCGGCTCCATGGGCGACGACACGCCTCCGGCGGTCCTGTCCGCCCTGCCCCGGCCGCTGGCGCACTATTTCCGCCAGAACTTCTCCCAGGTCACCAACCCGCCCATCGACCCCCTGCGTGAAGCGGGCGCGATGAGCCTGAAGACCCGGTTCAAGAACCTCGGCAACATCCTCGCCGCGGAAGAGGCCCAGACGAATGTCTTCGTCCTCGACAGCCCCGTCCTGACGACCGGCATGTACGAGCGCATGCTCGACGTCGTCGGCGCCGGCTCGACGGTGGTGATCGACTGTTCCTATCCCCTCCCCGAGGCCGATGCGCGCCCGGGCGCCGGCCTGCGCGCCGCGCTGGACCGCATCAAGGACGAGGTCGAAGCCGCCGTCCGTCACGGCTCCAGCCTTGTCGTCCTGACCGACGAGCGCGCGTCCGAGTCCAGCCTGTCAGTGCCGATGATCCTGGCCACCGCCGGGGCGCATGGCCGCCTGACCGACACCGGGCTGCGCAGCTTCGTCTCCATCGTCGTCCGCTCGTCCGAGGTGCTGGACCCGCACGGGTTCGCCGTCCTTGTCGGCGTCGGCGCCACGGCCATCAATCCGTGGCTGGCGCAGGAGATGTTCCAGGAGCGTCTGGATCGCGGCGCCTGGCCGGGCCTCTCCCTCCGCGAGGCCTGCCTGAACTACAAGGCCGCGCTGGAGGCCGGTCTCATGAAGACGCTGGCGCGCAAGGGCATCAGCGTCATCTCCGCCTATCGCGGCGGCTGCGAGTTCGAGGTCCTGGGTCTGTCCCGCGCCGTCACGGCCGAGTTCTTCCCGGGCGCCCCGTCGCGCATCTCCGGCATCGGCCTGGCCGGTCTGGAACGGGCCGCATTGCAACGCCATGCCCAGGCCTGGACAGAGGCCACCCCCTCCCCCGCCGTCGGCGGCTTCTTCCGCATCCGCGCGGGCCAGGAAGCTCACGCCCACGATGCGAAGACGATCCACCTGCTGCAGGACGCCTGCAACCGCGGCGACTACAAGCGCTTCAAGCAATACTCCGAGGCCGTCCGCGACCAGCCGGACCTCGCCCCCCGCGACCTGCTCGACTGGCGCGAAGGCCTGAAGCCCGTCCCGGTCTATGAGGTCGAATCCGTCTCCGACATCAGGAAGCGTTTCCTGACCCCCGGCATGTCGCTCGGCGCCCTGTCGCCCGAGGCGCATGGGGTGCTGAACGTCGCCATGAACCGCATCGGCGCCCGCTCGGTCTCCGGCGAGGGCGGCGAGGATCCGGACCGCTACGCCACCCGCCCGGACGGCGACAACATGAACTCGGCCGTCAAACAGGTCGCGTCAGGCCGGTTCGGCGTCACCGCCGAATATCTGAACCAGTGCCGCGAGATCGAGATCAAGATCGCCCAGGGCGCCAAGCCCGGCGAGGGCGGCCAGCTGCCCGGGTTCAAGGTCACCGAATTCATCGCCCGGATGCGGCATTCGACCGTCGGCACGACCCTGATCAGCCCGCCGCCACACCACGACATCTATTCGATCGAGGATCTGGCCCAGCTCATCTACGACCTGAAGTCGATCAACCCGGATGCCCGTGTGACGGTCAAGCTGGTCTCCGCCTCGGGCATCGGCGCCATCGCCTCCGGTGTCGCCAAGGCCAAGGCCGACTGTATCCTGATCGCGGGCCATAACGGCGGCACCGGGGCCTCGCCCCAGTCGTCGATCAAGCACGCCGGCCTGCCGTGGGAGATCGGCCTGGCGGAAACCCATCAGGTCCTCAGCCTCAACAACCTGCGCAGCCACGTCGTGGTCCGCGCCGACGGCGGCATGCGCACCGGCCGGGACATCGTCATCGCCGCCATCCTGGGCGCCGAGGAGTTCAACATCGGCACGGCCAGCCTGATCGCCATGGGCTGTCTGATGGTGCGTCAGTGCCATTCCAACACCTGCCCGGTCGGCGTCTGTTCGCAGGACCCGCGCCTGCGCGAGAAGTTCACCGGCACGGCCGACAAGGTCGTCAACCTGTTCAGTTTCATCGCCGAAGAGGTCCGCGAATACCTGGCCATGCTGGGCGCACGGAGCCTGGACGAGATCGTCGGCCGCACCGACCTGCTGCGTCAGGTCCGTCGCGGCGGCGCCCATCTGGACGACCTCGACCTCAACCCGCTGCTGGTCCGCGTCGAGGCCGCCGAGAAGAAGACCTGGGCCGAGAAGGGCCGCGCCGAGGTTCCTCCGACCCTGGACGCCCGCGTCCTCAACGACGCCTGGGCCTTCCTCGATCGCGGCCAGACGTCGGAGCTGACCTATCCGATCTCGAACGTCATGCGCACCATTGGCGCGGGCGTGTCCTCGGCGATCGTGCGCCGATGGGGTCCGACCGGTCCGACCGGCGTCCTGACCCTGAAGCTGCAGGGTTCGGCCGGCCAGTCCTTCGGGGCCTTCGGGGCCAAGGGGCTGAAGCTGGAGCTGACCGGCGAGGCCAACGACTATGTCGGCAAGGGCCTGTCAGGCGCCGACATTGTGGTCAAGCCGATCGAGTGGCGCGAGCACCAGCCCGCCATCGGCAACACGACGCTCTACGGCGCCACCTCAGGCCGCCTGTTCGTCGCCGGTTCGGCGGGCGAAAGGTTCGCGGTCCGGAACTCCGGCGCCGAGGCCGTGGTCGAGGGCGCCGGCGCCCACGCCTGCGAATACATGACCGGCGGCCGCGTCGCGATCCTGGGCCCCGTCGGCTGGAACCTGGCCGCCGGCATGTCGGGTGGCGAACTGTTCGTCCTCGACGAGGCGGGCCGCACGGGCCTCGCCCTCAACGGCGATCTCGCGGCCTTCGCTCCCGTCACCCAGGCGGCAGGCGAGCGGCTGAAGGCCCTGATCGAGGCCCATCTGGCGGCGACCGGATCGCCCCTGGCGCGTCGTCTGCTCTCGGCCTGGCCGGACAGCCTCAAGCGCTTCGTCCGCATCGTCCCGATCCCGGTCGCCGAGGCCGAGCGCAAGGTCGATGCTGAACAGGCCGTGCCCGCGTGACGCTCGCCGCGCCCGCCCTCCTCGCCCACCAGGCGCCGCTCGTCATCGACGGCGCGGCGACCGCCTGGATCCTCGTCTCGACGGCCTTCGTGCTGATGATGACCCTGCCCGGGCTGGCGCTGTTCTATGGCGGCATGGTGCGCAGGAAGAACATCATCGCCACCATCGCCGCCTCCACGGCGTCGCTGATGGTGGTGACCATCCTGTGGTTCATCGCCGGCTACAGCCTGTCGTTCGGCACGTCAGGCCCGGCGACCAACGGCTTCATCGGAGGGCTTCAGGCGGTCTTCCTCGACGGGGTGCGGATCAACACGGCGCACAGTCTGGCGCCTGCCCTGCCCGAATACCTCTGGATCGCCTACCAGTTGACCTTCGCCATCATCACCCCGGCCCTGATCGCCGGGGCCTTCGCCGAGCGGATGAAGTTCTCGGCGTCCCTGCTGTTCTTCGGCCTGTGGCATCTGATCGTCTATGCGCCGATCTGCCATCAGGTCTGGGGCGGGGGCTACCTCGGCTCGTGGGGCGTGCTCGACTTCGCAGGCGGCGCCGTGGTGCACGTCAATGCTGGCGTCGCCGGCCTCGTCTGCGCCCTTGTCCTCGGTCCGCGCTACGGGTTCGGACGGGACAATATGGCGCCCGCCAATCTCGCCTACACCGCCATCGGCACGGGCCTGCTGTTCGTGGGCTGGCTGGGCTTCAACGCAGGGTCCGCCTGGGCCGCCGACGGCATCGCCGCCGTCGCCGCCCTCAACACCCTCATCGCCCCCGCCGCCGCCGCCCTCGGCTGGATGGTGATCGAGTGGATCGAGAAGAAGCGCCCTACACTTCTGGGACTTCTCTCCGGCATCGTCGGCGGCCTCGTCGCCATCACGCCGGCGGCCGGTTTCGTGGATCCCAAGGGCGCCTTCCTGATCGGTCTGATCGGCGGCCCGGCCTGCTACGCCGGCGCGGTCTGGCTGAAGCACGCCCTCAAGTACGACGACAGCCTCGACGCCTTCGGCATCCACGGGGTCGGCGGCATCGTCGGCGCCATCCTGACCGGCGTCTTCGCCACCACCGCCATCAATGGCGCAGCCGAGGGCGCGGACGTGGTGAAACAGATCGTGGGCCTCGCGGCCGTCATCGCCTGGAGCGCGGTCGGCACCTTCGCGGTTCTGATGGTGTGCAAATTCACCACCGGCCTGCGCCCGACCAAGGACGGCGAGGTCGAGGGGCTGGACTACTCCGAACACGGCGAGAGCATTCACTGAGCGTCCCTCTCCCGGTGGGAGAGGGCTTGAGCGTCCGGGAGCAACGCGATCGGCTACGCGAAAGGGTGAGGGTCGGGTCTGGCCGGTGAGGCACGGCCCTCACCCTTTCGGCTTCGCGCATCGCTACGCTCTGCGAGCCTCAAGCCCTCTCCCGCCGGGAGAGGGAACCGCGCCCTAATCCACCTTCCGCACGTTGTCGTCGGAGTTCCGGTCGATCCACTTGTTGTACGGATCCGCCCCCGCAAACGTCGGCTTCGTCGCCGTCGTGAACCGGAACGTCTGGACCCCCGACCGCAGCGGCCGCCGCTCGAACAGCAGCACGTTGCTGGCGTCGAACTCGCCCTTGCCCGGTTCGGCCGAGAACAGGCCGATGTCGAAGGTCTCGTTCAGCGGCGATTCCGTCTCCACGCCCTTGCCGTCGGCGTAAAGCTTGCGCGCCTCGACCGTGACCGTCACGTCCCAGCGTCCATCACGGCGTTGGGTCGCCGTCGCCGCCGTAGTCTTCACATCGTACAGGGTGATCTTCTCGAACAGGTCGGTGATCAGGGCCTGTTTGTCGGCCGGCGCATTGGCCCGGAACAGGGCGATCAGGTCCGTCGAGCGCGGATAGGGCGCCGGCTTGAAGGCGTGGGCGGCCAGGAACTGCGACAGCGCCCGGTTCACGTTCGCCTCGCCGATCTGGTCGGCCAGCAGATACATGACCACCGCGCCCTTGCGGTAGTGGATGTACTGCTGGTTCTCCATCCGGTTCAGCGGCAGTTCCTCGATCAGCTCGGTCCCGCGCGACCGCAGGTAGCGGTCCAGCTCGAACTTCAGGAAGCGGCGGATCTTGTCGGGTCCGTACATCTCCCGCATCACCATCAGGGCCGAATACTGGGCCAGGGTTTCGGACATCAGGGTCGCGCCCTGCATGTTCGCCCCGACCACCTGGTGCGCCCACCACTGGTGCGCGAACTCGTGCGCCCCGATGTAGGTGACGTAGTCGATCTTGGTCTCGTCCCTCAGGTCGGCGATGAAGCCGAGATTTTCGGACCAGGCGAAGGTGTTCGGCATCGACTGGGCGAACGACCCGTAGGGAAACTCGCTGATGCGCGCCTGACGGAACTGGTAGGGCGAGAAATTGGCCTGGAAATAGTCCAGCGCGTTTTCCAGCGCCGTCATCATCCGGGGCACGTTCCGGCCGTGCTGCGCGTCATGGAAGACGACCATCTCCACGCCGTTGTGCATCTGGCGCGCGATCTCGTAGCGGGCCGACTGGACCGACAGGAAATAGAGCACCGGGCTCTCGGTCACGAACCGCATGGTGCGGCGACCATTGGCCGTCGTGTCGCTGCGCACCTGGCCGGGAGCCAGCGGCGTCTGGTCGGCGTCGGTGGTGACGGTGACGTCGGCCGTGACCCAGTCGGCGCCGATATAGTTGCGGCCCGTCGCCGTCAGGTCCTCGAGCTTGGCGGGACGCAGCTCTGGCGGAAGACCGTTCTTGCGGCGCTTCGAGCGGTCCTGAAGCAGGCCGATGGAGCGATCCATGCCGATCATCGGCGCGAACTCCATGTTGTTCACGAAGGTCCCGTTGTCGACGATCCGGGTCGTATTGCCGCTGTTCTTGAAGCCGCGCTGTTCCAGCACCGTGTCGAACGACACCGTCCGTCGCTCGCCCGGCGCCATCGGCGTGTCGAAGCGATAGATGCGATAGTCGAACTCGGGCCAGTCGCGCACCATCCGCGCGCCCTGGACGCTCAGGGTCTTCATCTCCAGTTCGTCGTTCCAGCGCATGTGCATTTCCGACAGCGGCGCCCCGGTGCGGTTCTCGACGACATAGGTTCCGGTCGTCTCCAGACGGGGCGTGCGCGGGTGCAGGTCGAGGTTCAGTTTCACGTCCACCAGCGTGGGCTGGGGCGTGGTCTCGAAACGCAGCAGGGTCTTCTCGTACTCGGCCTGCAGCTTCTCCTGCTGGCCCTGGCTGCGATACTCGTTCCAGACATTGGTGTTGACGTAGATGAAGACGCCCAGGCCGATGAAGGCGACCAGGGCCAGGCCCCCGACGACGCCCGCAGGCCCCATCAGCCGGTGCGGAAGACGCTTCAGCCGCGGCATGAACCGGGTCTCGGTCCCCCGCCGCCACAGGGCGTATCCGAGGGTCAGCAGGATGATGGCGGCCATCGTCCAGTAGGTGTCCATCCAGGCGGCGAAGCCGGCGTAGTCGCCCCGGCCGTTCATGTCGGACAGAGGCTGACCGACGCCCGAACCGTAGCGGTACAGCACATGGTCGAAGCCCATGTTGGACGCCACGATGGTGGAGATCATATAGACCACCATGATCGCCCAGCCGACGAACTTGTTGGGCGACAGCGACTGCACGAAGATGGCGAGCACCGCCAGCAGGGCGAAGTTGATCGTCTGCGGCACGACGTACCACATCAGGTATTTGTCGAACTCGTAGTCGGTGTAGCCCTTGAAGGTCTGAACGGCGACGCCGGCCACGACGCCCGCGATGGAGATGGACGCCAGCACCAGGATCAGCGCCAGGGTCTTGGGCAGCAGGAAGGTCCAGTCAGGCGTCGACGAGGCGTCGATGATCTCGTGCACCTTGCGCTCGCGGTCGCGCCAGACCAGCTCGCCCGAATAGTAGATGGCCACGATCATCGCGATCAGGCCGAACGGCAGGCCGTCGATGACGACGCGCGTCACCAGCAGGACGGGCGCGCCGTAGATCTCGCCGAGGAACAACAGGGTCGTGACCGCGAAGGCGAAGCCCAGCAGGATCAGGACGAAATAGGCCGGGCTCTTGAACACCAGGCTCATTTCGAACGCCGTGCGCGAGGCCAGCCGCGTCCAGCCGGCGGCGAAGCCCTCGGTCGGCGTGGGCAGCGGGCGGTTCGGCGTCAAGGCGGGCGCGGCGGCCTCGGCCATCTTGCGCAGCTTGTCGATCTTGCCTTCCCTGGCCCCGCGAATGGCCGGGCGATACAGGGCGTAGGCGACCGCGAGAATTCCCGCGCTGATGCCCAGCCACAGCAGTCGGTTCCACAGGAAGATCCCCTCCAGCGGGATGTTCAGCGTGTTCCGCTCGGCGGCCGTCCAGTATTTGGTCGCCAGGCCGAAGGCTGCGGCGCCGAAGGGCTCGCCCCATGCCATCGCCGTCTCAAGCTCGGGCTTGTTTCCCAGAACCCCCGACGCCGCCAGATAGAGGATGAAGACCGCCACCACGCCGACATAGGTCGCCATCATCGACCGGGTCACGGTCGCCAGGGCGAAGAACAAGGCCGAGGTCAGGAACACGCCCGGAAGGCCCAGCACGAGGTAGTTGTAGAGGTAGTCCCACGGCCGGAAGGCGCCGATCGTCTCCTTGTCGACCCAGGGTGCGATCGTGCCCGCGATGAGGCCCAGCGAGATGACCGCGAAGCACAAGGCCGTCGCCAGGAAGGCGCCCGTGAACCGGCCATAGAGGTAGTCGAACTTCGTGATCCGGGTGGACTGAACCATGGGCCCGAAGCCCGTCTGGACGTCCCGCACCACGACGTTGGCGACGATCGCCGTCGTCGCCAGCATGAAGAACATCGACATGACGGCGTTGATGCTGGCCAGGGCGTAGGGCGCGTTCTTGTGGACGTTGCCGCCCGCGCCGATGGAGATGTTGTCCGAGGCGGCGACCAGGCCGAAGCCCATCAGGCCGAAGATGATGGCGATGACCCAGAAGGCCGGCTGGCGCAGCTGGTAGCGGAATTCGAAGGCGGCGATTTTCCCGAACATGGTCTTACGCCGCGACCTTGCGCGAGGCGGACAGGGTCGAGAAATAGACATCCTCCAGCCCGCCCGGCGCCGGCTCGAAGCCTTCGCCCGGACCACTGTCCGCCAGGACGTGGATCACGGTCTTGCCGGCGAACAGACGCGTCGAGATGACCTCGTGTCTGGCGCGGTTTTCCTCCAGCGCCTCCTTGTCGATGGTCTTCTTCCAGACCCGGCCGTTCAGCTGTTCCATCAGGTGGGCGGGCGCGCCTTCCAGCTGGATCTTGCCGCCCGCCAGCACCGCCATGCGCGGGCACAGGTCGGCCACGTCCTCGACGATGTGGGTCGACAGGATGATGACCACATTGTCCGCAATCTCGGCCAGCAGGTTCAGGAAGCGGTTGCGCTCCTCCGGGTCCAGACCCGCCGTCGGCTCGTCGACGATGATCAGTTTCGGATTGCCGATCAGGGCCTGGGCGATGCCGAAGCGCTGGCGCATGCCGCCGGAGAAGCCGGCCAAGGCCTTCTTGCGCACCGACCACAGATTGGTCTGTTGCAGCAGGGTCTCGACCGTTTCCTTGCGGTCCTTGCCCGAGGCGATGCCCTTCAGCACGGCCATGTGATCCAGCATGTCGTAGGCCGAAACGCGCGGATAGACGCCGAAGTCCTGGGGCAGGTAGCCGAGGGTCCGCCGCAGCTTTTCCGGGTCCTTGATCACGTCGATGCCGTCGAAGTCGATCGAGCCGGATGTCGGGGTCTGCAGGGTCGCGATCGACCGCATCAGCGTCGACTTGCCCGCGCCGTTGGGACCGAGCAGGCCGAACATCCCGTTCGGCACGCTCAGGGACACATCATCCAGCGCCCGCGTCCCGTTGCCGTAAACGTGGACGAGATTCTTGATCGTAAGCATGAGCAGCCCCCTGACAGTCAAGCGACCTTGTCACGCCAAACGGAGGCCCGGCAAGTTACGATTGAGTCACGGTTTGCCGGAAATGCAGGGCCGGGCGCCGATCGACGAGTTCGCGGTGATTTCGACCATGCCAAGGCCGCCGTTTCGCGGCGATTTCGGTCAGGATGACCATGCAGATTTCTGCCGAATTCCGGCAGACTCCGCATTCGGCTCAGGACATCGGCGCCCGGCTGAGCGTGAAGCCGCCCGAGGTCGCCTCGAAGGCGTCCTCGCCGGTGCGATGGAAGGCCATCGCTACCGATCCATCAGCGGCCAGCATCTCGAACCCATTCGCCGTCGCGCGCCAGCTCTTCGCCCGCGTCGCTGCGGGTATGCCGCAGTTCTCGGCCAGCACCGGCCGGACGCCGTCGATCACGAGGTTGGCCAGCGACACCTGGCAGCGCGCGCCGTCGGGCCCGCGCAGGGACCAGAAGCCGGCGACCTGATCCACCGCCAGCACCCGCCCCTGGGGCTCCGACGAAGCCGGCGGCGCGGCGCAGCCGGTCATGAGGATCGCTCCGACGACGGCGCAGATGATGGATCGGTCACGGGTCATGTGTTCCTCTTCAGACGATTAGCTTCCGCCGCGATCGGGGCAGAGACAAGGCCGGATCAAGCCGCCTTCACCCTGAGCCGATACGCATGCAGCAGCGGCTCGGTATAGCCGTTCGGCTGCTCCACTCCCTCGAACACCAGGGCCCGCGCCGCCTCGTACGCCAGCGACCCATCGGGGTCCGGCGCCATCGCCCGGTACAGGGGATCGCCCGCGTTCTGGGCGTCCACCCTGGCCGCCATCCGCAGGAAGGCGGCATCGACCTGCGCCGCCGTGCACACCCCGTGCAGAAGCCAGTTGGCGATATGCTGCGAACTGATCCGCAGCGTCGCCCGATCCTCCATCAGCCCGACATCGTGGATGTCCGGCACCTTGGAACAGCCCACCCCCTGATCGATCCAGCGCACGACATAGCCGAGGATGCCCTGGGCGTTGTTGTCCAGCTCATCAGCGACCTCCTGCTCCGACCAGTTGGCCCCGTTCGCCAGCGGCGGGGTCAGCAGATCCTCAAGCCCCGGCGTCGGCCGCCCCGCCACGTCCTTCTGGACCGCGAACACATCGACCGCGTGATAGTGGATCGCATGCAGGGTCGCGGCTGTCGGCGAGGGCGTCCAGGCGGTGTTCGCGCCGGTCCTCGGGTGGCCGATCTTCTGCTCCAGCATGTCCGCCATCCGGTCGGGCGCGGCCCACATCCCCTTGCCGATCTGAGCCCGCCCGGACAGGCCGCACGACAGGCCGATGGCGACGTTGCGCGCCTCATAGGCGGCGATCCATTTCGAGCTCTTGATGTCGGCTTTGCGCACCACGGGTCCGGCCTGCATGGCCGTGTGGATCTCGTCGCCGGTGCGGTCCAGGAAGCCCGTGTTGATGAAGACGATCCGGTCCTTCACCGCATGGATGCAGGCGGCCAGATTGGCCGAGGTCCGCCGCTCCTCGTCCATCACCCCGACCTTGACCGTATGCCGCGCCAGACCCAGCAGGTCCTCGACCGCATCGAACAGTTTGTTCGTGAACGCCGCCTCGTCCGGCCCGTGCATCTTCGGCTTGACGATATAGACCGACCCCGCGCCGGAGTTGGTGAAGGCGCCGATGCCCTTCAGGTCGTACATCGCGATCAGCGACGTCACGATGGCGTCGAGAATCCCTTCCGGCGCCTCGGTCCCGTCCGGCAGGCGGATCGCCGGATTGGTCATCAGATGGCCGACGTTGCGGACGAACAGCAGCGACCGGCCCTTGAGCGTCACCGCCCCGCCGCCCCCCTCTGAAGTATTGGGCGCGGTGAAGGTCCGGTCCGGTTCCAGCCGCCGCTCCAGCGTCTTTCCGCCCTTCTGGAAGCTGGCCGACAGGTCGCCCCGCATCAGCCCCAGCCAGTTGCGGTAGGCGGCCGTCTTGTCCCCGGCATCCACCGCCGCGACCGAGTCCTCGAGGTCGCAGATGGTCGACAGGGCGCTCTCCAGCACCACGTCCGACAACCCTGCGGGATCGCTCGCGCCGATCGCGCTGGACCGGTCGATGACCAGCTCGACGTGCAGCCCGTTGTTGACCAGCAAGATCGAGGACGGCGCCGACGGCTCGCCCAGATAGCCCACGAACTGAGCCGGATCCCTGAGCCCCGGCTTCAACTTTCCGGCCGCTACCGACCAGCCCGTCACCTGAGAATACGATCCCGTCTCCAGCGGAACCGCCTCGTCGAGGAAGGCCCTGGCCCGCGACACGACCCGCGCTCCGCGCGCCGCGTCATACGGCCCGGCCGGCGGCAGATCGCCCAGCGCGTCGGTGCCGTAGAGGGCATCGTACAGGCTGCCCCACCGCGCATTGGCCGCGTTCAGCACAAAGCGCGCATTGAGGATCGGCACCACCAGCTGCGGCCCCGCCAGCCGCGCCAGTTCGTCGTCGACACGTTCCGTCGTCACCGAGAAGGGCGCCGGTTCGTCGACCAGATATCCGATATCGCGCAGGAAGCTCTCGGTCCCCGCCGGTTCGTGCGGCTGACCCTTGCGATCTCGGTACCAGCTGTCGATCCGCGCCTGCAGGTCGTCCCGGCGCTTCAGCAGTTTGCGGTTCTCCGGGGTGAACCGCGCGAACACCCCCGCCACGCCGGTCCAGAACCCGTCCGCCCCGATCCCGAGCCCCGGCAGGACATCGTCCTCGATAAAGCTCGCCAGTTCGGCGGCCACGGCCAGGCCGGCGCGGTCATGGTGCGTCATGCGGATCTCCAGCGCAGACCGGCTGGGGAGGCGGCCTGTAACAATGCGTGATCGCACTAGAGCGGAGCGGTGTGCAGGCCGCAAGAGGCGTTTCGGCTGACACCGGTGACAGCGGGGCTGAGGCGGGCCTAGTGTCAGAGATCGCGGTGGCGCCTCTCTCCGTGCGCCCCGGCCCCCGGGTCCGGCTTGCCGGCCCGAGGATAAACCTAGGCCGGGGCCCGGAAGGCGGATCCGGTCGTCGGGACAGCGATGCAGGCGGCCCCTTCCGGCCGCCCCGTTTTGGGATCTGGACCCCGGCCTTCGCCGGGGTGCACGGAGTGTGAGATGAGTGTTTCGCGTCGTTCCGTGGTCGCCGCCGGCCTGATCCTGCCCACGCTCGCCGTGCCCGCCTTCGCTCAATCCGACCACCCGGTGGTCGCCACCACCAACGGGCCGGTGCGCGGCCAGACAGACGGCGGCGTCGCCGTGTTCAAGGGGCTGCGCTACGGCGCCGACACCGGACCGCGCCGCTTCCAGCCGCCCGTCCGCCCGACCTCATGGACCGCCCCTGCCGAGGCCTTCGCCTATGGGCCCGCGAGCCCGCAGGGCGGGACTGAAGCCAGTCAGTCCGAGGACTGCCTGTTCCTCAATGTCTGGTCTCCGGGGCTCGACCGCGAGCGGCGGCCGGTCATGGTCTATATCCACGGCGGCGCCTATTCGAACGGCTCGGGCTCCAGCCCACTGTATGACGGCACGCGGCTGGCGAGGCGCAACGACGTGGTCGTGGTGACCCTGAACCACCGGCTCAACCTGTTCGGCTACGCCTATCTGGCCCGCATCGCCGGCGCGCCCTTTCTCGACAGCGGCAACGCCGGCCAGCTCGATCTGCACCTCGCCCTGGAATGGGTGCGCGACAATATCGGAGCCTTCGGCGGCGATCCCTCCCGCGTCATGGTCTTCGGCCAGTCCGGCGGCGGGGCCAAGATCGCGACGATGATGGCGACGCCGGCCGCCGCCGGCCTGTTCCACCGCGCCGCGACCATGAGCGGCCAGCAGGTCACCGCCTCGGGCCCCTGGAACGCGACCCGCCGCGCCGAGGCCTGGCTCGACGCCCTCAGCCTGCCGAAAGACCGCGCCGCCGAGGCCGCGACCCTGCCGGTCGAGGCTCTGCTGAAGGCCTCCCAAGCGACCGATCCGATCCTCGGCTTCGGCGGCCTCTACTGGGGGCCGGTGCTCGATAACCGCAGCCTGACGCGTCACCCCTTCTATCCCGACGCCCCCCCGCAGTCGGCCCAGATCCCGATGATCATCGGCAACACCCACGACGAGACCCGCGCCTTCCTCGGCAACGATCCGGCCAATTTCGCCCTGACCTGGGACGACCTGCCCGGCAAGATGACGAACCGGGAGTTCCGCATCGATGTCGCCCCCGAACCCGTCATCGCCGCCTATCGCAGGATCTATCCCGCCTACTCCCCGTCCGACGTCTTCTTCTCCGCCACCACGGCCGCCCGGTCCTGGCGCGGCGCGGTGATCGAGGCCGAGGCCCGCGCCGCGGCCGGAACCCCGGCCTGGGTCTATCAGCTCGACTGGACCTCCCCGATCGACGGGGGCCGACGCGGCGCCATGCACACCGACGACATCCCCCTGGCGCTCGACACCGTCATGGCGACCGGCAGCCGCGCCCAGGGACCGGAGGCGCAAGGCATGGCCGACCGCCTGTCGAAGGCCTTCGTCGCCCTGGCCCGCGACGGCGACCCCAACCACCCCGGCCTGCCGAGCTGGGCCCCCTACGATCTGACCCGCCGCCAGACGATGATCATGGACGCGCCGCCCCGGATGGAGGACGATCCGCGCGGCGCCGAACGTCGCCTGTTCGCGGCGATCCCCTACATCCAGCCCGGAACCTGATGGCCCAGCCGCCCGCCCCGCCCGAAGCCCGCCCGCCGTTCCGGGTGCTGCGCCTGCATGGCGTGTTGCTGACAGGCCTGGCGACCGCGGCGGTCATCACCCTCGCCGCCCCGGTCGAGTGGCGCTGGACCGTGCGGCTCGCGGCAGGCTGGGACGCGGGCGTGGCCCTGTTCCTGCTCCTGACCTTCCTGAAACTGGCCCGGACGCAGTCGGTCGAAGCCATCCGCGCCCGGGCGGCCGAACTGGACGAGGCCGGGGTCGCAGTCCTCCCGCTCAGCCTGCTGGCCGCCGCCGCCAGCGTCGCCCTGGTCGTCTCAGAGGCCGCCTCTGCCTCGTCCGGCGTGGACAGGAGCGTCGAGGCCCTGCTGACCCTCGGCACCGTCGCCGCCTCCTGGCTCTTCGTCCACGTCCTGTTCGGCCTGCACTACGCCCATCGCTTCTATGCGCCGGACGAGAAGGGCGATCGTGGCGGCCTGTTGTTCCCGGGCGAGACCGAGCCGGACTACTGGGACTTCCTGCACTTCTCCCTGATCATCGGCGTCGCCTCCCAGACCGCCGACGTCCAGATCGCCGACCAGGGTCTGCGTCGGCTCTCGACGGTGCACAGCGTGACGGCCTTCGTGTTCAACACCGTGCTGGTCGCGCTGGCGGTCAACCTGGCGGTGAGTTTGATCTAGGCCGGTCGTCTCCTCCCCATCGCGGCGCGACAGGGAGGAGACGAGCGCCCTCCGCCTTGACTTCGCCGCAGTGTGCGCCCATTTGCGCTGCGTCGCACAATTGCGATCCCCGGCGTCTCCAGCGCGTGTGGGTCTTGCTCCCGAGCGAAGACCTGACTGTAGCAGCCGCCGGACCCTCAAGATTCATTCGCTGCCCGGACACGCGGGGCGGCGCCCGATCCACCCCGCGAGCCCCACTCTGGTGCTCCGTCGGGACTGGCGGTGCGCGGCCTTATCGGCGTTGAGCCATGGCTGATGCGCGTCGCCGCATACGCGAAAGAAACATAGCTCCCATGAGCATTACCTTCGAATCCTTCGGCCTGAACAAGGCCCTGCTGCAAGCCCTCACGACCGAGGGCTACACCATCCCCACGCCGATCCAGGCCCAGGCCATCCCCGACGTCATGCTCGGCAAGGACCTGCTGGGCATCGCCCAGACCGGCACCGGCAAGACCGCCGCCTTCGCCCTGCCGATCCTGCATCGCCTGGCCGAGAACCGCGTCGCCCCCCTGCCGCGCACCACCCGCTGCCTGATCCTGTCGCCGACGCGTGAACTGGCCAGCCAGATCGCCGAGAGCTTCAAGACCTACGGCCGCCACCTCGGCTTCAAGGTCGCCGTCGTCTTCGGCGGCGTGAAATACGGCCCGCAGGAACGCGCCATCCAGGGCGGCCTCGACGTCCTCGTCGCCACCCCCGGCCGCCTGCTCGACCATATGCAGCAAAAGACGCTGGACCTGTCCTCGACCGAGATCTTCGTCCTCGACGAGGCCGACCAGATGCTGGACCTCGGCTTCGTCAAGCCGATCCGCCAGATCGTCTCGCGCATTCCGGCCAAGCGCCAGAACCTGTTCTTCTCCGCCACCATGCCGACCGAAATCGGCAAGCTGGCCGGCGAACTGCTCAAGGATCCGGTCAAGGTCCAGGTGACCCCGCAGGCCACGACGGTCGAGCGCATCAACCAGTCCGTGGTCCACGTCGAACAGGGCCGCAAGCGCGCCCTGCTGACCGAGATGTTCGCCGACGACAACTACACGCGCTGCCTGGTCTTCACCAAGACCAAGCACGGCGCCGACAAGGTCGCGGCCTATCTGGAAGCCGGCGGCGTCCAGGCCGGGGCGATCCACGGCAACAAGTCCCAGCCCCAGCGTGAACGCACCCTGGCCGCCTTCAAGGCCGGCAAGCTGCGCGTTCTGGTCGCCACCGACATCGCCGCGCGCGGCATCGATGTCGACGGCGTCTCCCACGTCGTGAACTTCGAACTGCCCTTCGTGCCCGAAGCCTATGTCCACCGCATCGGCCGGACGGCCCGCGCCGGCGCCGACGGCTCGGCCATCAGCTTCGTCGCCGGCGACGAGATGAAGCTGCTCAAGGACATCGAGAAGGTCACCCGCCAGAAGATCCCGGCCACCGACCGTCGCAACGACAAGTCGCTGGGCCTGCTGGACCAGTCGATCATGGCCGCCGGCGTCGGCACCAAGGCGACCATGCCCGACCGCGAGGATCGTCCGCGTGGCGATCGCGGTCCGCGCAACCCGCGTCGCGACGGCGTCAAGCCGGCCCACGGCGGCCAGCCGCATCGCCAGCGCAAGCCGGCTCCGGGCGGCAACCGCGAAGGCGGACGCGATGGCGGACGCGATCAGAACCGCGGCCACAACGGCGACCGTGCGATCACCAACGTCACCCCGTTCGATCCCCTGGCCGCCGACCGCGCCCGCTCTGCCGCCAACGCCAACCGTCCGGTGGCCGCGCCCAAGCCCGACGGCGAGATCAGCCGCCGCCCCCGCGGCCGTCGCCCGTCCAACGGCGGCAAGGGCTACGTCGCCAAGGCCTGATGCTTTGAGCTGAAATGAGACGGCGGGCCTCGCGAGGGGCCCGCCGTTTTCATGTCTGGAGCGCCGTCGCGATCCCGGCCGCGCCAAGCGTCTCCGCCAGCGCCTGGACTGCCGCCTCGACCTTCGCCGCATCCCGGCCGCGCACCACCAGATTCGTGCCCAGCTCGCCGTCCGACCCGGCGCCGAACGGATAGCTGCCGAACGACAGGTCGCGGTCCGCCTTCGCCGCCTCGGCCAGGGGCGCCGCAATAGCGCCTTCGCCGACGCCGGTGACCCTCAGCGTCCGCTGATGCACCACCGCCCCGGTCCGCAACCTGGGCGCCACGTCCTCCAGCATCCCGGTCATGATCTTCGGCACCCCCGCCATGACGAAGACGTTGCCGATCTGGAATCCCGGCGCATCCGTCACGGGATTGGCGATCATCACGCCGCCGTCCGGGATCCGCGCCATTCGCCGGCGCGCCTCGTTGAGTTCGTCGCCATAGCGCCGCTCCAGGATCGCCAGCGCGTCCGCACGCTCCGCTATGCCGACGCCGAACGCCTCGGCCACGCAGTCCGCCGTGATGTCGTCATGCGTCGGGCCGATCCCGCCGGTGGTGAAGACATAGTCGTGCCCGGCGCGCAGCGCGTTCAGCGCCTCCACGATCTGCGACGGCCGATCCCCGACCGTTCGCGCCTCCAGCAGGTCGATCCCCAGCGCGCCGAGGAACCGCGCGATGGTGTTGAGGTTGGTGTCCGGGGTCCGCCCGGACAGGATTTCATCGCCGATGATCAGGACGGCGGCGGTCGGTGCTGCGTGGGTCATGGGCCACACCTACGCCGCCTCGGCCAGCCCACAAGAGTCTCGCCGTCGCAGCCGCTGAAAAGGCTTGAGGAAGCGTGCTACACTGCCCATCTAATCTCCGAAGGCGCTGACCAGCGCGACCCCGAGACCCCGAGACCCTCGAATGTACGAAACGCCCGAGCTGGCTGACGAGACCTTCACGCGGACCAGCGCCATCCGTCTGTATGAGCCCGGCGATTTCGAGGGCATGCGCGTCGCCGGCCGTCTGGTGGCCGAGGCGCTCGACATGATCACGCCGTTCGTCGTGCCCGGTGTGACGACCCAGGAGATCGACGACCGCATCCGCCAGTTCACCCTGGACAAGGGCGGCCTGCCCGCCTGCCTCGGGTACAAGGGCTATATGAAGACCGTCTGCACCTCGATCAATCACGTGGTGTGCCACGGCATTCCGGGGGACCGGGTGCTGAAGGACGGCGACATCGTCAACATCGACCACACCGTCATCGTCGACGGCTGGCACGGCGATTCCAGCCGTATGTACGCCGTGGGCAACCTGGCCCCTCGCGTGAAGAAGCTGGTCGACGTCACCTATGAATCGCTCGCTCTTGGGCTGGAGCAGGTGAAGCCGGGCAATACGTTCGGCGACATCGGCTTCGTCATCCAGCGCTACGTCGAGGCCAACCGCATGAGCGTGGTGCGCGACTTCTGCGGCCACGGCATCGGCCGCCTGTTCCACGACAGCCCCAACGTCCTGCACTATGGCCGCAAGGGCGAGGGCGCGGTGCTCAAGCCCGGCATGTTCTTCACGATCGAGCCGATGGTGAATCTGGGCAAGCCGCACGTGAAGGTGCTGAGCGACGGCTGGACCGCCGTGACCCGCGACAAGTCCCTGTCCGCCCAGTGCGAGCATACGGTCGGGGTGACCGAGGACGGCTGCGAAATCTTCACCGCCAGCCCGGCCGGCCTGTTCAACCCGAACTAGAAACCCCCTTGAACCGCGCCCGCCACCGGTTAGCCTGACGGCGTGTCAGCAGGGTGCGGCGTGACGGATCAGGGCGATCAACCGACAACGACCACCGCCATGGTCGTCCCGCATCATGCGGGACACCGCGAACGGCTGCGCGAGCGCGCCCGAACCGCCGGCCTGCACCATCTGCCCGACTATGAACTGCTGGAGCTGTTCCTGTTCCGCAGCCAGCCGCAGGGTGATGTGAAACCGATCGCCAAGGCCCTGCTGTCGCGGTTCGGATCCTTCGCCGCCGTCCTGGCCGCCTCGGTCGAGGACCTGATGACCGTCCGCACCGAGGACACCCGGGGCCGCAGGAAGGGCGTCGGCATGGAGACGGCCCTGGACCTCGCCGCCCTGCACGAGGTCGCCCGGCGCGTGGCCAGGGAGCCGACCGTCAAACGGCCCGTCATCTCGTCCTGGACGGCACTGCTCGCCTACGTCCGCGTCGCGCTCCAGCACGAACCGCGCGAGCAATTCCGCGTCCTCTATCTCGACAAGAAGAACCAGCTGATCCTCGACGAGATCCAGAACCGGGGCACGGTCGATCACGCCCCGGTCTATCCGCGCGAAGTCGTCCGCCGGGGGCTGGAGGTCAGCGCCGCCGCCATGATCCTGGTCCACAACCACCCGTCCGGCGACCCGACCCCCAGCCGCGCCGACATCGACATAACCCGACAGATCATCCAGGCGGCGAAGGCCCTCTCCGTCGAGGTCCACGACCACCTGATCGTGGGCCGCGAGGGCGTGACCAGCTTCAAGCAACTGGGACTGATGTGACCGGACCCGTCCTCACCACGCCGCGCCTGACCCTGACACCCGTCGTCCTGACGGATTTCGACGACCTGGCCGAGCTTTGGCGCGACGCGCGGTTCACCCTTCCCATCGCAGGGCGGGGACCGATGACCCGCGAGGAGGTCTGGTTCCGGCTGCTGCGCGATCTGGGCCACTGGCAGGCGCTGGGCATGGGCAACTGGGCCATTCGCATGACCGACACCGCCCACTATGTCGGCAGTGTCGGGGTGCTGGACTACCGGCGCGAGACCCATCCGCCAATGGACGCGCCGGAACTGGGCTGGGGCGTCGGGGTCCGCTTCCAGGGACAGGGGCTGGCGCGAGAGGCTCTGGAGGCGGCGCTGCACTGGTGCGATCATTCGCGCAAACTGCCCCGGACCGTCTGCATGATCGATCCGCCGAATGCGCCGTCGCTGAAGCTGGCCGGCCGCACGGGCTTCACCGCCTATGCGGAGGGGACCTATCAGGACAAGCCCGTGATCTTCCTGGAACGGCCGGCGGCTCGATGATTTCATCCTCCCGCGAACGGAGGGAGGTCGCTGTCGCCGCTAGCCTGCCATTAAGGTTTACGAGCCATTCTCCCCGCCATGCCGATGCCCGTCGAAACTCTCCATGCCTATCTGATCGAGGCGTTTCCCGACGCCGAGATCGTGATCGACGACCTCGCGGGGGACGGCGACCACTACAAGGCGCGCATAGTCTCGACCGCCTTCGCCGGCCTGCCGCGCGTGAAACAACACCAGCTCGTCTATGCCGCGCTCAAGGGCCATATGGGCGGCGAACTGCACGCCCTCGCGCTCGAAACCTCCGCCCCTTCCACGACAGGCTGATCCGCCATGCGCTATCGCCCCTTCGGCGCATCGGGCGCCGCCATCTCGACCCTGACGCTCAGCCTCGGCGTCGACAGCCTGTCGCGCGGCGTGAATGCCGCCAACGAGCTGATCTTTTCGGCCCTTGAGGCGGGCATCAACTCCTACCGGCTGGAAACGGCCGATCCGGTCCTCGCCGAGGTCGTCGGACAGGCCCTGGCCAGTGTCGATCGCAAGCTGCTGAACGTCAGCCTGGAACTCGGCGCCGGCGACGGCCGCCGGGGTTCGGCACGCGACTTCTCCGCCGAGGGCATGACCGGCGCCATCGACCGCTGCCTGCATGTCTCCGGCCTCGGCTGGATCGACGTCGCCCTACTGGAGGAACCCGGCGAGGACGAGCTGCCGCAGAGCTCGCTGAACGCCCTGAAGGCTCTGCGCGCCACCGAGCGGGTTCGCTACCTGGGCGTTTCGGGTTCCGGCGAGGTGATGGACGCCTATGTCTCGACCGGCGCCTTCGACGTGCTGGGCACCCCCTTCCACGTCAACGTCGACTGGAAGATCCGCTCCCGCCTCCGCGCCGCGCGCGAACAGGACATGGCCATCCTGGCCTATGACTATTTCCCCGCCGAACTCGACACCGAGAAGAAGGCCGCGACCGTGCATCAGCCCAAGAAAGGCCTGTTCGGCTTTGGCGGCGGCTCGAAGACGAAGGATGACCCGCTGGCCCATGCCGGCACCTTCGCCTTCCTGCATCGCACGCCGCACTGGACCGCAGAGGCCATTTGCCTCGCCCACGCCATGACCGACCCGGCGATCTCCAGCGTCCTGATCACCGCCCGGGATGCCGAACGCCTGAACGCCCTCGCCGCTGTGCCCGAGCGCGACATGCCACCTGGCCTTTCGGCCCAGATCGAGATGGCCAGGGTCGCCGCCTGATCTCCGTCTGGACACGCAGGCTTGTGCTCGCGTCCCTTGACCGGCGCCCCCGCCATCCCTAGCTGACGCCTTCAACGAAAGGCCTCTCCCTGTGTCCGAACAAGCCCTCGATACCGCCGCCGATCCGGCCCACGCCTTCATCGCCCGGACCGTGGCCCAGAACGACGTCGTCCTGTTCATGAAGGGTACGCCAGACAGCCCGCGTTGCGGCTTCTCCTCGCTGGCCGTCCAGATCCTTGACCATGTCGGCGCGCCTTTCGTCGGCGTCGATGTGCTTCAGGACGACGGCCTGCGCGACGGCATCAAGGCCTTCACCGACTGGCCGACCATTCCCCAGCTCTATGTGAAGGGCGAATTCGTCGGCGGTTCGGACATCGTGCGCGAGATGTTCCAGGCCGGCGAACTGACCGCCCTGATGGTCGAAAAGGGTGTTCCTCTCGGCGAGGCGTAAGCCTTGGCCCGCCCGAGCCTGACGCCGCGCGAGGATCGCGAGGTCTTCGAGGTCTCGCTGGAGATCCGTCCCGAGCACATCGACGACAACGGCCACGTCAACAACGTCGTCTACGTCGGCTGGCTGCAGGAAGCGGGCACGGCCCACTGGAACGCCCGCTTCGACGAGGCGACGCGGGCGAAATGGTCCTGGGTCGCCCTGAGGCACGAGATCGACTATCTGCGCGCCCTCCTGCCTGACGCCACGGCCGTGGCCCGCACCTGGGTCGGCGATCCGCAAGGTCCGCGCTTCGCCCGCTATGTCCGCATCGAGGACGGCGAGGGCCGACTGTGCGCCCAGGGCGTCTCGGAATGGTGTCTGGTCGACGCCGTCACCATGCGGCCGACGCGCATCCCGGCCGACATGCTGCCGACCTTCGAGCGGCGCTAACGCATTCACGGGATCCGCGTTCCTGACTTTCTGAGATTCTTGCGTCGAATCCGGGTCATGCGTGCTAAGTCGGATTGTCGACTTAGGCGATATGGTCTGAGCCCCTTCCTCGACAATCCGGCCGGGTATGGCTTTCGCACCGCGAGCCTCCGGATCACCTGGAGGGTCAGCCATGGCTGCCCACCCGCCCCTGCATCGCGACGGTCCGCTCAGCCTCGCGCTTGCCGTCGTGGGCTCCTCGACCGCGCCGCTACTGATGCTGGACCAATCGCTGAAGGTCATCGCCGCCAGCGCCTCCTTCTGTCGCGTGTTCGACATTGATCCGAACCGGGTCGTCGACCGGTTCCTGGGCGACATCGGTACGGGCGAGTGGAACAGGCCCCAGCTTCGCGTGCTGCTGGACGCGACGGCCGGAGGCGACGCCGACATCGACGCCTATGAGATGGACCTGAAGGGTTCGCGCCAGGGCGTGCGCAAGCTGGTCATCAACGCCCAGCGGCTGGCGCTTGCAGACGATCAGCCAGTCAGGCTGCTGCTGACCGTCGAGGACGTCACCGCCGCGCGCGAGAGCGAAAAACAGAAGGACGACCTGCTGCGCGAGAAGGCCATCCTGCTGCAGGAGCTGCAGCACCGGGTCGCCAACAGCCTGCAGATCATCGCCAGCGTCATTCTGCAAAGCGCCAGGAAGACCACCTCGGACGAAACGCGAGTCCACCTGACGGACGCCCACTGCCGCCTCCTGTCGGTCGCCGCCCTGCAACAGCAGCTGTCGACCTCCCGTCTCGGCAAGGTCGAACTGGCCCCGCATTTGACCCAGCTGTGCCAGAGCATCGCCGCGTCGATGATCCATGACCCCACGCGCCTGACACTGCGAGTGGAGGCCGACGACAGCTCCACCAGCGCCGACGTCTCCGTCAGCCTGGGTCTGATCGTCACCGAACTGGTGATCAACGCCCTGAAGCACGCCTTCCCGGGCGGCCGATCCGGCACGATCGTGGTGGGATACTCAAGCCACGGCCCCAACTGGACCCTCACGGTCCGCGACGACGGCGTCGGTCTGCCGAAGGACGCGGCGAGCGCAAAGCCCGGCCTGGGCACCAGCATCGTCGAGGCCCTGGCGAAGCAGCTCCAGGCCCGTATCCAGGTGGAAAGCCGGGACCACGGCGTCGTCATTTCGGTGATTCACAGCCAGCTCGCGGCCGTCGAGAACCCCTCGCTGGCGGCCAGCAGCGGCGCCGCCTAGGTCGTCGGAATCGTCGAAGGCAGCTGGTAGGGGTTGTTGACCGAGACGCGCGAGCCGGGGGTCAGTCCCAGTTCCTCGAACGACCAGATGACCTCGACGCCGTCGGCCATCGGGGTCTTGCAGTCATCCTGTTCGATCCGGCGCAGGGTGATGGTCGAGCCGGCGCCCATGTGGTCCACGACCGGCCGCAGGTCGGATTTGTCGGTGCAGCCGTTCGAGCTGACCCAGAACACGGCCAGGTCGCGGGTGATGGCGGCGGCATGGATCGGTTCCAGCTGACCGGGCATGGCGACCGTGCGCGTCGGAGCATCCTGACGGAACATCGCGCAACCGCTCAGCGCCAGCATCACCGCCAGGCCGCCCGCCACGATGACGATCGTTCTCTTCATGCCCTTGGTCCCGGATCCGTCCGGAGAGTATCGCTCAAATCGCGATTCCGCGCACGTTCAAATATCAGGAGTCGGATCGGCGGGGACAGCTGACCTCGACATCCCGACCCAGGCTGGCCTGAAGCCTTGGCCGATTGCGCGCCGACGAGGTCGACAGGACCAGAAACAAGGCCTGACCGTTCAGGGTCAGGCAGTGCAACTCCTGTCGGAACGATCCGATGGAATCGAGCGAATAGGGCCCCGTATCGGCGGCAGTGGTGCGAACCGCACCCAGATCGTCCAGGGCGCTCAACACCGCCTCGCGGAGTTGCTCCGGCTCGCCGGCGGTCGAGGTGACGGTGCAGGCGCCGTTGGCCTCTTCCTTCAGGTGGACCTGAACCGAGACCGTGTAGCGCCCGTCCTCATCGACACCTCGGCGGGAGGCTGCGGTCTGGAAGAACTCGATTGCCGGCCTCCCCGTCATCACGGCGGGCACGCACCCTGAGTCCACCGCATAGGCGGCCGCGGCCCGAGGCGAGAAATGGATGCCCGGCGACGGTCTTGTCATCGAATAGGTCTGCGCCTGCGCGTTCATCACCTGAGCCAGAGGATCCGACGTCGCCTCCTGGCCGAGCGCGAGAGGGATCAGGAGCGTGAGCAGGGGCATGGACGCACCGGGCACTATGTAACACGGGTCCAGTCTTACACGTCCAGCGCGAACGAAAAAGGCCCCGGATTGCTCCGGGGCCTTCAAAGTCTTCTGGCTCAAGCAGCGCGAACGCGCGGTAGCCCAAAAAGAATGCGCGGAAGGCGAAGCCTTACGAGCTGTAGTATTCGACGACCAGGTTCGGCTCCATCTTCACCGCGAACGGCACGTCGGCCAGTTCGGGGAAGCGGACGAAGCGGACCGAGAAACCACGGTCGCCCAGTTCCAGATAGTCGGGGATGTCGCGCTCGCCGGACTGCTGGGCTTCGAGCACCAGCGCCATGTTGCGGGACTTTTCCTTGACCTCGACGACGTCGCCGACGCGCAGGCGATACGAGGCGATGTTCACCTTCTTGCCGTTGACGGTGACGTGGCCGTGGTTGACGAACTGACGGGCGGCCCAGGGGGTCGGCACGAATTTGGCGCGATAGACCGTGGCGTCCAGACGGGCTTCCAGCAGGCCGATCAGGATTTCCGAGGTGTTGCCCTTACGGCGAGCGGCCTCGTCATAGGTCTTGCGGAACTGTTTTTCCGTCAGGTTGGCGTAGTAGCCCTTGAGCTTCTGCTTGGCCTTCAGCTGCAGGCCAAAGTCGGAGACCTTGGACTTGCGGCGCTGGCCGTGCTGGCCGGGGCCGTAGGAACGCTTGTTGACCGGCGACTTGGCGCGTCCCCACAGGTTCTCACCCATGGCCCGATCGATTTTATACTTGGCGCTATGGCGCTTCGACATTGTGTTCTCTTTTAAATGATGCGGCCCGGCCCCTCCGCGAATGGAGGGACGATCTCAACGGCGGTCCACGCATCGTCCGTAGTCAATTCGCGCGCCGGACCAGGGTCAGGCGCGTGAAGGGGCGGCTTATGCGTTCCCCGCCCTGTGGAGTCAAGGCTGGGCCGGCGTTTCCGGAACCCAGATGAAGCCGTCCGCCCGGCGCTGGAACTTGCCCAGGCCCGGGTAGGGGAAGTGGACGCCATAGACGCGCAGGGACTGCGTCGCCCCCCGCCCCAGCACCGCCAGCCGCGTCGCGATGGCGGCGTCGGAATCGAAGTCCCACTGGTTCACATACTCGGGCCGCTCGACCGAGATGATCGAACTGTGCAGGGCGTCGCCCAGATACAGCAGCCGGTCCTGGCCGGAGACGATCTCATAGCCGGTATGGCCGGCTGTGTGGCCCTGCAGGGCGACGGCGGTGATCGAGGGCGTCACCTGGGCGCCGGGCTCGAAGGCCTCGACCCTGGGCGTGATGATCGGGATCAGGGCGGCCAGTTGGGCGTCGGCCTGCAGCGCGGTCCATTCGGCGGCGCTCATCCGGATCGTGGCGTTCGGGAACGCGAGGACGCCGTTGGATACCAGGCCGCCGACGTGGTCGCCATGGCCGTGCGAAATCAGGATGTCGGTCACCTGGGCCGGCTGGACCCCGGCCGCCGCCAGCGAGGCCGGCAGCTTGTTGGCCGTGCCCATCCCGCCGCCCGCGCCGGTATCGATCAGCACGACCTTGTCGTCGCCCCGGATCAGCAGCGGCTGGATCGACAGATGGATCTTCACATCGCCCGTCGGACGCAACGCTTCAGCGACACCGGCCGTGTCGCTCCAGGGGCTGGAGCCGGCCGCGTTGTCCAGCGTCAGGTCGCCGTCCTTCAGCGCGACCGCCTGCAGCGTGCCGATGGTGAAGGGATGCACATCGACGCTGGACGCCGACTGCACCGCCGGAGCAGCGGGCGCATCGGCCTTCTCGGCGGGCTTCTGGCACCCGGCGACGATCAGGCCCGACAGGATCAGGGCGGCGGCGAGCTTGAACTGGGCGGTCATGATGTCCTCGGGGCGAGCGAACGGCTCAGCTCAGATAGGGCGGCGCGCGCAGGGCGCCAGACGGCGAACCGTGAAGCTTTTTCACGGTTCGCCGCCTGTTGCAGAACTGCCAGATCAGGCCGTGGCGGCCGCGAACAGGGCGTTGGCCTTGTTCCAGTTCACCACGGTCCAGAAGGCCTTGAGGTATTCCGGACGACGGTTCTGGTATTTCAGATAGTAGGCGTGTTCCCAGACGTCGGCGCCAAGGACGACGGCGCCCTTCTGTTCGGCGACGTCCATCAGGGGGTTGTCCTGGTTCGGCGTGGACGTGACCTTCAGCTTGCCGTCCTGGACGATCAGCCAGGCCCAGCCCGAGCCGAACTGGCCGGCGCCGGCGGCGTTGAAGTCATCCTTGAACTTGTCGAGCCCGCCCAGGTCGCGGTCGATCGCGGCGGCCAGCTCGGCCGAGGGTTCGCCGCCCTGACCGACGGGGGCCAGCAGTTCCCAGAACAGGGCGTGGTTCCAGTGACCGCCGCCGTTGTTGCGCACGGCCTTGGGCGCGGTCGAGATCGAGGCGAACAGCTCTTCCAGAGACTTGCCTTGAAGGGCGGCGTCGGCGTCGACGGCCTTGTTCAGATTGTCGACATAGGCCTGGTGGTGCTTGTCGTGGTGGAAGGTCATCGTCTCGGAGTCGATGGCGGGCTCCAGGGCGTCATAGGCGTAGGACAGCGGCGGCAGGGTGAAGGCCATGGGGAGGCTCCTTGTGGTCGATGAAGGCGTAACGCGCATGTAGGGCTCCCGGCGCAGGAGCCAAAGGCGTCAGCCGCGACATTTCGCAACAATTCGGTCGCGCCGGCCCCCCGGGCGCTCGGGTCAGGCCTGACCCGTGTCGCCGGGCAGGTTGGCCTTCAGGCAGTCCCGCACCGCCCGCTTCAGGCTGCCCGGCGCGTTGAGGAAATCGACCCCGTCGGCCTCCAGCACCACCTTCACCGCCGCATCGAGCCCCGACGGCAGGGCGGCGATCACCTTCTTCTGACCCTTGTCGTGCAGGCAGTGGCCCAGTTCGTTGCACAGGGCGGCGAACAGGTCGTCGTGGGCGGTCTCGGATGTCTGGGTCATGGGCTCATCCTAGCACGATCGGGGGCAGACGGGGCGTCAGCATCCATCAGTAAGTCATGCAGGCCTTCGGTCAGGCCGGACAGGCGGCGGCCGCCTCGTCGGCGATCCGGTCGGCGATCGCCTCTTCGATCGGTCCGAGCAGCGACTCCCTTCCCAGGCTGTGGCCGCGGCCGGGATGGGAGACGAAGACTGCCTGCCCATCAGGCAGGACGCCCTCTGCCGCGGCGCGCTGGCGGTTCTCGCGCACCTGCGAATCCCGCTCGCCATAATGGAGGATCATCGGCGAGCGCCAGCGCGCGAACTGCGCCGCCAGCGGTTCCTCGTCAGTGAAACAGGACTTCCACCAGCGGCCGCTGAACGCGGGCGCCGCCGCGCTCGGATAGGGGTCGGCGTCGCCCATGGCCAGGGCGGTGATCTTCGCCTGCTCATAGGCAGCGGCCTGATTGGAACGGAGCAGATCGAGGTCGGCTTGGGTCCAGGCACCGGTAGGGTGAAGGAAGGGAGCGAGCATCTCGAACACCGCCGAAGGCGTGTTCATCCAGTTGGCCCTGACCTCATCATTGGTGATGACGCCGTCGTCATCCGCATCCATCATGGCAAGGGAGTCCGCATCCCGACCCGACATCTGCCAGCGCAACGCCGCGACTTTGCTCTCCAGCGGCGCGCCCATGCCGATCACCAGCGCTGGTTCCGGCGCTCCCGCTCTCGCCACGCCCGCCACATGCGCCGCGCCCTCGGAGTGAGCAAAGAAGACGACGCAGGTCGCGTTCAATCCCGGATCGGACCGCGTCCACTCATAGAGGGCGCCCACGTCCGCGCTGAGGTTCTCCGGGGTTACGCCCGGGGACGCTGCGGCGTCGACGACCTCGATCGGCGGGACCCCATGACGGACGCCGCGCTGGTCGAAACGGACCGCTGTCAGCCCCCGGGCGTTGAGCCGGACGGAGAGGTCGGCGAACAACCGGTCCCGCGGCGTCCCCGTCCGACCGAAGCTCACGTCCCGGTCGAAAGCGCCGGTCCCCGCCACCAGAATGACCACGCCCCGCGAACGGCCTTCAGGCGCGTCCGCCTGACCCGTCAGAACATAGCCGTCTGCGGATGGGAGGCTGAAAGGCTGCACCTGCTGGGCGGCAGCGAGCGAAAGGGCGGCAGCGAGCATGAGCATGCAGGAACCTCCTCCCACAACCTCGCCTCAAGGTAGCAATGACGTCAAGCCGCCCGCCTTAAGCCTTCAGCCTCGTGGCATGGAAGGCGACATGGTCGGCGATGAAGCTGGCCATGAAGAAATAGGAGTGGTCGTAGCCGGGCTGCATCCGCAGGGTGATCGCCTGCCCCGCCGCCTCGCCCGCCGCGACCAGCAGCTCGGGCTTCAGCTGTTCGACCAGGAAGGGGTCGGCGTCACCCTGGTCGATCAGGATGTCGTCGAAATGTCCGCGCGCGGCGCCGGCCTCGATCAGCAGCGTCGCATCGTGCTTCGCCCATTCACCCCGGTCGTCGCCCAGGTAGGCCGTCAAGGCCTTCTCGCCCCAGGCGCAGCGCGTCGGCGAGGCGATCGGCGCGAAGGCCGAGACGGATCGGAACAGCTCCGGGTGACGCAGCGCCAGGGTCAGCGCTCCGTGTCCGCCCATCGAATGGCCGCTGATCGCCCGCGTGCCCGTCGTCGGAAACTCGACGTCGATCATGGCGATCAGGTCCTCTACGACATAGGTCTCCATGCGGAAATGGGGCGCCCAGGGCGGTTGCGTCGCATCGAGATAGAAGCCCGCGCCCTGGCCCAGGTCATAGGCCGGGTCGTCGGCAACACCCTCTCCGCGCGGCGAGGTGTCGGGCGCGACGATGATCAAGCCATGTTCCGCGGCGGAGGCGTAGGCTCCGGCCTTGGTGGTGAAATTGTCCTCGGTGCAGGTCAGCCCCGACAGCCAGATCAGCACCGGGAACGGGCCCTCGCCCGGCGGAACGAAGACCGACAGGGTCATGGGCGTGCCGGTCACGGCGCTGTCGTGCCGCAGGTAACGCAGGGCGCCGCCGTGGACGGCGTGGGTCTTGGTGGTCTGAAGGGTCATGAGCCGATCATCCGGACGTCAAGTCCATCCAGCAACGCCAGTTTTCGGGCGAGTTTTCCGTCGGCCGTCACCAACGGCAGATTCAGACGCCTCGCCAGCACGGCATAGAGGCAATCCGTCATCGAGTGATTGAATCGACAGGCCAGGGAGAAGGCTTCGTCCAGCAACGGTGCGTGGTCGAACAGCTCGACCACCTCCTTGATCACCGACACATTCTCTTCGGCGGCGCCGGCCTGCAGGTCGCCCCGAACGACGTAGCGTCGCAAGGTGTTGGCCACTTCAATCACCATGAGGTCCGGCGCTACGGCGGGCCTCAACGCCCGTCGAATGTCGCTGGCTGCGGCGGCAAGCGGGTCATCCACGAACCATTTCACGACGACGCTGGCGTCGAATACCGCGCTCACCGGTCTCGGTCTGCACGGATGATGGCCGTCGAATCCAGTGTGGAGCCGCGCGTTTGCTCCCGGGATCGCCTGGAGATTTCCTCAAACCGTTCCTCGACCGCCAAAACTTCCCGGGCTGCCATGTCCCTGAATTTCTGCTCGAGCGAAATGTTCTGCGCCTTCGCCATCGCTTTCAGGCGGGCGACGATGCCGTCATCGAGGTCGCGGACGAGAACCTGAGCCATGCGCGGATGATAGCATACCGCTAGCATCCGCGCCAGACGCTCAGCCGGCCCGGTGCATGGCGCAGATCTTGTTGCCCGCAGGGTCGCGCAGATAGGCCAGGTTCAGCGTGCCGAACGGCCCTTCGCGCGGGCCGGGCGGGTCCTCGATGGCCGTACCGCCGGCCGCGATCCCGGCGGCATGAAAGGCGGCGACCGCCTCCATATCCTTCGCCGCAAAGCCTATGGTGCCGCCGTTGGCGTGACAGGCCGGTTCGCCGTCGATCGGCTTGCAGACCGCAAAGGCCCCGCGCGGCGTGCGCCACCAGTAGCGCCCCTTGGCGTCCGGGGTGGTGGCCGCGTCGATTCCCAGCGCCCCGAGCGCCGCATCATAGAACCGGCGCGACGCCTCGATGTCGTTCGCGCCGACAGTCATATGGGTGAACATGGCTTTCCCTCTCCCGGTGTCAGGTCAGTTTTTTTAAACAACTATCGTTGCAGCGCAAGCCCTAGAACACCACGACCGAACGGATGCTCTCGCCCGAATGCATCAGGTCGAACGCCTCGTTGATCCGCTCCAGCGGCAGGGTGTGGGTGATCATCGGGTCGATCTCGATCTTGCCGTCCATGTACCAGTCGACGATCCTGGGCGTGTCGGTGCGGCCGCGCGCGCCGCCGAAGGCCGAACCGCGCCAGACGCGGCCGGTGACCAGCTGGAACGGGCGGGTGGAGATTTCCTTGCCGGACTCGGCCACGCCGATGACGATGCTTTCGCCCCAGCCCCGGTGACACGCCTCGAGCGCCTGGCGCATCACCGTGGTGTTGCCGGTGCAGTCGAAGGTGTAGTCGGCCCCGCCGCCGGTCAGTTCGACCAGATGGGCGACGACGTCCGGCGTGTCCTTTGGATTGACGAAATGGGTCATGCCGAACCGGCGGCCCCACTCTTCCTTGTCCGGGTTGATGTCCACGCCGACGATCATGTCGGCCCCGACCATCTTCAGCCCCTGGATGACGTTCAGACCGATGCCGCCCAGGCCGAAGACGACGGCGTTGGCGCCCGGCTCGACCTTGGCCGTGTTGACCACTGCGCCGACGCCCGTGGTCACGCCGCAGCCGACGTAGCAGGCGCTTTCGAACGGCGCGTCCTTGCGGATCTTCGCCACCGCGATCTCGGGCAGGACCGTGTAGTTCGAGAAGGTCGAACAGCCCATGTAGTGGGCGATGGCCTGACCCTTGTAGCTGAAGCGCGAGGTGCCGTCGGGCATGACGCCCTTGCCCTGGGTCGAGCGAATGGCGGTGCACAGGTTGGTCTTGCGGCTGAGGCACGACTTACACTGGCGGCATTCCGGCGTGTACAGCGGGATGACGTGATCGCCGACCGCCACGCTGGTCACGCCGGGCCCGACCTCGACGACGACGCCGGCGCCCTCGTGCCCCAGGATCGACGGGAAGATGCCCTCGGAGTCCAGACCGTCCAGCGTATAGGCGTCGGTGTGGCAGATGCCGGTGGCCTTGATCTCGATCAGCACCTCTCCGGCGCGCGGCCCTTCCAGATCGACCTCGACGATCTCGAGCGGGCGTTTGGCCTCGAAGGCGACGGCGGCGCGGGTTTTCATGATTTAGCTCCTGAGTTCAATTCCTCCCCCGTCGGGGGAGGTGGCGCGGCGCCGCTTTGCGACGTGACGGAGGGGGCTCGATCCGGGCTAGGTGTCCGGGGCTGGCCCCCTCCACCACTCCGTGGTCCTGTCGTCGCGTCGGCTCCGCCGCCACTTCCTCCAGCCCCGCTGGGGGAGGATTGTTCCCGCGCCAACCGCTCCAGCACCCGGCCCCGTCCCTTGGACAGGGCGGTAATCACGCCCCGGAAGGTCGCGACCTCCTGCGCGCTGAAGGCCGAGCGGCCCAGCATGACGCGCAGGTTCTGGCTCATGGAGCGGAATTTCTCCGGCGGGTGGAAGAAGCCGGCGGCATCGAGCTCGCGCTCCAGATGTTCGTACATCCCGAGCTGAAGGTCGCCGGACGCCGGCGCCTCGCCCTCGCGGAAGTTGGCCGGCGGGGCGTCCAGGATCAGCGTGCGCCACTCATAGGCGTTGATCGCCACCGCCTGGGCCAGGTTCAGGCTCTGGTGGCGCGGGTCGATGGGGATGGTGACGATGCCCTGGCACAGGGCGATGTCGGAGGTCTCCAGCCCGGCCCGCTCGCTGCCGAACAGCAGGCCGACGCCGAGGCCGGAGGCGGCGTCGTCATACAGGACGCGCGAGGCCTCGCGCGGCGTGCGGACCGGCTGGCGGGTCTCGCGCGGGCGGGCGGTGGTGGCGAAGACGGTGGTCAGGTCGGCGACGGCGGCGGCCACGCTGTCGAACACCTGGACCCCGTCCAGCACCCAGTCGGCTCCGGAGGCCAGGGGCCAGGCGCGATCCTGGGGCCAGCCGTCGCGCGGGCTGACCAGACGCAGTTTATCGAGCCCGAAGTTCGCCATCACCCGCGCGACCGCGCCGATGTTCTCGGCCATCTGCGACCGGTCGAGGATGATGACGGGGGGAATCATCGCGGCTCCTTATCCCTTCTCCCCTTGCGGGAGAAGGTGGCAGTCCTCCGACTTGATCGGGGGGCTGACGGATGAGGGGTCGCGCCGGTGGCTGGCGTGAGCGGCTGCAAGGCCGCTCGTTGAGGGCACAGCGACCCATCATCCGTCCTCGCTCCGCTCGGCCACCTTCTCCCGCAAGGGGAGAAGGACTCCTAGTCCTCGCCGATCATGGCCAGCCAGGGGTCGGCCGTGCCGGCCTCGACCTCGGCCACCTTGACGGCCGGCCAGCCGATCGACTGCGTGCCCGCGTCGCGCCAGGCCAGGGTGATCAGGTCGCGCAGCTCGGCCGCGCCCGCCGCGATCCGCGTGGTGGCGAACTCGGCGCCCGGCGCCAGAACAGCGCCTTCGGCATCCGCCGCGAAGGCGCCGGTCTTTTCCAGCCGGTAGAAAGGAATGACCTGGGCCAGGGTCGTGTTCAGATAGGTCGCCGTCCGGGCGCGCAGGTCGAAGCCGTCCAGATTCGGGGCCGGCATGACCGCCTCGACGGCGTCCAGGCGCAGGTTGCGACGGATGAACCCGCCCTCGAACGCGCCGTGGGTGCTGCGTGCGTTGGTGAAGCCCTCCGGGTTCGGATAGTCGCCCCAGCCATTGTAATGGATCGACATATGGTGCGGCTGGGAGCCGTCGCCGACGTAGTGCGACAGATAGCCGATGTCGCGCAGGATCAGGGCCTCGCGGCGCAGGCGGTCCTCGCGGTACCAGGCGCGCTTGCCGGGATCGAGCTCGCGGGCCTCGGCCGCGTTCAGGACGCGCCAAGTGGCGAAGTCGCGGGCCAGCTGCTGATAGCCGTCCATGATCGCATAGGGCAGGTAGCCGGCGTCGTTGACCTCGATGCCCGAGGCGGCGAGCAGGGCGTCGTATTCGCTCTTCAGCTGCGGCAGTTCCGACAGGGTCGGGCCCGAGGCATTCATGACGTGGCCGTTGTCGTCCAGGTCGACGAAGTGGGCCGTGTCGCGCTCGCGGTCATGCGGCTGGCCGGCGCCCTTGGTGCGGTCGGGCTCGCGCGACAGTTCGCCGACCTCGGCCACGGCGCCCGGATTGCGCAGGAAGGCCGGCAGCTCGTCGGACAGGCCGCGCATGGCGGCGACGCCGATGGTGCGGTGGCCGGTCGCGCCCCAGGCGTCGACCCGGGTGGCGGTGAAGACGCCGCCGGCTCCGATGATCAGGGCGGCGGCGGCGACGAGGGCCAGAGGCTTGAGGGAAGGACGCTTCATGGCGGGGCTCCGGATGCGGTTCGCACCGCCTAGATCGGGGCGGGCGCGGCGTCCAGCGACAAGTGCTTGACCGTTTCGGGGTCGGCCCCCTACGCCTGCGCTCCTGTTCTGTCGGAGCCCGTCATGAAACGTCTCTCGTTCGCCGCCGTCTCTCTGATCGCCCTGCTCGCCGCGCCCGCGATGGCGCAACACACGCCGGTCATCGACCAGAACGCGGTCGCCGCCCACATCGGCTTTCTGGCCGGGGACGAGCTGCAGGGCCGGGGCAGCGCCACGCGCGACGAAGCCATCGCCGCCGCCTATGTCACCGCCCAGTTCCGCCTCGCCGGCCTGACCCGGGCTCCGGGAATGACCGGCTTCGTGCAGCGCGCCCAGGTGGTGAAGACCACGCCGTCGGGCGCCGCGACCGTGACGGTCGGCGGAACCACCCTGAACCAGGGCGCCGACTTCGCCATCCTGACGGGCGGGCTGAACCCAGCCTCGGGCGCCGTGACGGTCGCCGCCGACCCGGCCGCCCTGCCCACCGCCAGCGAGACCCTCATGATTGCGCCGGCCGAGGGTCCGGGCGTGCGCGCCCTGTTCGGCGCCGCCATGCGCAGCGGCGCGAAACTGATCCTGTTGCGCCGGACGGAGGCGCTCGCTGCGGCCACCGGCGACAACGGCTCGCGCGATCCGGTCATTCGTCTGGCCGACGCCACGCCGCGCGTCGGGCCGGTCGTCCTGGTCCTGGCGCCCGAGGCCTATGACCGTCTCGCGTCCGCTGGCGGAACGGCCTCCTACGATCCTGGTCCGTCGGAGGTGGAGCAAGGCTTCACCTCGAACGCCATCGGCTGGCTGCAGGGAACCGATCCTTCGGCCGGCGTCCTGATGGTCTCGGCCCACCTCGACCACATCGGCGTCCGCTCGGACGGCGTCGTGATGCACGGAGCCAACGACGACGCCTCGGGCACGGTGGCGGTGATCGAACTGGCCAACGCCCTCGCCGCCTCGGGGCCGCACGAACGCAGCATCATGTTCGTCGCCTATGGGTCCGAAGAAGCCGGCCTGCTCGGCTCGCGCTACTTCGTCGACCACCCGCCGATCCCGCTGGAGGACATCGCCGCCAACCTGGAGATCGAGATGATCGGCGATCAGGATCCGCAACTGCCTGCGGGGGTGATGATGATGACCGGCTTCGAGCGCTCCAACTTCGGCGCGGCCCTGAAGGAACGCGGCGCCCTGGTCGGCCCGGACCCCTATCCGGAACAGAATTTCTTCCAGCGCTCGGACAACTACGCCCTGGCCCTGAAGGGTATCGTCGCCCACACCATCTCGGGCTGGGCCACCATCCCGACCTATCACACGGCCGAGGACACGATCGAGAACCTCGACATCCCCTTCATGACCAACGCCATCCAGTCCCTGGTCGAACCGCTCAAGGCCATGGCCGACGGCGACTTCACGCCCGAGTGGGCGGATGGTGGGCGGCCGGAGTAGTCTCTTCCCTTCTCCCCTTGCGGGAGAAGGTGGCTGAGCGCAGCGAAGTCGGATGAGGGGTCGTGCTGACGCCAAAGATCCGCGCTTCGAGCTTCACTTCATCCGCCTGCGTGACCCCTCATCCGTCAGCCTTCGGCTGCCACCTTCTCCCGCAAGGGGAGAAGGATCACTTGATCCCGAACGCCTTCTCAACACGCGTGATCCAGCCCCTGACGTTCGGATAGGCGGACAGGTCGAACCCGCCTTCGTCGGCGACGCGCGTATAGGCGACCAGGGCGAGGTCGGCGACGGTCGCCGCCTGCCCGCCCGCAAGCCAGTCCGACCCGGCCAGAGCCGTTTCCATCCGCGCCAGCGCCGCATGCCCCCGCTCGAGCAGGCGCGGCTCGACGTCGGCCGCGGTCTTGCCGGCATAGACCCGCTGGAACCGGGCCACGGCGACATAGGGTTCGTGGCTGTATTGCTCCCAGAACAGCCACTCCAGCATCTTCGCCCGCTCCCAGGCGTCGGCCGGGATCCAGGCCGTCCCCTCGACCAGATGCAGCAGGATGGCGTTCGACTGGGCCAGGGTGCGGCCGTCCTCCAGCGTCAGGGTTGGGACCTGACCGAACGGATTCCGCAGGAGAAATTCCGGCGTCCGGCTCCCGCCCGACATGATATCAACCTCGACCCATTGATAATCACGCCCGAGCGCGTCCAGCATCCACTTGACCTTCAAGCAGTTGCCGGAGCGAATATCTCCGTGAACAGTAAGCATATCACCCCAGCAAAGGATTTCTGATCCGGTTATACTGCTATCGCGATTTCAGACGTTGCCCAACCCCCGTTCCGCTTATCTCAGGCAACGGTTGACTGATCCATGCACGCATGGGGACAGACGGTCGCAGCGGGGTATTCGACACATTCTCGCCACAGGCCCGAACGACAAGCCTGCCGCCGGTACGTTTCTGGGGACCGGTGTCACGATGAGTTCGATCTGTGTTCAATACCCTCGCGGCGTTCGCCATGCTTTGGGCTTCGGCTTTTCCGGCCGGAGATCCGGTGCCTTACGAGACGGCCGTCGCGGCCGACCCTGTGGTAGCGGTCAGCCCTGACATCGCGGACGGTTCCAGCGAGGTTTCTGCAGATCTGACCCCCGAACAGGCCGCCTTGATGGCCGAAGATCCCGACTGGAACGCGCGCGCCAGCCTCTATCATGCAGGCGGCGGCGGAGCGACGGGCAACGATTCTCTCGGCTGCCGTCCGATCCCGATGCGCACCCTGGCCACTGACCCGCGCGTCATTCCCCGCCGCACCAAATTGTTCATCCGCGAGACCGTCGGCATGCGGCTGGCCGACGGCACGATCCATGACGGCTACTGGTACGCCTCGGACACCGGCGGCGCGATCCGCGGCCAGCGCGTCGATCTCTACACCGGCAATGGTCGCGGCTCGATGCAGCCGGTGCTGCGCTTCAACCAGCAACGCCTGACGATCACCAACGCCGGCCGCTTCGACGGCTGCCCCCCCGCCTGGAACACCGCCTCGCGCTGAACCCGGTTCTCCGGAACGCCGTTATCGTCTAGCTTGCCCCTCCCGATCTGGAGGAGGTCCGCATGCTCGCCCGACTGGTTGCTATTGCTCTCGCCGCCCTGACATTCGCGGCTCCCGTCCTGGCTTCGGCGCAGGACGCCGCCGTTCCCATGCGGGACCGCACCGAGCGGATCGGCCTCTCGGGCCGACGCGGCCCGAGCCTGTTCCGCCCCGGCTTCGCCATCGGCGAATACACGGGCTGGGCCAGCATGCGGGATTCCGCAGTGAATTTGCCCTGGCAATCACGCGACTTCGCCACCGCCGAACTGTCGATCGCCACCCCGGCCGGAGAGGTCACGGGGAACTGCGGCGGCGGCCAGGGTCATCGCAACATCCTGGGCATCACCTTCGACCGCGAAACCCTGAGCTATGACTGCGAGTACGGCGGCGCGGCCCCCGCCGACGCGGGCATGGGGCTGGCCCTTGCGCGGGGTTCGATCCTGCGCCGCATCCAGCAGCCCCAGCGCGCGGGAAGCCTGATGTGGAACGGGGTCGAATACCGGACCGAGACGCGGCGCATCGGCGGCCTGCCGTTCGGCGGCGGCAGCGTCATGGGCTATGTCATCACCCGCGACGGGATCGAGATCGGAGGCGTCGATCTCAACGGCATGCGGCCGACCTTCTACCTGCCGCCCGCCGGTTCAACCGACCGTGACGCCGTGGCCGTCTTCGCCATCAGCCTGTGGGCCTTCCGCGATCCGGCCAACCGCTAGGCGGCGGGCGCAGGCTCCGGCCCGAGCAGCCGGCGCAGGATCGGCCAGATGTTCGACAGGGCCGAAATGAAGCCGACGATGCTGGCGACACCCTGGAACAAGGCCCAGACGCTGCCGAACACTGCGCCTGACCGCACCAGTTGCTCCAGCGGGAACAGCAGTTCGCTGACCCCGATCTGGAAGGCGGCGTAGACCTGCGAATATTCAATCGAGCGATCGGCGAAGAAAGCGATCGCGACGCCCGCCGCAACCGGCGCCCACATCAGCGGCAGGACCAGAAGCAGGGCCAGCGCTCCGACGGCCAGCTTGGTCCCCACCGTTTCGCGCGAAACCAGGCTGGCGATCAGCCCGACCCCGAGGGCCAGCACGGCCGCCGCCATCATGACCGGCAGGACCATGTCGGCGACCACGATCAGATCCTCGAACAGCATTCCGGCCAGGATCGCCGCACCCGTCGCCAGGAAGGCCGCCACCCAGGCCGCGCCATACTGCCCCAGCCGTCTCTTGATATGCCCGATCATCGCGATATGTCCCGACGCCCCCGCCGGAGGATGCGCTCGCCCGGGACGCGAGTCGACTGACAGAACGGTGATCGTCAGTCAGAATTTCCGCTTGCCGCTGATCGTCTCGAAGAACATCCGCCAGTCGCCCAACAGGCTCCACAGCGGGTATTTGAAGGTGGCCGGGCGGTTCTTCTCGAAGAAGAAATGCCCGACCCAGGCGAACCCGTAGCCGACCAGCGGCATGGCTGCGAACCACCACGCGTTCACGAACAGCCCCAGCAACGCGGCCACGATGACCAGCGCCGTTCCGACGATATGGATGCGCCGGCAGACCTGATTGGAATGCTCGTGGATGTAATACGGATAGAAGGCTGCGAACGAGGCGAAACGCTCGCCGTTGACGGGCTGGCTGGTCATGACCTCAGCTTGCCTCCGAAACTCGCCGGCTGACAAGTCAGGCGATCACGCCCCGACGCCGGCCCACAACAGGCCCAGCCCCAGCACGCCGATCGCGATCCTCCACCAGGCGAATGGCGCGAAGCCGTGTTTCGACACGAAATCCAGCAGGAACCGCACCACCACCAGGGCCGTCACGAAGGCGGTGAGGAAGCCGACAGCGATCAGGCCGACGTCGGTGAAGTCCAGATCGTTGCGGCTCTTGAACAGGTCATAGGCCACCGCGCCGCCCATGGTGGGCAGGGCAAGGAAGAAGGTGAACTCCGCCGCCGATCGTTTGTCGGTTCCCAACAGCAACCCGCCCGCGACGGTCGCGCCCGAACGCGACACACCGGGCAGCAGGGCCAGACACTGGAACAGGCCGATCAGGCCGTAGACCCGGAACGGATAGGTGTTCACGTCCAGGTATTTCGGGACCTTCTTCATCCGGTCGAGCAGGAGAAGCAGCACGCCTCCGACGATCAGGGCGATACAGATGATCACCGGGGTCTCGAAGAAGATTTCCTTGATGATGTCGTACATGAACACGCCCGCGAAGGCGGCGGGCAGGAAGGCGATCACCACCCCGATGATGAAGTGACGGGCCCGGGCGTCATGCGGCCAGCGCGTGGCCAAAGCCCACAGCCGCTGGAAATAGACGCTGATGATGGCCAGGATCGCGCCCAGCTGGATCACGATCTCGAAGGTCTTGCCCTCGCTCTCGAAGCCGATGAAGTGGCCGAGCAGCAGCAGGTGGCCCGTGGAAGAGACGGGAATGAACTCCGTCAGTCCCTCGACCAGCCCCAGGATGAACGCTGCAATCCAGTCCGACATGAAATCCCCGCTCCGGGCTCGCGTTCAGTCGCTCGCCGGTCCCCAGCCTGATCTTCGATCAGGCGGAGAATGAAAGTGCGACCTTGATTCACGGCTTCGCCGATCAGGGTCGGGGTCCGACATAGCGCAGGCGCACCCGGATAGGCGAGCCGTCGATGATCTGATCCAGAGCATGGGCCATCAGACCGGTCAGCCGGCCGATCAGCAGCACGTCCGAGGCCCCGTCGCGCGGCAGGTCCAGACGCCGCGCCATGATCGCAAGGGCCGCCGCGAACCCGGTCCTCTGTCCGCTCGCCGCCTCCCCCTCGCGGATCACCGCCGTCAGGTCGTTGGGCAGGTCCGCCAGCGCGAGCAAGGCTTCGACGCGCGGATCACCGTGCGGGAAGGTTTCGCTGCCGAAGCCGGGGATGGAGCCCTCGTCTGCCATCCGCCGCTGGGCCGCGCCTGCGGGGTCGCGTCGCGCTTCGGCGACATAGGCGATCGCCCGGGTCAGGATCCGGGCTGCTGGCGATCCAGCCGTCGTGGTCAGCCCCGCGAACGCTGCTCCCGCCAGGGAAGCCCCGCCCGAAACCGCCGCCCGCGTCGCCAGAACCGCCGGATCGAGATCGAGATCGGCCGCCAGCACCAGGGCGCGCCTCAGATGCACGCTGTCGCGCTCCAGCATCTTCCAGCCGCGCGCGAGGCGCTGATGGAAGAACAGACGCGGACCCGGCCCCGCCATGGCGTCGACCACCTCGTTCAGCGCCACGGCGGCCTCGATCTTCAGCGCCTCCGGCGAACGTCCGGTCGAGGACGGGTCTTCCTCCGCGCGTCGGGCGAGCGCCGCGAACAGTCGCGCCCGATGCGACGATCCGCCGGCGCTGTCGACACGCACGCCCAGGCCCGCGAACGGGTTCGTGTCCCCGGCGCCCCACAGCAGCCGGGCGGTTTCCTCCAGCGTCGCGTTCTGGGCCCACTGGGCCACGTCGCGGCCGCGATAGTAGAGCCGCCCGTCCGAGATCAGGCTGACCGTCGACCGGATCAGGCTCTCGCCCTTCACCGCCGGCTCGAACGGCACGACCACGCCCGCCGGCTCGCCCGGGCTCGCGCCCTTCAGCCGCGCCACATCGGCGGCGGCATAGAGGCTGCGGCGAGGATCGTTGGGGTCTGGTCGGGCGGTGATCCGCCCCCGGCTGACATAGGCGTAGAGGGTCTGGGTCTTGACCCCCAGCAGCGACAGGACCTCGGCGCGGGGGATCCATCGATCCGCCGTCTCTCCGTCCCGCTCGCTCACGCCCGGCGTCATCGCTGCAAGTCCCCGTCCCCTCACGGTTAATCCGCGCGCACCTTGGGGCGCTTTGATGACCGCAAGCCTAACGGCGGTTCCCAAAGAGTCCTCCATTGGCAACCGACGGGCGATCAGCGAAAAGGGCGGCGATGACCTCCCCTGTCTCGCCGCCGCCGACACCTGCCCCCGGATCCGGTCCCTGGGGTGCCGTCGCCACCCTTTCGACACGCCAGATCACCGGCCTGTCGGTCGGCGTCGCGGTCCTGCTGATCGCGATGAAGGCCTTCGCCCTGGGCGCGTCCGGGTCGGTGTCCATCCTGGCCTCGCTGGCCGACTCCGCCCTCGACCTGATCGCCTCCCTGACCACCTTCTTCGCGGTGCGCTGGGCCGCCGCCCCCGCCGACGCCGACCACCGTTTCGGCCACGGCAAGGGCGAGGCCATGGCCGCCCTGGTCCAGGCCGGGCTCGTCTTCGCCTCGGCCGTCTTCATCGGCTGGGAAGCGTTGCAGCGGATGTTCGACCCCCGGCCGGTCGTCGGCGGCTCCTGGGCCGTGGGCGTCGTGATCCTCTCCATCCTGCTGACCGGCCTGCTGGTCTGGCTCCAGACCCGGTCGCTGAAGGCTTCGGGCTCCATGGCCGTCTCGGCCGACCGCGCCCACTACGCGGCCGACCTGGCGTCCAGCGCCGTGGTCCTGATCGGCGTGATCTCCGGCGCCTGGCTGGCCGCGCCCGGCCTCGACGCCGCCGCCGGTCTCGTGGTCGCCGTCTGGCTGTTCTGGGGCGCGGTCGGCGTGCTCAAGGGCGCGGGCGACCATCTGCTCGACCGCGAGGCGTCGGACGCCGACCGCATCGCCCTGACCAACGCCGTCCTGTCCGACATCCGGGTCGGCGGGGTGCACCAGTTGCGCACCCGGATGTCGGGCGACCGGCTGATGGTCCAGATGCACATCGATCTGGACCGGAGTCTGTCATTCGAGGCCTCGCACGACATCGTCGTCGCCGCCGAGGACCGGGTGAAGGCCGCCTTCCCCGGCGCCGACGTCCTGATCCACGCCGACCCGCGCGGTCCGGTCGCGCCTGCGGTCCCCGTTTCGCCTGAGGCGTGATCCGGAAAAGTGTTCAGCGATTTTCCGGTCGGATCACGCCCGAGAGATGCTGCGACCTTGATTCACGGCATCAGTGGGATCGCAGCGCGATCCCTCCTCAGCCGATCAAGGTCGTAACGTAAACGAGCCTTTAACGGCCACAGGTGCAGGACGAGCGCATGTCGGCGAACGTCCTGTTCCATTTCCCCTTCGATCCCGGCAGCCGCACCGCGCGTCTGGCCCTGGGCGAAGCGCGCATCGAGTGGACCGAGGTTCTCGTCCGCCCCTGGGAGGCGGACTGCCCCCTCGGCGACCTGAACCCCTCCGGCATGCCGCCGGTGCTTCAGGTCGAGGGCCTGACCCTGTGCGAGGCGCCCGCCATCCTCGGCTGGATCGAGGATGCGCAGAAAACGCCGCTGCTGATGCCCGCCGACGCCGCCGAGCGCGCGGAGACGCGTCGGCTGACCGCCTGGTTCGACCGCCGCTTCACCGACGAGGTCAACGCCGTCCTGCTGCACGAGCGGATGGAGAAACCCCTCCTCCGCCTCGGCCCGCCCGAGGCGCGGATGCTGCGCGAGGGTCGCGAGGCCCTGAAGCACCACCTGGCGATCTTCGACGCCCTCCTGACCCGCCGCGACTGGTTCGCCGGGCGGCGTCTGTCCCAGGCCGACATCGTCGCCGCAGCCCATCTGTCGACCCTCGACTATTTCGGCGAGGTGTCCTGGGCCCACTGGCCGGGGCTCAAGACCTGGTACATGAAGATCAAGTCCCGCCCCTGCTTCCGGCCCCTGCTCGCGGACCGGTTCCAGGGCCTGGCCCCGGCGGCGCACTACGCGGATCTGGATTTTTAATCCTCCCCCTTCGGGGGAGGTGGCGCGGCGCGGCTTCGCGACGTGACGGAGGGGGCTGACCTCACACGCGGTGTTTGGAGCCGGCCCCCTCCACCACTTCGTGGTCCCCCTCCCCCCGTGGGGGAGGATTGAGTAAGGCTCACGGATGTCCGACCTACGCGACACCCTCCGCGCCAAGGCCGCCGAACTCGGGTTCGACGTGTGCCGGTTCGCGTCGGCGTCGGACCCGTGGTCCGCCGGCGAACGCCTGGCCCATTTCGTCGAGGCCGGGCGACACGGCGAGATGGGCTGGATGGAGACCACCCTCGAACGCCGCGCCCACCCGACGGCCATGTGGGACGCCGCCCGCACCGCCATCGTGCTCGGCATGAACTACGGGCCCGAACACGATCCCCTGCCCGAAATGGAAGACCGCAGCGCCGGCTACATCTCGGTCTACGCCCGCGGCGACGACTATCACGAGGTCATCAAGGGCCGGCTGAAGACCCTCGCCGGCCAGCTCGCCTCGCGCCTCAGTGCCGAGGTCAAGGTCTTCGTCGACACCGCCCCCCTGATGGAAAAGCCCCTGGCCCAGCGGGCCGGCCTCGGCTGGCAGGGCAAACACACCAACCTTCTGAGCCGCGAGCACGGCAACTGGCTGTTCCTCGGCGTCATCCTCTGCGCCGCCGACATCGAGCCCGACGCGGCCGAGACCGAACACTGCGGCTCCTGCACCGCCTGTCTCGACGCCTGCCCGACCAAGGCCTTCCCCGCCCCGTTCCAGCTCGATGCGCGCCGCTGCCTGTCCTATCTGACCATCGAACACGCCGGGCCCTGGCCAGTGGAGTTCCGCGCCCTGACCGGTTCGCGCATCTACGGCTGCGACGACTGTCTGGCCGTCTGTCCGTGGAACAAGTTCGCCGTCGCGGCGCGCGAGACCCGGCTGGCCGCCCGCGACATCTCCATCAGCCCCCGCCTCGCCGACCTCGCCGCGCTCGACGACCCGACCTTCCGCATCCTGTTCTCGAAAAGCCCGATCAAGCGCATCGGCCGCGACCGCTTCGTGCGCAACGTCCTCTATGCGATCGGCAACAGCGGGGATGCGGACCTGGTCGCGAGCGCGGAACGTCTGCTGGACGACGGGTCGCCGCTCGTCAGGGGGGCCGCGGTGTGGGCGCTGTCGCGGCTGGTGGAGGCGGAGGCGTTCGCTGAGTTGCGCGAAGCGAGGCTAGCCGGCGAGGACGACGAGGGTGTTCGTGCGGAGTGGCGCCTCTATTCTCCCTCCCCGTCAGGGGAGGGTGGCTGACGCCCTTGCGTCAGCCGGGTGGGAGCGGCCTCAAGTTCGCGCACGATCCAATCCACCACATCACCAAGTCTGTCGCGAACATCAATCGCCGGGACACGCAGCGTCTTGAACCCCAGCCGCGGCATCGCAGCATCACGTTCCGCATCCCGGACGCCGCGACCGGCATGTGACATGCCGTCGACCTCGACAATCAGACGCCTGTCGAGACAGACAAAATCCAGAAAGTAGCCTCGCAAAGGATGCTGGCGGCGGAATTGATATCCCGCCTTCCGAAGTGGCCGCAGCGCAACCCAAAGCCTGGCTTCAGGCGGGCTCATCGCCTTTCGCATCGCGCGCGCCCTGGCGATCGTCGCCATGTTTTCGGCCGCTCCCACCCGGTCGCTTCGCGACCACCCTCCCCTGACGGGGAGGGAGAGGCAAGGCGGCTACCCCGTCGCCAGCCCCGTCCCGCGTCCCCCGCCCGGCACTGGGGCGACGTCCAGCAGCTTGATCCGGAACACCAGCACCGAGTTGGGTGGAATGTCAGCGCCCTGGCCGCGCTCGCCATAGCCCAGCGCCGGCGGCACATAGAGCATCCACTCGTCGCCGACCTTCATCCGCTGCAGGGCCTCGGTCCAGCCGGGCACGACCTGCTCCGCCGTCGTCACATAGGGCTGGCCGCGCGAGAAGGAGCTGTCGAACACCGACCCGTCGGTCAGGGCGCCCTCGTAGTCCACCCGCACGAGGTCGTTGCGGTCCGGCGTCGCGGCGCCCGACGGCCCCGACTGAACCACCTTGTACTGCAGGCCGCTCGGCAGGGTTTCGATTCCGTCCGCCTTGGCGTTGGTCTCCATGAAGAAGGCCGCCGCCCGGGCATTGGCTTCCAGATCAGCGCCGCCCGCGGCATCGCGGTTGCAGCCCGCCAGGGCGAGACTGCCGATGACGGCGATGCTAACCCATCCGAAGCGCATATCCCTGGTCCTTCAAAGCCTGTCCGATCGCGTCGGAATGGGCGCTATCGCGCGTTTCGACCATGATGTCGAACTCCGCCCCCTTGGCCGGGACGTCCAGCGCCAGCCGGTTGTGGACGACGTCGATGATGTTGCCGCCGAGGCCCCCGATCACCGCCGCCATGGCCGACAGCATGCCCGGCCGGTCGTCGCCGAGGATCCGGTAAACGATAAGCCTCCGTTCACGGACCATCTCTCGGTTCAGCACCACGGCCAGCATCCGCGGGTCGATATTGCCGCCGCACAGGACCAGCCCGACCTTCATCCCCTTGAACCTTTCCGGATAGCGCAGCAGGGCCGCCAGACCGCCGGCGCCGGCGCCCTCGGCCACCGTCTTTTCGAGGGTCGCGAACAAAGCCACCGCCTTTTCGAAATCCTCCTCGTCGACGACCAGCACGTCCTCGACCAGCGGATCGGCGAGCGCGAACGGAATGTCGCCGACGGCCTTGATCGCGATGCCTTCGGCGATGGTCGCCCCGCCGCATTTCGGCGTCTCTCCCTTCCTCCGTGCGCTGAACGAAGGGTACATCGCCGCCTCGACGCCGAAGATGCGGATGTCCGGTTTCATCGCCTTGGCCGCGATCGAACACCCGGCAATCAGCCCGCCGCCGCCGATAGGAATGATCAGGGCGTCGAGGTCCGGCGCGTCCTCAAGGAACTCGATGGCGCAGACTCCCTGCCCCGCGACGATGCCCTCATCGTCGAAGGCGGAGATGAAGACGAACCCTTCCTCGTCCCTCAGACGATGCGCCTCCTCGGTCGAGCCGGTGAAGTCCGCGCCCTTGATGACCACGGTCGCCCCGTGGCTGCGCGTGCCGTCGATCTTGGTGAAGGGCGTGCCCTCCGGCATGACGATGGTCACCGGCACGCCTAGCCGTCCGCCATGATAGGCCAGAGCCTGGGCATGGTTTCCGGCCGAAGCCGCCACCACGCCCCGCTTCATCTCGTCCGGCGTCAGCGACAGCAGCCGGTTCAGCGCCCCGCGCTCCTTGAAGCTCCCGGTGAAGTGGAGGTTGTCGTATTTCACCCAGACCTCGGCTCCGGTCAGTTGCGACAGCCGCCGCGAATGCCTCACCGGTGTCCGATCGACCTGGCCGGCGATGCGCGCCTGTGCCGCCTGGATGTCTGCAAATACGACTGTCATGGGGTCCCTGTAGACCAGCTTGGCGGCGGGTCCGAACCGGCCCGCCGCTCTGTTATCCCCGACTTGTGGCGCCCGCCGTCAGGTCCCGCAACCTTGACCTTGCACCTGCGTTAGGCGTCATGTGACCTCGCCCTCCGGGCGATCCCGCAGGCCTCTCCGAGAGAATTCCGATGTCGATCCGCCTCGCTTCCGTCCTCGCCGTCGCAGCCGTAGTGACCGCCTGTGCGCCCGTTCCGGGTCCGGCGCCGTATGCGCCGTCCGCCGCCTTCAACGCCGCCGACTTCGGCTGGTCCGTCCGCACCGGCACGGCCGGCATCGACGGCCGCGTCGCCTACAGTCGCGATGGCCAGACCTTCGCCTGCACCGGCTCGGTCGCCCTGACGCCCGACACCCCCTATACCCGCGCCCGGTTCCAGACCCTGTACGGCTCGACCGATCAGGCCGCTGTCCCGGAGGCCGTGATCCGCGCCCGCACCGTGCCGGACCCCAACGCCGACTACCGCTCCTATGTCCGCTCGACGACCTGCGAGAACGGCCGCTTCCGCTTCGACGGCCTGCCCGACGGCGGCTGGTTCCTGATCACCCCGGTCAGCGCCGGCGGCGACCGTATCGTCCTGATGCGCCACGTCGTCACCCGCGCCGGCGCGACCGCCAACGTCACCCTTTAGGGAGAAGCAGGTGCTTCAGGTCCTTGGAACTCTGATCGCCTTTGCAGCCGCTGGGGCTTTCGTCTGGACGATCTGGTCGATCTCGCAGGCGCTCATGCGCCGAGGCATCGTTGTTCGCCCGGTCTCCATGATGGATGCGCGGATGACTGAGATCGAGCGCCGACATACTGTGAATGCGGCACGGAACGACACGACAGCCAAAGAATAGGTGAGTTCCCCTTCAACCAGCGGGCCGATCCCGCACCAGCCGAGCCGTTGACCATGAAAGCCGCAGCCCTAGCCGCCGCCCTCCTGACCGCCTCGGTCGCCCTTCCGGCTGCGGCCCCCGTGGCCGCACAGAGCTGGAGTTACCCGGACCAGTCCCGGACCTGGTCCAGCTACGGCCGCTACGGAAACGACTACAACGGCCAGCAGGATCGACCGGGCGACTATCGCTGCGACGCCTATTGGGACCGGGCGCGCGACGACTGCGACGCCCGTTGGCGCGACCAGCGGCCTTACAGGTCCTACAGCTCGAACCCTCGCTACAGCCGCTATGGCCGCGAGCACGACGGCGGGGGCTACGTCTATCAGCCCTACAATCAGGGAACCCAATACTACGGCGCCTATGGTCGCCCGGACCAGGTCTATCCCGGCTCGGGTTACGGCGGTCAGGTCCAGAACGATTACGGCGCCGGATATTCGAACGGTCGCGATTCGGGGCGGTCGGCCTACTGCGCCTCGCGCTACCGCTCCTACGACCCGGTCAGCGGCTACTACCGCGCCTGGTCGGGTCGACTGGTCTTCTGCGGATAACCACGGTCATTCGATCACAGGTTCGCGCCTGAACGCCGTTCGCCATCTTTCAGACGCACCGGCCACGCCTTCCTCGATCCCGGTCCGCCACGGACCGGTCTTCAGTTCGGGGAGCGTTTCCATGTCCCAGCATAATATCATCGGCTCGGAAGCCTTCGACCGGTCGCCGTTCGTCATCATCCGCTCGGTCCGCACCGGCGGCATGCGCCGCCGCCAGACCCGCACGGCCTTCGCCTTCGTGGCCGGCGCCTGTGCGGCCGTGATCGGCGGCGTCGTCGCGGCCGTTGTGGCGTTCGGGCCCAGCCTGGCGGGCTAGAGCCCTCTCCCCCTGCGGGAGAGGGAGATCGCGCACGGCGGCGAAGCCGTCGTTCTTGCGCGGTCGGGTGAGGGGTCACGCTGACAGTCGAAGTCAGCCTTGCCGCCCCAATCCTGGCCCTCGGCATGACCCCTCATCCGTCAGCCCCCCGATCAAGTCGGAGGGCTGCCGCCTTCTCCCGCAAGGGGAGAAGGAAACAACAGGCTAAGCCAGCCACACCATCATACGCGTGTCGATGTCCGCCTTGCGCGCGCGACTGAACGCCCGCCGCGTCTCGCCGGTGTAGAGGAAGCCCGCCTTCTCCAGCACGCGACCGGACGCCGGGTTGTCCGCGAAATGCCCGGCCACCAGCGCCCTGCGCTTCCAGCGCTTCGAGGCCCAGACCAGGGCGCCTTCCAGCGCCTCCGTCGCCAGGCCGCGGCCCCAGAACTCGCGCCCGATCCAGTAGCCGACCTCTGGCGCCCGATCCTCGTCCTCGAACAGGCCGATGACGCCGACGGGACCATGGTCCTCATGTTCGATCAGGAAGGTCATGGCCCTGGCCGGGTTCTGGGCCGCGACAGCGATGACGAAGTCCTGCGCATCACCCTGTCCGAAGGGGTGCGGCATCCGCTTGGTCATGCGGGCGATGTCATGGTCGTTGGCCAGGCGGGCGATCGCGGGCACGTCCTGGGGCGCGGGCGCGCGCAGCACCAGACGCCGGGTCTCAACGACCGGAGAGGTTTCGATGACGCACATGTTTCCAGCCTCGGGATGCGGTCCGCCTCCTTGGAGGGATCGGGCGGACTTCGATGCGGGAACGCAAACGGGGAGCCTGTGATCCAGACTCCCCGCGGAAAATTTCCCTGGTCCGGATCGGCTGCTTTTAAGGAGCAACGCGATCCGAAATCCGGTCCTGCGTTACTCGGCGGCGAGCGCCTGTTGGGCGTCGTCGTTCGCCGGAATGATCGACACGTAACAACGGCCGTTGGCCTTCTTGGTGAACTTCACCGCGCCATGTTCAGTGGCGAACAGGGTGTGGTCGCGGCCGAGGCCGACGTTGTCACCCGGGTGGAAGGTGGTGCCGCGCTGGCGCACGATGATGTTGCCGGCCAGAACGCGCTCGCCGCCGAACTTCTTCACGCCGAGGCGTTTTGATTGGGAGTCGCGACCGTTACGCGACGAACCACCGGATTTTTTGTGAGCCATCTGAACTCTCTTTTCGTTGCGCTAACGGCCGTTGGGCCTGCTGGCGCGCGTCTTGTTTAGGCTTCGTCGGTCGAAGCGGCGGTTTCGGTCTTGGCGGCGGCCTTCTTGGCCGGGGCCTTCTTGGCGGGAGCCGAGCTCTCGACCACGGCGGCCTGCACTTCGCCACCCTTGGACGAGGTCACAACCGTCTCGATCGAACCCAGGTCCGACGTCGCTTCGCGCTTGGCCAGGCCACGGGCGCGCAGGTTGATCTCGGCCTTGGTCATCAGGTCGATCTTGCCGTCCCACTTGGAGACTTCGCCGGCGCCGTCGATGCCGGTGATACGCAGGACCGTTTCCATCTGGCGGTGGCCGTTGGTGCGGCGATAGCCCTGACGACGGGTCTTCTTGAAGATCTTGACCTTCTCACCCTTGCGGGTCTCGATCAGGGTCGCGCCGACGAAGGCGCCGTCGATCAACGGTGCGCCCAGGGTCACGCCCTTGTCGCCGCCCAGCATCAGGACGCTGTCGAATTTCAGTTCCTGGCCAGCATCGCCATCGAGCTTCTCGACGACGATCGTGTCGCCCGGTTGAACCCGGTACTGCTTGCCGCCGGTCTTGATCACCGCGTACATGTTGGAGCCTCAGCGTAACGCAAAAAAGGATGCGCCCGCCGGGTAGACCCCGCGGGCGAAGAGCGGCGACATATACGGACCGGCCCCTCGGAGTCAACGTGAAAGGGCGGATCGGGGCACGGAAAATGCCGCTGGTGTTGGGCTTGACCGTTCCCCCACCACCGTGCACCCCGGCGAAGGCCCGGGTCCAGATCACAGACTGGATGTCCGGATCAGGCGTTGAAACCTCGCGTCACCGCCGATGTCCGCCATCTGGACCCCGGCCTTCGCCGGGATGCACGGATATAGAGACGGGACCCTTGCCATGACCCAGACCATCGACCGCCGGGTCACCGCCGCCCGCCGCATCGCCTCGCATATCGCAGACCAGTTGCAGGCCGACCTGTCGCTCCAGCTCTGGACCGGCGAGGTCATCCCCCTGGGTCCGAACGCCCGCGACGACATCCGCATCGTCCTGGCCGACCCGTCCGCCGTGCGTCGTCTGGTGCTCAAGCCCGGCCTGATGACCCTGTTCGAGCTCTACGCCACCGGCGATATCCGCATCGAGGGCGGCTCGCCGCTGGAGGCCGCCGACCGCTGGGATCACGGCCGCGCCGTCCATCTGCCGCGCCGGGTGAACAAGGGCCTGATCGCGCGCGAACTGATTCCCTTCCTGCTGGCGGGCTCGACCCGCAGCGTCGGCGACGCCGCCTACGACCCGACCGGCGAAGCCGGTCAGCGCCAGACCAAGTCGGCGCGCAGGGACAAGGACTTCATCTCCTTCCATTATGATGTCGGCAACGACTTCTACGGCCTCTTCCTGGATCCGGAGATGGTCTATTCCAGCGCCTGTTATGCCGACGCGGACCAGTCGCTGGAGGAGGCCCAGACCCGCAAGCTGGACCTCATCTGCCGCAAGCTGCGCCTCAAGCCGGGCCAGACACTGCTCGATGTCGGCTGCGGCTGGGGCGGCCTGTCTTGCTGGGCCGCGCAGCACTATGGAGTCACCGTCCACGGCGTGACCCTGTCGGAAGAACAGCTCGCCTTCGCCAACGCCAAGATCGCCCGCCTCGGCCTGCAGGACAGAATCACGCTCGAACTCAAGGACTACCGCGACCTGGAGATGACCGAACAGTTCGACGCCGTCTCCCAGGTCGAGATGTTCGAACACGTCGGCTTCGCCAACCACGACCGCCACTTCCTGGAGATGCGCCGCCTGCTGAAGCCCGGCGGCCTCTATTTCCACCAGGCCTCGGTGCGTCGTGGAGGCCGCGACGCCGGCAACATCACGCCCCAGACCAATGCGACCCGCACCATCGGCCGTTTCATCTTCCCGGGCGGAGAGCTGGACACCATCGGCATGACGGTCACCAACCTCGGCCGGCTCGGTTTCGAGGTTCTGGACGTCGAGGATCTGCGTGAACATTTCCAGGCCACCACGGCCGAATGGTCCCGCCGCCTGATGGCGCGCCGCGACGAGGCCGTCGCCATGGTCGGGGAGGAACGCACCCGCCTCTGGCTCATTTTCTTCGCCATGTGCGCCAAGGGCTTCGAGCGCGGCTCGATCCTCGTCTACCAGACGGTCGCCCAGCGCCGCCGCGCGGGCCCGAGCGGCTTGCCGCTGGATCGGGGCAGTCTTTATCGGTGAGGTCGGACGTCTCCTCCCTGTCGCGCAGCGATGGGGAGGTGGCAGCGAGCTCTTCGCGAGCTGACGGAGGGGGCGACACCGTCTTGCCGCGTGATCGCCGTGCGCCCTCACCCGACAGATAACGTCGCCCCCTCCATCACGGCGCGAAACCGCGCCACCTCCCCATTCGCCAAGCGGCGAACAGGGAGGAGACGATTCTCCCTCGACCGTTATAAAGTAACACGCTATATCGGAGTCAATGTCGCCCCCCGCCTTTGAACAGCCGGTCCTCCTTTCCCTCGTCGCCGGCGGGTTCGCCGCGGCCTTCCTGCACGCGGCCCTGCCGACACACTGGCTGCCGTTCGTGCTCGTCGGCCGCGCCCAGCGCTGGAGCCTGACGAAGAACCTGCTGGCCGTCAGCGCCGCCGGCCTGGCCCACATCGCCAGCACCGCAGTCGTCGGCAGCCTGATCGTCGCCGCCGGCCTGGCGCTGGACGGACTGGTGGCGGGATTTCTGCCCCATCTGTCGGCGGTCCTGCTCTTCGCCTTCGGCGGCTTTTATCTGATCAAGTCGGCGATCCGGCGGCCGGTGATGGCCGGCGGCCCCGCCCTCGACCTCGCCGAGCCCACGGTGTCGCACGCCGCCGCCTTCTGGGGCCTGGTCGCCGTCATGGCCCTGTCGCCCGGCGAGGTGCTGCTGCCCATCTATATGTCGTCCGCCCAGGAAGGCGTCGGAGCCCTGGCGCTGCTGACCCTCGCCTTCGCGCTCGGCACCATCCTGGGCATGGCGACGTTCACGACCCTGGCCCGCGCCGGCGCCTCGGTGCTCAGGCTGGAACGGTGGGCGCGCTACGAAGGCGCCATCCTCGGCCTCGCCCTGATCGCGATCGGGTTGGTCATCGTGACGCACCAGCACTAGGCTGGAGCCATGACCGCACACGATCACGCCCACGACGATCATGACCATGCCGGTCATGACCACGCCCACGGTCATTCGCATGGCGCAGGCGGCCACGCGGGGCACGTCCACGGCCCGGTCGACACCGGCGACTGGCGCTACCTCGTCGGGCTGATCGTCAACCTCGCCTTCGTCGCCTGCGAGTTCGGGGCCGGCGTCTATTCGGGCTCGACCGCCCTGCTCGCCGACGCGGGTCACAACCTGTCCGACGTCCTCGGTCTCGCCATGGCCGGCGGCGCCGCCGTCCTCGCCCGTCGTGCGGCGGGCAAACAGCTGACCTACGGCTTCGGCAAGGCGACCATCCTCGCCGCCCTGGCCAATGCGCTCCTGCTCATCTTCGCCTGTGGAGCCATCGCCTTCGAAGCGGTCCAGCGCCTGACCGATCCCGCCCCGGTCCAGTCGGGCATCATCATGATCGTCGCCGGCATCGGCTTCGTCATCAATCTGGGCACCGCCCTGATGTTCATGCGCGACCAGCATTCGGATCTGAACGCCCGGGGCGCCTACCTGCACATGATGGCTGATGCAGGCGTCTCCATCGGGGTCGTCATCTCCGGCGCGATCATCATGTTCAGCGGCTGGTGGATCCTCGATCCGATCGTCTCGATCGCCATCGTCGCTGTGATCCTTTGGGGCACCTGGGGCCTGCTGAAGGATTCTGTCGGCCTCGCCATGGACGCCGCCCCCCGCTCGGTCGATGTCGCGGCGGTGCGCGAGGCTCTCGCCGCCCTGCCCGGCGTCTCGGCCGTCCACGACCTGCACGTCTGGAACATGTCGACGACGTCGACGGCCCTGACCGCCCACCTCGTCCACGACCGCGGCGACCCCCGCGCCCTGCTGATCGAGGCCCAGACCCTGGCGAAGGCCCGTTTCAAGATCGCCCACACGACGCTCCAGCTCGAAACGGATGTCATGCCGGACTGTCCGACCTGTTAACTTCCCTCTCCCGGTGGGAGAGGGCTTGAGCCGCCCGAGAGCCGTCAGGCGATCGGTCTTGCGCGAAAGGGTGAGGGTTGTATGCGAACCGGTGAGGCGCGACCCTCACCCTTTCGGCTGGCGCATCGCTTCGCTCTGCGAGCCTCAAGCCCTCTCCCACCGGGAGAGGGACTTCCATTCCCGCACCCCAGCCGCCATTTACCGCCCATGACCGACACCCGTATCCCCGTCACCGTGCTCACCGGCTATCTCGGCGCGGGCAAGACCACCCTGCTCAACCGCATCCTGACCGAGGACCACGGCAAGCGTTACGCCGTCATCGTCAACGAGTTCGGCGAGATCGGCATCGACAACGACCTGGTCGTCGGGGCCGATGAAGATGTGTTCGAGATGAATAACGGCTGCGTCTGCTGCACGGTGCGCGGCGACCTGATCCGTGTCGTCGCCGGCCTGATGAAGCGCCAGAAGCCCGGCGCCCCTGCCTTCGACGCCATCATCGTCGAGACGACCGGCCTCGCCGACCCCGGCCCGGTGGCCCAGACCTTCTTCGTCGACGAGGACGTCAAGGCCAAGACCACGCTCGACAGCGTCACCGCCCTGGTCGACGCCAAACATGTCATGGCCCGGCTGGACGACTCGAAGGAGGCCCGCGAACAGGTCGCCTTCGCCGACCGAATCATCCTCAACAAGACCGATCTGGCGACCGAGGCCGAACTGGTCGCCGTCGAACAGCGGCTGCGCAAGCTGAACCCGCTGGCGCCCATCATCCGCGCCGAACGCGCTGACGTACCGCTGGACCAGGTCCTGGGCCTTCACGGCTTCGACCTCGAGCGGATCCTCGACATCCATCCCGAGTTCGCCAACTCAGTGTCCGGCCCGGCCCACGGCGAGGCCGGCCACGTCCATGACGAGCACTGCGGCCACGATCATCATGACCACGGGCATGACCACGACCACGACCCTGGGCCGCGCGGCCACGACCACGGCGACGACATCAAGGGAATCTCCCTCAGCCTCGACCGACCCATGAACGGCGTCCGCTTCACCGCCTGGCTGGACAAGCTGCTGGGCGAGAAGGGTCAGGACATTCTGCGCGCCAAGGGCATCATCAATGTCGAGGGCGAGGACAAACGTCTGGTCTTCCAGGCCGTCCACATGATCCTCGAGGGCGACCTCCAGCGCGAGTGGAAGCCCACGGAACGCCGCTGGTCCCGCGCCGTCTTCATCGGCCGCGACCTCGACGAGGCCGCGATCCGGGCCGGGTTCGAGGATTGCGCGGCCTAACCCAAATCCTTGCATCCCCGCGACCCGAAGGGCGGCGCGTAGCAGCCAATGCGGGACCCGGTGCTTTTGTGAGGCACGGTGCGCGGGATCGATTTCAACGCGGACTCGGTGATACCGGTCGCCCACAGAACTGGGTCCCCGCCTTCGCGGGGATGATCGGAAGACAGATTGATGCCCACCTTCACCTTCGACGCCCAGGTCACCTCGGCCCATTTCGACTCCTCCGGCGCGGTCTTCGCCCTGGGCGACGGCTCCGTGCGGTTCGAGGACCGGACCTTCGACGCGGTCCATGACGGCGCGATCCTGTGCGCCGTGGTCCATCCGTCCGGCGACGGCCTGGTCACCGGCGGCGACGACGGCCGGGTGATCTGGAGCCGCAAGGGCGAGGCGGGCGTGCTCGCCACCGCCAAGGGTCAGTGGATCGATTCCATCGACGCCTCCGCCGAAACGAAGCTGATCGCCTTCTCCGCCGGCAAGACCCTGTCCGTCATCGACGCGACCGACGCCGGCTTCCGCCGCGACTTCCAGCATGAGCGAACCGTCTCCGGCGTCGCCTTCGATCCCAAGGGCCGGCGGATCGCTGCGTCCACCTACGGCGGCGCCTGGCTGTGGTACGCCCGGATCGCCGAACAGAAGCCGACGAAGCTGGCCTGGGCCGGGTCACATACCGGCGTCGCCTTCTCGCCCGACGGCGCCTTTGTCGTCACCATGATGCAGGACGCCCAGTTGCACGGCTGGCGACTGAAGGACGCCAAGAACATGCGGATGGGCGGCTATCCGTCCAAGGTCCGCTCCGTCGCCTTCATGGCGAAAGGCCGACTGCTCGCGACCTCGGGAGCCCAGGGCGCGGTGCTCTGGCCCTTCGACAGTTCCAACGGCCCCATGGGTCGCGAGGCGTCCGAGATCGGCTTCGACGACACCACCCTGGTCAACCTCGTCGCGTCGGCCAACCCGCACAGCCGCCTCGCCGCAGGCCTGGCCGACGGCCGCGTCTGGGTCGCCGATCCGGCGGGCCAGGGCCTCAACTTCATCAAGGCCGACAAGGGCGCGCCCATCATCGCCCTGGCCATGAGCCCCGACGCGACCCGTGTCGCCTGGGCCGACGAGGACGGACAGGCCGGCGTCGCCGATCTCTGAGCCTCGACACCCTGCGTCGACACACCCTATCGTCCGCGCGAACGGGGGTTCCTGATGAAGGGTCGGACGGGAGGCGAGACGCCGCGAATGGCCTTCGGCTGCATGGCCGTCGGCATCCTGGTTCTGGTCGTGGTCGGCGCCTTCGCGGTGATCTTCCTGTGGGACGTGAACGTAAAATAGGCTGGCCCCGGCGTCGCCCTTGCATGGCCACGCTTCCCGGCCAAAACTCCGCCCCGGGAGGGATCATGACTGACGAACAGCCGCGGCGGCGCAAGCGCCGTCCGATCCTGACCGTCCTGCTGGTCCTGGCCGCCCTGCCGATCGGCGGGGTGTTGATCCACACCGTGGCGCCCCCGCCCATGACCCTTCTGATGGCGCGCGAGTTCGTGGCCGGTCACGGGCTCGACTATCGCTGGCGTTCGCTGGACCAGATCTCGCCCAACCTCGTCGCCTCGGCCATCGCCGCAGAGGACGCCCGCTTCTGCAGCCACGGCGGCTTCGATATGCAAGCTATCGAAAGAGCGCTGAAGACCAACGAGAACGGCCGCAAGGTCCGCGGCGGCTCCACCATCTCGCAGCAGACCGCCAAGAACGTCTTCCTCTGGCCCGGTCGCGACTGGGTCCGCAAAGGGTTCGAGGCCGGCTACACCGTCCTGATCGAGACCCTCTGGTCCAAGCGCCGCATCATGGAAGTCTATCTGAACGTCGCCGAGATGGGGCCGGGCGTCTATGGCGCGGAGGCCGCCGCCCGGCACTGGTTCGGCAAGTCCGCAGCCGACCTGACCCCGCGCGAGGCCGCCCGCATCGCCGCCATCCTGCCCAGTCCGCGCCGTTACAGCGCCGATTCGCCCGGCCCCTATGTCCGCCGCCGCGCCGCCAGCGTCCAGGCCAACGCCCGCGTCGTGCGCAACGAGGGGCTGGCGTCCTGCGTGCTGGACTGATCGTCCGTTAACCGTCCGCCTTGGCCGAAACCTTAACCGTCGTGCGCTAGACGAGGTCGATTGCGGTCCTCCGTCCGGGGCCGCCGCGCACACGGGTGGGCCATGACGACCGAGAACCGGGGGAGCCGTCGACTGCGGGACGTCGCGCGCCGCTTCGCGTCCGACACGCGCGGCAACATCGCCATGATCTCGGCCTTCGTGATCCCGGTTCTGCTGCTGATCACCTTCGGCGGCATCGATATCCACCGCGCCTCGACGGTGAAGGCCAATCTGCAGGACGCCCTCGACGCCGCCACCCTGGCCGCCGCGCGGTCGCCCTATACCAAAGACACCGACATCACCCGCGTGGGCCTGGCCTCTCTCCGCGCCAACCTCGCCCCCTATAAAGACATCACCCTGCTGACCACCCGGACGAGCTTCGTCCTGGACGCCAGCACCGGAGCCGTCGTGGCCGAAGCCAAGGTCAATGTCACGGCCCTCGTCGCCAACATCATCCTGCCCATGGTGGGTCGGGGCACGGGCGACCAGATCCCCGTCGGCGCCCAGTCCGAGGTCCTGCGTTCGAACAAACGCATCGAGGTCGCCTTGGTGATCGACAACACCGGCTCGATGGCGGGCGCGAAGCTGACCAACACTAAGACCGCTGCGATCGACCTCATTGACCGGCTGGAAGCCGCAGACGGCCGTTCGATCGAGCCGGACGCGATCAAGATCTCGCTGGTCCCGTTCTCCCAGACGGTCCGTATCTCGGCGGGCGGCACCAACACGGTGCCCAGCTATATGTCCGACGCCGCGACCCATACCGGCGGAGGCGCGTGGCATGCCACGTCCAACAAATACAGTCTGTTCAACACGGCAGTCGGCCGATTCACCCTGTTCCAGCAGCTGGGCACGACCTGGGGCGGTTGCGTCGAGGCCCGGGCCCGGCCCTATGACATCCGCGACACCACCCCGACCAGCGGAAACCAGGATACGATGGTCGTTCCGTATTTCGCCCCGGATGAGCCGGACAAGGGTGACTATCCCAAGGACAATACCTGGAAGAACTGGCAGTACGAGGGCAACGACTATCTGGACGATGGCCGACCCGGAAACAACAGCGCTTTCGCCAATACCACGGCCCGCAACACCGAATGGTTCGCCCGTGTCCGCAATGTCGGCCGCTATGTCACCAGGTCCGGCCTCAACACCGATCTGGGCCCGAACAAGGGCTGCAATCTCCAGCCCCTGATCCGGTTGACGGATGACTACAATGCCCTGCGCACCGGCGTGAACAACATGACGGCAACCGGCAACACCAACGTCCCGCTGGGGACCATGTGGGGCTGGCACACCCTGTCACCCAACGCGCCCTTCCGGGACGGCCGCGCCTATACGTCCGAGCGGCTGCAGAAGATCATCATCATCATGACCGATGGCGAGAACGTCATGAGCGATACCAGCAGCCCCAGCGACGGGGCCTACAGCGGGTTGGGCTACATCTGGCAGGACCGCCTCGGCATCACCTCCGGCAGCACCTCCCAGCGCCGCACCGCCATGGACAACCGCTTCGACCATCCGACCGCAGGGGTCGAGGACATGTGCGGCAATATGAAGGACCAGGACATCGAGGTGTACACCGTCGCCGTCCAGGTCGACGGCTCGGCCCAGACCCTGCTGCGCCGCTGCGCCACCGACGACGCCCACTACTTCCCCGTCGACAGCGCGGCCGGCATCGGCGCCGCCTTCGACCGCATCGCCGGGGCCATCGAGAACCTCAGGATCTCGCGATGAACGCCGCCTCGATCGCCGCCGGAGGCCTCGCCTCGGCCATGGCCCGGTTCGAACAGAGCGCCCAGCGGACGGCGAACGCCCCGCTCGACAACCTCGAGGCCGAGATGGTCGAGCGGATCGAGGCCAAGGCCTCGGTCTCGGCCAATATCGCCGTGCTCAGGACCGCCGACGACATGGCCGGCGCGCTTCTGGATATGTTCGCCTAGAGCCTGATCGCTTCGGGTGGACCCGCCACGCGGGTCCGACATGAAGCGTGACTCAGGCGCTCGCCAGGATCTGGAGCCTGGGTCACATCTGGTCAGGCCGGGAAGGGGTTTCGGGCGCCGTGGCGACGTCGGGAGTCGCCGTCGTCTCATTGGCCCGCCGCGTCGCAGATGTCGCATCGTCGGCGGCCGGTTCGGGCGACGGGGGCGCAGTCGGGGCCGGTGCGGCCTCAGCGGCCTTATCCTCGGCCGGTCCACCGTCCTCCTCAGGCTCTTCCTTCTTCGCGGCGGGCCGGGGTTGAGCCACAGGCGCGACCTCATCCTCCACGATCGGCACGGCCTCGATGAAGTCGAGTTCGGCGACCGGGGCCCCGGCCTCACCGGCGGCCGGCGACTGTTGTCCGCACGCCGCCATAAGGCCTGCAAGGACGATCGAGATGGCGATACGTTGCATGATGGAGCCCCCGAAACCGGAGACGCGCCGCCGGTCGCGGGAATCCTCCGTCATTCTCCGAAGCTGATCAAGCCGCTCTGACAGATCGCTACGCGACGCCTATATTCGCCGGGATGCCCGCCGACGCCCCGCCCATTGATTCGACCGTCCCTCTCGTCGCCGCCGATCTGATCCGCGACGAGGCCCGGCGCGCGCCCGACAAGCCGGGCGTCTACCGCATGTATGGCGAGGACGGGACCTGCCTCTATGTCGGCAAGGCGCGCTCGATCAAGAAGCGCATCCTCCAGTATGCCCAGGGCCGCTTCCACACCCAGCGCATCGGCCTGATGGTCTCGCTGACCCGCTCGATGGAACTGGTGGTCACGGCGTCCGAGACCGAGGCGCTGCTGCTGGAATCCAACTTCATCAAGAAGCTGAAGCCCCGCTTCAACGTCGTCCTGCGCGACGACAAGTCCTTCGCCGAACTGATGATCCGCAAGGACCACCGCGCGCCCCAGGTCCGCAAGCATCGCGGCGCCCACACGACCGACGGCGAGTATTTCGGACCCTTCGCCTCGACCTGGGCGGTGAACCGGACCCTGAACACCCTGCAGAAGGCCTTTCTGCTGCGATCCTGTTCGGACAGCGTCTACGAGACCCGCACCCGCCCCTGCATGCTGCACCAGATCAAGCGCTGCTCGGCCCCCTGCACCGGCCTGATTTCGCTCGAGGACTACGGCGACCTGGTCGAGGAGGCCTCGCTGTTCCTGCGCGGCAAGTCGCGCGCCGTGATCGGCCGCCTGTCGCAGGAGATGACCACGGCGGCCGAGGCCATGGATTTCGAACAGGCCGCCCGCGTCCGCGACCGCATCCGCGCCCTGTCGGCCATCACGATGGAGAACTCGGTCAGCGCCGACAGCGTGGCCGAGGCCGACGTCTTCGCCCTGTTCTCGGAGGGCGGTCAGGCCTGCGTCCAGGTCTTCTTCTATCGCGGCGGCCAGAACTGGGGCGGCCGCGCCTATTTCCCGCGCGTCGACAAGTCCGACACCGACCCGGAAATCCTCTCGGCCTTCCTCGGCCAGTTCTACGAGGACAAGCCGGTCGCCCGCCTGATCCTGTCCAACGTCGTCCCGTTCGAGAAGGAACTGCTGGAAGAGGCCTTCTCCATGAAGGCCAAGGAGGCCGACGGCCGTCGCGTCGTCTCGATCGAACGGCCGATGCGCGGCGACAAGAAGTCTCTCGTCGACCACGCCCACACCAATGCCCGCGAGGCGCTGGGCCGAAAGATGGCCGAGGGCTCGGCCCAGGGCAAGATCCTGACCGAGGTCTGCGAAGCCTTCGGGCTGGACGGCACGCCCGAGCGGATCGAGGTCTACGACAACGCCCACATCCAGGGGACCAATGCGGTGGGCGGCATGATCGTCGCCGGCCCCGAGGGCTTCCAGAAGTCGCAGTACCGCAAGTTCAACATTCGCGGCGTCGATCTGACCCCCGGCGACGACTACGGCATGATGCGCGAGGTCATGCGCCGCCGCTTCAGCCGCCTGGTCAAGGATGAGGAGGACGGCGCCGAGGAGGTGGTCCGTCCCGACCTGCTGCTGATCGACGGCGGCGCCGGGCAGCTGGCCGAGGTCCAGGCGGTGCTGGCGGATCTGGGTCTGGACGACATCCTCGCTGTCGGCGTCGCCAAGGGGCCGGACCGTGACGCCGGAATGGAGCGGTTCTTCGTCCCCGGCAAACCGCCCTTCATGCTGCCGCTGAAGTCGCCGGCCCTCTATTACATCCAGCGGCTGCGCGACGAGGCCCACCGCTTCGCCAACGGCGCCCACCGCACCCGCCGTTCGATGGATATCAAGAAGAACCCGCTCGACGAGATCGAGGGCGTCGGACCCGGCCGCAAGAAGGCCCTGCTGCACGCCTTCGGTTCGGCCAAGGGCGTCGGCCGCGCTGCCGTCGTCGATCTGGAGAAGGTCGACGGCATCAACCGCGCCCTGGCCGAACGGATCCACGGCTTCTTCCGTCCCGCGGCGCAGCGCTGAGCCGGCGGGTGTCTTAGCGGACGCCTCACTTATCGGGTACGGTGCGCGCGGCTGGATTGAGAATGCGCTCCCGGGCGCCCATCGGACTGGAACATGCGATGAAGCCCACATCCGGCAGGCTGCGCCGCGCCGCCATGCTCAAGCGGCTGGGTCCCGGAGTGATAACAGGGGCGGCGGACGACGATCCGAGCGGAATCGCCACCTATTCGCAGGCCGGCGCCCAATTTGGCCTCAACATGCTCTGGGCCATGGTGTTCCTGTATCCGCTGGTGTCCTCGATCCAGCTGATCAGCGCCAGGATCGGCCGCGTCACCGGACACGGGCTCGCCGCCAATCTGCGGCGGGTGTTTCCGCAGCCCGTGGTGACCGCCCTGGTCGCGCTCCTGTTCATCGCCAACACCATCAACATCGGCGCGGACCTGGCCGCCATGGGCGCGGCGGTGGAGCTGGTGCTGGGCTGGGGCCGTCACGCCTTCACCCTGGTCTTCGCAGGCCTGTCCCTGACGCTCCAGATTCTGGTGCCCTATCACCGCTATGTCCGCTTCCTCAAATGGCTGACGCTGGCGCTGCTGGCCTATTTTGCGGTCGCGATGACGGTGCATATCGACTGGGGCGAAGTCGCGCGGCGCACGGTGATGCCGCAACTCGCGCTCACCGGCGCGGCGGCAACCATGATCGTGGCGCTCTTCGGCACCACGATCAGTCCTTATCTGCTGTTCTGGCAGGCGTCGGAGGAAGTCGAGGAAGACGAGGCCGATCCGACCACCGACCCGCTGATCGACCATCCGGACCAGGCGGCGACCCAGCTCAGCCGCATCCGCTGGGACACCTATTTCGGCATGGGCTTCGCCAATCTGGCCGCCTTCTTCATAATCCTGACCACCGCTGTGACCCTGCACGCCGCCGGCGTGACCGACATCCAGACCTCCGCCGACGCCGCCCGCGCCCTGCGTCCGATCGCGGGCGACCTGGCCTATCTTCTGTTCAGCCTGGGCGTCATCGGCACAGGGCTGCTGGCGGTGCCCGTGCTGGCGGGATCGGCCGCCTATGCCGTTTGTGAATCGCGCGGCTGGCCGGTCGGTCTGGAGCACCGGCCCCGTGACGCGATAGGCTTCTACACGGTGATCGGCATGGCGGTGCTGGTGGGCCTGGCGATCGGCTATTCGCCGCTGGACCCGATCAAGGCGCTGTTCTGGAGCGCCGTGGTCAACGGCGTGATTGCTGTGCCGCTGATGGCGGCAATGATGATCGTCGCATCACGTCGCGACGAAATGGGCGCGTTTGTCGCCCCGCTGCCGCTGCGGGTCCTGGGCTGGTTCGCGACCGTTTGCATGGGCGCTGCGGCGGTCACGATGGTCGCTACAGGCTGGGGGTGACCTTTCGCGGGCCGACGCCGAGGCCAGGGATTGCCGCCGTGCCTCTCCCCCAATGAGAGGCGATTGCCTATACGGCTCCCATGGCTGACGATTCTTCCGATCCCCTGATCTCCGGCTACCACCGCTTTCGCGCCAACCACTGGCCGGCGGCGCGCGCGGAGTACGAAGCCCTGGCCGCCGGTCAGACGCCACACACCCTGATTGTAGCCTGTTCCGACAGCCGCGCCGACCCCGCCCTGATCTTCGACGCCGCGCCCGGCCAACTGTTCGTCGTCCGCAACGTCGCCAACCTCGTCCCGCCCTATGAGCCGGACGGCCAGCTGCACGGCGTCTCCGCCGCGCTGGAGTTCGGTGTGAAGGTCCTGAACGTCCGCCGCATCGTCGTCATGGGCCACGCCCACTGCGGCGGCGTCGCCGCCATGCGATACGGCGCACCCGACACCGTCCAGGACTTCGTCGCCCCCTGGATCGCCCAGGGCACGCCCGTCGTCCGCCGGATCGCCGAGACGTGCGAGCTGGAATCCTGTGAACAGGCGACCGAGGAGGCTGTCGTGCGCCTGTCGCTCGACAACCTGCGCACCTTCCCCTGGATCGCCGGGCGCGAGGCGGACGGGCGGCTCGAATTGACCGGTCTGCATTTCGGCATCGCTGAGGGCATGCTGCGCAAGTTGACTTCGGCTCCCCGGTTTGAACCGCTAAGCTAGCCGCGCGTTCGCTGAAAACCGCCTATGCTGTCCCGGCCAGCCCTGCCCACGGAATCGTCATGTCCCCCACGCACCATGCCAACCCCATCCCCAACATCCTGACCGGCCTGCGCCTGGTCGCCGGGGTGGTGATGTTCCTGATCCTGGCGGGTGCGACCGGCGGGGTGCCGATCCTGTCGTCCTATCTGAGCCCGGAGGACCAGTTCGGCCTCTATCGCGCGGCCTTCTACATCTTCGTGGTCGCCGCCTCGACGGACTGGGTCGACGGCTATCTGGCCAGGCGCTGGCATTCGGAGACGCGCTGGGGCGCCATCCTGGATCCCATCGCCGACAAGGTTCTGGTCACCGGCGCCATCCTCGGCGTTCTCACCTCGGGCTCGGTGCCCCAGATCGCCATCCCCTGCGGCCTGATCCTGTTCCGGGAGTTCGCCGTTTCGGCCCTGCGCGAAACCATCGCCGGCCGCGTCACCCTGGAAGTCACCCTGCTGGCCAAGTGGAAGACCACCGTTCAGCTGGTCGCCCTGGGCTGCCAGCTGTTCGCCCGCAACTGGGACGGCTTCGGCCTCGACTTCGAATACCTGCCGTATTTCCAGCTGTTCGCCGACAGCCTGATCTGGTTCGCCGCCATCGCCACGCTCTGGACCGGCTGGCAGTATTTCGACACAGCGAGACGGTCCCTGGCGGAGAAGGACGCCAGATAGGCGAGGGCGGCGGGGGTCAGTCGACCCCCAGCTCCTCCACCAGCCGGCCCATGTCGTAGACATCGCGCAGGGCCACGGTCACCGCCCCCGTGGTGACGATGACGCTGCGGTTGACGTTGCGGTCGTAGCCATAGGCGTTGCGCTGGGTCAGGACGGTGGAGTCGAAATTGGCCCCCAGCATCTCGCCCGCCGCATTGACCACCGGCGATCCTGACGAGCCGCCGATGGTGTCCGACGACAGCGTCATGTTGAGCACGGTGTCGGCGTCGATCCGGTCGCGCGCCGCCAGCAGCTTCGGCGCCACGTCGAACGGGGCCGCGCCGGTCGCCCGGTCCCACAGGCCGGCGAAGGTCGTGAAGGGCCCCCAGCGCTGGCCGGGCACGTCCGATCCCTCGATCTTGCCATAGGTCAGTCGCAACGTCCCTGTCGCGTCCGGATAGACGGTGTCGCCATAGGCGGCGAAGCGCGCGGCCGCCAGGCGTTCGGCCGCCTGGTCGGTCGGCGCCTGCACGCGCGTCTCCCAGTCCGAACGCACGGCGCGGGTCTCGTCCTGGATCGACAGCAGGTACTGGATCATCGGGTCGTCCGAGGCCTCGATGGCCGCCAGTCCGCCTTCCCACAGAGCGCGGCGCACGACCGGATCGGCCAGCGTCGTCCCCTCGACCAGGCGCGCCGACAGCTGTTCGGGGCTCTCCCGGCCCAGCAGGCTCCGCACCGCGGGATTGTCGACGGTCAGCCACTCGCGGGTCTTGGACAGCCACCACTCCATCCGCACCTGCTCCAGCGCCGGATAGGTCGGACGCTCGGCGAACAGGCCGGACTGCACGCCCGACAGACGCGCATCGCCGAACTCGGGCAGGCGCTCGGCCGAGGGCCTGGCCCGCTCCTGCGCGCCGCGGACCAGGGTCCGCGCCCACAGGAACAGCTGCGACCCGCCGGCGACCGGCGTGGTGCCGATGCCCGTCCCGCCTTCCAGCAGGGCGTAGGCGGGATAGAGTTCACGCGCGATCGGCTGGACGGTCGCCAGCGCGCCCCACGGATCGGCGGCGCGCTCGGCCAGGGCGGCGTCGGCCGCGACCCGACTGCGGAAATCGACTTCGCCCCCGGCCCGCGTCGCCATGAAGCCCGGATCGGTCAGGGCGCGCATCCGCCCCAGGCCGCGCTTGTAGGTGTTTTCCAGGCCCACGATCGGATCCATGGCGATGAAGGCGTTCTCCTCCGACTCCCCGGAGAACCGGATCAACCGGCCGCGCAGTTCCGAGGCGATCAGCTGGTCCAGCGGCAGGACCACGTCGCGGACGGTGAACAGCTGGTCCTGGGTCAGCAGGCGCTGGGTCGCGCCGGGGCTGCCGGTCACGAACACCGGCGTGCCCTCGACCGGCCTGTCGGCGTTCCAGACGAAGTGGGTCGCGGTCACCGCCGGGGCGCCGTTCTCGTACAGGCGGATGAAGGCCGCATCGATGGCGAAGCGCGGGAAGGAGAAGTTGTCCAGGTCGCCGCCGAAGGTCGCCGCCCGGTCCTCAGGCGCGAAGGCCAGGCGGACGTCGGTGTATTTCTTGTAGGTGTAGAGCTTGAACTGGCCGCCCCGGTACAGGGTCACGACCTGACAGCGCCTGTCCGTCGCGTCACCACAGGCCTCGGTCTCGATCCGCCCGATCTCGGCGTCGCGCGCCCGGTTGAAGGCCTGACCCGTCAGTCCCTCGCCCGCCGCATGCACCCGCTCGGTGACATCACTGATGTCCGTCAGCACCTCGGCCGTGCCGCCCGGGCATTTCACCTCGTCCTCGCGATTGCGCGGCGTGAAACCGGTCTCGGCGTAGTTGACGGCCTGGGTCGACAGGTTGGCCACGCAGGTCGCGACGCAGTGGTTGTTGGTCATGACCAGGCCTTCGCCTGACACGATCCCGGCCGAACACCCGCCGAACTTCACCGAGCTCAACCGCACGCGATCCAGCCACGCCTGGTCGATCGAGGTCCCCAGGGTCGCGTTGGCGCGCGCGATGGGGAAGTTGTCGAACGTCCACATCCCCTCTTCGGCCCGGGCCGGGGCGGCGGGCATGGCGGCGCAGACGAGGGCCGCCATCGAAACAGCGGCGGCGAGCGAACGATAGTGCATCTGGTTTCTTCCCGGTGCGCCGGCGACCCGGCGATCTTGTGTGGCGATAGCTAGTCCCGCCGCCGACGGCGCGGCAAGCGTGGCCATGGCACGCCCGTTTTCCCTTACCCCGATTTAACTTGGAGGGAACCCGACAGCAGGTCAGATAACGCTGCAAGTCAGGGATGTTTCAAAGACCATGTCGCTCGCGCTTTCCACGCTGCTCTTCGAGTGGCGCCGCTACATGGCCGCCGTCATGGCGCTGGCCCTGTCCGGCCTGCTCGTTCTCGCCATGACGGGTGTCTTCATCGGCATCGGCAAGGGCTTCACTGCGACCATCGAGCGTTCCAGCGCCGACATCATCGTCATGCAGCCGGGCGCCAAGTCACTGATCGGCGGCCCGTCCGGCGTGCCGCGTCGCTTCATTCCCCAGGTCTACAACAACCCCGAGGTTGTCGAGGTCCAGCCTCTGGACGGCGCCGGCGGCTCGTTCCAGTCGGTCAAGGATATCGATCCGACAATGTCCCAGGCCGAACGCGCCAAGATGGGCGCGCCACGCCAGCAGTTCGTCCAGGCGTCGATCATCGACACCACGCCGGGCGCAGTGACCATTCCGACCGACTATTCGCGCGAGCTGGTCGACGCCCTGCGTCAGCCCTACACCGTCGCCATCGACGAGACCGCCACGGCCAAGCTGGGCGTGAAGCTCGGCGACCGCGCCCTCTACAACGGCCAGACCGTCACGGTCGTCGGCATCACCCGCGGCTATCCCAACATGATGCAGTCGACCGTCATCATGTCCCGCGACACCCTGCGCATGGTGGGCCAGGCCGATACCGGCCCACGCGTCGGCCCCCTGATGGTCAAGCTGCGCGACCCGACCCAGGCCGTCCGCGTCGCCGCAGAGCTCAACGCCTCCGGCAACGGCCAGTGGAAGGCCTGGACGCGTCAGGAACTGGCCGACGCCAATGCCGGCGCCATGTTCGAGGAAGGCATCCTCGTCATCATCATCGGCGGCTGCGTCGTGCTGGGCACCATCATCGGCGTGGCCATCACCTGGCAGACCCTGAGGGGCGCGATCATGGCCAACATCAAGGAGTTCGCCTCGCTTCGCGCCCTTGGCGTCGGCATGGGGGCGCTGAACCGGATCGTCATGGAGCTCAGCTTCTGGGTCGGCTGCGTAGGGGTCCTGGCCGCGATCCTGCTGACGATGGGCATTCAGGCCTTCGCCTTGGCCAACGCCGTGATCATCGCCCTGCCGCCGATCCTGCTGGTCGTCGTCGGCGGCGGCCTGATCGTCATCGCCATGCTGTCGGGCCTGCTGTCCCTCGGCATCCTCAAGAACAGCCAGCCCGCGGACCTGCTGCGATGACCGACTTCGTCCAGCACACCAAGGTTCACGGCAAGCATGGCGATTTCGCCATTGAGGCCAAGGGACTGGTCAAGCGCTTCAAGTCCGGCAAGGCCTTCGTCGAGGTCCTCAAGAATGTCGATTTCGACGCCCGCCACGGCGACCTGACCATGGTCATGGGCCCGTCCGGCTCCGGCAAATCGACCCTGATCGCCGCCCTGTCTGGCCTGCTTCGGCCCGAGGAAGGCCGTGTGGACGCCCTCGACGTCGACGATCTGTGGAAACTGTCGCTCGGCAAGATCGACAAGTTCCGCCTCGATCACTGCGGCTTCATTTTCCAGGGCTTCAACCTGTTCCCGGCCCTGACCGCCCTGCAGCAGGTTGAGGTGGTACTGAAGTTCCAGGGCCTGACGCCTGGCCAGGCGAAGAAGCGCGCCACCCAGGCTCTGGAGGAGGTGGGCCTGGGCCCGCGCCTGCATCAGCGGCCTTCGGCCCTGTCCGGCGGTGAGAAGCAGCGCGTCGCCATCGCCCGCGCCCTCGCCAAGGACCCCAAGATCCTGTTCGCCGACGAACCGACCTCGGCGCTGGACGGCGAGAACGGCCAGATCGTCATCCGTCTGCTGCGTCGCGCGGCGGATGACTACGGCGCGGCCGTGATCTGCGTCACCCACGACCCCCGGCTCGAGGAATGGGCCGACCGGGTCATCAAGATCGAGGACGGCATCATCATCTCCGACGAGCGCCGCACGCCCAATCCGAACGCCACCCTGGCGTCCCACCACTAAGACCGCCCGAGGATTCAAACCGTCATGCCCGCCTTCCTGAAGAACAAATGGCTCTGGATCGGCATCGTGCTGATTATCCTGCTCGTGGTCGGATTCTCGTTCATGCGCAGCCAGGGCGAGGCCAAGAAGGCTGAAGCCGAGCAGGCCGAGGCCCAGAAGGTCGAGAGCCCCTACGCGGCCATCGCCAACGGCAAGGTCGATATCGAGGGCGGCATCATCCAGATCGCGGCCCGTCGCGGCGGCATTGTGCGCGAGGTCCTGGTCCAGGAAGGCGACACCGTCGTCGCCGGCCAGATCCTGGCCCGTCAGGAAGATGACGAGGCCCGCCTGGCGCTTCAGACCGCGACCGCCGACCTGGCCTCGGCCCAGAGCCAGCTCAACCTGATCCAGGTCGACATCCGCACCGCCCAGCGCGAGTACGACCGGCTGGAACGCCTCGTCGCCACCAACTTCGTGGCCGCCCAGCGTCTCGACCAGGCGCGCGACGCCATCGCCCAGGCCCAGGCCCGCCTCGGCTCGCAACAGGCGGCGGTCCAGACCGCCGGCGCCCGCCGCGACCAGGCCGCCTACAATGTCGAACTGACGGTGATCCGCTCGCCCGCCGACGGCCGCATCGTGCGCCGCTACGCCAACCCCGGCGCCGGGGCCTCGACCCTGAACGTGTCGAACATGTTCGACCTCGAGCCGAACGCCCCCCGCATCGCCCGCGCCGAGATCGTGGAGTCGGATATCCCCAACGTCACGACCGGCCAGGCCGTGGAGATCACCCCCGAGGGCGACCCGTCCAAGGTCTATGTCGGCACGGTCCTGCGTCGCGCCGCCGTCTTCGGCGCCCGCAAACTGGCCTCGGACGACCCCTCGCAGCGGTCCGATGAACGCGTGGTGGAAGTGGTCGTCACCGCCGGAGACGCCCCCCTGTTGATCGGTCAGCGCGTACTGGTGAAGTTCATGAAGCCCGGCCAGGCCGCCGGCGCCGCGCGCACCCCGACCGTCGGCGTCCCCGCCACCCGCTCGATGCAGACGCCCGAAGCGCGGGCGGCGAGCTGACAACAAACGACCCTCTCCCCTTGCGGGAGAGGGCTTGAGGCTCGCAGAGCGTAGCGATGCGGTTTAGCCGAAAGGGTGAGGGGTCCTGGCCGCCTCACCGGTGAGCGTCTGTGTGACCCCTCACCCGACCGCGCCAGAACGACGGCTCCGCCGCCGTGCGCGATCTCCCTCTCCCGCAAGGGGAGAGGGCATTGATCTCAGTCTTTCTTCCCGTACCGGAAGGGCACGAAGTTGGACGGGTGGCTGACCACCCGCTCGCTTTGGCGAGGCGGTCGATTGCCCACCAGCATCCCGCCCCACAGGGCAAAGGACATCATGGCATGCTGGAGGTTTCTCTCCTTGTCGTTCATCCTGGCGTCTCCTTTCGCTGAACGATGAAAAGAGACGCGTCGTGCTCGCAGGGATTTTCACCCTCTCAGTCGTTTCGCGTCGATAACACCCTCGCACATTTCCGCAGATTTGCAAGTTTTTTTAGTCCGGCTTCGGATCAGTTTTCGCAATCATGTCTTCAAATACAGCCCCACAGCCACACTCCATCGCCACCCCGTGCGTGCAGCTCTGCATCGTCGATGGGCCTACGGGACTGTGCCTGGGGTGTTACCGGACCTTGGCGGAGATCGGCGGCTGGAGCCAGCTGACCGACAATCAACGCACTGAAATCATAGCTGAACTTCCGGCGCGGGAGGCTCGCATAGACCCCGCCAAGCTGGGCCGTTGAACCGTTAACCCCTCGTCAGCCACGTCGCTTCACCGCATCCCAACCCGGCGCAGGCACTGTGCGGCCATCCGCAGAAGCGGTCCGTCACGAAGGTGTGCCGCGTTGCGTCTAGATATCCAGTCAGCGATCGTCATGGGCATCGCAACCGTCTCCTCGTTGAGCGTCGCCTGGTGGCTGACCCACCAGGAACCACGCACGGCCCAGGCCGCAGAATTGCCTGCGATGATGGTGGTTCCCGGCGGGGCCTCCGCCACAGTGCGCCCCGCCCCTGGCCAACCCGCCCAGATCGCCCGCGCCGCCGACGGCCATTACTGGGCCGAGGCCGACATCGATGGTCGGGCCATCCGCGTCCTGGTCGATACCGGAGCCTCGGTCGTCGCCCTGACCCGCCAGGACGCCCTGCGTCTCGGCCTGCGCCTGACCCCCGCCGATTTCACCCAGACGATCGAGACCGCGTCAGGCCCGGTCAAGGCCGCCCCCATCGATCTGGATCACGTCGCCGTCGCCGGCGCCCGGGTGAACAAGGTCCGCGCGCTCGTCGTCGAGGAAGGCCTGCCCCACTCCCTTCTGGGCATGAGCTACCTCGGCCGCCTCTCCGCCTTCGAGGCGCGACCGACCGGTCTGACGCTCAGACCTTGATTTGAGAGCGCCGCTCTCCCTCCCACTTGGGGGAGGGTCGTCGCGCAGCGACGGGGTGGGGGCGGCGGGGTGATACGGATGCAGGCCTTGATGTCTTGCCTTGCCGCCCCCACCCGGTCTCCGCTTCGCTTCGACCACCCTCCCCCGAGGGGGAGGGAGAACAGCCCCTGCTGGCAAATGCAGTCTCTGCAGTTTTCTGCAGAAATTGCCGTAGCATCCCTCACCGAAATCGTCGGATTTTGCAGGATCTCACTAGCCGAAATCGCCGCGAACTCACCGGCGGGCGCCAGGACTGCAATTCGATCCTTAGAGCGCCTTCGCCACCACCGAGACTGCGGTCAGCAAAAGATAGATCGCGAACGCCTTCCTCAGCACCTTGCGGTTCAAGCGGTGCGCCAGCCGTGCGCCATAGGGCGCGACCAGTGTCGTCAGCACGCCCATCGCCACGGCCGCCGGCACATTGACGTAGCCGAGGCTCAGCGGCGGTCTGCCATCAGCGCCAAATCCGAATATGATGAAACCCAGGGTCGCCGCCGCCCCGATGGCGATCCCGAACCCGGACGCCGTCGCCACCGCCTGATGGATGGGCCGCCCGCACAGGGTCATCAGCATCCCGCCGAAACTGCCGCCGCCCACGCCCATCATCGCGGACAACAGACCAATCAGCCCCCCGATCCCTCGCCGCCACCAGCCCGTCGGCAGGTCCGCCCGGACGTGCACCGTCTCCGGTAACAGCCCCATCTGCGCCGCGACCACGACGAGACAGACGCCGTAGACGATCGCCAGCCCCTCCATCGAGGTCAGGCCCGCGATCGCGGCGCCGACCAGCGCCCCCGCCCCGACCCAGGGCGTCCAGGTCTTCAGCACCTGTTCGTCCACCGCCCCGTGCGCCCGGTGCGCCCCCAGCGACCGCCAGGACGTCGCCACGATGGTCAGCAGGGAGGTGCCGATGGCGACATGCAGGTTGCTCTCCCCGCCCAGCCCCAGCACCGAGAAGGCATAGAACAGCGCCGGCACCAGCACCGTCCCGCCGCCGACCCCGAACAGGCCCGCGATCAGGCCGCCCGCCAGCCCCGCCGCCAGCACGGCGGCGGCCAGCAGGGCCAGTTCATTCAGGGGAAGGGAGGTCACGACCGGGGTCTAGCCCACAGCGCCGCGCCTGTCCGCCTCAGAAGCGGGCGGTGACGCCCAGTTGCACCACCGGGAAGAGGGCCTTGTCCTTCGCCTCCTCCTGGATGTCCCGCGCTTCCTGCTCCAGCCGGGCGCGGAAGATGGGATCGTTCGACAGGGTCCCGCCGCTCGACGACAAACCGACCTCCGGCTCCTGGCTCCAGGCCACCCCGACCAGACCGCGGAAGCCCCAACGCCCCTCGCGATAGAAGCTGTCGTCATAGCCGACGCCCACGAACGGCGCCGTATCCGACAGCTTGATCCGCCCGCTCAACGTCCCGACCTGCGCCGGCGTGAACGTCGCCCCGCCGATCTCCACCGGCGTCGTCGGCTGCCCGTTGAGGTTGATCGTCCGGTCTCCCACATAGACCCCGCCGGAGATGAGGAACCCATTCAGGAACGGATGCAGATCGACGAACCCCGACACGGTGTCGAAGTCGAACCGCCCCGAATAATCGACGTCGCTGTACGACTGATCGAAATCGTACCCCAGCGTGTCGATGCCCCCCCGCACTACAAACACTGGACCCAGCGAAAGCTGCACTTCGGCGCCCACGCCCGTCGTCCCGGCGTTCAGGGCGGCCGTGATCGGCGAGCGCGGATGACGACTCTGCGCCTCCGCCATACCGGCCGAGCCGGTCAAAAGAGTGAGAGCGATCAGCACTATGCGGGTCATGGCCGCAGCCTTGTCCCGGTTACGCTTAACGGACCGTTGACCGTGTCAGGCGGCCTCTTCAACCCGGTCGCGCCGCGCCTCGGCCTCACGCACCGCCTCGACCGCGCGATCGACGACATCCAGACCCGCGCCCGGCCTGATCGCCTCGACCGTCAGAATGCGCCGGAAGGCCCGCGCACCCGGCCGCCCATGCATCACGCCCAGCATATGCCGCGTCATGGAGTGAAGGCCCGTGCCCGCCTCCAGCCGCGCGGCCAGATAGGGCTTGTACCGCTCGACCGCCGCGAACGGATCGACATCGGCGCCCCCCGCGCCAAACAGCCGCCGGTCCACCTGCCCCAGCAAGGCCGGCTCGTGATAGGCGGCCCGACCCAGCATGACCCCGTCCAGCTGCACCCCGTCGCTCGCGTCCAGATGCGCCTCCGCCTCGTCCAGCGAGCCGATGCCGCCATTGATGCAGACGGTCAGATGCGGCCGCTCCCGCTTCAACCGGCGCACCAGGGGATAGTCCAGCGGCGGCACGTCGCGGTTCTCCTTGGGCGACAGACCGCTCAGCCAGGCCTTGCGGGCATGGACCACGAAGGTCGTCACCCCGACGGCCGCCGAGGCGTCCACCGTGGCGAACAGACTGACCGCCGGGTCCTGATCGTCCACGCCGATGCGGCACTTCACGGTCGCCGGCACGTCGACCGCCTCGCGGATCGCCGCCATACACTCCGCCACCAGCTCCGGCTCCCTCATCAGACAGGCCCCGAACCGCCCCGACTGCACCCGATCCGACGGACAACCGACGTTCAGATTGATCTCGTCATACCCCATGGCCGCGCCGATCCGCGCGGCCTCGGCCAGCTGCGCCGGATCGGACCCGCCGAGCTGCAGCGCCACCGGATGCTCGACCGCGTCGAAGCCCAGCAGCCGCTCCCGGTCGCCATGGATCACCGCCGGCGCTGTGACCATTTCCGTATAGAGCAGGGCCCGCGTCGACAGGGCACGGTGGAACGCCCGGCAATGCCGGTCGGTCCAGTCCATCATCGGCGCGACGGACAGTCTGTGGGCGGGATGGGTCATCGTCGGCGACCCCATACGCGCAAGACGCCCGGAAGTCAGCCCAACCCCAGCCGCTTCACAATGGCCTCGGCCGCCTCGACCGCGCCAAGGACCGTGGTGTCGATGACGATCTCGGGGGCTTCCGGCGCCTCATACGGGCTGTCGATCCCGGTGAAGTTCTTCAGGTCCCCGGCCCGCGCCTTGGCGTACAGCCCCTTCACATCCCGCGCCTCGGCGACCGCCAGCGGCGCATCGACGAACACCTCCAGGAACTCGCCCTGCGCCATCATTTCGCGCGCCATCCGCCGCTCGGCCCGGAAGGGCGAGATGAAGGCCGTGATGACGATCAGGCCCGCGTCGGCCATCAGCTTAGCCACCTCGGCGACCCGGCGAATGTTCTCCACCCGGTCCTCTTCGGTGAAGCCCAGATCCCGGTTCAGCCCATGCCGCACATTGTCCCCGTCGAGCAGATAGGTGTGCCGACCCAGGGCATGCAGCCGCTTGTCGACGAGGTTGGCGATGGTCGACTTTCCGGCTCCGGACAATCCAGTCAGCCAGACGACCGCGCCCGTCTGGCCCTTCAGCGCCGCCCGGGCATCGCGGTCCACGTCGATGGCCTGCCAGTGGATGTTGTCGGCCCGGCGCAGGGCATAGCGGATCATCCCCGCCCCGACCGTGCGGTTGCTCATCCGGTCGATCAGGATGAAGCCGCCCAGGTCCCGGTTCCTCTCATAGGGCTCGAAGGCGATGGGCCGATCCAGCGAGATGTTACAGACGGCGATGTCGTTCAGCTCCAGCCGTTTGGCCGCCAGCTTCTCCAGCGTATTGACGTTGACCCGGTGACGGATCGCCGTGACCTGGGCCGTCGCAGTGCGCGCGCCGATCTTCAGCAGGTAGGAGCGGCCGGGCGACAGGGTCTCCTCGTCCATCCAGACGACGGTCGCCTCGAACTGGTCCGCGACCTCGGGGGGCGCCTCGGCCGTCGCGATCACGTCGCCGCGCGAGATGTCGATCTCGTCCTCCAGCGTCAGGGTGACCGACTGGCCGACGGCAGCCTCTGCGAGGTCGCCGCGCATGGCCACGATCCGCGCGATCCGGCTCTCGCGCCCGGCCGGCAGCACCCGCACGCGATCGCCCGGCAGCACCGTACCCGCCGCGATCAGCCCGGCGTAGCCCCGAAACTCCGGGCTCGGACGATTGACCCACTGCACCGGCATCCGGAATGGCTGCGCAGCCGCATCGTCACCGACCTCGACCCCTTCCAGCCACTCCAGCAGGGTCGGCTGATCGAAGCCCGGCGCCCGCGCTACGACCCCCTCCCCCGTCAGGCCCGAAAGAGCGATGGGGGTCACGTCGCTCAGACCGATGCTGTCGGCGAAATTGCGATAGTCCTCGACGATCTCCGCGAACAGGCCGGCGTCCCAGCCCACGAGATCCATCTTGTTGACCGCCAGCACGACCGTGCGGATGCCCAGCAGGGCGCAGAGGTAGGAATGCCGCCGCGTCTGGACAAGCACACCCTTGCGCGCATCGATCAGGATCACGGCCACATCGGCCGTGGAGGCGCCGGTGACCATGTTGCGCGTGTACTGTTCGTGGCCCGGCGTATCGGCGACGATGAATTTTCGCCGCTCGGTGGCGAAGAAGCGATAGGCCACGTCGATGGTGATGCCCTGCTCGCGCTCGGCCGCCAGACCGTCGACCAGCAGGGCGAAGTCGATGTTCTGACCCTGGGTCCCGACCTTCTTCGAGTCCGCTTCCAGCGCCGACATCTGGTCGTCGAGGATCGTCTTGGTATCGTAGAGCAACCGCCCGATCAGGGTCGACTTGCCGTCGTCCACCGAGCCGCAGGTGATGAAGCGAAGCAGGGACTTCATCAGAAATAGCCCTCCGCCTTCTTCTTCTCCATCGAGGCGGACTGGTCGTGGTCGATCACCCGCCCCTGCCGTTCCGAGGTGGTGGAGGCCTTCATCTCGGCGATGATGTCGGCGACGCTGGTCGCCTCGCTCTCGACCGCGCCGGTCAGCGGATAGCAGCCGAGGGTCCGGAACCGCACCGACCTTACCGAAGGCGTCTCGCCGGGCAGCAACCGCATCCGTTGGTCATCGACCATGATCAGCGCCCCGTCGCGCTCGACCACCGGCCTCGGCCGAGCGAAATACAGCGGCACGATCGGGATCGCTTCCTGCTCGATGTATTGCCACACATCCAGCTCGGTCCAGTTCGAGATCGGGAAGACGCGAATGCTCTCCCCCGCCCCGATCCGCGTGTTGTAGAGCCGCCAGAGCTCCGGCCTCTGGTTCTTGGGGTCCCAGCGATGTCCGGCCGAGCGGAAGGAGAAGATTCTCTCCTTGGCCCGGGACTTCTCCTCGTCGCGCCGCGCCCCGCCGAAGGCCGCCTGAAAGCCGTGATGATCCAGCGCCTGTTTAAGCCCCTCGGTCTTCCAAAGGTCGGTATGGAGGGAGCCGTGATCGAACGGATTGATCCCCCGCGACCGCGCATCCTCGTTGACCCAGATCTTCAAATCGACGTCGCCCGCCGCCGCGACCTGGTCGCGCAGGGCATACATGTCCCTGAACTTCCACGTCGTATCGATGTGCATCAGCGGGAAGGGGATCGGCCCCGGGAAGAAGGCCTTTCTCGCCAGATGCAGCATCACGGCGGAATCCTTGCCGATCGAATACAGCATCACCGGCCGCTCGATCTCGGCCGCCACCTCGCGCAGGATATGGATCGCCTCGGCCTCCAGCGACTGGAGGTGGGTCAGGCGGGCGGAGGGCGTCGGATCGGTCACACCCATCGATAGCAACAACCGTGACGGTGCGCACCCCGTGCGAGCGGGACCTTCGGCCTAGCCAGAGAAGGCACGCACTGCCGCCCTCGCCGCTGCGGCATCAGCGTCGATGATCTCGAACCGCTCGGCCCGGTCACCCAGTTCGCGAATGACCCGGGGCGGGGCGGGATTGAAGCCGAGCACCGGCGCGACGTCCTTGCCGAACTTGGCGGGATGGGCGGTCGCAAGCGCCACCACCGGACCCCGGCTTCTGTTCACGCCCCGCGCAGCCGAGAGGGCGACCGCGGTGTGCGGGCAGACGACCTGACCCCAGGTCGCGTAGGCATGGGCGATCTGTTCACGCGTCGCGTCCTCACTGACTGACACGGCCGAGACCTCGGCGCGGATCGCGTCGAGCAGCGCCGGCGGGACCGTCACCGAGCCCTCGCGTGCGAAGGTTTCAAACAGGGCGCGGGTCAGGTCCGCATCTCGACCCGAAGCCTCGAACACCAGACGCTCGAAGTTCGACGGGGCCTGCACATCCATGCTGACCGATGCGGTCTCGACGGCGGCCTTCCTGGCATAGACGCCGTCGTTGATGGCGCGCGCCAGGGCGTCGTTGCGGTTCACGGCGGCGACGAACCCGGCGACCGGCAACCCCATCCGCGACGCCGCGATCCCGGCAAAAGCGTCGCCGAAATTGCCCGTCGGGACCACGAACACCGGCGCCCGCGTCTCGCCCAGCGCAGCCAGTTGTGAAACCGCTGACAAGTAATAAGGAATCTGTCCCGCCAGCCTGGCCCAATTGATCGAGTTCACGCTGGAGAACCGGCCCCCGTCGCGCAGGCTCTCGTCGGCCAGCAACCCCTTCACCAGCCGCTGACAGTCGTCGAAGTCCCCGCGAACGGCCAGGTTCAGCACGTTCGGGGCCTCAACCGTGGTCATCTGGCGGCGCTGGACGGCCGAGACCCGCTCATGCGGGTGGAGCACGATCAGCCGGACCCGATCGGCATTGGCGAAGGCGGCCACGGCGGCCGCGCCGGTGTCTCCGCTGGTCGCCGTAACCAGGGTCAGTCGCTCGCCCGACGCCGCCAGCGCCTCGGACGAAAGCGCCGCCGCGAGCTGCATCGCCAGGTCCTTGAAGGCGGCGGTCGGACCGTGGAACAGCTCCAGCATATAGAGGCCGTCCTCGAGCCGACGCAGCGGCGTCACCTCGGCGGGCTCGAAGCCCGCCGTCAGTCGAGCCAGCCCCCGGCCCAACGCGCCCGCTGGCAGGGCGTCGCCGATGAAGGGCGCCATGGCTCGTGTCGCGATCGAGACATAGCCGCGCCCGGCCGCCCAGCTCTCGGGTGAGAGGCTGGGCCAGGCTTCCGGCAAGTAGAGGCCGCCGTCAGGAGCCATGCCGCGCAGCAAGGCTTCGGCGAAGTCGCTGCCGGAGGTCTCGCCTCGGGTCGAAACATAGCGTTCGGAAGTCTGGGCCATCGTCATTCTGGTTCGGTTCGGCGAAGCGGGTTCGCCAAAGGGTGTAAGTTGGGGTCGTGCCGAAACGCTCAGGCCGCCTCGCGCCACCACGCGGCACGGCGGAAGAAGGCGGCCGGGTCCTTGGGTGTCACCAGCTTGGTCGGGTCATGGAAGATGCGGTCGTGAAGCCGGGTCAGGGTGAAACGGATCGCGGCGGCCTCGCCGAGCGTCGGCAGCGCGGCGGCCTCCGCCCGGGTCAGGGGGCGCACAGCCTCGTATCCGCGCCGGAAGGCGTCGACCGAACCGGAGATGGCGACGCCTGAGCCATCGAATCCCCAGGCGCTCAGCGCAATAGCGAGGTCATAGGCCAACAGGTCCGTGCAGCCGAAATAGAAGTCGATGACGCCGGATACCTGACCTCCGTCGAACAGGACATTGTCGGGGAAATAGTCGGCATGGATCGGTCCGCGAGGCAAATCCTCCGCCCAGGGGTCACCAAGCCGCGCCAGGGCCACTTCAACGCCGTCCAGGATCTCGCGGTCCTCCCCGCTGGCCACCGTCGCAGACCGATCCGCCAGCGCCCGCCAGACCACGGGCCCGACAGGGTTGGCCCTCTGGACCGGGAAGCCGCCGGCCTCCAGATGCAGTCGCGCCAGCATCGCCCCCGCCGCCTCGACCTCGGCCGAAGACGGGTCCCGCAGCCAGGCGCCCGGAAGCCATTCGATCACCGCCGCCGGTCGGCCGTTCAGCGCCCCGACCCAGGCGCCGTCCTTGCTCCGGACCGGCCTCGGCGCCGGAAGTCCCCGGCCCGCGAGATGGTCGGTCAGGCCCAGACAGAACGGCAGAGATGCTGCGTCGGTGCGTGCCTCGAACAGGGTCAGGACATGGCGGGCGCCACGGGTCTCCAGCCGATAGTTGGTGTTCTCCACCCCCTCGGCGATGGGATGCAATGCCTCGAACGCGCCCAGCGGATAGTCCGCCAGGAACGCGCGCGCGTCATCGTCGGTGACCGGAGTGAAAACGGCCACGCGCTAGTGGTGACCCAGCGACGCATGGCGCGCGCGAACGATGTCGGCGAGGTCCGCCAGCACGCTCTCGGTCGTCGGCCAGCGGCCCGCGCCGCGGCCCTTGCACGACCAAACCCGACCATCCTCGCCATAGACCTTCAAGGCGTTGCGCTCCCCGTCCAGGCTCTGGAAGAACGGATCGTCGAGGCCTACGTCAAGCGAAACCGACGCTCTCAGCCCCTCCCCGTCCCGAACACAGGCGCCGATCTGGCGAACCGGCCCGGCCGGTTTGAACGCCTCCGACAGGACGGCGCAGGGCACGTCGGCTTCGGCCGGGGTCCGCCCGAAGGCCTCGAAAGCCAGTAACCGGACCTTGGCGGCCGAATCGCGGCCCTCAAGATCCGACGACGGATCCTCCTCGGCGAAGCCCGCGACCCGGGCATCGGCCAGGGCGTCGGCGAAATCCGCGCCGGCCTGAAGCCGCGTCAGCATGAAGTTGACCGTGCCGTTCAGCACCGCCTCGAATCCCTTCACCGGCCCGGCCGCCCTGGCCACGCGCAGGGTCTCGATCATCGGCGCCCCGCCCCCGACCGCCGCCGAATAGGCGAGGTGGGAGCCGTGAGCACGGGCGGCGTCGGCGAGACCGGCCGGGTCCCGGCTGATCGCCTGTTTGTTGGCGCTGGCGACATCGATGCCGCGTTCCAGGGCCGCGCGGATCAGATCGTGACCGGCGGCGCCCTCCGACAGGGCCTCCAGCAGGATGTCGGGCCGAAGCGCCAGCAGAGACTCACGGTCGGACGTGAACAGTTCGGCGGGCGCCTCCACATCCCGGGGCTTGGATGGATCGCGCACCAGCACGCCGACCACCTGGAACCGGTTATCCTTCAGCAGCCGTTGCAGCAGGCCGCCGCCGACGACGCCGCAGCCCGCGATGGCCACCTTCAGAGGGGCATCAGGGATTGACGGCCCGGGAGGCGCTGAATGGTCTCCGACCACCGTGCAGTCGGCGCGACCGAGCGCGGCCACCTCGATCTCCACCGACCGCTGCAGGCCCATGTCGATCGCGTCGTGCTGGACCAGGGCGCCGCCGTGGCGGCGGGCGTCGTCCCAGCTGGCCCGGCGATAGCGCAGCGGCTTGCCCGAGGCCGAGGCCGGATCGCGGTCGTAGAGGCCGTCGACATCCTTCACCAGACGCACGCGGCTGAGGCCCAGTTCGGCCGCGAGGAAGACCGCCGTCAGGTCCGAACCGCCGCGCCCCAGCAGCACCACCTTCCCTTTCTCACCCACCGCGCCGAAGCCCGGAACAACGACGACTTGATGGTCCGCCAGCGCCTTCCACAGGGCGTCGCTGCGCAGCGAGACGGGATGCGCATGCTCGGCCGGGCCGTCGGCCACAATGCCCAGTTCGCGCACGGACAATGCCGCCGCATCCAGGCCGATCCGGTCGCAGGCGATGGCCACGAGCGCCGCCGCCTTCTCCTCCCCTAGCGCCACATAGCCGGGAAGGAGGTCGTTCTCGTGATCGAGGCCGAGGGCGCGTGCGTCGGCAAATAGGCGGTCGGTGTGGCCGCCCAGCGCCGAGACCACGGCGATCACCTTCCGGCCCGCGCGGACGTGGCCATAGATCTCGGAGGCGACAGCGGGGGCGCAGGACTGGTCCTGCAGGATCGAGGAGCCGAACTTCAGCACCACCACTTCGGCGGTGGGCGAAGGCTCGGCGATCGGTTTCTCGACGACGGCGAGACGGGCGCTGGAGTGGGGCATCTGGATGTTCCGTTCGGGGAGGAGCTTGGGATCAGGGCAATAGAAAACCCGCCTGGCCGGGGCCGGGCGGGTCTGGGTTGGCTGAGGTGTTTTCGACCTGCGCGCTAACCTGTTCCCGCCCGCGAGGGGCCGGTGATGGTCATACCGGTCGTGGTCGAAATGGGAGTCGCGAGCGTCATCGAGCGCACCGCGAGAGCGGTGGTCGAGGTCGAAACGGCGATGTTGCCGGGACGGGACACGGGCGAGTTCCTGTAAAAATCGTTGATCTCACAGTGTCGGGAGAAACGACCGTCGTCAACCCGGTTAGAGCATCTTTTTTGCGCCTACCGTCTCTGTAGCGACCTTTCAGTCACAGCCTATTCGTCAGACTGGATCAATGGGGTAGATTTTTTCTCTTGACCGGCGGTCTTCGCACCCGCAACGTAAATTCACTCATCAAGACCGACCGAGGGATAGGCCCTTTGACGTCGGGGCAACCATCGGTTTCCAGCCGAACGGTGCCAACTCCTGCGAGGATCCTTTTCGAAGGGTCCGCGAGAGATGAGTGGAGCGTCGACGAGGCGACGTCTCCACGATCTGTCATCGCATCCGGAGCCTTGCTGGGCGGGACGATGCAGACGACGCCATGGCTTTCGACACTCAACAGATTTCCGCAGAACCCCTCTGTCGCCCGACAGCGCGCTCGACTGCGATCCTAGCCCGCAAGGGCGGCGGTGCGGTCGATATCGCCGTCGACATCCCGGTCGACTTCCGCCTCCAGTCCGGCGAGCGGCTGGGCCAGCGGCAGATCGTCGGGCGGCTGCACGGCCGGGCCGGGGCGCCGCTGGTGGTCGTGGCCGGCGGCATCTCGGCGGGGCGGTTCGTGCACCGGACCGAGACCAACGGCCTGGGCTGGTGGTCGGGCGCGGTCTCGATCCGCGGGCCGATCGACCTGAGCCGCTTCCAGGTCCTGGCCTTCGACTATGCGCCCGAGGCGGCCCACGGCGCGACGCCGGTCACCATCACCACCCAGGACCAGGCCCGGCTGCTGAAGCTGATCCTCGCCGAGATCGGCGATCCGGTCGTCTCGGCCTTCGTCGGCTGCTCCTATGGCGGCATGATCGCCCTGGCCTTCGGAGAGCTGTTCCCGGACCAGGTCGAGCAGCTGGTTGTGGTCTCCGCCGCCCACCGGGCCCATCCGCAGGCGACGGCCTGGCGCGGCATCCAGCGGCGCATCCTGCAGCTGGCCGAGGCCGCCGGCCGCCCCGAGGACGGGGTCGCCCTGGCCCGCGAACTGGCCATGACCACCTATCGCACCGCCGAGGAGTTCGGCGAGCGGTTCGAGACCGAGGCCCCCGCGGCGGCGGGCCAGGCCTATCCCGTGTGCGAATACCTGACCGCACGGGGCAAGGCCTACCGGACCCACACGACGCCGGCCCGCTGGCTGTCGCTGTCGGATTCGATCGACCGCCACAGCGTGACGCCCGAGGCGATCCGGACCCCGGTGACCCTGGTCGGCTTCACCTCGGACCGGCTGGTGCCGATCGATGACATCCGCGAGCTCGGCGCTCGCCTGCCCGCCCTGTGGCGTCTGGTCGAGGCCCCGTCCCTGTACGGCCACGACGCCTTTCTGAAGGAGGACGAAGCGGTCGCCGCCATCCTCCGTTCCGCGCTCAAGGAGATCGACCAATGACCCGTCCCACCGGCAAGCGCCCGCACGACGTCCGCACCACCTGCGCCCGCTCCGGCGTCGATACCGACACGGCCCACGGCGCGGTGATGCCGCCGCTGTATCTGTCCTCGAACTATTCGTTCGCGGGCTTCGAACAGAAGCGGAAGTACGACTACAGCCGCTCCGGCAATCCGACGCGTGACGTCCTGGCCGAGACCCTGGCCGAGCTGGAAGGCGGCGCCGGCTGCGTGGTCACGGCGACCGGCATGGCGGCGGTCGACCTGCCGCTCAGCCTGCTGGAGCCCGGCGATTTGATGATCGCGCCGCACGACTGCTACGGCGGCACCCACCGCCTGCTGTGCGCCCGGGCGAAGAAGGGGCATTTCGAGGTGCTGTGGGTCGATCAGGGCGACACCGTCGCGCTGGATGCGGCGCTGGCCCTGAACCCCAGGCTGGTCCTGATCGAGACGCCGTCGAACCCGCTGCTGCGCGTGGTCGACATCGCCGACATCTGCACCCGCGCCCATCGGGTGGGGGCCAAGGTGGTGGTCGACAATACCTTCCTGTCGCCGGCGCTGCAGCGGCCGATCGAACTGGGCGCCGACATCGTGGTCCATTCGACGACGAAGTATATCAACGGCCATTCCGACGTGGTCGGCGGGGCGGTGATCGCGGCCGATCCGGCGGACCATGCCGAGCTGGCCTGGTGGGCCAACTGCCTGGGCGTGACCGGCTCGCCGTTCGACGCCTATCTGACCCTGCGCGGGGTGCGGACCCTCTTTGCACGGATCGAACGGCAGCAGACGACGGCGGGCAAGGTCGCCGACCTGCTGGCGGCCCACCCGGCGGTGTCGGTCGTCCACTATCCGGGCCTGACGTCGCACCCCGGCCATGCGCTGGCCGCACGCCAACAGCAGGGACCGGGCGCCATGCTCAGTTTCGAACTGGCCGGCGGGGTCGAGGCCGTGCGCCAGCTGGTCGAGACGCTGGAGACCTTCACCCTGGCCGAGTCGCTGGGCGGGGTCGAAAGTCTGATCGCCCACCCGGCGACCATGACCCACGCCGCCATGACGCCGGAAGCGCGCGTCGTCGCCGGGATCACCGACGGCCTGCTGCGGCTGTCGGTCGGTCTGGAGCACGAGGACGACCTGATCGCGGACCTGGTGCAGGCGCTGGATGCCCTGGCGGAGGTGCGGGCCGAGGCGGCCTGACTGGACTCCAAAAAAACAGGGTGCAAAGAGTCCAAAACCTGCGGGAAGTTCAAAGCAGGACGCGCTATCTCATTGTACTGTAAAAGAAAAGTTCTCTCGGCTGTTTTGGACTCGGGTTGCACGGTCGGTCGTCGTGTCTGGCGATTTCAAAGACCCGGTTGAGACGTGGTCGTCGCACGCGGCCAGCGCAAGCTCGGATGGAGAATAAATTCTTCTTCACGGAGGTGAGTGCATCCGTCATCCGCTCATCCCCGCGAAGGCGGGGCCCCGGTCTCAGGACGATGACTCTCGCCTGCGCGCCGTGAGGCGATCCCAGACGCCGAGCCTCACTCAAGCACTGGGTCCCCGCCTTCGCGGGGATGGGCGGCGTTCGGGGATCGGGCGCAGGCCGCCTAGGGGATCAGCAGGATCGCGACCGGGATGACCGTCCCGGCGAGCAGCGCCCAGCGCGCGACGATCTTCAGCCGTCCCATCGTCACGCCCATCCAGACGCCCAGCAGGGTCGACAGGAACAGGCCGACCGCGGCCAGGACGAAGAACCACTGGAGCAGGCTCTTCGAGAGCGGGGTCGCGGGCTTCCCGGCCTCCTGCGGCGCCGCGGCTCCGGCCGGACGCGCCGTCTCGGGCCGGGGCGTGCGCGGGGGCTGCACGTCGAAGACCTGGTCCTTGTGCACCCGACCCAGCTTCTCGATCAGCGGTGCGGGCGTATAGCCGGGATGGCTTTCCTGCAGGCGGAAGATCTGCAGGCCGCCGGTCAGCGCGAACATCAGGATCGAGGGCGCGATGACCATGCCGAGGATCGTGTGAATCTGGCGTGCCAGCATGGGCCAGGCGATCGGCCGCGGCGATGGATTCAAGCTCATGACGGCTCCGTTTCGGACCTGGAGGCATATCCAGTGCGGACCTTAGACGGACCTCACACGGGATTCCGTCGCTGCTGCATCGCGCCGGTCATGGGGATGAAGAAGACGCCCACATCGCGGCGTGAACGGACCCGGCCGTCGGCGTCCTTGGTGTAGACATAGAGGACCTGACCGCGGCGGAAGGGCTGGCCGATCGGGATGATCAGCTTGCCGCCCGGCTTGAGCTGGCGGAACAACTCGGGCGGGGCGTACTGGGCGACGCAGGTCAGCATGATGGTGTCGAAACCCTCGGTCACCTCGGGCCAGCCGAAATAGCCGTCGCCGACCTTGCCGTGGACATTGTCGTAGCCGAGCGGGGCCCAGATCTTGCCGACCGCCTCGCCGATCGGCTGGATGATCTCGATGGTGTAGCTGTCGCGGACGATGCGGCTGAGCAGGGACGACTGGAAGCCCGAGCCGGTGCCGATCTCCAGCGTCACATCGGTCGGTTTCGGGGCCGCGAGCTGGGTCATATAGGCCTGACCCAGATAGTCAGAGAGCACGCTGCCGTGGCCGATGGCCCAGGGCTTGGGGTTCGCCTCCCAGGCCTGATACGCGGTCGAGGCGTCCGAGGCGTAGGCGTAGTGGAAATACTCGCGCGGCAGGCTTTCGAAGGCCTGGATCACGTTCGGATCGTGGGCCCCGAAACGGCCGTCCAGATAGGTCCTGATGCGTTCGATGGCGGCGGGCTTGCGAGCCTGGATCTCGGTGAACTGGGCCTCGGTGATCGCGTGGGGACGCTGCGAGGCCTGCATGGCGGCGTTGAAGCGGGCGTAGGTCCAGGGCTCGCTCGGCATACGGACGGTCGCGGAGACGGCCGAGGCTGCCCCGGCGGCGGCCGTGGCCGGGGCGGCGGGCGCGGCGGCCCCTGCCCCGCCCGCGGCCTGGGTCGGGTTGAGGCGGGCCTGGACGGACTTCATCGTGGCCTCGTCGCAGGCGGCGAGCCCGGTCAGGGTCGCGGCGCCGGCGGCGCTCAGCAGGGTGCGGCGGTCCATCATCGTGCGATCAGGGGTCATGCGGGGCTCGTCTGGCTCTGGACAGACTGGCTCGGGCCAGTCTGCGCCGGGAAGGGGTCAAGGCGGGCGGGCTCGGGGTCCGGCAGGTCGGCAAAGGGATTGGCCGGAACGGCGGGCTCGAACACCGGGATGGTCTTTCGGACAGCGGCGGCGACCGGCAGGACGAGGAAGGCGAGGGCATAGAGGCCGGCCGCCACAATCAGCAGGGACGAGAAGCCGACGTCGCGGCTCATCAGATTGGCGAGCGGCGTGGCGACGACGGAGAAGGCGCCGTTCAGTCCCCAGGCCCAGGGCAGGGCGCGACCGTCGCCGACCTGGATCAGGCCGAGCGGGAACGGCAGGCCCAGCGCCAATGACACTGGGGCGGCGGCGAGGACGACGAGGCCCGCCTTCATCGCCCACGACTGGTCGAGGGTGCGCATCATGAAGTCCTCGGCGCCGACCAGCATGGCGCCGATCCAGCCGAGGACGACGATCAGGCCGATCATGGAGGCGACCTTGGGCATGGCGGCGCACTGGCCGGCGATCATGCTGCCGAGACCGGAGAAGATCAGCATGGCCGTCAGGACCAGGGCGAAGGCCGACGAATAGTCGTTGAGATAGAAGGCCGCCTTGTCGATCAGGAAGATCTCGACCAGCAGGAAGCCGAGGCCGAGCGCCGGGAAATACAGGGCGGGCCAGAGTTTCGACTTCTCCTTCACCCCTCCCGCGCGACGGCGGAACAGGGCGGGCGCGGCCAGGACCAGAAGGGCGATGACGATGGCCTGACCCAGGACGGCGATGTTCACCAGGGCGCCGATCTCGGCCTGGGGCAGGACCTCGAGCCGCTTGATCAATGTGTCGAGGCGTTCGAGGCGCAGGGAGGAATAGAAGGCGGGGCGGTCGAGCGTCGCGGGGCGGACGTGGAAGGCCTCGGACGACGGCGACGGGCGACCGGCGAGGACGGCGGCGACCTCGTTGGCGATGGCGTCGTCGGGGCCGTTCGAAGTCATCTGGCCGGTGTCGAAGGAGACGCTGGGCAGGTCGTTGAAGAGGGTCGCCCGAGCCGCGACCACATCCATGCCGGGACGCCAGGAGACGTCGAACGACCGTTCGGCGCACCAGGCCTGAAGCGCGGCCACGTCTGCGGGCGACCAGGCGGTGGGGCTGATCAGGATGCGGGCGTTCCACGCGGACCGGTAGATCAGGACGTGGGCGGACGGATCGACGATGCCCCTGGCCAGCAGTGCTTCACGGGCAGTCGAAAGGACCCTCAGGGCATAGACGGGGAAGTCGCGGATAGAGACGGAGATCGACACGGCGCCGCCGGGCTTCAGCGCGGTCAGATAGGCGGCGAGCGCCTCCTCGGTAACGCCCGTGACATTGGCGGGGGCGGCATCCACGAAGTCGGCGGAGACGTCGATGATGTCGTAGGAATTCGGCCCCGCGCGCCAGGCGGCGGCGATGGGGCCTCCGTCCAGCAGGGTGACTCTGGCGTCCGCGGCAAGCGCCGGCGACGGGCCGAGGCCGGCGGCGAGGGCGTGACGCAGGACGGGTTCGCCCTCGACGCCGTCGACGCGGGCGGCGCCGAGCGCCAGGGCCTCGGCGACGCGGAAGCCGCCGGACAGGCCGACGAGCAGGATGGCCGGAGACTGGCGCAGGGCATAGGGGGCGGCGCTGAGTGCGCTCGGCGCATAGGCGGCGTCGAGCGGACCGGCCTTCGGCAGGGAGGCGATGCGGTTGCCGTCGCGATACAGGCCATAGGTCGAGGGCGGCCCCGCGATCCCCATCAGGCCGGCGTTGTTGGAGACGTCGGCGTCGACCCGTTCGGTGAAATTCTCGAGCAGCAGATAGTGGCCGCGGGGCTGGCGGATCTCGGCGACGACGGCCGCGCCCGGGGTATTGAGCGGGGCGTAGATGGCCTTGAACTCGGAGAAGGCCGGGGGCGCGCCGAGGAAGAGGATGGCCTCACCGGCGACAAGGGCCGCGCCGGCCAGACCCGCGCCGAGCCAGTTCAGCCGGCCGGGCTGGAACAGGGTCGAGAGGGCCAGCGGAACCAGCAGGACCGGCGCCAGCAGGAAGGGATGGACGACGAACATCAGGCCGAGCGCCAGGGCCGCGCCGAGCCCTGCGCCGATCAGGTCGTAGCCGTAGACCCGGCCGATCTCGCGGTGGTTCAGGACGAAGATCAGGCTGATGTAGAGGCCGGCGAGGAAGAAGAAGGGCAGCAGGGCCGCGTAGTAGAGGCCGATGTTCCTGACCTGATCGGGCCAGGTGGTCGGGTTCTGAAGCTGCAGCGGGTTGAAGGCGTTGGCCGTGACCAGCTGGTATCCGACGGCCGCCGCGATCACCATCGCCGCCGGAAGAACGGTCCTCAGGATCACGCCGTGCCGGGCGACACTGTCGCGGAACAGGGCCGTGACGACGCCCGAGAGCGCGAACCCGGCCATGACGATGGAGATGATCCAGTAGCCGTACTCCGACCATTTCGCGACGGCGAAATAGCGGGTCAGGGCGTTCTCGATCCCGACCACCCCCATGGCGATCAGGAACAGCGGGATCAGGGCCGCGCGGGTCTTGCCGGTCAGGTCGGGGGCGGCGGTCAATGGACCGTCCTCGCCACCCGGGTGTCGAGGAAGTCGAGCAGCAGGGCGTTGAACCGCTCCGGCTCATCGACGAACAGGGCGTGGCCGGCGTCCTCGAAGACGGTCATGGAGGCGTCCGGGTGGGTGCGGACGAGGGTCTCGCCCTGTTCTCGCCAGCGAGGACGGACGACATAGAGGACGGGGCGGTCGGTGGAATGGACGGCGGCGCGCCAGTATTCGCGGGTGACGTCGTAGGCGAGCAGCCGACGCTCGTCCTCGACGGTCATGCGCAGGGCCTGATCGGTCAGGCGGGCGCGATAGTCCGCCCCCGGATCATGGGCGAAGATGGAGGCGACGAAGGCGGCGCGGCGGGCGCGGCGTTCCTGTGGCGTCGGCTCGGGCGGCGGGGTAGCGGACCGCGGCGGAGCCGGGGCGGCGCGCGGCGCCGGTTCCTCACCGATGGAGTTGTCGATCAGGACGAGGCCGGCGATCCGGTCGGCCCCGCCGTCGGCGACCCAGGCCAGGCTGTCGAGCACGCCCAGCGACCAGCCGACGAGTACGACCGGGCCTTCGGCGGCATGGTCGATCAGCTCGCCGATATCCCGACCACGACGCTCATGGGTGTAGCCGAAGCGGGTCACCTCGCTCTCGCCCTGGCCGCGCGGATCGAGGGCGAGGACGTGGTAGCGGTCGGACAGGGCCTCGATCTGGGTCTCGAAGATCCAGGCGGGCATGGTCCAGCCGGGCACGAAGACCACGGTCCGGGCTCCGCTAGGACCCGCCTCCAGATAGTGGAGGCGGGCCCCGTCGGAAGTGATGAAACTGCGGCTCTCAGCCGCCGCGACCGCATCCCCCGATACGGCCGTCGCACTCGCGAGAACGGCTCCGCCCAGCACGCCGACCATGGCCGCCCGTGTCCATGCCGGCAGGGTCAGGTATCCGTTACGCCCCATCGGGAGGCATGTGACTCACACCCGCGTTCGATGTCGATAGGGTTCCCCGGAGGCGGGAGCGATAGGGTTAAGGCCGTGGCCCGAACGGCACGACCTTGTTCTCGCGGTCGTGGGCGATGTCGGCGAGGCCGAGGTAAGGGATGCCCGAGCGCTCGCACCAGAACTGGACGATCTGTTCGCCGGTCAGGCCGAAGTCCGGCTCATTGACCGTGACGTCGGTGAAGCGGCCGGCGCGAATGCCGGCGACGCGGCGGATCGACGGCTGGCTGGTCAGGTGGAACATCATCCGGTCGATGCGGTAGGCGGCCTCGGACACGTCCTCGAGCATCAGGATGTGACCGGTCAGGTCGGGCTCCAGCGGGGTGCCCAGCAGCTGGTCGAGGACCGTCAGGTTGAAGGCGACGGCCGGGCGGGGATCGCTGAGCAACGACGGCTCCAGACCCTCGGTCTCGCCCTTGCGCAGCCAGTTCAGGGAGCGGAAGCCGGTCGGATCGTTGCGCACGCCGTCGGAGGCCATCGGGCCGTGGGCGACGTTGAAGCCGTTCCTGTAGAGGATGGCCAGCATCGAGCCGACGTCGGAATAGCCGAGATACCGTTTCCGCCTCGCCACCTCGGTCAGGCGCGGCATGACCGCCTCGGCGATGCGGCAGGAGCCGTAACCGCCGCGCGCGAACCAGATGTGATCCAGACGCGGGTCGTTGGCGAACTCGACGAAGGCATCGGCGCGGGCGGCGTCATCGCCGGCGAAATGGCCGGACTTGTCGAAACTGTTGGGGTGGAAGGCGACGGTGACCTCGCCCAGCGGGAACTTCAGGTCGAACCAGGCCTGGATGGCCTCGGCGCGCTCCTTCGCGAAGCGGGACGAGACGGCGACGACCCCGATCTTCATTCTTGTGTTCCCTCCCCGGCTTCTCCTCTTTAGTCACCGGACCATGAGCGAACCATCCTATTTCTTCTGCGGCATCGGCGGGTCGGGCATGCTGCCCCTGGCCATGATCGTCCAGGCGCGCGGCGCGGCGATCGAGGGATCGGACCGGGCGCTGGACCAGGGGCGGACGCCGGAGAAGTTCGACTGGCTTAAGCGCCACGGCGTGGTTCTGCATCCCCAGGACGGGTCCGGGGTGCGCGGCGACCATATCGTGGTGGCGACCGGGGCGGTCGAGGCCACGGTGCCGGACATCGGGGCGGCGAAGCGGGTGGGCGCAGAGATCGTTACCCGGCCGGAGTTGCTGAGCCAGATCTTCAACGCGGCCCCAACCTCGGTGGGGGTGGCCGGAACCAGCGGCAAGTCGACGATCACCGGCATGATCGCCTGGATTCTGAGCCAGTCGGGGCGGGAGCCGACCGTGATGAACGGGGCGGTGATGCGGAATTTCGCCGACGCGGATCATCCGTTCGCCAGCGCCCTGGTGGGCGGCGCCGACCTGTTCGTGGCCGAGGTGGACGAGTCGGACGGCTCGATCGCCCGCTACGATCCGACGGTGGCCGTAGTGTCGAACATCTCGCTGGACCACAAGTCGATGGAGGAGCTGCGCGACCTGTTCGGCGGCTTCACGGGCGGGGCGCGGACCGCAGTGCTGAACCTCGACAACGTCGAGACGGCGGCCCTGGCGCAAACCATGGTGGACCAGGGGCGGGCGGAGACGGTTCTGACCTTCGCCCTGGGCAATGAGGCGGCGGACTATGCGGCGCACGACCTGAAACCCCTGCCCGCCGGCATGACCTTCGACCTGACCGAGCGCTCGAGCGGGACGCGGATCGCGGCGACCCTGAACGTGCCCGGCGCACACAATGTCGCCAATGCGCTGGCGGCCCTGGGGGCGGTGCGGGCGCTGGGCGTGCCGCTGGAGGCGGCGGTGACATCGCTGGAGAGCTTCGCCGGGATCAGGCGGCGGATGGAGGTCGTGGGGGTCGCGAACGGGATCACCGTTCTGGACGACTTCGCCCACAACCCGGACAAGATCGCCGCGACGGTGAAGACGCTGCACGCCTTCGACGGGCGGTTGCTGATCCTGTTCCAGCCGCACGGCTTCGGGCCGCTGAAGCTGATGAAGCGGGAATTCATCGAGACCTTCGCAGGCCTGCTGAAGCCCGACGACCTGCTGCTGATGCCGGAGCCCGTCTATTACGGCGGCACCACGGATCGCAGCGTGGGGTCGGAGGACATCGCCTCGGGCGTCCGCACCGAGGGTCGCAACGCCGAGGCCCTGCACGATCGCGCCGCCTGCGGCGACCGGATCGTGACGCTGGCGAAACCGGGCGACCGGATCATCGTCATGGGGGCGCGGGACGATACTCTGTCCACGTTCGCGGCGGAGTTGCTGGAACGGTTGCGCGTCTAGGCATTTCCGGATCCCAGGATCCCCGCGAAGGTGGGACCCCATGCTTTCATGTGTCACCATGCCTGAAAGCGCTGATGATCAGCCTTCGGTAAGATAGCCCAGACCTGGCTCCGCGCCTTCGCGGGGATGCACGGAACAGGGGGAGAGGTCCCCGGCTCAGCCGGTTGGATCCAAGAAAGAGTCGCATGCTGCAAGACATCCCCGCCGACCTTCCCGACATCGTCGTCACCGCCGCGCGTCTGCCGCCCGCCGCGGGAGACGCGGCCTTCTCCGTGATCCGGCTGGACGAGGGGGTGCTGGGCCGGGCGAGGCGGATCGATGAGGCGCTGCAGACCGTGCCCGCGATCAGCCTGTTCCGGCGGACCTCGAGCCTGGCGGCCAATCCGACGACCCAGGGGATATCGCTCCGGGCCATCGCGCCATCGGGCGCCGGGCGGACGCTGGTGACGCTGGACGGCGTGCCGCTGAACGATCCGTTCGGCGGCTGGGTGCTGTGGTCGCAAGTGGCGCCGGAAAGTCTGTCGGGCCTGGACATCGTGCGCGGTGCGGGAGCCGGACCCTATGGGGCAGGCGCCCTGACCGGGGTGATCCAGCTGCGTGAACGCGACGGCGACGGCGGAGCGCTGGACGTGTCCGGCGGAGACTATGGCGGGCGGAGGCTGGCGGCCGCGACGACGCTGGGCGCGGGGCGGTTCGCCCTGACCGGGGCGTTGCAGCGGGAGCTGAGCGACGGCTATGTCCCCGTGCGCGGCGCGGCAGCCGGCGCGGTCGACAGGCCGCTGGATCTGGCGACGCTGAGCGGATCTCTGCGGGCGGACGTGGCGATCGATCCGGCGACGGCGCTGTCGCTGCGGGCCGCCGCCTATGAAGAGAATCGCGGGTCCGGTCTGGCGGGCGCCCGGTCGTCGGCGACGGGGCAGAGCTGGTCGGCAACTGTTTCGAGGACGCCCTCGGCCGATCGGTCGGGCTGGCGGGCTCAGGTGTGGCGCCGGGAGAGCGACTTCGCCAACACCTCGGTCGCAGTCGCGGCCGGGCGGGGATCGACCACGCCGGCCAACGACCAGTTCGCGACCCCGGCCGAGGGCTGGGGCGCCAATGTCGCCCTGCGCCGAGTGGCCGTCGCCCTGGGCAACGGCTTGCTGGAGTGGGAGCTGGGCGCCGACGCCCGCTTCAACGCGGGCGAGACGCGGGAGCTGTTCCGTTTCATGGCCGGGAGCTTCACGCGGGATCGGGTTGCGGGCGGGGAGGCCTCGGTGATCGGCGGCTATGGCGAGGCGTCGTGGACGGCGGGGCCGTGGCTGGTGGCCGGCGGATTGCGGGTCGACGGGTGGGCGAATTCCAACGGCCGGCGGGTCGAGCGCGACCTGACGACCGGTCAGCCGACGCTGGACGAGGGTTCGCCGGATCGATCGGGCGAGGTGGTCTCGGCGCGGCTGGCGGCGCGGCGTGATCTGGGCGGCGGGCTGGCGGCGCGGGCGGCCGCCTATTCCGGGTTCCGGCCGGCGACGCTGAACGAACTGCACCGGCCGTTCCGGGTCGGCAACGACCTGACCGAGGCCAACGCGGCCCTGGTTCCGGAAGAGCTCCAGGGCGTCGAGGCCGGCCTGGCCTGGAACGACGAGGCGACCTCGCTGGGCGCGACGGTGTTCTGGAACCGGATCGAGGACGCCATCATCAACGTGACCATCGGCGTCGGGCCGGGCGCCTTCCCGAGGGCGGGCTTCGTGCCGGCGGGCGGGGTACTGAGGCAGAGGCAGAACGCGGGGACGATCGAGGCGACGGGCGTCGAGCTGACGGCCAGGCATCGGGTCGGCGAGCGGCTGTCCGTCGATGGGGCTCTGTCGTGGACGGATGCGGAGGTCGATGGCGGAACGTCGGCGGCGCAGCTGACGGCACTGCGCCCGGCCCAGGCGCCGGAGTGGAGCGTCTCGGCGGGGGCGGACTGGCGCGTGGTCGATCGGCTGACGCTGGTCGGGCGGGTGCGGTACGAGAGCGCGCGGTTCGAGGACGACCTGAACAGCCGGGTGCTGGACGCGGCGACGACGCTGGATGCGCGGGCCGAGTTCGAGCTGCGGACCGGGGTGGTCGCCTGGGTGGCTGCGGACAATCTGTTCGACGCCGAGGTCGAGGTGTCGGAGACGGGCGACGGGGTGGCGGGGTATGGGCCGCCGAGGACCGTACGCGCGGGGCTGACGCTGAGCTGGTGACGCCCCTGCCTCAGCGGGGCCGCGTCGCCCTGCGGGGAACCGACCCTAGAAGCGCGTCCTCACAGTCAGTCTCGCGTTCAGCGGGGCGCCCGGCGAGATGTTGAAGTTGTTGTGGGCGTCGGAAAAATATGTCGCGTCGAACAGGTTCTCGACGTTGAGCTGGACCTGAACGGTGTCACTGACCGCATAGAAGGCCGCGAGGTCGACGCGGGTGAAGGCGGGCAGCCGGGTGGTCGCCGCGCTTGTGCGGATGGCGGCGAACTGATCGGACTGGTGGATGACGCCGAGGCCGAGGCCCAGCCGGTCGGTGACATCATACCGGTTCCAGAGGCTGAACTGATGCTCGGGGACCTGGGCCAGCCGGACTGCGTCGTTGCCCTGCAGCACGGCCTCCTGCCAGGCATAGCCGCCGCTGATCTGCCAGGCCGGTGAAATCCGGCCGGTGATGCCGAGCTCGACCCCGCGCAGATTGGGTCGGACGTCCCATTTCAGACCCAGCTCGTGGTTGACGAACTCTTCGGGTTCAAGGTTCGCCTGGGTCGTCGACAGGGTCAGGAACTGGTCGCCCGACCGGGGCAGGAACGACTGGCTGTAGCTGGCAAACAGGGAGACCTCGGGCCGGGGTTTGAAGATCAGGCCGAGGCGCGGCGAGACCTTGTCGTCGGTCCGGGCGAACGGCCGGTCCGGATTGGGCTGGAGGTCGACCCCGTCGATGTCGAAGCGGTCGTATCGGAGGCCGACGACGGCCTCGAACCGCTCACCGAAGCTGATCTGGTCCTGCACATAGGCCGAGACCGACTCCACATGGGAGACCGTGTTCCGGGCCGGGGCTGAAAAGACCACCGTCGGGAACACCGGATTGGCCAGATTGAAGGTCCGGTTGGACAGGACCCCGTTGGTCCGCCGGTTGGTGGAGTCCTGATCGCCGTACTCAAGCCCGAACAGGACGATGTGGCCCACGCCGCCGGTCGCCGCAGTCCAGACCAGGTTGCTCTGGATCAGCAGATTCTGGCGGGTGGTCGGATCGCTATAGGCATCCAGCGCGACCGTGCCGGTCCGGGCCGTCGCGGCTCCGCTCGGGAAGACATTGGTATAGACCTTGTCGTAGTCGCCATAGAGGGCCGTGGTCGAGAACGACAGGTCGGGCGTGACGGCGCCGTCAATCCGCAGCTTGACGATGTCGGCCTCCAGCGTCGTGCGGTTGACGCCGGGAACACCGAAGAACTGGTCGCGATAGCCCCGGATCGGCTCCCCTGCCAGCGAAGGCACGCCGCGGTCGGTGACCCGGTCGTCGTCGATATGTTCGTAGGACAGACCGGCCTTCCAGCCGTTGCCGAGGTCGACGGCGACATGCGGGTTCACCGCAAACCGCTCCCCCTCATAGTAGTCACGGTGATTGTCGAGTTGCTCGTAGACGGCGTTGATCCGGAACGCGGCCATGGCGCCGATCGGCGCATTCAGGTCTGCAGACAGGTCGTAGGCGCCGAAGCTGTTCGCGCTGGCCCGGACGCCCAGAAACTGTCCGGCCGCGCTGGGCGCCTTCTGGACGCGGTTGATGATCCCGCCGCCGCCGCCACGTCCGAAGATCAGGGCGTAGGGCCCCTTCAGGATCTCCACCCGATCCAGATTGTACAGTCCGCGATAGTACTGGGTGTCGTCGCGCACGCCGTCGATGAAGAAGTCGGCCGTGGTGTTCTGGCCGCGCAGGGTGATCTGGTCGCGGTTTCCTTCACCCTGCCCCACGGTGACGCCGGGAACGTAGCGCAAGACGTCGCCGAGGCTGTACAGCGCCTGGTCGTCCAGTTGCGCGCGGGTCACCACCGTCACGCTTTGCGGCACGTCGATCAGGGCGGTGTCGGTCTTGGTCGCGGTGACCGAGTTGAGCGCGATATAGCCCCGTGCCGCCCCCGTGACGATAATCGGCTCCAGGTCGGTCGGCCCGGACTGCGCCAGGGCCGTCGCGGGAAGCGCTGTCAGGAGGGCGGCAGAGGCTGAAACGACTACGCGAAGAGTGACGGCGTTGGGGAGGGACAATGCGGCGATCCGGTGTTGAAACTGCGATGCGGTCGCAATAGCAGCCTGGCCGGAGCGAGCAAGCCAATTTGCGAATTAGTCGCAGTTTCATTCCCGGAACGCCGGATGGCCCTCCTCTCCCGAGGAAGAGGGGAAGCTTATCCCACCACCGAAATACAGGGTCGCGCGGCGGGGGTCGGTTCCATCCACGGCGGGGCGGGCATGGTCCGATGCGCCTCGGCCAGGGCTTCGGACCAGCGGCGGCCGAGATCCTTGAAGTAGGGATCGTCGGCCTCGATGCGGCGCTGGTCGCCGTGCAGCGCGTCGCGCGGGATCACGATCATGTCGAAGGGCGGTCCGACCGCGATGTTCGAGCGGATGGTCGAATCGAAGCTGATCAGCCCCAGTTTGACCGCCTCGGACATCGGGGTGTCAGGGTGCAGGGCCCGGTCCAGAATGGGCTTGCCGTACTTCAGCTCGCCGATCTGGAGGTAGGGGGTATCGGTCCCGCACTCGATGAAATTACCCTGGGCGTAGATCAGGTAGAGGCCCATCTTGCCGCCCTTGATCTGGCCGCCGAGCAGCATGGAGGCCGTGACCTTCAGCGCATCGGCCGCGACCGTCGGCTGAAGGTCCTGGCGCACCTGGTTGAGGCAGTAGCCGACCAGCTGGGCCGCGCGGAACAGGGTCGGGCAGGTCTCGAGCGTTTCCGGCACGTCGTGACCGGGCATGAGCACGCCCTCGGCCAGCATGGCCAGGGCCGTCTGGGTCACCGACAGGTTGCCGGCGGTGGCGATGGAGATGACGCGGTCGCCGGTGATCTCGGTGACGTGCAGCTTCTTGTAGGAGGAGATGTTGTCCACACCGGCGTTCGTGCGGGTGTCGGCGATCATCGCCAGACCCTCATCCACCATCATGCCGACGCAGTAAGTCATAGAGAAAGACCGGCCCCGAACCGGGGCCTCCATCCGAATGGAACAGTCACGTTAACAGATCTGGGATTCAACACGAGGTTAACGGCGTTCATGATCAGGCCTGCGACTGCTGTTGCTGCTGGGTCTGTTGCATCTGGCGCACACGCAGGGCCACGGTCATGGTCTCGCGCCCCCCGCCGTAGCTGATGCCTCGAATCGGCGAGGCGCCGAGCGCGTCGAGACCGCAGGCGACGCGGACATAGTGTTCGGTCGGGCTGATGCCGTTGGCGGCGTCGAAGCCGACCCAGCCCAGATCCTCGACCCAGGCCTCGGCCCAGGCGTGGGCGGCCTCCTGGTTCTCTATCCCGTCGGTGCGGTGCAGGTGGCCGGAGATGTAGCGGGCCGGGATGCCCATGCGGCGGGCGGCCGAGATGAAGATCTGGGCGTGGTCCTGGCAGACGCCCTGACGCTGGGCCCAGGCGTCGGCGGCGGTGTGGTCGGCGGTGGTCGAGCCGACCATGAAGGCGACCGCGCCGTTGATGGCCTGCATCAGACGGTGCAGGCGGGCGAGCGTATCACCCTGCTCCCCGACCTCGGCGGCGAGTTGGCGCAACGATCCGTCGGCGTGGGTCAGGGGCGTGTCGCGCAGGAAGACGAGAGGCGAGAGTCGCTCGGGGCTTCCGCGCAGGACGCCGCCGGTGTCCACGGTCGCGATCTCTCCGGTCACCCGCACCATCAGGGCGTTGGTGGGCCGCTCGGTATAGAGGGTGTGGACGATGTTGCCGAAGGAGTCCTCACTGCGACGCAGGTGCGCGTCAACGTCGGTCTCGATGCGCCAGTCGCGGACCTGCTGGCCCTCGGTCGAGCGCGGCGTCAGGCGCAGGACCTGGACGATGAACCGGGCGGCGCGGTCATAGGTGTAGCGGGTTTCGTGGTCGATCCGGATGCGCATCAGACGAGGTACTGATCGTGAACAGCGCTGGCCAGGGCGTTGTTCTCGCTGAGGAAGGCCAGGATGTATTCGTGCAGGCCGGACTGGAAGATCTCTTCGATATTGGTCTCGTTGAACCGTGTCAGCCGCGCCGAGGCGATGCGCTGGGCGGGTCCGCGTCGACCGTAGTCGGTGGCCAGCCGGTCCAGATAGCTGACGATCATCCCCTGACAGCTGGCCAGGGAGCGCGGCATCTGGCGGTTCAGCACCATCAGGTCGGCGACCAGCCAGGGGCGGACGCTCTCGCGATAGACCCAGCGGTAGGCGGTCAGGGCGGAGACCTCGCGCAGCAGGGTGGTCCACTGGAAATAGTCGAGCTGGCCGCCGACCCGCTCTCCGGCCGGGAGCAGCAGGTGGTATTTGACGTCCAGCAGGCGGGCCGTGTTGTCCGCCCGCTCGATCGCCATGCCGAGGCGCAGGAACCAGTAGGCGTCGTTGCGCAGCATGGTCCGAGACGAGGCGCCCTCGACGGCGAGGCTGACGTTCTTGACCCACTCCAGATAGCGGATGAAATCGTCGCGCCGGGTCGGTTCGCCGAACTCGTTCAGCCCGTTCCAGGCGCCGTTGATGGCCTCCCACAGCTCGATGGTCAGGGCGGTGCGGACCGACCGGGCGTTGGTGCGGGCCGCAGTGATGCAGGCCCGGATCGAGGAGGGATTGTCCGGTGCGAAAGCCAGATACTCGCGGACCGACTTCTCCGAAGGGGTGCGGCCGCTGGCGGCGAACTGGCGCGACACGCCGGCCGAGGCAATGGCCGAGGCCCAGGCGGTGGCGGCGGCGCCATCGCGGGCCGGCAGGGCGGCCAGACGCACGGCCGCCTCGAGGATGCGCGCCAGGAAGTCGGCGCGCTCCATATAGCGGCCGGTCCAGTACAGGCTCTCTGCGGTGCGGCTCAGCATTCTATTCCTCCCCCACCGGGGGAGGGGGACCGCGGCGCGCTTGCGCCGTGGTGGAGGGGGCGAGCCGCTCATGCAGGCGGCGGGCACGGAGCGTCGATCGACGGCGAAGGGACAAGGGCGAGCCGGTGTCTGAGGCAAGCCCCCTCCACCGCTTCGCGGTCCCCCTCCCCCGATGGGGGAGGAATGTTGCGGCCTCAGTCATCCAGCACCCAGGTGTCTTTCGTGCCGCCGCCCTGGCTGGAGTTCACGACCAGCGAGCCCTGTTTCAGCGCCACGCGCGTCAGACCGCCCGGCGCGACGCGGATGCCGGCCGGGCTGGACAGGACGAACGGGCGCAGGTCGACGTGGCGGGGCGACAGGCCGCCGCTGCTGTCGAGCGTCGGGGCGGTCGACAGGGCCAGGGTCGGCTGGGCGATGAAGTCGTCGGGATCGGCGATCAGCTTGGCGCGGAAGGCCTCGATCTCGGCCTTGGTCGAGGCCGGGCCGACCAGCATGCCGTAGCCGCCGGAGCCGCCGACCTCCTTGACGACCAGCTCGGGCAGCTTGTCGAGCACCTCCTTCAGCGCGTCCGGTTCGCGACAGCGCCAGGTCGGGACATTGCCGAGGATCGGATCGCCGCCGGAGAAGAAGCGGATGATCTCGGGCATGTAGGTGTAGACGGCCTTGTCGTCCGCGACGCCGGTGCCGACCGCATTCGACAGGGTGACGTTGCCGGCGGTGTAGGCCGCCATCAGCCCGGGCACGCCGACCGTGGAGTCCGGACGGAAGGTCAGGGGATCAATCCAGTCGTCGTCGACGCGGCGATAGATGACGTCGACCCGCCTGGGCCCCTCGGTCGTGCGCATGAAGACGATGTCGTCGTTGACGAACAGATCCCCGCCCTCGACCAGCTCCACCCCCAGCTTGTCGGCCAGGAAGCTGTGTTCGTAGTAGGCCGAGTTGAACGGGCCGGGCGTCAGGACGACGATGTTCGGATCGGCCCCCGCATGGTCCGGGGCGCTGGCGCGGAGGCTGGCCAGCAGCATGTCAGTATAGGTCTCGACCGGGCGGATACGGTGCTCGGCGAACAGGTCCGGGAACAACCGCATCATCATCTCGCGGTTCTCCAGCATGTAGGAGACGCCCGACGGGGTGCGACAGTTGTCTTCCAGGACCACGAAGCCGTCCTCGCCCGTGCGGACCAGGTCGACGCCGCAGATGTGGGTCCAGATGTCGCCCGGCGGACGCCGCCCCTGCATCTCCGGCCGATAGTGGGGGTTGGTGAAGATCAGCTCGGCCGGGACGATGCCGGCGCGGATGCACTCCTGCGGGCCGTAGATGTCTTTCAGGAAGGCGTTGATCGCGCTGACGCGCTGTTTCAGCCCCTTTTCCAGCTCATCCCATTCGGACTTGCCGATGATGCGCGGCACCACGTCGAACGGGATGAGACGCTCGTTGGATTCAACGTCGCCATAGACCGCGAAGGTTACGCCCATGCGGCGGAAGAACAGCTCCGCCTGACGGGACCGGGCCTGAAGCAGGTCGGCAGGCGCGCTCTCGAGCCACCGGGCCAGCGTCCGGTAGCTTTCCCGGACCTCTTTCGATCCGGCGTGGCCTGACATTTCGTCGAACGTGACGGTCGCTCCCGAACCTGGCGGCCACTCTGGTGAATGGGCAGCGTGGACCGGGCGACAACCGATACGCAACAGTTTTGTTGCGGTGCGGAATTATTCCTCCCCCATCGAGGGAGGTGGACCGCAGCGCGCTTGCGCTGTGGTGGAGGGGACCAGCCCCGGACACCGAATCTGCGACAGGCCCCTCCGTCACGTCGCGAAAACGCGCCGCGCCTTGAGGATCGGCTCGTATACGCGCCGATCCTCAAGCCCCCGACGGGAGGATTTCTGACGGGTCACGACATCCCGGCGCATCGGGGCAAGCCTTGCCGGGAAGCGGTTCTGGAGCAGGAAGGCGACGCCCTCGTCCGCAAGGGGGAGGGTCGTGACTCAGCCCTTGACCGTTCCACTGTTACAGCATAGTGGAACGCGCAGATGTCCGATCCTCTTTCCCGCAAGGCCGTGAACAAGGCCGCCGACGACCGGATGGCGCTGTACGACGCCCTCCTGTCGCTGAAGACGCCTGCCGAGCTGGACGCCTTTCTGTCCGACCTGTGCACCCCCGCCGAACTGCGCGCCTTCGCCGAGCGTTGGGCCGTGGCGAGACTGCTGGACGAGAAGTCCAGGACCTATCGCGAAATCGCCGTGGAAGCGGGCGCCAGCCCGACAACCGTCGTCCGCGTCGCGCGTTTCCTGCGCGAAATGAACCATCAGGGCTATCGCCTCGTCCTGGACCGAATGAACAAGAAAGCCTGACTTCCCCATGAGTACCGTACAGGGGCGACTTCGCATCGCCGTGCAGAAATCCGGCCGCCTGGCCGACCGCAGCCTCGACCTGGTGCGGGACGCCGGCCTTCGCGTCGTGAAGGGCGCCAACGACCTGCTCTACAAGGTCGAGAACTATCCGATCGACCTGCTGCGGGTGCGCGACGACGACATCCCGACCTTCGTGGCGGACGGGGTCTGCGACCTCGGCATCGTCGGCGAGAACGTGCTGGAGGAAGGCAAGAACGGTGGCGCGAACGCCTCGGTGATCATGCCTCTGGGTTTCGGCAAGTGCACGCTGAAGCTCGCCTGCCCGCCCACGCTCGACTACGCTGGACCGGCCTCTCTGGAGGGGCTGCGGATCGCGACCTCCTATCCTAAGATCCTCAGGCGTTATCTGGATGAGCGTGGGATCGGCGCCGAGACCGTCGTCATGCGCGGGGCCGTCGAGGTGGCCCCGCGGCTGAAACTGGCCGCGGCGATCTGCGACCTGGTTTCAACGGGCGCAACGCTGGAAGCCAACGGCCTGATCGCCAAGGAGACGGTGTTCGAAAGCCAGGCCGTGCTGATCCGGTCGCCCGTGGCGCCAGAGCCGGGGCTGCAGCACCTGCTGGATTCGATCATCGAGCGGATGGCCGGCGTGGTGTCCTCGCAGGGGGCCAAATATGTCATGCTGAACGCCCCGCGCTCCGCCCTGGACGAGATCACGGCCATCCTGCCGGGCGCCGGCGCGCCGACGGTGATGCCGCTGATGGGCCGGGATGATGCGGTCGCGGTCCATGCCGTGTGTCAGGAGGCCGTCTTCTGGGAGACGCTGGAGAAGCTCAAGCGGGCGGGCGCCTCGGCCATCCTGGTCCTTCCGATCGAGAAGATGATGTGATGAAGCGGTTCGACTGGTCATCGCTGGATGCGGCGGGGCGGAAAGACGCTCTCGCCCGGCCGAAACGGCGCTCGGAAACGCGTGTCGGCGACGTGGTGCGCGCGATCTTTGACGACGTGCAGGCGCGCGGCGGCGAGGCCGTGACCGAGTGGGCGATCAAGCTGGACGGCGCGCCGCCGCGGCGCATCGCCATCACCGACGCCGTGGTCGCCGAGGCGCGCAACGCCCTGCCCCCGGCGGATACGCGGGCGCTGCGGGTCGCGGCGGAGAATGTGCGCGTCTTCCATCAGGCCACGACGCCCGAGGATTCGAAACGGGTGGAGACGACGCCCGGAGTGACCTCTCGGATCGTCTGGCGACCCATCGGCGCGGCCGGTCTCTATGCGCCCGGCGGGACGGCGCCGCTGTTCTCGTCCCTGTTGATGCTGGCCATTCCGGCGGGCGTGGCGGGCGTGACGACCCGCGTCGCCGTGACCCCGCCGTCGAAGGACGGTTCGGCGCATCCGGCCATGATCCTCGCCGCCGCCGAGGCCGGGCTCGACGCCCTGTGGCTGCTGGGCGGAGCGCAGGCGATCGCCGCCATGACCTTCGGCGTGACGCTCGACGACGGCGAGATTCCCGCCTGCGACAAGCTGTTCGGGCCGGGCAACGCCTATGTGGCCGAGGCGAAACGTTATGCCTCGTCGCTGCCCGGCGGGCCGTCGGCGGACATGCCGGCGGGGCCTTCGGAACTGCTGGTCATCGCCGACCGGTTCGCCGATCCGGAGCTGGTCGCGGCCGACCTGCTGAGCCAGGCCGAACACGACGCCGACGCCCAGGTCGTTCTGGTCGCCGACCGGGCCGCGACGATCGACGCGGTGCTCGAAGCGGTCGAGGCGCAGGTCTCCACCCTGCCCCGCGAAGCCATCGCGCGCGCGTCTCTGGCCGAGGCGCGGGCGGTGCTTGTCGCCGATCTGGCCGAGGCCGTCGCGGTGTCGAACCTCTACGGCCCCGAGCACCTGGCCCTGCATGTCGAGGACGCCGAAAAGCTGGTGCCCTCGATCCGGGCGGCGGGCGCGGTCTTCGTCGGGCGCTGGGCTGCCGAGACCCTCGGCGACTATGCGGCGGGGCCGAGCCATGTCCTGCCGACCGACGGCGGGGCGCGGACGCTGGGCGGGATCACCACGTCCAGCTTCATGACCTCCATGTCGGTGCAGACGGTGACCGAGGCCGGCGCCGAACGGCTGGGGCCGATCGCAGCGCGGCTGGCGCGGCTGGAGGGGCTGGAAGCCCACGCCCGGGCGGCGGATCTGAGGAGCGTGGGATGACCCTGCCCGCTCCCTATGCCCCCCTCGTCTCCGGCGGCGAGGGCCTGGAGAACTATCCCGGCGAGGCGTCGGCGCTGCAGGCGCGGATGGCGCAGATCTATGGCGTTGCGGCCGGTCAGGTGCTGGCGGTGCGCGGCCTGACGCACGGGCTGGAGCTGGTCTGGCGGCTGGCGGCGCGCGACGGCCGGTCGGTCGAGGCGCCCGACGCCGAGCCCTATGCCGGACTGAGCCGCATCTATCGCGCCAGCGACGGCGAACGGGCGGCGGTGGTGATCCGGGCTCTGGGCTCTGCGGAAGCCGTGGCCGAGATGGCGGAACGGGTCGCGCCGGCCCTGCTGGTCGTCGACGAGGGGCTGGTCGAGTTCGCGGATGCGCCGTCGGCGACGACCCTGATCGCGGACCACGCCAATCTGGTCGTCCTGCGCAGCCTGTCGCTGGCCTATGGGCTGGCCGGGGCGCGGGTCGGGGCGGCGTTGGCGCAGGCGCACACCCTGGCCCGGCTGGCGGATGTGGTCGAACCCTACGCCCTGCCCGAGCCTCTGGTGCGACTGGCGATCCAGGCCCTGGACCCGTCGCGGATGATCGAGACGGCGGAGCGGATCGCCTCGGTGCGGCGCGAACGCGAGCGGCTGGCCCGCGAGATCGGCCGGGCCATGGTGGTCGAGAGCGGCGTCGGGCCGATCCTGATGGCGCGGCCATCGGACATCGAGGCGACGCTGGCCGAGCTGGCAATATACGGCGTGGCGGCGGACCGGTCGGGCGACCGGCTGAGGCTGCCAGTTTCGATCAAGGCGGAGGTCAACGACCGGCTGTTGACGGCGCTCGGCCTGGAGCCGGCCAAGACGCGGCCGCACCGGGTCGGGCAGGCCGTGCGCGACACGAAAGAGACGCGCATCGTCTGCGCTGTCGATCTGGACGCGACCGGGCCGATCCGGATCGAGACCGGCGTCGGCTTCTTCGACCACATGCTGGAACAGGTGGCGGCGCACGGCGGGTTCTCGCTGCGCCTCCAATGCGAAGGCGATCTGCACACGGATCCGCACCACACGATCGAGGACAGCGCCATCGCCCTGGGCCAGGCGCTGAAACAGGCGCTCGGCGAGCGGCGCGGCATCCAGAGGTATGGCTTCGTCCTGGCGATGGACGAGGCCCAGGCCAATGTCGCCATCGACCTGTCGGGACGGCCCTATCCCCTGTTCGAGGGGACGTTCGCGACGCCCTTCATCGGCGAGTATCGCACCGACCTGACGGCCCACGTCTTCCGCTCGCTGGCCGAGGCCATGGGGGCGGCGGTGCATATCTCGGTCACCGGCGACGACGACCACCACAAGACCGAGGCCGTCTACAAGGGCTTCGGCCGGGCGCTGCGGCAGGCCATCCGGGTCGAGGGCGACGCCGTGCCGAGCACCAAGGGGGTGCTCTAGTGTTTCACTCCGCGCATCCCCGCGAAGGCGGGGACCCAGTTCTGTGGGCGATCGGAGACACCCGGTTTGTCGATGACTTCAATCCCGCGCACCGTGCCTCGCAACAGCACTGGGTCCCCGCCTTCGCGGGGATGAGCGGTGTTTTCAAATGATCGCCATCGTCCATCTCGGCGCGGGGAACACAGCATCCGTCCAGTTCGCGCTGGAGCGGCTCGGCGCCGAAGTCGTCGTGACCTCGGACGCCGCCGTGATCGCGGAGGCCGAGCGGGTCGTCCTGCCGGGCGTCGGGGCGGCGGGCTACGCCATGGAGCGGATGGGCGCCCTCGGCCTGACCGACATCATCAAAAGGTTTGAACGGCCGCTGCTGGGCCTGTGCCTCGGCCAACAGCTGCTGTTCGCCGAGAGCGAGGAGAACGGCGGGGCGACGATGCTCGGGTTCATTCCCGGACGGGTCACCCGAATGCCTGTCCGCGACGACCTGCCGGTGCCGCATATGGGCTGGTCCCAGCTCCATGGGCTGGCCGACGACCCGATCCTGCAGGGCGTTCGCGAGGGCGACTATGCCTATTTCGTGCATTCCTACGTCTGTCCCGATACCGATGCGACCATAGCCTGCGCCGACTACGGCGCCGAGGTTCCGGCCATGGTGCGACAAGGCAATCGCTGGGGCTGCCAGTTTCACCCGGAGCGTTCGGCGAAGGCCGGCGCACAAATTTTGCGAAACTTCCTGGAGCTCGACGCATGATCGTCTATCCCGCCATCGATCTGCGGAACGGCGTCTGCGTGCGGCTGATGCACGGCCGGTTCGATCAGGTGACCGAGTATGATCAGGTCCCGGCCGCGCGGCTGGCGGCGTTCGTCGCCGAGGGCGCGACCTGGGTCCACATCGTCGACCTGGACGGCGCCGAGGCCGGCCGCGCGGTGCAGCACGCCCTGGTCGGCGAACTGGCCGGCAGTATCGAGGTCAAGATCCAGTCGGGCGGCGGCGTGCGCGACGTGGACGATGTGGAGCGGCTGCTGGCTGCGGGCGTGTCGCGGGTCGTGGTCGGATCGCTGGCGGTCAGCAATCCGACCGTGGTGGCGGGATGGCTGGAGCGGTTCAGCCCGGATCGGATCACCCTGGCGTTCGACGTTCGGGTCGGCGAGGACGGGGTTCCCGTCCCCTCGCTGAAGGGCTGGACCGAGGCGGCGGGGCTGGACCTCTGGGCGGCGCTGGATCGCTATCCGGTCGGGACGCTGAAACATGTGCTGATCACCGACGTGGGCCGGGACGGGGCGCTGACAGGGCCGAATCTGACGCTGCTGGCCGAAGTGCTGGAGCGGCGGCCGGAGCTGAAGGTGCAGGCATCGGGCGGGGTCTCCTCGCTGGAGGACCTGCTGGCGGCGAAGGCCATCGGCTGCGACGGCGCCATCGTCGGTCGGGCGATCTATGAGGGCCGGTTCACCGCGCGACAGGCGATCGAGGCTGTGACTTGACCGCCGCCTCCCGTCTCCAGAAGCGAGCCGTCCAATGACGGCTCGACGCATCATCCCCTGCCTCGACGTCAAGGACGGCCGGGTCGTGAAGGGCGTGCGCTTCGAGGGGCATGTCGACATGGGCGACGCCTGCGAACTCGCCGCCCGCTATCGCGACGAGGGCGCCGACGAACTGGTCTTCTATGACATCACCGCGAGCCCCGAGGGGCGGACGCTGGACTATGGCTGGGTGAGGGATATCGCGCGGCTGCTGGACATTCCCTTCTGCGTGGCGGGCGGAATCCGCAGCGTGGATCAGGCGGCGGCCTGTCTCGACAACGGGGCGGACAAGGTCTCGATCAACTCGCCGGCACTGGAGCGGCCGGAGCTGATCTCCGAGATCGCCGAGCGGCTGGGGTCGCAGTGCGTGGTCGTCGGCGTCGATAGTCGGCGCGAGGACGGCGCCTATGTCGTGCACAAATACACCGGCGATCCCGATGCGCGTCGCCTCGCCGGGCGACGGACGATGGACTGGATCGTCGAGGCGCAGGAGCGCGGCGCCGGAGAGATCGTGCTGAATTGCATCGACCAGGACGGGGTGCGCAAGGGCTATGACACGGCGCAGCTGGCCGATGCGCGGGCGCGACTGACCATCCCTCTGGTGGCCTCGGGCGGAGCCGGGGCGGCATCGCATTTCCTCGACGTGTTCGACCGGGCGAACGTGTCGGGCGCGCTGGCGGCCAGCGTGTTCCACTCCGGACAGATCTCGGTGCCGGATCTGAAGGCGTTCCTGGCGGGCGCGGGTGTTGAGGTGCGGCAGTGACGACCCTCTCCATGCATCCCAGCGACGGCGGGGCCCCAGGTTTTCAGGCGATCGGGCAGACCCCGGCGCGGGCCTCACATCAATCCCGGACGCCGTGCGTCGCAAACGAACTGGGTCCCCGCCTTCGCGGGGATGCACGGAACCCAAGATGATCGATCCATCCAGCCTCGACTTCGCAAAGGGCGCCGGCCTGATCCCAGCCGTGGTGCAGGACGCCGACACCCTCCAGGTGCTGACGCTCGCCTATATGGATCGGGCGGCGCTGGAGGAGACGATCGAGAGCGGCGAGGCGACCTTCTTCTCGCGCTCGCGGGGCGGCCGGTGGCGCAAGGGCGAGACCAGTGGCAACCGGCTGACGGTCGTGTCGATCACGCCCGACTGCGACGGCGACGCCCTGGTGCTGGCGGTGCGGCCGATGGGACCGGCCTGTCACCTCGGGACGACCAGCTGTTTCGGCGATGCGGACGCGCCGGGCCTGGGCCGTATCGCGCGGCTGGAACGGACCATCGCCGAACGCGCGAGCGCCGATCCGGAGAGCAGCTGGACGGCGAAACTCCTGGCGCAGGGGCCCAAGCGGGCCGCACAGAAGGTCGGCGAGGAGGGCGTGGAGACGGCCCTGGCCGGCGCCGCCGGGCCTGATGAAGAGGTCGCATCCGAAGCGGCGGACCTGATCTACCACTTGCTCGTTCTGTTACGGGCGCGTCACTTGTCGTTTCAGGCGGTGCTGGACGTGTTGGCCTCGCGCGAGCGACCGGCCAAACAACCACAATAGACGACGGGGCCTCGTCCCCGACAGGGAGACAGGCAAGCATGACGGCTCTGGTGCTGTTCGGCGGCGGCGGCGATCTGGCGATGCGCATGCTGCTGCCCTCGCTTTACTTCCTGGAGCACGACGGCCTGTTGCCGGACGGCCTCAAGATCATCGGCGCGGCCCGCTCCGAGGAGAGCCGGGACGAGTATGTCGAGAAGGTCCGCGCGGCCGTCGAGGGCAAGGCGAAGGCAGACGACGCCTGGGATGACGCCAGCTGGAGCCGGATGAAGGCGCGCCTCGACTATCTCGCCGTCGACGCCACCTCGGCGGAGAGCCTGAAGCCGCTGAAGGACAAGGTGGGCGACGGGTCCTGCACCAGCTTCCTCGCCGTCTCGCCGTCCCTCTATGCGAAAATCGTCACGGCGATGCGGGCGGCGGGCCTGGCCGAACCCGAGGACCGGGTGGTGCTGGAGAAGCCCGTCGGGCGCGATCTCGAGAGCTTCCGCGCCATCGACGACGCGGTCGCCGACGCCTTCTCGGAACAGCAAGTGTTCCGCATCGACCACTATCTCGGCAAGGAGACGGTCCAGAACCTGATCGCCCTGCGCTTCGGCAACGTCATCTTCGAGCCGCTGTGGAACAACCTCTCGATCGATCACGTTCAAATCACGGTCGGCGAGACGGTCGGGGTCGGCGACCGCTGGCCCTACTACGACGAATACGGCGCGCTTCGGGACATGCTGCAGAACCACATGCTGCAGCTGTTGTGCCTGGTGGCGATGGAGCCGCCCAGCGACCTCGATCCGGATTCGGTGCGCAACGAGAAGGTCAAGGTCATCCGGTCCCTTCGCCCCATCACCGAAGAGGACGCCGAACGCACCACCGTGCGGGGCCAGTATGTTTCGGGCACCGTCGAGGGCCAGCGCGTTCCCGGTTACGACGAGGAGCGCGGGGCCGACTCGGACACCGAGACCTTTGTCGCCATCCGCGTGGACATCGACAACTGGCGCTGGGCCGGGGTGCCGTTCTTCCTGCGGACCGGGAAGCGGCTGCCCGAGAAGCGGACCGAGATCGTCATCCAGTTCAAGCCGGTGCCGCACTCGATCTTCGGCGACAACGGCCACGAGGAAGACAGCGCCAACCGCATGGTCATCGAGCTGCAGCCCGAGGAAGACATCTCCCTGACGGTCATGAACAAGAAGCCGGGTCTGGATCAGCGGATGCAGCTTCAGCCGATCCAGATGTCCCTGTCCTGGGGCGTCGGCGGGGCGGGGGACAAGCCCCCGCGTCGGCGCATCGCCTATGAGCGGCTGCTGCTCGATGCGCTGAAAGGGGATTCGACCCTGTTCGTGCGCCGCGACGAGGCGGAAAAGGCCTGGGAGTGGGTCGACGGCGTGTCGCAGGCCTGGGTCGACGGCAAGGTCAAGCCGCAGCCCTATCGGGCGGGAACCTGGGGTCCGGATGCCGCCGACATGCTGATGGCGCGCACAGGCCGGGACTGGAATACGCAGGAATGACCCGCTTCGCTCCGTGCATCCCCGCGAAGGCGGGGCCCCAGGCCTTTGGGCGATCAGCGGCGCCGTGTGAGCCCAGCCGCCAAGTCCAGACGTTGGGCCTCACGACAGAACTGGGTCCCCGCCTTCGCGGGGATGCACGGAAATAAGATGACCGAACTCGAGACCTTCCCCACCCTCGAAACCTGGGCGCAGTCGATCGCCGGGCGGATCGAGGAGACCCTGGCCGCCGCCGTCCTCGCCGACGGCAAGGCCCTGTTCGCGGGCCCCGGCGGATCGACCCCCTCACCGGTCTATGCCCGCCTGGCCCAGGCGGATATCGGCTGGGACAGGGTCGCGGTCACCCTCGTCGACGAGCGCTATGTGCCCGAGACCGACCCGGAATCGAACGCGCGGCTGATCAAGGCCGTGCTGCTGCAGGGGCCGGCGTCACGGGCGACCTTCATTCCGCTGTACCATTCCGAGGTCACGGTCGACCGGGCCGCAGCGGTGGCGGCGCACAGGCTGGCCGCGGCCGGCGGGCGGTTCGACGCAGTGCTTCTGGGCATGGGCGAGGACGGGCACATCTGTTCGATGTTCCCCGGCAGCCCCACGCTGAAGACCCTGTTGTCGCCGACGCTGAAGCCCACGGTGCTGGGCGTGCCGCACGGGCGTGACGGGATGGCACCGAGCCTGGAGCGGCTCTCGATCAACCTGCCGTACCTGATGTCGGCGGGTCGGGTGATCCTCGCCCTTAAAGGCGCAGCCAAGCGTTCGATGTTCGAGCGGGAGGCCCAGGGCGATCCGGCCGTGCAACCGATCGCGGCGATGATCGCCGCCAAGGTCCCGCTCGAAATCGTCTGGACGGAGGCCGGCTGATGGCACTGCATCCTGTTGTCGCGGAGGTTACAGCCCGCATCATCGAACGCAGTCGCGAGACGCGAACCGACTACATCCGCCGCATGGACGCGGCGCGGGACGCGGGCGTCGGTCGCGCCAAGCTGTCGTGCGCCAACTGGGCTCATGCCTTCGCGGGCCAGACCATCGCCGACAAGCTGAAGGTGATGGACGGCAAGACGCCCAACGTCGGCATCGTCACCGCCTACAACGACATGCTGTCGGCGCATCAGCCGTTCGAACGCTTCCCGGATGTGATCCGCAAGGCCACCCGCGAGGTCGGCGCGACGGCCCAGGTCGCCGGCGGCACGCCCGCCATGTGCGACGGCGTCACCCAGGGGCGGCCGGGGATGGAACTGTCGCTGTTCAGCCGCGACGTCATCGCCATGTCGGTCGGGGTCGCCCTGACCCACGACGCTTTCGACGCGGCCATGATGCTGGGCGTCTGCGACAAGATCGTGCCGGGCCTGTTCATGGGGGCGCTGGCGTTCGGCCACCTGCCGGTCGTCTTCGCCCCCGCCGGACCGATGCCCTCGGGCATCCCCAATGCCGAGAAGGCGCGGGTGCGGGCCGAGTATGCGCAAGGCAAGGTCGACCGCCAGACCCTGCTGGAGAGCGAGATCGGCTCCTACCATTCGCCGGGCACCTGCACCTTCTACGGCACGGCCAACTCCAACCAGATGATGATGGAGCTGGGCGGCCTGCACATGCCGTCGACCGCCTTCGTCCATCCGGAGACGGGCCTGCGCGACGCCCTCACGGCGGCCGCTGCAAAGCGGGCGGTCGAGCTGGCCGTCAACGGCGAGTCCCGGATGGCCGACGTCATCGACGAGAAGTCGATCGTGAACATGATCGTGGCCCTGCTCGCCACCGGCGGATCGACCAACCACGCCATCCACCTGGTCGCCATGGCGCGGGCGGCGGGGGTGCTGATAGACTGGACCGACATGGACCAGCTGTCGTCCGTGACCCCGTTGCTGGCGCGGATCTATCCGAACGGATCAGCCGATGTGAACGCCTTCCAGGCGGCGGGCGGCGTAGCCTTTGTCGCGCGGGAACTGGCCCGGGCGGGACATATCCATTCCGACGTCACCACCATCATGGGCCGGGGCATCCATCATTATTTCCAGGAGCCGGCGATGATCGACGGCGAGCTGGTCTGGAAGGATGGCGTGGCCGAGAGCCTGGACCGCGACATCCTGCGTCCCGCCTCCGACCCCTTCGACAGCGAGGGCGGCCTGCGGCTGGTGAAGGGCAACCTCGGCAGGGCGGTGATCAAGATCTCGGCGGTGAAGCCGCAGCATCGCAGGGTCGAAGGCCCCGCACGGGTTTTCGATGCCCAGGAGGACGTGCTGGCGGCCTTCCAGGCGGGCGCGCTGGATGGAGGCGGCGTGATCGTCCTGCGCTTCCAGGGGCCCAGGGCCAACGGCATGCCTGAACTGCACTCCCTGTCGCCCCTGATGAGCGTGCTGCAGGATCGCGGCGTGCCGATCGCCCTCGTCACCGACGGCCGGATGTCAGGCGCCTCGGGCAAGACCCCGGCGGCCATCCATGTGACGCCGGAAGCGCTGGAGGGTGGGCCGCTGGCCTATGTGCTCGAGGGCGACATCGTCCGACTGGACGCCGAGGCCGGGGTCCTGGCCATCGACGCGGACCTGACCACGCGCGAGCGGGCGCGGCCGAACTCGGTGCAGAGCTGGGGCTATGGCCGCGAGCTGTTCGGCGCCTTCCGCGCGACCGTGTCGTCGGCCGAGCGCGGCGCCTCGATCTGTTTCGCGGCCGAACCAACGCAGCAGCAACCCGAGATCCGCGATGTCGCCGATCCCAATGTGCAGAACCGGGAGATCGACGCATGAGCGACAGCACCCTTCTCGTCGGCGATGTCGGCGGAACGAATGCCCGCTTCGCCCTCGCCCGCATGGTCGACGGCCAGATCACGCTGGACCACCACGAGAGCTTCCCGGCCGAACAGTATCCGACCTTCCTGAAAGGGGTCGCGGCCTTCGTCGATGGCTGCGAGGTCAAACCCTCGGGCGGCGTCATCGCCGTGGCCGGACCGGTGACCGACGGAGCCATCGACCTGACCAACAGCCCGTGGGCGGTGTCGGAAGCCGCGTTGCAGACACTGGGCCTCAATCCCGTGCGGCTGATCAACGACTTCGAAGCCCTGGCCTGGGGCGCGCCGGTCGTGCCGGCGGCGGATCTGGCGCATCTGGGCGGGCCGACCGAAGGCGATCCGCATTCCGCCATCGCGGTGCTGGGCCCGGGCACCGGCTTCGGCGTCTCGGCCCTCGCGCGGGATATCCATGGCCGGGAGATCGCCCTGCCGTCCGAAGGCGGCCACGCCTGTTTCGCGCCGGGCGATCCGGTCGAGGACGAGATCCTGCGCATCCTGCGCCAGCGCTACGACCGGGTGTCGATCGAGCGGCTGGTCTGCGGTCCGGGCCTGCTGAACATGCACCGGGCCCTGGCCCAGATCGACGGCCGCGTGACCCATATTGATGACCCTGCCCAGATCACGGACGAGGCTCTGGCCGACCCGCGCAGCCACTGTGGCGCCACCCTGGCCCGGTTCTGCGCCATCCTGGGCGCGGTGGCCGGGGACGTGGCGTTGACGATGGGTTCGCGGGGCGGGGTCTATATCGCCGGAGGAATCGCGCCGCGGATCCTGCCCTTCCTGAAGGCCAGCCCCTTCCGTGAGCGATTCGAGAGGAAGGGCCGGTTTCAGGACTATATGGCCGATATCCCGACCTGGGTGATCACCCACAAACATGCCGCCCTGCTCGGGGCCGCACGGGTCGCCTTTGCCGACATCGCGTAACGTCGATCATATTTTTCTTCACGCACCCGTGAACCTTCCGTGAGACGGCGCATTTTTCCGGCTTCACTCGAAGGGAGTCCCCATGCGTAAACTGATCATCGCCTCCGCCGCCCTAGCCCTTGCGGGCTCGCTCGCCGCCTGCGGTGAATCCGCTGCCGACAAGCAAGCTGAAGTCCAGGCCGATGCTCTGGAGCAGCAGGCCGCCGCGGCTCCGACCGAAGCCCAGGAAACCGCCCTGAACGCCGAAGCCGACCGCATCGAGCAACAGGCCGGCAACGCCGACGGCGGCATGACCACCTCGAACACGCCGAACACCTCGCCGTCCGACCCGGCCGCTCCGGCCCAGTAAGGACCGCCTCACCGGGGCCTCATGAACCCCGGAATCAGCCTTCAGATGTTCACGGAACCCCCGTCGCGAAAGCGGCGGGGGTTTTCGTTTGGCCGGTCAGAACTTCTTCGGCGGCATGGGCACGAAGGCGCTCGTGCGGCGGATGTAGTCGGCGTATTTCGGCCGGGACTTGCCGATGGCCTTCTCGGTGATGCCGATCCCCGACCAGCGGGTCAGGGTGAAGGTCAGGAAGATCGGCCCGACCACCGAGGCGATCCCGACCCAGCCGGTCTCGGCCGCGATCAGCCACAGTCCCCACCAGACGCAGGCGTCGCCGAAATAATTGGGGTGGCGGGTGTAGCGCCACAGGCCCGTGTCCAGCACCTTGCCCTTGTTTTTCGGATCCTTGCGGAAGGCCGCCAGCTGGGCGTCACCGAGGCTCTCGAAACCGATTCCGACCACGACGACGAGGGCGCCGATCCAGCCGAGCCAGCCGATCGGCCCGTGTTCGACCTGGCCCAGTTGCACCGGCAGGGAGGTCAACCACCCCAGAAACGCCTGGGGCAGGAAGACGAACAGCAGGGCGGTCTTGCCGAAGCTCCAGCCGTGCTCCCTCTCCTGGGTCTCGACGATCTCGGCGTAGCGGCCGTCGACGCCGTTCGCGCGCCACCGGCGCAGCAGGTGCCAGGCCAGGCGGACGGCCCAGACGGCGCAGAGCCAGAGCAGCAGGAATTTTCGGGTCTGATCGCCATCGGTGCGGGGGAAGGTGATCAGGGCCAGGAGCAGCATCCCCAAGGGCCAGACGCCGTCGATGAAGCTGACGTCCTTCAGCCGCAGCGCCAGTCCCCACAGGGCCAGCATCGTCACGGCGAGCAGGGCGAGGTTGAGGCCCAGCAGGGCGGCGAGTTCAGTCAGGGTCATGCGACAGAAACGCTAGCATGACCTGCACGGATGCGTCCTGAACCTTGGGGGCCGTCAGTCGACGCACAGGGTCGGGCCGGCGCGGCCGTTCTCGACCGGGGTGTTGCAGCCGAACGGCAGGTCGTTGGGCGCGCAGACGCCGGTGACCGCGCCCTCGCGCGGACCCGCGGTCTCGGCGCGGCAGTCGCCGAGGCAGTCGTCGCCGTCGCGGCAGACCTTGCCCGCGTCCGGGAAGGGCACGACGCAGCGCGAGGTCTGCAAACGGCCGACGCGCATGATCTCCCCGCCCCGCGCGGCGCAGGCCGCCCCGGCGGTCTGGGTCGGGGCGCCGGCATCCGGGGCCTGTCCAGCCATCGGCGAGCAGGCTGCGGACAACAGGGCGAGGGCCACGATCAGGATGCGCATGGATAGTCCTTAGCTTATTTGGAGACGTCGCCCCTGGCGAAGCCGGTCCAGACGTCGTCGTAGTCGAGCTGCATCGTCGGCGTGGTTTGCGCCCATTCCGTGGTGCGGATCGGGAGACGGGTCTCGAACATGAAGGCCAGGGTGTTGTCCAGCCTGTGCGGCTTGAGGTCGGCCGAAACCGCCTTTTCGTAGCTCGCCTGATCCGGGCCGTGGCCGCTCATACAGTTGTGCAGCGAGGCGCCGCCGGGGGCGAAGCCGCCCTCCTTGGCGTCATAGGCGCCGGTCACCAGACCCATGAACTCGCTCATGACGTTGCGGTGGAACCACGGCGGACGGAAGGTGTCCTCGGCCACCATCCAGCGCGGCGGGAAGATGACGAAGTCGCAGTTGGCCGTGCCGACCGTGTCCGATGGCGACGTCAGGACGGTGAAGATCGAGGGGTCCGGGTGGTCGAAGCTGACCGTCCCGATGGTGTTGAATCGGGCCGTGTCCCAGCGATAGGGCGCGTTGTTGCCATGCCAGGCGACGACGTCGAGCGGCGAGTGATCGAAGGCCGTGACCCACAGGCGGCCAGCGTATTTCTGCACGCATTCGGTGGGGCGATCGACGTCCTCGAAGGCGGCGACCGGGGTCTCGAAATCGCGGGGATTGGCCAGGCCGTTGGAGCCGATGGGGCCCAGGTCGGGCAGGCGGAAGGGGCTGCCGTAGTTCTCGCAGACATAGCCGCGGATGGGGCCGCTGCACTCCACGCGGAAGCGGACGCCGCGCGGGATGACGACGATGTGGCCGGGGTCGGCGTCGATGCGGCCGAACTCGGTGACAAAGGTCTGCGACCCCTCCTGGGGCACGATCAGCAGCTCGCCGTCGGCGTCGTAGAAGACGCGGTCCGTCATCGACCGGTTGGCGGCGTAGAGGTGGATGCCGACGCCGGTCTGGGCCTCCGCATCGCCAGTGCCGCCATAGGTGACCAGGCCCTCGACCCAGTCGGTCGGCGTGGTCGGCAGGGGCAGAGGGTCCCAGCGCATGCGGTTCGGGCTGGGCGGGGCGTCGTGGAAGGGGCCGGAGCGGACGCGACCCTGATCGAACGGCCGATAGGCCGGATGCTGGGCCGAAGGGCGCAGGCGATAGAGCCAGCTGCGGCGGTTCTCGGCGCGCGGGGCGGTGAAGGCCGTGCCGCTGAGTTGCTCGGCATAGAGGCCCATCGGCGTCTTCTGCGGCGAGTTCCGGCCGATCGGCAGGGCGCCGGGGACGGCCTCGGTGGCGAAGTGGTTGCCGAAACCGGTCAGATAGGTCGCGCTGTTCAGCGTCATGCAGAGTCTCCCTGACGCCGACTTAGCCCTTCTCCCCTTGCGGGAGAAGGTGGCGAGCGAAGCGAGACGGATAAGGGGTTACACCGACCTCTCCGATCCAACCGCTGGTGTGACCCCTCACCTGATCGCACAAGGACGACGGCTGCGCCGCCGTGTGCGCTCTCCCTCTCCCGCAAGGGGAGAGGGTCGGATCAGTAGCCGCTCGCCCGCGCCAGCTTCTCGGCGTGGAAGCCGGCGTCGCCGAGCAGTTCGTTCAGCACCCGTACCCGCTTCATATAGAGACCGACATCATACCCCTCGGTCATGCCGACGCCGCCGTGCATCTGGACCGCTTCCTGGACCGCCAGTTCCGCAACGCGGCCGGCCTTGGCCTTGGCGATGGAGACGGCGAGGTCGGCTTTCGGCGCGCCGGCGTCGAGGCGTTGCAGGGCGCCGAGGACGGCGGCCTTGGCCAGTTCCAGCTCGGTGAACAGGTGGGCGGCGCGGTGTTGCAGGGCCTGGAACTCGCCGATCAGCTTGCCGAACTGTTTGCGGGTCTTGAGGTATTCGACCGTGGTCAGGAAGGCCTGGTCGCCGGCGCCGGTCAGACAGGCGGCGGCGCAGGCGCGGCCAAGGTTCAGTGCGCCCTCGAGAGCCGCCTCGCCCGCATTGACGTCGCCGATGACGGCGTCGGCATCGACATGGACGTCGGTCAGGGTGATGCGGGCGGCGTTGTGGGCGTCGACCATGACAGTGCGCTCGATCTCGACGCCCGAGGTCTTCGGATCTACGAGGAACAGGGTCACGCCGGCGTCGGTCCTGGCCGCCACGATCAGGGCGTCGGCGATGTGGCCGTCAAGCACGAAGCCCTTGGCGCCGTTGAGCTTGAAGCCGTTGCCGCTGCGCTCGGCGGTCGTGGCGATCCGCGACGGCTGGTGCTTGGGACCTTCGTCGAGAGCCAGTGACAGAATGGCCTCTCCCGCCGCGATCTTCGGCAGCCAGGCGGATTGCTGATCGGCGGAAGCCGCATCGATCAGGATGCGGGCGGCCAGGATCGACGAGCCGAAGAAGGGCGAAGGCGTCAGGGTGCGCCCCAGACCCTCGGCCACGATGCCCGCCTCGACCGCGCCGAGGCCCGAGCCGCCGTGTTCCTCGGGGATGATGACCCCGGCGAATCCCATCTCGCCGAACGCCTTCCACAGGTCGCGCGACACGCCGTCCGCATCTTTCGTGTCCCGCAGTTTGCGGAAGTGGGCGATGGGCGCGTTCTCGCGGAGGAAGCCGTCGGCGGCGTCCTTCAGCATGGTCTGCTCTTCAGTCAGGATCAGGGGCATGGGCTCAGGCTCCCGGCAGCTGAAGCAGGTGTTTGGCGATGATGTTCAGCTGCACCTCGGAGGTGCCGCCCTCGATCGAATTGGCCTTGGTGCGCAGCCAGTCGCGGGCGGGCGTGCCCTTGTGCGAGCGCTCGCTTTCCCACTCCAGGGCGTCCGAACCGCCGGCGGCCATGGCCAGCTCGTGACGGCGCTTGTTCAGCTCCGAGCCGTAGTATTTCAGCATCGAGGCGATGGCCGGAGAGACCTGTTTGGCCTTCACCTGATCGCCGACCCGCTCCATCGACAGGCGGAAGGCGGCGGCGTCGATTTCCAGCTCGGCGATCCGGGTCCGCAGCATCGGCTCGTCGAGGCGACCCGTGTCGTCCAGGCCGATCGAGTCGGTCGCGACCTGGCTGATGGGACGGCCCATGTCGCCGACCGCGCCGATCATGGTGCGTTCGTGGGCCAGCAGGGCCTTGGCCACGTCCCAGCCGCGGTTCAGCGTCCCGATCAGGTTCTCCTTCTCGACGCGGACGTCGTCGAAGAAGGTCTCGCAGAAGGCGGACTTGCCCGAGATCAGCTCGATCGGCCGGGTCGTCACCCCCGGGGTCGCCATGTCGAACAGGACGAAGGAGATGCCGAGGTGTTTCGGCGCCTCGGGATCGGTGCGGATCAGGCAGAAGATCCAGTCGGCCTTGTCGGCGTAGGAGGTCCAGATCTTCTGGCCGTTGATGATCCAGTGGTCGCCCCGGTCCTCGGCGCGGGTCTGGACGGCGGCCAGGTCGGAACCGGCGCCGGGTTCGGAATAGCCCTGGCACCAGCGAATCTCGCCACGCACGATCTCGGGCAGGAAGCGTTTCTTCTGTTCCTCGGTGCCGAACTGCAGCAGCGCCGGGCCCAGCATCCAGACGCCGAAGGACGACAGGGGCATCTGGGCGTCGATGCGGCGCATCTCCGAGGCCAGGACCTTGGCTTTTTCCCGGTCGAGACCGCCGCCGCCGTACTCGGTCGGCCATTGGGGCGCGGTCCAGCCGCGCGCGGCCATGACGTCCATCCAGCGCTTGTGGGCCGGGGTCTTGAAGGTTGCGTTGCGGCCGCCCCAGACGCGGTCCTCGTCATTGTCGAGCGGACCGCGGCATTCCGCCGGGCAGTTCGCCTCGAGCCAGGCGCGCGTCTCCGCGCGGAAGGATTCCAGATCGGCCATGGTTCGCTCCCTGACGCCTGTGCCTGCGCCTCAGAGGGACAGGTTAGCAGCGATCAGTCTGGAGAAGCCACCGTGACGCCGCGTCAGCTTGGAGCGTTTTGTCTCCTCCCCGTCCGTCGCTCGGCGGATGGGGAGGTGGCTCGGAGGCGGAGCCGGAGAGACGGAGGGGTTCTTTGTCGCGGCAAGACCCCCTCCGTCAGCTCGCAAGGGCTCGCCGCCACCTCCCCATGCGCAAGCGCGCACGGGGAGGAGACCGCAAGACGTCACTTCGTCGGCAGGAAGGGCGAGAAGGTGATGACGGTGAAGGTGTCGCGGATGTGGGGGCGGGTCTGGACCGACTTCGTGACGAAGGTGCCGATGTCCATCTCCCGGGGCAGCTGGAACTTGGCCAGGAGGTCGTACTGGCCCGAGGTGGAATAGACCTCCGAGACATATTCGACATTGTCGACCATGTCGGCGGCGACGTCATTGGCGTGGCCCAGCTCGCATTTGATGAAGACGAAGATGGCGGTCATCATGGTCGTGGGCTCCGGTGTTCGGGGGCTTGAGTAGCGGATGCGGACGTGGCCGGTAAGACCCTCGATCTCGAAGCGGAATACAACAACCGGGCCGCCGTGCCCGATCACCCGGTCGTCATGACGCGGTGGAAGGCGGATGCGGAGGCGGCGCGGGCGGTCCATCCGCCGACCGCCCTGCCCTATGGCCGCGGCGAGCGTGAGGTGATGGACCTGTTCGAGGCCGAGCCGGACGCGCCGGTCGCGGTCTTCCTCCATGGCGGATACTGGCAGGCGCTGGACCGATCGTGGTTCAGCTGGATCGCGCCGGCGTTTCTGAAGCATGGCGTCAGCCTGGCCGTGCCGTCCTATGACCTGTGCCCCGATGTGCGGCTGGGGCGGATCATCGGCGAGATTCGGGATGCGGTGGCGCTGATCCGCACACGGACCGGCCGGCGGCCGGTGGTGTTCGGCCATTCCGCCGGCGGGCATCTGGCGGCCTGCATGCTGTCGGAGGGACGGGCTTCGGCGGCCGTCGCGATCTCGGGCCTGTTCGATCTGGAGCCGCTGATTCCGACCTCGCTCAACGCTGCGCTGCGCTTGGATGCGCGCGAGGCGGCCGCCCTGTCGCCGGTTCACTGGCCCGTCCCGAACGGATCGACGCCGGGCGGGACGGTGCTGGATTGCGTCGTCGGGGCGGACGAAACGAGCGAGTTCGTGCGCCAGTCGCGGGACATGGCGGACGACTGGGGCGGCAAGGGGGTGGAGACGCGGTTCGAGGCCCTGCCGGGCCTGAACCACTTCACCGTCCTGGACCCGCTGGGCGACCCGGAGAGCGGGCTGGTGAAGCGGATCGTGGAGCTGGCGAAAGCCTGACGCCCCTCGCAATCGCGGCAAAGCGTCGCCACTATAGGGCCTCGCGGCACGGGACGGATCATGGCGGAACCGACGGGAATGGGTCTGGGCCACGCAGTGGCGCTGCTGGCGGCGGCGGTCGTCGCCGTGCCCCTGTTCAAGCGGTTCGGCCTGGGCGCCGTGCTGGGCTATCTGGCCGCCGGTCTGCTCTTGGGACCGTCGGCCCTGGGCGTCGTGCGTGAGCCGGAGACCATGCTGCATGTGGCCGAGATCGGCATCGTGCTGTTCCTGTTCATCATCGGGCTGGAGATGCGACCGGCGCGGCTGTGGAGCCTGAGGCGGGAAATCTTCGGCCTCGGCGCCGTGCAGGTGATGACCTGCGCCGTCCTGCTGACCGGCGCCGCCCTGCTGGCGGGTCTGCCCTGGTATGCGGCGGTGATCGCCGGCTTCGGCTTCGCCCTGTCCTCCACGGCCATCGTCATGCAACTGCTTGACGAGCGGAACGAGAAATCCGGACCGGCGGGCCAGCGGGTCGTGTCGGTGCTGCTGTTCGAGGACATCTCCATCGTGCCGCTGCTGGCGATCGTCGCCGCCCTGGCCGGCGCCTACGGGACCGCCATAGAGGCCGCCCGGCCGGTCTGGGTCACCATCGGGTCGGCGGTCGCGGCCGTGGCCGGGGTCTATGTCGCGGGGCGCTGGCTGGTGAACCCGCTGTTCCGCCTTCTGGCTCGCTACGGCGGGCGCGAGGTCATGACAATGGGCGCGCTGGTCGTGGTGCTGGGCTCCGCCTTTGCCGTCAGTCTGGGCGGACTCTCCATGGCCATGGGCGCCTTTCTGGCCGGCGTGCTGCTGTCGGAATCGACGTTCCGGCACCAGTTGGAGGCCGATGTGGAGCCGTTCCGCGGCATCCTGCTCGGCCTGTTCTTCCTGGCCATCGGCATGTCGCTGGACCTCGCCGTGGTCGTGCGCGACTGGGCCTGGGTTCTGGGCGGGGTCGTGGCCTTCTCGGCGCTGAAGATGATCGGCGTCTATGCCGTCGCCCGGCTGAAACAGAGCCACGGCGAAGGGCTGTTGCGCGCCGCCCTGATGGGCGAGGGCGGGGAGTTCGCCTTCGTCCTGTATGCGACGGCGGGGGCGGCCGGCCTGTTCGATCCGCGCATGGCGGCGATCCTGTCGGCGATGGTCATTCTGTCGATGGCCCTGACCCCGCTTCGGCTGTTCATCGCCGACAGGCTGAGACCGGACGAGGCGCTGGACCCGGACACGGCGGACGGGGTGGACCGGGCCGCGAACCTGCGCGAGCGGGTGTTGATCATCGGTTTCGGCCGGTTCGCCCAGGTCGTGGCGCAGCCGCTGCTGGCCCGCGACGTCGATGTGTCGATCATCGACATGGACGTGGAGATGATCCAGGCCGCCGGAAAGTTCGGCTTCAAGGTCTATTACGGTGACGGCTCGCGCCTGGACGTGCTGCGCGCGTCGGGCGCCGAGGGGGCCGAGACCATCCTGGTCTGCGTCGACAAGCCTGAGGCGGCCGACCGGATCGTGGAACTGGTCATGGCCGAGTTCCCGCTGACCAAACTGTTCGTGCGCGCCTATGACCGGGGCCATTCGATCCGGCTGATCAACGCGGGCGTGGAGTTCCACATCCGCGAGACCTTCGAAAGCGCCCTGGCGTTCGGCGAGCATGTGTTGAAGGACCTCGGCTTCTCTGAGGACGAGGCGCGCGAGACGATCGAGGACGTGCGTCGTCGCGACGAGGAGAGGCTCATCCTCCAGGTCACCGGCGGGCCACAGGCCGGCCGCAGCCTGTGGAGGAACAACACCTCGACCCCGCAGCCCGAACCTTACGTCAAGCCGCGCCGCGAGGCCCAGGCCCTGAACGAGGACGCTGCCGAGGTCATGACCGCCGAGGAGCGAGAGCGGCAACAGGAAGAGGCCTGAGACCGTCGAACGGGGTGATGCGTGGCGGCCACAGGCTGGCAGGATCGCGCGACAGGTCGCCGGACTGGGGAAACTTCACCGTGGCCTGACGTTTCCAGTCGTCAGGAGAACCTCATGCCCAAGACCACCGGAAACCGCTCGAGGCCTGACCTGCGCCTCGTCGTCGAGAGCGAAGTCTATGATCTGATGCGCGGTCCGCAAACGACCGCCGACCGTGTCAAACAGCTTCAAGCCGAGGCGCGCGCCCTGGCCATTGAACAGGTCGAGGAACTGGAACGTCGGCTGAACGAAGCGGCAGCCCTGGCCCGGGAAATCTCGGCCGGCGGCGACGCCTATCCCGTCGGGGCCCGCGAGCTCGCCTCGCGTCTGGCCGAAGACCTGCCGGCCAGGGCCCAGACCATCAAGGCGATCGTGTCGCGCCTGCCGTGACGCCGTCACGGGCGTAAAGCCTCTGCCGCAGGCGCTTCGCGAGGCGGAAGACCAGAACCGCCAGGACGATCAGCACCACCGGAACGAGGATCGGGGCCAGGAAGGCCAGGATCACGGTGCAGAAGGCGAGCACGTCCTCGATCAGGGACAGGACCGGATTGCCGACGCCGCCGGTCGTCGCGGTGGAGGTCAGGCGGGCTCCTCCCTGGGCGGCGTTGAAGGCGAAGGCGGTCGGGGCGCCGACGATGACCCCGGCGATGGCGGCCGTGGTCGGGTCGAGGCCGGCGAAGACGCTGCCCGCCGCGACCGCTCCGGCGACCGGTCTGGTGAAGGCGCCCAGTAGGTTGAGGCCGTGATCGACGACGGGGATCTTGTCGCCCGCGAACTCGACGACCGCCGCGACGCCGAGCGCCGCAATGGCGGGCAAGTCCGCCAGCCAGTCCATCTGGTCGTTCAACTGGATGCCGAACAGGCCGAACCGCGCGGCGAGGGCCAGCATCAGCAACGGCAGGAAGGTGCGCAGGCCGGTCGCCGAGGCGAGGCCGAGCCCCAGCAGGGCAGGCAGGACCCAGGTCTGGAGCGGGCCGGCAGCGGCGCCGAGCCCTTGCTGAACGGCTTGAAGGTCGATGCTGTCCATCCCTGCTCCTGCCGGTCCCTTGCTGACCGTATGGCATAGCGACCCGAAAGGTTTAGCCGATCACGTCGGCGTAGTCCCGATGCCGCCCGAACCAGGCGACCGCATAGCTGCACACCGGCGTCAGCCTATGGTTCCCGGCGCGGGCGTGGTCGGCGAGGCTCTGCATGAATCTGCCCGCCGCGCCGGAGCCGCGCAGCTCGTCTTCGGCCTCGACGTGAAGGATGGCGCGACGGTCTCCCTGAACCGAATAGTCAGCCCAGACGCGGCGGGTTTCGCCGGCGGCGTCGGTAAAGCCCTGTTCGTACCGTTGCTCGGCCGCGACGTCGCGGAAGTCGGTCATGAGTATCCCCTCCGCACGGCAGTCAAACCCCCTGGGGCGACGCACCGTTCCGTATGGTCACGCCTGATCAGGCGGGCTTGTCCGACATCAGGTTCACGACGCCGAGAATGCTCTTCACCGTGAACCAGATGCTGAGCAGGAACCACAGGCCTCCGAACAGCAGCAGGAACGGGATGCCGATCAGGATGATCGACGCCGCCATGCTGATCGCGATCAGCACCCACAGGGCGATGGTCCACCAGAAGACCGACCAGAACAGCGCAATCTGGGCCTCGATATGCTGGCGCGGGAGACCGGTGGCGGAGCCGCGCGCGGCGTAGGCGACGACCAGTCCGACCAGGACCAGCACATTGGCCGACGGAATCGACAGGATGTAGAGGGCCCAGGCGATCAGGGCGGCGGGCTTGCCCTCGGCCTCGTGTCCGGGCTCGAGCCGAGGTTGCGACGCGTCCGACATGGGGACTCTCCTAGAACAGCCAGGCGCGGGGGCGTTCGATCGGACGGCCCGCCTTGAGTTTCAGAACGCCGCCGGCCCCGCGAAGGATCAACCACACCGCCAGAATGAACAGGACGAAGACGCCCAGGCCCACGGCGATCAGGATGCCGCCGAGCAGGGCGACGACGGCGCCGGCCCACAGGGTGCGCTGCTGGAACACGAAATGGCTGGCGGCCACTTCGCCTTGCGGACCGGCACGACCGGTGACGGCCAGCAGGGCGATCAGGGCCGAAACGCCCAGGGTCGGCACGGCGAACAGGATCAGGGCGTAGACGGCGTAGATGCCCATGGCGCCGTCTATCGGCGCGGGCTCTTCGCGGCGACTCGCGAAAATGCCGACGGGCTGTTCGGACATCGGCGTCTCACGGGCCCGTTGCGGCGCCGGGTCCGGCGCGGCCGGCGGGCTCGGGACCGGCGTCGGCGCGGCGATCTCGGGAACCGGGGCGGCCACCGGGCCGGGCTCCGCGACGACAAGCTCGGGCTCGGGCTCGGGCTCGGGCTCGGGAGCCGGCGCTTCGGGTTCAGGCTCGACCGGGGGCGGCGCGGGCGCGCGCATCTGACCCTCCAGCGCAGCGGGCGAGGCGAAACCGATCAGGTCGTCGTCATGCAGCTCCGGATCAGAGGTCTGGGGCGCATCGGGATCGCCGGGCTCGGCCATCGGGGTCCTCGCGTTCATGGTCAGGACAATGGCGGGGCCGCCGGTCGGAGGCAAGCCGAACCGCGCGTAACCTTACGCCTTCAGGTCGTTGATCGACAGATCGGCCCGGTCGATCCAGCTTCCGGCGGCCCAGGCGCGTTCGGCGGCGCTCAGGTGCTCGCCGATGATGATGGCGTTGGTCGGGGTCTCTTCCAGGGTGAGTTCGACGCAGCGGTAGGGCGAGCCGTCGTCGGCCAGGATGGCGTCCAGCTTGCGACGCAGGGCGACCGCAAAGGCCTCGGTCGTGGGATCGCCGTCGAACACCATCAGGCGGGCGACCCGCTGAGGCTCGTTCGCCTGGAACCAGGCCAGCATGGGATCGGCGCCGTTCAGCTGGAAGGCGTGATCCACGGCCTTGTCGATGAACCCGTGCCAGCGGCCCTTCAGCGTTTCGAACGACGTGACGAAGTTCGAGGCGCCGAAATCCATCTCCGCCTGGGTGGCGAGGACGACGTGGACGAACTCGTTGTGGCCATGGGGCACCGCGCACCGCGACGCGGGGTCGGAGAGCAGGCGGTGGGCCATCGAGAAACGGCGGGTGAAACGAACCTGGGGCATTGCGCGGCGACATGTCGTGCCGAAAGCCGGCAAAGGCAAGGCTGGAGCCGAATCAGCAGCCCCCTCGTCCTTCGGACGAGACCCTTCAGCGCCTGTAGGTCAGTTCGCACCCGGCCCCGTCGGCGGCCTCCAGCGCGTCCGGCTTGTCGATCCGCACGGTCACCCCGAGCACCCGGGCATCCTCCAGACAGTGCAGGGCCAGCCGCTCGGCGAAGGTCTCGACCAGGCCGACGTGGCCCTCGGCGATGATGCGGCGGGCGGAGGCGGCGACGGTCTCATAGTTGATGGTGTCGGAAAGGCCGTGGACCTCGGCGGGGCCGAGATCGAGGGTCACGTCGATGACCAGGGTCTGCAGCCGGCCGTGCTCGTGGTCGTAGATGCCGATCCCGGCCTCGACCCGCAGGCCCTTGACGAAGACGGTCAGGTTGGCGCGCCGGGCGGCCGAAAGGGGTTGAATCACGGCGGGGTTCACTCGGCGATGTCGGGGGTCTGCCAGGCCAGGTGCTGGCCGCCGTCCACGGCGATCATCTGGCCGGTGACCGAGCGGGCGTCAACGAGATAGACGACGGCTTCTGCGATGTCCTCCGGCGACGGACCGTGGCCCAGAGGTATGGCGGCCTGTTCGGCGGCGAACTCGCCTTCGGACTGATGGATCGAGGCCAGGGTCGGACCGGGGCCGACGCCATTGACGCGGATGCGAGGCGCCAGGGCCTGGGCCAGGGTCCGGGTCGCCCACCACAGGCCGTTTCGCGACAGGGCATAGGAGAAGAAGCGCGGATCGGGCTTCAGCACCCGCTGGTCCAGCAGGTTGACGATCGAGGCGCCGTCGGGGGCTTGGGCGGCGAAGACCTCGGCCAGGACGAGGGGGGCGCGAAGGTTGGTCTCGAGATGCAGGTCCCAGGTCTCGCGAGACAGGCTGCCGACACGGTCATCCTCGAACGCAGAGGCATTGTTGACCAGGACGGAGATCGGGCCGAGCACCTCGACCGCCGCCGGGATCAGGGCGCGGGTCCCGGCCTCGTCGGTCAGGTCGGCGGGCAGGACCGCGGCGCGGCGACCGAGCGCGCGCACCTCTTCGGCCAGCTGCTCCGCGTCCGCGGCTGAATCCCGATGATGGATAGCGACGTCATGGCCGCGCGCGGCCAGGGCCAGCACGATGGCGCGGCCGATCCGGCGCGCACCGCCCGTGACGAGCGCCGCGCCGCGCTGGGGTTCAGTCAACCCGGCCGAACTCGAACAGGTTGATGGCGCCGAGAACGGCGACGAAACCGAGGATGATATAGAGGGCCAGCATGGGGAGCTCCTGATTGTGACGCCGCAATAGAGGGGAGCGCTCGACGGTTCAAGTGATGGACAGGGACCCTTGCCGGGCGGGCCTCATTGCTATAGTTCTGGAAATATGGAAACGTCAGTCGTCATCGCCGCACTTTCCGCGCTGGCGCACCCCGGCCGCCTCGCGATCTACCGATTGCTTGTGGCTGTCGGCGGTGTCGGATCGGCGGCGGGGGAGATCGCCAACTCGGTCGGAGCCCCGGCCAATACGACATCGACCAATCTCGGAATTCTGCAAACTGCGGGCCTGATTACGTCCCGGCGCGAGGGACGCCACGTCCGCTACTGGACCGACCACGAGGCAATGCGAAATCTCCTCGGCTACCTGATCGAGGATTGCTGCGGCGGCCGCCCGGAAATCTGCGCGCCACTGATCGGCGCCCGGGCGAGGGTTCCGGTGTGCTGAGGCGGCTGGCGGCCGAGGGGCTGGGAGCCGCACTGCTGCTGGCCGTTGTGGTCGGCTCGGGAATCATGGCCGAACGGCTGTCCCCCGACAGTCCCGCGCTCGCCCTGTTCGCAAACGCGGTAGCCACGGGCGCCGGCCTGTACGGCCTGATCACAATCTTCGGTCCGGTGTCCGGGGCGCATTTCAACCCGGCGGTCACACTGTCGGCCGCACTTCGGGGCGAAATCGGCGCGGCGGCCGCCACCGGTTATGTGGCTGTCCAGACGCTCGGAGCCGTCCTGGGCGTCTGGGGTGCGCATTTGATGTTCGCGGAACCGGTTCTGCAGCTCTCGACCACGGTTCGAGACGGGGCGTCGCTCGCGCTATCGGAGTTCATCGCCACCTTCGGCCTGATTCTGACGATCGCCGGAACCGCGCGGACACGTCCGGAAGCCGTCGCGGGCGCGGTCGCGCTCTATATCGTGGCCGCCTACTGGTTCACGGCCTCGACCTCCTTCGCCAATCCGGCCGTAACCCTGGCCAGGGCCCTGACCGACACCTTCTCGGGTATTGCGCCGACATCGGTTCCAACATTCATCGGGGCCCAGTTCGCCGGCGCGGTCGCGGGCGTGATCGCCGGCCGCGCGCTTTTCATCCAGAAGGCCGCCGCATGACCGACTTTCCCGTGACCATCTTCCACAACCCGGACTGCGGCACGTCGCGAAATGTGCTCGCCGCCGTGGAGGCTCAAGGGTACGCGCCGAAGGTCGTCCTCTATCTCGAGAGCGGCTGGACGGCGTTGCAACTGACCGATCTGGTCGTGCGCATGGGCGTTCCGGTCCGCGCCGTCCTGCGCGAGAAGGGCACGCCCGCCGAAACGCTGGGTCTGCTCGATCCGGCAGTGTCCGATGAGACCCTGATCTCCGCCATGGTGGAACATCCGATCCTCGTGAACCGGCCGATCGTCGAGACGCCGCTGGGCGTGGTCATGGCCAGACCGTCGGAGCGGGTGTTCGAGGTCCTGGATCGCCGGCCCGAAACCTTCGTCAAGGAGGACGGCGAGGTCGTCGTCCTGTAGCGTCGCCGGATGAACTGGCGCGTCCGAATTGAGCCCTTCACCCGGCCGCTTTTCTTTATCTACTCGCGCCTGCAGCGCGGCATGACGCTGGGCGTGCGGTCCGTGGCGGTCGATGCCCAGGGGCGGGTCATGCTGGTGAAACACACCTATCTGGCCGGCTGGTGGCTTCCGGGCGGCGGTGTCGATCGCGGCGAGGCCACCGGAGATGCGGCGGCGCGCGAACTGTTCGAGGAGACGGGGCTGAAGGCGACCACGCCCGGCCGGCTGGTCTCGGTCCATTCCAACGAGCGGTTCTTCAAGGGGGATCATGTGCTGGTCTATCGCTTCGACGCCTTCGAGGCGGGCGCCTTGACCCACCATGGCGAGATCGCCGAGACCGGCTGGTTCGATCCGCGGAACCTGCCCGAGGATGCGCACCGGTCGACCCATGACCGGATGGCCGAGATGTTCGGCGGTGCGCCCGTCGATCCGCGCTGGTAGAGGCTGAACCTATGAACTTCGCACCCTGGATCGCCATGCTGGCGGTCGTCCTCGCCGGCGGCGCCACCGCCCTTCAGGCGCCCACGAACGCCCGGCTGGCGACGGCCGTGACCGGCCCGGTCAACGCCGCCTTCGTCTCGTTCGCCGTGGGCACGGCGGCGCTGGGCATTCTCGCGGCCATTCTGCACACGCGGCCGGACATCACGGCGGCCAAGGGTCTGCCCTGGTACGCCTGGGTCGGAGGCCTGTACGGCGCGATCTTCGTGGTCGCCGCGACCTGGGCCGTGCCCCGGCTGGGCGTGGCCATGACCATCACCCTGATGGTGGCGGGCCAGCTGATCATCAGCCTGATCCTGGACCATTTCGGCGCCTTCGGCGTGCCGCGGGCGCCGGTCAATCTGGGCCGGATCGCGGGCGTGGCCCTGGTCATCGGCGGCGTCATCCTCGTGCGCCGGAGCTGAGATGTCGGCGCCGCTCCCCGACGCGGGCCGCAACTGGGTCGACGCCCGCGCGCCCGAGGGACTGAAGCCCTGGCTGAAGCTGGGGCGGTTCGACCGGCCGATCGGGATCTGGCTCTTGTTGCTGCCCGGGTGGCAGGGGATCACCCTGGCGCTGGCCCAGCATCACCGCACCCCCGGCCTCCATGAGCTGTGGCTGTTCGTCGGCTTCGCCCTCGGCGCCTGTCTGATGCGGGCGGCGGGCTGCGCCTTCAACGACATCGTCGATCGCGATATCGACCTGAAGGTCGCGCGGACGGCGGCGCGGCCGATCCCGTCGGGACGGATCAGCGCGCGGCAGGCGTGGCGGTTCGTGATCGGGTGCAGCCTAGTCAGCCTGTCGATCCTGCTGACGCTGAACCTGACGGCGGTGCTTCTGGGCGTCGGGTCGCTGGCGCTGGTGGCGGCCTATCCCTTCATGAAGCGGATCACCTGGTGGCCGCAGGCCTGGCTGGGGCTGACGTTCAACTGGGGCGCGCTGATGGGCTACGGGGCCGCGACCGGCGCCCTGTCCTTCCTCGTCTGGGCCAATGGCCAATGGAAGGTCATGACCGGCGACTGGCTGACCTTCGCCGTCGCGCCGGGCGTGAACGGAGACCTGACGATCGCGGCCATCCTGCTCTACGTCGGCGGCGTGTTCTGGACCCTCGGCTACGACACCCTCTACGCCCTGCAGGACATCGAGGACGACGCCATGGTCGGGGTGAAGTCCTCGGCGCGCCGATTGGGCAAGGGCGTGAAGACCGGAGTCGGCGCCTTCTACGGGCTCGCCGTGCTGTCGGCCGTGGCCGCCGGGGCGGTCGCCGGACTGGGCGTGGCCTTCTACGTCAGCCTCTTCGTCTATGCCGCCCATCTGGCCTGGCAGGTGCGCACCCTGACGCCCGAGGACGGCGACCTGGCGCTGAAACTGTTCAAGTCGAACCGGGAAGCCGGGCTGATCCTGCTGGCGGCCATCGCCCTCGGCGCCGTATCACTGCCCTTCTAGTCAGGAGATTGCCATGACCACGCCGTTTCGTCTCGCCGTTCTGAGCCTCGCCATCGCCGCGACCCTGGCCGGCTGCAACCGCGACAAGGCGGCCGAGCCCGCCCCGCCGGCCGCCACCGCCGGAACCGGCGCGATCGTGACCCCGGCCGACGCCGCCGCCCCGATGGCCTTTGAGTCCAAGACCGCCTTCGCCGAGGTCAGCCTGACCCTGCCGGTCGCGATCAAGGCCCAGCCCGACCTTCACGCCCGCCTCTACGCCGCCGCCGTCCGCGACCTGCGCGAGTTCTCCGAAGGGGCCCAGGCCGACCGCACCGAGGCCGGCGGCGACGAGGGCATGGGCGCCTACAACAAGTCCATCGCGATCACGCCCGGCGCCGAGACCGGCAAGCTGTTCAGCCTGATCCGCACGGATTCGGAATACACCGGCGGGGCGCACCCCAACTCGTCCTTTGCCGCGATCCTCTGGGACAAGGCCCTGAAGCGCGAGCTCGCGGCGGCGGACCTGTTCACCAAGACCGGTGACCTGTCGGCGCTGGACACTGCCCTGTGCGCCGCCATCAACGCGGAAAAAAGGAAGCGCGACCCGCAGGCCCGGACGGTGTCCCTGACCGGCAGCGATATGTGGACATGCCCGCGTGCGGCGTCCGTGCCCTTCGTCCTGGCGACCGGGACGATGCCCGGCAAGACGGGCGGACTGGTCTTCCTGATCGGGCCCTACATGGTCGGGCCCTATTCCGAGGGCGCCTACGAGGTGACTGTCCCGCAGAGCGCCTTCCGGTCCCTGCTGGCTCCCGCCTATGCCGACGAGTTCGCCGGCCAGCCCAAGCCGGAAGCCTGACGCAATCCTGTCCCTCCCCTCTATGGGGAGGGTGGCCGAGGGAAGCGAGGTCGGGTGGGGCCTGTCCGTCCGTGCGAACTCGCCATTCGTACCCCACCCTGATCGCTGCGCGATCGTCCCTCCCCATAAAGGGGAGGGAGAAAGTCGCGCCCTACCTCAAAAACTCATCCACCAACTCGTCGAAGCGTGCCGGCTGGTCGGCCATGATGAAGTGGCGGCTGGCGTCGACGCGGATCACCTTCACGCCCGGCAGGGCGGCGTATTCCCGCTCCCACAGGGCTTGCGCCATCGCGGGCGGGGGACCGCCGTCCGGATCGGTGGCGTAGAGGGCGGTGACCGGGGTGGTCATGGCGGCCAGACCCGGACGGGCGTCGGTGGTCATGACGTCGCTCATGGCGGTGGCGAAGGCGCGCCGGTCGCTCGCCATCGACCAGTCGATGATGTGCTCGCGCATGGCCGGATCCCGGGCGAGGCTCGCCGCAGTCTGACCCTGTTGCGCCCGGAAGGCGGCCTCGTCTGCGGCGAGGATGCCGGCGGCGGCCTGGGCCGCGAACGGTCGGGCCTGATCAGCGGTGACGGTCGGGCCGAACATGGCGCTGTAGAACGGCAGGGCATCGACGATCATCAGTCGGCCGACGCGATCCGGATACGACTGGGCCAGCAGCAGGCCACTGAGCCCCCCCATCGAGTGGCCGATGACCGCCGGATGATCGAGGCCGACCTCGGCGATGTAACGGGCGAGTTCCTCGACCTCGGGCGCGACGAACGGGCCGTCGCCGTGGCTCCAGGGTTCGCCGGCGAAGCCCGCCAGCTGGACGAGATGCACCCGATGGGTGGCGCCGAGCCGCGTGGCCAGCGGCCGCCAGACCTCGCGCGACGAAGCCAGGCCGGGGATCAGGATGACGTCGGGGCCGGAGCCGATGACCTCGACCGAGAGCCGGTCGGAGCGGAAGGGCGCGGTCTGGATCGCGGTGGCCGGTTCGGCGCGAGCCTGTGTCGCGAGGACGGCGCCGCCGACCGCCAGGGCCGTCGCGGAGGCCAGGAACAGGGCGCGCAGGGTCGAACGCCCGACGAGGTGGCGGAGATGCAGCATGGCGATGTCCTTGTAAGGTTATCCTGACGAAACGTCAGGCGTGGGGATTGTCGAAGACGTCTTCCACCGCGCGTTCGAACAGGGCGGCGATACGGTAGGCGAGGTCGAGGGAGGGATCGTGCTTCTCGGTCTCAAGCGCATTGACGGCTTGACGAGAGACCCCCAGCGCCTGACCCAGCTGTTCCTGGGTCCAGCCCTTGCCGGTGCGGAGTTCGCGCAGGCTGTTCTTCATCGGCCCGTGCTCTTCACGAACGGCGAGATCAGGCCGAACAGGCCCCAGAACAGCGGATAGATGAGCCAGCCCGGCGCATGCCACGCGCCGCCGTAGCTCTCGGCAAAGCCCCAGCCGCTGAACAGGGCCATGGCCAGTCCGGAGGCGATGACGAAGCGTTTCGCGGTCAGGGCGCGCACGAACTCGTCGGCCTCGTTCATCAACGACAGGGTGGCCCACAGCTGCCCCGCGATCGGCGCGGCGACACACAGGCCCAGGACCACGCCTGCCGCCTTGCCGATGATCTCGTCGAAGGCGCCGAAGATGGCCGCCACATTGACCAGGACATAGCCGGTCATGAACATGTTGGTACGGATCACATAGCGTTTGTGCGCCGGATCCATTGTCTTCCACGAGGCCATGTGCGAACTCCTTTTGTAAGGCTCACCTTACACAATGATTTTGTCAGGTCAACATGACTTTTGTCAGGTGATGCTGACATGCATCGAGGCGGCTTGGTGGGCGCGCGGAGGCGGCCTATCATCGCCGCCATGCCCGCCGCCCCGCGCATATCGCCCGCCGAGGTCTTCGCTCCCGACGCATGGGCGCCGTTCCAGGCGCGCTCGGCCTGGAAGGGACCGCTGCTGGTCGTCCACGCCTGGGGCGTCATCGCCCTGGCTGTCCTGGCGGGGGTCTGGCAGCCGATCCTGATCCCGCTCTGCGTCATGATCATCGGCACGCGCCAGCTGGGCCTCGCCATCCTGATGCACGAGGCGGCGCACGGGGCGCTGGCGAAGGACCTGAAGCTCAATGATGTCCTCGGCCACTGGCTATGCGCCGTGCCGATCGGGGCGTCGCTGGACGCCTATCGCCCCTATCATCTGTCTCACCACCGGTTCGCCCAGCAGCCGGAGGACCCGGATCTGGTCCTGTCGGCCCCCTTCCCCGTCTCCGGCGCCTCCCTGCGCCGCAAGATGATCCGCGACCTGACCGGCCAGACCTTCTTCAAGCAGCGGGTGCTTCTGCCCCTGGCGATCCTGCGGAAGCGATCGGCGGGCGGGGAGGCCCATGACTATGACGCCATCGTCACCGGCCGCGCGGTCGCGCCCTTCCTGCTGGTCAATGCTGTGATGCTGGCAGGCTTCATCGTCGCCGGCGTCTGGTGGGCCTGGTTCGCCCTGTGGCTGCTGCCCATGGCGACCTGGTTCCCGCTGGTCACGCGACTGCGCAACATCGCCGAACACGCCTGCGTCGAGGGCTCGGCCACCGACCCCTTCCGCGCCGCCCGCACGACCCGCGCGAGTTGGTGGGAGCGCGCCCTGATCGCCCCCTACTGGGTCAATTTCCACGCCGAGCATCATCTGTTCATGCACGTCGCCTGCTGGAACCTGCCGCGCCTGCACAAGGCGATCCGGGCGACCGGGCCCGGCGGGCGGATGGAGGTGGCGTCCGGCTATGTCAGCGTCCTGCGTCAGGCCAGCGGAGCGGAACGAGCATGAACGACGCCAGGGCGGACATCATCGCCAGCATGGCCGAAATCCTGACCCGCGTGATGGAAGGGCCGAAAGGCCTGTGCGTCACCTTCACCGTCGAGGGCGCCGCGGATCGCTGGCTTCAGTTCGTCGACGACCAGGTCAATATGGCCTCGTTTGCCGACAGCCAGCCCGATGCCCTGGTCGCCGAACTGGGACCGGCCGTGATCATTTCCTTCCAGCCCCGTCAGCACCTGACCGTGACGCTGGCGGCCCGCGACCCCGAGACCGTCGCCGCGTGGATCCACGACTATTTCGTGCGGGGGCTGGATGCGGGCGAGGGCTTCCGGTTCGACGCCGCCATTGAACAGCTCTGAGCCGCGTGACCATCGCCGATCCCGCCGGCTTCATCCTGGCCAACACCCGACTCCAGACCGTGCCGCATGCGCCGGAGATCTCGCTGTGGCTGGCCGACGAGATCACCCCGATCTGGAAGCTCACGGAAGAGGAACTGGGCGAGCTGGGCCTGCCGCCGCCGTTCTGGGCCTTCGCCTGGTCGGGCGGACAGGGGCTGGCGCGCTGGGTGCTGGACAACCCGCAGACCTTCGCCGGCAAGACCGTCGTCGACTTCGCCACCGGATCGGGACTCGTCGGGGTGGCGGCGATGAAGGCGGGCGCGGCGAGCGTCCTGTGCGCCGATATCGACCCCTTCTGCGAAGCGGCGGTGAGGCTGAATGCCCAGGCCAACGGCGTGGCCCTGTCCTTCACCGACGCCAACCTGCTGGACGCGGCTCCGCCCGAGGTCGACATCCTCTGCGCCGGCGACGTCTGCTACGAGAAGCCGATGACCGACCGGGTCATGGCCTGGCTGAGACAGGCGCGAGCACAAGGATCGCAGGTCTTCATCGGCGATCCGCACCGGACCTATTTCCGCACCGACGGCCTGACGCATCTGGCCGAGTATCAGGTGCCGACCACGCGCGAGCTGGAGGATTTCGCCATCAAGCGCAGTTCGGTCTTCTCGCTGGATTGATTGCGGCCACGCTTGGCCGGAACGGCGTCTGGTCCCATCTTGAGGACATGAAAGCCGCAGCCCTCATCCTGCTGTCCGTCCTGTCCGCCGGGACCGCCTCGGCGCAGGTGTATTCGCCCGGCCAGCCCTATATCGGCGACCCTATGGCCGACCGGCTGCGTTCTCGAATGGAAACCCAGCGCCTTCAGTCCGAACAACAGGCCGCCTTTGCGCGCCAGCATCAGCTCGGCGCCCGCCTGACCGAGAAGGAAAACCGCGCCCAGCGCCAGCCCGAGCCCTATGTGCCTCTGGTCGACGTCCCGCCCTCGCCAGACGCCCAACGCCGCGCCCGCGAAGCGGCCGCGGCGCGCCGTGAAGCCGTCTCGTCCGGCGTGGGCCAGATCGACGACTGGCTGGCGCGTCCCCCGCGATAGCGGGCGCCGCGACAGGATTGCCTCCCTTCCCCTAGACCGGCGTTCCGGCCTAGCTTGAGCGGGACATACGGGAGGCGACGATGCGTTGGCAGGGCGGACAGCGGGGCGGCGGGATCGAGGATCGCCGCGGCATGGGCGGCGGAGCCGTCGCGGGCGGAGGCATCGGCGTCGCCGTGCTGGCCTTGATCGGCTATTTCGTCTTCGGCATCGACCCCTCGACCACCCAGCAGGTGGCCAGCCAGTTCGGTCAGGCGGGCACGAGTCAGGAAGGCAGGATGGGCACGCCGGAAGATCAGGCCGGCCAGTTCGTCGATGTCGTCGGCGAGAACATCAACGACGTGTGGCGTACCAAACTCGATGGATACACGCCGCCCGCCTCGACCGTACTGTACGAACAGGGCACTTCGACGGGCTGCGGTTTCGGCCAATCAGCCATGGGCCCCTTCTACTGCCCGGCGGATCAAAAGGTCTATCTGGACCTGGCCTTCTGGCAGGAGATGGAGACCCAGCTCGGCGCGTCGGGCGCCGACTTCGCCCGCGCCTATGTCCTGGCCCACGAGATCGGCCACCACGTCCAGACCCTGACCGGGGCGTCGGAACAGGTGCAGCGCGCCCAGCAGGGCGCCTCCTCCGAGGCCGAGGGCAACCGCTATTCCGTGGCGCTGGAGCTCCAGGCCGACTGCTACGCCGGGGTCTGGGCGGCCAATGCCGCTTCGGTATCGAGCGGCGAGGTCGCCGTGGAACAGGGTGATCTGGAAGAGGGCCTGCGCACCGCCTCGGCCATCGGCGACGACACCCTGCAACGCCGCTCGGGCGGTCAGGTCAGCCCGGAAAGCTTCACCCACGGCTCGTCGGCCCAACGGATGGAATGGCTGCAGCGCGGCTACCAGACCGGCGACCCGGCGAGCTGCGATACGTTCCAGGGCCTTTAGGGGGCCAGGGCCTCTAACGCCGCTTGTTGCATCGCACACGGCGCGGCATGGTCGCGCCGTGACCGCCCCTGCCCTGACCCCGCCCGAAGTCGCCTCCCCCGCCGCCAGCCTGCGCGCGGCGCGACGCATCGTGGTCAAGGTCGGGTCCTCCCTCGTGGTGGACCAGAAGGCCCCGGCGACCGTGTGGCTGGCCGGTCTGGCCGCTGATATCGCCGCGCTGCGGGCGCAGGGGCGACAGGTCGTGATCGTATCCTCCGGCGCCGTCGCGCTGGGGCGCGGTCGGCTCGGGCTGGAGAAGAATGCACGGCTGGACGAGAAACAGGCCGCCGCCGCCGTCGGGCAGTCCCTGCTCATGCAGGCCTGGGAGGCGGCGCTCGCCGGGGCGGGCCTGACGCCCGGACAGGTCTTGCTGACCCGCGACGATACGGAACGCAGGCGGCGCTGGCTCAATGCGAGGGCGACGCTGGAGGCCCTGCTGAAGCTCGGCGTCGTGCCTGTGGTCAACGAAAACGACACCGTCGCCACCGAAGAGATCCGCTACGGCGACAACGACCGGCTGGCGGCGCGGGCGGCGCAGCTGGTCCGGGCGGACCTGCTGATCCTGCTGTCGGACGTCGACGGTCTGTACACAGCCGATCCGCGTCGCGATCCGGCGGCCCGGCACCTGCCGATCATCGAGAGCCTCGGCCCCGAAATCCTGGCCATGGCCGGCGGGGCCAATGCCGACGCCGACGTCGGCACCGGCGGCATGGCGACCAAGCTTGAAGCGGCGCGGATCGCCCGGTCGGCCGGGTGCGCGACCCTGATCGTCTCGGGACTGGAGGCGCGGCCGCTGAGCGCGGTCGCCGCAGGCGCGCGCGCCAGCCTGATCACGGCGACCGCCACACCCCTGCAAGCCTACAAGGCCTGGATCGCGGGCAGTCTGGAACCGGCAGGAGCGCTGACCGTCGATGACGGCGCATCCCAGGCCCTGGCGAGCGGACGCAGCCTCCTCGCCTCAGGCGTCAAACACGTCGAGGGCCGGTTCGACCGGGGCGACTGCGTGCGCGTGATCGGGGCCGATGGCGGGGTGCTGGGCGTGGGTCTGGCCGCCTATGCCGCCGACGAGATGGACCGGATCCGGGGCCGTCACTCCGGCGAGATCGAGGATCTGGTCGGCTACAAGGGACCGGGCGTGGCCATCCACCGCGACGACCTGGTGCTGCACAGATGAGCGATCTGGACAGGGCGATGCTGGAGCGCGGACGGCGCGCACGGGCGGCGGCGGACGCCGTGCGACTGGCCCCGGCCGACACGCGGTCGGCAGCCCTGAGGGCCATGTCGATCGCACTGAGGGCGCGAGCCGACGACATCCTGACGGCCAACGCCCGCGATATCGACCGGGCCCGGACGAACGGCATGGCGGAGGCGCAGATCGACCGGCTGGCCCTGACTCCGGCGCGTATCGAGGCCATGGCGGCGGCGGTCGCCGAGGTCGCGGCCTTTCCCGATCCCCTGGGCGTCGAGACCGTGCGCTGGACCCGGCCGAACGGTCTCGACTTCGCCCGGGTGCGGACGCCGATCGGCGTTCTGGCCATCATCTACGAGAGCCGGCCCAATGTGACGGCGGATGCGGCGGCCCTGTGCCTCCGTTCGGGCAATGTCGCCATCCTGCGCTGCGGGTCTGACTGTCTCGACAGTTCGCTGGCCATCCATGCGGCGGTCGTCGAGGGGCTGGCGGCGGCGGGGTTGCCGGCAGACGCGGTTCAGTTGGTCGATACGCCGGACCGGGCTGCGGTGGGCGCGCTCCTGACGGGGCTGGAAGGCTCCATCGACCTGTTGATCCCACGAGGCGGCAAGAGCCTCGTCGCCCGGGTGCAAGCGGAGGCGCGGGTTCCGGTCCTGGGTCATCTGGAGGGGATCAACCACACCTATCTGCATGTTTCGGCGGAGGTGGGGATGGCGCGCGACGTCGTGGTCAACGCCAAGATGCGGCGGGTGTCCGTGTGCGGATCGACGGAAACCCTTCTGATCGATCGGGCCGGCGCGGCGCGGCTGTTGCCGCCGGTGGCCGAGGCGCTGATCGCAGCCGGATGCGAGCTGCGCGGCGATGCGGAGGCCAGGGCGCTCGTGCCCCAGATGCGCTCTGCGACCGACGAGGACTGGGGGCATGAGTTCCTGGCGCCGATCCTGGCGGTCAGGATCGTCGACGGGCTGGACGCGGCGATCGAGCATATCCGCACCCATGGCTCGGGCCATACCGACGCGATCGTGGCCGGGGACGAGGCGGCGGCGGCCGAATTCCTGAACCGCGTCGACAGCGCCATCGTGCTGTGGAACGCCTCGACCCAGTTCGCGGACGGCGGCGAGTTCGGCTTCGGCGGAGAGATCGGCATCTCGACCTCGCGCCTGCATGCGCGCGGGCCGGTCGGGGCCGAACAGCTGACCAGCTACAAATACGTTGTGCGCGGGACGGGGCAGATCCGGTCCTGATCCTCCCCATCGGGGGCTTGCGGTCGGCTCGTATACGAGCCGATCCTCAAGGCGCGGCGCGCCTTCGCGCCGTGACGGAGGGGGCCAACCACGAGCACAGCGTCTGGAGCCTGCCCCCTCCACCGCTTAGCCTGTCCTCGGGCTCAGCGAAGCTGAGACCCGGGGGCGGTCCCCCTCCCCCGACGGGGGAGGATTTCGAGGTCCAGCGGTCGCGAGGCGTGCAGACGCCCCCCGCCGAGATCGAGCACCATCCGACGCCCCGCGAAGGCCTCCATCCCGACCAGGGCGGCGGGGAAGCCGGGCAGGGGCACGTCGGCATAGATGGGTGTGTCGGCGTCGCGGTAGATCTGATCGCCGACGGTGATGGTCCGTGACCGGACGATCTGCGAGTCGATCGACCCGCCCAGGACAATACTGCTCCCACGCTGCGACGGCCGACCGTCCAGCAGGCCCGCGCCCTCGGCCGCCTCTCGCGACAGGGCCAGCAGGGCCGAGGCGCCGGTATCGACCACGGCCTGGATCGTCGCGCCCTCGACGGTCACCTCGGTCGTCAGGGCGCCGCTCGCCTTCGACACCGGGATGGCGGCGACGTCGGTCGGCAGGACGTGGCCGTCACGCGGCAGGAAGCGCATGCGGCGTTCCTCGGTGTCCAATTCCAGCACCGTCTCGCCCAGCAGGTCCTGGCCGAGGATCAAGGGAGCCGAAAGGCCTTCGCCGACCGCCAGCGGTCCGAGCGACAGGATGGCGGTGCGTAGCGCCTCGATCCGCATTCCGCCCACGGAAACATCCAGCGTCACCCCCCGTCCCATCTGGGCGCCGCCGCCGACGCCATAGGCCACCAGCGGGATGTCGAAGCCCTGGGTCAGGCCCAGCCGCTGGACCAGGCTGCGGTCGATGACGGAATACTGGGCGCCGGAATCGACCAGGGCGCGGACCGGCTGGCCGGCGACCGTGACCCGTACGGTCGGCACCGAGGCGCGCCGCTCGTCATAGGGCAGCCAGCCGCTGTTTCCCTCCGGTCCGAAGGCGACGCCGGGATCGCGCCACAGCACATGGTCCCTCAGCCACCACGCCCCGCCGAGACCGGCGGCGACGAGCACGGCGCGGGTCAGAAGGGCGCGGCGGTTCATTGTGTGACAGTGGGGACGGGTTGCGGCGCTGTCGAGGCGCGACGGCGTCGCAATTCTCCTTCAGCGTCGCCGAAGGACGGCGCCCGGCCGACTCCGGAATTCAGAGTCCAGATCGTCCCTAGAGTCCGGCCAGCCCGGTCTCGAAAACCCCGTCCGAAGCGTCCGATGCGTTCGAAGCGTTCGCCCACGATGATCCTCTCCGCGCGAAAGGGATCAGTATGGGGCCGTTTCAGGGGGTGATGGGTAAAAGGGCTCTCGTTAGAGCCGGGCATTGATTTCAAAGGCCGATTCGGAGGATCCGTTGATGGGTATCACACCCGTTCCCTTCTCCCCCTGCGGGAGAAGGTGGCAGCCGAAGGCTGACGGATGAGGGGTCACGCAGGCGGCGGGAGTGGGGGCTGGCAAAGCGGACTTCAGGCGTCAGCGTGACCCCTCATCCGACCTCGCTTCACTCGGCCACCTTCTCCCGCAAGGGGAGAAGGAAGGCGGTTCACACCTCGAACCGCACCCCCTGGGCCAGCGGCAGGGCGGAGGAGAAATTCACGGTCTGGGTCTGGCGACGCATATAGGCCTTCCACGCGTCGGAGCCGGACTCACGGCCGCCGCCGGTCTCCTTCTCGCCGCCGAAGGCGCCGCCGATCTCGGCGCCCGAAGGGCCGATGTTGACGTTGGCGATGCCGCAGTCCGAGCCCCAGGCCGAGAGGAAGGCCTCGGCCTCGCGCACGCTGTCGGTGAAGACGCAGCTCGACAACCCTTGCGGCACCGCATTCTGCATCGCCACGGCCTCGTCGAACTCGCGCCAGGTCAGGACGTAGAGGATGGGGGCGAAGGTCTCATGCTGCACCACCGCGCTCTGGGCCGGCATGCGGACGATGGCGGGACGGACATAGGCGCCCTCGCGGGTTCCGCCGACGACGATCTGACCGCCCTGCTCCAAGGCTTGTTTCAGCGCGGCGTCGAATCCCTTCGCCGCGTCTTCGTCGATCAGCGGTCCGACCAGCACCCCGTCCTCGCGCGGATCGCCGATCGGGAGCGTCGCATAGGCCTTTGCCAGCCGCTCCAGCAGAGCCTCGGCGACATCCTCATGCACCAGCAGGCGACGCAGGGTGGTGCAGCGTTGGCCGCAGGTGCCGACGGCGGAGAAGGCGATGGCGCGGACCGCCATGTCCATGTCGGCGCTCGGCGTGACGATCATGGCGTTGTTGCCGCCGAGCTCGAGCAGCGACCGCCCGAGCCGTCCGGCGACCGTCGTGGCGACGGCCTTGCCCATCCGGGTGGAACCCGTCGCGGAGACCAGGGCCACGCGCGGATCGGCGGCCAGGGCCTCGCCGACCTCGCGGCCGCCGACCAGCAGCTGGACCAGACCGACGGGCGCATCGCCGAATCGGGCCAGGGCGCGCTGCATCACCGCATGGGTGGCGATGGCGGTCAGGGGCGTCTTCTCAGACGGCTTCCAGATCACCGGGTCGCCGCAGACCAGGGCCAGGGCCGCGTTCCAGGCCCAGACGGCGACCGGAAAGTTGAAGGCCGAAATCACGACGACCGGGCCTGCCGGCTGCCAGGTCTCGCGCATATGGTGGCCGGGACGTTCGCTGGGCAGGGTCAGGCCATAGAGTTGGCGCGAGAGACCGACGGCGAAGTCGCAGATGTCGATCATCTCCTGCACCTCGCCCAGCCCCTCGGACGTGACCTTGCCGGCCTCCAGCGTGACCAGCATGGCGAGGTCATCCTTGGACGCGCGCAGTTCCTCGCCCAGCAGCCGGACCAGCTCGCCGCGACGGGGCGCAGGAATGCGGCGCCAGGCGTCGAAGGCGGACGTCGCGGCGGCCAGGGCGGTCTCGATCGCGGCGGCGTCGGCGAGGCGAACGGGCGCGCCGGTCGAGCCGTCGATGGGCGAGCGGGTGGGCAGGCCGGACGGATCGAAGGTCGCCCCGGATACGCCGAGGCGGGTCAGGATGGCGTGGGCGTTCTGGGCTGCGGTCATGTCGATCTTGGGTCTGGCGAACGCGGCCTTTCCCTCCCCTTCATGGGGAGGGACCGCGAGGCGTCAGCCGAGCGCGGGTGGGGTCCGAAAGGCGAGTGCGCGCTCACCTTTCGGACCCCACCCTGGCTGCGCTCCGCTCCGCCGTCCCTCCCCATGAAGGGGAGGGAGAAAGAAGACAACCGAAAGGGCCGCCTCCCTTCGGAAACGGCCCCTCGGTCAGGCTGCGATCAGCTTACCAGCGGCGGCCGTCGCGGTCGCGGCGCTCTTCACGCAGGTTGCGCTCGATCCGGTCGAGGCGGTCCTGGAGATCGCGGCGCTCCCAGCGGCTCAGGCCGTCGCGGCGGTAGCGCCACTCCAGCCGCTGATACTCGTCCAGCTGCCAGCGCAGGTTCTGGGCCTCGCGGCGGCTGATGCGGCCGTTGTAGGCGGCGCGATCGATACGCTGGGCGAGACGGGCCTGGTCGCCGTTCAGGCCGCCGCCGTTCCAGCCGCCATTGTAGCCGCCGCCGCGGTCCTGGTCGTAGCCGCCGCCACGGTCACCGTGGCCTCGGCCGTAATCCTGGGCCAGCGTCGGGGTCGCGATCGCGACCGCCGACGCGGCCAGCAGAGAAAGCAGGGCTTTCTTCGTCAGGGCGGTCGTCATGATCTTCTTCCTTCATCTCGGCCCGGGGGTGGGCTGCGAGGTGAAGAAAACCACTCTGAAGCTGACACGCGTCTGAGCCGGCTGTTGTCAAACAGACAGGTTGATGAACGGCCACGCTTGATGCCCGCGCTGAACGCGTCGGTCTGTGAGGTTCAACGCGCGGCGGCCTGAAGGCCGTCGTATCTTCATCCCTGCTTCACCCTTTTGCGAAACCGGGCGTCAAGGGCTGATCCCGCAGGGTGGACCGGAACGGGTGAGGACGACCATGGCGCGTGCGCAATTCCAGAAGGGCCAGAAGGTCTGGGTCGAGTGCGTGGGCGCGTGGGCCCAGATCGAAAAGGTCCAGCCCGTCTGGGCCAAAGGCTTCGAAGAACCGGTCAAGGTCACCTATGACGTCGGCCTCGGCCGCGAGTTCCAGGCCTCCGAACTGATGCTCCCGGCCGAGGACGAGGCCGGCGGCGCCCTGGGCGCATGGCGCATGCTGCGGGCCCGCAACAAGTGGCAGCTGGCCGAGGACGTGCCGCACCACCCCTATCCGGGCACCTATCCCGTCGTGGTCACCGATCCGGCGGACTGGGGCGGCTGGCGCGTGCCGGGCGCCGAATACGACCGCGATCCGCAGCGGATCGAGTTCCAGGCCCGCCTGATCGCCGCCGCGCCGCGCCTGATGGATCTGGCGCAGAAGCTGGTCGATACGGTCGCCGAAAGCCCTGAGGACGCCCCGCCGGAGACCCTGGCCCTGGCCCGTCAGGCGCGCGAGGTCCTGAAGTCCGTGACCGAGGCCCTGGCCCCCGCGCCCGAGGCCTCCGCGCCCGCTGTTCGCGCGCACGCCGCCTAGAATACTTTCGTTAACCAAACCTCGACAGGATTCAGCGACGCAGCCTAGATTCCGAGCCGTCGTCGAATCGCCCAGCGCCTGACCCTGCCGCCCCGGCAGGGACCGCAGCGATCATGTCCGGGAGAGCGCCTTGCGGGGCACAGAGCGCCGCATTCAGCAGCCGGGGCGACGGTCGCAGGACCGTCCCGAAGGCTTGCCGACCTGGGGCCGGGTGCTGGTTCTCGCCATCACGCTCGGCCTCGCCATCTATGTCGTCCTGTTCGCGCGGGAGAGCACGCGCCCTGCGCGCGAGGCGGCGGTGCTGAAGGCCGAGGTGCTGCATCGCGACGCCGACCTGGGCGCCGCCCTTCTGGACGCCAAACTGGCCCGGGCCCGCCTCGGGTTGAACGTCGCCGCCGAGGCCCTGAGAAGGAACCCGAGCCGCCCGCTGGACGCGCTGGAAGCCGCCCGCGCCGCCGCCCCGGCCAGCGCCTTCGCCGTGATCGACGCCGGCGGTGTCGCCACCGCGGCCGTCGGCGCGAGCCCGGCCGAGTTTCGCCCTCTCGCGGCCTCCGGGTCCGCCGGACCTCGGGCGACCCGCGACCGCATCGGCCTTCTGTCATTCGCCCCGGGGACTGCGGGTCTGGTCGCGCGCACGCCCGTCGCCGACGCGGCCGGCGAGCGCACCCTCGTCGTCTCGCCGACGGAGGGGCTCATCGCGGGCGCTGCCGGCGCCTCACTGAAAGATCGACTGGGCCTCGAGCTGTCGGCCCTGACCGCCTCGCAGACCGTCGTCCACGGGTCGCCCCGACCGAACGAGGCGGTGCGGGCCACGGCATCCCCCGTGGGCGACACCGGCCTCAGCGTCGTCGCCTGGCGGCCGGACTCGACCGGTGCCGCCGCCATCATCAGCGACCTGTGGCTGTTGATCGCGCCGCTGGGCCTGGGGGTCCTGGTGCTGGGCCTCGCCTTGCTGCAGCGCTGGCGACAGGCGCGCGCGTCCAAGGCCTGGGCGGAGACGGAACACCGTTTCCGCGTCGCCGTCGAGGCGGCGCGTTGCGGCGTCTGGGAGTGGGATCTGAACGCCGGCGAGCTCGTGGTGTCGGACTTCATGGCGGAGTTGCTGGGCCTGCCCGCCGGCGGCGCGGTCAAGGCCGAGGCCGTGATGGAGCGAATTCACCCCCGCTATCGCGATCTGGTCGAACACGCCCTGCGTCAGGCCGCGACCTTCGGCGCCTTCGAGGTGACCTTCCCCGTACCGCTGGCGACGGGCGGAGCCCGCTGGATCGACGCGCGCGGCCAGGCGCGCGGGTCGCGCGGCGAGGAGGGGTTCAGCATCATCCTGGGCGTCGCCCTGGACATCACCGAGGCTCGCCGCGCCAAGGCCCAGGCCCAGGCCGCCGAGAACCGGCTGCGCGACGGCATCGAGAGCGTCTCGGACGCCTTCGTCCTGTTCGACAGGCACGGCCGGCTGATCCTGTGGAATCAGGCCTTCAAGGACGCCTTCGGCTTCGCCGACGAGGCGGTGCGCAAGGGCGCCATGAAGGACGAGCTGAACCGTATCGCCGCCCTCGCCATCAAGGAGGAACGCCCCTCCGCCGAGGGCCGCGCCGGCGCTCGCGAGGTCGAACTGCATGACGGCCGGGTGCTGCAACTGTCCGAGCGGTTCACCGGCGACGGCGGCACGGTCGTCACCGCCGCCGACGTGACCGCCATCCGCCGCCAGGAACTGGAGCGCCAGCGGGCCGCCGACAGTCTGCGGATCACCGTCGACCAGCTGGAGATGAGCCAGGAAAAGCTCAGCCTGCTGGCGCGCAAGTACGAGATCGCCATGACCCGGGCCGAGGCCGCCAACCAGGCCAAGTCCGAGTTCCTGGCCAACATGTCCCATGAACTGCGCACGCCGCTGAACGCCATCAACGGCTTCTCGGAGATCATGGCCGGCGAGATGTTCGGGCCGCTGGGGGACGCCAGATACAGGGGCTATGCCGCCGACATCCTGAAGTCCGGCCAGCACCTGCTCAGCCTGATCAACGACATCCTCGACATGGCCAAGATCGAGGCGGGCAAGATGACCCTGCACTACGAGCCCGTGTCCCTGACCGAGATCTGCGAGGACGCCATCCGGCTGATGCGCGGCAAGGCGCAGGACTCGGGCCTGATCCTGTCGCTGCAGGCGCATGATCTGCCCGAGATCGACGCCGACTATCGCGGACTGAAACAGGTGATGCTCAACCTGATCTCCAATGCGGTGAAGTTCACGCCCGAGGGCGGCGAGATCACCGTGTCGCTGGACACCCTGAACGCGGACCGGGTGCGGATCTCGGTGACCGACACCGGTATCGGCATCGCGGCCGAGGACCTGAAACGCCTGGCCCATCCCTTCGAACAGGTCGAGGGGCAGCATTCCAAGACGACACAAGGGACGGGCCTCGGCCTGTCCCTGACCAAGGCCCTGATCGAGCTCCACCAGGGGCAGATGCTGATGGAGAGCGAGCCCGGCGTCGGCACGACGGTCAGCTTCGACATCCCGATCAGACGCCCCGGCGCGCCGGTCGAACAGATCCAGGCGCGAGCGGCCTAGAGCCTGCTCAACGGCCCCGCGAAGCCGATCACCCTTATCGGCCGAACCAGGGCTCCAGGATCACCAAGGCCACGGCGATGACGCCGACCCAGATCCATTCCTGAACGCGAAAGCGCTGCATGGACCCCCCAACGGATTTCATCGCTGCCCTGGCGCTTTTCCAATGATCTCAGCGCGTAAGATACCCGCCGATGATTGGGGGGGCGCCGACGGATCGTCAGTCGGTTGGCGCACTTGTGGGCCAGTTCAGGCCGAACACACCGTAGCTGGACAAGATTTGAGGCGCGTCCCCGGCCTCCCCGGGCTGCACGCCCGTGGCGTGGAAGAACTCGAAATTCACGCCCGACGGCGTGCACACGAGGCTGATCCGGGTCGGCTCGTTCAACCGGGTGAACAGGGACAGAAACGGCCCATCTGGTCGAAGAGGCTGGCGGCGTCCATCCAGGATCGCGGTGACGCGGGCAGGCCCTTCGACACCATCACTGGAACGCACAATCTCAAGCGCGGCGGTCCGACCGTCGCAGTCACCGCTGGTGACAGTCTTGAGCCCGGTGGCCGGTCGCGACCCCACGTCCTCGGCTCTCGCCGCAGTGGTCAAGCCCAGCATGAGCATGCCGATTATCGGGAGGATCGTTTGACGCATGGATCACCGATTGTTTTAAGTAGCGGACACTCTGGCATCCGCAATCATCAGTTGTCCACTGGACTCTAGCGCGGCGCGGCCTTGGCCCCCTCACGACCCTCGCCTGGGCCGCTGTCTCCACCGCCTTTGCTGCGACGGAGGATCTGGGCGAAGGCCGCGCGTTCGGCCGGCTCCAGCGTGCCGAGGATGGTCAATGTGTCGGCTTCCAGCCGCCGGCGACCGCGAATCTCGGCCGCGCGGGACTGGTCCAGCAGTCGTTCGACGAGCGCCCGATCATAGGGCTCGGCGGCGGCGGCGGCGATCGCCTGACGGCGCGCTTCACGCGCCTGCTGGAAGTCCGGACGGGCGGCCATGCCCGCCTCTCTCAGCGACTGACGCACACGGCCGCGAACCTCGGGATCGAGCGCCGCGACCAGTTCGCGCGGCGAGGCGCGATACTCGTCCCCCGCCTTGCCGTCCATGCGGCGTTCGATTCGATCCTGTCCCGTCAGGGCCGTATAGGCGGCGGTCGCGGCAAACAGGTTCACGGCGACGGAGGCGGCCAGGGCGACGCCGAGACCGATGGCGAGGGTGCGCATGTTCATCCCAGCACCTCGGTCTCGTCGAAGCTCAACATGGCCTGGTCGAGCACGGCGTCGGCCTGGCTCTGCGCCGCCAGATGGCCGCCCAGATTGGCGCCGAAGACCACGCCGGCGCAGGCCGCGGCGGCCCAGCTCGCCCCCCCGATCCACAGCAGCTTGCGTAGCGAAGGCCAAGCGGCGCGCGCCTTCAGGTTCGCCGCTACGGCCGAGGCAAGGACACGATCCCGCAGGTCCATGGACACGGCGGGATTGGGGGATGCGAACAGGGCGGCGTCGGTCTGGCGCGCGTCGAACAGCGCACGTCCGGCCTCGAGCGGATGGGTTTCGATCCATGCGCCCGCGGCGTCGCGCTCGCTCTCGGGCCAGCGACGGACATCGCCCCCATAGGCTGCGGCCAGTTCGCCGATACGCGTCTCGTCCATGCCCTCGCGGGTCATCGTCGTACTCCTTCGACCGCCGGCTCCGCGCCGGGGGCCAGATGCGCCAGCGTCTGCCTCAGGGTCCTGCGACCCCGCGACAGCAGGCTTTCCAGCGCCTCGATACTGACCGACATCAGGCCGGCGGCCTCGATATTGGTCAGTTCCTGATAGTGACACAGCACAATGGCCTCGCGCTGGCGCTGCGGCAGGGCGGCCAGGGCCCGGTCCACCTGCGCGCCCAGCTGGGCCGTCATGATCCCGCGATCCGGGGCCGGCCCCTCGTCGGGCCGATCCGGAGAAATCTCGGTCGGAACCTCGCGTCGCCGACGGAGCCGATCATAGCAGAGGTTCAGCGCCACCCGGTGCAGCCAGGTGTCGAACTTCGCCTTGCCCGGGGTCCAGCGCGGCGCCTGTTTCCAGGCTCTCAGCAGGGCTTCCTGCGCCACGTCCTCGGCCTCGGCGGGGTCGCCCAGCATCCGCTGGGCCAGGGCCAGCATGCGCGGGAGTTTGCGCGCCACCATGGCCTGAATGGCCGCCGGGTCGCCCTGACCCACGCGGCGCACCAGGTCCTCGTCGGGGTCGGCGACAGAGGCCAAACGGTCCCTTTCCGGGCGAGAATACAGGCGGGCGAACGGGCGGGACGGCCAGGGAAGTGCGACCGTCCCCACCCTCTTACTCCGAAGCGGGCGCCGAAGGCGACGCCCGGCGCGCGGCGCGACGCTCGTGGCGCTGCTCACGCATGGTCTGGCGGGCCGCCGTGCGTTCATCCGCGGTGATGAAGCCGTCACGGTTGGCGTCGACCCTGTCGAACCGGGCCGTCAGACGGGTCTGGACATCGGCGATGGCCACGGGACCGCGCGCCTCGGAGCCCTCACCCCGTGCGCCGCCGTACCCTCGACCGCCGCGATGGCCGCGCATGCCGTGACGCGCCCCGCCCTCCGCGCGGTCGCCGCGCATCGGGCGGGCAGCGGTGAACTCCTCGCGGCTGACGGCGCCATTACCGTCCGTGTCGAGCGTCTCGAAGCGGGCGGAGACGCGCTGGTTGCGGCGCGTGTCCATGCCCGACCGGCGCTCCTCGGCGCTGATCGAACCGTCGCGGTTGGCGTCGATGGCAGTCAGGCCGGCGATCCGGCCGTCCACGAACTCGGCGCGGCTGATCCGGCCGTCACCGTCGGCGTCGCCACGGGCGCCCCGCGTCTGCGCCTGCTGGGCCATGGCGGCGCCTGCGGTCAGGACGGCCAGAACGGCGGCGGCGCCGGCGGCCAGGGTGGATTTCCTCATCTGTTCGTCTCCGAAAAGAGCGGCCGCTCAAGCGTCCGCAAGACCCCCGTCCTGGAACTGTAACGGGCCAGTCCGGACTATCCGTCGCTCCGGGAGGGCAGCGCCGTCTCGAACGCCTCCCGCGCGGCCTTGCGCACGCGCTCCAGACGGAGACGCAGGGCCGGGAAGTCCGCCTCCCCCGCCGCCTCGGCGAGGCGGGTTCGGAAGGTTTCCGACTCGGCCTCCGGATCGCCCTTGTCATCAAAGGCGCAGGCGAGGAGCTGCGCCAGGGCCTGGTGCAGGGCCCAGGCGTCCTTGAGCGGCGGATCCCTTTCCAGCTGATCCAGGATCGAGACGCTCAGACGTCCACCCTCGGCGGCCGTCTGCAACTGGCGGAACTGGCCGACGAACTCGGCATCGACCAGACCGCCGGGAACCAGCTTCAGGTCCCAGAAGCCCCTGGCCGGCCGCTCCCGATCCATCAGGTCGCGCATGGCCCGCACGTCGCCGGCCGTGTCCACCCCGGGCCGCGGACGACGCAGCGCCGCCTCGATGGCCGCCGTCACCTGGGCGCCGAACGCCGGCTCGCTGGCCCAGGCGACGCGGGCCCGGGTCAGGGCCATGAATTCCCAGGTCGCGGCCTCGTCCGAATAGTAGGTCTGGAACCCCGACAGCGGCACCGACACGGGCCCCTTCGACCCTGAGGGCCTGAGCCGCATATCGACCTCGTAGAGCCCCCCCTCGGCCGTATGCGCCGACAGGGCCGAGATCAGTCTCTGGGTGAAGCGGACGTAGAAGACGTCGGGCGACCAGCCCTTGGCGGCGGACACGGCGTCCGAGGGCGCGCCGTATACGGTCATCAGGTCGAGGTCCGATCCCGCCGTCATCTCCCCGGACCCGGCCTTGCCCAGGGCGATGACAGCCACCGCGCCCGGCATCGCTCCGCCCAGCCGTTCGGTTTCCGTCAGGGCCGCCGCCGACAGGGTGCGCATGACCGCGTCGGCGAGGTTGGTGAATCCCTTGCCCGCCGCTTGCGGCCCCACCCGACCACTGAGGGTCTGCATGCCGATGCGGAAGGCCTGTTCGCGATGCAGGCGACGCACGGCGTTCATCGCCCCTTCGAAATCCCCGGCGGCGGTCGCCTCCTCCGCCATCTGATCGAACAGGCCGGTGTTGACGCCGAGTTCGGTGTCGAACCGGGCGTCGAGCATCGAGTCCAGCGCTGCCGGATAGCGGCCGAGGGTCCGCGCCAGTCGCGGGGCGAAGGCCATGACGCCGACGATCCGCTCGAACAGCTCGGGCTGGTTCAGGAACAGGGCCTGGACCTGAACCCCCGCCGACAGTCCGGCGAAGAAGACCGAAAACCGCTTGAAGGCCGCATCCGCCGCGCCGGTCCGGGCCAGGGCCGTCAGCAGGCGGGGGGCCAGCCGGGTGAACAGCTCGCGCCCCCGCACCGACCGCGTCGCGGAGATGCGGCCGTGGTGCCAGGAGCGGATGGTGTCGGCGACCGCGCCCGGATCGGAAAAGCCCATTCGCTCCAGGGTCGCCAGGGTCTCCGGGTCGTTGTCGACGCCGGTGAAGACGAGACTGCCGAACGGTGACGACAGCGCCTCCTCGCCCTCGAACAGGGCGCCGTAGCGGCGGTTGACGCCGATCAGCACGGCCTCGACCCCCGCATCGAAGGCCGCCAGGTCGCCCTGCCCCGCCAGGGCCGCGACGGCCGCGCGGCGCGCCGGATCGGCGGGCAGGATATGGGTCTGCTCGTCTTCGAGCATCTGCACCCGGTGCTCGAGGCCGCGAAGCTCGACATAGGCTCCGGTCATTTCGGCGGCGACGTCGGCGGGCAGGTGCCCTTTCGCGACCAGGGCGGCGAGCGCATCGACCGTCCGGGAACTGCGCAGCGACGGATCGCGGCCGCCGAGGATCAGCTGCTGGGTCTGGGCATAGAACTCGATCTCGCGGATGCCGCCGCGCCCGAGCTTCAGATTGGCGCCCGCCGCCTCCATCCCCTCGCCGGTCTTGTGGACGTGGATCTGGCGTTTGATCGACTGGATGTCGAGCACGGCCTGATAGTCGAGGCTGCGCCGCCAGACGAAGGGGACCAGCGCCTTGAGGAACTCGGTCGCCGCGCCGAAATCGCCGCAGATGGCGCGGGCCTTGATGAAGGCCGCCCGCTCCCAATTCTGGCCGACGCTCTCGTAGTAATCCAGCGCCATGGGCACGGTGACGACCGGCGGGGTCGAGGAGGGATCTGGACGCAGGCGAAGGTCGACGCGGAAGACATAGCCGTCGGCGGTGCGCTCGGACAGCAGCGACGCCACCCCCTGCGCCACCCGGTTCATCAGGCCCTGCGCCTCCGTGCCCTCGGCCAGCACCGGGGCCAGACGCTCGGGGTCGAAGAACAGGCTGAGGTCGATGTCGGAGGAATAGTTCAGCTCGAACGCGCCGTGCTTGCCCATGGCCAGGCCGAACAGGCCGGGAATGGGGCCGCGTGTGTCGTCGGCGGCGGTCAGGAGCTTGCCGCGTCGACGCAGATCCTCGGCCACGCCGGACAGGGCCGCCCGCGAGGCGACATCGGCGAACCGGCTCAGAGCGCCGGTGACCTGATCCAGGTCCCAGACCCCGCCGAGATCGGCCAGGGCCGTCAGCAGGTGCAATTCCGCCTTCAACCCCCGCAACGGCGAGCGCATATCGTCCGCGCCGCCGGTCAGGGCGATGGTGCGGTTGAGCACATCGTCCAGCCGGACCTCGGGCGCATCCGACAGGATGGCGTGCAGCATGTCGGGCCATCGACGGGCGAGGCCGAACAGGTAGGGCGATGCGGAAAACACGGGCGCCAGGGCGGGCCAGACGCTGTCCAGACAATCGCCCCGGCCGCCTTCGGACGCAGAACTGTACAGGCGCTCGCGCGCTCGCTCCGCCGCCTCGCCGTCAACGACCGGGCCGCAAGGCTTCAACCGGGGGCCGAGCGACGCCGTCATTGGGCCGCAGCCGGCAGGACCAGGGCGACGCGCAGGCCCGGCCCGGATCCGCCATAAGCGCCGGGGCCCTCATCCAGCTGGATGCGGCCCATGTGCGCCTCCATCACAGCCCCGACCAGAGACAGGCCCAGACCGGAGCCGGCCTCGGTGCGACTGTTGTCGAGGCGGACGAACCGCTCGATGACCCGGCCGCGATCCTCTTCCGGCACGCCCGGCCCGGTGTCGGTGACGGAGAATTCGATCTCGCCCGAAGACCGCCGGCGCGCGCGCAGCATGACCGCCCCGCCGACCGGCGTGTATTTGATGGCGTTGTCGATGACATTGGCCAGGGCCTGGGCCAGGAACGGCCGCGCCCCCTCGATCATCAGGCCGCGCTCGATCTCGGCGGAGAAGTCGAGCCCCTTGTCCTCGGCCGCCGGCTCGTACAGCTCGGCCATGTCCGCGGCCAGGTCGGCGGCGTCGAACACCGCAGCATCAGGCACGCGCCCGGCCGCGGCCTGGAGCCGGGCGATGGCGAGCACGGTGTTGAAGGTCTTGAGCAGGGTGTCGGCCTCGTCCAGCGCGACCTGAAGCGCGTCGACCCCGTCGATCCGCCCGCTCTCGGCGTCGATCAGGGCGACTTCCAGCCTGGCCCGCATGCGCGTCAGCGGCGACCTCAGATCGTGGGCGATGGCGTCGCCGGCGTGGCGGATCGAGGCCATGGAGGTCTCCAGCCGGTCCAGCATGCCGTTCAGCCCCTGGCCCAGCTCGTCCAGTTCGTCGCCGGACCCCCGCACCGCCACCCGCGCTTTCAGGTCGCCGTCCTGCACGGAGCCGACGACCGCGTTCAGCCGCCCCATCGATCGTTCCAGATTGCGGCTGATCAGCAGACCTCCGCCCAGGCCGAGCAGCAGGACCATACCCATGGCCATCCACAGCGCCTGGGTCAGCCGGCCCAGATAGGCCTCGGTATCGCCCAGGGATTCCCCGACGATGAGCCCCTCGCCGCCCGCCAGCCGCACCTGGACGGCCCTCACCTGCGGCCGGATCACCCGACCGTCCGGATCGGTGTCGGTGATGGTGAAGGTGGTCCATTCCTCCGCACCCGGAGCCGCGTCGAACGGTGACACGTTGAGACTGCCGGTCCCGCGGGTCCCGTCCTTGCCGATCAGCTGGTAGACATAGGCGCTGCGAGTCAGGGTCCGGTCGATCAGCGCCACGTTCAGCGCATCGACGCCGCGGCTGTCATAGACGCCACGCAGGGTCTGCAACTCGCCCCGCACATCGGCCTCGGCCCGCGCCTGGGCCTCCGAGGCCGAGGCGACATAGACATAGGCCAGGATGGCGCTGGCCGCCGCCGCGAACAGCGCGAGGAACAGCAGCGTCAGCCTGAAGGGCGTGCGGCGAAAGAGGGACGGGAGACGCATCAGGAAACTATTCTCCCTCCCCTTCATGGGGAGGGTGGTCGGAGCGAAGCGGAGACCGGGTGGGGTGCGTCACAAGCGTGCGCCGGACAAATTCCACCACATCCCCGAGATTGTCCCGGATCGCCGCATTGTCGAACCGCAAGGTCATGAAGCCTTCCTCTGCGAACACGGCGTCCCTGATCCTGTCCTTCTGCGCCCGTTCCTCGGCTTCATGCGAGGCCCCGTCGACTTCGATGATGAGCCGGTGGCTGAAGCAGACGAAGTCCAGAAAGTAGCCCCGGACCGGAGCCTGCCGACGGAAATGATCGCCTTCGCGCCGCAGCGCCTTAAGGCCGACCCACAGACGCGCCTCGGGCGGCGTCATCGCCTTGCGCATCGCTCTGGCCCTCGCCGTGACGTCGTTCAAGTCGTGGACTTCCCCACCCTGGCGGCTTCGCCGCCTGTCCCTCCCCAAAAAGGGGAGGGAGAATTAAGCCTCCAGCCGATACCCCGCCCCGCGCACCGTCTGCAGCATCGCCTTGTCGAAGCCCTTGTCGATCTTGGAGCGGAGGCGGCTGATGTGGACGTCGATGACGTTGGTTTGGGGGTCGAAATGGTATTCCCACACCTTCTCCAGCAGCATGGTGCGGGTCACCGACTGGCCGGCGTGGCGCATCAGGAACTCCAGCAGCTGGAACTCGCGCGGCTGCAGGTCGATCTCGGAGGTTCCGCGATGGACGGTGCGGGCGATCAGGTTCATCTCCAGGTCGCCGACCTTGAGCACGGTCTGGACCCCGCCGGTCTCGCGACGGCGCGACAGGGCCTCGACCCGGGCGATCAGCTCGGCGAAGGCGTAGGGCTTGACCAGATAGTCATCGCCGCCGGCCTTCAGGCCCATGACGCGATCCTCGACCTCGCCCATGGCGGACAGGAACAGGACCGGCGTCTGGTCGCCGTCCTTGCGCAGGGTCTCGACCATGCCGATGCCGTCCAGGCGGGGCATCATCCGGTCGACCACATAGACGTCGTAGTCGCCCTTCTGGGCCTCCAGCAGCCCATAGGCGCCGTCGATGGCGTGACTGGCCACGTGACCCGCCTCGGCCAGACCGCGCACCATCGCCTGGGCCGCCTCGGCGTCGTCCTCGACCACAAGAATCTTCACAGGCCAGCCCCTCCGGAATCACAATCGCCGCCGACGGTAGTCCATCGGCGGCGACTTGGGGAGTTAAGGCTTGTTCAGGCTGCGGACTACTTGGCGTCCGACAGTTCCAGGACGAACGGCCGGTTGCCCTCCGGAATGCGGATCAGCAGCAGGATGCCTTCGCGATTGGCGACGCGCGCCTCGCGGACTACGGCCTGCAGTTCCACCACCGTCGAGATCGGCCGGCCGTTGGCCTGGATGATCACGAAGCCGGGCTGGACGCCCGCGCGTCCGGCCCGCGAGTCCTCCGCAGCGGCCGTGATGACCAGGCCGCGAACGCTTTCCGAGATCGAATAGCGCGAACGCAGCGCGTCGGTCAGCGGAGCCAGGGTCATGCCTTCGACGATCTCGCCGGCCGGCGCCTGCGGACGGCCGGGCTGTGCGTCCTGCTCGTCGGTCTCGGCATTCTGCGCAGCGTTGATGTCCGACGGTCGTGTGCCCGAGCGGACGTTGAGCGTCTGGCGGCGCCCCTCGCGGATGATCTCCACCCTCAGGGTGTCGCCGGGGCTGACCTGGGCCACGCGACGCGTCAGCTCGGTCGAGGTGGTGATCGGGGCGCCGTTCAGGCTGACGACGATGTCGCCTTCACGCAGGCCGGAAGCCGCGGCGGGACCGCCCGGCGTGACCTCGGCGATATAGGCGCCTTCCTGATCGTCCGAGAGGCCGAGCGGGCCGCGATACTCGTCCGGCAGGTCCTGGATCTTGACGCCCAGATAGCCTCGCTGGATCGCCTGCCCGCTCATCAGGCGATCGGTCACCGTCTTGGCGATCGAGGCCGGGATGGCGAAGCCGATGCCGACCGAGCCGCCCGTCGGCGAGAAGATCGCCGAGTTTACGCCGATGACTCGGCCATAGATGTCGAAGGTCGGGCCGCCCGAGTTGCCCCGGTTGATGGCGGCGTCGATCTGCAGGTAGTCGGTGTAGGGCGTCGAACTGTCGCCGATCTCACGGGCGCGGGCCGAGACGATACCGGCCGTGGCCGTGCCGCCGAGGCTGAAGGGGTTGCCGACGGCGAGCACCCAGTCACCGACGCGCGGCTCCGCGGCTTCCTCGAAGCTGACGAAGTTGAAGCCCGAGCCCTCGACCTTGACCACGGCCAGGTCGGTGTCGGCGTCGCGACCGACCAGCCGGGCAGGCAGTTCACGGCCGTCGGACATCCGCACCGTGATCTTCGTCGCATTGGCCACGACGTGGTTGTTGGTGACGATGAAGCCGTCGGCCGAGATGAAGAAGCCGGAGCCCGCGCCCTGGGCGGTGGGCGCTTCCTCCTCCTCGCCGGGCTCCTGGGTCTCGGGCGCCTGGAAGCCGAAGCCGGGCAGGCCGGGAATGGGGATCATCCGGCCTGCGGGCGGGCGTTCGATCGGGGTCTCGACGTCGATCTGGACCACGGCGGGCGCCACCTGGTCGAAGATGTCGGCGAAGCTCAGCGGGGCGCCCTGGGGCGGGGCGAAGGCGAGGCCCGAGGCGCCGGCGGAGGGGATCAGCCGCCCGTGGGCCTCTGCGGCATTGGCGCCCGGCCAGTCGATCACGCCTCCGGCAGTCGCGGCGGCGGCGAACACGAGGCCGACGGCGGCCCCCAGGATGAATTCCTTACGCTTCATCATCGGTGTGTTTTCGATCCTTCAATGGGCCCGGCCAGAAGACTGACCGGCGCCCGTTTCGCCTTGTGATATAGGGCTATGGCGACTTTCGCCAACCATTGCGCCATGACCCTTGGTCCGCCTCAACGCCCGTCGTGAGGCGCGGATGCGTCAGGATCGGGGCGAACCGTTTCCCTTTGGAGAAGATCGGCCAGCCGACGTTCCTCATCGGGCGAAAGCAGCGCGGTTTCGACGGCCTTGCGCCGCGCGAAAACGAACAGGGCGAGACCGCCGATCAGCGCCAGCAGGGCGGGTCCGAACCACAGCAGCCAGGTCCCTGTCCGCACCGGCGGGGTGAACAGGACATAGTCGCCGTAACGACGGACGAGATCGTCCTTCACCGCCTGGTCGCTGGCGCCCGAGGCGATCTCCTCGCGGATCAGGCGGCGCATGTCTCCGGCGATCCCGGCCGGGCTGTCGGCGATGGATTCGTGCTGGCAGACGACGCAGCGCACGACCTCGAAGATGGCCTGGGCGCGGGCTTCCTGACCCGGCGAGGCCAGCGGCCGGTCCGGCGGGGCGGCGGGTTCCTGGGCGAGGGCGGGGCCCCATGCCAGGAGCAAGGCAAGCGCGAGAAATGCCCCAAATCTCCCTTCTCCCCTCGGGGGAGAAGGTGCCCGGAGGGCGGATGAGGGGGCTGCTCGCATCACATTCCCACCTCAGAGCGAGCGGACACAGCCCCCTCATCCGTCTCGCTCCGCGAGCCACCTTCTCCCCCTGGGGGAGAAGGAAGCGGACGCCGTTTCCCGCCCACCGCCAGCCTCAGCCGTCGGTCGAACAGCGACAGCACCCCGCCCAGCGCCATGACGAACGGCCCGAGGAAGATCAGCCGCGCCCACGGATTGTAGTAGACCCGAACGGTCCAGGCCTGGGCCGCCTCAGGGGTGCTACGGCGCTCGCCCATGACGACATAGACGTCGTCCAGGCCCCGGAAATCGAGCCCGACCTCGGTCGTCGTCTGCCCCCCGGCAGGGAAGAAACGGCGCTCGGCCGTGACGGTGCTCGGGACGGCGCGGCCATCGGTCGAGGCCACCGTCAGCGTGCCGCGTTCGGCCAGATAGTTGGGGCCCTCGACGATCTCGACCTTGTCCAGCGTCACGACCCAGCGGCCCGCGTGGACCTCCCCGCCGATGGCCAGGGGGGCGGCGGCCTCGACCTTGAAACCCGTCTCGACCACGGCGCCGAGCACGAACAGGCCCAGACCCGCATGCGCCAGGGTCATGCCCCAGGCGCCGAGCGGCAGGCCCCTGGCCCGACGGCCGACCTCGGCCAGCGGAGCCCGGAACAGGCGGACGCGTTCGACCACCTCGGCCAGCGCTCCGAGGATCAGCCAGGCCCCGACGGCCAGACCCGCGGCCGCGAAGGCCTTCCTCGGCTCGAACGCCAGCCAGCCGACGAAGCCGCAGGCGATCGCAAGCGCCGCGGCGAGCGCCAGTCTCTGCATCGCCCCCTTCAGGTCGCCGCGCTTCCAGGCCAGCAGCGGCCCGGCGGGCAGGATCAGGAAGGCCACGGCCATCAACGGCGTAAAGGTCAGGGCGAAATAGGGCGGGCCGACCGAGATGGTGGCGCCCGTCGCCGCCTCGAGGATCAGCGGATAGAGGGTGCCCAGCAGCACCGTCACGGCGGCGACCGTCAGGAACAGGTTGTTCAGCACCAGGGCGCCCTCGCGGCTGACCGGGGCGAACAGGCCGCCGCCCTTCAGCTGGGGCGCGCGCCAGGCGAACAGGGCGAAGGCCGACCCGGCTGTGAAGCCCAGGATGCCCAGCAGCATCAGCCCCCGCTCGGGATCGACCGCGAAGGCGTGGACGGAGGTCAGGACGCCCGACCGCACCAGGAAGGCGCCCAGCATGGAGAAGGTGAAGGCCAGAAGCGCCAGGAACACGGTCCAGCCCGCCAGCGCCCCGCGCCGCTCGGTCACCACCGCACTATGAAGAAGCGCCGTACCCGCCAGCCACGGCATGAAGCTGGCGTTCTCGACCGGGTCCCAGAACCACCAGCCGCCCCAGCCGAGCTCATAATAGGCCCAGAAGGCGCCCAGGGTGATCCCGGCCGTCAGGAAGACCCAGCTCGCCAGGGCCCAGGGCCGCACCCAGCGCCCCCATGCGGGCCAGAAGCCGGAAAAGGCCTTGCCCTCGATCAGGGCGGCGACGGCCAGGGAGAAGGTCACCGAGAAACCGACATAGCCCGCGTAGAGCAGGGGCGGATGGATGGCGAGCGCCGGGTCCTGCAGCAGGGGATTCAGCGACATGCCCTGGAACGGCGCCGGGTCGATCCGCGCGAACGGGTTGGAGGTGAAGACGGCGAAGGCCAGGAACAACGCCCCCAGCCCGCCCTGCACCCCGATCGCCGAGGCCTTCAGCCCGAACGGAAGCCCCCTCGCACGCGTGAGGGCCGCGCCGAACCCGGTCATGACCAGGCACCACAGGACCAGCGACCCCTCGTGGCTGCCCCAGGCGGCGGCCACCTTGTAGAGCATCGGCTTGTCGGTGTGGCTGTTGTTGGCGACGTTGGCGACGGAGAAGTCCGACGCCGCAAAGGCGAAGATCAGGGCTCCGAACGCCAGGGCCGTGGCCAGGGCTGCGCCCATCGCCGCGCCTTCTGCTCCACCGGCCAGCAGCGGACTGCGACGCCAACGGCCGGTCGCCGCCAGACCGGTCTGCAGCACCGACAGCATCAGGGCGAGGATCAGCGCGAAGGCGCCGAATTCGACGATCACAGGGCCTGGCTCTGCACAGGCCGTGCCGTCGATGCGCCGCCCTCGGGCCGCCATTCGCCCTTTTCCTTCAGCCGGTCGGCGACCTCGCGCGGCATATAGGTCTCGTCGTGCTTCGCCAGGACGGTATCGGCGTGGAACACGCGGTCGGGGCCGAACCGGCCTTGCGCAACGATCCCCTGCCCCTCGCGGAACAGGTCGGGCAGGTCGCCTTCAAAGATCACCTGGCTGGTCGCAGCGTTGTCAGTGACGGAGAAGGCGACCGTCGTACCGTGCTGCTCGACGCTGCCGGCCTCGACCAGTCCCCCAAGGCGGATGACCCGCCCGGCCGGCGCGGCGTCCGCCGTCGCCTCCGACGGCGAGAAGAAATAGGTCACGCTGTCCTGCATGGCCCACAGCGACAGGCCGACGGCGAGCGCCAGCACCGGTGCGGCGGCGGCCACGACCCACAGGCGACGACGCGCCTTCGGCGATTTGGGAAGCCAGCTCATGGGCGGACAACGGGTTCCGGGAACGGAGAAGTCGCGCCGTATAGCGCCTGTCCCGTCGGGCTCCAACGGGTCATGCGGCCGCGTCCAGGCGACTGACCAGATCGGTCCGGCGCGGATCGGCCGGATCCAGCACGGCGATCAGGGGCGCCCAGACCTCGCGCGCCTTCGCCGCATCGCCCCGGGCCAGGGCCGCTTCACCGACGAAATAGCGCGCGCCCAACTGGTCCGGGTCGAGGGCAAGCGCACGGGTGAAGGCCGCCTCGGCGTCCACACCGACCTCCCCGTCCTGCGCCCGCACCAGACTTTCGCCCAGACGGGCCCAGCTGGTGGCGTCGTTTGCGTCCAGCGCCAGAGCCCGACGGAAGGCCGAGGACGCGCCGATGGGATCACCGGCCTCGAACCGGGCCGCGCCCAGCATGACCAGGGCGGTGCGGTTGTCCGGCTCGCGTTCGACCGCCCGGCCGAGAACGGCGGCGATCCGGGGCGCGTCGAGGGTCTCCGGGCTGGAAGCCCATTCGTCGATCCGGCGCTCATAGGGCTGGTCCGGCAGTCCCGGGTCGCCGAAGACGAGATACAGGCCCAGGGTCGCCGCGACCGCCCCGACCAGTCCGGCCAGAACGATCGTCCGGTCCCGCCCGCCGACGCGAGGCGCGGCGTCCGGCGACGCGCTCGTCAGCAGCCGCCGTCCCGCCTCGGCCCGTGCGGCGGCCCAGGCGTCCTCGTCCAGCAAGCCTCGCGATTTCAGGCGATCCAGTTCGGCCAGCTCGGCCGCGCCGGTGTCAGACAGGGGCGGCTCATGGTCCGCGCGGAGCCGGGCCACGCTCAACACCAGCAGCCCGGCCAGCGCCGTGGCGAGCCCGACCAGGGTCCAGAAAACGATCATCCGGCCTGATTAGCGGATCAGGCGGCCCGGGGCGAGCGCTCCTGCGTCGCAGCGGACGACGGGCGGGCCCCGGCGGCGGCGGCGCGACGGCGGGCGGTGCGGGCGGCGTCGGTCGCGTCGATCAGCAACAGGCATTTGGCCAGGGTCTCGACCAGGGCGAGCGACTTCCGCTGGTCCGGCGCATCGCCGGCGTTCACCGCCTCGACGACCTGATCGACATAGACGGTGACCCGCTCGGTCACCGACTGCACCAACTGGTAGCGCAGGGATTCGCAGCCGAAGACTTTGGCCGCCGTGCGGATGGCGCCCAGCAGGGTCAGCAGGACGATCGCGGCCTGGACGGCCTCCAGCGGCGGCGCCTCGGCCTCAAGATCGGGCGCCTGACGGGTCATGCGGCCCGTGGTCTTGACCGACTTGGACGGCATCAGCCGATCCAGCGCCTTGTCCAGAGATCGGAGCGACCTGGACAGGGTGCCGTTGATCCGGTCACGGGCCTCCCGCGCCTGCTTGCCCCATTCCCCCTCGGGATCCAGTTTCAGCGTCGCGTCCAGCTCGCCCAGGGTCTCGGCGCACCAGGCGATATCGGTGCGCACCCCCGGGCCGGGGTCCGCCTTGGCGCCCGGTTTGTAGGAGGCGATGCGGGTGATGCGAGCCTCGACCTCGGCGATCAGGCGATTGACGAAACCGGCCATCTCCGATTCCGAAAGGAAGCCTTCCTTGGCCGCCGCATGGGACGAATGCACCACCAGCCGCAGGATCAGGGAAGCGTCGCCCAGGTGGGCGAACATGATCTCCAGCATGCGCGGCCCGCCGTCGACGGTGATCTCGGCGCAGTCGCGGATCAACAGGCGCAGCTCGGCTAGCTGGTCGCCCGTCGGTCGCAGGATCAGGTCGGGCAGGTTCAGCAGGCCGCGCCGGGCCATGGCCGCCAGATCGAAGCAAAGGGCCAGTTCGCCCAGACCCTTGATGCGGGCGGCCTCGTCACCGCCGTTCGACGGCCAGACGACCTCCGGCTTGTCGCGCACGGCGGCGGCGGCGGCCACGCAGATGCGGTTGGCGACCGCGCACATCTTCGGATTTTCCTCGATCGGACGATAGTCGTCGAGCGCCAGCAGCAGTTCCGGCTCGCGGCTCGAGGCCGCCTTCCACAGGCGAGGCAGCACGCCGGCCGGGAAGGTCAGCGATTCGACGCCGTCGGGACGGCGCTGAAACATCGGCAACAGGGGGGCGAAGGCAATGGCGCGCCGGCGGCGGTCGGTGCTTTCGTCAGCCAGCATGATGCTGAGCGCGACGGCGCGCTCTCCGGGCATCTGGGCGACGGCGCCCGAAAGAATCGTCAACACGCGGTCGGGCACACGCTCCAGCATCTGGGCGAGCACTGCACGCTGCGCGACCGAAAGCTCGGCCATCCCACACTCCGTCGACCGAGAAACGCCGGCCAGGAGACACGGTGAAGGCGCGAAGTTAAGATTCTGGAAGCGGAGAACACCGCTACGTCGTTTCAGGACTCGGCTGCGGGCAGTTCCAGCACGGCCTTGAGCCCGCCCAGATCGCTGGCCGCCAGCGTCAGCCGCCCGCCGTAGGCGCGGGTCAGGTCGTCGACGATGGCCAGCCCCAGACCCGACCCCGGCGCATCCTCGTCCAGACGGGCGCCCCGCTTCAACATGCCGTCGCGCTGATCGGCCGGGACGCCCGGTCCGTCGTCCTCGATCACAGCGATCATCTGGCCCAGGCCGCTGGCGCCGGCGGAGACCCGCACCCGGCGCGTCGACCATTTGCAGGCGTTCTCCATCAGATTGCCGAGGATCTCCTGCAGGTCCTGACGCTCGCCGAGGAAGGCCAGGTCGTCGGGCGCGCGCCAGTCGATCTCCACGTCCTTCGACTGGAACACCCGCTCCAGCATGACCGCCAGTTCGTCGATCACCTCGCCCACCGGCGTCTTTTCGCCCAGGCCGTGGGCGGCGCGGGCGGCGGCGCGGGCGCGGCGCAGGTGGTGGTCGACCTGGCCCTTCATCACCTCGGACTGACGCCGGACGATATCGGCCAACGGCCCGGCGTCGGTCCCGGCCTCGGCCAGCATGACCGACAGCGGCGTCTTCAGGGCGTGGGCCAGGTTGCCGACGTGGGTGCGCTGGCGCTCGACGACTTCCTGATTGTGGTCCAGCAGGCGGTTGACCTGTTCGGCCAGGGGCTGGATCTCGGTCGGATAGTCCTTCTCGATCCGGGCGGCCTTGCCCTTGCGCACATTGGCGATCTCGACGCGCAGATCGAACAGCGGCCGCAGCCCGATCTGGACCTGCAGGAAGACGGCGATGACCAGGCCGATCCCCAGGATCAGCAGCGCCGTCCAGGTGAAGGTCGCAAACTGGCGCGTGTCGACATCGATCTCGGACCGGTCGAGCCCCGCCATGAAGACGAACGGCCGCCCGTTCAGCGACTTCATGCTGGACGCGATCTGCAATGGCTGGGTCCCGTCCGCGAGGATGCCGGGGTCATTGTAGCTGAGGGTCGCCCCCATCGCCGCCCTCAGCCGCTCGGGCAATTCCGGATCGACGTACAGGCTCTCACCCGCCAGGGACGGAGACTTCGCCAGCACGACGAAGCCGCCCTCGGCGTCCACCTCTCCGACCATCCAGTATTTTCCCGACAGGCCGCGCAGGGTCGGGGCGTCCTTGATCTCGGCGACTCTCAGCCCGTCGGGCGTCATGACGCTGGCGATGACCACATCGTCGATCACGGCGCTCAGCTGATTGTCCAGCCGGCGAAGGGCGCTCTCGCGATACTGGCTGGTCAGCATCCAGCCGGTCAGCATCAGGGCGACGACGATCCAGGCCGAGGCGAGCCAGATCAGACGGCGCGTGAGGCTGCGGCCCGGCCGGCCGAGCCAGCGTCCCCAGGACGGTTTTGGAACCGCCGGCGTCTCTGTCACGCCGCCTCGGACTCCCCGGCGAGCGGCGTCAGGCGATAGCCGAGGCCGCGCACGGTCTCGATCCGGTCCGACCCGACCTTCTTGCGCAGCCGTCCGATGAAGACCTCGATGGTGTTGGAATCCCGGTCGAAGTCCTGGTCGTACAGGTGTTCGACCAGTTCGGTGCGGCTGATCACCCGACCCTGGTGCATCATCATGTAGTGAAGCAGCCGGTACTCCAGCGACGTCAGCCGCAGGGGCTCGCCGTTGACTGTCGCCCGCGCCGCGCGCGGATCCAGCCGCAGCCCGCCGCAGGCGAGGGTCGCCGAGGCGATGCCTGCAGACCGCCGCAACAGGGCCCTCAGGCGCGCCAGCAGCTCCTCGGTATGGAAGGGCTTGGTCAGATAGTCGTCGGCCCCGGCGTCAAAGCCCGCGACCTTGTCCGACCAGGCGCCGCGCGCCGTCAGGATCAGGACCGGCGTCGCCTTGCCGTCGCGACGCCAGCGCTCCAGCACCGACACGCCGTCGATCTTGGGCAGGCCCAGGTCCAGCACGACAACGTCATAGGGTTCGGTGTCGCCCAGGAAATGGGCTTCCTCGCCGTCGGCGGCGTGATCGACCGCATAGCCGGCGTCGCCCAGCGCCTGTTTCAGCTGGCGCGACAGGTCGGCGTCGTCTTCGACCAGGAGAACTCGCATCGTGTTGGTCCCTCGTGTCCGTCAGCCGCGCGAGTCGACGGAGATGTCGATGATCTGACCGTCGCGCTCGAAGCGGAAGACATAGCTGTTGCCGCGCAGGCCGAGCGAGCCGACGAAGCGGGCACCGCGAGCCCGCGACTGGGCGATTCCCTGGGCCTCCGCCTCGCTGATGCGACGCGGCTCACGCTGGAGCTCCTGCCCGTTCCGGTCGCCGCCACGGTTGCCACGATCCTGTGCGTTCGCGGCGCTCAGCGGCGCTGCGGCGATCAGGACGGACAGAAGGAGGACGGACAGGCGGGTCATGGGGCGTCTTATGGGGCCGGCGCTCTGAACGGCGGCTGAACGCGAAGCTTAGGGACGTTTAACTTCCGGGGAAACGGGCCTCTCGCAGGGGATGAACGGAACCTGACCCGGCCGGTTCAGGATCGGCTCAGTGGCGATCCGCTTTCATCAGGTCAACGCAGGCGATCGCGTTGCAGCGAGTTCAACGCCCTGCTGCGCCTTGAGGCGAATTACCGTCGCGGCGGCCTGACGGCCTGGGAACGGACCGACCTCGATCGTCGTTTTGACCGTCTGTCGGCCTCGATCAGCGAGCAACGCCGCGACCGCGACAATCGTCGCCACTGACGGTTCGTGAGCTTCGGGCGGCTGTGCCGAAGACACGGTCGCTCGCAAGGCGGGGGGCGTGGTCCGAAAGGGTCACGCCCCCTTTCAGTCCGTGGATCAGAACCGCAACACCGACCCCATGACGGTCACGGCATGCCCGCGGATCAACACCCGGTCGCCCGCCAGCTCGGTCTCGAACCGCGCGCCCCGCCCGGGACAGGCCTGTTCGAAGGTGACGTTGCTCCGGTCAAGCTTCATCGCGAACAAGGGCGCCAGGCCGCACCGGGCCGAGCCCGTCGCCGGATCCTCGTCGATCCCGCAGCCGGGTCCGAAAAACCGATCCACGACATCGACCCCGTCATCCGACAGGGCCGCAGCGATCACCTGTCCGCGCTCCATCGCCCCGTCTCCGAACGCCAGCAGGGCCGGGATGTCCGGGGTCAGGCCGCGCACCGTCGCCGCATCCGCCATGACCGCGATCAGATACCGGCTGGCCCAGACCTCGAGCGGCGCGGCGCCGAGGGCCTCCGCCAGCCCCTTCGGGGTCTCGACGCGTGTCAGGGGGTCAGCCGGAAAGTTCATCTCATAACCCTCGCCGAACCGCCCCACAGTCAGCGGGCCCGACGCGGTGTCGAAGGTCAGTTGGCGCGCCTCAACACCCAGCTCGCGCCACAGCACATGCGCCGCCGCCAGGGTGGCGTGACCGCACAGGGACACCTCCACTGTCGGGGTGAACCAGCGCAGGTCGAACCGCGAGGGGCTCGCGGTCGTTCGCAGAAAGGCGGTCTCCGAGTGATTGTTCTCCGCCGCCAGCGACTGCATCCACCCGGTGTCAGGCCAGGCGTCCAGCGGCTCAAGCACGGCGGCGGGGTTGCCCATGAACGGGCGTTCGGCGAAGGCGTCGACGGTCCACTGGCGCATGCCGCCGGGCTTAAGCTAGGACGCGAGGAGAGACCAGACGGACCCGCCCATGACCGCCGCCCTGACCACTGATTTCAACGAGGCCCGCCTGCGCACGGCCTGGCGCTGGATCGCCGAGGAAAGCTACTGGGGCGCCCGCATTCCGTGGACCATGTTCGAGCGGGCCTGTCGCGGTTCGCTCTGTTTTGGCCTGGTCGAGGACGGAGACCTGCTCGCCTTCGCCCGCGTCGTCACGGATCAGGCCACCTTCGCCTGGCTGTGCGACGTCTTCGTCGACGACCGGGCGCGCGGCCGGGGTCTGGGCAAGCAGCTGATGCAGGACATCCTCGCCGATCCCCGACTGCAGGATCTGCGTCGCTGGGGCCTCGCCACCGCCGACGCCCACGGCCTCTATTCGCAATACGGCTTCGAAGCCGCGGACCCTCTGCGCCATATGGAGCGGGTCGACCGGGACATCTATCCGGTGCTGTCGCCGACGACCTGAAGCTCGGGCCAGCGCAAGCGGGCGCTGGCGACGACCTTGTCCCAGCCCCGGGCCAGCGGCCGGTTCGGATTGGGCCGGATGACCCTGTCGAACACGTCCTGAAGCCCGAACGGCGCGGCGACGCTGATCGTATCGTCGTCCTCCAGCCGCACCCCGATCGCGAAGGCCGGCGCCACGAACCGCGCCAGGGCCGCATCGGTATCCGGCAGCGGCTCATAGTCCTCGCCGAACCGGTCATGGAACCACAGATGCACCCGCGCCTGGTTCCGCACCTCGACATCACTGCGGAAGGGCTCGTCGAAGGCCGCCGCGACCCGCTTTATGACCCCGTCCTCGGCGTCCCACGACGTGTCCGGATCGAAATAGCCGAGGTCGAAATCCTTGCGGCCATAGCCCACGGGCCGCCCCGCCACGGCGTTCCACACCGACTGATAGACCGCGCCGGAAAACACGCGCCAGTCAGTCAGGCCCAGGCCGCGCACGGTCGCCAGCACATGCATCAGGTCGGCGTCCGCCCGGACGATCTCGACCAGCCGCGTCTCAAGATCGCTCATCGCGCGTCCCTCAGGGGCCAGCCATGATCCAGCGGGCCGTGTCCGCCGCCGAGACCCGGCGCCCGCCGGATCGCCTCGGACACATAGGCCCAGGCCTCCGCCACCGCGACCTCGAGCGGCCGGCCCTGCGCCAGACCCGCCGCGATGGCGCTGGCCAGGGTGCAGCCCGTGCCGTGGGTCGAGGTCGTCTCGATGCGCGGCCCCTCCAGCAGGGTCTCACCCGATGGCGTGACCAGCAGGTCGACGATGGTCTCCCCCGGCACATGGCCCCCCTTCATCAGCACCGCGCGGGCTCCGAGGTTCAGCAACGCCGCCCCCGCCCGACGCTGCCCCTCCAGATCCTCGACCGCGATCCCGGTCAGGGCCTCGGCCTCCGGCGCATTGGGCGTCAGCAGGGTCGCGCGCGGGATCATCAGGCTTCGCACCGCCTGCACCGCGTCATTGTCCAGCAGGGCCGCGCCGCCCTTGGCCACCATGACCGGATCGACCACGACCGGCGCACGCGACGTATCGAGGACGGCCGCCACCCGCTCGACCACCGCCACCGAGCCCAGCATGCCGGTCTTGATTGCATCGGCCCCGATGTCGTCCAGCACCGCCCGCGCCTGGGCCTCGATCAGATCCAGAGGCAGGGGGTGCACGCCGTGGACGCCGAACGTGTTCTGCACCGTGATTGCGGTGATCGATGTCGCCGCATAGCCGCCCATGGCGGTCACGGCCTTGATGTCGGCCTGAATTCCCGCCCCGCCGCCGGAATCCGATCCGGCGATGATCAGGACGCGGCCGAGGAAGGAAGATGATTGTGACATGGCGGCTGGATGCGTCACCGGCGCGGAATCGGCAAGGCCCGCCCTCTACCTGGCGGCGGCGGCGGCCACCGCCGCCTGGACCGCCAGGGCCTGCACCGTCTCGCGCACATCGTGGACGCGGATCACCGACGCACCGCGACGGGCGCCTTCCAGCGCGAGGGCGATCGAGCCGCCCAGCCGGTCGCCCGCCTCCGTCGCTGACGGGTCGATGTTCCGGATCATGCGCTTGCGACTGGCCCCCAGCAGCACCGGGAAGCCCAGCTCCGCCAGCGTCCCCAGCCCGGCGATCAGCGCCAGATTGTGCTCGATCGTCTTGCCGAAGCCGATGCCGGGATCGAGCGTGATCTTCTCGCGCCCCACCCCCGCCGCCATCGCCGCCTCGGCCCGATCGGCCAGATAGTCGCGCACCTCGGCGACCACGTCGGCATAGCGCGGCTCGACCTGCATGCTGCGCGGTTCGCCCAGCATGTGCATCAGCACGACGTCGCAGCCCAGTTCCGCCGCGACCTCCGGCGCATCGGGCGAATACGTCAGCGCCGTCACGTCGTTCCAGATCTTCGCCCCCGCCGCCACCGCCGCCCGGGCGGCCTCGGGCTTCATCGTGTCGATCGAGATCGGCCCGTGCCAGCGCGCGTGCACCGCCGCGATCACCGGCGCCGTCCGCGCGATCTCCTCGTGCACAGCGACCGGCTCGGCCCCCGGCCGCGTCGATTCTCCGCCGATGTCGAGGATGTCCGCCCCGTCCCCGATCAGCCGCATCGCCTGGGCCAGGCCGCCCTCGACCGAGGCGTGCAGGCCCCCGTCGGAGAAACTGTCCGGCGTGACGTTCAGGATGCCCATGACGCGGGGCCGGATCGAACTCATGCGCTGTTCCCGGCCCTCTTCTGCGGCGCCATCAGTCCCTCTTTCCGATCAGTCCGCCCAGGGCTTCAAGATAGGCGGCGAAAGCCTTTCGGCCAGAGGGTGTGAGGGTGACGCGGGTCAAGGGCTTGTTGTTCTGGAAGCTCTTGTCGATCGCGACATAGCCGGCCTCGTCCAGCTTCTTCAGATGGACCGACAGATTGCCCTGGGTCGCCTCCAGCACCGTCTTCAGCTCGGTGAAGTCGGCGGTCTCTACGTCGGCCAGATAGACCATGATCCCCAGCCGCATGCGACCGTGGATGACCTCGTCGATCCGGCCGAGATCGGTCAGGGCCATGGAGTCAGGCGGCCTTGCTCTGGGCTTCGCGCAGCATGATCCAGCCCGGCAGGGCGAACAGAAGGAACAGGGCGGCGGTGCAGACATAGAGATACTGGTCCGGCTGGCGCACCAGCAGCCCCAGCGCCACGGCCGTCAGCCAGCCGCCGGCCGACGTCGCCAGCATCCACGCCTTCTTCTTCAGCACCCAGGCCACGGACCACGCCGCAGCCTGCAGCCCGAACACCACGGCCGGATAATAGAGCCAGAGGGCGAAGTCATTGTCCCGCCACGCCCCGACGCCGAAGATGATGATCATGGCCAGATTGACCATGCCCGCGCTGGAGAAGCCCGCGTTCAGCGTCCGCGTCGCCAGTGGGCCGCGATTGCCGCCGCCGCCCTGGCGCATGTCCCGGATCGAGGCCCAGGCGATGGTGGCGCAGACCGCGACGGTGATGCCGACGACGAAGGCGAGGTTGGCCAGGTCGGGCCAGCGGATCACGCCGACCATCTGGCCGATGTGGAACAGGCACTGCAGTCCATAGAGCAGCCCGCCCGCAAGATAGCAGATGGCCATTGTGATCGACGGCTTGCCGCCGCCCTCGACGATCGAGCGCAGGAAGGCGAGGTCGGCTTCCGCAGAACGGGGAGCGGACGGCTTGCTGGAGCTGGCGGGCATGGGCGATTCTCTCGTGCGACCGGCCCGCCCGGGGTGGACGAGCCGGCCGGGCTTGGCAAGCTATTCGGCGGGAACGGCCGCGACGGGCTGAGCCTTGCGCCACGGCACGCGCCGCCCGTTCAGCCAGCGGCCCATGAAGCTGTGGCGGATCAGCAGCTCATAGGTGATCAGGCAGACGGCGAAGACGCCCAGCGACACCCCGCCCAGCTTCAGCCACCAGGGCCCGGCCCAGTCCTGCACCCAGACCTGGGCCAGCATGACCAGCGGCAGGTGCAGGATGTAGACCCAGTAGGAGGCGTCGGCGAGATAGCGCCGCACCGCGCTGTGTCCCGAAAGGAAGCGCAGGCACAGCCCCATGGCCGCGAAGGCCGAGGCATAGACCGCCAGGGCCGTCACCGCCGCCGCGATCGCCTTCTCGTCCGTCAGCTCGACCATGGGGGTGATCTTCGGTCCGCCGGCCAGACTCCAGGCGGCGGCGCCCGACACCACGGCGATGGCCAGGAACAGCGGCGTCCAGGCGGCGATCCGGTTCAGCAGGTCGCGCCGACGGTCCAGCAGGAAGCCGAGGCCGAACGCCAGGCCGAACCCGACCAGGGACGCCGTATGGGGAACCAGTCCCGCATCCGGCGTCGGCACGGCGAAGAAGGCGATCCATTTCGGGTCCAGATACAGGGCCAGGGCCAGGGGCGCGGCCAGAACGGCCGGCGTCCACGGCCCGATCAAGGCGCCGGTGACCCTGTCCACGACCCGACCCCAGCCGCCGTCCTTGTCCAGCATCGCGAACGGCGCGCGCAGGATCAGGACCGCCGCGTAGAACAGCGTCAGCACGTACAGGAACCAGAGATGGGTCAGCGGGACGTTGGTCCAGTCATAGGTCGGCGGCGGAGGCGGCGGGGCGCCCGGCACGATCAGGCCGTTCATGTGAGACGTCCAGATCAGGGCTCCGACGATGCCGACCATGACCGGGAACCAGAAGGCGGCCAGCGGTCCCGTGATCCGCAGGACCCGGTCCTTCGCAAAGCTCAGCCAGCCCCGACGGGCCAGCATCATATGGGCGAACAGTCCGGCGATCAGGAAGAAGGCGGTCATCCGGAACAGGTGGATGGCGAAGAACAGCCCCGCCGCGCCGATGGACCGGCTGTCGTCCGCGACGATCCAGATCTGCTGCGGAAAGAAGGCGAGGCTGGCGTGCAGGACGACGCCCAGCAGCAGGGCGCCCGCCCTCAGGGCGTCCAGTCCATGCAGCCGTTCCGGCCGGTCGGTGTCGGTGGTCATGATGGCTCTCCCCTCGTGTGGAGAGCGGTTTCTCACAGACTTGTTTGATATGCAAACTTGTTCGCTAGAAAGAACCCCGCCCCGATCTCTCAAGGCGGGGTTCCGAAGGCCTAGTGGACGGTCGGGTGCTGTTCCGAGGCCACGACGCTGACGCCGTCAGACACGGGGGTGACCGGCACGGAGACCGAGGGACCGGCGTTGGGGAAGTTGTTCTCGTCGCGGTTCGGCGCGGCGCCCTTCTCCAGCAGATCCTTGATCTCCTCGCCCGACAGGGTCTCGTACTCCAGCAGGGCCTGGGCCAGGGTCTCGAGGTCGGCAGCCCGGTCCGTCAGGATCTGGCGGGCCTCGTCCCAGCCCGAGGTGACCAGTTTGCGGACCTCGGCGTCGATGGTGCGCGCGGTCTCTTCACTGATGTTCTGGCTGCGGGCGACCGAGTGACCCAGGAAGACCTCCTGCTCGTTCTCGCCATAGGCCACGGTGCCCAGGACGTCGGAGAAGCCCCACTGGGTCACCATGCGGCGCGCCAGCTTGGTCGCCTGCTGGATGTCCGAAGACGCGCCGGAGGTGATGTTGTCCTTGCCGAAGATGATCTCCTCGGCGACCCGGCCGCCGGCCAGGATGGCGATGCGATCGATCATCTGCTGGTATTTCATGGAATAGCGGTCGCCTTCCGGCAACTGCATCACCATGCCCAGGGCCTGCCCGCGCGGGACGATGGTCGCCTTGTGCACCGGGTCGGCCATCTTGACGCTCATCGCCACCAGGGCGTGGCCGCCCTCGTGATAGGCGGTCAGGCGGCGCTCCTCCTCGTTCATGGCCATGGATTTGCGCTCGGCGCCCATCATGACCTTGTCCTTGGCGTCCTCGAAGTCGCGCTGGGTGACCATGCGCCGGTCCTTGCGCGCCGCCATCAGGGCCGCCTCGTTGACCAGGTTGGCCAGGTCGGCGCCGGAGAAGCCGGGCGTGCCGCGGGCGATGGTCTTGGTGTTCACGTCGGCGGCCAGGGGCACATCCTTCATGTGCACGCGGAGAATCCGCTCGCGACCGGCGACGTCGGGGTTCGGCACCACGACCTGACGGTCGAAGCGGCCGGGACGCAGCAGGGCCGGGTCCAGCACGTCGGGACGGTTGGTGGCGGCGATCAGGATGATGCCCTCGTTGGCCTCGAACCCGTCCATCTCGACCAGCAGCTGGTTCAGCGTCTGTTCGCGCTCGTCATTGCCGCCGCCGAGACCCGCGCCCCGGTGACGACCGACGGCGTCGATCTCGTCGATGAAGATGATGCAGGGCGCGTTCTTCTTGGCCTGTTCGAACATGTCGCGTACGCGGCTGGCGCCGACGCCGACGAACATCTCGACGAAGTCCGAACCCGAGATGGAGAAGAAGGGCACGCCCGCCTCACCCGCGACAGCGCGGGCCAGAAGCGTCTTGCCCGTACCCGGAGGGCCCACCAGCAGGGCGCCCTTGGGGATCTTGCCGCCCAGTTTCTGGAACTTGGCCGGATCCTTGAGGAAGTCGACGACCTCCTGCAGTTCCTCCTTGGCCTCGTCCACGCCGGCGACGTCGTCGAAGGTCTTGCGACCCTTGTGCTCGGTCAGCAGCTTGGCCTTGGACTTGCCGAAGCCCATGGCCCCGCGCGCGCCGCCCTGCATCTGGCGCATGAAGAAGATCCAGACGCCGACCAGCAGCAGGATCGGCAGCAGGCCGATCAGCAGTCCCTGCCACCACGACTGGCGCGTGGTCTTCACATCCACCTCGGCGCCCGAGGCGCGGATGGCCTCGACCAGACCCTCGTTCGGATAGGGGGTGGTGGTCACGAAACGGGTGTCGTTGCGATAGGTCCCGGTGACCTGATCGCCGCGAACCGAGACATCCTTGATCTGGCGGCCTTCGACCGCAGTGACCAGTTCTGAATAGGTGATCGGATCGGGCCGGCCCTGCGCCTGGGCGCCGGGGGCCTGGCCGGGCATCGTCGCGCCGCCATTCTGGCTGATGGCGGCATAGACGGCCAGCAGGCCCAGGATGATCACGCCCCAGATCGCCAGGTTACGCAGGTTCATTGGTCTGAAATCCTCGTCGCCGACCTCGTGAGCCGGGAGATGTTACGTCGTTGTCGTCAAAATAGGTCAGGCGGCGGCGTTTCGCCATGGATGGTTCCGGCAAGGTCGCTTTCCTGCGTCGTTTCGCCCGAGGACGCCCACCGGGCGAGGCTCAGACGGCGCGGCCCCAGGGTGCGAACCTCGGCCTTTCTCCATGCAAGAACCGGCGCACCCCCGCCGTCCCGGATCAGGACCGGCAGGGCCGCCCGCGCCCAGGCCGGAACCGCGTTCACGATAGCGCGATCCGCCTTCGACAGGACGTTCAGGCGACCCAGCGCGGCAGTCGCGATCCAGCCGGGCTCGCGTCCGGTGATCTCATAACGACCGTCCCAGACGACAGACACGCCCGGGTGCAGGGCGATCTCGGCGGCGGGCCGACGGCGCATCTCGCCCGCCTCGCGGCCGACGATAACCGTCTCCCCCAGAGCCTCGACCCGCGCGCCGGCGAGGGTGGCGATGAAGTCTTCGCCTGACGCCAGCCGACCAGCGAGCGCCTCCAGCCGATCCCCGCGCGGCGGCGTCTCGTTTCCGGACGCACACAGCAGGGCCGCGGCCAGAGCCGCAGAGGGGGTTGAGCGATCCACCACGAATCCCTCTCCCAGTGGGAGAGGGATTGAGCGCACCACGGCCTGCCGTCGATCTTGCGCGAAAGGCTGAGGGGCAAGGCCCTCACCGGGACGCACCGGCCCCCTCACCCTTTCGGCTTGCGCATCGCTTCGCCCTGCGAGCCTCAAGCCCTCTCCCTCCGGGAAAGGGGTCAGGGCGGCACGCGCTCGTCCCCGCCCGAACACCGCATTCCCCGGATCCTCGATCCAGTCCTCCCCGGCCTGGCGCAGAATGGCACGCAGCGCCTCGCGCCCCTCCCCCAGCATCGGGCGCAGCAGCATCAGCCCCCGCCCCTCCGGCCAGGCCGGCGATGGCGACCATTCCCGCAACCGGCCCAGGGTCGAGCCCCGCGCCCGCATCCAGTCGCCCTCGGCGATGTCATCGGCCGTGTGGGCGAACAGCACCACCTTCGCCCCCGCCTCGCGCGCGGCCTCCGCGATCAGGCCATGCCGGGCCCGGCGGGCGGCGGCGGGCAGGCCGGTCGACGGCTTCGCCCCCTCCCAGCGACGCTCGATCCAGTCCGCCCCCGACGCCCGGGCCGCCGCCTCGCAGCGCCGGCTCCAGTCGCGGCTGTCCGGGTTCAGCCGATGATCGACGGTGATCGCCAGCAGCCGCCGGCCGGACGCCCGGGCCCAGGCCGCCGCGATCCGCAGCAGAGCCATGGAGTCCCCGCCGCCGGACAGGGCCAGGGCCAGGGGATGATCGACATCCTTCTGAAGCCGCGCCTCCAGCCGCGCCGCGACCCGGCCTTCCAGCCCGGTCGGGTCGGTCGGGTTCAGCGGCAGCCTGCCCGCGTGCGGGTATCGGCGGCTATGGCGCGCAGGGCCGGCGTCGAGGTCGCCTGATAGCGCCGGACGTATTCGCCCAGGGCCGCGCAGGCCTGAGCGTCCCGGTTCGTCGCTTCCAGCCCGCGCGCGAGCTTCAACGTCACCTCTCCGGCCCACGGCAGGGTCGGCCAGCCCGACAGGGCGGTGGCGTACTGCTGCACCGCGCCGGCCTGGTCTCCCGTGGCGCGGATGATGTCGCCGATGCGCCAGACGGCTTCCTTGCCCGACGGCGTGTCCGGCCAGTTGGTCGCCACAGCCTCCAGAGCGGCGCGCGAGGCGGCCGGGTCGGTCACGGCGCGGGCGGCGGCGAGGTCGGAGACCGCGTCCCCGGTCGGCGAGCGCGGCCCGCGCGCGGCCTCTTCGGCGGCTTCCTCGGCCGCGCGCCGGGCCGCTTCAGCAGCGTTCTCCAGCCGTTCGACGCGGTTGTCCGTATCGTTCAGCCGGCTGCGCAGGGCGGCATTGTCGCGGTCGCTCTCGTCCAGCTGGAAGGTCAGGCGCTCCAGGTCCGCGTTCACGCGCTGGACGGTCTGCTCCATGTCCTGAAGCCGGCGATCCATCTGCGACACGCGTCCCTGCAGGGCGATCAGTTCGGGATCGGATTCGACCACCAGGGGTTCGCCGACCTGATTGTTGCGCTGGATCAGGGCGCGCTCCAGCCGGCGCACGTTGCGGTCCAGGTTGTCCAGGCGGCGCACATCCCACTGGATGGCCGGCAGGGGCTGGGTCTGGGCGATCACCGCGCCGCCGATCAGGCCGAGGGCCACGGTCGCGAGGGCGATGTTCCGGAGGGAGAATGGGCTCTTCATGGCACTACAGCTTTCACCGATTTGAGGCCGCCGCAAGGCGTCAGGCGTCCGAACGATCCTAGCCGGTCAGTCCCAGCAAGATGATCGCCGCGACGAACAGCGAGATCGTGATGGTGCAGAAGATCAGCAGGAAGACCGTCCGCCACAGCGCCGAGAACACCGACAGGCCGTAGGTTCCCTTCAACTGGGCGAACATGTGCGCGGGCACTGAAAGGCAAAGCAGGCTGCCGATCGCCCCGGCGAACCACCCGTCCAGCCGCCCCAGCCCCATGACCATCATGGTCAGGATGGACATGAAGGTCAGGGAGTAAAGCACGAACACACCATGGTCGTACCAGGTGAAGCCCCGCCTCCAGACGAACAGCAGCCAAACGAACGGGATCGACAACGGCACGAGCAGGAAGGCGAATTTATAGGCCGTCTGCTGGATTTTATAGACGGCGAAGTCGGGGTTCGCGAGCTTGTGGATCACCTTCTCCTGCATCTTCTTGTCGCCCAGCCCGACGGTGATGTTTCCATCGTGGGCCGCGTCCGCGAGACTGGCCTGCCAGCTGCCCGGAGACAGTCCGTCCGCGCGCGGACCCGCGGCCTTGGCCTCCTCCAGGGCGCGCAGCCCCCCCTCGGCGCCCTCGACCGCCGCCCGCATGCCGATGACCATTCCGTCCGCGCCCGGGGCGCCGGCGGCAACCTGCGCCTCGGCCTCCACCAGTTCGGCACGGGCCTCGGCCACGCCTTCTCGCGCGGCCGCGATCCGATCCTCCAGCGGCGGCATCTGGATCGCGGTCGATCCGGCGCCGAAGCTCAGGGCGAAGAACATCAGAAAGACGGTGAACAGGAAGATGGCCAGCGGGGACACGTAGCGGGTCCGCTTGCCCTCGATCCACTCGCGCGTCAGCCGGCCGGGATTGGCGACCAGCAGCGGCAGGGTGCGCCAGATGCGGGCGTCGAAATGCATGACGCCGTGCAGCAGTTCCTCGCCGAGGTGCAGCAGGGTCCGGTGGACGTGGGTCGGCTGGCCGCAGTTGGCGCAGAAATTGGCCGTGGTCGGCTCGCCGCAGTCGCTGCAGGTCCCGGCATGGTCGTCGCCTGCGACGCCGGCCGGCTTCTCGACCGCCCCCGCGATCAGGGCGCCGGTCGCCAGACCGCCCGCCGCATCGATATCCACCATCGCCCCCTCCACGCACGCTGCACCCTCTGTGCAGTGCAGCGGAGGAGCGAGCAAGGGCGGATCTGTCTCCTCCCCGTGCGAAGCATGGGGAGGTGGATCCGTAGCGAAGCGAAGGAGACGGAGGGGGTCTTGCCGCTCCTCAGAACCCCTCCTTCAGCTCGCAAAGGGGCTCGCCGACACCTCCCCATGCGCAAGGGCGCACGGGGAGGAGACAGGTTTTTCTATTGCGCGCCCGAAACGATCGCGGTGTGGCCGTTGCGGTTGCGGGCCCACGAGTCCTCGGTGGCGCCTTCCGCGATCGGGCGCTCCTTGCCGAAGCTGATCGTGTCGATCCGCCCGGCCGAGACGCCGCGTTCGATCAGATAGTTGCGGATCGATTCGGCGCGGCGGGCGCCCAGGGCCAGATTGTATTCGCGGGTGCCGCGTTCGTCGGCATTGCCCTCGATGCGGACCGTGATCTGCGGATAGCGGGCCAGCCAGGCCGCCTGGGCGTCCAGGCGCGGATAGGCCTCGGGGCTGACCGAATAGGAATCGAGGTCGAAATAGATCCGGTCGCCGACGTTGACGACGAAGTCCTGTTCCGAGCCGGGCGCGCCGGAGCCGATATTGCCGCCGTCGATGCCGCCGTTGCCGGGGCCCGGGTAGGCGGGGTTGTCGATCGCCGGTCCGCCCGTGCCGTCAGCGACGCCGGTCACCGGGCGGCGAGGCGCGCAGGCGGCCATCGACAGGGCGACCAGACCGACCAATGCGAACCTGGTCATGTTGGATGCGGTCATCATCGAGTCATCTCCTGATTGGCGGTCCTGCGAAGCTTGAGCATAGGTCGCGAACCGTGGCTATTGTCTGCGCCGTCACCGGCGATAACGCATTGTTGTTCGGGAAGGTCCCGAGCGGTCTAGGAAGAACAGCTGTCGGCGCCCTGGCCGACGCCGAGGTTGTTGGGGCTTTCGTCCAGCAAGGGCGACCAGGCGGGATCGGACCCCCGCCCCTGGTAGCCGGACTGGGCGATGACGCGGCCGGACAGATCGACCATCCACAGGTTGGTGTTCCCGCCGCGCGTCTGGCGCGAGAACATCAGATACCGGCCGTTGGGGGCCCAGGACGGGCCTTCCTCGAAATAGGACCGGCTCAGCATCCGCTCGCCGGAGCCGTCGATGTTCATCACCCCGATGCCGAACTGACCGCCGCCCGACTTGGTGAAGGCGATCAGGTCGCCGCGCGGGCTCCAGGCCGGCGCCGTATAGCTGCCGCCGCCTCTGCTGATCGGACGCTGGCCCGAGCCGTCGGCATTCATCACATACAGGCGTGGAGTCCCCGTCCGGTCGGAGTTGAACACGATCCGCGTCGCGTCGGGGCTGAAGGACGGCGAGGTGTCGATGCCGGGATCACTGGTCAGGCGCGACAGCTGCCGGGTCCCCAGGTTCATCACATAGACGTCGGTATTGCCGCCCCGGATGATCGAGAAGGCCACCCTGGACCCGTCGGGCGAATAGCGCGGCGCAAACGCCTGGCCTTCGAACTCGCCCAGGCTTTCGCGGCGGCCCGTGGTCAGGTTGTAGAGGTAGATGCGGCTGTAGTCCTCGCCCAGCGCCATATAGGTGATCTCATCCGGGTTGGACGAGAAGCGCGGCGTCAGGATGATCTCCGACCCGTCGGTCAGGAAGACGGGATTGTAGCCGTCCTGGTCCACGATCGCGAGGCGTGACAGGCGGTTCAGCTCGGTGCCGCTCTCGGCGACATAGATGATGCGGGTGTCGAAGATGCCGGTCTCGCCGGTCATCCGGGCATAGACCACGTCGGCGATCTTGTGCGCGATCCGGCGCCATTGCTCGGGCGTAGCGGTGAAATTGTAGCTGACCAGCTGGCACTGACGGTACGGGTCGTAAAGGCGGAAGCCGAAGTCGTTGCGGCCGTCCGGGCGCGGCGTGACCGAGCCGTACAGCACGGCCTGGGCGCCGATCTGGGTCCACTGCGGGAAGTTCGGCGCATTGGCCAGGCTCAGATTGGTCTCGATGAAGCTGGCCGGGTTGATCGGCTCGAAGAAGCCCGAGCGCCGCAGGTCGCCCGACAGGACGTCGGCGATCGACGTGCCGTTCTGGCCGCTGAAGGGCGCGACCGCGATCTGGAACGGACGCAGCACCCCCTGGTCGATCTCGACCTCGATCGGTTCCCCGGTCTGGGCCGGCTGGGCCTGGGTCTGCTGGCGCGACGGACCGTTCAGGTCACGGGCGGACTGGGCCTGCGCGAAAGAGGTCGCCGCGATGCCGATGGCCGCGACGGTGCTCAGAAGCAGGTTCAGACGCATTGATGTCTCCAGGCGCAGCGAGGATGTCCCGGTCCTTATCGCCAGACCGTGTGACAAACGCCAGCATGGCGGCGAATGGGGCGACTTTCGGGACGGCAACCTTTGCCGGGCGAAGCGTCAGGGATGGTCAGGCCGCATTTTTCTTTCGTCATCCTCCGGCGCGAAGCGACCGGGGGACGCAGCGGCGCGCGAGAGCGCGAACCTGCCGCGCACATCGCTGCTTCCCACAGCGTGCCTGAACAGATCGCCTTCGGCGCCTCCCCCGGTCCGATCTCCGATCGGCCGGAGGATGACGATGGGTCCCCCGGTCTGCGCCGCGCAGGCGCGGCTTGCCGGAGGAAGACGAAAGAGGGGAGCAGTCCGCCTCACCGGTTGCGGCACGCCCGTTCCGCATTGAACGTCGGCCGGAACGCGCCGCCGGGGAAACCCGCGGGCACGTCGAAGGGCGCGGTCTGGCGGATGGCGCGGAGAGCCTGGTCGGCGGCGGCGCGATAGACGCTGTCGGAGCGCGGATTGCGCAGGGTCGGTCCCGCCGTGATCCGGCCGTCGGCGGACAGCGTCACGTCCATCTCGATCCGCAACTGGTTCGCGCCCGGGATGTCGCAGGGCAGGGTCCAGTTCGGATAGACCTGGTTGAAGATGGCGGTCAGCTGAGGCCCGGTGGCCTGGGGCGCGCGGCCGGCGCCCTGCTGGCCCGTGGGCGCGCGGGGTCCCGGGGTCGGCGCGGGACGGCGCGGACCCGCCAGCGAATCCAGATCCAGCGAGGGCTCGGTGCGACTCGGCGGCGCGGGCCGCGGCGGGGTGGGCGCCGTGCGAGGCGGGGTCGGACGCGGCGGCGCCGGACGCGGCGGCGTAGCGGTCGGCGTGGGTCGGGGCGGCGTCGGACGCGGGGTCGGCGCAGGCGTCGGGCGCGGTGCGGGCGGGCTGGGGGCCGGCGGGGCGGGCGCGGGTGGCGTCGGTTCGGGCGGAGCCTCGACCGGCGCGGTCGCCGCCTCGTCCGTGACCAGCTCCTCGGACGGATTGTCGGGCGCCGCGGCCTCGACCACTTCGGACGAGACGATCGACACCGGCACCGACGACACCGTCGGCAGGATCTCGGCCTCGCTCTCGGGCCAGCGGATCAGGAACATCGCCGCCACGCCCGCATGCAGCAGCAGCGCGCCGAGGATCGCCGGTGACGGACGCGAGGCCGCCATGGCTCAGCCTTCCCCGCCCGGAGCCGGTTCCGCCGTGTCGGTGATCAGGTTCAGCTTGGTGAAGCCGGCCGCCGACAGCCGGGCCATGACCCGCGCCACGGCCTGATAGGGCGCGCGGCCGTCGGCCCGGACGAAGATCGACAGCTCCTCGCGGTCCACGCCATCGGCCGCATCCGCGACCCGGTCGGTCAGGGCGTCGTAGGCCGTCTCGTCGCGCTGGACGAAGATCGCGCCCTCGCGGTCGATCGACACCGTCACCGGCGGCTTGTCGGTCTCGACCGCGCTGGCCTCGGTCTTGGGCAGTTCCACCGGAACGCCGACGGTCAGCAGCGGCGCCGAGATCATGAAGATGATCAGCAGAACCAGCATCACATCCACCAGGGGCGTGACGTTGATCTCGCTCAGCGGCCGTTTGCGGGCGCGGCGTCGGCCCCGAACGTGGCCTCCGCCTCCGCCTCCACCCATCGCCATGGCTCAGACGCTCCGGCGGAAGGACAGGTCGGGAGCGGACGGCGGCGGGGGCGGGGGCGGGGGCGGGGAGGCCACCGGGGCCGGGCCTCCGCCCAGACGGCGCGCCACGGCGGCCTGCAGGTCGTCGGCGAAACTTTCGAGCCGGCTGGTGAACTTGCCCGCGTCGATCGAGAACTTGTTGTAGGCGATATAGGCCGGGATGGCCGCCGCCAGACCCACGGCCGTGGCGAAAAGGGCCTCGGCGATGGCCGGTGCGACCGTCGTCAGATTGGTGTTTCCCGCCGCCGCGATCCGCCCGAAGGCGTTCATGATGCCCCAGACCGTGCCGAACAGGCCGATGAAGGGCGAGGCCGTGGCGACCACCGACAGCACGCCCAGACCCTCCTCGATCCGCTGGCCCTCGCGCGCGATCAGGGAATCGAGGCTGCGGTCGATGCGCGAGATCAGGAGATTGCCCTCGGTATCGGTCAGCGGCCCCTTGCGCCGCGTCTCGCGCCAGTCCGACAGGGCGATCACCAGCATGCGCGGCAGGGCGTGGGCGGGCTCCGGTCCCGCCTGGGCCGCCACATCCTCCAGCGACCGGCCCGAGGCGATGGCCTTTTCGAAGGCGTTCGCCTGGGTGTTCAGGGCGGTGAAGCGGAACGCCTTGTCGATGATGACCGTCCACGACCACACCGAGGCGACGGCCAGGCCGACCATGACGCTCTTCACCACCCAGTCGGCGGTCAGGAACAGGGTCACCGGGTTCAGCATCGAGGCCTCGGAGGCGACAGTGGCGGCGACAGTCATGGGCGGATCCTGGGGAGAACAGTCGGATTCTATCGAGCCACGTGGCGTGGCGGTTCTATGGCCGAAGGGCCGATGGAGCGGCCGTCGATTCCTGACGACCGCCGGTCTGCGGCGGAATGGCCACGGAAACGGGCGCTACCGGAGTCTAGCCAGCGTCGCCCTGTTGCGCCAGCCAGGGCGTCACCGCCTCGACCAGCGCCCTGGTCGGACGTCGCGGCCGCCCGTCCAGGTGGATGCAGACGGCGGTGACATCGGCCCGGCACAGCGCCTGCCCGTCCCGCTCGATCATCTGGGAGATCATCAGCCGCACGCCCTTGATCGCGTCATAGGTGGTGCGCACCACCAGGGCGTCATCGATCCGCGCGGGCTTTATGAAATGCAGTTTCATCTCCGCCACCACAAAGGCCAGCGGCGGATCGATCTCCAGCAGCTGCGCATGGCCGATGCCCGCCAGCCTCAGGAAATCCGACCGCCCGCGCTCGAAATAGCGGACGTAGTTGGCGTGATAGACCACCCCGGTGAAGTCGGTGTCCTCGTAATAGACCCGTAGCGGCAACAGGTGCGCGCGGCCCTCGAAGCGGCCGGCGGTGGGAAGGTCGGTCATGCGGCCGGCGGGTCCAGGGTGAAGTCCAGCGGCGTGTCGGCGGCCGGCAGACAGCTGCGGTCCACCGGAGCCGACGGGTCGCGCAGGAAGTCCCGCGCCATCCTGCGCGTACAGGGGCTGGCGTTGATCACCCCGTGGGTGGCGTTGGTCACGATGACGACCTGGCTGTTGGCGTAGCCGCGCGCGGCGGCCTCGGTCAGGGCCGGCGGGCAGCCGGGATCGATCTCGGCGGCCACGAACAGGGTCGGGATGTCGGTCACGACCGGGGCGTTCTCGATCGGGTAGGCCGGCCGCTCGCCGATGGCGTCGCAGACGTCGAACAGCCGCGACAGGGATGGGACCAGAACCTCCGCAACCGGATCGCCCGCCGCCCCGGCCGCCAGACGCGCCTTCGACTCGAACGGCAGCTCCTCCTTGCACAGGTGGGCCATGTGCTGGCCTTCGAAATAGTAGGTCCGGTTCCCGGCGACCTCGGCCACGGGGCTCAGGTCGCCGGCGATGATCCTGTCCAGATCGGCCGGCAGGCGACGCACGCCGACGCGGCTGTAGGTCGTGTCCATCAGGAAGGCGGACAGGTCGTCCACATTGAAGGTCCGCCCGTCCCTGCCCGTGATCGGCCCGGCCAGCCAGCGTCGCGCCTCGATCTCGAACCGGGCCTGAATGTCGGGATAGCGGGCGCTGCATTCCGCCTGGGCCGCGCATTTGGCCAGGATGATCCGCACGGCCGTGGACACCTGCTCCGGCGTGCCCACCGCCCAGTTGCCCTCGGGCGGCCACGGGCTGTCCATCACGACGGCGCGCACGATCTGCGGCTGATGGGTGATGACAGCGGCCTCGATCCGGGGCCCGTAGGATCCGCCGCGCAGGTCGATCTTCTCCAGCCCCAGCACCTGGACCAGGTCGCGCACATCGTCGGCGATGGCGGCGGCATTGTACCAGTTCAGATCGATCCCCTGGGCCTGATAGCCCCGCAGACAGGCGATCAGCCCGTCGCGATCCTCGTCCGAGGGCGGCCCGGCGTCGGTCAGTTCGACGCCCGGGCAGTCCATCGACGGCCTGCCTCGCCCGCCGCCCCTCTGGTCGAAGAAGATCATGTCCTGATCGACGGCGAGAGCGTCCGGGTTCTGCTGCGCGGCCTGCAGCATCCGCCCGACGCCCGGCGTCGAGGCCCCGCCCGGCCCCCCATGAAAATTCAGAACCGGCGGCAACAGATGGCCCGATGCGTCGCGATACGGCGTCGACGCCTTGACGATCACCACGGCGACATCGATCCGCCGATCGCTCGACCCGTCACGGGCCTCGTCGACCGTCAGCGTGCCGCAGCGAACCTCGCGCACCCCGGTCGGCCACTCGGCCGGGCAGGCGGTGTCGGTGAACACCGGATCGGCGGCGAGGGCGGGCGCGGCCAGCGCGATCCCGCCGAACAGCAGGCACAGGGCGGCGAGTGCGCGAAGGATCATGGATGGTCTCCGGTTCGCCGACACCAAAGTCCCGCGCCCGGCGCTTGGCAAGCCGCTCGCAAAAGTTATCTGGCGCGCCAGGCGGGCGAAGCGTTAGCTGTGCGGCGTTGGAGGGAAACGCCATGCATCGCAGCCTGACCGCCGCCGTCGCCGCCCTGGCCCTCGTCGCCGCCATGCCGGTCCTCGCCCAGACCCCGGACCCGACCGCCCCGGCCGCTCCCACGCCGACGACCTTCGACGAGGCCGTCGGCCAGATCGAGGCGAATTTCGACCGCTGGCAGACCCAGGCCCACGCGCCCGGCCTGATCTGGGGCATCGTCCAGGACGGGCGTCTTCGTCATGTCCGTTTCACCGGCCAACGCAATCTCGACAGCCAGGCGCCGGTGGACCTGCACTCCCTGTTCCGCATCGCCTCCATGTCCAAGGCCTTCACCGCCCTGGCCATCCTGAAGCTGCGTGACGAGGGCAGGCTGTCGCTCGACGACCTCGCCGAAACCCATGTGCCGGAGATGGCGCACTGGACCTACCCGACGGCGGACTCGCCGCGCATCAAGATTCGCGACCTGCTTAATCATGCCGCCGGCTTCGTCACCGATGATCCCTGGGGCGACCGCCAGCAGGTCCTGACCGAGGCCGAATTCACCGCCATGCTGGAGGCGGCCGTTCCCTTCACCCGCAGTCCGGAGACAGCCTTCGAATACTCCAACTTCGGCTACGCCCTGCTGGGCCGGATCGTGACCAATGTCTCCGGTCGTCCGTATAATGACTATATCCGGCAGGAGATCATGCAGCCGCTCGGCATGACCGCGACCGGCTACGATGTCTTCGCCTCCAACCCGACCCGGCGCGCCCTCGGCTACCGCTGGGAGAACGAGGCCTGGGCGCCCGAGCCGGACATGCGCCACGGCGTCTTCGGCGCGATGGGCGGGGTCGAGACCAGCGCGCCCGACTATGCGAAATGGATCGCCTTCCTGCTGTCCGCCTGGCCCGCCCGCGACGGCGAAGAGACCGGCCCTGTGCGGCGTTCGACGGTGCGCGAGATGGCGACCGGCTCCAACTTCGTCTCCGCCAGCCTCCGCCCCCTGCCCGACGGCACGCCCTGCCCGGTCGGGGTCGCCTACGGCATGGGTCTGCGGGTCTCGGCCGACTGCGAGCTTGGACAGGTCCTGGCCCACGGCGGCGGCTACCCCGGCTACGGCTCCTACATGGTCCTGCTGCCCGAGCGAGGCCTGGGCCTGTTCGCCTTCGCCAACCGCACCTATGCCGGCCCGTCCGCGCCCTTGCTGGAGGCGGCGCAACTGCTGGTCCGCTCGGGCGTCGCCCCGGTCCGCGCCACGCCGGTCAGCGAAGACCTCGCGGCCGCCTATGCCGCGACCGGCCGTATCTGGGCCGCCGCCGACGTCTCGGTCGAACGGGACCGGCTGGCGATGAACGTCCTCATGGACCGCTCGGTCGAGACCTGGCGCACCGTCCTCACGACGGCGAAGGTCGATGCCGGCGACTGCGTCACCGACACGCCCGTCGTCGCCACGGGCGCCCTGTCCGGGATGTTCGACTGGACTTGCGAAAAGGGCCGTATCTCGGGCCGGGTCCTGCTGGCCCCGACCACGCCGTGGTCGATCCAGGCCCTGAGCTACCGCCTGATTCCGACCGAACCCTGACCCGTCAGGCCGCGTGCTTCTTCCGCGCCGCTTCGTTCAGGGCTTCGGCCATGCGCTCACGCCAGTCGTCGCCCTCTTCGGCGAACGCCCGGATCGTCTCAGCCGGAAGTTTGAGACCCACCTCGCCCAGACCCGCCAGCCGGGCATAGGCCTCGGGAGACAAGACCTCGCGCGCCGGGCGCATGCGCGCGATATCGGCGTCCGTCAGTTCGGGGTTGTCCCAATCTTCCGAAAGATCAACCGGTGCGGAGTTCGTCATACTTCCTGACCTCGCGCGGGTTCGCCCGACGCAGACTGATGATGCGGGTGATGTCGTCCCGCTCGGTGTAGACGACGACGTGAACGCGGCCGTCGATCGGCAGATAAGCATACCATCGAGGCTCGCCGTAGTCTTGCCGATCGTCGGAAGCGATGAAGGCAGCCGTCCAATCGCCCGCTGACGCCAAGGCGAGCGACACGCCATGCTTGGCGCGGTTGACGGCGTCCTTGGCCGGATCGAAGTCGATGCTCACTCGAACAGGCCGCCCTGTCCCGGAGTCGTCGGCTTGGGCGGCTCGGTCAGGCCCAGATGCGCATAGGCCTTCGCACACGCCATCCTTCCGCGGGGCGTCCGCTGGATGAAGCCCTGTTGCAGCAGATAGGGCTCGATCACATCCTCGACCGCGTCGCGCGCCTCGGCGATCGCCGCCGCCAGGGTGTCCATCCCGACCGGCCCGCCGCCGTAGTTCTCGATCAGGGCCTTCAGGAAGCGACGGTCGTTCGCATCCAGCCCCGCCTCGTCGATCTCCAGCCGCGACAAGGCCCGAGCCGCCACGACCCGGTTGATCACCGCCGCCCCCTCCGCCTCGGCGAAGTCCCGCACCCGGCGCAGCAGCCGCCCCGCCACGCGCGGCGTGCCTCGCGCCCGTGAGGCGATCTCGCGCGCGCCCTCGTCATTGATCCCTGTTCCCATCTTCCGGGCGGCCCCGGTGATGACCCTCACCAGTTCCTCCGGCGTGTAGAATTCGAGCCGCAGCGGAATCCCGAACCGGTCGCGCAGCGGCGTCGCCAGCAGACCCGCCCGCGTCGTGGCTCCCACCAGGGTGAAGGGCGCCAGATCGATCCGCACCGACCGCGCCGACGGTCCCTCGCCGATGATCAGATCCAGCACATGGTCCTCCATCGCCGGATAGAGGATCTCCTCCACCGTCGGGGCCAGCCGGTGGATCTCGTCGATGAACAGGACGTCGCGCGGTTCGAGATTGGTCAGGATGGCCGCCAGATCCCCCGCCTTGGCCAGGATGGGGCCGCTCGTCGCCCGGAACCCCACGCCCAGTTCCCGCGACACGATCTGGGCCAGGGTCGTCTTGCCCAGTCCCGGCGGCCCGAACAGCAGCACATGGTCCAGCGCCTCGCCCCGCCCCCGCGCCGCGTCGATGAAGATCTTCAGATTGCCCTTGGCCTGCTCCTGGCCCACGAATTCCGACAGGGTCTGGGGCCGCAGGGCGCGGTCATAGGCCTCGCCGGGGGCGGGTTCGGGCGAGATGATGCGGTCGTCGGTCATACTGCCCTTCTCCCCTTGCGGGAGAAGGTGGCCGAGCGAAGCGAGGTCGGATGAGGGGTCACGCTGACCTCAACCCTCTGCATTGGCCGAGCCCACTCCAGCCGTCGGCGCGACCCCTCATCCGTCAGCCTTCGGCTGCCACCTTCTCCCGCAAGGGGAGAAGGGATTTTGATGTCCCTCACCGCCCCAGCTCCTGTAACGCGGCCCGGATCACGGCCGACAGTTCGGCGTCATCGCCCAGCCGGATCAGCGCCTGATCCACGGCCCGGCGTGCATTGACCTCGGCCACGCCCAGCCCCAGCAGGGCCGACACGGCCTCGCCCGTCACGCTCGGAAGCGGCGGCGCGATCTCGGCGTGCACGCCCGCCGCGCTCGGCGTGAACGACACATCCCCCAGCGACTTGCCTTTCAGCTCGGTCACGATTCTCAGCGCCAGTTTCGGACCCACCCCGTTCGCTCGCCCGATCGCCGCCTTGTCGTCCCGCGCGACCGCGCTCGCCAGTTCGCCCGGCGCCAGGACGTCCAGCACCGACAGCGCCGCCTTCGGCCCTACCCCCTGAATCCCGGTCAGGGTCGTGAAGGCCCGCCGCTCGTCCCGCGTCAGGAAGCCGTACAGGCGCGGCCCGTTCTCCGCCGACCAGCTCGATTCGATATGCAGGGTCGCCTCGTCGCCCGGCGCCGGCAGTCGCTGCAGCGTCCGCGCCCCGCACGTCACCACATAGCCCACGCCCACGCAGTCGATCAGGCAATGCCCTTCCTCGACCTCGGCCAGAACGCCTCGCAGACGCCCGATCATGGATTCCTCCCCCGTTGGGGGAGGGGGACCGCAGCGCGCTTGCGCTGGGGTGGAGGGGGCTCACCGCGAAGAAGGTGTCTGGCTTTGGCCCCCTCCACCGCTACGCGGTCCCCCTCCCCCAACGGGGGAGGAATAAGCAGGGCCCGCTTGCGCAGCTGCGCATGGGTGATCGCCACCGCCAGCGCATCGGCGGCGTCCGCCTTCACGTCCCCGGCGGCCCCTTGGCAGGACTGGGGCAACAGCCGCTTCACCATGAAGGCGATCTGGCCCTTGTCGGCGTGGCCGGCCCCGACCACCGCCTTCTTGATGAGATTGGGCGAATACTCCGCCACCGACAGCCCGGCCTGCGCCGGGGCCAGCATCACTGCCGCCCGGGCATGACCCAGTTTCAGCGTCGACGACGGGTTCACATTGACGAACACCTCCTCGATCGCCGCCTCGTCGCAGGAATAGGCGGCGCAGACGTCGCCCACTTTTTCGAGAAGCCACAACAACCGTTCCGACAGCGGCGCTCCCTCCGGCGGGGCCACCACCCCGTGCGCGATCCAGCGCAGCCGCGAACCCTCGGCCACGATCACGCCCCAGCCGGTGCGGCGCAGGCCGGGGTCCAGTCCCAGAATCCGAGTCCCCCCGCCTTGATGAATCATGCTGTTCGTCATTCGTTCCAGTCATGCCCCAAACAAGGTTGACGGACAATGACCGCCGTCACTCCTCGCGCGGCAGGATCGAGAAGCCGGCCAGGCCGTCCTCGGCGCTGAGCTGGGCCACCAGGCCGTCGATGTCGATCGGCACATGCCCCTTCACCTTGAGGTGATGCTCATGGATGGCCCCGTCGTGGCTCATCACATGCCCCAGCCGCACCACCTCCACCCCACTGAAGCGCAGCAGCTCGCGCACGGCCACGCCGTTGGGCGCTTCGCCACGCTTCCAGCGCAGGGTTACGTCCATCACCCCGACATGCGGCAGTCTCGCGTCCAGCACGCGCAGGATCCCCAGCACGCCCAGGGTGGCGCCTGACCCCAGCAGGGCCAGGTCCAGCATCCCCACTCCGAACAGCACCCCGATGGCCGATGTGACCCACAGCGACGCCGCCGTGGTCAGGCCGTGCACGGAAAACCCCTCGCGGAAGATCACCCCGGCGCAGAGGAAGCCGATGCCGGTCAGCAGGCCGTGCGACATCCGCGTCGGGTCGATGACGACCGTCTGGCCCGGCAGGGCCGTGAAGGCCCAGGTGGACTGGTGCATCGCCGCCAGCATCAGCAGGCACGAGGTCAGGCAGACCAGGATATGGGTGCGGAACCCGGTCGGGTGGCCGTGATAGGTCCGCTCCACCCCGATCAGGCCGCCCGCCGTCATCGCCGCAGCGACGGGCCACAGAAGATTCAGATCGAACACCAAATACACTCCGGGAACTGACGAATCTTCAGGCTAGTCCCCCGACGTCGCCGCATGCAAGTCCGGCGTGATCCGGGGCGGGACAAGGGCGCGGCTTCAGGCTAGCTTCGACGCCGAACGAGAGGGATCGATCATGTCGAACACAGCCGGCGCCGTCGTCGCGGCCCAGAGGATGCGGGCGGAGCGCCGGATGATCGAGGCGCTGCGGGCCGCCGGGGCCTTCTCGCCCGACAGGGCCATCCCCCTGGCGCCCGACCGGAACCTGGCCAGACTCGCCCTGCGCGGCCTCCTGCGCCAGAACGCCATCCGTCAGGCCCGGGCCGGCGTCTACTACCTCGATGAGCCGGTCTATGCGGCGGTCCGCAAGAGCCGCCAGCGCCTGCTGATCGGCGTGGGCGTCATCGCCGTCGTCTTCGGCGTGGCCCTCGCCATCGCCACCTCGACCAAGGCCCAGACCGCGCCCGAGCCCCGCCCCGACCAGCTCGCCTTCCGCGCCCTCTACGAGGAACTGGTCGAGACCAACACCACCCTGTCCGAAGGCAGCTGCACCCTGGCCGGGGAGCGTATGGCCGCCCGCCTGACCGCCGCCGGCTATCCGGCCGCCGACGTCCGCATCCTCGCCCCGGCGGACCGGCCCAAGGACGGCAATCTGGTCGCCACCCTGCACGGCTCTAACCCCGACGCCCCCGCCCTGCTGCTGCTCGCCCACATCGACGTGGTCGAGGCCAATCCCGCCGACTGGACCCGCGATCCCTTCACCCTGGTCGAGGAGGGCGGCTATTTCTACGCGCGCGGCGCCAGCGACGATAAAGCCCAGGCCTCGGTCTGGGTCGATACCCTGGTGCGGCTCAGGCAGGAGGGCTTCGCCCCCGCCCGCGACATCAGGATCGCCCTGACCTGCGGCGAGGAGACCGCCGACGTCCACAACGGCGTCGAATGGCTTCTGGCCGAACACCCCGAGACCCTTCAGGCCGGTTTCGCCCTGAACGAGGGCGCCGGCGGTCTGCTCGACGATCAGGGCAATCGCCTCGCCCTCGCCGTCCAGGCGGGCGAGAAGATCTATCAGGACTATACGCTCGAGCTGACCAACCCCGGCGGCCACTCCTCGCGCCCGAGGAAGGACAACGCCATCGTCGCCATGGCGGCGGGTCTCGCCCGCGTCGGCGGCTTTGATTTTCCGCTGGAGCTGAACCCGGTCACCCGCGCCTATTTCGCCGCCCTGGCCGGGACCCAGCCGCAACACGCCGCCGACATGCGCGCCATCAGCGCCGCCGCCGGTCCCGATGCGGAGGCCGCCGCCCGCGTCTCGGCCGCCAATCCCTCGTGGAACGCGACCCTGCGCACCACCTGTATCCCGACCCTGATCGACGGCGGCCACGCCCCGAACGCCCAGCCCCAGAAGGTCACCGCCAATATCAACTGCCGCATCCTGCCCGGCCATACGGTGGCCGAGACCCAGGCGGAACTGACCCGGCTGATGGCTGATGCCGCCATCTCCATCACCCCCGTCGGCCGCCCCAGCCCGACCGCCCCGCCGCCGGCGCTGTCCGACGCCGTCATGGGTCCGATCCGCGAGGTCGCGGGTGAGATGTGGCCGAACGTGCCGATCCTGCCGACCATGGCGACGGGGGCCACGGACGGCCGTTTCACCAATGCGGCGGGCATCCCGACCTATGGCGTCACCGGCATGTTCGGCGATCCCGACGGCGGCGGCGCCCACGGCCTCAACGAACGGATCCGCGTCCGCTCCCTCTACGAGGGCCGCGACTTCCTGTTCGAGATCGTGAAGCGCTACGCCATGCAAGGCGGCTGACATGCGCGGAGTGGTCCTCGCCGCCCTGATCGCGACCCCGGCGCTGGCGGGATCGCAGCGGCTGTCCGACGATCTGCGCATGCCGGAATTCGAAGGCGGACGGGCGGTGGCCCGGATCATGGTCCTGCAGGAAGCGCCCTGGCCGAACCGTGAGATCACGCTGTATGCCGTCCGCCCCGACCGCCTCGGCATCGATCCTCTCGATGGCCCCCTGTCGGCGCTCGTGATCAGCACCAACGGCCCGCCGCAGGTCGCCCGTTCGGCCGATTGTCCGGTCCTGCGTGCTGGCATGGAGGCGTTGCGCGCCCTACCGCCCGTATCGACCGCACCCACGGCCCTCGTCGTCCGGCCGCCGGGAACCCTGCTCATGCTGGAGAGCAAGAAGGACGGGGCCCGCTACGAGATCACGGTCGAGGTGGCCGCGCCGAACGGGAGCGCGGCCCTTCTGACGATCAACGATTACGGCGGCGACTACGCGGCCTGGGCCTCTGCGCTGGACCTGGACCTCCACCCCTGCTGGACGCGCTGGCCCTGAGCCCTAGGCGTTGGCCTCGATATAGGTCTCGGGGTCCTTGTTGACGGGCCGCACGCCGGTGATGTGATCGGCCTCGAAGGCGGCGAACCGCACGGCCAGTTCGTGCCGCTTCGACACCGGAGCGTGGCGACGGAAATCGGTCAGCCCCTGTCGTTCCTCCTCGCCCATATGCTTTGAGTTGACGACATTGGCCTGGCCCACGGCCTCGATCCAGGCGCCGGTCCCGACGGGGTGTTTCTCGACCGCCTTGACCGCGTCGCGCAGCCTGTTGTGATCCTCGATGGCGTCTTCAGTCTCGCCCTCGACCGTGCCGTCCTCGGCGTCGTTGGCGCCCTCGCCCAGTTTGAGCAGCTCGGGATAGAAGAACCGCTCCTCGGCCTCGGCGTGGACATCCAGGAACGCCTTCAGCCGCGACCAGACCGCCGTCAGCGCCTCGACGTCCTTTGAATCGATCTGTTCGAGGATCGAGAACAGCCGCCGTTGCTCGGCGTGGTCGTCGAGGATCAGCTGGGTGATGTCCATGGGGCGGCTCCGCGGGGTGGGCCCGGATTAACCCGACACCCGCCGCGCGGTTCCGCTTGAGGACCTCAGGCCACGATGGCCTGGACCGATCCGCCTTCGATCGGAGCCGGCCGGCCGCCGCGTTCGCGACGGGCGGCGTCGAGCGCGGCCGACGACATCGCGGCCTCGGCCCGGGCGCCTTCCAGTTCCGCGCGCAGGGCGGCGGCCTGCTGGATCATGGTCTGGGCCTTGGCGTGGTGCTCGTCCTGCGCCGCCGCCAGCTTGGCCTGGATCTTCAGCATCCGGTCCTCGGCGCGGGCGATGGCCTTCTCGTGGGTGGTCGCGGCCTTGGCCAGGGTCTCGGCGCGGTCGACGGCGGCGAGGCGGGCCACCTCCATCCCGGCCAGGCGCTGGCGGGTCTCTTCGGTCTCGGCCTCCAGGCCGCGGATGCGCTCCATGGCGCGGTCCAGGCTGACCTGCAGCTGTTCGGCCTTGCGCTCGGTCCCGTGCGAGCCGGTCTGCAGCTCGCTCAGTCGCGACGCCTGTTCGGTGTTCAGGACTTCCAGCCCGTTGGCGCGGGCCGTGGCCGTATCGAGCCGCGACGACAGGGAGGCGATCTCGGCCCGGGCGGCCTCGGTCTGGTTCTCCAGCGTGCGCAGGGCGCGGGCGGCTTCGCTCTGCTCGGAGGCCGAGCGGGCGCGTTCGGTGGCCAGCTGGCCTTCGCTGGCGGCCGACGATCGGGCCAGGGCGGCGATCTCGGCCGAGACCTCGTCCACGCGACGACGAAGGACGGTGTTCTCTTCAGAGGCGAGGGCGTGATCGCGCTGGATCTGCGCCCGGCCGGCCTCGGAGTCGGTGCGCAGGGTCTCGGCCTGCTTCAACTGGGTGCGCAGGGCCTCCTGGTCCTGTTCAAGTTCCTTGATCCGCTGACCGGAGACGCGTTCAGCCGCCTCGAGCGCCTCGATCTTGCCGGTCGCCAGCGACAGTTCGCTGCGCAGACGATCGGCCTCGACCCGGGCTTCCTGCGAAGCTGCGGTCTGTTCGCCGAGCCGCGCCGCCAGGTCTTCCGCCCGCGCCTCGCTCTCGGACAGGGCGTCGGCCAGCTTGCGCACCTCGACGGTCGCGGCCTCCAGCCGGGCTCCGTTGTCGATGCTGGCGGCGCGCAGGTTGATCAGTTCGACGTGGCCGTCGCGCCGCGACCGGAACTCCGCCTCCAGCGGATCCCGCAATTGCGCCAGCAGGCTCTCGAAGGTCCCGAACCGGCGCGCCATGTCCGACAACTGGTCAAGGCTGTCCTGAATGGTCTCGAACCGTTCGCCGATCACGCCGGCGGCGTCGCCGCCGCTCTCCCGCTCGTCGATGGACGGCGCGACGCCCTGGGCGCTCTTGCCGGTCCGTGACAGAACTCGATCGATCCTGGACAACATCGTCATAACGTCCCCGCTGACGGGCGGATGACGCCTGATGCAGGCGTCTCGAATCGAGCCGCCCCCTCCCGTAAGGAAAGATTAACGGTCAGAGTCAGGAGTGTCGATACCGGCGGTCCTGTACGGCTGTGGACAGTCAGCCCGCGAACTTCGCCATCTCTTCGTCGGAGATGTCCTCGTTGGAATAGACCATCGAGACATCGTCCTCGGCGTCCAGGGCGTCGAGCAGCCGCATCAGCGTCCCGACATGCTCGCCGGTCACCGGCACCTCGGTCTGGGGCTTCCAGACGATGGCGGTGGACTTTGCGTCGCCCAGGATCTTGGACATGGCCTCGGCGACCTCGTTCAGATCCTCGAAGGCGGTCCAGATCGTGTGACCCGGCGCGTCCTCGTAGATGTCCGGCTTCACCAGGTCGGATTCGACGTCCTGGGCGCCCGCCTCGATGGCGGCCTCCATGACGGCGTCCTCGCTCCCCGCCTCGGCGGCGTAGGTGATCTTGCCGACCTTGTCCCACATGAAGGCGACCGAGTTCATCTCGCCCAGCGCCCCGCCGTTCTTCTTGAACGCCGTGCCGATGTTGGAGTTGGCGCGGTTGCGGTTGTCGGTCAGGGCCTCGACGATGATGCCGACCCCGCCGGGACCCCGGCCCTCGTAGCGGACCTCCTCCATCGTATCGACGTCGCCGCCGGACGCCTTGTTGATGGCCCGCTGGATCACGTCCTTGGGCAGGCTCTCGGCCTTGGCGTTGTTGACCGCCAGACGCAGGCGCGGGTTCAGGGCGACGTCGGGCATCCCCGATTTGGCCGCCACGGTGATGTCGCGCGACAGCTTGGAGAACAGTTTGGAGCGGGACGCATCGGCGCGTCCCTTGCGGTGCATGATGTTCTTGAACTTGGAATGGCCGGCCATTGTTATCTCTTCAGTGCGCTATCGCTCGACGCCCCCCCGGTCCGATCTGCGATCGGCCGGAGGACAAGCTCCGTCTTGCTACTTGAGCCCGGATCCCGCTGCTTGAGCGCGTTCCGTGCGTGGGTTGGGGCCGTCTAGCCCGCCCGCGCTGTTCTGTCACCAATCGGTCGCTGGAACCGGCGACCCTGCGGGGGATTAAGGCAGCCACCGACGGAGCTTGACCATGTCCGACAATCCCCTGCACGACGCCGACGCCTATCTCGAGGACGATCTCGACGACGCCGACATCGTCGAATGGTACGAGGGCCGTCCCGTGACGGTCTCGACCACGGTCGCCACCGGCTCCATCGTCGCGGCCTTCGCCATCGGCGTCCTCACCGCCGTCGGGGCCCTGGCCCTGCTGGGCTACATGGACGACAACTAGGTCGCCAGAACCGCGAGCGCGCCGGCCGCCGCCAGCACCACCGGGGCGGCGAACGGGCTCTTCCAGCGGAAGAAAACGACCAGGCTGGCCGTGCCGATGGCGACCCCCAAGCCCCGACCGCTCCACGACGGATCCACGCTCGACAGCAGGCCCCAGCCCAGTTGCGCCGCCGTCACGGCGATCAGGCCGGTGACTCCGGCCGCGACGCCTTCCAGCGCCGCCTTGAGACGCTCGTCGTCGACCACCGTCTCCAGCCGGTCGTAGAAGATCATCGAGAAGGCGAAGGCGGGCAGGAAGATCCCGGCCGTGATGGCCAGCGCGCCCAGCGGGCCTCCGGCGACATAGCCGACGAAGGTCGAGAAGATGATCAGGGGCGCCGGCAGCACCCCCGACAGCGCCAGCCCGTCGAGGAAGGCCCCGTCGCCCAGCCAGCCGCGGCCCACCATATCGGTCCTCAGGAACGGAATGGCCGTATAGGCGCCGCCGAAGGTCAGCAGTCCGGCCTTCAGCCCGCTGACAAACAGCAACAGCACCGCCACCTCGCCCGGCGCGTCCGGCGCGCCGCCGGTGAAGGCCGGCGGCGGCGTCCCGCCCGCGACCTGGGCGGCCCAGACGCCCGCAGCGAGCGCCAGCACCGCACTGCCTGCCGCCCACCAGATCCGCCCGCCTCGCGCCGCCGCATGGACCAGCCCCGCCGCCGGCAAGGTGATCCAGAATGGAACGCCCGACAGGGCCGCCGCCGCGCAGGCCGCGCCGATCCCCCACAACCAGATGTCCGTCAGCGCGTGCCGGCCGATCTTCTCGACCGCCCGCACGATCAGGGCGATCACCGCCGTCTGCACCCCGAACAGGGCGGCCGCCAGCCAGCCCCGGTCGAAATCGATGCGGAAATAGAGCCAGGCCAGCGCCATCATCAACACGAACCCCGGCAGCATGAATCCCAGTCCGGCGAGCAGTCCGCCCCACCGGCCACGCGCCCGCATGCCCAGATGCACGCAGAGTTCGTGCGCCTCCGGTCCCGGCAATACCTGCATCACCGCCAGCAACCGATTGAACCTCTGCGGCGAGATCCAGCCCTCGCCTTCCACCAGTTCGCGCTTCAGCATGGCGATCTGCGCCGCTGGCCCGCCGAAGGCCAGCAGGCCGAAGCCGAGGAATTTCACGAACAGTTCGAACAGGCTCAGACGCGGCGGTCTGGCCTCTGAATCCGCCGGCGCGGGCGAAACGGGGATGGACGGGGACATGGGCGCTCCTTGCCGCCGGTCAGGCGGACGGGAGCGGGTCTTGGGCGGACATCGCCTGTATCCGGGCGCCCGCGATCAGGCCCGGACGATCAACCTAGCTGGACCGCGACCCGGGGGTAAAGGCCTCAGCCCGCCCTCAGGTTCTCGACCACGCCCCGCAGCACTGGCGGCAGCGGCTTGGGCCGGCGCGTTTCCACATCGACATAGACGTGCACGAAATGGCCGATGGCGGCGGGCTGGGTCGAGCCCCGGCGGAAGACGGCGAAGCCGTATTTCACGCTCGACGTGCCGATATGGTCGACCTTGATCCCGACCTCGATGACATCCGGGAACGCCAGTGACGAGGTGTAGCGGCAGCCCGAATCGACCACGAGGCCGATCGAGTCCTTCAGGGCCCCGCCGATAATCAGGTGGGCGTTCACCGCCGAGTCGACGAACTCGTAGAATTTGGCGTTGTTGATGTGGCCGTACTGGTCGTTGTCCGCCCAGCGCGTCGAGACCGTATGATAGGCCTTGTAGGTCGCCCGGTCGGCCAGCGGCCCCTCGTCGCGTTTCGGCATTCGTTTCGTCCCTCGCAGCGCCGGCTTGATCGCCGATCCTGACGCGACGCTCGGGCTTGGCCTCCGTCGCGTCAAGCGCCTATCGAGGGTCACCCGCGCGTTTCCGACGAGGCTGCTCATGACCCGGACCACCACCCGCGCCGCCGTCCTGCGCGCCATGGGCGCCGCCCGCCCCTATGCCGACAGCCGTCCGCTCTCGATCGAGACCGTGACCCTCGACCCGCCCGGCCCGGGGGAGGTCCTCGTCGCCATCAAGGCCGCGGGCCTGTGCCACTCCGACCTCAGCGTCATCAACGGCGACCGGCCCCGCCCGATGCCCATGGCCCTGGGTCACGAGGCGGCGGGGGTGGTCGAGGCGCTCGGCGAAGGCGTCACCGACCTGATCGTCGGCGACCATGTCGTCATGGTCTTCATGCCGTCGTGCGGTCACTGCAATCCGTGCGCGGAGGGTCGCCCCGCCCTGTGCGAGCCCGGCGCCGCCGCCAATGGCAAGGGCGAGTTGCTGACCGGCGGCAAGCGCATCCATCACCACGACGAAACCCTCAACCACCACCTCGGCTGCTCCGCCTTCGCCGAGCGCGCCGTGGTCTCGCGCCGCTCGCTGGTGAAGATCGATCCGGCCCTGTCCTTCGCCGAGGCCGCCCTGTTCGGCTGCGCGGTCCTGACCGGCGTCGGGGCGGTCGTGAACACGGCCCGGCTCAGGGCGGGCCAGAGCGCGGTCGTCGTGGGCCTGGGCGGAGTGGGCCTCGCCAGTGTGCTGGGCGCCCTGGCCTCCGGCGCCTCGCCCGTGATCGCGGTGGACCTGTCCGAGGACAAGCTGGCCCTCGCCCGCACCCTCGGCCCGGTCCAGACCGTCAATGCCGCCGATACCGACGCCGTCGATCAGGTCCGCGCCCTGACCCGTGGCGGCGCCGACTTCGTGTTCGAGATGGCCGGCTCGGTCCGCGCCCTCGAAGCCGCCTGGAAGATGACCCGTCGCGGCGGCACGACGATCACAGCCGGCCTGCCCCCGCCCGACGCCGCCCTTCCGGTCAATGTCGTGTCCCTGGTCGGAGAGGAACGCACCCTGAAGGGCTCCTACATCGGGACCTGCGTGCCCGGCCGCGACATCCCCCGCTACGTCGCCCTCTACCGCCAGGGTCGCCTGCCCGTGGACCGGCTGATGAGCGGAACCATACCGCTCGACGACATCAACGCGGGCTTCGACCGGCTGCACGCCGGCGAGGTCGTCCGGCTGGTGGTGACCTTCTAGGTCTTCGGCGCTTCAGCCGCCGGAACCGCGGGAGCCTCGACAGCCGGGGTCGCCGCCGCCGCCGCCGCGATGGCCGCATCCTCGGCCTCGGCCGCCTCGACGGAATAGGTCGGGTCCTTGCCCGTGTCGCAATAGTCGAAGAAGGCGGCGATCGCGCCCTTGCCCGACTCCTTGGCGACCAGCCGCATGTCCGCGCCGCTCAGGCCCACGTCGATGGCGCCGCTGGATTTCAGGGCCGTGATCACCGGATGGTCCGTCGGCACGCTCACGGCGGGCCGGAAGGTGCCCGTCGCGGTGCCCGACGTCAGCACCGCCTCCTCCTCATGGCCCCAGGTCATTGCGACGGCTTTCGACTGCGGCAGGCAGGACATGCCGAAGACGCTGACCCCCTCGGCCCAGTCGCCGTCGCCGAAGTCCAGGTCGCCCGACCCGCCGTGCGCCACGAAATGCCAGTCATAGGTCGCCGGCAGGGCGTCGCCCGAAGGCAGGGTCGCCTGACCGCCCGGCTCGGCTTCACCCTGGCCGGAAGGCTGACAGGCGGCGAGCGTCAGCGCGATGGCGACGACGGACAGGGTGCGGATCATGCGGACGACTCTCAAACGCCGCCTCCCCCGACGGCGAATTAACCCTAGGCCCGGAACCCGTGCTTCGCAAAGGGCGTCACACTCGGCTATGGCAGCGCTGGACGGCCACAAGATCCTCAAAGGAAATCCACCCATGGCGACCGAACTCTACGACCTCACCGTTCCGCCATTCTCGCGCGGTCTGCGCGCCCTGTCCGGCCTGCTCGACAAGGCCGTCGCCCATGCGAAGGAAACGGGCGTCGACCCGGACTCCTGGCTGTCGCTGCGCATCATCGACGACATGAACCCCCTCGTGAAACAGGTCCAGACCGCCTGCGACAGCCCCAAGCTCTGCCTTGCCCGCCTGTCCGGCGTCGCCGCCCCGGTCAACGACGACTCCGAAACCACCATCGCCGAACTGCAGCAGCGCATCGCCGACACCCTGGCCTATCTGGCCTCGGTCCCGCGCGACAAGGTCGATGGTCAGGAGGGCAAGGAAGTCACCCTGACCTTCCCCGGCGGCGAGATGAAATTCCTCGGCCAGCCCTATGTCACCGGCTTCGCCATGCCGAACTTCTACTTCCACCTGACCACGGCCTACGACCTGCTGCGCGGCGCCGGCGTCCCGATCGGCAAGCGCGACTACATGGGCGCCCCGAGCTAGGCGCAGACACCCTTCTCCCTCCCCCTCGGGGGAGGGAGAAGGTCAGCTGGCCAGCAGGGCCTCCACCTCACTCCGCGTCGGCAGCGAGGGCTGAGCCCCCGGCCGTGTCGCGGCCAGGGCCCCGGCGGCGCAGGCGAATGTCAGCGCGTCCTTCGGTTCCATCCCGTCCAGCAGGGCCACGACGATCGCGCCCACGAAGGCGTCGCCCGCCCCCGTGGCGTCGACGGCGACGACCACGGGCGGCGTGGCCCAGGCCATCCTGACGCCCCGGTGGTACATCTCGGCCCCGCGGGACCCTTGCGTGATCACCACCCGACCCCCGCCCCGGTGCAGCAGGTCGCCGTAGAACGCCGCCTCCCCCTCGTTGACGACGATCAGGTCGCAGCGTTTCAGCAGCGCCTCCGAGACCGGCGCGGCGGGCGCCAGATTGGCGCAGACGAACCCGACCGCCCGACCCACAGCCGCCTCGACCGTCTCGATCGGCAGCTCCAGCTGCACGATCAGCGGGCTTTCGATCCGGGCCGGCAGCTGTTCCGGCGTCACCAGATGGTTCGCCCCCGCCGCCACCACGATCTGGTTTTCGCCCGACGGATCGACCGCGATCAGGGCCACCCCCGTCGCGGCCGCGACATCGACCGCCACCCCCGACAGATCGACGCCGAAGCTCTCCATCAAGGCCAGAGCCTCCTGGGCCATGGCGTCGTCGCCGACCCGGCCGATCAGGCTTGCTTCTGCGCCAAGCTTCTCGGCCGCCAGCGCCTGGTTCGCGCCCTTGCCCCCCGGATGCCGCGCCAGGGTCGCCCCCGTCACCGTCTCCCCCGCCGCCGGCAGCGACGGCGCCGAGGCCACCAGGTCCAGGTTGATCGATCCGACCACGGTGATGTTCATGCGACTGCGCCCAACCGCTCGGTGATCAGGTCGAACACCCCCTGGCCGTCCGCCTCGACCGCCCACAGATGCCGGGCGCTCGCCTCATCGACGCGGAACTCCACCGCCGTATGGCCGCGCGTCAGGTCGCTGCCGGTCTCGACCTCGATCCGGCAGGGCGTCAGCCGGAACAGCCCGGGCTTGAGCAGCCAGGCCACCGTACACGGATCATGCAGTGGCGCGGCGTCCCAGCCGACGATGTCCCGCTCGATCCGCTGCGAGAACCGAACCATCATCGCCGCCGTCAGGGCCGGCCCCTTGCCGACCGCCTCCAGCGCCTGGATCCGTTCCTCGGTCCCCCGTACCTGATGGGTCGCGTCGAGTCCGAACACCACCATCTCGCACGCACTGGCGAAGACCTCCGCCGCCGCGTCCGGGTCGGCCCAGATGTTGAACTCGGCGGACGGGGTGATGTTGCCGCCCTCGGACCGCGCCCCGCCCATGACCACCACCGGCCCCAGCCGTTCGGCCAGTCGCGGCTCGGCCCTCAGCGCCAGCGCCACATTGGTCATCGGCCCCATGACCGCCAGCGCCACCGATTTCGGCGCGGCCGCCATCACGATCCGCACCATGGCCTCCACGGCCGAACCGTCCGCCGCCGGAGCCTCCGGCTCCACCGCCTCCAGATCGCCCAGCCCCTCGGCTCCGTGGAACGCCCCGGCCCCGGCCGGATCGCGCCTCAGGGGCCGCGCCGCGCCGGCGAACACCGGCACATCCTCCCGCCCGGCGACCTGACGGATGATGCGCGCGTTCCGCGTCGTGGTCTCGACCGGGACGTTGCCGCCCACCGTCGTGACCGCCTTGAGGTCCAGCTCCGGCGAGGCGAAGGCCAGCAACAACCCCACGGCGTCGTCCACGCCCGGGTCGCAGTCGATGATCAAACTCTGTCTTTTCACCCGCCCTGAATGCGGCGGGTCGCCCGTCGCCGCAACGAAAAAGGGCGCGCCGTCTCCGGCGCGCCCCCTGTCTCAGGCGATGAAGGCGGGTCCTACAGACCGACCACTCCGCCGTCGTCCTTGGTGATCACGATCGTCGCCGAGCGCGGGCGCGCGCCCGTGCCGCCGGTCTGGCTGGCGGGCCAGAACGAGGATGGCGTCGCGGCAGAGCCGTTCTCGCCCGGGTGCTGGATGTTGACGAAGATGGTCTTGCCGTCCGGCGTCGAGTCGATGCCGGTGATTTCGCACTCCTTCGGCCCGACCAGGAAGCGGCGCAGGGTCATGCCCGGCGCCTTGCCGACGAAGGTCGACTGGGTGCGGGTGGCGCCGGTGGAGTCGGTGTTGGTGATGGTGAGGGCGCCGCCGTCGCCGACCGTGCCCGGCTGGCCCACCAGCATCATGCAGTTGGTCTTGTCGGTGAAGGCGCCGTCGTCGGTCTGGATCCACAGCAGCGGATTGACCAGGCCCGAGGCGTTCTGCGAACGGCCGAACCACAGGCCGTCCGGCGACGAGAAGTCATTGGTCGCGTCCAGGCCCGACAGGTTGATATTGGCCGCGTTCAGGTCCGAGTCGGCGCCAAAGGCGTAGATGTCCCAGCGGAAGGTGGTCGCCTCGGGATTGTCGCCCGTCTCGCGCAGACGGATGATGTGGCCGTTCGGGTTGCCGAACTGGGCCGAGTTCGAAGCCCCCTTCGGGTCGTTGTAGTGGCGCGGATTGGCGGCATCGGTCCCGGTCAGCGGCCGCAGGGCCGCAGAGTTGTTGGTCAGGGTCAGATAGACCTCGCCGTTCACCGGGTTGACCGCCGCCCACTCGGGACGGTCCATCTTGGTGGCGCCGACGGCGTCGGCGGCCAGACGGGCGTTGATCAGGACATCGGCCTGGTTGGCGAAGGCATAGGCCGGGTTGGCGGCCGTGACCGCACCCGTGCCGAACACCAGCGGCAACCACACGCCGTTTCCGGTCGCATCATAGCGGGCGACATAGAGGGTGCCGCTGTCCAGGTATTTGTCGCCGATCGACAGTCGGTCGGCGGCCGTCGCGTCGGCGGCGACCCAGGGGGTGGCCGAGACGAACTTGTAGAAATACTCGCCGCGCGAGTCGTCGCCCATATAGAAGACCGGACGGCGGCCGGCGACGAAGTTGGCCGGCCAGGCGCCCTCGTGGCCCATGCGACCGAGCGCCGTGCGCTTCCTCGGGGTCGAGGCGGCGTCATAGGGGTCGATCTCGACGACCCAGCCGTACTGGTTCGGCTCGTTGCGGAAGTCCGCGGTCGCGTCAGAGCCGGTGGCGGAGGCGTTCCACTTGGCGAAGACGGTCGAGCCCGGAACCGTCGGAACCACCGAGGCCCAGCCGTTGGCGCCGCCCGCGCCCTGGCTCACGCCGTAGCGGTTCAGGGCGACGACTTCCTTCGCCGTACGGGCGGCGTTGTCCGTCGACGAGCGGCGGAAATAGCCGGCCCAGTTCTCTTCGCAGGTCAGGTAGGAGCCCCAGGGCGTATAGCCGTTGGCGCAGTTGTTGACGGTGCCGCGACCGGCGACGCCGGTCGGCGAGAAGGCGGTGCGAACCTGGACGTCGCCGCGCGCCGGACCGCGGATGTCCATGGGCGTGTTCGGGGTGATGCGGCGGTTGAAGGTCGAGTTCTGGACGTAGTTCCAGCCGCTCGTGCCCTTCAGGACCTCGATCACGGCCACGCCGTGGGCCTCGATCTCCTTGATGGCCTCGGCTTCCGGGCGGACGCCGCCGACCGAGGTCGGGCCGTTCGGGTGCAGATAGGCGGCCGAGATGTTCTCGTGGTTCATGGCCAGCAGGCCGCGCGCCGAGGCGTTATCGTCGCGCAGGCCGGTCGTCGCGCCGAGGCCGAAGAAATACAGGGCGTCATGGTGGTCGCCGGCGCGCGAAGCGAAGTTCGTGTCCGTGCCGTTGTTGGCATAGGCGGGGGTCGTCGCGTTGATCGGGTCGCCCAGCCGGTACAGGACCGAGACCGAATAGCCGGCCGGCACGGTGACGACGTCCAGCAGGTTCTTCGCGACGGCGTTGAAGCCCAGGACCGCCGGGCTGACCGTCACGGTCGTCGATGCGCTGGCGATGATGTTGTTCGAGCCGGGGGCGTTGAACGAGAAGACCAGCGGCGTGGCCGCCGTGACGCTCGGCGCCGTGAAGGAGGCGGTGTTGGTGTTGGCGTTCGTCAGGACGACCGTCGGACCCGAGACCTGGGTCCACAGCACGCCGGTCGAACCGGTTGAGGTCCCCGTCAGGGTGACCGTCTTGCCCGAGGTCGTGGCGCCGTTGGAGCCGGCCGAGACCGTGGCGTCCGACTTCGGCTGCTCGCTGTCGTCGTTGCAGCCGGCCAGGCCGAACAGGGCGGCGACCGAGGCCATGCCGCCCATGATCGTGCGGCGCGACTGGCGCTCCGCGATGATCGAGCCGAAGGTCGGGTTGGACGAGGTGTTCAGTTCGACGTCGCCGTCGTCGTGGCTGCCGGTCAGGTGGATTTCGGACATGGTTGCTCCCCGGAATGTCTGGGGGCCAGCGGTAGCGTTCGTGTTTGTGAAGTTCGTGTCCGAAATATTTCCGTTTTGTATTACGATCAAATCGCACAATACAGGTCGATTACAGGTCATCCGCAACCGGAACATGTAACCTATCAGTCGATGCAGGCCCTGACGCAGGCTTTGGCCAGGACCTCTGCTGAATCGACAAGCGGAACAGACACATCGGCGGGGTCGAGCAAGAGGGGAACCTCCGTACACCCCGCAATCACCGCATCGGCGCCCGCGACGTTGAGCGCCTCGGCCAGCCGCGCCATGGCCGCACGATTTTCCACACCCACGTCGCCGCGCTTGACGCCATAGACGCAGGCCATGAAGGCCGCGCGATCCTCGCCCTGCAGAACCACCGGCTTCACCCCGGCCGCCGTCAGGGCCGCGACGTACAGAGCCTCGCCGCCCGGCGTCGCCAGAATGCCGATGGAGCGGGCGTCATATCCCTTGGCTTCCGCCACCGTCGCCGCGATCATGTCGATGAACGGCAGTCCGGCCGCCACGATCCCCGGCTTCTGCGCGTGGGCCGTGTTGCACGGCATGGCCAGAACCTGCGCCCCCGCCGCCTTCAGCCGCTCCGCCATCCGGCCCAGTTCCGCCTCGGCGTCCCCCGGTCGCGTGTTCCGGTCCGGCACCTGGGGGTTCAGGTCCATGACGACCCGGATGTGATCCGCGTCGCCCTGCGCCGGCGTCAGCGCCTGCACCCGCGCCAGAAACGCCACCGTCGCGGCGGGGCCCATGCCGCCCAGAACACCCAGAGTCTTCATCGCGCCGTCGTCTCCCCGATCCTGCCGGTCCCGATGTCCGGGGCCGGATCCTGCGTGCCCGGGTCCGCCGGGCCAGTCCCGCCCGGAAGCCGGCCTTCCATCTGTTAGCGCCAAACCGGGAAAGCGCCAGCGCGGGCGGTCACGGCCCGTCGACACGGCCGGCCGTCACACCTCGGGACCGGCGGGGGTCCCGGCCGATCTTCGCATCTCGTTGCTATGCGACATTGAAATCCACGCCGCGAGCGATAAGGTCGGTCGCGAACATCGGGGGGTGGTCATGACAACAGCAAATACCGGGCGTGCGCCGGGCGCAGACCGCGTCTTTCCGGCCCTGGCCATCGCCATGGTGCTGATCGTGGTGGCCGGGTTTGCGGTCCAGCTGGCGACCGGGCGCTCCAGCTTCGACGCCCCGCTGATGGTCCACGCCCATGCCGTCGTCTTCATGGGCTGGCTGGCCATCTTCCTCGTCCAGAATCTTCTGATCGCCACGGGCCAGGTGCGCTGGCACCGGCCGCTGGGTTGGCTGGCGGCCGTCTGGCTGATCCCCATGCTGGTCCTGGGCTGGCTGGTCACCGAGGCCATGGTCCGTCAGGGCAATGCGCCCTTCTTCTTCCGGCCCCTGCAGTTCCTGGTCTTCGATCCCCTGTCGCTCGTCACCTTCGTCGGACTGACGATCGCGGCGGTTGCGCTTCGCCGGTCGACCGACTGGCACCGCCGCCTGCACTATTCCGCCATGGCCATCCTGATGGGACCGGGGGTCGGCAGGCTTCTGCCGGTCCCGCTTCTGGTCCCCTGGGCGTGGGAGGCGACCGCCGCCGTCACCCTGCTGTTTCCGGTCATCGGCATGATCATCGATCTGCGAAAGACCGGCCGGATTCACCCGGCCTGGGTCTGGGGCTTCGGTGTCCAGGTGGCGATGATCATCGCGATCGAGGCCATCACCTGGTCGCCGCTCGGCGCCGCCTTCTACGACGCGGTCGTCGCCGGCTCACCCGGCGCCGCCGTCGCGCCGCTGGACTTCCCGCCGCCGCCCGGCCCGCCGCCCGGCCCGCCGCCCCCGGCCGCTTAAGCCAGCATCGAATCCAGTTCGCCCTGGTAGCCGGCCAGGCCCTGCGCGCCGCCGGTGTGCAGGAACACCACCCGCTGCCCCTCGAACGTCCCGGCCCTGGCCAGGGCGATCAGCCCCTTCATCGCCTTGCCGGTATAGACCGGGTCCAGCAGGATCGCGTCGGTCCGCGCCGCCAGCACCAGGGCGTCCACGACGGCCTGATCGATCAGGCCGTAGCCCGCGCCGACATAGTCGCAGTTGGCCACCACCATCTCGTCTTTTACCCGATCGGGATGCCCGAGCAGGGCCGCCGTCTCCTTCGCCAGCTTCAGGACATTGGCCTCCTGCCTGTCCTTCGGCGCCCGCACCCCGATTCCCAGCACCGGAATGTCGGCCCCCAGCACCGCCAGACCGGCGACCAGACCGGCGTGGGTGCCCGCGCTGCCCGTCGCCGTCACGATCAGGTCGATGGCCAGATCCAGCTCGTCGGCCTGGACCACGATCTCGCGCGCGCAGTCGACATAGCCGAGCGCCCCGATCGCGTTCGAGCCGCCGCCGGGGATGACATAGGGCTTGCCGCCGCGCGCCCGGATCTCCGCCGCCGTCTTCTCCAGCTCGGCCGGCATGTCCGATCCTCCGGGCACGGAGCGAATGACCGCGCCGAACAGCCGGTCCATCAGGACATTGCCGTTATGGACATAGTCGACGGCTTTCGACCCGGTCCGCCCCTCCAGGATGACCTCGCACTTCAGACCCGCGGCGGCTGCGGCCGCCGCCGTCTGGCGCACATGGTTCGACTGCACCGCGCCCTGGGTCACCAGGGTGTCGGCGTCCTGCTCGAACGCGTCGCCCAGCAGGAACTCCAGCTTCCGCGTCTTGTTGCCCCCGCCGGCCAGGCCGGTGCAGTCGTCGCGCTTGATCCACAGGTCGATGCCCAGCGCTTCTGAAAGACGCGGCAGGGGCTCCAGCGGCGTGGGCAGGTGCGCCAGGCGCAGGCGAGGAAAGCGGGCGAGATGCATGGGGGGGCTCCGGTGTGCTGGGCCCCTTCTAGACTCCTCAACCCGATTTGCCGAACTCAGTCCGCAGGAACGGCATCCAGCGCGTCCAGCATGATCCGGATCACCCGCTCCGGCGTCAGATCGTCGTGGTCGACCAGCCTGTCCAGGGCAGCGCCCTGCCTGGGAGTGATCACCGCACTGGCCATCGCCCAGCGCCCGAACTGACGCATGGTGATCGGCTCGCGGCTCAGCAGGATCATGTCCCGGTGGCGAGGGTCGCTTTCCAGCAGCCGCAACAGGCGGTCCAGCGCCGGGGCGGGACCTTCGAGGACCTGGATGTACCGATTGCGGTGGGATGCAAGGACCCCGGTCAGCCCGTCCCGGTCGTTGTTGCGTTGGGCCTGGGCCAGGATCGTGGCCAGGTTGATCAGCGATCCGGTCGGAGTCGTGGCGGCGCTTGTGTAGATCAGCCGCTGCAGGATCGATCCCATGGCGCCCTCTGACGTTCGCCGGATTTTGATGCCCGGCCGGTTTCAGGTCCCGAGTCCTAGCTCAAGGCCCGTCTTTGAAACTCTAATGACGGGCGCTGTAGAATTACGTATCCGGGGCTGCGGGAGTTTCGCCCTGACGCAGGCTGGGCAGCCCCTTCTCTCTGCGTCTCAGCCCCCTCGGGTGAGCCGCCTTCATGGCTTCGACACCGAGGCCGGCTGCGACCGCAAGCGGGTCTATCGCTGTTTCGAAGGGGTGGAGGGCGTGGTCGAGCGCCTCGCCGGCCGGCCGGGCCCGGATCGGGGGCGCGCTCGATGCGCGACGGGCCGCCTTCCCGGATTGAAGCCCGCGCCGGCCAGCCCGGTGCAGTCGTCTCGCTTGATCCACAGGTCGATGCCCAGCGCCTGCGACAGGCCCGGCGCGGGCTCCAGCGGCGTCGGCAGATGGGCGAGGCGCACACGAGGGAAGCGGGCGAGATGCATGGGGACGGCCTTTCGGGTTCGCCCCTCTCCTGTAGCGCGCCGCGTCGTGTGCGAAGCCTCAGGCGGCGCGCGCCGGTTCAACCTCGAGTGTTTCGCGCAGCAGGGCGATGATCTCGAGGGCGGAGGTTTCGGGCGTCGCCATGAGCCGATCCAGAGCGGTCGCCGTCTCGGGCCCCAGCCGCGAGCTCACCATGCTCCAGCCCGCAAACTGTCGTTGCGTGATCGGCCTGCGGTCCAGAATGACGATGTCGCGGTGGCGCGGGTCCCCGGCGAGGCGGCGCAGCAGGCCATCCAGAACGGTCGTGGGGCCCTCGATGACCTGGATAAAGCGGCCGTCGTGGGCGCCCAGCGCGCCGGTCAGTCCATCCCGGTCATTGTTCCGCTGCGACTCGCCGAGAATCGTCGCCATGTTCAAAAGGCTGTCCGTGCGGCCGGTTGCTCTACTCGCGTACAGCATTCGCTCAAGTCCCGGCATGCGGCACTCCATCAGGCTTTTGAGAGATATTCCGTCATTTCAGTATCTGTTCTTTATAACGATGCAAACGAGGCATAATGTCCTGATCTCTGGCCGATATTGATCTAGGCGGGAGCCTCCGTTTCGCAGACGGCCTGCATCTCTGCGAAATACTGTGCGAAATACTGTTCCTCCCCGGACCCCGCCATTACAGGCGTGGCGCGGGTGATCACCCGGGCGGCGACCTCCAGCGTGCGGCGGACCGGGCATTTGTCGGCGATGGCGATCCGCTTGCTGCGCTCCGCCCCGCCCAGGCTGTGGCCGATCAGGAGGCCCGACGCGCAGCCATGCGCTCGCGAAAGGTTTCCATCCGCCCCCGATCGGCCTATCGTTCCCACGTTCTCCGGGGGGTCGCACGCAGCGGCTGAGATTGGCGTATCCGCCTGACCCGTCGAACCTGATCCGGGTCATGCCGGCGAAGGGATGGGAATGTCTTTTCCATCCGTGCACCCCGGCCTTCGCCGGGATGCACGGTGAGAGGAGATGATCGAATCCCGCGTCGGCAGACCTCCATTGAGAGGCCGCCATGAACATCCACATCACGCCAGAAGCGAATGCCGAAGAGGCTCAAGCAGCGAGCGATAGCCTCCCCCTCGCGGAAGCGAGGAAGGAAGTCATGCGCGAGACCGGGACCATCCCGACCGGCGAGCGCGCCGGGTCGCACAAGGTCTATGCCTCGGGCGAGCTGTATCCCGACCTCCGCGTGCCCTTCCGCGAGGTGGCCCTGCACCCCTCGGCCAATGAGCCGCCGCTGACCATCTATGACTCCTCGGGCCCCTATACCGACCCGACCGTGACCATCGACATCAAGCGCGGCCTGCCCCTGGTCAAGTCCAGCTGGCAGCTGGACCGCGGCGACATCGCCCCGGTCCTCAACCCGCGCGAGGTCAAGCCCGAGGACAACGGCCACGCCGAGGGCAAACACCTCGCCCCCCGTTTCGACACCTCGCACCACAAGGTCTTCAAGGGTGTCGAGGGCCGCCCGACGACCCAGTACGAATACGCCAACGCCGGCATCATCACCCCCGAGATGGAATACGTCGCCATCCGCGAGAACCTGCGCCGCGAGCAGAACAGCCCCTGCATCCGCGACGGCGAGGATTTCGGCGCCTCCATCCCCGACTTCGTCACGCCCGAGTTCGTGCGTCAGGAGATCGCGCGCGGCCGCGCCATCATCCCGCACAATATCAACCACCCCGAGGTCGAGCCGATGATCATCGGCCGCAACTTCCTGGTGAAGATCAACGCCAACATCGGCAACTCGGCCGTCCTGTCCTCGGTCGACGACGAGGTCGACAAACTGGTCTGGGCCACCCGCTGGGGCGCCGACAACGTCATGGACCTGTCGACCGGCCGCAACATCCACAACATCCGCGACTGGATCATCCGCAACTCCAGCGTCCCCATCGGCACCGTGCCGATCTACCAGGCCCTGGAAAAGGTCAACGGCGTGGCCGAGGACCTGACCTGGGAGGTGTTCCGCGACACCCTGATCGAACAGGCCGAACAGGGCGTCGACTATTTCACCATCCACGCCGGCGTCCGCCTGCCCTTCGTGCCCATGACCGCCAAACGCGTCACCGGCATCGTCTCGCGCGGCGGCTCTATCATGGCCAAATGGTGCCTGTCGCATCACCGCGAGTCCTTCCTCTACGAGCATTTCGAGGACATCTGCGACATCATGCGGGCCTATGACGTGTCGTTCAGCCTCGGCGACGGCCTGCGCCCCGGCTCCATCGCCGACGCCAATGACGAGGCCCAGTTCGCCGAACTGCGCACCCTGGGCGAACTGACCAAGATCGCCTGGGCCAAGGGCTGCCAGGTCATGATCGAGGGCCCCGGCCATGTGCCGATGCACAAGATCAAGGCCAATATGGATGAGCAGCTGAAACACTGCCACGAGGCGCCCTTCTACACGCTCGGGCCGCTGACCACCGACATCGCGCCGGGCTATGACCACATCACCAGCGCCATCGGGGCGGCCATGATCGGCTGGTTCGGCACGGCCATGCTCTGCTACGTCACGCCCAAGGAGCATCTGGGCCTGCCACCCTGCCCAAGGAAGCCCACAAGACCGCGCACTTCTGTTCGATGTGCGGCCCGAAATTCTGCTCGATGAAGATCAGCCAGGACATCCGCCGGGATGCGCAGGCGCAGAATGATGCGGGGGGTTCGCTGGCGGAGGCGGAGGCCGGGATGTCGGAGATGTCGGCGAAGTTCCGGGCGGGGGGAAGCGTGGTGGAGGTGAAGTTGTGAGGACTAGGTGAAGTCGTTGAATGCCTTCAACAACTTCATCGTCGCGGTCATAGAGAGCTCGTCTCCCTTGTACCGGCATTCATATAGTCCCTGAAGGTTGGAAGGAAGAATCACGCCCTCTTCAACCAAGAGGACAAAGTTCTTCCCGTACAACGCCATCGCGGCACCGATTTCGATGAGGACATTTCCGTTTATCTGCGGCTTTTCATTTCCATCCTTGTCGAACCAAATCTCGTCGATACCAACATGAATTACTGCCGCCTGGCAGCTACGCATGTCGTCCATCACCTTGTCTGGGACCGGCTTCGCTGAGGTTTCGCGTTCTTGCGCTATAATAGGTTCGAACTTTCCATAGGCCACGATCTCTTTGACCTGCGCAAGAATACCTTTGTCCTTGCCGTGAGTTATGAAGACCCGATTGCCTCTAGTTGCTTTGACGGGTGCCTCTAGTGGTTCATCCTCCGCTTCCGAAACTATTTCAAAGGCCGTTTCAGCTTCTCGGTCTTCACTCACGTCGCTTAGAACTGCCGCAGGTACCGCATCGGCCTTGGGTTCGTCCATGCGGATATACTTCGCGCCAGATATGTCTTGAAGAATTCCGCAAAACTTAGCGTTGGCCACAGCAAGTTCTGAAAATTCATCAGCATGTTCTGCCGAAAGAGAGTAAGATCTTTCTAGCGTATTTTTGAGAAATTTAGCGTCTGGTAGCTTCTGTCGATTAAACTGTCGCCACAGTTTATCTATAATTTCCACATTTAAGCATGCTTGAACCTTACCCTGAAGGGCCTCGTCAAGATGAGTGGGCTTCGAAATCTTAAGTCCCAACTCCGTAGGCACGATGTTGTCAGCCTTTTCGGTTCCCAAGGTCAAACCGTACCAGCGAGAAGAACTCAAAAGGCGGCGGAACTCGCTGCTGCTTGGCGTTCGCCCGATGGCGTCAGCGACCAGAAGCCGATCCATGGGCTTACTCGCGCCTTTGTCCACGATTGCGTTGATGATTATCAGCGCTTTTTCCAGAGTGTGGGGCGGGAACGGGCGTGAGGACGGGGTAGAAGTAGCGGCCATTCTCGACGACTCTCATTTAGAACTGGGTTTCAGCTCACCACCCTATGCTTTTTAAGGAGTTTTGTCGAATCTCGCTCTTGAACCAAAGTGGATGAAGCTGAGAAAGCTGCTTTATGTTCTTGAAATATTCTGATATTTTGGGTTGAACGCCTGTGGGCGACTCTCATTTTCCGACAGCCTGATCCAACTTTGGCTCGGAGAAGTCTGAAGAATAGCGAGTCACCCATGGCGATCTCGATTTGTTCTGCTAGGCTTCGAGTCGGGTCATCACCCAGCCTTCGCTTGCGGCTTCGGCCATCCCAGCGCGCGCGGTTCGCACCTAGCGGATCGGGACGACGGACCTTCCGTCAGCAGCAAAGGAGAGTTCGCTATGACCGACAACGTCGGAGAGCGAGCGAAGTTGGTTGCGGTCCGCGCTTACGAGCGCTTCCGTTTCCGCCGGCTGGAAAAGGTGTGCGCGCACTTCCGCTCGTACCCTCACCAGTACGTCTTCGACTTCATGAAGTGAGGTTTCGCAAACCTCAAGGGTGATGACCCACTTGATTAGGAGGAGCCCGTACGCTCCCTCGTCCTCCTCGCCGGTCCGAACGGGGCCGGTAAGACCCCCTTCATCCACCGCGTCCTGCGTCAGCGGGCGGAGGCGTCGTGAATCCTCCCCCATCGGGGGAGGTGGCGCGGCGCGGCTTTGCGCCGTGACGGAGGGGGCCAGCCGCGCACACGGTGCCCGTATCGAGCCCCCTCCACCGCTTCGCGGTCCCCCTCCCCCGATGGGGGAGGAATGCGCGACCCAAATCCTCCCCCACAGGGGGAGGTGGCGCGGCGCGCCTTCGCGGCGTGACGGAGGGGGCCCGACGCGGACACGGGGCCTCGGCAAAGCCTGGCTGTGCCTGACGTCATAGAGCCGATGCGTGGTCGCCCCCCCTCCACCGCTTCGCGGTCCTCCTCCCCCTATGGGGGAGGATTTGCTACATTCCCGTCATGGATGCGCCGCAGATCACCATACAGCGTGCCCGCGAACTCCGCCGGACGCTCACCCTGCCCGAGGTGATCCTGTGGCAGGCCCTGCGCGGTCGCCGCCTCGACGGCATACGCTTCCGGCGGCAGCACCCGGTCGGGCCGTACATCCTCGACTTCTATTGCGAGGAGGCGAAGCTGGCGGTCGAGGTGGACGGGTCGGGCCACGAGCACCCGGATCAGGGGCGTCATGACGACCGGCGGACAGAATGGCTGGGCCTGCGCGGCATCGGCGTCCTGAGGATCGCGGCGCGGGACGTGCTGGCAGATCTGGAAGGCGTTCTGGCCCGTCTCAAAGGGCAGGTGCGCAATCCTCCCCCTCTGGGGGAGGTGGCACGAAGCGAAGCGTAGAGACGGAGGGGGCCAACCGCAAACACGGTATTCGCGGCCGCCCCCCTCCACCGCTTCGCGGTCGATGGCTCCCCCGTCGGGGGAGGAATAATCCCGCCATACCCATCAACGGATCGTCCGAATCCGCCTTTGAAATCAACGCCCGACTCTTTTGAGAGCCGTTTTACCCATCACCCCTGAAAACGGCCTCACACTGTTGCCCCTTCAACGGGAGCACAACCATGACCGAGGACGAACACTTCACCCCCACAGGCCTGCGCGCGGCGCCGCCCGACGTGTGGGACGCGGTTCGGGACGACTATCTGGCCGGGATGTCAGGGCCCGACTGTTGCCGGCGGCACGGGGTGACGCTGGCGGCGCTGCGGGCGCGGGCGTCGCGGCATGGATGGCGGCGGGCGGATCAGCCGTGGCGGCCGCCCCACACCCTGGATCCGTGGGACGAGGGGATGGAGCTGGAGGACAAGATCGGCGGCGACATGAACATGATCGACTTCGGCGACCTGCCCCATGTCGCCTCGTCGCGGATGGCGCGGGCGATCCTGCGCGGCGACGCGGTCGCGGCCCTGCGCTGGCACCGGGTGCATCAACTGGTTCAGGAGGACGACGACGACCTGCGTCGCTGGATCGAGACGGAGGACCTGCGCCAGCGCCGGGCCGAATGGGAGGCGGACCGCGACGCCCGGCTCGCGGCCGAGGACGAGGCCGAGGCCCTGGCTCAGGAGGCGCGCGACTCTGTCGACTCTGTCGAGTCTATTCTGGAGTCGCGCCCGGAGGACGCTGACCTCTGAAACCCGAACTGACTTGACGCAGGGGTCCTCGATCCGCGATCCCCAAGCCAGAGCCCGGAGCCAGACCCATGCCGATCGACCGCGTTTCCGTCCTGAAAGCCCTCGAAGCCCAGGGCGTCTGCCCGGTCTTCTACAATCCCGACCCCGAGGTGGCGATGAACGTGATCCGCGCCTGTGCGCGCGGCGGAGCGCCGGTGATCGAGTTCACCAACCGGGGCGACTTCGCCGTCGACCTGTTCGCCGAGATCGCGAAGGAGCTGGGCCGGACGGATCCGGACATCATCCTGGGCATCGGCTCGGTGCTCGATGCGGGCACGGCGGCGATGTATCTGAACCGGGCGGCGCGGTTCGTGGTCTCGCCGGCGCTCGTGCCCGAGGTGGCGACGGTCTGCAACCGCCGGATGGTGGCCTATTTCCCTGGCTGCGGCTCGGTGCGCGACATCACCGAGGCGCACGCATTGGGCTGCGACATTATCAAACTGTTCCCCGGCGCCTCGGTCGGCGGGCCGGACTTCGTCAAGGCGGTCCTGGGGCCCATGCCCTGGACCAAGATCATGCCGACCGGCGGCGTCGACCCCGACGCCGGCTCCATCGCCAAATGGTTCGGCGCCGGGATCGTGGCGGCGGGCATGGGCTCAAAGCTCGTCACCGATGCGGCGGTCAAGGCGGGCGACTGGGCCGGGATCGAGACCTCGGTCCGGGCCGCCGTGGATGCGGTGAAGGCGTTCCGGGCGGGAGTGTAATTCTCCCTCCCCTTCATGGGGAGGGTGGCTGAGCGAAGCGAAGTCGGGTGGGGTTCGTCCGTGCGAACTCACTATTCGGACCCCACCCGCGCTCGGCTCCGCCTCGCGGTCCCTCCCCATAAAGGGGAGGGAGAAGGTTCGGCCTAGCTCAGCACCACGATGGCCACGCGCCGGTTCTGGGCGCGGCCCTCGGCGGTGGTGTTGTCGGCGACCGGCGCCTCCTCGCCATAGGAGATGGTCGCCATCCGGTTCAGGGCGATGCCCTGGCGGCTCAGCGAGCGACGCACGGCCTCGGCCCGGGCGGCGCCCAGCTGGTCGTTATAGGCCTCGGGTCCGGCGGCGTCGGTATGGCCCTGGATCTCCAGGTAGACGTTGACGTTCTCGGCCTTCAGCCGGGTCGCCAGCTCGGTCAGACGGGCCTCGGCCTCGGGCGACAGGGCGTCGCGGTCGGAGGGGAATTTGACGGAGTCATCCGACAGGACGACCTCGTACATGAACTTGCCCTCGGCCAGCTGCTGGGCCGCGGTGGCGCGCTGCAGGGCGTCGTTGGCGGTGCCCGCGACCTCGGTCACCCGGGCGTCGGTGGCGTCGACGCGGCTGTCGACCACGGCGACCTCCTCACGCACGAAACCGCGTGTGGCGACGCAGCCGCTGAGGATCAGGCCGGCGGCGAGGACGACGCCGGTCATCAGGACGGGGCGCAGGTTGGCGCGGGGGAAGGCGAGGGTCATCGAAGCGAGGGGGGACTGGATCAAGGGGATCTCCTGAGGGGCCGGTGCGCCACTTCCGAACGTCGCGCAGTTGTGATCAGGGTGGCGCCGAAAGGCCCAGGCATGACCGGCATGAGGCATGATTCCGGCACCTTGGCCGTAAGGATTGGGGCCAAGGCCGGCCTCGGGGCGGTCACGATCCTGACGCGGGCGGGTGGTCTCTGGGGGCCTTTCCGACGCCCCCGCGTCGCCTCCGCAGGCCTGCCTGTTGCCTCCAAGCCCCGAAAGCCAAACGCGAAAACCTGCCCCGGAAACCGCGGCAACGCGGAGGTCCCGACGGGCCTGGCTGCCTGGGGCAGCAGTCAGCGCGGCGCTCCACATCGGCCTTCTGCTGGCCTTCCTGACCGTCGCCCCGACCCCGAAGATTTTTTCCGTGGAGCCCCCGCCCGAACCGATCATCGTCTCCCTGACCCCTCCTCCGCCGCCCCTGGCCGTCGCGGAACCCGACCCCCCGCCGGGCCCCGCCGAGCCGTCCCGGGCCGCCGAACCGCCCGCTCCGACCGCCCTCGCCCCGACCCCGCCGAGGCCCCGGCCGCCCGCCGCGCCGCGCCTCCCGCGCCCGGCCCCGCCCGAGGTCGAGCCCCTGTCTGTCGCCCCCGCCCCGCCGGGCCCGGCGCCCGCCCCTCCCCCCGCCGGCCTCACCCAGGCCCAGCTCGCCGGAGCGGCCACGGCGGGGTCCGGCTCGGGCGGCGGAGGGTCTGGAGAGGCCGGAGGCGGGGGCGGCCCGGGGATCGGAGCGGGCCGTTGCGACATGATCCAGCGGGTGCAGGACGCCCTGCGCGACAACCCCGGCGTGGTCGCCGCCGTCGGCCGCGCCCATCACGCCCTGCCCGCCTCCCGGCACGCCCTGCTGGTCTGGGACGGAGACTGGGTGATGAATCCGGGCGAGGAAGGCCGCGGCCTCGCGGGCCTGCGTCAGGCCATCGCCGTAGCCATCGCCTTCGCTCCCGCGGCGTGTCGCCGCCAGTCGATGCGCGGTCTGGTCCTGCTGACCCTCGCCGAGGGCGCCGACAGCCCGCGCCTCGCCCTCGGACAGAGCCAGTGGCGCTGGTCGGACCTCACCGGCGCGCGCTGAGCGGATCGGGAATTGAAACCGGGCGCGGCCGTGTCCAGCCGCGCCCGGTCATCTCACGCCGACCTCAAGCCAGGTCGAAACGGTCCGCGTTCATCACCTTGGTCCAGGCCGCCACGAAGTCTTCCACCAACTTCCCGGCGCTGTCCGACTGGGCATAGACCTCGGCCAGGGCCCGCAGCTGGGAGTTCGATCCGAACACCAGATCGACCCGGGTCGCCGTCCACTTCGGTTGGCCGGTCGCACGGTCCCGGCCCTCGAACTGGATCTCCTCGTCCGAGGTCGCGGTCCACACCGTGCCCATGTCCAGCAGGTTGACGAAGACGTCATTGGTCAGCTGTCCGGGGCGGTTGGTGAAGACCCCATGCTGGACGCCGTCGGTGTTGGCGTTCAGCGCGCGAAGCCCGCCCCACAGCACCGTCATCTCGGGCGCCGTCAGGGTCAGCAGCTGCGCCCGGTCGATCATCATCTCCTCGGCCGTCAGGCTGAACTGGCCCCGCTGATAGTTGCGGAAGGCGTCGGCCTCCGGCTCCAGCACCGAGAAGGACTCGATGTCGGTCTGGGCCTGGGAGGCGTCGGCGCGGCCGGGGATGAAGGGAACCTCGACATCATGGCCGGCTGCCCGGGCCGCCTGCTGCACCCCGACCGATCCGGCCAGCACGATCAGGTCGGCCAGGGACACCGTCTTGGCGCCGGCGTTGAAGTTGCGCTGGATTGCTTCCAGCACGCCCAGGACCTTCGACAGCTGGGCCGGCTGGTTGACCGGCCAGCTGCGTTGCGGCTCCAGCCGGATGCGCGCGCCGTTGGCGCCGCCCCGCTTGTCCGATCCGCGGAAGGTCGAGGCCGAGGCCCAGGCCGTGGCCACCAGTTCGGTCACGCTGAGGCCCGACGACAGGATCCGGTCCTTCAGGGCCCCGACATCCGCAGCATCGATCAGCGGCCCAACGACCGCCGGGATGGGATCCTGCCACAGCAGTTCCTCCTGCGGCACCAGCGGACCGAGGTAGCGTTCCTTCGGCCCCATGTCGCGGTGGGTCAGTTTGAACCACGCCCGGGCGAAGGCCTCGGTCAGCAGCGCCGGGTTTTCGTGGAAACGCCTGGAGATCGGCGCATAGATCGGGTCCTGGATCAGGGCCAGGTCGGTGGTCAGCATCATCGGCTTGACCCGCTTGCCGGCCTCATGCGCGTCGGGCGCCAGGTCGGCGTCGTCGATATGCTTCGGCGTCCATTGATAGGCGCCGGCCGGGCTCTTGGTCAGCTCCCAGTCATACTTGAACAGCAGGTCGAAATAGCCGTTGTCCCAGGTCGTCGGGTGGGCCGTCCAGGCGCCCTCGAGGCCCGAGGTGATGGTGTGCTTGCCCTTGCCGCTTTCCCAGCTGTTCTTCCAGCCGAAGCCCTGTTCCACGATGCCCGCGCCTTCCGGCTCGGGACCGACATGCTTCACATCGCCCGCGCCGTGGGCCTTGCCGAAGGTGTGGCCGCCGGCGATCAGAGCGACGGTCTCCTCGTCGTTCATGGCCATGCGGGCGAAGGTCTCGCGGATGTCCCTGGCCGAGGCCAGCGGATCCGGCTTGCCGTTCGGACCTTCCGGGTTGACGTAGATCAGCCCCATCTGGACGGCGGCCAGCGGCTTATCCAGCTGGCGGTCGCCCTGATAGCGGTCGTCGGCCAGCCAGGTGTCCTCGGCGCCCCAGTGGATGTCCTCCGACGGCTCCCAGACGTCCTCGCGGCCGAAGCCGAAGCCGAAGGTCTTGAAGCCCATCGTCTCCATGCCGACGTCGGCGGACAGGATCATCAGGTCGGCCCAGCTGACCCGGTTGCCGTATTTCTGCTTGATCGGCCACAGGAGGCGGCGCGCCTTGTCGAGGTTGCCGTTGTCCGGCCAGGAGTTCAGCGGCGCGAACCGTTGCGTCCCGGACCCCGATCCGCCGCGACCGTCGCCGGTGCGATAGGTCCCGGCCGAGTGCCAGGCCATGCGGACGAAGAACGGTCCATAGTGGCCATAGTCGGCGGGCCACCAGTCCTGGCTGTCGGTCTGGAGGGCCCGCAGGTCGGCCTTCAGCGCCTCGATGTCCAGCTTCGCGAACTCATCCCGGTATTTGAAGCTCGGGGCGAACGGGCTGGTCAGCGACGAGTGCTGGGACAGGATCTTCAGATTCAGCTGGTTCGGCCACCAGTCGCGGTTCGAGCGTCCGCCGAAGCTGGTGTGGAACTGCACGCCATGGCGCAGCGGGCATTGGGTGGTGGGCTCGACGAGGTCGCTTCCGTCCATGGGCATGGTTCTTCTCCGATCGGGTCCGAGTTGGGATCCAAGGGGTAGCAGACCTGGTTCGAAAACTTAAGTCGATTAAACTGATGGGCAGTATCGAGTAAGGTTATGGAGCGAAAAAGGGCGGCGGGATCGCTCCCGCCGCCCTTTGCCTTCAAGGATCGAGCGCTTACGCCGCGAGCCGCTGCAGCACGCCCGACAGCGCCGTCATCCGCGCCTTGGTCGCCGCGCTGGCGTCTTCGGGCGCCGTCGCAAGAGCGGTCGCCAGATCACCCGCAGCGGCCTTGTCGGCCGAGCCCGAACGCCAGCCGGCGATCACCGCACGCACCCGCGCCTCGACGCCGTCCTCGATCGCATCGGTGCGCGCGAGTTGATCGACGTAGGAGGCCGCGACGTCGGGGCTGTCGACCCACTCGATCTTCGTCTGGGTCTGCGGATTGATCTCGACGCTCATGATGGCCTCGGCGGCCGCGATCTCGGCCGCCGACAGGTCATCGCTCGGAAGCAGTTTGAGCACATCCAGACCACGCGCGATCTCGCTGGAGTAGATGCGGCCGTTGAGCCAGTAGGCCGACCACGACCCGCCAACGTACAGCCGTTCGGCGCTCAGCGGACCCCGGTCGAAGAAGGCGATCTCGACCGGCTTCATCGCATCGGTGAAGTCCATGATCGAGATGCCGCCCTGATACCAGGACTGGACCATCAGGTCGCGGCCCGGGACCGGGATGATGTTGCCGTTGTGGGCCACGCAGTTCTCGGTCGCGCCCTGCGCCGACGGCAGCTTGTGGAAGCTGCGGCCGGTCAGGGTGCGGTCGGCGATCGTGGCGATCATATTGGCGCCCCAGGTCGCCGGATCCTCGGCCGTGCAACGCGCGCCGATGCCGCCGCCCCACTCGTCGGTGAAGACCACCTTGTCGCCGGCGTTGTTGAAGGTCGCCGAATGCCAGTAGGCCATGTCGGGATCGAACATGTCCGACGTCCGCGCCGGGTTCTCCGGATCCGAAATGTCCAGCAGGATGCCGTTGCCGCTGCACGCGCCGCCCGCCAGGCCGATCTCCGGATAGACGGTGATGTCGTGGCACTGGTTGGTCTGGGCGGTGTTCTGGCTGGCGATGCCGGCGCGACCGCCGCGCCACAGGCCGGCGACGCGACCCGTTGTGCTGTCGGCGAAGATGCGCGGACGGTTCACCAGGGCGGCGTTCTCCGGATGGTCCAGCGGCACCTTGATCACGTCGATCGAGAACAGGGCCGTCTCGGGGTTCGTATCCGGCTGGCCGTCCGTGCAGATGTCCAGCTCGCCCGCCTTGCGCACGCTCGATGTGCCCTGGCCGTAGACGTACAGCACGTTGGGATCCGTCGGGTGCGGCAACAGGGTGTGGGTGTGCGAGCCGCGGCAGGTCTGGACGGCCGCGATCTGGCGCGGGGCGTTGAGGTCCGAGATGTCGAAGATGCGCACGCCGCGGAAGCGTTCGGCGTTGACCTCGCCCTCGTTGCCGCCGCCGCTGCAGTCCAGACGGCCGCGGTTCTCCTCGACCGACATGAACAGCAGGTCGCCGTGCACCGACACATCGCCCTGGCCGCCCGGGCAGACCACCGACATCACCAGCCGGGGCGCGCCGTTCGACACGTCATAGGCGTTGAAGCCGTTGAAGTTGCCGACGAACAGCCGGCCGTTCGACATCGCCATGTCCGAGTTCGCCATGCCCAGGACGCTGAAGGCGTTGTTGCCCTCGGCCGCGGCCCGCATGGCGGCGCGCTCCTCGTCGGTCTTCGGCGGCGAGAACATGGTCTCCGGCGTGCCGAAGCCCGGCGCGTGCGGCGTGTGGCTTTCCAGCGCCATGCCGAGCGCCGCCTGTCCGGCGTCGTCGTATCCGGCCGACAGGCTCGAGCGCACGTCGGCGGTAATGACCTGAAGCTCGCCCGGTCCCGACGACTGCTGCGCCGCCGCGGCGGCGGCCCCCAGCAGAACGCCCAGGGCGGCCACGGTGGAAAGCAGTGTCTTGCGCAGGGTCATGGACATCTCTCGGGTCTGGAGTTCGGGGTCTGGAGTTCGGGGTTCAAAGGTCGGACAGCAGGGACTGCATGCGCAGGATCTCCGCCTGCTGGTCGGCGACGACGGCGGCGGCGAAGTCGGACAGCATCGTATCGTTCGCCGCGTCGGGCCGGGTCATCAGGTCGTCGACCATGTCGAGCGCGCCCTGATGGTGCTGGATCATGCCGGTCAGGAACAGGCGGTCGAACGCGGTCCCCCGCGCGTCGGCCAGGGTCCGCATCTGGCGCGGCGTCAGCATGCCGGCCATCGGCGCGACGTCGTCCGGATCCGGGGCGGCGGCCGCGGGATTCATGTGGGCGGAGTGATCCATGCCGCCGTGACCCGCGTGCATCCCGGCCATGTCGGTCATGGCCTCGGCCTGCCCCCGCTCGGCCAGCCAGCCGCGCATCAGCGCGATCTCGGCCTCCTGGCTCAGGGCGATGCGGCGGCCCATCAGCCCCACCGTCGGATCGGTCCCGTGCATCTGCAGCAGTTCGACCATCTCCACCGCCTGGGCGTGGTGGACGATCATATGCTGCATGAAGCGGACGTCGTCCGCGGTGAAGGTCGTGCGCCCCAGGGCCCGCGCCGCCTCGGGCGTGACGATCCGCGAGGCCTGTCCCGGCGCGCCCGGCTGGAAGATCGGCACGGACGGGGCGGGCGCCGACCGGGTCGGCGACGACTGGGCCGGCATGGGCCGGGCGGAGACCGGAGCTGCCGCCAGAGAGATCGCCAGCGCCAGAAGAATGCCAAACTCGCCGCGCACGCTACACCACTCCCGCGCCGCACGTTTCGGCCACAATCCAGACTAGGCGCTGGCCGCGCCAAAGGGCAAGCCGCTTGCCGACATCGTCACCGCCGGCGGTCGCCCCGGTCCTCGTCCTGGCCCTCGTCCTCGTCTTCGTCGTACGGGTCGCGATACCCCAGCTTCTCCAGCAGGAAGGCCTGGGCCGCCATATCCTGCGGCGAGGGTCTGTAGACCTCCTCGATCGTCCGCTCGCTCAGCCGCGCATAGGCCTCAGCCAGCCCGGCCAGAGCCTTGGCCTCGGCCCACAGCCGCCCCTTCATCGCCCGGCCGGAGGCCAGGATCGCCGCCTTGGCCAGGGCGCCGGGATCGCCCGCGTCGGGGTCGTCGTCCGGCGGCGGGGCGAACAGGGTGGTCAGAGCCGGCTCGACCGTCTCCCCCCGGGGCCCCAGCTTCGCGTCCCGCGCCTTCGCCGCCAGCGTCACCGCCTTCGCGTGCGCCCGCGCCCGCTGATCGCCGCAGTCGCGTTTGGTCATCTTCGCCGCGCTGACGTGGCGATAGACGGAGTTGGGCGCCACCTTCCACTTGGCGCCCAGCTGTTTCGCCGTGGCGCCGTTGGCGTATTCCTCGACGATCAGGGCCCAGGTCTCGTCCGAGAGCCGGAAATAGGTCGCAGGGGCTTCGGGAGGAGCTTTGGCCATGCCGACAGTGTGCGGCCGCCGGGAGGGCCTGCGCGGATAAAGGCTCTCAATAATGCCGGGCCTTGATCCATAAGGCGAAATCGGACGATCCGTTGATGGGTATAAGGATCCTCCCCCCTCGGGGGAGGGGGACCGCGAAGCGGTGGAGGGGGCCAGCCGCAGTCTCGCCCTCAGCCGACCGAACACCTCACCGAAGGCCGCGAACCTGATAGATGAAGCTGTCGAGAGTGATCAGTTTCGGACGGACGCTTTCCGGGAAGGCATCGATCAGACTGGCCGGTATGACGAGCTGAAGATTTGCAGCCTCCATCTCGGCGAACTGGTTCTCTGACACACCCTCCTGGAGGGTGAGCAGATGTTTCGTCGAGACACGATCGGCTTCGTTCAGGACCTGTCGCCACCGATCGCGCGCCGTCGTCTTTGCGGCGAGCATGCGGAGCCGCTCCTTCGGGAAGTCCTGGTCGGCGTAGGCCTGTGCTGACGGGAACAGGAAGTCGGGCTTCTTGTCGCCTTCCGAGGTCGCCCCGTGGCTGAACTGCTGGTGCTCCACCAGCCCTTCTTCCAGGAAAATCTCCCGCGCGTGCAACTCGAGCGACCGGCCGGATCGAGACTTTCGTCGTTGCAGGATCGTCTGGGCGAGAACCAGAAACTCATCCAACGATCTGAAGCCGGCTTCAACCTTCGGTCCCTCCAGCGCCTCCTCGACGGATTTGAAGATTTCAAACTCGCATTTGCGGCGACGGACCAGCCGGTCATCCGGTGTCTGGCTTTGAAGCGCCTGCAATTCTACTGACCGCCTCACGATCTCGGCGGCGCTGGGGAACCGTTCCAGCCAATGCGGAGGCATCTCGGAGGGCCGCAACGAACAGGACGTACGCACGGAGCCCGCAGCGAACAGACTGATAGGCTCGCCAGGTCGCCAGGTAATCGCCTTTCCCGGATCGACCGGGCCGACGACGTCTTCAAACATTTCGTCTTGGTAGCCGTTGCATACCCAGACGTGGATCGCGGTTGCACCAGAATCCAGCGCCCCGTTCTCGAATACGAAGACGGCCAATGCCCCGGTGCTGTCCGGGTCCAGAAGCGCAGATGCGCTGCCGCCCCAACCGGTGACCCGCGCCTCATCGCGCGTACCGCCACGATGGCGGTTGTTGTACCAGATGGCCGTTACAGACCGCACCTCGGTCCCGGAATCCACAAACGCATCGACCTGAACCCGGGGATTTTCTGCTTCGCGATTGTGCAATCCGGGCAAAACCCGAAACAACAGCTCCTTCGGAATATAGGGTCCGGCCTGATGGGTCGCATTCGCCAGCGTATCGTTGGCTGAAAGGCGCTTCAGGTACCAGACGTGATCCGGCCTGGAGAACTCCGCGATCCAGTCCGGCAGGCTCATCATGGGCATTCTGGCGCGCCTTCGATCTTCAGGCCGGGCTCGTCAGATCGAAGCCAGCGATCGAGGCTCGCAACGACATCTTCGAGTTGCAAGCGCCTTTTGCCTTTCAACGCGCACTCCCAGACGGTGGCGACGCGCCATCCTTCTTCCGCCAGACGGACCAGGGCCGCCGCATCCACCGCCCGGTTTCGCGCAATCTTCTCCGCCCAAAACTCCGGCCGCGTCTTCGGCCATTTGAACAGATGACAGTCGTGCCCGTGCCAGAAACACCCGTGCACGAGGATCACCGCCCGATATCTCGGCAGACAAAGGTCCGGCTTGCCGGGCAGGTCCTTGCAGTGGATCCGGTAGCGAAACCCGCGCGCGTGCAGCGCCTTGCGGATCGTCAGTTCGGGTTTGGTGTTCTTACCCCGGATGCCGGACATCATCCGGCTGCGGGTCGCCGCATCGACGACGTCAGCCAACCGCCACCTTGCGCTGCGCAGCCAGGGCCTTGAACAGATGCGGCTTCATATGCTCGGCCACAGCCTTCACCGCCGGAACGACCACCGAGTTTCCGAACTGGCGATAGGCCTGGGTGTCCGACACCGGGATGATGAACTCATTCCCCTGCGGCTCATCAAACCCCATCAGACGCGCGCATTCTCTAGGGGTCAGGCGTCTCGGCGCCTTGCCCTCCTCCTGCCTGATCAGGATTTCGGACCCGTCCTTGTAGTAACGGGCGGACAGGGTGCGCGCGACATCGTCGGGACCGACCAGACCGAAGCCAAAGCCGTTGCCGGCCGCCTGGTGCTTCTCCTTGTAGCGCTGGAGATAGTTCCAGAGGTGATCTGTCAGGGTGTATTTCTCCGACACGCGGCCCGAGTTTCCGACGGTGAACCTCTGGTCCGGGACTTCCGAACCATCGCCCGGATGCAGGATGTCTCTCAGCTTCGGCGCGGCATCCGGTGTCTTCAGGTCGGCGAACCGGAACCCCTGGTCCTCACGGAAGCCGATGATGAAGATCCGCTCGCGATGCTGCGGCGTCCAGGACCGGCCGTCGATGACGCGCCAGTCGATCGTGTAGCCGAGCTCCTCGGTCAGGACGTCCTTGATCGTCTGGAAGGTCTTTCCCTTGTCGTGACCGATCAGGTTGCGAACGTTCTCGAGCAGGAAGGCCGCAGGCCGGTGATGGGCGATAATCCGCGCCACATCGAAAAACAGCGTGCCCTGGGTCTTGTCCTCAAACCCGTGCGCGCGGCCGAGGGCGTTCTTCTTGGACACGCCCGCGATCGAAAACGGCTGACACGGAAAGCCGGCCAGCAGCACGTCATGCTCTGGAATGTCCGCGACATCGACCTTGGTGATGTCGCCGTTGATCTCGTGATCGTCGTCCGGGAAGTTCGCCGCGTAGGTCTTCTGGCTGTACTTGTCCCACTCGGACGTGAAGACGCATTGCCCCCCGATAGACTCGAAACCGCGCCGCAGTCCGCCGATCCCCGCGAACAGGTCGATGAAGGTGAAATCGGCCGGCGCTTCGCTTTTGTCCCCGCGAACAAGCTTGAGCTTCGGCTGTGCGGCAACCGGCTTGGCCGGCCCGTCGATCCAGCCGTTCGCGACCGCCTTGTCCGCCGTCGCCCGGCCCGCCTGTTTCACCATGGTCGCGTACTCCGACACGGCCGATTCTCCGCGTTCACCAAGGATCGCAGACTGCCAGGTTAATGCCAGGAGAACAAGTCGGGAACGAATTCAATCCTCATCCATCTTCAGCGCGGCGATGAAGGCCTCCTGCGGGACCTCCACCTTGCCGAACCGGCGCACCCGCGTCTTGCCGGCCTTCTGATCCTCACGCGGCGAGGATGACCGCGTGATCGACTTCGCGGGCGATGATCTTGCCGCAGACAGCGGCCCGCTCGCCACCCGGACCTTTCCGCACTATCCTCGGCTCATGACCCGCGACGCCGTCATCGCCGTCCTGCGCGCCAATGAGGCGGCGCTGCGCCTGAAGGGCGTGGCCCACGCGGCGCTGTTCGGATCCCTCTCCCGCGGCGAGGCCGGCCCCGACAGCGACATCGACATCATGGTCGAGCTCGACCCGGCGGCCGAGGTCGGTCTTTGGGACTATGTGGGCATCACGCATTTCATCAGTGATCTGTTCCCCATCAAGGTCGACGTCTCGGAACGCAAGGCGCTCAGGCCCCACGTCCGGCCCAGCGCCGAGCGTGACGCGGTCCATGCCTTCTGAGGCGGATCGACAGGCGTGGGACGAGATCGCCGCTCATGCGGCGCTGGCCCATCGCTGGGCCGCCGAAGTCGAGGCCCCTGTCTTCGCGGCCGACCCCATGCGCTACCATGCGACTGTCCGCTGTCTTGAGATCGTTTCGGAGGCCGCCCGCCGGCTGTCGCCAGATGAACGATCGGCCGACCTGCCGTGGCGCGCGATCATGGACAGCGGCAACGCCTATCGCCACGCCTATCACCAGATCACGCCGACCCGCGTCCGCTATACCGCGATCGCCGATCTACCGGCCCTGATCGCCGCCGCTATGGCCGCGCTTACGTCTTGAGATGACCGCCGCCGGACGGCGGTCAATCCTCGTCCATCTTCAGCGCGGCGATGAAGGCTTCCTGCGGGATCTCGACCTTGCCGAACTGGCGCATCCGCTTCTTGCCGGCCTTCTGCTTCTCCAGGTCGGCCGGGTTGTGCAGGTCGATCTCGCGCCCGTCGCGCAGACCGATCTTGTAGACCACCGAGGGCGCCGTCGCGATCAGGTCGAGGTTGAACTCGCGGGAGAGGCGCTCCTGAATGATCTCCAGCTTGCTGCCGAGGTCTTCACTGATGACCTGGCCGCCGGTCAGGACGGCGATGTCCTCCAGCATGGCCTTGCGGCGATCGCCGAAGCCCGGAGCCTTGACGGCGGCGACGCGAAGGCCGCCGCGCAGCTTGTTGACCCTAATTCGCGTGTCTCAGCGACGGGGGTCACTCCAAAGTCACTCCAGTCCACAAAAAGTGGTGCGTGTCCCTGCTTCCGGCTCAGAATATCGACTGCTGCGGTGCGCTCAGCGTCAGACGCTGACCGTCGCGTTCAATCTCGAAAACATAAGTGTCGCTGCAAGCGCATCTTCCGACGCGGATATAGTCAGCCATCGCGTTTCCCCCGGGCCTTTGCCCGTTCAGGGAGAGAAGGCGGTCCCCAAGCTGAACCCCCGCTCGCTCCGCCGCGCCCTGTTCGATCAGGCCGGAAATGGTCGCAACTTCCCCTTCGTGCCACGCATAGAAGCCGACGATTGGAAAATCGCTCGGCGGGTTCCGCCGCGGTTGGGCAGCAACAGATCGGTTCTGGTTGTCCAGCCGCCAGTTGTAGGCAGAGATCGCTGTGAGTCCGAGAATGCCGGAAAAGCCCCGCACCGGCATTTCTCGTTCATGGACCACATTCGCTACGAGGGGCGAGAGCGCCAGGGGTCCCGATCCGAGACCCGAGATTCGACACACCCCGTTGACCGTCTCCAGACCGCCCGTACGCCGATTTTGACGGACTTCGACGCGCGTTCCTGCCGCCGCAGAGAGATCGGCCAACGCCGCTTCCGTCACGCTGGTGCTGATCGTCCCGGTGTCCAGAAGCCATCTATGGGATCGTCTGGCCCCCGGGGTGTCGACGAAGAACAAGCCGTCACGCTTTCCTCCGACAGGCCGCGTGAAGTCCAGCCCACCCCCCAGGTCGATGACAGAACGGTCGAAGTCGAGGGTCAGATGCGGAAAGATCGACGTCGAGATGAGGCGCCCCGTGGGCCATTCGATCTCGCCCGGCATAATCAGGATCGGAGCCGTGGTCGCGAACGTGGGCGAAATGCCGATATCCGCCGGGCGCGACAACGCCGCGTTCACGCGACCGCGAAATGTGATGAGGGGGATGCGTCGGGCTTCGGTCAGACCGGCGGCGGCTGCGAGCTGGGCGGACAGCGAACAGTATTCCGCTCCGCTATCCAGCATCGCCGCTCCCTGGCTTCCTGCGAGATTCACGTCGCTCAGCCGGATGAACCCCTGTCCCGTCGTTTCACGGTCGATCTCAAACGGAATGACGGGAGCCAGAGCTTGGGTTCTCGCCATGCCCGGAGGAGCGAGAGCAAAGGCGAAGCCCGCCAGGCCGAACGCCCGTCGATCCATTTTTCACTGGTACTCCCGAGGCGCAAATGGCGGCGCGGTCGCCCGCACCGCCGCACGTGACCGGATCAGCGGAAGCCGAACTCGTACCCGCCATCCTTTTCTTCGTAGTAGAAGCCGTTCTCGGCCAGCCACGCGGCAGCATCCATGATCTGATTGGCAACATATCCGACAATCTGAGCGATCGCGTCGAAAAGGTTGGCGAACCAGTTTCCGCCTGAAACCATGTCGATCTCGTCAAGGCTCAATTCACGCACGTCCATATCAAAAGCCGTCATGGCTTCCTCCACTCTCTAACGTTGATGGATGCGATCCGGATTGCAACTTCAGGATTGCGTCGCCCTGGTTGCACTGTCAACATCGAAAACAGAAAAGTTCGCCAAATACGAGTGCGCCGAAAAGTGTCGAATCTGTTCCGCAAGGAAGCCGTCACCCACGCCACCCGCCGCCTCGCGGGCGAGGTCGTGCTGGCCTCGTCCGTCCCTTCCCGCGTGCTTGCCGGGCTGATGGTGGCGGTGGTACTAGGCGGCGCGACCTTCGCCGCCACCGCCTCCTATGCCCGCAAGGAGACCGTGGCGGGCTGGCTGACGCCGCAGGCGGGCATGATCCGGCTGGCCGCGCGCCAGGGCGGGATCGTCTCCAGCGTGCATGTGCGCGAGGGCGACCGGGTCGTCGCCGGGCAACCCATTGCAACCCTGACGTTGTCTTCGGCCCTGGAGGGCGGTGACAGTTTCGCGGCCCTGTCGCGCAGCCTGGACGCGCAGGGCGCGGCGGCCGGA
>NZ_NCEQ01000031.1 GCF_002280785.1 Brevundimonas subvibrioides
GGTCGAGAAGATGAAGGAGCTGATCCCGCCCCACATGTTCGTCATCCCGATCCAGGCCGCCATCGGCGGCAAGATCATCGCCCGCGAGACCGTGCGCGCCCTGCGCAAGGACGTGACGAGCAAATGCTACGGCGGCGACGCGACGCGCAAGAAGAAGCTGCTGGAGAAGCAGAAGGCCGGCAAGAAGCGGATGCGCCAGTTCGGCAAGGTCGAGATCCCGCAGGAGGCGTTTATCGCCGCGCTGAAGATGGACGAGGATTGATCAGGCCTGAGCGACCTCTCGCTCCGCTATAGGCCGCTCGACCTTGGCCGTCGACAGCGTGCCGCTCTCCACCACCAGAACCCGGTCCGCGCGCTGCAGCAGCGCCGGTCGGTGCGCCACGACGATCCGGGTGATCGGCAGTTGTGCGATCAGGTCGGCGATCACCTCCTCCGTCTTGACGTCTAGGTTGGCGGTGCCTTCGTCGAGGATCAGGATGCGGGGCTGGCGATACAGGGCGCGGGCCAGCAGGACCCGCTGCTTCTGGCCGCCCGACAGGGTCGAACCCATGTCGCCGACGAGGGACAGATACTGCATCGGCATACGCACGATATCCTCGTGCACCTGGGCGGCATAGGCGGCCTGCTGGACGCGGACCATGTCCAGGTCGGGATCGAAGAAGGCGATGTTGTCGGCGATGGTGCCGGACAGCAGGCGGTCGTCCTGGGCCACCACCCCGACCTGTTCCCGCCAGGCCCGCCACAGGTCCGGCGTCGCCGTCTGTCCATCCAGGGTGATCGTGCCGGCGGTCGGATGGCGCAGGCCCAGCATCAGTTTCAACAGGGTGGTCTTGCCGCCGCCCGAGGCCCCGGTGATGGCCAGGAATTCGCCCGGCTGAACCGTCAGGTTCAGCCCCTCCAGAACGGTGCGGTCGGCCGCCCCGTAGCGGAAGTCGATGTCTCGCAATTCCATCGCGCCGCGCACGTCGAGGCGCGGTGGGGCGGCGGCGGGCGAGGTCTCGATCTCGGCCGTTACGATGTCGGCGAGGCGATCCAGATGCAGGTTCAGGAAGCGGAACTGGATGGCCTGGTTGATCAGGGCGTTGGCCCGGTCGGTGAAGGTCTGGCGGAACGAGAGGAAGGCGAACAGCATCCCGACCGAAAATCCGTCGCCGGCCAGGATGGTGCGGGCCCCCAGATAGATCACGATGACCGTCTGAAGCCCGGTGATCAGCCCCTGGGTGAAGCCCAGGGAGATCTGGAACTTGCCGACCGAGACGTCGGCGTTGATGGCGTTGGCATAGAGGTTGCGCCACGAACTCTCACGCTCGGCCTCGCGCCCCATGACCTTGATCGTGGTCGCGGCGCGGACGGTCTCCATGATGTGGGACTGTTCGCGCGCACTCTCGATGATCTGTTCCTCGGTGCGGGCCTTCATGGCCGGGAACAGGGCGAAGGCGAGGATCAGATTGATCGCCACGGCGCCGACGACGACGGCCGTGAGGGTGGGGGAATAGAGCAGCAGGATGATGATGGCGACGACCGCCATCAGGCCGTCGATGATGGCGGCGATGACGCCGCGGGTCAGCACATCCTGGATCGCGGAGGCCGAGCCGATGCGTGAGATGATGTCCCCCACATGGCGTTTCTCGAACCAGTCGCTGGGCAGACGGATCATGTGCCGCACCAGATTGCCGACCATCTGGAAACTGAGCATCTGGCCGAAGATCTGCAGCGCCCAGGCGCGCAGCGCCTCGATCACCGACTGGACGATGACCAGGGCCCCGAACCCGATGGCCAGAACGGTCAGCAGGTCGCGGTCGGCGCGGAAGATGGCCTCGTCGACCACCAGCTGCATCTGGAACGGCAGGGCGAAGACCGCCACCTGCAGCGCCAGCGACAATCCCAGAATCTGGAAAAAGGCGGGCCAGAAGCCGACCATCCTTGACCACAGGCTGGACAGTTTGATCGGGGCGCGGGCGGTGACTTTTTCGAAGGTGTCGGACGGGGTCAGTTCCAGCGCCACGCCGGTGAAATGGTTCGACAGGTCGTCGAGCGAATAGGTGCGCGCGCCCAGGGCCGGATCGTGGATGACCGCCTTGCCGCCGGACACCGACTTCAGCACCACGAAATGGTTCAGGTCCCAGTGCAGGATGGCCGGCAGCCGCACCTTGCTCAGGGCCGACAGCTCGACCTTCAGGGCCCGGGGCGCGAAGCCCAGACTGTCGGCGAACCCCATGATGCTGCGCAGGGTCGCCCCCGACATCGACAGGGTGAACCGCTGACGCAGGCCGTTCAGATCGACGTCGTGGCCATGATACCGCGCCACCATGGCCATACAGGCGAGGCCGCACTCGGCCGCCTCGGCTCCCTGGATGACGGGCAGGCGTCGGCGACGGGCGAAGTTGAGTTCCGACGGAATGTTCATCAACGGCGTCCGGCGGCGTAGAGGGGGTCCAGCAACCATTCCAGAAGGCTGCGCCGGTCGATCACGACATCGGCCGACAGCAGCATGCCGGGCTGCAGGGGCAGGACCTCGCCATAGGCGGCGACGCTGTCACGGGCCAGTTTCACCCGCACGCGAAACACCGGCTCCTGAACCTGAAGGCCGGGAATGGCGATCTCGGCCGGGGCCAGGACGGTGCGCGAGACCGAGGTCACGACGCCTTCGCCCGTGCCGAACTTCTGATGCGGAAAGGCCTGGTACAGCAGCCGCACCTCCTGACCCTCGCGCACGAAGCCCGCCGCGCGCGACGGGGCATAGAGTTCGGCCTCCAGGGCTGAGTCCCCGGCGGTCAGCACCGCCACGGCGGCCCCCGGCGCGACCGTCTGGCCCGCATCGACTGGCAGGGCGGCGACCCGGCCCGCGACGGTCGCCACGACGACATAGCGGCCTTGCGCCTCTATCTGGGTCGCCTGCTGATCCAGCCCGGCGCGGGTGGAGGCGGCGTCGGCGCGGGCGGCGGCGATGTCGATGGGGATGGCGACCAGGCGGGCGTCGACCTCGCCGATCTCCCGCTCATAGGCCAGGACCCGGGCCGACAGGGTAGAGGCCTCCTGCTGGACCGCCAGTTCGGTGGATCGCCGCGCCTCCAGTTCCCGACGGGGCAGGAATCCTTGCGCGGCGATGGTCTCGGCCCGGACGACCTCGGCCCGGGCGAGGGCGAGGCGTTCCTCCTGAAGCTCCATGTTGCGGCGGGTCTCGGCCAGTTCGCGGTTCAGGCCTGCACGGCGATCCGTGAGCTGGCGCTGCTCGGCGGCCAGCGCGGCCTGGGCGGCGGCGGCGCGCGATCCGGCCGCCGCGCCCTGCGCGTCCAGGCTGCGCGACAGGGCCGCGAAACTGTCACCGCCCTCCAGGGCCGAAGACAACGTCAGGGTTGCAATGGTGCGGGCATAGGAGGCGGTGGAGGCGAAGGCCGCCCCGCCAAGCACCACAGAGATCAGCAGGCAGGCGAGGAGGCGGGAGGAGACCGAGGAGGCCAGCACGACCTCGCCCGCGAGGCGGCGGGTGGCGTGGGTGATGGCTTCCTTACGGAACAGGTCGGACACGGAACGGTTCCAAGAATGGAGGGTCAGGGTTGTATTTTTACCTTGACAGAGAGGGAGGGGGGCTCGCAATCCTATAGTTGCGATCCGGATCGCGCACATCAACTTCCAACTGAAAGAGGAAGCCATGACGGCTTTGGCAATGGACGTGCGTGAATTGACCTTTGATGAGATCGACTTCGTGTCCGGCGGAAACTGGTTTTCAAGCTTAGGCGATGCGATCGCGGCCGCCGCGAGTTGGCTCGGTCGAGTGGTCGAAGCAGGTGTGGATTGGTTCTTTGACACGTTTACCGTGTCTTACAACTCTGAGAACGACGGCTGGACAATTACGAGCAAATGACGACTTGGGCTGGGGGCAAGGCCCCCAGCCTTTTCATTGGGAGATCGATCATCCTTCGTCGAGAGCTTCTTGCGGGCGGTTTGGCGTCGGCTATGCCGACGGGACGACAGGGCGCGTCGTCGGTTCGCGTTCCCATCACAATACGCGACGGGCATCTCCATTTGGAGGGCGGTGTCCTGGATGGGCGGGCGGTGAGCGTTGTCTTGGACACTGCTGCCGGGATATCCTCGGTGTCCCAAGCCCTCGTGGTTGAGAAGGAGAGCGGGCCCAGCGGCCGAATTCCCCTCATTACCGCTTCGGGTCGTGTGACCGTTCCGACCTACGACAGTCTGATGTTGCAACTGCCGGGTCTGCCGACACTCGGCGGCCCTTGGGCGGCCATGCCGCCGAGTCTTCAGCCGGGCGTTGACTGCGTCCTAAGCGCTCGCGCTCTGGGGGAGTTCGGTCTGCAGTTTTCAACGGGTTTCTTGTTGTTGAACGGAGGGCTCTTGTCCGGCGAGCGTCTATCACTCAGACGTGGCCGAGTACCGATTATGGATTTCCGCTGCGACGCGGAGCGATGTTTCCTGGCCGCGGACACGGGCGCCGACCGTTCCTCTATAAATCCGAATGAGGGGGCCAGACTCGCGGCCACGCCGGGTGCCAAGGCCGTGTACTACTCCACTGCTTTCGGGCGGCGTTTGCACGCGCTGCGATTGCCGCTGGCGTCGTGCGGAGACGCCGTGTTCAGGGATACCCTTCTATTCGTGCGTAGTTCTGAGCAGGCGATCGCTACACGGTCCGGCGTCGTTGGGCTGCTGGGCCTGGATTTTATGCGAGCGTTCGATTGGTCTTTCCGCTCCTCTCCCTGGCACGCTCGAAAGCATGGCGGTCCAAGTGGCGTCCAGCAGTGGATCGGGTTGGGCGTCGACTTGCGCATCGACGATCAGGATCCAGGCCGCGTAGTCGGATTGGCGGAGACCGGACCTGCGGCGCTTGCCGGATTGATGGTGGGTGATCGCATCACCACCATGAATGGAGAGGCCGCCATCCCAAGCAACCGCGTCGCATTCGATGCCGTAGGGAACTGCGGCTGCATTGAAGACATCACAGTCGTTTTCGAAAGAGTGGGCAGGCGGACGAGCGCAACAATCTCTACCGCTGCACTTATCTGACGGTCTTGGCTGGCGACGCCTCACAGGGCAAATACATCGTCACCGGCAACCTGGGTTTGCACGACCTGCTGTGAATCCGCTCCAGGCCATGCTCCCGATCCTGGAAGCCGTGGTCCAGTCGGGCCGTCCTCTATTGATCATCGCCGAGGACATCGAGGACGAGGCCCAGGTCACGCTCGTCCTCAACAAGCTGCGCGGCGGCCTTCGCGTCGCCGCCGTCAAGGCTCCGGGCTTCGGCGATCACCGCAAGGCCATGCTGGAGGACATCGCCGTCCTGACCGGCGGCCAGGTCATCAGTGAAGACCTCGGCAGCAAGCTGGAGATCATTCAGGAGCGCCTCAGCCGCGAGTTCAACCTCGACCTGATCGCGACGGCGCCCTCGGTGGTCTACAAGATCGGCCTGCGCGACGGGCGCGAGATCGACCTG